>JBCCQA010000069.1:0-3154 GCA_039024635.1 Myxococcota bacterium | reverse complement strand
GTGACCTGCTGGTTGGCGGTGGCGGAGCAGGTCACCAGCGCGTCGGCGCTGGCGCCGGGGTTCACGGCGCCGAAGTCGAGGGCCTGAGGCTCGCACGAGAAGGCCTTCTCGACCGAGAAGCCCGTGGCCGAGATGTCAATCACGCAAGCGCCGCCCTGGGCGCAGTAGCGCAGGGTGAAAGAGGACCGCTCCTGGGCGTTGGCGACGGTCGGCTTGAAGCGGATCTCCAAGCGTCTGGTCTCTCCCGAACCCAGGGGGAAGGTCTCGTTGTTGTTCTCGAAGTCGCTGGTGGGCTCCACGAGGCAGAAGGCCGAGATGTTGGCCTGGCCGCAGACCTCGATGTTCCTGTCGGGCAAGAACTCGACCGGCGCGTTGATGAGGCCCGTATTGGTGACCTCCAAGATGCGAGTGGCCTCGGTGTTGACGACGACGTTTCCGAAGTCGATGGTCCCAGGCTCGACCGAAAGGACAGCGGCGAGGTCCTCCGGCGAGACGCCGCCGTCTGGCGCCGCCATGTCCTCGGCTTCGGTTCCGGAGTCAGCCGGCTCGGTCCCGGTCTGGCAGGCGAGGTGAAGGGTACCCAGGCCCACGAGCGCCAGGGTCGTCATGTGGGCATAACGAAAGCGCTTGCCCATCAGCCGTCCTCTTCACAGGCAGCGCTGGCATACTCGATGCGGACGTGAACGCCGGCACGTGGCACGGAGAGGGGACGGAAGTCGATGGCGAGCTGCTCTTCGTCGAAGGTCCAGTTGACCTCACCGCTGTCTTCGACGGCGACGAGCAGCTGGTCGTCGATGTAGACCTGGAGGGTCTCGGGAACCGGCGCCTTGGTGAGGGTGAAGCGGCTGCTCAAGCCCAAGGCGCTCCGGGAGAGCTTCTCCAGGGTTCGGCTCCAGTCCTGGGTGCAGATCCTCTCTCGAACGCCGCCCGAGGCTTGGACCAGGGTCTCGAGCCTAGGCGATGGGACCGTGCTGGGACAGCCTTGGTCCCCCGAGATGGCGGAGAAGGAGAAGAGCTGTCGGTTGCGGTAGCCTTTGATCGTCTGGAAGGCGTCGAGATAAAAGTCGGTGCTCTGGGCCGAGAGGTCGGTGCCGTCGGTGACCGCGATGATGCTCAGGGCCGCGTCTCGCCGAAGGAAGCCGGCGTTGTGGCCGTCGAGGAGCGGAGGCCGAAGCGCGTTGTAGGCCGCCTGCAAGGGGACGGACCGGGTCCCCATGGTCCCTACGTCGACGTTGTCGAGGAAGACCTGGCGGGGGGAAGGTTGGGATTGGGGCGTGACGATCCGCTTCACGGCGTCGTCGAACAAGGGGCGAAGCAGACCGTTGCCGAAGAAGCGGTTCGTCGCGATTGCGCCGATGTGGTAGCCCAGGGCCTGGGCCTCGGCGAACATAATAAAGGAGTCGAAGTTCTCACCCAGGGCCTCCTGGTCGTCGGCCATGGACCGGGAGTCGTCGACCACGAAGAGGATGTCGACCTTGGGTCGGGCCAACTGCTCGAATTCGTCGCGCTGGACGCCGTCGGGGCGCGTCGACCCCTGAAGGCTCACGACCCTGACGGGAGGCTGACCAGGCTCTCCACGGATCTCCAGGCCTCCCGCGAAGTCCGAGGCTGGTCCTCGACCGGGGTCGAAGCCCACGTCGACCTGGAGTCGACCGTTGCTCGGTATCCGGACCGGCAGAGTCGGCCGCTCCAAGATCGTGAAGCCGTCGGAATCGGGACTGAGTTCGATGGACCCCACCGCGAAGGGGACGCTGGACTCGTTGTAGATGCTCAGAGTCCGGGCTTCGGCGCCGCAGCCCGGTGGCACCACGCCAAAGTCAAGATCTCGGACCAGCAGGCCTGAGCGCTCGACGCCTACTCCCGACAGACCGACCGTGATGAAAGGGGATTGCGGGCTGGAAATCCAGAGCTCGACGGACCCGGCGGCCGGTCCGGTCCGCACGGGGGCGAAGACCGCAGACACAGCCAGGGACGAACCGGGCTCGATGAAGACCTGGGTCAGCTCGCCCTCGGCCAGCTCGAACTGCTCGTCGCTCTCAGCCGCCAACGTCAGGGAGGTGACGACGCAGCGGGTCTGGTCGGACAAATTCCGGATCTCGAAGCCGCGCTCGTAGTCGCGCGCTACGGTCTGGGCCCCGAAGTCGAGGGCCGCTGGGCCCAGCTCGAAGACGCAGGGATCCAGGTCGATGCCCTCGCCTCGGAGCCTCACCGCGACCTCTTCGCTGCTCCGGTCGTTGGAGCGGAGGATCAAGAGGGCCTCGTAGACCTGGGCGGCGGCAGGCTGAAATCGAAGCTCGACGACTTTGTGCTCGCCGGGCGCAACGACGTCGAACCCGAGGTCGGCCGAGGAGAAGACTCCAAGACCGCCAGGTCCGAGCTCGATGTCTACCTCGAGATCCTCCAGTCCGTGGTTCGACACGAGGATGGTGCGCTGCGAAGGCGCAAGGAGAGAGGTCAGACCAAAGTTTACCTGCGCAGGCTGAACGAGGATGTTCGGACCACCGGCCGAGCCCTGGAGTGGGACTTCAATCCGGCCGCGAATGGGGTCGGCGTTGTCGGTCTCGACGATGAGGACGCCCGCGTCCTCGCCCAGTGTCTCGGGCATGTAGCTGACCGGGATGGCGACGGAGGCACCGGGGTTGCCGTTCGTGGGCGGGTGGAGGGTCGTACCCCGGATGGGCGGATCTTGAGTGAAGTCGGGGCTGCTGTTGCCGCCGATGCGGGCCGAGGTGATGGTCACCTGCTGGTTCGTGGTCGCGGAGCAGGTTATCAGCGCATGTGCGCTGGCGCCCGGGCTCACGGCGCCGAAATTCAAGGCCTGAGGCTTGCAGCTGAACGCTCTTTCGACCGAGAAGCCTGTGGCCGAGATGTCGATCTCGCAAGCGTCGCCCAGGTCGCAATAGCGCAGCGTGAAAGAGGACCGCTCCTGGGCGTTGGCGACGGTCGGCTTGAAGCGGATCTCCAGGCGTCGGGTCTCTCCCGAACCCAGGGGGAAGGTCTCGTTGTTGTTCTCGAAGTCGCTGGTGGGCTCCACGAGGCAGAAGGCCGAGATGTTGGCCTGGCCGCAGATTTCGATGTTCGCATTGGGCAGGAACTCGACCGGGGCGTTGAACTGGCTCGTGTTGGACACCTCGATGATGCGCGTGGCCTCGGT
>JBCCQA010000068.1:0-3673 GCA_039024635.1 Myxococcota bacterium | reverse complement strand
TGCTCGCAGAGCTGACGCTCGCTTCGTACGCCGTACAAGGCCATCAGCAGCATCGACTTGAGCAGCCGCTCGGGCGGGACCGAGGCGCGACCTCGCTCCGCGTAGACCTCGTCGAAGACGGGGGACATCTCGCTCAGGATGGCGTCAGCGAGCTTCTTGATGGATCGGATCGGATGGGCCGCAGGAACCAAGGACTCGGGATCCATGAGGCAAACCATCGAAGACTGGGCCGGAGCAGAGCCGCGCATAGACAGTTTCGATCACATCGAAACCGGCCTGTCGATTCCCCTCAGGAACGGTTCGGGACCGCGTTTTTCAGCACGCCCCTAGTGGTTGATGCAGCCTTGCCGAGCTGGAGCAGCTCTATCTGGAGGCCCAAGTCCGCAAGGACGCGGAAGGTGGACGTCTCGCAGTGGCCGATGACCCCACGGAGCGCCGAGGCGCTCTCACTCAAACCGAATCCGCTCCACCTCAGACCTGAGGCTCTTCTTGGAGCCTTCGGTAGTCGCTTCTTCGAGTGCCCTCATCGCTGCGCGCACACGGCGGAGATGGATGTTCCCCTGCACGAGGAACGTAGGCGTCCATGTGACGAGGATGGCGGCCGTCAGGAAGGCGGCGATCTGGACTGAGGCCAGCAACGCTACGGCCACCAACGTAGCTAGTAAGGCGGGAAAGACGACCCAGATGAAGTCAGCCGCCGGGTGTGCATGACGGACGCGAATCAACGTCTCGTCTTCTTCGAGCTCTTGCAGCTCGAAGGATATCCCATGGGCCGAACTCCAGAACGACTCTCTCAGGAAGATGAACTCCCCGCTGGGGCCTCGCCTGTCCTCCGAGATCTTACCGAGTGCGTCCGCCGCAATCGCCTTCAGGCGGTCGCGCGTCAACTTACGGGAGCCTACTGGAAGAACGATCCGCCCAGCCGGGCGGAGCAGCGTTCCCCTCGTTCTGAACCTTCAGGACTTGGTCGGTCATTCGTTCAACGCCCTGGTGCAGGAGCTGCTCGCTTCTCGACCTCGTCGGCGGCTTGGAGGAAGCGTTCGTCGCCGGCGGCCCTTGCCTTCTTCCGCAGCTGTTCGAGGGCCCAGGCTGAGGCAGCAGCCGGTTGCTTGGAGAGCGCCTCCATCCTCTCTACGAAGACGCGTGCATCCCGGCGACTGAAGTCTTGGGGCGGGGGGACGTTGCGCAGCCGGTAGGCGACGATCTGGTGCACCTCGGCGACCCGGAGGTAGCTCGTCAGGTCCGCGCAGGATCCGGGTGTAAATGACCCTTTCCGGTGAAACGACCAGAGTACGCCAAGGTGGCAATTGAACTCTTCGGGGGGTGCGATCGGAAAGGTCTTCGTACACGCCGTCAGCTTGGCGGCGCGCTTCGTGATCTCCTCGAAGGCCTCTGCGTTGGCCGAGATGGCCGCGCGCCGGACGACCGAAATCGGCTCCACCTCAATGGTCACGAGCAAGTTCTCGTCAACGGGGTCCAGGTCAGCACACTTGGGTCGCTCGACCAGCTCGGGGCCGAAAGGTGCGCTCGAGACCAAGGCAGACTTCGTCAGTCCGTAGAAAGGAAAGACGCGATCCTCCAGCCCCTCCAGCAGCTCGAGAGCGCCTGGGCTCGGGCTGGGCGTGGCGCAGGCCGTGAGCGAGAGGAGCAGGAGGGCGATTCTCATCTCGCGGAGCCCAGTAAAGGGCTCACCCAGAGAGCGCAAGCGCCGGAGGCGCTTTCGCGTTCATGCCCAGCGGATGTCGATGGCGGGGCCCGGCGTCACTCAAACCGAATCCTCTCCACCTCTGACCTAAGACTCTTCTCCGAGCTCCTCACGTACAGCTGGGTCGTCCTGACGTCGGCATGCCCGGCCATCTGGGCCGCCGTCTGAAGGGACCCTCCCGCCTCCACGTAGGCGGTGATGCCGGTGGCCCGAAAGCTGTGGGTGCACAGGTTCCCGTCCATGCCCAAACGCTCGGCTCTGCGCTTCACCATCTGAAGCACTGTGTTTCGCTGCATCACCTTCCCGGTGGCCTTTTGTCGGGGTCCACGAGGCGGCCAGACGCCCTGAAAGAGTGGCGCCTGCTTCTCGGTGATACCTGCGGCCTCGAGCCACTGAAGAACCGCTGAGGCCGCCTCATGGTGCAGGGCCTGGCGGTGCTGCTCTCCACCTTTGCCTCTCAGGTAGACGCTGTAGCCGGCACCCGACGACTCGAAGTCACCCACCCGCAATCTGAGGGCCGTCGACACCCGCGGGAAGGCATAGGCCATCGTCGAAATGAGGGCCCTGTCCCGAAGCCCCACCAAGCTCTCGGTCTCAATGGCGTCCAAGAGCTTTCGCATGTCGGGGCCCTCGAGGTGGGGTGTCTTGCCGCCTCGCCTTCGGAGTTTGGGGCCCCTCACGTCATGGGCCGGGTTGTAGCGGAGGAAGCCTCCCTCCACGAGGAAGCGGAAGAGGCTTCGGATGCCAGCCAGTCTCGCCTTGAGGGAGGTCTCGGAGAGGTCCCGGTGCTCTTCGAGCTCTCGGAGGTAGCCAGAAATATGGACCGCCTGGACGTCCTCGAGGCCGAGCCCCTGGGTGTCGCACCAGTGGAGGAACGGGAGCACCGCTCGAGCGTAGGCCTCGGCCGTGTGGGCGTTGGGCAGGTGGCTCGTGAAGAACGTCAGGACACGCTGGATAACCGACTCGCCGGCGTTGGTGAGGATGGCTGGGAGGGGGGCGCCCGAGGCGAACGTTGTCGGGACGAGGGCGCTCTCGGAGGACATGCCGCATGTGATCAGGACCCGATCGGGGCGTCAAATACAGGGTTCGACTCGCTTTAGAGTTTGCTAGCGGGCCGCCCGGGGCCCGCCAGCAACTAGGGTCATCCGTTCGAAGAGGATTCAGAAACCAATCCCACAGACGCACTTGGTCTAGACCGCAACCGCCATATGCTGATCACGAGAAGAATGAAGGCTACACCCAGCAAGGTTAACCCGTAAGACAGTGATACTAGGGCGGCCAACTTGGCCAGCATCAACACTCCGATCATAGCGGGCACTAGTGAGCCCTTGGCTTTCACTTGTTTCACACTCACCATCCTAGAAGCGTACCTTTGGACCGAAGCCAAATGGATCAGCATCTAACGGTTCATTCCCGTCAACCGGCCACTCCTCATCGGGAGTCTGGCACTGGCAGATGGGCCCCATTGGGACCGGGTATGACCCATCAGAACACGTCGTAGTGAAGCAGCTATCGGCAGCATCGTTCTGAACTGGACCCAGATGCGGACAGCAATCATTCATATCCCCACATAGCGATACTCCGGTGCTCTCGGTGGCCGCATTCAGGCAGCCCAGCGTTAGCTGGTTCCGAGAACCACCATCACAAGAGGGTGCAGACTCCGAAGGGCTGCCGGACGGATCTGGGTTTATGACGATGCTCATCGGATCAAATGACTCAAGCCCGGTCATCTGCTTCAACTCGGGAACTAGGTCTTCGCAACCGCCGCCAGCACCAGGCGTCAATGGGTCTGGCATGCTTGCTTCACCGCCGTCTGCGTTCTCAGGCGTGATGTAGCCCCTGTTTCGACCGGACACCTCGAAGGAGGTATCTGGAATGGAAGTTGGATTGACAATCGAGCCCTTAGAGAAGGGACGACGGAGACGTTTCACGGTTGAGCAGAAGCTGGCTCTCTTGGGGGAGGCAGAG
>JBCCQA010000067.1:0-4155 GCA_039024635.1 Myxococcota bacterium | reverse complement strand
CTGGGCCTCGGCCACCCGGGCCAAGCCGTGGTGGGCCTGCCACACGTAGTCCGGATTCTGGTCTTCTAGCCCCCGGTCCACCACCTCCCGGTAGGCGCTCCCCGCCTCGACCCAAGACCGCCCCTGCTCGGCCAGCCGCCCGCGAAGCAAGGCCCCAAAGGGCTGGGTCTCCAACTGCGGATCCAGCGCGATAGCCTTCTGCCATGAACCCAGCGCTGCCTCGTACTCACCCACGAGCGACTCGGCGTAAGCCAAGTTCATAAAGGCCTCTCCGGCTTCAGCAGGATGACCGAGTTGTTCAAAGCTCGCTACTTGCTGGCTGGCCATGACGCGAAGCTCGTTCAAGTCCCATGAGATGGCGTCCGCCTGCATGGCACGGAGCTTCATCCAGAGTATTGAACCCTGCATGAGAGCCGAATCGAATCCGGAATCCACCTGTAAATCCGAACCTTCGATTGCCGCTCGGTACGAGCCAGCTTCTGACGTCAACAAACGCAGCTCCATCTCAACATCTGCCAAGGAAACTAGGGAATCTTGTCTTTCGAGGAGCTGTTGTACTTGGAGTAGTCGTCTTCTTGATGAACGCAGATTGTTGGATCGTCTGTGTAGAACCGCCCAGCCAAACGACAGGAGTGCTTTATCCAACTCCGGAGCCGCTGACTCCAAGATCTTGTCCGTTCGGTGGAGAAGGCCGTCGGCTCCGGCAAGATCGTGGTTGCGAATCGCGCTGTACGCGGCGGCGGCGTAGCATCGCAGAGCAAACGCGATGGCCCCGACTTGCACTGCGGTCTCTCCCGAGTCAGCCCAAAGTTGTTGTGCCGATTGAAATTCGCTGTTCTTTCGGTGAGTCCTTGCCTTTTCGAATCCGAGGAAGATCCGCGACCAAACATCTCCTTCGTGAAAAGCCTCTTCCCTAGGACCTTGCCACCATAGGATCTTTGCTGACCATAGTTGAGCGCCGCCGGAGTCCTTGATTCGAATTGTCCAGGGTTGCGGGCTTGGTGGCGCTTGTTCGGAGCGGAGCGCCTCTAGAAGATCCATAGACTCTCCAAGCGTCGAAACGAGCTCGATGTTGTCGCCCGAACGAAGGCCAGTTACGACAGGTGGAGAATCGATGTCGAACAGTTGGCGTGTCAGCGGCCCTTGGCGAATGATGGCGCGGTGACCGCTGAGCTCGAAGTCGGGCGGTTCCTCGAGGGTGCATGCGGACAGCGAGAGGCAAGCTGCCTGCGTGATTCGACAAAGGGTTCTCAAAACGTGCGGTTGATCGGTCCAACCTCCCACGACCACTGAGCCTCACTAGGCTCCCGTACCCCGGCCTCTAGTCTAAACTCGCAGCTCGAACACTGAGCAGATGGGTCGAGCGGAATGGTCTGCCAAAATGGCTCGGCTGGACCACTCCATCCAGGGGGCAGAACGACGTCGAAGTAGGCTGGTCCGCTCCAGCCGATCACATTGTCGACGCGAATCCGCGGCGCCGGATTGCTCACTCCGCCGAAGTCGAAGAGATAGCCGGGTTCAAGCTGGAGATAGACCTCGATCGCGCTGCTTCCCGGTACGGCAAAACAGGCGGGACACGTCGGTTGGTCGGGCTTTGGGCCGATGATCCCCAAGCTGTAGCGGTCCGGTCCGCCTTCGGGGACGGGCGTCGGGATCGGCGTGGCTGCCGTGTTGCGATTCGGCGTGGCGGCGATGAAGCTGCCGTCGGGCTCGCCGCCTCGGCTTCTTAGGGGGTCGGCGTCGGGGTAGGTCGTCACGTCGGAGAACATTCGGGTGATGTGGGGTAGCCGGGGGGCGTCCTCCACACTGATGCCCGACCTCGGGACGGGGGTTCCGAACTTGAGGAGCGAGCGTCGCACGTTCGCTCTTCGCTCCGGCGGCATGCCTCGGCTCTGGAGGCGGGATTGGCGCAACGCGATGGCGGTCGAGACCAGAGCCGCCGCGGCCGAGGTCCCGCTGACGAGCTGCGGGAAGCAGCCTGGGGGAAGGTCGACCCGACCTTCATCGTCTGGGATGTAGCTGCATAGAGGGTCACCGTTCTCGTGATCATGTCCCGCAAAAACCCACTGGCCGGGAGCCACGATCTGGGGCTCGACGTCGTGGGGCGTCAGCACGGCCTTTTGAAAGTCGTCGGCGATGCCTCCGACCGGGATTAGATAGTCGGCCTCTGAACAGAAAGAATTTCGCTGGTAGGCCGCCGGATAGAACCAAGAGTGCCGAGGGGGACGAAGACGCTCGAGCAAGCAGCTAGTTTCCTTGCTGCGATTCACTTGGATAAGATCAACGTACCTTCGACCCACGACCGGGTCGAAGTGCGCAATTTCGATGTCGAAGGGGCCCTGAGGCGGACGGCCTAGGATGAGGTTCTGGACGGGATCGTAGCGCATCCCCAAGGGAAGCTGCGAAAACTGGAGGTCGAAACGACGATAGTGAGGGGGCAAGAAGATAAAGGGTGTCGTCAAAGTCGCCTTCAGGGTGTTGTGGAGGGTGACGAAGAGGCTGCCCAAGCCTCGGCCGACCGGATCCGGTCGGTTGCCTGCCGCTGCCACCACCGTCACGGCGGGTATGCGGTTGGTCAACTCGCTGGTGGGCTCCGCCGCTTCGATGACCGCCAAGAGGTAGCGGATTACTTCACCGATTCCGTCAACCCTCGTCTGGCCGGTCTCGTCTGTGATCGGATCGTAGTACTCCGGCGCCCGCTCCTCCAGGGACAAGTGGGTGTGCTCACGGGGCCATCCCAAGCTCATGTTGATGATGGTCGGTAGTCGGTCTCTGCCCGTCTGGCCGAGGGCTTCGCGCCAAGCCTCGTCGAGCGCCCTCGCCAGGGATGCGGTATGCCCGAGCCCGTCCGAGTCCATGACCCTACGAATCCTAACTTCCATGTTGGGCGCGATGGACTCGATCAGCTTCAGTAGGCTCTTGGCGTGCGGATGCTCGGGGGCTTCGTCGTCCCCGCCAGGAATGACCTCCAGGTACTCGCCGGCGAGGACCACGTTCGGCCTCGTCTCGATGTAGGTGTCATCGATGCCCGAGTCCAGGAGCTCGATGATTGCTTGATCGGCGTCGTTGATTCCGTTAAGCAGTTCCGATTCCCGAGGAATTGCCAAGGCCCGCTTGTGCCAGGTTTCTCGCAGGGCGCCGAAGGGATGCGTTGAAGACAAGCCCCGGAAGGAGCACTCGGTCCCCACCCTATAGCGATTCATGAGGGTACGTAGGCTCGGCCCGGTTTGCCCTGTGGCCGAGATCAAGGCTGTGCGGAGGGCCTGCCGCAGCTTCCAAATGAGCGTCGGCACCGCATTTAGGCTCACCGTGGCCAGGGTCTCGGGGCCGTTTGCATCTCTTGGATAGAAGAGCGAAACGCGAAAGGCCCGATCGTGGCCGTCGGCTCGCATGGAGTGGGGCGAGGTCGGAAGCTCCTGCAGGACGCGGGTCACCTTTACGGCCGGGGCTCCGGCCTCCGTATCGACCTCGGCTCCCGGCTCGCCGAGGAAGGTGGGGGCCGACACCGCGGGTCGACCGAACCAGACCGGTCCTCTTGGCATCGCATCGACGGCGTTGATGTAGCCCGTCATCGCGGCCTCGAGAGACGAGGGATCGATGGCGATCGGTGTGTTCTCGAGCGGCACTTCCACGAAGAAAACCGCTTGGCTGCACTCTCCAGTCCCTGCATCCAGTGTTCGATTGGGTGAGGGCCCGGACACGGTGATGCTCACCGTCGACGTCGCGAGCCGGTCGGGTTGCCGTCTGAGAATGCCGTCAGGCAGGACGAAGCCTCGGTCGGACTCGACTGCGCCCAAGGGCGCCGACAAACGAGATCCGTCTGATCTTCTCTGGGCCTCGAGCTGGGCCCGAATCGTCTCCGCCTTTTGAAGGGCCGCTGCTCGCTCTCGGGCCTCGGTCGCGCTCTGCTCCGCGAACCTGACGCCGAGCAGGAACACGACGAAACACAAGATCGCCACGAAGGTCATGATCGTGTAGCCCGAGTACGTTTGCTGCAGTCGCTTGGTGTCTTCGTCCATCTCGATCCTGGTCCTCGGCCTAGGCAGGCTGCAGCTGCGAGTAAACCCTCCGGGGACAACTCGCCTTGCTCCCGCCGCCGAGCGGACATCAGACGAACGAGCGCGGGCCGACTTCTTTCATTCCGAGCGCCTCGAG
>JBCCQA010000066.1:0-4923 GCA_039024635.1 Myxococcota bacterium | reverse complement strand
TCGTTGCCCTTGAGTCCCTGCTTGGTTGCGTCGTCCATGGTGCGCTTCCACAGGAACATGAGTGATGGCGCGATGCCAAACCTCCGGGCCGTCTCCGAGATTGACCCTCCAGGCCGCTCTGCCTCCCCCAACAGAGCCAGCTTCTGCTCAACCGTGAACCGTCTCCGTCGTCCCTTCTCCAAGGGATCGATTGTCAATCCAGCTTCCATTCCAGATACCTCCTTCGAGGTGTCCGGTCGAAACGGGGGCTACATCAGATGAGCCAAGAGACTGAAGTTCGCGGTTCTACTTATCGTTTTCTCATGGCGGGCTTGGAGAGTGCTCTCAAAGTGTATTCGCTTAAAGTCGATAAGTCTTCCGTCATGCAGGCCCTCTGGTGTGGCGTCTTTGCTTCCGACCGGCCGAAGCTGGTGAAAAAAGTCGCGGCCCTTGTCCTCGGTTACGCCGGTGTGGACGACGTACTTGGTCGAGGTCTCCCCTTGCTGGCGAAGCCTCAGAACGGCGGTGAGGTGGCCCCGGACCAAGGCTCGTTCGGGACCTGTGGCGAGTCCAAGGACTTGCCGGTCGTGCTTCGCTAGGAAGTCGTAACTGCGACTTGGTGCATCCATCCCACGAACGACCCCGATTCTGGACCGACACAAGACGCGGAGCAAGGCCAGGAGCACGCGGACGCCGGCTCAACTAAGACCGACGTGCGGAGTGAGCTCTGGATGATGTGGGGGAAGTTTGATTCTCCGTAAGGACGCCTCCTCTTGGCCCGACCCAGCTGAGCGGCCATCTTGCATCGTGAACCTGGAGAGTGTGAAGGGCCCCTCACAATCCAGCCAGGTAGTTCTTCGTTGGTTCGCAGGCGTCTCCTAGAGCCGAGCGCCTCGGCAGCATCTGACCTACGAGGGTAGCGGTAAGGCTTCTTCCAGGAGATGGTGGAAAGCGGAGAGTGGCGGCGGGTTGTACGCAGCTATGCACGACCTACGAAGTCATGAAGAGTCGACGGGAGGCAAAGACTATCCCAGCCAGCGATTCAGCGCATCTCTTGCCCGGTCTTCGCCGGGCATCCAGTGACTGTAGTATTGCAGGGTGGTCTGCAGAGAGTCGTGGCCCAAGCGCCTTTGGACGTCGGTGGGCGGGACGCCCTCTGCTAGAAGGACCGATGCGTGGGTGTGGCGAGCTCCATGGGGGGTTCTTCCGTTTCTCGCGATGCCGGCTGCGGAATGCATGCGCGTCCAGTAGGCGTAGACGGTTCGCTTGCGTTGGAGTCCGCCGCTCCTGCTTCTAAAGACTAGACTCATTTGATCTTCATGTTCGCCGAGAACCTTGGTCGTGGCGGGAGCCACGTAGATCGTTCGGCGGGCCCCAGCGTTCTTCTCGGCAGAGAGTTCAAGAGGCCCCTTGTCCTCGAGGAGTTCTCTTCGAATGTGGATTTGATTTCCGTCCACGTCGCGCCACTGAAGTCCAAGTGCCTCACCTAGCCGTAGCCCTGTGTCGAAGAGGAGCGGAACCAGCAGCTTCAGCCGCTCACTCGAACGGAGCGAAGCCTCCTTCAGGGCTTCGACTTCCTCGCGAGAGTAGACCTTGATGCGCTGTCGGCCGATCCCATCGTCGGCGGCATGCCTCTTCCGTTTTGGCTTGAGCTTCTTCAACAGGATGAGCGGATTCGCGACGATTACACCGTCCATAGCCGCTTCATCGAGCACGATCTTCAGTGCCTCCCAGGCGTGGCCACAGTCTCGGTTCTTCCCGGTCGCATCCAGCTCTGCGGCCCACTGTCGACCGCGGGCTACGTCGAACCTTCTTAGGAGAACCTTGCCCAGACCACCCTTCCGTCTTCGCCAGGCGTCGCGCCGAAGGCGCTTCGTCACATCGCTGACCTGAGCCCGGGAGATGGAGGCTTCGACGACTGCATCTAGGGTGACGTCGCTGCGCTCATGAAGCGGTGCTCGAGCTTGCTCCTCCTTCAGGAAGGCGCTGACAGCGGCCTCGACATCCCTCTTCTTCGCCCCGGTGAAGGTCTTCCGGGTGCCTCGACTCCCGAGGTTCACCCTCGCCTCGAAGTAGACCGTGACCTTCCCGTCCTTGGTCTTCCGGGTGCGCTTCTGGATCCGGTACGAGTGGTTCATGGCCGTCAGACTGCCCTGCCCGACACGGCTCGCGCCACCTCCGCGACACCTCCCATCTTGCTCGGACTTGCGCCGCGGTTCGTTCCCTTGCAAACGCGGGGCGCCTAAATACCCGAAATCATAAAGTGTGCGAACTGCTGAGAAGCCCCGCGAACGGTAGAATCCCTCCAGAAGTGTCTGTTAACCACTAGGTCGGGGGTTCGAGTCCCTCTTCCGGAGTCCTCAGTATCATCGCTGAAACAGGCTTCAATGAGCGGGCTGGAGGCTCCTCGTCCCGCACATGTTTGGAAGTGCCTCATGACTCTGAGAAAAGGAGGCGCCAGAACCACGGGTTGGCGGTCTGACTAGCCACGGGTCCTTCCATGGGCCGCTCGCAAGCCTCACTCAGGCCGAAGGAGGCGACAGAGAGTTCGATCGTCCACCGCTGAAGCAAGTCTCCAGCCTGCCCAGCCAACGTCCAACTCGGCTTGACGCGGTGCAAGCCAATTTGCCGTCCCGAGAGCCTGAAGTGTCGACGCCTTCGGGCCTCATGAACTCGTTACTCTCTGCCGGCTCCGAGCAGATTCACGATCACGAGCGGCTTGTCTGGGTTGTTGATCGAGAGTTCGAGTTGGCCTTCTCGCGGGCCCCTCGCCTTCGGTCTGAACTCGACCAGAAGGCTTGTGATGTCACCTGGATTCAGAGTGCGTGGGATGACCGGGTCGTCAAGCAAGGTAAAGCTCTCATCGGTTTCAGGAGTGAGGCCGGCGTCTCCGATGAGACACCTTGCCGTGCTGGATAGGTTGCGGAGCGTCAGCGAATAGAGCTGACCTTCACCGACTGGAACCAGACCAAAGTCTAGAGTCCGCGGGACCAGTTCGAAATGGCAAGGCGGCGGTCTGGCTAACTCCATGCGCACTCTGAGTTCGTTCTCGCCAACTTCGCCGTCGTCATAGGTGATTCGGATGAGAATGCTCGCGACGTAGAGACCAGGTTGGACTGCCGACCGGTCTAGGTCGAACGACAGGCTGACGCCCTGGCCCGAAGGAAAAGGGATGGGGCGTTCTGGCTCGATGGTCAGAAAGGACGGCAGGTCTTCGCCGATGACCTCGAGAACGCCGTCCTTTGCTTTAGTGTTCGAGAAGATCACTGTGCGCTTTGACGGGGCGAGGAGCGAAGTGAGCCCAAAGTTGATCTGACTCGGAGAGACCGCGATGTTCGGACCGCCTCCGCTGCCTTGGAGTGGGACCTCGAAGAGGCGTTGACTCAGCTCGTCGGAGATCAGCTGGGCGATGAAACGCCGGCATCGTGGCCCAGAGTCTCGGGGCAGTAATCGACCCGGAAGTCGGCAGGAGGGCCCATAAATCCCTCGGAGCCAGGTTCCAGGGTTCGGCGCGTCGGCTCCGGGACCGAGAAGTCAGGACTGCTGTTCCCTCCGATGCCGACCTCGATGTCCAGCGACTCCCGCAGGCTCGTCCAGCACGAGACGGTGGATGTCTTGCACTCGCCGGGACTGACCACCTCGAAGTCGAGGGCTGGGGGGCTGCACTGCAGGGCCGGTGGCCCGGCAAGGGCGAAGAGCGAGACCGGCAGCGTGCACGCTTCTGAACCTTCACACACGCGAAGCACGAAGCGTCCCGTTTCGCTTTCGGGGAGCATCGGTCGGAACTCGACGATTAGCGACTGCTCGGCGCCCGCCGCCAGCGTGAAGGAGGGCGATTCGCTTCCTCCAGGGAAAGGGCCGCGAACGCAAAACGGTGATTCTTCTGGGCTCTGGCAGTTCACCACCGAGCCCGTCAGGTCGAGCTCTAGCTTAGCCGCGGCCGAGCCCGAATTCCTGACCAAAAGGCGCTCGGCGACTACGGTGCCCACCATCACCTCACCGAAGCCGATGGTTGTGCGATCCAACGTGGCTCTGGTCGCGCCAACGGCCACGGGCAGGTCGGCGGCACCACCACAGGCCCTGGTCAGAAACGCTGTACCGGCCGAAAAGAGGGCCAGCGCGACGCGCTCGAGAAGGAGACGGGCAGCTCCCAAGCGACGTTGGACGTCGCCGCCGTTCACGACGCTTGAGCAAGAGACGGGCCTCGCAAACGGAGCAAGCCTCCGAGGAGGCACGAAGAAAGAGGGTCGGGTCACTCAATGGCTGACTGTCGGCGTCCTCTTCTTCCGTCACCGCTTCTGCCTCCTCAGGGATTCCCGACGATGCCCATTCCGGGGTGGCGGCAACAACCGTGAACTGGTTCGACGAAAGAAGAGCGCCCGCGTCTAGGACCGCCTAATCATAGTGAGCATGGAAGTCCGTCCGCCATGCTGTGGGGCATCCTGAAAAGCCTTCCCATGGATCACTGATCACAGGATTCCGACGCGAGGAAACTCTGCCCCAGCGATGGACTCTACGAGTGACTTCCTGTCGCGGGGGATCTTTGGCTGGCCACGAGCGGAGGCCAAGCAATACTACCTCGCGGGTGGAGGCAAGGAGGCCGGCTTCGATGCTGAGTACAACTACGGTCTTTCCGTTGATCGTGAAGAACTGGAGCGAATCGCCCGTGAAGAGTCCGCTTGCACGTTGGCATCCACGATCTATCTAGCAATCGTAGCCCTCGCCTACGACTATTCCCGAGCGGGAATATCAGCTTGCTCGGAAGCTCGAAAGAGTCCAGTATGCCCGAACGGGCATGGAAGGAAGGGCCATCAAGGATGCCGAGCAGCTAGGGCGGCTCATTCGTCGCTGCCGTCGAGACCTCGGTCTCAGGCAGCAGGAAGCGGCCGGGCTGACCGGGGTTGGTACGAGATTCTTCAGCGAGCTGGAACGAGGCAAACCCAC
>JBCCQA010000065.1:0-5110 GCA_039024635.1 Myxococcota bacterium | reverse complement strand
TCGTGGGCCTCGGCTGGGCGATCGATACGCCGCCCTCCCAAGGGCAGGTCGGCGGCTTTTGCCCATGGGACGATGGAGAGGGGTCTTTCACGAGACGCATCGAGCTAGCTTCGGTGCCACGAAGCGGAGCCCTAGACCCGAGCGACGTCATCGTGTCGTTTCATCCGCCTGGAACCTATGGAGTGACCCGCGAAAGAGCGGTTCCCTTTGGATGTGGGGGTGCCACCGAGGAGGTTTCGGTGTGTGACCTCAATACGGTGCGGGTAAGAGTGACGGAGGGACTCGCCGGAGCAGTCTTGAGCCTTCGCGGTGACGGGCTCACCGAGCTTCAGGCCAATCTGTTACGAACCGTCGATGGGTTTGATGTCTTCGAGTTCAGTGGTGTAGGCCTGGCATTCGAGGGGGGAGATGAGGCCGACAGCGTTTTCGTCTTTTCCTCGCAAAGTACGAGCGAGCTCGCGCTTTTATCTCAAGCCTGCCGAGTCAATTTTGACTTCGACCCATCAGAGCTCCAGGAGATGATTCCATGCTTGTTCGAAGAATTTTGACCACGGTCCTAGCGACGGCCACGAACGTGGATTCTGACCAAGACGAGCCTTGAGCCAGAACAGGTCGTCTTGGACGAGTACGCATCGGTAGCTGGGTATCTGAAAGGCTTCTTCAGGTAGGAGCGAGAGCAATGCCGAAGACACGCTCAGCAGCCTGGCGTCTTGGGTCTTGGCGACCGGCTCTCGTCATCCTTCTCGTGGGCCTGGTTTGGTCCATCGATTCACCGCTCTCCCACGGGCAGGGTTCGGGTGTCATTTGCCCGTGGGACGATGGAGAGAGTTTCGGCACGACCTTCACGAGGCGCATCGAGCTGGCTTCGGTGCCGCGAAGCGGTGCTCTGGACCCGAGCGACGTCATCGTGTCGTTTCATCCGGCTGGAACCTATGGAGTGACCCGCGAAAGGGCGGTTCCCTTTGGATGTGGGGGTGCCACCGAGGAGGTTTCGGTGTGCGACCTAGACACGGTGCGGGTACGAGTATCGGAAGGACTCGTTAGGAACGTGTTCACAACTCGCCGTGAAGACCTCGACCCCGAGCTTCAGACCGAACTTCAGGCCAACCTTGTAAGAACGGTCGAAGGCTTCGATGTTTTCGAGTTCTCGGGGAGGGGGGCAGGCTTAGAGGATACGAGGAGCCGATTTATTTTTTCCAAGGAGCAAGCAATGGAGGGGCACTCGAGCTCTTTCGTCAGGCCTGCCGAGTCGAGTTCAACGTCGACTTCGAGCCGAATCAGGTCAGGGAGCTGGAATGCGTGTTCGAGGACTTCTGACCAGACAGTTCGGTCGGGCACTGGGCCGGCATTGACCCTGCGATCTCCGCCTGATCACATGGGCCATGCCCTCCTCGAGCGCCCTGGTCCCGACCACCTAAGCCTCGGGCGCCCCCCTCCCGGCCATCCTCACCAACGCCGGCGAGTCCGTCATTCAACGTGTCCTGACGTTCTTCACGAGCCATCTCCCCAACCCAAACACCGCCGAGGCCTACGCCCGTGCGGTGCTCCCGTTCTTGAGCTGGTGGGACACCCAGGGCCGGGGCCTCGAGGACGTCGCGGCGGCAAGACACCCCATCTCGAAGGCCCCGACATGCGAAAGCTCCTCGACGCCATTGAGACCGAGAGCCTGGTGGGGCTTCGGGACAGGGCCCTCATTTCGACCATGGCCTATGCCTTCCCGCGGGTGTCGACGGCGCTCAGACTGAGAGTGGGAGACTTCGAGTCCTCTGGGGCCGGCTACAGCGTCTACCTATGAGGCAAAGGCGGAGAACAGCACCGTCAGGCCCTGCACCACGAGGCGGCCTCAGCGGTCCTGCAGTGGCTCGAGGCCGCAGGCATCACCGAGAAGCAGGCCCCGCTCTTTCAGGGCGTCTGGCCGCCTCGAGGGGCCCGCCAGAAGGCCACCGGAAGGTGATGCAGCGGAATACGGTCCTCCAGATGGTGAAGCGGAGGGCCGAGCGTCTCGGAATGGACGGGAACCTCTGCACCCACAGCTTTCGGGCCACCGGCATCACGGCCTACGTGGAGGCGGGAGGGTCCCTTCAGACGGCGGCCCAGATGGCGGGGCATGCCGACGTCAGGACGACCCAGCTGTACGTGAGGAGCTCGGAGAAGAGTCTCAGGTCTGAGGCGGAGCGGATTCGGTTTGAGTGAGGATTCCGGCCTGACCGATGACGGATAGGCGCGCTACACGCACTCCCCAGCATGGGCCGTAGAGAACTCCAGGCAGCACTCGTTATGACGGCCGCACTGGTCGCGGGGTGCGAAGACACGCCGGGTGGCTTTGAGCCGGGCGAGTCCGAGCTGTGCGCAGTGAATGAGCGCGTGCTGGAGGGTGCGTGCGTGGCTTGTCCGGCCGGCTCCGCGAACGCCGCAGGCGACGATGCCACCGGCCCGGATACGATGTGCGAATCGGACGCCTGCTCGGTTGTGCTCGGCGTGTCTTGCGAGCGCTTCGAGGAGGCCTACCTTAAGGCCTCGAACACGAACGAGGCCGACTTCTTCGGCGATAGCGTCGCCCTTGACGGTGACACCTTGGCCGTCGGGGCCTCCTCTGAGGACAGCGACGCCACCGGCGTGAATAGAGACCAAGCCAACAACGACGCTACGGGAAGTGGTGCGGTGTACGTCTTCACTCGGTCGGGGACGATGTGGCGCCAGGAAGCCTATCTCAAAGCCTCGAACACGGACGGGCCCGACTTGTTCGGCTCGAGCGTCGCCCTCGACGGCGACACCTTGGCCGTCGGGGCCAGTTGGGAGGACAGCGCGGCCACCGGCGTGAACGGAGACCAAGCCAACAACGACGCTAGGCGAAGTGGTGCGGTGTACGTCTTCACGCGGTCGGGGACGATGTGGCGCCAGGAGGCCTACCTCAAGGCCTCGAACACGGACGAGGACGACAGGTTCGGCCTCAGCGTCGCCCTCGACGGCGATACTCTGGTTGTCGGGGCGCCCTCGGAGGCCAGCGCCGCCACCGGTGTGAACGGAGACCAGGCCAACAACGACGCTACGGGAAGCGGTGCGGTGTACGTGTTCGCGCGCTCGGGCACGACGTGGCGTCAGGAGGCGTACCTCAAGGCCTCGAACACGGACGAGGACGACCAGTTCGGCCTCAGCGTCGCCGTCGAGGGCGACACCTTGGCCGTCGGGGCCAACTGGGAGGCCAGCACTGCCAGCGGCGTGAACGGAGACCAGGCCAACAACGACGCGTTCATCAGCGGCGCGGTGTACGTTTTTACACGCTCGGGCACGACGTGGCGCCAGGAGGCCTACCTCAAGGCCTCGAACACGGACGCGGACGACCAGTTCGGCTGGAGCGTCGCCCTCGACGGCGACACCTTGGCCGTCGGGGCCCTCGGGGAGTCCAGCACCGCCACCGGCGTGAACGGAGACCAAGCCAACAACGATTCCTTTCGCAGTGGTGCCGTGTACGTCTTCACTCGGTCGGGGACGATGTGGCGCCAGGAGGCTGACCTCAAGGCCTCGAACACGGACGAGGACGACAGGTTCGGCTCGAGCGTCGCCCTCGACGGCGACGTCTTGGCCGTCGGGGCCCGTGGGGAGTCCAGCGCCGCCACCGACGTGAACGGAGACCAAGCAAACAACGAGGCGCTGCAAAGCGGCGCGGTGTATATCTTCACACGCTCGGGCACGACGTGGCGCCAGGCGGCCTACCTTAAGGCCTCGAACACGGACGAGGGGGACTTCTTCGGCGGGACCGTCGCCCTCGACGGCGACACCTTGGCCGTCGGGACCAATGGGGAGTCCAGCGCCGCCACTGGTGTGAACGGAGACCAAGACAACAACGCTGCTCAGTTTAGCGGGGCGGTGTACGTGCGAAGGGTCAGACCGTAGCTCTTGGATGCGCGAAGCCGCACCGCGTCAGATTAGTCAGCATGACTCCTTTCATGGTGAACTTCAGCATGCCCCTAGAGTTTGCGAACTGTGAGAGAATAGCGTCCTTCCCGTTGGTTGACCCAAGCCGGGCACCCTACAGCAATCAACAACTCCTGGCCTCCTACCAGAGATACTTGTTGTCCACTGTAGTAGACGCCGTCCAAGTCCGTGGTCTGAAGCGGGCTAGAAGGACAATCGGTCTGCGGCGAGTGCGGCTCGCCCATTGAGTCGTAGACGGAGATTCCACATGCGTCATTCCCATTGGGAGGCTCAAATTTAACCTGAAAAGTGCCGTCAGTAGGTGCCGTGAAGGCGAGAAGATGCTCGCCGTCGCCTCCAAATTCCAGCCTGGGGTCAAATACGGTATTTAACGCGCCGGTCGTATCCTCCTCGCACTCTTGGTCAAGGGAAAGACGAAAACCTGGGCAGGACTCGCCTGTAGCCACGCATCCTTCCGTAATACTCCCCAAGTCCTCTCCTAGATCCAGGACTCCCTGGTCTGGTTGGCCTTCATCTTGAATCAGGTGATCCGGAGTCTCCAGGGTCCGCCCAGCGTCGTCCGAGCAGCCGCCAAGCAAAGCAGCAACGAGAGCAAGGCCGAAGGGGATGAGGCTACTCATCGCCTTCCCCGTACACAGTCGAAGTCCCGCCAGCACGAGTGACGGGATCAACCACTGTCATGAGAACGCGATCGACGAACCTCATTGGACCCGCAGGAAATTCAGTTGGGGAACATGGGGTCTCGGTAGATGGGCTCCGTATACCCTGACTCGGAGAACGTACCTGCCTCGAACACCACGTCAATAGGGTAAGGGCCGGGACTCCCTGGAGCAAGAGAGGAGCCAAAGTAGGATGCCTCTCCGAAGGCCAAGGGGAACACGGTCCTGGCTCAGGAGCTTCGCAGGCGTTGCGTGGCTTCCTGGGTCCAGCAGAGTCTTCTCGACTGTAGCGGTGTTTTTGCGTGGTCATTCGAGTGGCCGGTTGACGGGAATAACCCGATAGATGCTGATCCATTTGGCTTCGGTCCAAAGGTGTGTAGTTGCCCCCGTCAAACCGGACACCAAATTCAGGCCGAGTTGCCCCGGCGATACTCCCTCGGGGACCTCATCTTGAGGCCCTTATGGGGATGATTCTCGTTGTAGTCTTCGATCCAGATCGGCAGCAGCCGCAGGAC
>JBCCQA010000064.1:0-5238 GCA_039024635.1 Myxococcota bacterium | reverse complement strand
GGGCGGCTGGCCGAGCAGGGGCGGTCTTGGGTCGAGGCGGGGAGCGCCTACCGGGAGGTGGTGGACCGGGGGCTAGAAGACCAGAATCCGGACTACGTGTGGCAGGCCCACCACGGCTTGGCCCGGGTGGCCGAGGCCCAGGACGAGCGGGCCGCCGCTCGGTTGGCCTACGAGGCTGCGCTTCGAATCCGACGGGACACCATGCTCGGGGCACCTCTGCGCTTTGGTCGCTCCACCTTTGCCGCCGACCGGGCCGAAGTAGTCGCGGACGCGGTGGCTTTGTTCCTCTCGCAAGGTGACGAAGACGCGGCCTTTCGCGTCTTGGACGAAGAGAGCGGCCGGACGCTGCGGGACCTGGAGAGTCGACTGCGGGTGAGCCGCCTCGAGGGCCAGGCCCGGACCACCTACCTGGAGCGCCTTGGTCGCTACCGCCGACTCAAGGAAGACTACGCCGAGCTGCGGCGAGCCGAGCCCGAAGGCATGAAGGCGGTGGCGGCCGCTTTGCAGCAGCAGAAGGCCCTGCGGGCCGAGATGGACGAGGCCTTCGAGGCGGCCTACGAGGCCCTGGAGGCCGGCGGCACGACCCAAGTCGAGGGGGTGAGCCGGAAAGAACTGCAGGACGTCCTGCAGGAGGACGAGGCCCTGCTTCTGGTCGCCGAACTCAAGGGCCGCGCCTTCCGCTTCGCCGTCACCTCCACCACCGCCGCCTACCAGCAGGCCGCACCGGAGGATCCGATTTCGAGCTCGGTGGCGGCCCTCCTTCGGGGGCGCCGCCACGTCTACGGCGTGGGCCCCTGGCCCAAAGATCTCTCACTTTCGCCCGACACCAGTCGCTCCGACCTCCCCTTCGCGTCCTTGTTGACCCGAACACCTCTCGCGCCGAGGGGGGAGGCCTTGGTCCTATCGAACCCCAGCGGCGACCTACCCTTTGCGAGCCAAGAGGGGGCCTGGGTCAGCCAGCGTCTGAAGGCCCGTCGTCTAGACGGGGCCGAGGCTGACATGACCAGGGTCCTGGCCGGACTCGAGAGCGCGCGCCACCTCCACTTCACCGGCCACGGCGTGGGCAGCGCCGCCGACGCATGGAGCGCCCACTTGGTTCTGGCCGACGAGCAGCAGCTCAGCCTGGAAGATCTCGTCGCCCTTCGGCCCAAGGTCGGCACCGTCGTCCTCAGCGGATGCGAGACCGGCAAGGGCACCCAACTTAGCCAGCAAGAGAAGATGAGCCTCGCCGACGCCTTCCTCATCTCGGGCGCCAAGTGGGTGCTCGCCTCCGACGCCCTGGTCCCCGACAAAGAAACCCAAGCCTTCGTCCAGGCCTTCTACGAATCGGGCGGCCTCGACGATCCCGCCAAGACCCTGCGCACGCTTCAAGCCCAGTCCGAAGGGCCCCTCCAGGCGGTCGCCCAGGCGTTCCGCCTGCATGGTCACCGCCGCTGAGGCGAGCGCGTTCAGAAGGGATGACTCCGACCCAGGCGCTCGATAGGCCTGGGCCCGGGTCATGCGAACTCTCGGTCCTACCTCGCTCCTCCTCCTCTGGGGCTGCGCCGCCTCGGCACCCGATGGCGCCGTCTCTAGGTCGGTGCCCGATGGCGCCGTCTCTAGGTCGGGGCCTGACGACGCCGTGTCCGAGTTCGGCCCCGCACCTTCCTGGGAAGCCGCCCTCGACCAGGCGGCCAGGGCCCCGGTGGATGCGGGGCGGGCGCAGAGCATCTCGGCGGCGGTCGTCAAGAACGGACGGGTCTGGGCCCGAGCCTACGGCGAGTCGTCGAAGGGCCTGCCCGCTTCGGTCGAAGGCACCTTCTACGAAGCCGGCTCGGTGACCAAGGTATTCACCGCGCTCCTTCTGGCCGACGCCATCGAGCGAGGGGAGGTGGATGCGGACGCCCGCATTCGTGACCTCGCGCCGGACCTGGAGGTCTCGGACGAGGTCGGTGCGATACGGCTCGTGGCCCTGGCCAACCACAGCTCCGGCCTGCCCCGAATGCCGGCCAACTTCGCCCCGAAGGACGGCACCCAACCCTACGTCGACTACGAGCTTTCCAGGCTCTGGGCGGCCCTCGCCGAGACGGAGCTCGGCCCCCAGCGCTACACCTACAGCAACTTCGGAATGGCGGTCCTCGGTCAGCTCCTGGCCCGCCACGCCGGGCAAAGCTACGAAGCGCTCCTCGGAATGCGGGTCCTCGAACCCCTGGAGCTATCCTCACTCCGCCTCAGCCCGGCGGAAGGCGACGCCCAGCCCTACGACGAGGCCGGTGTGCCCCAACCGTCGTGGACCTTCGACGCCTTCGCACCGGCCGGGGCCCTTCGCGCGTCCGCGCCCGCGCTCTTGCGCTTCGTTCAGGCTCAGCTCACGTCCGAAGACGGCCAAGGCGCGCTGGCGTCGGCCATGGCCCGAACTCAGGCCCAAACCACGCCCCTACCCGGTCCGGGCGGCATCGGCTTGGGCTGGCACATCGATGGCCAGGGTCGGCGATGGCACAACGGACAGACCATGGGTAGCCACGCCTTCATCGGCCTGAAGCCCGGAGCCTTCGGCGTGGTAGTGCTGTCCAACACGGCCACCCCGGACCTGGATCGCGTGGGCCAGGCGATGCTCGACATCTTGGAGGGCAAGCCGGTCGAGCTCACCTTCAAACCTGTCGTCGAGGTCTCAGAAGCTCTGCTTCGACGCTACGTCGGCGAGTACCTCATCCAGCCCACCTTCAGTCTCAGCATCTCCCTCCGAGACAGTCGAATCTACGTGCAGGGGACCGGCCAACCGGCCTTTCCCCTGACCCCGGTCGGCGACCACACCTTCGAGCTCAGCGCCGTCCAGGCCAGCGGTCGCTTCATCCTTTCCGACGAAGGCCCGGCAAGCGCCCTCATATGGAACCAAGGCGGCCAAAGCGTGCGCGCCCAGCGTCGCGAGTGAGCGACCGTCCATGGGCCTTCCTCAGTGTCACACAGTGTCACGTGACATGCCCCCTCGACCGCATTCCTTCTCGAAACTGTGCCATGGCCCCTAGCCTCCCTCCGGGCCGAGACCCGGAATGGAAGGAAGATCATGAGCATCAATCGCAGAGAAAACAGTCATCGCACTCGCCTGAGCGCAGCCGAGCTTGCACAAAGCCGCGCCCACCCCCCTCACGAAGCCAACCCCGACGAGCAGCGCTACGCCCACAGCCACTACCCGATGAGCTTCACCAAGGGTCTGGATCACGACGACAAGACGGGGCTCGTCAAAGACCCCGCCCACTACGAGGCCTTTCGTCGGGCCATCGCCGAAGGCTTCATCGACCCCTTCACCAGCTCGGTCCCGGTTCCCGACATCCGAAACACCGAGGGCGAGCCCAATCGCCGCCAGTGGGAGGCACCCACCGCAGGCACCGCCTACGATCTCCAGGGTCCCGACGCCCAGGCGGTCACCATGGCGCCAGCGCCCGAGCTAGGGTCGACCGAGCTCGACTACGAGATGGCCGAGGTCTACGAGCTCGCGATCCTGCGGGACATTCACTTCAAGGATTTCGAAGACGGGGGCGGAGCCGAGGTCCAGGCTTCGGTGAAGCGACTCAACGACATGGTCTTCGACATCTCCGGCCAGGGCGGCGGACGACCACGGCGGGTGGCTTCGGATGACAAACCACCTCCGAAGACCCTCAGCACAGGCACCGCTTTCCGAGGATCCTCGCCGGGCTGCGAAGTCGGTCCCTACGTGTCGCAGCTCCTCCTCATCGGCAACGAAGACCTGGAGAACGAACAGGGGACGGAAGTCTCCTCGGGTCAGATCCGCTACGGGGGGCTTCGCATCGACCAGCGGATTCCCGTGGCCCGCCCCTGCGACTGGATGCTCGACAAGCCGAGCTGGCTCTGCGTCCAGAACGGAGAGAACGTTCGAAACAACGAGACACTCTTCGACCCCAATAGAGCGCGGCGCTTCATCTCGACCCCGCGAGACATGGCAACCTACGTGCACGACGACGCCTTGTACGAAGCCTACCTGAATGCCTGCCTTCAGCTGCTGAGTGCAAGGAGCCCGAGCGACCCGGCCTTCGATCAGCTCTCGGGGATGGGAAGCTTCAACTTCCCGAACGGTTCCGGGGGCGTAGTATCGGCACTTCGCCAAGCGGGCGGCTTCGCGCTCTACGGCGGTCCCCACATCCTGACCTTGGTCACCGAGGTCGCGACCCGAGCCTTGAAGGCCGTCCGCTACCAAAAGTTCAACATCCACCGACGACTTCGGCCCGAAACCCTGGCCGGTCGCGTTGAGTGCGCCCATGCCATCGAAGACGCCCATCCCGAGCTCTGCAATCTCTTCTCGGACATGAAGTCGAAGAAGCGACTCGGACCGACCCTAGACGCTCTCAAGGCCTTCAAGAAGGCCAAGCAGTTGGCGAAATCCAAAGACCCCTCATTGAAGGTCTGCCCCGACTACGACGACAACTTCCTTCTCCCGATGGCCTTTCAAGAGGGCTCGCCCATGCATCCGGCCTACGGCGCCGGTCACGCCACGGTGGCGGGCGCATGTACAACCATCCTCAAGGCCTACTTCGACACCGGGGCCGTGCTCCTGAGTTCGAAGAAGAAGGGCATCTCTTTTCGTCGGCCAGACCCCGATGACCAGGAGAGCTTCGTGGCCTTTCGCGCCAGCGAGGATGGCTCTCAGCTCGTCCCGGTGAAGGTGAAGGCGCCGCTCACTCTGGAGGGTGAGCTGAACAAGCTGGCCGCCAACATCTCCATCGGCCGCAACATGGCTGGCGTTCACTATTACAGCGACTACTACGACAGCGTTCGGATGGGAGAGCAGATCGCCATCGGCATTCTGGAAGAGCAGGCCCTGACCTACCCCACCGATCCCTTCGTACTGACATTGAGCACCTTCGACGGCGAGCAGAGGCTCATCGGGGCCCGCTGAGAAGATCTTCGGCCAGGCTGGGGCCCGGATGGACCAGGGGCAGGGTCAGCTCGAAACGAGCGCCTGCCCCGAGTTGGCTGTCGACGTGGATGTGTCCGCCATGAGCCCGGACCGCCTTCCGAGCGGACAGCAAGCCGAAGCCCATCGCCACCCGCTCCCCCTTCTTGAAGCCGACCTCGAAGAGTCCGCCCTTTTGCTCTTCGCTTAGGCCGACGCCGTCGTCGGTGACCGCGATTCGGATCTGATCTTCGACCACCTCGGCCTCGAGCTGGATTCGACCTCCGCCCCCGCGAGCCGCGATCGCGTCCACCGCGTTGTCCAGTAGCTCGGCCACGGCACGGTTGAGC
>JBCCQA010000063.1:0-5317 GCA_039024635.1 Myxococcota bacterium | reverse complement strand
TGGCACCCCTCGCATGATCTGCCAGGTCATGTCCCTCCACAGCTTCACCCACAGACCGCCCTCGCCTTCTCGCGTGGGGTCGCGCTCAAGGAGGAAGGCACCTCGCGGAACGATCTGCGGGTACAAGTAGTAGGTCTTGGTGGTAGTCTTGCCCGTTTTCGCGTTGGCTACCTCTCGCTCCTCGGTTCTCCTCCAGGGGACGGCTTCACCTGTCTTCTTGTTCCTCCTCGGCTTGGGCTCTGGTCGATCTTCTTCGGTCGCCGCGTAGAGGTGATCGAAGAGGTCCTCTAGGCCGGCTTGGTCGAGCTCCAAGATGGCGTGGGAGAAAGACAGTTCGGCGAGCCTAGCGATTCCCTTCGTGCTTCCCACGCTGTCACGCCGCCAATCGAGCATGGCGACGAGGCCGGCGAGTCCTGCCCTATGCTGAGAAGAAGGCAGGTCTGCAAGATCGTACCGCAGCTTCAAAGTCTTCATGTGGCGCCTCGAGAGCTGAGGAAGCCCAAGTATGGAGAATACTGCTGGGCGGAGGCGACTCGTAGGTAAGGCGGCAGCTGTGAAGGTGGGTCTTCGGTTTCGACGCCCCTTCTGGGGACGGGTACCAGGAAGGCGTCCAGCGGGCGATGATGTCTCGAAAGCTCCTTCACCATCTCCAGGTCTGAATCGAGGATGGCCGTCTGGGTGAACTCATCAATCTCTCTGAAGTCGCCAGGTCTGGCATAATAGCCGGATGAAACGAATGAAGCGTACTCGTCGACCTTCGGTCTTTCGCCGGCGTGCTCCAGCAGAGCAGCCGCGAGGTCGGCCTGAGATATAGGTCGGCCGGAAAGAGCAGCGATGAGGCTCCGGCCTTCTGCCAATTCTTCTTCGCCATAGGGCCTTGGTGAGGACGGAGTGAGAACGAACAGTTTGCCGAGCCCCCGGAGCCCCTTGCGATTGGCGCGGCCAAACCGCTGCACAAGTGAGGTCACGGGCGCGTACTCCGTGATCAGCAAGTCCGCATCGATATCCAGACTCATCTCACAAACCTGCGTGGTCACTGCCAAGACAGGCTTCGTCCTCTGCTGAAAGGCGGCGACGGTGGCTTCGTGTGCTCGCTTCCGGTCCATCAGGCGAAATCGACTGTGGTAGACGAGCACCTCGTGCCTAAGCTGGGCGGCCAGCCTCTCGGCGGTTTCTTGGCATCGGTTGACCGTGTTGACGACGAAGAGAACCCGTTCGCCCGCGCGAAAGCCGTCCACAGCAATCTCGTCTGCCTCGCTCTCTCTTGTGAGGGTTTCGATCTGGTACCGCGTGCGAGTCTCGGCGGCCCGCAACTCTCGAAGCTCCACGGAAGCGCTCGAATCAGGAAAGACCTCAAGACCGCATTCCTCTAGCTGCCGCTGCCGACCAGCCGGAAGTGTGGCGGTCATACATAGAACCGGGCCGTCGAAATGCCGGAGGAACGAGAGCAAGCTCCTGAACATCGCATCGTCGTAGCTGTGGACTTCATCAATCACGATGGCCGAATCGGCGATGACGGGCACCATGCAGAGACCTCCGTAGCGATGCTCGAGGAAAGAGAGGAACTGGTCGGTTGTGGCGCTCACGTACCGCTTGGGCCAGTGCGCCAAAGAGTACAGCCTTTCAACGGCCTCGTCGTAAGTTCGCTTCCCGGCGATCGACTCGGGGGGATTCCGGGCCATCTCTTGGAGCTCGTAGGCTGCGCTCCCATGCATGAGGTCGGCCTCTCCTTCTGGGGCCCAGCCCACGTAGTCCCTGTAACCCTCGGTGGCGGTTCCTCGCGTCGGGTAGAGGAAGAGAACACGTCCAAGCTCGAAGCTATCGAGCTGCGCTTTGGCCCAGGCCCAGGCCGCCAACGTCTTTCCTGAGCCGCAAGCGGCTAGTAGCAACGCGCGGGGCCCCCGCCGCGCCACCTCTCGCTGGAAGTCCTTCAGTTGGGCCTCAGGATGAATGGAGCGAAGACGAGGCCTAATGATGGCGGTCTCAAGCTGCTGAGGCGACAGAGGGTCAAGCATAGCGGTTGAGACCCATGCGTCGATTCGCTTCTGCTCTCGGAACAGGGCCGACGCGACGGAGTCGGCGGCTATGAGACCGGCCTTCACCGCCAGAAGAAGGCCGAGGCGGGTGGGGTCCTTCTTCAGCTTTCGCCGGTAAGGGTTCGTGGCTCTCAGCCCGTCTTGAAGCGCCCTACCCCAAGGCTCCGACAGCCGTTGGTCTCGAAACTCTAGCGAAGACGAAGGCAAAACAGGCAGTGGGCCTTCAAGAGCCGCTAGGGACGCTATTCTCGAGAAGGTCGCATCGATCTCGGCGTGCTTCAGGAACAGCTCAACAGAACGCCGATGGGCTCGCGGCTGCGCCCAGGCGTAGTCGTCGCCTGGAGGCCCCGCTTTGAGGTGATGAGAAAGAACGGCCGCCGTCACGGCTTCGAGATCAATGCGTGGGTTCTGACTTAGCCAGCCGCGGACTGACGGCAGATGCAGTATGAGGGCACTGATATGCTCGTGTCGTAGCGTCTGGCGCTCGAATCCCTTAGCCAGCATCGCACGCAAGAAGTCTTCGTTCGCCTTGCCTATGTCGTGAAATAGGGCCGCGAGTCGTAGATTCAGCAAGAAGGTGTCGAGGTCTTCGCCGAGCTTGAAGAAGCGACAGAAGCTCCGGGCCCAACGCCTGCCAGGTCCGAACAGGGCGACCGCTGCCTGGTCGGTCTCAAACAGATGCTGCTCGAGACTCAATGGCGCCCTCGACGACCGATGCCCCTTTGCCAGCAGTCGCTCGGGCAAAGTCGCAGTCATGGCTCGCGTCGGGTCTTCTTGATGAAGAGACCCGCTCCCATGTGGCGCCGCCCTCCGAGGCCGACCTGCTGAAGGCGAAGAGACGCTTGGGCCTCCAGCCCGTGCGCCTCGACCACGAACCCCACGATCTTCTTGCCCTTGATTCGCATGATTCGGCGGTGCGCGACGAGCAGTTCGATGCTGGATGGTTCCTGGCCGAGGTCTTCGATCTCCGCCAACTGCGTCTGGATCTGGTTGGAGAACGTCTCTGGCTCCAGATGGCCTTTCGCCGTCACGAACTTCGACCACAGCGAAGCTGCAGGTACGAGAGGGTGGAGGGTGAGCGTGCCCACCCGAAGCTCGTGGTTTGCAACATTCAGCTGAGCTCCGATCAGCGGGAAGAGGAAGCCGACATGCTCAGTTGGGAGCCTGACTCTGAGGGCGGAGCTCTTTCCCAACGACAGCAGCCCCTTCTCGGCTTGCCGTCCTGGGATGGTCTGTAGTCCCCATGCGGGGTGCTCATGGATCTGTGGGACGAGTCTCGAGACAGCAGAGAACAGCGCATAACCGTGGTCGATAGGAAGGAGATCTCCGGTGACGGAGAACGTCGCGTCGGCGAAGTCGGAACTACTTTCCATTCGTGGCTTCCTCCTTCTGGACGCCTTGACCGGGAGGATGCACGCGCGAGCAGCGCGAGACCCTCGCACTCGAACCTAGAGTGTATGGTGGACAGAAAATGTCTGGTGGGCGGCCTCGCGGACAGACCGGAGACGAGAGTAGCCTCAGCAGAGGCATCGCTTGCCCTTCAAGGGAGCACAGTGGGGTCACGAGGAACTCGAATATGTATCGGGCCCGTCAGGCTCTCCGTCGCATCCGAGCGACAAGAGAAGCATCAGAGCCCAGCATTATCATTGGATCCGGCTATCACGAACCCTGGTAGTTTTCATCCGACGACACGAAGCCTCTAAGCCTGCAAATCTGTCTGAACCGACGATCGCTTAGGGGCTCCTTCGAATGATGGCGAGCGGGCTGGTCCACACGGACTCGTTGGCCTCCTTTCGGCGACCAGGAAATGGTCTCGAGCCACCCCGTGGATATCCGAGCTCAGCGGTCATCGGAGTAGCTCGGGACTGCGGACCGCCGAGACGCAGCTCTTCGTCTTCGCAGAGCCAGGGCGCCATCTCGGCGCCGGCTGAACGACAACCGCCTTCCGCGGTTCGGGCAAGTCTTCCGCGCACCGGAGCTCGAAGGCCAAAGACGCGGGCCACCCCGTCCCCTCGCGTAAGTTCCATCGACCCCAGCAGCCAAGAAGCCAGATGTCCGAAGTCGATACGCATCGGTCCAAACGTGGAGGATCTGCGGATTCTGACGGTGATAGTCCTTCGATAGGAACCCCGGTACCTTCGTTGAGCGCGCTTAGAAATCTGTCAACTTTCTTCCGCTTGGAGCAGACGCCGTGAAGACTCGGTCGACGAGATCATTCGTCCGCTCTGCGGCGTCCTCGGCGGACCGCCTCGTCCGAGGCTTCTTGCCCAGAACGACACCCTTCAAGCCCATCTCCCGCATCAGGCGCTCGACGGGTGCCTTGCTCCATCTCGCCGAAACGAAAGGTCACCACGGCCCAGCTCCGCTCGGCCGTCCAGCAGTGCAGGGTTGCACTCGGTCACCCTGTCATGTCCATCGTCCGGCCGGGAAGGCTGGGGCCAACAGCCCGGACCGATCTTTCAGGAGGTGCGAGGAAAGGTTCACCGACCATCGAGGAGCGCGTCCCCTGCTTCGCACGGTCATGAACCTCGGCATCACGCCTGTGCTTCCGTCGGCAGCGGACACCGATGGAGGGCCTTTCAAGCCGAATGAGCGTTCGAGGACCAGTAGCGACGGCCTTCTACTGGAATAGGCTCGCTACTGGCCTCTGGTACTTGTCTTTCAGCATTTGAGTCAGTCGAACCTCTTTGACCTGATTGCCAAGAGGATCGCGCCAGAAGACGGAGCTGATCGGATGACTCTGGGTCATGATGTCGGCCTGAAACTTATGACCTGCTATACTGCTGTCGTCCTGCAGCACTGGAAGCAGCGCTAGAGACGTGTCTTCCTTGGTCCCTTCCGCTCCGCAACGGGCACCATCTCGCATCGTCTGCTGGGCAAGGCCCCGGTCTCCGGATCGTAGGTGACAGGCCCAGGGAGCAGCATACCCAGTCCTTCAGCTCGACGCACTTTGCCACTACGTTCTTGGGGCACGAGATGCTGTAGCGACACTTGGACAGGCAGACCGAGTCTGCCAGCTTCCCCATCCAAGACATGAAGTGCTGCATGCCGTTGGAGGCGGTCGCCAGCGGACAGACTGCAAACCGGGCCTCGCCCTTCCCGGCGTCACGACAGTCGAGAGCAGTCTGAGATATCGCCGAGCAGTCGTCGTCCGTTTTGCAGGCGGCCGTCGCGCCCGCGACCGCGTGAAGCGTGTCGGCGAACTATCGGGGGCGCTAGCGTCTACATCACCGACGTCGGTTCCCCAAGAGCCACCCGAATCACCACCGGACCATCCATCT
>JBCCQA010000062.1:0-5561 GCA_039024635.1 Myxococcota bacterium | reverse complement strand
GCATCGACCGCCGCCTCGCCATGCGCCTCGCCGAGGTCTCTGATCCAGACCGGATCAAGAAAGACACGTGGCTCGCCGTAGCTCGAGAGCTCGGCTTCCAGCCGCGCTACCTGGCGCAGGAGCTCACCAACACCCTGGAGATGGTGGAGAGCGCTTTGAAGAGAACACTCGAGGAGATGCCGGTGAAGAGCCAGGACATCTGTAGGGTCCTTGGCAGGGAGGTTAGGAAGCGTATTGGTCTACGGATAAAGGCCCTGTAGATGCACTTCTCGTCGACCAACCCGCCCGGACTCTCGCAGCTAGTTCACAGAGGTCGATGCTGCACGTCATGTGGGCTTCCCGAGATCGGAGGGGAGCAAGATCGATGGATCCGAAGATGGTTTCGAATTGGTAGGCTGACGCGATGAGAAGGTCAGCCGGACTTGGGTTGATAGCTCTCTTGGCCTTCGCCACTCGGCTCCCGCCTGCCGGTGAAGCTGAGGCTTGTCAAGAACGCTTTCGAAGTACAATCGCGGTAGGACCATCAAGGTTGGATCCAGAGTCACCTCCCTCGCCAATTCTTCAAGTGATTGAAGATCTTCCATCCGAGCCACCTCTCCCAGCCAGTGGATGCGGTCCAGTTTGCTCGGACTTCGGCCTTGAGGAAGGGCAGAGGCTGACTTTCGAGGGGGTTTCACAAGACAACCTGCTGGGGATCATGGGACGACCGCCGCCGACGACGGGTGAGTTGTTGACGGCATTTTGGCTTCAAGGAGAGAGGGATAAAGAGGGTCGATTGGTCGTCGAGATGGACGGTGGCATTTTTACTTTGGCTTTCTGGATCGTCGGTGTGTCTCCCAGCGGCCTTGTCACTGCGCCCAGGTTGTATGACCTGTGCGAAGACTTCGGGCGTGGTTGCTTGTGAGGGGCGCAAGTTCGGGTTGAGAACGTTCGAAGCAGTGACCTGCAGGGTCTTCCTCGTTGCCAGACTCCACCTAGTGCATCCTGAGGCGCTGCGGAGCAGCTTCCTCCCACTTCTCCATCGGTCAGGTTCGGTGACCACAAGAAGCCGGAGTGCGCTGCGGCATCGCGGGCGGGTTTGCGGTTGCTCTGCACGGCGCGGTGCGTGGCACCATCGACCTCGACGCGGTGCTTGCGCTCGACCGGTTGAACTACGAGGCCGCCGAAGCCGCTCTGACAAGCCTCGGCTTCGTGGGGCGCTTGCCGGTGACGGCGGGAGAAATCTTCGCCAATCGCGATGACTACATCGAGAATCGGAATCTCATCGCCTGGTCCTTCATTGACCGAGAAGGATCCTAGCCGTCTCGTAGACATCCGCACTATCTGGAGCAACTCCCATGAAGGTGCGACCGGTTCAGTACTTCACGGCAGAACATCTCGAGTACTGCCGCTCCTTGAGTACCGAACAGATTTGTCGCTTCGTCGAAGACTTCCGCAAGATGGTCTTCCGCGCGGGTAGTGCGACTCCAAAAAAAGAGGCTGCTGCGAACGACGCCCATGCTGGCACCGCAGACGCCGACCCGACGAACGCCAAGTAACGGATTCACTTCGGAGTTCTTGTCACAGCGGCGCCAGCCTACTTGAGCTGGCTGTCCTTGCTTCCCCGCCGATTGAAGAGGGTCCGGGCCTTCTCGGCCTGGTCGTCCTCGCTTTGGCAAGTGACGCACCTGCGGACGCCGGGGAGCGCTTGCCGCCGTCTCTCGGGGATGGGCGCGTCGCAGTCTTCGCAGTGGCTCAGGCTCTCGCCTCCACTCAGCCGCGCCCGCGCGCGCTCGACCGCCGAGTCGACGCTCGCGTCTATCTGCTCCTGCACCGCCCCATCCTTGGACCAGCCGCCCGCCATCTCAGGAGCATGACCCGGACCGGCGGAGTAGGGAAGCGCAAGGCACGCAGGACGTGATTGGGGGCCGCTCGGGTCCTTCAGGCTGGGTCGGGCGCCAGGTTGTTCGGTGAGCCCACGGGCAAACGCACCCTGAAGGTCGTGCCCTGGCCGAGCTCGGAATCGACCGAGATGTCGCCCCCATGGCGATGGGCAATGGCCTGGGCCGTCGGCAAGTCGAAGTCGGCCTCTACCCGCTGGCCAGCGCGCCGAAGGCTCACGTCGAAAAGGCCTCGCTGGGTCGTCTCGTCCAGGCCGGGGCCCGTATCCGAGATCTCGATGACCACGGCCTCGTCCAAGCTCTTGGCCTGAATCGATACCTGGCCTCTGTCTTCCGGGAGTGCGCTCAGTGCGTGACGCACCAGTGCCATGAGCATCTGATTCACTTCACGGGCTCGGACGAAGATCTCGGGCAGGTCGGAGGCAACGTCGTTCCGAACCCGATGGGAGGCGTACTCCGGTGGGAGCAAGGACAGGCCGTTGTCGATTTCCTGGGCCAGGACGACCTTCTGGAAGTCGCCTTCGTCCAGGTGGGCGAAGCCTCTCAACGACTTTTCGATGGTTTCGATCCGGTTCAGGGCCTCGGTCACTGTTCCCAAGACCTGGTTCGCGGCGTCCATGCTACGTCGGCCGATGCTAGAGGTCGACGGCAGCTCGTCTTCGATTTTCTCCAGGGCCCGACGCTGGGTCTGAAGCCCGCTCTTCGCCACCCCGAGAGGATTGTTGAGCTCGTGAGATACGCCGGCCACCAGCCGGCCCAAGGCTTTCACCTTCTCTCGCATTACCAGCTCCAGCTGGGTCTCGCGTAGCTGGGCGTTTTCGAGCTCGCTCGTGATGCCCTGGCGAATGAGACGTCGGGCCGCCGCCGTCGTGGCCGTTGCCGCCGCCGTGACGGCCGCGGTCAAGAGGACGGTCATCACGAGCTGAGGGAGATCGAAGGCGGCCCCGGCCATGGTCTCATACAGGTTGGAGGAGAAGACGGAAGACGGATCAGAGACCGTGTAAATCACGGTGCATAGCAACGCGATGCTAGCGACACTCCCCACAATCAGTGGGTAAGCGGGGCGCAGCGCCAGACCGTTGACGACGACAAAGGTCGTGAAGAACAGGGGGAGCTCGGTCTTGAACACCACCGCCGGAGACAGACCCGTGTACCCTATGTAGTAGAAGGTCAGCGCGAAGGTAGCGATGATGACGAGGGCGTCGGCCGCCGCGCCGACGAAGCCCACGACCCCAACGTGCCGTCCGACTCGTAGCAGGTATAGGAAGAAAGTGTTGAGCAGGGCGACCGCGACCATCAGGCCGATGAATGGATAGAGCGTGCTCCCTCCGAGGCCGGGCACATTTGGACCGTCCGCGTAGGTGTAGCTGAGGCTCACGATGCCCGCGATGCCGATCCCGATGCGTCCCAAGACCGGATACAACAGGCCTTGCGCCTCCCGCTCGAAGAGGAGCTCATCGACTGCGTTGCGAAGCTCGGGGGCCACGCCCGACAGCCTGGACCGACGCGCCCGATCAGGCAACGGCTCCGTATCGTACTCCCCCGGGATCCAGGTCCACCGACATCAAGTGGAGGAGTGCGGACCGCGCTTGATGGCGATGAGTCTGCGTTGGGATGCCTGGGCCTTCCGTGGAGCAAGTCGGGTCTGCACGTTCGCTGGGACGAAGCAGTGATCAGGACGAGCTCCGTAAGGAACTGGTAGCGCGGGAAGCATCGGACCGACGGCTAAGACTCTCAGTGCAGGCCGCCTAGGTCACCGCACAGACTGGGAGGAGGCGTCAGAGCCTCCAGCCCCCGGACGCCTCGACCACCTGTCCCGTGATCCATCCGGATTCGGCGGATACGAGGAATCGGACTACTGAGACTACGTCGTCAACGCGTCCGGCGCGCCCAAGTGCCGTGTCGCCGTGAAGCTCCGCACGAAACTCCTCGTCTTGGAGAAGCTCGGCTCGGAAGTTCACCGCCACGACCCCAGGAGACACCGCGTTGACACGAATGCGTCGAGGACCAAGCGCCCGGGCCCAGCCTCGTACCATTGTCTCCATCGCCGACTTGGTCGAGGCAAAGAACGCGAAGTCAGGAGAGAACACACTGCGTGTCGCCGCGACGGACAGTGCAAGGATACTGGCGCCGTCCGACATGTGGTGCTGAAGCCCGTTGGCTATCACGACCGGGGATATCAGATTGACCCGAGTCATCACCTCTATCGAGCCCGCTTCCCTGGAGCCCACAGGCACGGCGAAGGTCGCAGCCGCATTGAGAACAAGGACATCTAGTGTTCGTTTGGCCAAGATCTGTATGACGTCGTCGACGAGTTTGGTCGGCCCCTCTGGAGTTGCCAGGTCAGCCTGAACAACACTTGCCACCGCTCCCACTCGCTCGATTTTCCGAGATGCCTCTTCCGCACCGCCGCGGCTCTGGTTGGCATGGATGATGACATGGTAGCCTTGTCGACCTAGCTCTTCTGCAATGCCCCGACCGATATCTCGTCCTCCGCCAGTGACGAGAGCCGTCTTCCTCGCAGCGTCTTTCATGCCAGCGGGTGTCTAGCTGTTCGGCGTATCCTCTGGCCACGGCAAAACTTCGCCGTGGCGGCAACCCCAGTCGAACAGACCCCGCATGGGTTGTTCGAGCGCACGCCCTTGAGGAGTCAGTTTCCATTCTCCACCCTCGCGAAGAACAACCCCATCGTCGTTCAGCTCTTTCAAGGCATGGCTCAGAGCTCGCTCTCCGACATCGGAAATCGCTCTGGACAACTCCGAGTAGCGTCTCGGGCCGTCGAGAAGACGCCAGATCACCATGGCCTTCCAGCGTCCGCTCAGAATCGCGAGCGTTCGTTCGATAGGGCAGAGTGGGGTTGTCTTCCTTGGGACGGGCATCAACTCACAAGTCTAGCGCTGAGGGTCTCTCGATCAAGGAGTCCTAGGGCCATTGCCCTCATGGCCCCAGCTGCTTCTGCACCCCTTGAGACACAGCGCCGATGTTTCGATTCGTCGCGCAGCTTCAGTCCGGTGTTTCAGTCGAGCGTGACCCCTATAGGAGCACCGTCACGGCTCCGAGGCTCAGCCCGACCACGAGCGGGGTAAAGACCCGATCGTCCGCTCCAGCGAAAGCGGTCGAACGGTTGGACTTGGTGAAGCCGACCTGGCGACCGTCGCCGACCGCCCGGAGCATCAGTATCGCGAGGGCGACCGACGTCGAGGCGCTCTCCCATCCTGACGCGTTCCCTTCGCCTACGCGAATGATGAGCCCTGCGTAGACGAGCAAGGCGGCGACGACGGCCAGACATGCGCCCGCACCGGGTCGGAAAGCGGGTTGGCCGCTCTGAGCCGTCGGAATGACGCGGTCGAGCCATCGCTTCCCGCCAACCGCCCAGTAGACGTGCACCGCTGCAGCAGAGACGGCGATGAGCACCGATACGCCGATTAGGGACCAGCGGGCCGGCGCCGATAGGGCCCCCCCTTCGGCCAGGGCGGCGAGGCCGCCCGCCAAGAAGATGGGCCAGGCCAAGTGTTCTCGAAGAAGCAGAAAGAAGAGCAGGGCAGTGGCCAGGCACGCGTAGCCCGTGGTCAGTGCAGCGCCGGTGCCGAGGACGATGGCGGCGAGCGCGAACCACGCGATCGATGTGGCGTGCCAGGCCATGCGCAAGAGCCTCGTTGCAGCGCTACGCGGCACGCCGAT
>JBCCQA010000061.1:0-5829 GCA_039024635.1 Myxococcota bacterium | reverse complement strand
TTCGGGCCGGAGACTGGAGCGCACGCTTTCCAGATTTCAGCTTCCGACCCTGGACCCCGACCTTCGCCGCTAGCCCCTGACGAAGAAGACAAGAAGTCAGAAGCTGCCAGGCGCCCGTAGTGAGCTCACGAGCCGACGCCGAGAAGAGCCGTGCGCTACGTTCGAGTGCTCTGAAGAGGCGGACGCCGAAGCCCACGAAGCTTCGGCCGATCCGGAGGGGATCGGGCGCGAGAGACGTTCAAGAGACAATCGCAATCTATATTGCGGAAATAGATGGCGCCAATCTTATGCAATCCATGTTACAAATGTGGACCCTGATCCCAATTCGGATTGCAACAATGGGTGGCACCTGATCCGGGCACCTGATCCGGCACCTGATCCGATCCCAGCTGGGCGATGACGGTCTGAGGCGCCCTACGCCTCGTCCACGCTCCGCCGGTAGTACTCTGCGAAGCGCTCTCGGCGGATGGACTCGTCGGCCGGGAAGGCGGGGCCGGGTCCTGGGAAGAGATTCTCGACGTCGATGGGCTCGCCGGTCTCGGCGTCGACCAGCATGGGATGGACCCGGTCACCTGTCCGCCGATCGAAGAGCCGAATGGGCTCGTGGCCTGGCTCGAATTGCCAACGCTCCCCGAAAGGCATCATGGCGATGAGGACCTGGGCCGCATCATTACCCTTCTCGGTAAGCCGGTACTCAAAGCGCTCCGGCTTCTCCTGGTAGCGAACCCGCTCTAGGACGCCCTGCTCAACCAGCTGACTGAGCCGCTTGGTGAGGATGTTGCGGCCGATGCCCAGCCACCGCTGAAACGCGTCGAAACGCCTGGTTCCGTACAGAGCCTCCCGAATGATGAGGGGGGCCCACCAATCGCCCAGTATGTCGACGCTCCGGGCGATGGAGCAAGGAGCTCCTTCGAAGCGCTTTCGTTCCACGGAGGGACCATAGTCAGTTGCATCTTGGAACTCAAGCTACTACGGCTTAGTTCCATCATGGAACTCCCCTTCAGCCGACCCTTGGTCGCCGTCATTGCCTCCCTTACTGCGGGCTGCGCCTCGAGTCGCCCTCGCGACGCCATCGAGACCAGCCAGCGCTTTGATGCACCCATCCGCTGGCCCGCCGAGTACGCGCCCGAGAAAGCAAGCTTCTTCGTTCACAACGAGATCGAGATCGCCGCCTCGCCCGAGACGGTCTGGAAGGTACTCATCCAGGCCGAGACCTGGCCGGACTGGTACGAGGGCGCAAGCAAGGTCCAGATCCAGGGTGAGGAGGAGGTGCTGCAGAATGGCAGCGTCTTCACCTGGAAGACAATGGGTCTGAACTTCACCTCCACCATCAAGGAATTCGAGCCCTACGAACGCCTGGCTTGGGAGTCAGAGAAGAAGAGCATCCGGGGCTGGCATGCCTGGCTCATCGTGCCCTCCGACGCGGGCTGTACTCTCGTCACCGACGAGTCCCAGCACGGCTTTATGACCTTCTTGGAAAAGACTTTCCAGCCCAACAAGCTCTACCGTCTCCACGACGTATGGCTGGCTGAGATAAAGCGCAAGGCCGAGGCCGCAGACACCCTCGCCCGGAACAAGACTGACACCCTTACGCACTGAACCACATCCGGCGCCTCAACAACGAAGAACGCGTCGCGTCGTTCGGACATGTAGCTCTGGGCTGCCAAATCAGCGGCCTTTCTACCCAATGCTCGGGCCGCGCACATGCGCGCTGGCTCCGCCTCCGCTGACGCTCCTCTCGACCTCACGTCCTCCACCGAGTTCTTGTCGAGGCACCGCTCACCACGAGTTCGCGACCGACCGGACCGAGCGCGATCCTCTCTGGGGACATGCAGTCGGCGGCTCTCGTTCGCGACGCGCAGATGAGGACGGGCACTCGCTCAATCCCGGGTTGACGACCGAGTCGTGACCGGGCCGACTTCACTCCGATGAACCCAGTCCTAAAGTGCACTTCGGGTGTATCAGGAACCATGAAGGTAGTCGGAGACGCTCTTCGAGTATTGTTCCCTCCCACGGCCTTCTACCAGACGCCCGCCGGCCAGGCCGTCGGCGCGTGCGTCCCGCATCTCCTTGAGCGTTGCCTATAGGTTTGATAGCAACAGATCGGGGCCCCATTGGTCAGCGGTCGCCCTGCCCTTGGTCCTTTAAGCGATTCCCTTTGCGGTTATCCCGCCACTGCTGGGCCTTGCCAAGTCTGTAAGTCATGCCTCCTTCCACCAGCTTCCGTTCTCCTCTGAACATCTGTTGGGTGATCGTGACCTCAGCGTACGTCTCGGGACTCAAGCCCGTGACGTCGATGCCGACGACGCGCCGTTCGCCCTCAGCGAGGCGCACAGGACTGTTGAACCGGAAGCCCTCGAGTGAGATCTCGACGCCCGTCGGCGTCGTGGCGGTGAGGATGACAGTGATCGGGTGAGGAAACGGATTGTGGACGAAGAAGGGAGTCGAGCGCCCTGATGGGTCCTGCAGCGAGACGTTTCGGTGCGTGACGTTGTTGTCACGTGGCGTGATGAAGTCGGGTACACGCGAGGCCCGTGACTGAGCAGAGATTGGGTCCTGCGCACTGTCCAGCACCGCAAAGAGACAGTGATGCCTCGGGTGCGGGCCGCTCGGGATCGACGGAGCAACGAAGTCAAAGGACGCAATCTGGGAAGCATCTTGGGCCGTGGAGGCTACGGACGTCCCCGAATAGGCCAAGTTGGAGATGGTCTGGGCGGAGATGGGATGCCAGGAACTCGTATCCGCCGAATCGGCGGGGAACGCACTCCAGAAGTCACTCGGTAGCGCAGGAAGACCTGCGCCAGCGAACGCCCAGTGGAGCTTAACGGTCACCTGAGACGCGGTAGTCTGGCCGCGGTTGTGGACACGGACGTAGACCTTGTTGATGGTCTCGGCCTCTGGATTTTCGTTCGCGAAAGCTTCGAATTGGGCGGAGGTCGTCGGTGGCGTCTGGAAAGGCGGGGCGTCGACCTTGATGTCAACGCTTTGCCAGTGAGGAATGGATCCGCGCGTGACCTCGAACGTCACGTTGCTTGGCTGCTCCGTGTTGCCCCAGTCTAGTCGGTTGTCGCGAATGAAGATGTCTGTACCTCCCAGACCGCCGTTCGCGGTGGGCGCGACTACACGCAGTGCCTCGAAAGCGTTGGCTCTCCCGTATCCGTGGGTCGCGGCCCCGCCACTCGGGCTCGAGAATCCGGTGGCGTCGACATAGTTGGCAATAGAGTCCTCTACCTGGTCGGACGTGTCTTGCAGCAGTCGCTGTACCTGGACGCGAGTCAGATTCGGACTGGCCGTGAGCACGAGCCCGACCGCTCCTGCCAAGATCGGCGTGGCGGCCGATGTGCCGCGGAAGCACAGTGTGTACGCTCGGTTCGCGAGTTCCGCCGAGGGGCAATTCGCGACTGGATTGTTGTTGTTGTACCCGAGCGTGCCAGGCCGATCAGTGGTCGCGATATTCAAAGTTCCGGTGAACGCGACTCCATTGCCGTAGCCGCGGTGCGTGGGTCCGAGCACCTCCATGCAGTTGCCCCAGGCCGCTTCAGTCACCTTGCGGTCTTGGTTGCTGGCGGCGCTCACGCCCACCACGTTCGGAAGTGCGGATATATCGTTCGCTGTACAGTCGTTCTGATTGACATTAGCCATGGCGAAGAGAACCACGCTACCAAGACCTCCACGCCCGTTGTTAGCCGCGTTGTTGATGGCGTTCGTGACGTTCGCGGGCGGATTCGTGTAGCCCCAGCTGTTGGTGATGATAGCGGCGCCGTTCGCCTGGGCGTATCCAAAAGCGAGACCCTGATTGAAGAATGTCGCGCCGTTGCGGATGAGCATGAGACTGCAGTTCTGACAGGTGCCGGTGACGCCCTGGTTATTTGCGCCCGCAGCCGCGGCGCTTCCGGCGACGGCTGTTCCGTGGTTGTCGTTCGCCAGGTTGTTGTCACCATCAGTGAAGTCCCAGCCGTTCACGTCGTCGGTGAATCCGTTGCCATCATCGTCAATGCCATTGCCGGCAACTTCGCCGGGGTTCGCCCATAGATTCGGTGTGAGGTCTGGGTGGGCCGCATCGAATCCACCATCGATGACGGCGATGATGATGTTCGCGGAACCGGTGCTCAAACCCCAGGCCTCTGCGGAGTCGATGTCGGCGTCAACGGTTCCGCCTCCCTGCCCCGTGTTGTTATGGTGCCATTGGTTGGCGAAGAATGGATCGTTCGGAATGACCTGGCGGTAGTCCACGACAGGAACCAGGTTGGGGTGAGCAAAGGCGATCCCCGCCTCGCGTGAGGCCGCGCGCGAGGCGCTCAACGCGTCCGCTGGGTTCTTCTCGTCGAGCCGCAGTAGGAACTGACCTGCGACGTATGGGTTCTCGCGCACGAGTGTTGCGCCTAGACTTCTAGCTAGACTCACTGCCTTCTCGCGGCTCACCGCGGAGTCATACTGGACCACGAGTTCATCGATGAGGATGGCTGGACGTTCGTCGTCACCGACCGTGACGGCGGGGCCGATGTGTATCGCGACGTCCTCGAGACGACCCGCGAGCAATCGAGCTATCGCGAGCACTTCGCTGTAGCTCGAAAGACCCTCGACTCGAACGAAGCGAAAGCCACCCGGATATTCCTCGATTGACCGGGGACGAAGAGCAAGGGCTTCAAGCGCACGCCGCAGCCGTTGGCCGTCGGCGCCCTGGCTCAGGAGCAGGCCGATCGTCCCTTCGACCATCCTCACGGGCACTTCGTTCGACGCAGTAGAGAGAACGCCAATGCCAGTACCAGGCTCGACGCCAAACACTTGGACACGTTTCGGACAGCCCATCATAAGGCCGGACATGAAGAGGACCAACAGCCCCGTTGCGAGGACCCTCGATTGCTCTATGAGACTGAGTGTCGATCGAGTGGTTTTGGTGGGCTGGCTAAACGGCTTGGGCGAGGTTGATGAGCTCTTTGACATCTCCTCTCGATAACGGTGTTGGTGTTCGTTCTTTCAATTTTGTCCTCGCCGAGGACGAGAAAGGGCTTCGCGTCGGAGCAGTCCACAACTGTATGTCTGCAGGAGCACCAGCTGGCCCGGGCTGGTCCAGCACCAACTACCGGCCCGACCGTCCCGGGACAGATCTCCGTCGTCCGGCCAACCTCGAGCTGGGTCCCGGCCGCCGGGACCGCAGAGTGCGGTCCGCGCTTGTCAAAGCTCACGGCCCGCACCAGATGGGCGCCCTCGGACTGCTCAACTAAACGGTTTCTGCTGGCAGCTCTCGGAAGGATGCGGAAGTCAAAGTGAAGGACAGGTGGCGGGCAGCCGCAACGCTCGTTGCGACTGAACCTCTCAATGATATCGGAACGCGGATGGCAAGAATCGAACCTGCGGCCTTTGGCTTTCGGAGGTCAGAGTCGGTACCGTGCGGAAGCTGGCGGCATCGGGAGTGGGTCGCCCCGCCTCCTCGAGCCGATTGGCTACTTGCCGCCCGCGGAGTACGAGCGTATCTATGAGGCCAGTCAGGTCGCGGCGGTGGCGGCCTGACTCAAGCAGCTGAGTCTCCGGGAAAGGAGGGGCGGTTCAGACCGAGTCTGCCAGCTTCCCCATCCAAGACATGAAGTGCTGCATGCCGTTGGAGGCGGTCGCCAGCGGACAGACTGCAAACCGGGCCTCGCCCTTCCCGGCGTCACGACAGTCGAGAGCAGTCTGAGATATCGCCGTGCAGTCGTCGTCCGTTTTGCAGGCGGCCGTCGCGCCCGCGACCGCGTGAAGCGTGTCGGCGAACTATCGGGGGCGCTAGCGTCTACATCACCGACGTCGGTTCCCCAAGAGCCACCCGAATCACCACCGGACCATCCATCT
>JBCCQA010000060.1:0-6460 GCA_039024635.1 Myxococcota bacterium | reverse complement strand
GCGCGCTATCGAAGGGCTCGGCCGAAGACACCAGGATGAATCGCTCGAAAGCCGGCGCGTCGTCCAGCTCGAAGGAATCAGGCAAGCGGAGGAGTTCCTCTTCCAAGAAGGGGGCGGGCCCATCGGCTCGGTCCGGTAGGTGGGGCGTCACTATGCCCCGGCCGTCGACCGAGACCACGACTGCATGAGCGGGCCCCACGAGGCGAACGGCGAGCTGGAGTTGGGTGCCCTGAGCCACGTCGTCCCCCGGACGCAGGGCTTCCGTCCCGGCATCGGTCTTCCGGACGACGACCAACCCGCTACCCTTGATGCGGGTCGTCTCGGGCTGGGGCTGGTTCGAACTCAGCGGCCGGTCGAGCGTCGACTCCGGTAGACCGACGACCAGGAGCGCAACCGCTAGCGCCGACAAGGGACCGAGGACAGGAAGTGCGACCCGCCACAAGGGTACGGCGGGCGGAGTGGACGCCTCGTCCAGCCGCGCCCGAACCCGGGCCGCGACGACGGACGCAGGGTAGCTCCGAAGAATCCCAGCGTCTTGGGCTTGGAGCTCGTCCTTGCGCCGCCTCTCGGCTTCGGTGAGCTCGACTCCCTCGGGAAGCTCACCCAAGATGGCCCGCTCGACCAGCCACTCTCGAATGATGGGTTCAGACGGCATCCTTGGACTCCATTTCCTGAAAACGACGGGCGTCGATCTCGAGCCGGCGGAGGCGCTTCCGCACCCCCGAGACCGACATGCCCACCTCCCGGGCGACCTCTGCGTGGGTCATGCCATCGACCCAGTGGAGCACCGCGATCAGGCCCGTGCTCTCGGGTTGTTGTTCGAAGAGCCGACGAAGCACCCGACCGGCCAAGCTCCGATCCTCGGCGCCGTTCTGCTCGGCCAGATGCCTGAGCAGGGCTTCGTCCGGATCTTCGGGGTGCCGCCTTCGCCAGCGGATCCGATTCAGGCAGACGTTGGTCGCGATACGAAAAAGCAGTGAGGACAGAGCGTGCCCGTCCAGACGTTCCTCGGCTCTCAGAAGGCGTATGAAGGTGTCCTGCACTGCATCCACAGCTTCTTGCTCGTGCTTGAGGAGACGCCGGCATCGTCGCAGAACCATCGGTCCGTAGCGGGTGTACACCGCTTCGATGTCGATTCCGTCTGGCCCCACCGCGCCGCCTCTTCTCCTTCAACCCCGAAGGCCGGAGAAGCTGTCACTCGGCCCAAGCAGGAAGCAGCCCATGGGTATGCCCCGTCCTGATCGAGGCGCTCCTCGGGCGAGGGGAAGGCGGACGGGATTTTGCGAGGCTTTGACGACTCAGAACACTAGGCTGCAAGCCGATGGACGACCGGGAGCTTCAAATCCGAGAGGCCATAGACGAGGACGCGGGCGTCCTCATCGAGATATACCGACCCTTCGTCGAGGAGGCTTCGGTCTCCTTCGAGACCGAGCCGCCCTCCATGGCCGAGATGGCCGCCCGCATTCGGAAGGCCCATTTGTGGTTGGTGGCCGAGTCGGAGGGCCAAGTCGTGGGCTACGCCTATGGCGGCGCTCATCGGTCTCGAGCCGCGTATCGCCATTCGGTCGAGACCTCCATCTATCTTCATTCCGACGTGACGAGGAGGGGACTTGGAAGCTCGCTCTATGGCCAGCTTCTGCATCAGCTGAGCCGCCTTGGCTTCTGCAACGCCTTCGCGGGTACGACCCTCCCCAATCCCGCCAGCGAGGCCTTTCACGGCGCGATGGGCTTCTCGCCCATCGGGACCTTCGAACGGGTCGGCTTCAAGTTCGGCCGCTGGCATGACGTACGCTGGTGGCAGAAGCGGCTACGGGAACGACCCTTGTGAACACGGACGAGACGAGAGCCTGCCCTGGATGAGCTCCGAGGGCGCAGCCTTTGCTCGATGCCGGAGCGAGGGCTTGGACATTCGATGCTTCCCTCTCGGACGCACTCGGGTCAGGTGGAGGGGCGTGCAGACCGGGCTCGCCATCAGGTTCTTCGGACTTTGCTTGCTGGGGCTCCTGGGCCTCGGCTGCCAGGAAAGCCCAGCGGGTTTGGGCACGGGCCGCGGTGACTCGGATGCCGCCGTCCCCGACGTCGGAGGGCTTTCGCCTGAAGACGTGGGTCCACCAGAGCTAGGCGCCGCCGACTCGGGCGCACCCAAGCCCACGCTGCCCAGCATCGACGAGCCCATCTCGCTTCAGCTCACCTTCGTCGACTACCGCCGCCTTGGTGACCCGAGCGTGCTTCCGGACGAGATCCGAGACGTCCTCCCCTTCGCCGACCACTCCATCCGCGTAGATGTCCGGCCCATGCTCCCCGGAGGCGATTTGGGAGGACTCTTGGTTCATCCGCCCTTCGGCCCGCCGAGCGGACCGTACTTCGCCCAGGAAGACGACGGCGTTCGTGAGATCCTGTTCGCGTCCCAGGTCTGCGCGACCTGCATCTCGGCCGTCGCGTCGGTCCAAGACAGCCGCTTCCTCGTCACCGGTCTAGCGCTGCGCACGGTGGTGGACGAGGACGGCGTTCGCCGGTGGTCCGGAAACGGACGGATCACCGGGATTGAGACCTACGAACGGCGTCCGGCCACCATAGAAGCAGACGCAGCACTCGACGTGCGAGTCGACGACATCAGGCCGAACGCTCGAATCGAGACGGTGCCCTCGGTCCTCCTTCCCTTCGCCGGAGCCACGCTTCGCTTCTCGGAACCCATTTTGGACGAAGGGACGCCCATCGAGGTCGACACACGGGACGGACTGGCCTTCCTCGACGTCCAGTCGAACCCGTACCTCTTGGACGTCCCGAACGCGCAGTTCCTCGGCTACGCCTTTTCGACCAGCACACCCTGGCCTCCGGGTCAGATAGAGGTGCGGACCGCCCTTCCACCCATTGACCTGTCCGGGAACAGAGGGTCGGTCGAGGCCTTGGTGATTCCGGTGCTCAGGGACCCGCGCTCCTCAGTACGGGTCGACTTCGAGAATCGACGGTCCCAGGACTGGGAGGCTTGGGGACCGCATACCCGCTGGTCCGACGCCGATCGCTGCATCGGATCGGCGTGCCTGGCCTTCGAGATCGGCGACGCAGACGATTCCGGCCTCCTGACTCGGCTGGGCCCGGGCAGTCCTCTTCGCGCCATCGACTATCGACTCCGGCTTCTGAGTTCCCGGTGCGGCGCGGGCGTAGACGTTTCGGCCATTGCCCTCCCCTGGGGCGAGACCCGGCCCTTCGCCGCTCGGCAGAGCCAAAATCTGCGGACTGGTTCGACCCCGGTCCAAGGAATCTGCGACTCGGGCTGGGTCGAGTTTGAAGCCGCCCTTCCGGAGGTTGCCTCGGAGGCCTGGCTGAGCATCGAGCTCCGCTGGGACCAGGACCGAGACCCCTCGCTGATCCTGCTCGTCGACGAGATCGCTCCCCGCCCGGCCCTGACCAACGATTGAGCCAAGCCGGGCCCGAGGCCACCGTCCTCTTGACATACCTTGGGTCGTTTATTAGTTGCCTAGGTAACAAATGGTCGACGTCGAAGGAGCTCTGGCCTTCAAGGTCCATCGCACCGCGCGGCTGCTCCGGCGCCATCTGGCCGGTGTCACCCAAGCCATCGCAGCTGAACTGACGCCCGAGCAGTGGTTCGCGCTGAATCGCCTTCGCCGTCGGGGCCCCATCAGTCAGGTCGAGCTCACCGACGCCGCGCTCGACGACAGACCCAACATCACGAGGATGCTGACCGGTCTCGAGCAACAGGGCCTGGTCCGAAGGCACAAAGACCCCGAGGATGGACGACGACATACCGTGCAGCTTACGGCCAAGGGTACTCGAATCCACGACGCGATCGCCGAGCGCATCCCACAGGTGCGCAAGGACGTTCTGAAAGGCATCGCGGCCAGAGACTTGGAGGCCGCCCACAGGGTGCTGGACCGCCTCAAGGACAACCTCATCCGCATCGGCTGAAGCCCGCCGAGCGGACGCCCATCGAGGATGGTCCTCGATCGGGTGCTCTTTTGGGCCAAATAGTTGCCTTAGCAACTATCAAGGAAACGAAGATGAAGAAGCTGATCATGATGACGACCACCCTGGCCCTCGCGAGCGGTCTTTCCTCGACTGCGGACGCGGCAAAGAGCGACGGCGCTGCCGTCAAGGCGGCGATCGCGGCCTTCGTGCAGGCCGGAGATGACCAGGACCCTGCGGCCCTGGAGCCCGTCCTCCACCCCGAGTTCAGGGTCGTGTTCCGAATGGCGGGAAGCAACGAGCTGACCGTCCTGGACCGGGGGACCTACGCCCAGCTTCTGGAAGCGAAGAAGATCGGCGGGGACGCCCGACGCCTCAAGGTGCTGTCGATGAAGCAACGGGACGGCCTGGCCGAGGCAACGGTCCGGCTCGACGGCGCCAAAGCCCGATTCGAAGGGCACATGACCCTGGTCCGCACGCCCTCGGGCTGGAAGCTCATCCAGGACGCCACACTGTTCTCTCCTAAGGCCAAGTGATGCAGAGCTTCGGCGACCCCGCGGTTCCAAACCAAAGGGTCGCCTTGCTTCCGCCACGCAGCAGGCCCTTGCGCCAGGTGAGAGCAAGGGCAGCCCCTTGGCCCATGGATGAGGCGTACGTTCAAGAGGAGCGCCTCGCCACAGGTGTAGAATCTGGCCATGGAGCCCGAGGACCGTCGAAGGCGCCGCCAACGCAAATGGGATGATTGCCCAGTCCTGCAGGCCTCCGCCCACCAGTGGCAGGGACACGACGCTGCCCACAAAGGCTGAGCCCAGCGAAGCTTCCCCTTGCTCCTCCTCATCTCATCGTCTACAACCGCGCTCCCTCAAACCAAGCCCGGGTGGCGGAATGGTAGACGCGGCGGATTCAAAATCCGCTTATGGCAACATAGTGGAGGTTCAAGTCCTCTCCCGGGCATCGGCTGATTCAGGCACGAATTCGAGCTTGAATCACGGGATCTGAGAAGCCGGACGGCCGGTTGAATCAGGTCACGAGCGGACAGGATGGGACATTACACCTTACCCCGTTGCTACTCTCCCGCTACTCGGCCCGTCTCCTCACCGAAGGCGACCCCGAATGGACCCGAACGCAACTCTCCAGCGCCTCTTTGATGCGCTGGCCGATGATGACCTGACCGAGGCGAAGGACGCCGCAACCGACCTCGCCGAGTGGCTGGATCGCGGTGGCTTCACACCAAAGCTCGAAGCCTCCGACGTCGCTCACCTGATGAAGGTGATCGCGCAATTCGTCGAGGAGGCGGCACGATGAGCGGCGATCAGACGTACGGGTTGGGTCGGACACGGCACCCGAACTCGACGGCCAAAGCTTCATGGCCCAGACCCGCTTCGAAGACTGCGGCTCCATGTGGCGCGTCGGCGCCATGACCCGAGACTGCTTGGTATGGACCTGGACCCCTCTCGAGGAACGCCAAGACTTCGCCGCCTTCGCCGACGAACGCTGAAGGTAGACTATAGGCTAGAGATGTTCCGCTCGTCCGATATCGATCCACGAATCCCGAAGACCTCCCGGAGGAAGAATGCGCGCTTATGAAGCAAAGAAGGGACGCCCGATGCCGCTGGGGCAGCCGCTGGAGGTGGACAGCCCCTGTAGGAACCCCCTGGGAGGAGAATGGGCCTCCGCAGCTGTTAACCCCGCCTGTGGGCCTGTGTTCGTTCAGACTAGGAGGGTCCGAACCGCTCCTTCGAACATGTTGCATCCAATGACCAACTACTTCGGGATGCGATCTCTACTTCCGTCCTTGCGAGTCAGTTCTTGGGAGGCGGGGGACGCTGAGCGGGTCCAACGCCACAGCTCTTCAGGATCCGTCCGTTCGGCCTCACTGGCGACCTGATAGCTTCGGCCTCGACACGCCTGTAGGCCGAAGGCGGAGCGAGCATTTCATACGTTCGGAAGCAAAGGGCTAGGGCCTGCTCGACCAGCGAGACCAGCAGAGCTGCAAAGGAGGCGCCGAGGCATACGATCAAAGCGGTCGCAGGAGCACCGGATTCAGCGATCACCCAAGTCGAAAAGAACGCCCTCCGAACTCCGATGAGGAAGGCAGAAGCGCCGAACAAGATCCCCGTTGCGAGAAAGAGACGGCTCGAGCGCTCGAGCTCTGCCTCGTACTGCCCAAGGTAGAACTCCAGTGGGCTCATCGATCCCCGACTCCATTCATCACGTTCTCAGCGTCCTGGACTTCTCGAAGAGTCCTTAGGGGCGTGCTGAAAAACGCGATCCCGAGCCGTTCCTGAGGGGGATCGACAGGCCGGATTCGATGTGATCGAAACTGTCTATGCGCGGCTCCGCTCCGGCCCAGTCTTCGATGGTTTGCCTCATGGATCCCGAGTCCTTGGTTCCAGCGGCCCATCCGATCCGATCCATCAAGAAGCTGGCCGACGGCATCCTGAGCGAGATGTCCCCCGTCTTCGACGAGGTCTACGCGGAGCGAGGTCGCGCCTCGGTCCCGCCCGAGCGGCTGCTCAAGTCGATGCTGCTGATG
>JBCCQA010000059.1:0-6791 GCA_039024635.1 Myxococcota bacterium | reverse complement strand
GCCCAATCACCGGCCCACGCCTACCATCTGCTTCACGCCGACGAAGCGGAGGACTTCAACTACTTCCTGGGCGAGGAAGAGGACTTGGTCCCCGGCGCTCGGGCCACCACCTGAGCCGCCTTCGGCGGGCGGACTCACGCCTGTACCACGAGCGACGAGTCCGCCGAACGACGCTGGACCCTGAGCGAGGAACTCTTGGCTTCGGCCTGAGTCTGGCGCCGCTGAGAGCCCCTGCCGCTGCGGCTTGGCCTTGAGCCTGCGGGCTCGGCAGGCTGGTGTCCATGACCCCCCCGCTCGATCCCTCCGAGGTCAACGCCATGCTCGATACCCACTGGCCGTCGGCGCCCTGCAGGTGTGTGGAGCTGAGTCCGACCCACGCCCTCGCCCTCGTCGTCCCTGCCGAATCCGCCCTTCGGCCCGGCGGCTTCATCTCGGGTCCGACCCAGTTCGGCGTAGCCGATGCCGCCCTTTGGTTTTTGGTCGCTGGGGCCACCGGCGTCCCGCAGCCCATGGCGCTGACTTCGGACCTCTCGATCCGTTTTCTTCGGCCGGCTCGGGGGACCAAGCTCCAGGCCCGAGCTGACCTCGAGCGTGCGGGACGCAGACTAGTCGTCGGAACGGTTCGGGTGTGGGTGGACGAGGACCAGGAGCGACCTTGCGCGACGGCCCAGGGGACTTACGCGCTCCCCGACTGAACGGATTCGGCGCTTTTACCGCGGGCGAGGCAGCATTTGGAGTCTGCGTCTTCTCGATGGTCGGCGTCTTCGATCAGTACGTACAGCTCCCACCGGTAGCCGCTCGGGTCGGTGACCCAGAACTTGTCCTGAGCCGCGTAGCAGCACACTGAGTCGTCTCGAAGCTCGACCTGAATCCCCGATCGTCGCAGCCGGTCTTCGGCCTGGCTCAGTTCCAGCTGGTTCGAGAGCTCGAATCCAAGATGAACGGGCGGCGGCTCGTAGCCGGTCGGAGCAGGGCTGAAGGCCAGGTTGAGCTCCGGAGTCAGGAACTTGAGGTAGTCCGGCTTTTCTTTAGCAGGAGAGACCCCGAGAAGGGCCTCATAGAAGGTGCGGCTCTGCTGGAGGTCTTGAACGGGAAGGTGGGTGTGAAAACGCATCGTGCGAGGGAGACGGCGCACGATGCACGGGGACGCAGGAAATCATGAGCTCTTGGCCGTCCAAAAAAGCTTGCGTCCTTCCGCGTCGGCGCTCGTCATCAAGACATGGAGGCAGCTTCATCCTCGCGCTTCCCTTGGGCGCGCCTGATTCGAGAGCTTCGCGCCTTTCTCCGGGCCCGGGTTCGAGACGAGGCTCTGGCAGAGGACATTCTCCAGTCCTCTCTGCTCAAAGCGCATCGTCACCTGCAGAACGGAGCCCTTCCGGAGTCGCCTCGGGCCTGGCTCCATCAGATCGCGCGGAACACGCTCATCGACAGCTCTCGAGCCGAGAAGAGTCGACGTGGGCTGAGCGAAGCCTACGCCGTCGAGGCCACCGAGGACCCTCCGGCCCATGACTGGGTCTCCCTGGAAGAAGCAGACGCTTCTGCACTCGCCGCGCAGATCATCCCGCTCTTCGTCGCCCGGCTGCCTGAGCCGTACCGACAGGCCCTGGAGCTGACCGAGCTCGGGGGTTTGAGCCAAGCAGAGGCCGCGGCCCGGGAGGGCGTCGGCCTGTCCGCCATGAAGTCGCGCGTGCAGCGAGGTCGGCGCCAGCTCCGAGAGGAGCTCGAACGCTGCTGTGCCTTCGAGCTCGACGTTCGGGGTCGGGTTCAGTCCGCCCAGCCCCACGAAGCCGGAAGCTGTCCCGCTATCTGCCGGAGCGAGGCCTGCGATCGAGGCGACGACGCCGCCATCGTCGAAGGCTGAGCACCCACTCGGCCCTCTACCCAGTTCGCGCCAGGCTTCGTCGAATCCCGCTCGTCTCCGTGCTATGTCCAGCGGGCCGTGGCGGGAGCGAGCCTTCTCACCCTCATCGACGACATCGCCGGGCTACTCGACGACATTGCGGGGCTGACCAAGACCGCGGCTCAGAAGTCGGCCGGCGTCCTTGCGGACGACTTGGCGCTCAACGCCGAGCAAGTCACCGGTTTCAGACCCCACAGGGAGCTGGCGGTGGTCTGGGGCGTGGCGAAGGGCTCTCTCCTCAACAAGGCCATCCTCGTCCCGGCCGCTCTGCTGGTCAGCGCCCTTGCGCCCTGGATGGTCACGCCGCTTCTGATGTTGGGGGGCGGTTTCCTGTGCTTCGAGGGCCTCGAGAAGGTGCTGCAGAAGCTCTTCCCTGGACAGCATCCCACGGAGGAGAAGCCCAGGCATCCGGCCCAGGGTGGCTCCGCCGAGCGAGAGAAGCGGCGGATCCGAGGCGCGGTCCGAACGGACTTCATCCTTTCGGCCGAGGTCATCGTCATCGCCCTGGGCACCATGACCGAAGCGCCTCTGCTACAGCGATTCGGCGCCCTGGCCGCCATCGGCCTCATCATGACTGTCGGGGTCTACGGTCTCGTGGCCGGCATCGTGAAGATCGACGACCTCGGTTTGGTCCTTCAGGAATCCGGCTCCAGCTTCGTGCGGCGAATGGGACGGGGGCTACTGGGCTTCGCACCGCTCTTGATGAAGTTCCTGGGCATTGCCGGGACCATCGCCATGTTCCTGGTCGGGGGCGGGATCTATAGCCACGGCATTCCCTTCATCCACCACCTGGCCGTCGAGCTAGGCCATGGCCTGGGCTCGTGGGAAGGGCTCGGACTGATTCTCTTCGATGGCTTGGTCGGCGTCGTAGTGGGAGGAATCATCGTGGCGATGGTGACAATCGTTCAGCGACTGCGCGGGGCGCCATCGCACTGAAAGCACCCGGTGTCGTTCAGCTTCCTTCGCGCCTTCTCTCGCCGAGTTCGGCCTGGATGGCCTGCATACGAGCTTCGGAGAGAGGAAGAAGGAGCAGGAATCCGACCGCTCCCAGGGCGAGGCCGCCCGGCAACAAAGAGAACAGGGCACGGATGGCCATGACGGCTTCGGGGACCTGCTCCTGGTTGGGGATGAACCCGTAGATGTCGAGAAGCCAGCCCGAGGCTGCGCCACCGATCGTGAGACCCATCTTCAAGGCGAGCATGGCGGCCGAAAAGACCAAACCGGTGGCTCGACTTCCAAAGCGCCACTCACCGTAGTCGGCGACGTCGGTGTAGAGGGCCCAGTTCAGGGCGGGCATCGGTCCCGCCACCAGGTTCCCGAGGAGGTTCACGGCGTAGATGAGTCCGACCTGGTCGGCCGGGATGAAAAAGAAGGCCAGGAGCGATGCGGCGTTGAGGCTGCTACAGAGGATCAGACCCCACTTCTTGCCAAAGCCCCTGGCCACGATCTCGGTCAGCGCCACACCGACCAGGAAGGCGAGCATGCCGGAAGACAGAAAGAGCGTGGTCCGGTCGAAGTCGAGATGAAAGGGGGAGTCTGGATGGCCGACGGAGAAGACCACCGTGTCGCCGAAGCTCAGGTAGTACTTGAAGTAGTGGACGGTGACCGCGCCCCTGACGGCGATGTTGCTCATCACGCACAGGCTGGCTCCGGCGATGGCCAGCCAGGGTGGGTTGCGCAAAAGGAAGCCTAGGTCGCTTCGAATGTCGGTTTGCTGGTCCTGCGGGACGAGTCGCTCTTTGGTCGTGAAGAAGGTCACCATGAAGAGCGCCACCGAGGCCGTGCCAAAGACGGCCATGGTCATTTGAAAGCCTAGAAGCTCGTCGTCTCCGCCGAAGAAGCCCACCAAGGGACGGACGAGCAAGGACACGATGAAGCCGCCCCCGATACCGCCCAAGAAGCGGAACTTGGACAGGGAGAGCCGCTGGTCCGCGTCTTCGGTTAGCACCCCCATCATGGCCGAATAGGGCACGTTGATGGCGGTGTAGATCATCTTGAATCCGATGAAGGTGCTGTAGGCAAAGAGCAGCTTGCCGGTTTCGCCGAAGTCCGGGTTGACGAACATCAGATAGCCCGACACCCCGTAGGGAACGCAGAACCAGAGAAGGAAGGGCCGGTACTTTCCGAAACGACTCTGGTTGCGGTCGGCTACTGCACCCATCAGCGGGTCGTTCACGGCGTCCCAGAAGTTCGCGATTAGGAACATGGTCCCGATGGCGGCCGGGTCGAGACCGAAGACGTCGGTGTAGTAGTAGAAGAGGAAGAGGTTGAAGAATTGGAAGTACAGATTCGAGGCCGTATCCCCGAGCGCGTACCCGACCTTTTCCGAAAGAGGGAGACGCTGCGTAGCCGTCGTCACCAGCCGATGACTCTCGGGGTGGCTCGGGGTGGTCAAGCCCGCCCTTCGCTGTCGCGTCGCGTCGAAGAGGCAGGAGGAGGCACGATGAGTTCATCCGTCCATTTGGACAGCCAAGGGCCTGGACGGGGGCGTGACTGCTTTGGCAAGCCAGGTCATGGCCAAGAACGAAAACAAGACCCGGGCGGGTTCGGGTGACGTAGCCGCTTTCCTCGAGGGCGTGGAGCCCCCCCGCCGAAAAGCCGACGCCGAAGCGCTCTGCGACCTGATGGCTCGAGTCACGGGTGAGCCACCCGTCTTGTGGGGCAAGGACATCGTCGGCTTCGGCAGCTACCACTACAAGACCGACGCCGGCCGAGAGGGCGACTGGATGTATTTGGGGTTCTCGCCCCGCAAGACGGCGCTCAGCCTCTACTTCATGCCCGGCTATGGCGAATACGACGACATCCTGGCCAGGCTCGGAAAGCACAAGAACGGGAAGGCCTGCGTTTACGTGAACAAACTGGATGACGTCGACCTGAGCGTCCTGGAGGAGCTGGTCGATACCTGCGCGCGGACGATGCGGGACCGGGACTGAACTTCCGCGGGGGAGACTTCGTGCGCGCCGTCGCGTTGGGCTTTGCATTGACCCACTCCTGGCAACGGCATTCCATGGGCGCCGATGGTCGGGCTCGGGGTCGCCATCATTCTTCAGCTCGCGGTTGGGCATGAATGCCGAGCCTGGGGGCCTGGTCAGGCGCCCTGCTGTCAGGATACGCCCGCCCAGTTCTACCTGAGCCAAGCCCGACCCACAGTCCTTCGGGTCGGGACCGAGGACCTGGCCGAGGGCCGTTTCGTCACCCTGCCTCTGGAGTGGCTGGCCCAACGGGGCGACGATCCCCGCTGGGCCACGCCCGAGTTCGACGACGGCGACTGGACGGCTCGGCCCACCCGGCTCTATGCCGAAGACCTGGAGGCCGGGGCGGCCGTCCTTTGGTTTCGGCTGCACTTGGAGCTCGACGAAGCACTGATCGGTCAGCCCTTGGCTCTGGCCATACCCCGAACCGGCGCGGCCGAGGTCTTCATCGACGGGGCTCCGGTTCCTGGGGCTCAGCTTGGACGACCCGCTGGGACTGTTCTGCAGGACGGTCACGGTCAGCCCTTTTCCATCAGCTTCACCGGCGGCGGCGCCCATCTCCTCGCCGTTCGCTGGTCGGCAGAGGAAGTGTTGACGGGCCGGCTCATCAGCTACACGCCGGCCTTTAGGGCCATGCTTGGTCGTTCCGACGATCTGCACGCCTACGCCGTCGACTTCCGGGCCAACACCTTGGCCTGGGCCGTCGCTGCCGCTGCCTTCCCCCTCGCCCTGGCGCTGCTGCACGTTTGCCTGTGGTTCTTTCGCCGACGACGCCGGGGGGACCTCCTCTTTGCCGCCTTTGCCACCAGCGTTGGGGCGATCTCGATGATTCCGATGACCCTCGAGCTCGTTTGGACGTGGTCAGGCCTGCACGGAGCCTGGACGGTGTTCCGGGTGTCCTTGGCCATCCTGACTTCGGCCACGCTCCTGTTTCATCTCCATTTGTGGGGCGAGGCGAAGGAGCGACGAAAGTGGCGTTTGGCGGTCCTTGGCTCAGGCCTCTTGATGGCGGTCGCCGCGCCCGCCCTTTCCAATGAAGTTCTGTTCATCTACTCGATGGCCGCCCTGGCGCTGGCTATGGTCGTGTTGGTCTTGGCCCTGAAACGGGTGCCTGCCCGAATCCACCTGGGCGGCATGATCCCCTTCAGTGTGGGCTGCATGGTCTCTATGCTCGGCGCCCTGGATATCCTCCAGCTGAGCGCGACCATGTACAACGCCCACGTCTTCGGCGTTCCCTTCCTGCTGATGGGCATGGCTTTGGCGTTGGCCTGGGAGTTCGGCGAAAGCCTCCGTCTTCAAGAGACCCACGCCGCTGAGTCCAGAGCCCGGGCGGAGGTGCTGGCCGAGCTCGAGAAAGCCTACGATGAGCTCCGAAAGGCTCAAGCGGAGCTGGTCGAGACATCGAGAGTGGCCACCATGGTGAAGCTGGTGGCGGGCCTCACCCACGAGATGAACACGCCGCTCGGCGCGCTCCAGAGCAGCCTTGACCTCCTCGATCGCTGCCGTGAACGACTGGTATCGGGAGAAATCACCCCGGATCGAGCGGCTCGGGTCCATGATGAAGCCTCGGCCAACGGCCGCAAGGCCGCCGCTCGATTGTCGGGCCTGGTCGAGAAGCTGGGTCGGTTCGTCCATCTCGACGAGGCCGAGACCCAGGAAGTCGACCTGACCGAAGGTCTCGAGACTACCCTCGACCTCCTGGACACCCGACGGGCGGGCGAAGTGGAGGTCAAGCGGCGGATCGATCGGCTGCCGCCCATCCGATGCCAGCCGGTGGCGCTCAACCGTGCCGTGGCCGAGCTACTGGACAACGCGGTGGACGCGATCGCGGCTCGCGGGGGCGGAGGTCGAATCCAGCTCGAGGCCGAGGTGGTCGAAGATCAGATCCGAATCGCGGTCACCGACGACGGCGTCGGCCT
>JBCCQA010000058.1:0-7822 GCA_039024635.1 Myxococcota bacterium | reverse complement strand
GCGGCCGTCATTGAGGCCGTAACGAAGGTTAGGTCGAGCCCAGCTTGCTCCGCGACCTCCGCCGCCAGGTTCGCAGACTCACGGGCTCCGAGATGGTCTCCCGTCGTGGAGGCCAAGAGTGCGCGGTAATAGCCGAGTCCACTGGTCAGATCTGGCTCCCTAGCCAGCGGGCCTTGCATCGCCTCCGCTGCAGCATCGAGTTCCCCTGCCATCTCTTCCAGCTCCAACGATTGATGGAGCACAAAGGCGGTCGCGAAGCGGTGACGAATTGCTTCTGAGGGCCAACCAGCTTCTTCGGCGATGGAGGCGCAAGTACGATAGCAAGCAGCACAAGCATCGAGGTGGGCGCTTCGGTTCAGGGCCCGACAGACTTCGCGGCAGGCCCAAGAGCGTTCATCTCGGTCTAGAGCTCGAACTCGGTCCAGGGCAGACGACCAGTTGGCTGGCGTCACTTCGAGACCCTCGGGAGAGGCTTCCCTGGGAATCGGTAGCCAATGGATTGGAAATGTCTCTGTCCGTGAATGACCTCGTTGATCTTTCAGACGAAGGACCAGGGATCGTTCACCGAACCCCAAGTTCGCACTCAGTGTGGACGTGCGGGCAAGCAAGACGTCGGGTTGCACCCGTCTACGTGATGCAATGTCAGCAGGAACGTCCTCACTCTCCATTCTCCACCAGATGCGGAGAGATTCGGGCTCAGGACCCTGGATCCGAACGACCGGCGGATGGCGGTCATCGAAGACAGGGAGCAGAGTCTCTTGACTGGCTCGCAGTCCTCGGGCCCCCACCAGATCTACTTTTAGACGGCTTCCTGTCGATGAGGGCTTCGACCCAGGCTTCGCGCACCCAGCCAAGGCGCTGAGGACGACAACGACATGGACGAGAGCCGGCAGACGCAAGGGCCCCCAGTCCGCCCTGCTTGCCGCCCGGACGCAAGGATTCGGGGAACCTACCAGGAGGGCTACAACCACTCCAAAGCGGCCAAAGCCCCCGTGCAGCCTCGACCTACATCTCAGGACACTGGAATCGTCCCAGAGAGGCGAGAGCTGCAAGGGACCTTGGCCTAAGCGCCATGGAGCTCGTCAGTCCTCGTGGGCGCCGGCGTCACAGGAGCTCGGGCCGGCGACCCGGGTCGTTCCCAGCTGGTCGACCGGTAGCCGGCAGACCCCCGAGTTGGCTCCGTACCCGTGAGCAGGACCCAAGACATCCAAGGGCGCGTATGCCGTCCCAATCCAGCCAGCGGTCGCGTGGCCACCGACTGTCAGCGGGTTCAAGCCTTGGATCGAAAGGGTCCGATTACCGATCTTGGGGACGCAAGTACCGTCGTCGGTCACGTTGTCCGTTCCCGTGAGTGTGAAGGAGCCGCCCGAGACGGCACCACAGTTGATGCCGGCACCGTTCTGAAAGAGGTTCGCAAGCAGCGAGACCCCCGCCGAGTCACCCGCCAGAGCGGTCGCGCCGACTCCAGCGCTCTGATTGGCGTTGAAAGTGCAGTGGGTCAGGGTTGCGGGACTGGTGAGGCCAAACAAGACAACTCCCGCGCCTTCACCGATTGCCAGATTCTCAGCGAATGTCGAGTTCTCGATCTGGACGGACTCGGCCATGGCCATGAAGCCTCCCCCAAGATCGTTGTTCTGGTTCCACGTGAAGTCTGAACTCCGAACCGTGGCGTTTACACCCTGAAAGGTCGCCCCCGCCGCCGCCCCTGAAACGGGCATGCTGGACGAAGTGTTGTCGTTCTGGCTTAGGCGGCTGTTTACTAGGTTCATCCCATCAGACTCCACGTAGAGCCCAACGCCCTGGTTGCGGAGGAATTCGGAAGAGAGGATGTCGACCTGGCCGACTGCTTCGATGGCGGCCCCCGAAAGCTCGATTCCATCGAGGATACGTACCTTGGTCAGATCGACGGTGTCGGCTCGTACCCTCAACGCGTACTGGTCAGGTCCAAAGAGACCCGACGAGAAGCCGCTGTTATCGGTTCCGACGAGGTCGAGGTCCGTGAGCTGGACGTCGATGCACTGATCGATGAGAAGCGTCGCTGAGCCCTCGTTGGCCGTGAACGCTACATCGCTGAGGTCGACGTCGTCGACATCGCTAACAAAGACCGACGTTCCCTCAAACTCCATGAAAGTCACGTCCTGGATCGAGAGGCTCCGAATGTCCTGGGCCTCAAGCCCTGGAGCGGGTCCGCCCGTGGAGAGTGCCCCGATGATTGTCAATGGCCCTTCCATGACAACATCCGGTCTTCCGAACGAGCCCTGTGCAAAGAAGAAGCCGCCGTCACGGGTCTCGATGGTGACTCCGCTAGGCCCTACGACTCGGACGGTGATGTCTCGTGTCACGTGGGGGAGCGGACAGTAGTCCAGGGTGATGCTCGGCGCGAAATTGCTATCGATCTCGACGATATGAGGGGCGAGAGGGTCGGCCTCGGCAGCCATCAAAGCTCCCCGAAGCTGACTTGTCGATGCGCCCCCGCAACTATCATTGAGGTCGTTGACGACGTAGGTGGTGGCTTGGGCTGCAAGGGGCATAGACATGCCCACGACGAGGCCCGCCATGGTTGAGATTCGCATTACTTGTACTCCTTTCGTCAGGCCTCGTGCACTGAGCACCAGCCGACACCTTCAAGTACTGGCTCGGCGTCTACGTCTTTCTTGGCAGCGGTAGAATCGAAATATAATACAGAGCTCGGGCGAAGAGTCGCTGCTAGATCTACTGAGTCTGAGCGCTGTTCTTTCTCGGTCTTTCGACTTGTTCTTGGCCTTGGCGTCCTTGCCGCTCGCTCTTGCCCCGTACGCGGGACCACGGTAGCCGGGTCTCCTCGTGAATAGGTGCCTTGAAGCGCGTGCGTGGACTCCGTCGGCACGAATCGAGAGGATGGCGAGGCCTTCGACATCAACGGAGAAGAGAGCAATGGCGCCGAGAGCAGCGGCGCCGTCTATCTGTTCCGCCGAGAAGAGCCCACGTGGCACCAGCTCGCCTACATAAAGGCCTCGAATACCAATGCGGAGGACGACTTTGGCTGGAGCATCGACCTCGACGGCGGCACCCTCGCGATCTCCGCGCCTGGCGAATCGAGCAGCTCGACCAGTATCGATGGCGACCAACAAGACAACGAAGCGGAATACAGTGGCGCAGTCTACGTCAGAAGAGTCGGTGAGTGAGATGGAACTCTTGCCAATGCTATGGCGCGTAGCCGAGTTGGTCGAAGAGTTCGGGTGACTGCTTCAGGTACCGGTCCTTGTTCGTCTCAGCGAAAAAGGCTGCCGAAACCAGAGGGTTGTTCTGCAGCCGGGCATCGGCCCAGTCCGTTCCCGGGAAATTGAAGCGCTGCCAGTTCTCGTTGATGATGGTGATGGCTTTGACGTTCCGTTCATAGGCCAACGAGAACAGATTCGCGAACCAGCTGTTCCATGCCGCGCTTCCATCGGGGCGAATGCCGCCAATTGGGCTCGATTCGGCGATCATGACGGGCTTCTTCTTCTCCCGAGCGAATTCGAAGACCGCATCAACGTACCTTCCGGGTTGGAGGTTGTAGGCCTGGCTGAACATGGTGATGGCCATCCAGTCGACGTAGTCATCGCCTGGGTACCAAGCCGAGATATCGTAGCCCTGATAGGGCGGAGAGGCGTAGGAGTGCCACACGAAGGCGACATTCGTGACCTGCTCTTCTCTCATGATGTCGACGATGTGGCGGTAGGCGGCCACATAGTCGGTCGGCTCCAGTTCGTTGTGAGGGCCGTCGAATTCGTAGCCGATCCTCAGGTAGATCGGACGGTCAGCAGCCTTGGCCCAAGCGCTAAAGTCACGAATCACGCTGTCGTACTCACCTGCCGCCGTCCGCTTGGCCACGTCCCAGGTGCCCACCATCCAAAGACCACTCTGAAGTACCGTATTGGGATAGCGGTCGACGAGTTCCTGATGATTGTGGGTGCTCCCTGATTCGCCCGTGGATGTGCTGTCCACGCCTGCCATGCTCGGGATGCCCCAGTAGGCCGCCCATCCACCAGGAACGGGCTGGTCCGGGAAACTGGCGACATGCTCGGCGATTCCATCTAAGGTCTGACCCATGATCAGCAGGGTGCGGCCCTCCGGCGGCACGAATTTGGCCCCCTCGAACGCATAGACGTAGCTGGGGTCTGCTTGGGTGTCGATCGCGCCCACGAGCTGCTCGACTTGCTCGGCGTCGATCTCGGCGGGCGGCCTGCCTCCTGAGCCCGCACCGTTAGAAGATCCGACGATCTGGCGATTCTCGCTGCCACAGCCGATCATGGCCAGGGTAAGGATGAGGGACGACGCGTTGCGGTACTTCATGGGCCTTGCTCTGTCGAGAAGCGGTTTGGGGCCGCTCCCATCCCCACTACGCAAAGGGACCGCGACCCCCCTCACGGTCCGTGAAGATTTTCCTCAGGCTTCGTCACCCATTTGGACGAGCAGCCAGGCCCGAGCTTTCATCCAGTCTCGTTCCACGGTGGCCACGGAGACGTCGAGGGCACGCGCGAGCTCGGGCGTGGTCATGCCACCGAAGAACTTGAGTTCGACCACTTGGGCATGGCGGGGATTCAGCTCCGACAGCCTCGTCAGGGCCTCGTCGATGGCCAATACGTCCATCGCTTTGTCCTGGTCGTCGACAGAGAGCTTGCTCAGCGTGGTCCTGATGGCGCCTCCCCCCCGCTTCTCCGCCGTCTTGCGCCGGGCGTGGTCCACCAAGATCTGTCGCATCGCGCGGGCCGCCACCGCCATGAAGTGCTCGCGGTTCTCGAAGCTGGCTGTGTCTCGACCGTCTAGCTTCAGATAGGCTTCGTTCACGAGCGCGGTGGGCTGAAGCGTGTGGTCGCGCTGCCCCTGGAGGTAGCGACCCGCAATGGCCCGCAGCTGCGCGTACATCGTGTCGGAGAGGTCCAACGCCCGAAATCTACGGGGCCGCGATCGAATCGCGCAACTAGACCACGTCTCCTCGACGAGAAGAGTGGACCACCTTCTTCCGAAGCCTTAGCAACCGGACAGAACATGGAAGCGCCGGAGCCGCTCCCGGCTTCATTGGGAGAACGCATCGGTGGCTATCGGCTGATCGAAGTCATAGGCCGCGGGGGAATGGGGTGCGTCTATCGAGGGGAGCATGAGACCTTGGGTCGGAATGCGGCCGTCAAGGTGATGCATGCCTGGGTCGCCGAGGATGCGCACTATACGACCCGCCTGAAGCTCGAAGCCAAGCTCGTGAATGCTCTGCGCCACCCCAATATCGTCGATATCATTGACTTCGTTCAGACCCAGGACCCGGTCAGAGTGGCGTGCATCATGGAGCTTCTCGAAGGTCAGAGCCTGACTCAGGTTCTAGAGGTCGGCCGCCTACGGCCTCGCCAGGCCTTGCTCGCTGCCCACCAGCTGAGTGATGCATTGGCCGCCGTCCACGCCCAAGGCATCGTGCACCGCGATGTGAATCCCTCGAATATCGTCGTCACCTCGGCCATCGACGCGGACTTCGGGTATGGGCCGTGCATCAGGCTCCTCGACTTCGGGATCGCCAAGATCGCGGATCCAGCCATATCAGATAGGACGATGACGGGTATGCAAGTGGGGACACCCGCCTATATGGCGCCCGAGCAGCTGGCGGCCGAAGAAGCCTCGCCGGCGACCGACGTGTACGGGCTCATGGAGATCTTGGCGGAAATGCTGACCGGGCGAAGGCTGTTCGCAGACGTCGGTCTGACCATGATGCGCACGAAGTTCGGCGGAGAACTGCAGATCGAGCTGCCTGAGGATGTGCGGGGGCGAGCTGCTCTCGAAGCCCTGCTCTTGGCGGGACTGAGCGGCGATCCCGCCCACCGGCCTTGGCTGGACGAGATCCGACCTCGGCTTCAGACCCTCGCGGACCTGCAGCGTTCGTAGTCCTTTCTAGTCCTCGAGATCTCGTGCGACCCGGAAGCCGACCGTGGGCCTGGCCGTGGTGTCCGCGGGCAACCAATCCCGAGCTGAAGATCGAATCCCGCGAGGAACGCTTTGCCAGCCGCCCCCTCGGACGACCGCGCCGCTACAGTCGCCCCCGTTCGCTTCGCCCCAGGGGGAGCCATCGTTGGGCGCCCCTTGGTAGGTCTCGTGCCAGCAGTCCTCTACGAGTTCCCAGACGTTCCCGTGCATGTCGAAGACACCAAATGGGTTCGCGACAAAAGAAGCCACCGGGGCCGTCGCCACCAAGAAGTCCCGGTCGAGGCTTCGGTCTTCCCTGAAGGGGCTCCCGCAACCCCGGGCGCAGTGGGCGCGATTGGGAATCATCTCTTCTCCCCAAGAGAAAGCAGCCGCGCTTCCGGCGCGAGCTACGTACTCCCATTCGGCCGAGCTCAAGAGCCGGTAGTTGCGGCCCGTGGCCTTGCGAATCCAGGCGATGTAGGCCCGCATCGCCTCCGCCCGAAGATGGACGACCGGCTTGGAACCGTTGTCTTCGTGAATCTGATAGTCCTCGGGCCAGTCATTGCAGGAGCCGAACCTGATGCAGGCCCCGTACTGGGCAAAGCTGACTTCCGTACGGCCGACGGCGAAATCCCGGCTGAGATGGACGCGGTGTCGAGGGAGTAGTGTTGCGTCTCGTTCGTCTTCATCGCCCATCAAGAAGCTCCCTGCAGGAACCACGACCATCTCGGGACAGTACTGTGCGCATTCCCGGAACATGTCACCCGGCTCGAGGCTGCGCTCCTGTTCCCGACTCAGAAGGAAGGGGTCGACTTCTCGAATCCGGTAGGGGACCTCCACGGTCCATTGGCGCCACCAACGGGCGAGGGCCTGACGTTCCCATCCCCCCTCCAGCAGTCCCCAGGACAGGAAAACCGTCAGGCCCAGGGCGCTCGAGCCCAAGGCCCAGATGGAGGCGCTTTGTCGAGAGGGCGAGGACGATGTCGTTCGGGTACGGGCTCCTTCTGGTGCATCTTTGGTCAGAAGGTCCGCCGGCGCATCCTTGACGAGCTTCTCTGCGAGCTTTTCGGCTCCGAGCTGAAGACCGGAGCCCGGCCCTGCCTGGTGGAGTCGCTCCAAAACATGAGCCAGAAGCGCCAGTTCCCCGCGCTTGGGCACTTCGCAAATGAGGGCGTGGACGAGATCGACGTCCATCGGCTTACCCATTCGTCGGGCCGGGCCGGTGATGACCTCATCGAAGCGAAAGGCGGGCAGTGGACGAAGTTCATGGGGCCTCCACGGTAGCTCTCTGAGTTCCTCATGCTGAAGGAGCGCTCGAAACTCCGACTCTCGGGCCGTGAACAGTAGAGACCAGGGTGAATCGTCTGAAGCGGCTTGGCTCAGGAACGCCCGTGTCGCCTGGGCGCTCTTCGAATCGCCCTCGAACAAGCTGGCACAGGGCTCGACGGCCAAGACGAGCGTCGAGTAGGGTCGTTCCGCCTCTTCACGAAGTTTCGACGACAGTGTGTTCAAGCGGGACGAGACAGCACGAGATCCCGCGATCCAGTCGTCTACGAGCTGCTGACGTAGGTCGCGCGCGTCGACGTGAGCATCGAAGTCGGCGAGCGTGCTGGTGATCGCGCTTGCCAAGGCCAGAAGAGGATCGGAGTCGGCTCGCAAAGGACGGAGGACGGTCCATGTCGGAGCCTCTCGCCGAAGTCTCGGAAGAAGGCCGGCGAGAACCAAGGACGACTTGCCTGAACGAGCCGGCCCAAGAAAGACCACGGGCCGAGCTTCATGGCGAGCACGCTGGGCGCGCATCAGCTCGAGACACTCGACTATCTCGCGACCGCGTCCGAAGAAGAGGGCGGCATCCGAATCCTCGTCTCCGAATGGGCGCGCGCCCCGATATGGAGGCATGTCTGCGCCGATTGGG
>JBCCQA010000057.1:0-8230 GCA_039024635.1 Myxococcota bacterium | reverse complement strand
CGCTCCGGTTGCAGGCCCCTATCAACCAAGGAAACAGGCTCGGCAGCACTGTATGGGAGTCAGAGACGAAGATCTTCGTGCTTGAAGGCCCCAACGCCGATGGCGAGCTGGACCTGCTCCAGTTCGATGTGGGGCCCTAGTAGCAGCTCACACTGATCTTTAACGCGAGGTGCGTATGCCTCCGTTGACGCACCGAACGCCGCCTGATCACATGGGCCATGCCCTCCTCGAGCGCCCTCGTCCCAACCACGTTCGCCTCAGGGGCTCCTCTTCCAGCCATCCTTACCAACGCCGGCGAGTCCGTCATCCAGCGTGTTCTGACCTTCTTCACGAGCCACCTCCCCAACCAAAACACCGCCGAGGCCTACGCCCGGGCTGTGCTCCCGTTCTTGAGCTGGTGCGACACCCAGGGCCTGGGCCTCGAGGACGTCCAGGCGGTTCACATCTCGGGCTACCTCCGTGAGCTCGAGAAGCACCGGGACCTCTCCGAGACCTCCCTCAAGGCCCGGCTGGCCGGCATCAGGAGCCTGTTCCGGTTCCTCGTGGAGGGAGGCTTCCTCCGCTACAACCCGGCCCATGACGTGAGGGGCCCCAAGCTTCGACGTCGCGGCGGCAAGACGCCTCACCTCGAGGGCCCCGACATGCGAAAGCTCTTGGACGCCATTGAGACCGAGAGCCTGGTGGGACTTCGGGACAGGGCCCTCATTTCGACGATGGCCTATGCCTTCCCGCGGGTGTCGACGGCGCTCAGACTCAGGGTCGGAGACTTCGAGGCCTCAGGGGCCGGCTACAGCGTCTACCTACGAGGCAAAGGCGGAGAGCAGCACCGTCAGGCCCTGCACCACGAGGCGGCCTCAGCGGTCCTGCAGTGGCTCGAGGCCGCAGGTATCACCCGAGAAGCAGGCCCCGCTCTTTCAAGGCGTCTGGCCGCCTCGTGGCCCCCGCCAGAAGGCCACCGGGAAGGTGATGCAGCGTAACACGGTCCTTCAGATGGTGAAGCGGAGAGCAGAGCGCCTAGGGATGGACGGGAACCTGTGCACCCACAGCTTTCGGGCCACCGGCATCACGGCCTACGTGGAGGCGGGAGGGTCCCTTCAGACGGCGGCCCAGATGGCCGGGCATGCAGACGTCAGGACGACCCAGCTGTACGTGAGGAGCTCGGAGAAGAGTCTCAGGTCCGAGGTGGAGCGGATCCGGTTCGAGTGAGGGTTCCGGCCTGACCGATGACGGTTAGGCGCGCTACAGGCACTCCTCAGCATGGGCCGTAGAGAACTCCAGGCAGCACTCGTTATGACGGCCGCACTGGTCGCGGGGTGCGAAGACACGCCGGGTGGCTTTGAGCCGGGCGAGTCCGAGCTGTGCGCGGTGAATGAGCGCGTGCTGGATGGTGCCTGCGTGGCTTGTCCGGCCGGCGCCGCGAACGCGGCGGGCGACGATGCCTCCGGCCCGGATACGATGTGCGAATCGAACGTTTGCTCGGTCGTGCTCGGCGTATCTTGCGAGCGCTTCGAGGAGGTCTACCTCAAGGCCTCGAACACGGACGCGGACGACTTCTTCGGCTTCAGCGTCGCCCTCGACGGCGACACCTTGGCCGTCGGGGCCTTTCAGGAGTTCAGCGCCGCCACTGGTGTGAACGGAGACCAAGCCAACAACGACGCCGTCAACAGCGGCGCCGTATACGTATTCACCCGGTCGGGCACGACGTGGCGCCAGGAGGCCTACCTCAAGGCCTCGAACACGAACACAAGCGACTGGTTCGGCTCGAGCGTCGCCCTCGACGGAGACACCTTGGCCGTCGGGGCCCCTGAGGAGGACAGCGCCGCCACCGGTGTGAACGGAGACCAGTCCAACAATGACGCTGCTGAAAGCGGTGCGGTGTACATTTTCACGCGCTCGGGCACGACGTGGCGTCAAGAAGCCTACCTCAAGGCCTCGAACACGGACACGTTTGACGCCTTCGGCTCCGGCGTCGCCCTTGACGGTGACACCTTGGCCGTCGGGGCGCTAAGGGAGTCCAGCGCCGCCACCGGCGTGAACGGAGACCAAGCCAACAACGACGCCGTCTGGCGCCAGGAGGCCTACCTCAAGGCCTCGAACACGGACGAGGACGACGAGTTCGGCTGGAGCGTCGCCCTCGAGGGCGACAGCTTGGTCGTCGGGACCCCTGGGGAGGACAGCGCCGCCACCGGCGTGAACGGAGACCAAGCTAGCAACGAGGCGCTGCGAAGCGGTGCGGTGTACGTCTTCACGCGGTTGGGGACGACGTGGCGTCAGGAGGCCTACCTCAAGGCCTCGAACACGGACGCGGGCGACAGCTTAGGCAACAGCGTTGCCCTCGACGGCGACACCTTGGCCGTCGGGGCGCTAAGGGAGTCCAGCGCCGCCACCGGTGTGAACGGAGACCAAGGCAACAATGAGGCCAAGGATAGCGGTGCGGTGTACGTCCGGATCGTCAGGCCGGCCGAGTGACACGCACCGCGTCACATTAGTCAGCATAACTCCTCTTATGCGGGTAGGTCGGAGTCGACCTGAAGAGGAGAGGCTGGCTCGTCTTGGATGTAGTCGCCCACACAATTCCTCAAGCTTCGTGTCTCCTTCCTCCTCTGCTGCTAGCCGCAGTGGCATGTCGGTGAGGATGTGGGCGCTCACCATGACCGCCCTGGGAACGAGCGGATGCGACGGGCTCTGCGACAGCTTCTTCTATTCGCATGACGGCACAGCGGACGGGAATGTCATCATCCGTCGGGTTGCACCAACACGAGACCTGATCGGCTACTTTTCGAGCGTGGCTGAAGCTACGAGCCAATCGGAACCGAGTGCCAGCTCTTGCGACCGCGAAGAGGGCGAGTTCCATAACTACGAGATCTTCATCGACGTCGATCGCGACTGCCCTGAATCGTCAGCGGCGAGCTGCCCGGTCGAGAGTGGCGACCCTTTCACCACGCTCGAGCTCGACGAGATCGACATCTCGGATCCCGACGGTGTCAGTTTCCGAGGCTTTCTGACCTCCGATAGTCAAAGGGCTCCTTAGAAGGCCCAGCGAGGCTTCTCTGTCGAACCCTCCAAGTTGGCATAGATGGGCCCGATCGCTGTCTTTGGGTGCGCCCAGGCCCGTCAGAACGGCAGCCTTCGTTGCTCTGACCGACCCTCGTTGGGGTCGCGCTGCAGCAGCTCGGAGAAGAGGCTCATCGAGGACGCCGGGCTTCACGGAACGCCGTCGACATCCTCCGTCAGAAGCCCGCAGTTCGAAGGGGTCTGGACGCCGGACAGGTTGTCGCATGGGCTTAGTGGAGCAGTGTCTTCAGCGAATCCAGACAGCTCTGCTCGTCCTCTTCATCCAGCGAGGCAGGTGACGACGGCGCCAAGCAGCGGAGACCGCGACCGGGTCCCCAGGGCTCACGACATCACCCACCATATCCCATAAATCGTGAAGCCGAGGGCGGCGCCGACCAGGGCGGCGACGAAGGGGCTGATACCTTCGGGGCGTTGGGGTTCAGCGGCCCGGCTTGTCTTCGGGACCTGGATCGGAGTGGGCTCAGCCCGTCGCTCGCGAATGATGCGCCCGGAGCGGGGGGCCGGAGGATGGCCTGAAGGTGCAACAGGCTGAGGCCCCGTCTGGGGTGACGGGCCCGACTTCGGCAGGGGAGGCGGCCCTTCGCGCTCGGTGGGGGGTTCGGTGGGCAGCTGCCGCGATATCACGGTCGGCTCTTCGAAGTCGGTCCAGGTTCCCCGCTCCAGGCCCGATCCACCGCGGGGTCGAACCGCGATATCCATCGACATCGTGCGCTCTACCGGCAGTTCGCCCCGCCCGAAGACCGAGCGCTGCTTCTCCCGAGAGGTGGCGATGATGAGGGAGATGTCGTCGGTCATCTCCGGCAGTTCGGGCATGGGCGGCAAGCCCTGCGTCAAGGGATAGAGCGTCTTGAGGTGCTCCACCAACATGTCCCTCCCCGTGTGTTGGCTCCCGACCTCCCGCTGGATGGACCGGACTGCGTCTCGCATGGCGAGGGCGGTGGGGAAGCGCTCGTCCGGATCGGTGGCGGTGGCGGTGGCCAGGAGTCCATCTACCGAGGTCGGGAGCGCCGGCACGACCGAACGGGGGCTTCGGTGCTGAGGCTCGAGCACTCGCTTCCAGAGGGTCTTCTGGTCGGTCTCGTCCACGAGTCGCTCTCCCGTGAACGCCTCGAAGAGCATGACGCCGGTGGCGTAGAGGTCGGCCCGGCCATCGATGGTCTCGTGCCGCGCCTGCTCGGGGCTCATGTAGCCGAACTTGCCCACCGCCAGGGCGCCGACCGTTCGGCTGGGGAGGAGGGCCGAGCGGGCCAGACCGAAGTCGATCAAGCGAATCGCTCCGTCGCCTCCCACGAGGATGTTCTGGGGCGAGACGTCCCGATGAACCAGGGCCATGTGCCGGCCGTGTTCGTCCGCGAGGTTGTGGACGTGATCCAGCCCGGCGAGAACCATCTCGGCGATGTAGAGCCCAATGGGCAGGGGAAGAGGCTGGCCCCGTTCGTAGGCCCGGTCCAGGACGTCCCCCAAGTCGAACCCGGGAACGTACTCCATGGCGATGTAGTAGGTTTCTCGAAACTTCCCACAATCGAAGACCCGGATGATGTTCTCGTGCTGCATCCGGACCATGATCTTGGCTTCGTCGGTGAAGCGACCTACGAACTCGCTGTCTCCGTCCAGGTCGGTTCGAATGGTCTTGATGACGCAGCGCTGATTCACGCCTCGGGCAATGGCGAGAAAGACGTCGCCCATGCCGCCCCGCGAAAGGCTCTTCTCGAGAACGTAGCGACCAAAGGGTTGTGGAAACGCCATGCGCCGCCTCGCCCCTCATTTAGCAGAGGTTCCGGGTCACCGAAACGGTCAGCCAGTCTACGATTCGCAAGTTAGATTGACGAGTCTCAAGGAGAGACGGTCTGAACGCCGACCTGGAGCGGGGGCACTGAAGGGCGGTGCCGAAACCGACGTCGCACCTCAGCCCAGAGCGCGCAGGGGCCCTCGCGGCCGGAGAAAACCCTGACGCCTTTGAGGCCGTACATCTGGCCAAATGCTCGGCTTGCCGGACGAGCCTGGCCCGGGCCCGGTCCTGCCTGGGCCTTCTGTGGACTGGGGACATGGACGAGCTGGCCGCCCGGCGGGTGGAGAACGCGCTTCTCAGCCAGGCCGCTGCGCCGGCTGCTGAGGAGCAGCGCCGAGGCGTTCGAGCCCCCGCGGCGGCTGCGTCCGCTCTTCTCCTCGTGCTGGTCGGCCTCGGGGCGGTGCTGGCGCGCTCACGGGCGCCCCGGGAGCCTCAGCCGGTGCCGAGCCAGCCTCGCGCCCTCAGGGCCGTCGCCTCCGCGCCCAGCCTTCAGTGCGTGGAACCGCCTGCTTCGGAGTTGGCTCAGGCTTGGGCGGTCTTCGAGGCGCAGCCACTCGCCACCCCGGCGAGCCGACCGCCGGGCCCCGCGGGTGCGGACCGGGCGCGACCGGCCCCGGCCGCCCTTGCGCGTTCGGTCCGTAGGCCCCGTCAGAGCGTCCTCGCCGAGCGGAGCTCAGTGACGGCGCCGACCTCGACCATCGCTTGGGGCGAGACTACGGTGACTCGTCATCCTCCTGCCGATCCCTTTTCTGCCCTTCTGCTGAAGGGCTTGGAGGCCTACGCAGCAGGTCGACATTCGGAGGCCGACCAGTTGGCCAAGGAAGCTCTGGCCACGGCCAAGAACTCTGCCCAACGGCTGTCGGCTTGGTCCCTGGCCTGCGACACCCGGATCGCTGATCGCCGACCCGCTGCGGCCGTCGAGGCCTGCCAAGAGCTGTTGAGTCACCCGAATCCGGAGCGGGTTCGGACCACCCACTTCCTCCTTGGCACGCTGCACCGGGCTCACCTCGATGACTGCGAAAGGGCCATGGAGCACTATGGTCGAGCTCTCGTCTTTGGGGTGCCTAGCCTCTACACCCAGGAGGCCCTCCGCTTTCGGGCCGAGTGCGCCCTACAGCTGGGACGCTTAGACGAAGCGGAAGCGGACCTGGGTCGGCTGAGGGCCCAACCTGGGCTCATATCGCGCTGGTCGGAGCTCGAAGCTCTGGAGCTCAAGCTTCGTCAGGCGCAGGAGGCGGCGCGTCCGACGGCGCCCGTACGATGAAAGACGGGTTGCGAAGCTCTTTCTTGTTGTAGCGAAGGCGGGTGCCGCTTCCGGGCTCGACGACCTCCAAGCCCGCCGAACGAACGATGCAGTCTCCAGCTCCAACGTCCCACTCCATGGTGGGGCCCAGTCGGACATAGACGTCGGCCAGGCCCTCGGCCATCTTCCCGAACTTGATGGCCGAGCCGAACTTCTCGACCTCCTGCACCCCTAAGGCCTCCAGGTAGCGGTCCGTTCCACCCCCTTTGCGGTGAAAGCGAGAGACCAGCGCGACCTGAGGCGGATGACGTGGCCGCGCCGCAGGCAAGGTCATGGTCTGACCTGCCTGCCAGCGCAGGACCGGACCGCCCCGGACCGACATCCACGTCGTCTCCAGCATCGGGGCGTGGACCACGCCGAGCACGGGTTCGCCCTTCTCGATGAGACCGATGCACACGCAGAAGTCTCCCGTCCGCTGCACGAAGTCCCGGGTCCCGTCCAGGGGGTCCACGAGCCAGAATCGGGACCAGTCCTTCCGGTCGGCGTAAGGGGCCTTCGCTGCCTCCTCGGACAGGATAGGGAGCGAAGATACGGCGGCCAGCCGGGTGCGGATCAGCTGATCCGACTCCAGGTCAGCCTCGGTGACCAGGCTTCCGTCGGCCTTGGTCTCGGTCTCGACGCTTCGGTCCCGGTAGCGTTTGGCGATGAGATCGCCGGCTTCTCGGGCGATCTCCGCAGCCTCCTCCATGAGACTGGTCAAAGTGTCTGCCTTGTAATGGGTGAGGGCAGCCGGTAGGTCGCTGTCATGAAGATCCTTGTGACCGGCGGCTGCGGCTTCATCGGCTCCGCCGTCATTCGGCACATCATCAGCCAGACGGAGGCCTCGGTCGTCAACGTCGACAAGATGACCTACGCGGCTACGCCCGGCGCACTCGACTCGGTGAAGGCGGATCCCCGCTACGCCTTCGAGAAGGTCGACGTGTGCGACGGAGTTGAAGTTCAGCGCGTCTTCCGGGAGCACGACCCCGACGCGGTGATGCACCTGGCTGCCGAGTCCCACGTCGACCGGAGCATCGACAGTCCCGCCGAGTTCATTCAAACGAACGTCGTTGGGACCTACGCCATGCTCGAGGCCGCGACGCAGCATTGGAGAGCCATGGATGAGGGGCGTCAGGCGACCTTTCGCTTTCACCACATATCGACCGACGAGGTCTATGGCTCTCTCGGAAAGACCGGGCTCTTCCAAGAGACGACGCCCTACGCGCCCAACTCGCCGTACTCCGCCTCCAAGGCTTCCTCTGACCACTTGGTCCGAGCCTGGCACCACACTTTCGGCCTACCCGCCGTGACCAGCAACTGCTCGAACAACTACGGTCCCTATCAGTTCCCGGAGAAGCTCATTCCCTTGATGATCATCAACGGGATGCTGGGAAAGGCCCTTCCGATCTACGGTGCAGGCGACAACGTTCGGGACTGGCTCCACGTCGAGGATCACGCCCGAGCCCTTCACCTCATCCTGACCAAGGGCGAGCCGGGCGAGGTCTACAACGTGGGTGGCCACAACGAGCGCACCAACCTCGAAGTCGTCCACACCCTCTGCGACCTCATCGACGAACGCATGCCGAGTCAGAATCCGCGAAGAGAGCTCATCGAGTTCGTCAAGGATCGGCCGGGCCACGACCAGCGCTACGCCATCGATGCCTCCAAGATCGAGCGCACCCTGGGTTGGCGACCGGCCGAGACCTTCGAGACCGGCATGGGCAAGACCGTCGACTGGTACATCGAAAACCGCCAGTGGTGGGAAGACATCCGGGCCTCCCGGTACAAGGGCGAGCGCCTCGGAAACAAGTCCTAGGGGCCCGGTCCCGGCGAAGCCGGGCCCACCTCACTTCGTTCGTTCCACAGAGCTCGGTCTTGCGACCGACTCTGTTCCCCTCACTGCGCCTTCGTTTCGGCCTCTACGCGGCCTTCACTCCGTTGCGGTCTTGGGGGCCCGGTCCCGGCGAAGCCGGGCCCACCCCACTTCGTTCGTTCCACAGAGCTCGGTCTTGCGACTGACTCTGTTCCTCTCACTGCGCCTTCGTTTCGGCCTCTACGCGGGCTTCACTCCGTTGCAGTCTTGG
>JBCCQA010000056.1:0-8759 GCA_039024635.1 Myxococcota bacterium | reverse complement strand
GGCGAGCGTGCTGGTGATCGCGCTTGCCAAGGCCAGAAGAGGATCGGAGTCGGCTCGCAAAGGACGGAGGACGGTCCATGTCGGAGCCTCTCGCCGAAGTCTCGGAAAAAGGCCGGCGAGAACCAAGGACGACTTGCCTGAACGAGCCGGCCCAAGAAAGACCACGGGCCGAACTTCATGGCGAGCACGTTGGGCGCGCATCAGCTCGAGACACTCGACTATCTCGCGACCGCGTCCGAAGAAGAGGGCGGCATCCGAATCCTCGTCTCCGAATGGGCGCGCGCCCCGATATGGAGGCATGTCTGCGCCGATTGGGAAAACAAACGGATCGGGACCGAAGCCCCCATGGGCGCCCAGACCGCGAAGCATGGCCAGAAGCTTGGGGGCTAAAAGGGGGCTGTCTCGCCTGGGTTTGGGCACCGCGGGCGAGCTGCGGCGCAGCTGAACGAGACGTTCTCGCGCGTCCGCTCCGAGCCTTGAGTCCTCGTCGATCGCCAAGAGGCTCAGTGTGGGCTTGCCCAGTCTTTGGGCCTGATGGGTCTCTTCGAGAAGGGTGGCGTCCGCGAGCCAAGCCTCCGTGACGAGGTCAATGACTGCGCGACAGGTCTCGCGGCCTTGGGTCAGAGCTTCAAGCCATGAGGGGCGCCCGTCGTTTCGATGGAGGTACGCTCCGTCGAAGCCCTCGGCGCGTAGGGCCTGAGCCAGGTTTGCCGCCAAGACGTCGTCGCTGGGCGCATGATGGATGAAGACAGTCGCCACGAAGCCCGAGAGGCTGAGCCTAGGCGGGTCATCAAGGTCTTGGCCACCCGTTCCGAGGTCAATCGGACGAAGGCATGAGGGGTTCGGGGTCGCGAATCCGTAGAGGAGCTTGGGGGCGGGACGCGCTCGTCGACCTGCGGTATGAGCGGGAGCAAGACCATGGGTGACGCCGAAGAATACGCGCGACTCATGGCGGCCTTCGACCGGCTGGAAGACGCGAGTCCTTCTGAGCGTGCGCTTCGACTCCAGGCCTACCGGGATCGCGAGCCGACGCTTGCCCGGGCCTTAGATGAACTCTGGGCGGCCAGGAGTCTAAACCGTACGGCTTTGGAAGAGGACGTACGCTTGTCCGCCATCATAGGTCCGAGCCTCTACGGCCAGCGCTCAGGTTCAGGGTCGGATTCGTCGGACGCCCGGGAGCGTCCTTTACCGGCCGAGCTTGGCGAGGTGTTGGGCCACTATCGGCTCACCGAGATCATCGGGCGAGGCGGTATGGGCTGCGTCTACCGAGCCGTTCATACGGAGCTCGGTGGTCAGGTCGCGGTGAAGGTCTTGGAGCCGCTTCTCAGCGAGGACCCTCTGTACCTTCCCCGCTTTACGAGGGAGGCGAAGCTGGTCGCTGCTATCCAGCATCCGAACATCGTCCAGGTGTACGACTTCATCGAGATGGACTCGCCTCGTCGGGTAGCTTTCGTCATGGAACTGCTCGAGGGGCCGACGCTGACCCAGTTCCTCGAGCAGCGCGCACTGAAGCCCATGGAGGCGGTCGCCGCTGGTCTTCAGCTCCTCGATGCGCTGAAGGCCGTGCATGAAGAGGGCGTCGTCCATCGAGACCTCAAGCCGGACAACGTCATGATCGTTGGAGCGCTCGATGGACACGAAGCTTCGCCGACTCCGTTCTTTCCTTCCGTCAAGCTCTTGGACTTCGGAATCGCAAAGGTCCCGGAGCCCATGGCCATGTACCAGACGGCGACTGGCGTCTTGATGGGCACGCCTGCGTACATGGCGCCAGAGCAGTTTGCCGCCGAGCCTCCGACCCCTGCAGCCGACGTCTATGCTTGGGCCGAGGTCTTCTACGAGATGCTCGCTCGAGAGCCCTTGTACCGAGAGAGAGGCATCAAGCTGGTGCGCCAAAAACTGTCGGGGGTGTGTCCAGACTTGAAGCTGCCGCGGGCGCTGGAGGATCCGGGCGGTGTTGGGGAGCTGCTGAGGTCCTGTTTGGAGACGGCCCCCGCAGACCGACCCTCAGTCGCTCGGGTTCAGCGGCGTTTGGCGAATCTGCCGATGGGCCGGAGTCCGGCCCAATCCTCTTTGAGGGACTCCGTTCGCTCGCCCCGACGCTGGACGAGCAGGCATCGCGGTCCAGCTCTTGCGCTGGGCCTCTTGGTGGGGACAGCGGCCCTACTCTCGGCTATGGCCGTCGGGGTTTGGCTCGCGCCCGCCGACCCTGCCCCCGTCGGCAGGGACCTGGCGACGGAATCCTCGCCGCCAGCAGAGTCCGCACCCCCCGCGGCGGTCTTGGAGGCGCTTCCGGAAGCGGCCGAAGCCGATGTTCCTAGGGCACAGCTGCCAGCCATCGTGTACGGGGAGCCAGCAGCGAACACGCCCTTCGTTCCGGGCGGCTACATGGGGGACCCTCGAGCGCTGACGGTCGACGCCTCGTGGGCAGAGGCGCCGCACTCGGGCTCGACCAGCTTCAGAGTGTCCTATGGTCCGGAAAGAGGATGGGCAGGGCTTGCATGGCTGGACCCTCCGGACGACTGGGGTGAGCGCCCAGGAGGTCTGTCCATGGAGGGCGCAAGTGAGCTGTCTTTTTGGGCTCGGAGCGATCTGGACGGAATGGAGGTCAAGTTCGGCTTCGGGCTCGTAATGAGAGACGCCGCCTTCTTCGATTCGTCCCGCCAAGAAAGGGTCTCGAGGCTCACCCGAGCGTGGACCCGATACAGCTTCGACCTACGGGGGAAGAACCTCTCTCGAATCAAGAGCGCCTTCTACTTCGCCTTGGATTCTCCCGGCCCGGGCGGCCCCCATTCCTTCTACCTCGACGACATCAAGTACGAGTGAGAGCGAGCGTGTTGAACCGACAGCGGACCGGGAAGGCGGGGTGGGTCAGTCCCAAGCTCACGCTTTCGCTTCGCAGCGCGGGCGCTCTTGGACCATTCTGTCGGCATGAAATGGCTGCTGCCCATGCTCCTCCTGTGCGCCTGCGCGGAGGGCACGAGCGGGATCCGGAGCCGAGTCCTGCCGACCTTCGAGGAAGGTCGCTATCGGACGATCGCCTACGCCGACGGTGAGCTTCCCGACGGGCTCATCCCTTTTGAAGGGGCGCTCGCCGAAGACCTTCGGACCTACGCGCCCGGACTCTTCCGCGCCCGAGGGTACCAGCCCCCGCAGGCTGGATTTCAGCCCGACCTCCTCGTCCGGGTCGCGCGGACGGGGTCGGGCGGGCTGCAGGTGGACGTCCTAGAGGCGAGCACCGAAGACGTGGTCTGGACAGGCAGCGCGACGTCCTACCAGGCAGGTGATGTGCAGGCGCTCCGCGACACGCTAGACCTGGTTCTAGTCGGCATACCCAAAGCCGCGACCCGTCCCGTCGCCTACTGAAGGAGCATGAGCGGCCCCACACCTACGGCGTGTTCCTTGGCTACTGGGTACTCGGTCCACTGGGATATCGACAGGACCAAGGTCACGGGTATTCCATCGATGGCCCAGTCAGGCTCTGGGCACCCGCCTTCCGTCCGTTTTGATGACGCGGTCGAATCGAGTCCGAGAAGTAGGATGCTCGATGTAGGTCTCAGGCCCCTCCTCGAGCGAAGGGCCCTTGAGAGTTCGTATCTTGGGCCTCGACTTGGGCCGACCGAAGAGGTCGTGGAGGACCCGCGCGACCCGGGCGCCTGATGCAATACGCGCGGGTTGCCAGGGTGACGAACAGGGCCACGAAATTCGTCAGCAACAAGCGAAGCGAGACCTAGGGATAACGACTAACGTGGCTCAGCGTTAGTCGCAGAGCACTCGTAGCCGTCGATTCGGCATCGCAACCAAAGACGCAACTTGGCTTGCGTCAATGGGTGGCACCCAAGTTCGGGACCTGATACCGGTCCCTACACTTCTCGGTCGGCCGCAGGCTGGCTGCTTGCAGTCGCATGAGGTTCTTCTCGGTCCTCGCACCAGCATGAAGGGGATCACGCTGCGTTTCTTCCCTCCTGTCCGTCGTCGAAGTAGTTGCTTCGATGCTGCGACCATGTGGGTCTGGTCCATGGCCGGATACGGAGCGGACAAACGCCAGAAAGAGCGCCAGCGGGCGGAGAAGAAGGCGGACAAAGAGTCGCGCCGAAAAGCGAGGAAGGCCGAGAAGGCCGAGGCCACCGTCCCCGAAGGCGTAGACCCGGACATCGCTGGAATCGTCCCTGGCCCTCAGCCCAAGCCAGAAGACGTCGAGTAGAGCGAGCTGAGCTTCGCTCAGCCGATAACCCGGTAAGTTTGGAGCCGGCGGCCGGGTAGTCGGACCCGAGTTCTTTGAACTCGGCTCCGCGGCACTGGGCTCCTGCACGACTGCGCTGCTGCGCTTCGCACTCGTTTGGAGCCGGCGGGAATCGAAATCGCTTCGCTCAACGCCGAATGACGCCGCTGATGTCCCCCTATGGCCCCGAAATCACGGAGGAACCGCTCCTGAGATGACCCTTGAGGTCCTCCTGGAGTCTCTGAGGCACCGGATTGTAAGCCAGGTTTCAAGGCCCGTATCCCTCGCGCTGCGCTGTCTCAACGACGGGGACGTCGACGGCGTCCGTGATGCTCTCGAAGAGATTCGAGACTGGGTCTCCGGTCAGGGGTCGGCCGGCAGCGACCGCACCTGACGTCGCTGGAGAAATGGAAAATGGGACAAGCGGGACGACCTCGCTTCGGCCACGAGAGGACCGACCTGGCTGGCTCTGGTGAGGGGCTCGCGTTGGCCGCACTGGTTCGGCAGACGGGCGGAGACATCAAGCTATTCTCAAGGGTTATGGGCGTAGCGCCCTCCACGATGACCAAGTGGATTTCCGGGTACATGAAGGCTCCGCCGCGGCCGGAGCTGATTCGAGGGCTTCAGTATGCCTGCTCCGGGCGCGGATGCGACCCGTCCACCCTCTCCATCAGACGACTGGGACATCCAGGACTGGCAGCCAACGAAGGATGCTCGCTGTTCGCCGCCCATGCGGTCCAGCGGTACGTGGGGAAGGGGTTCGTGCCCCCGAGACGGGGGCCAGTAGTTTCGCTGGACCGCCTCGCGGCGACCTTCGAGGTCCAGAACAGAAGGGCGTTCACAGACTTCATCTTTCGGTCGATGAAGCCGCATCCACCGAGGGGGGACGAGTTCGCTCCGTTCAGGTTCTGCTTCAAGTCCGGCGACATCCACATCTCCTTCAAACCCCAAGGGCGACGAAATCGCGTTCATCCAGAAAAGGGGCGAGATTCTGGACGCTAACTTCGCTCGCATCGAAGTCTTCGGTCGCCTCCTGACGAATCTGCCGAAGGCGAAGGCCCTTCTGGACATCTACCTCCAACCCTTCCTCCAGCCAGGAACTCTGGACGTCACACTTCTGGACATCGCGGTGGACTACGACGTGCCGTCTTTCGCTGTACTCCATCACGATGAGCGACCGCGGAAGTCCACATCTGGGCGGCCTCGTCACCCATGGCTCCAGAACGAAGCGGTGAACTGGACCTTCGGCAGCAGAACCAGCGAACGCTTCATCCGGACGTACGACAAGCTGGCCGAAAGGGCCGACCGCATTCTGGACCTCGACGAGGAACTCGCAGCTCGGCTCCAGGCTGAGGCCTGGATGAACTGTGACCCCGACGGCATGATGATGGGCGAGCCGTCGCCTGATGGCCTCACCACCATCGAGGAACTGCGCATGGAGCCTTCCTGGAGGTCTTTCTACACCGAGCACATGTTGGCCTTCTCAAGGGTCCATCGGGTCGAGGCTTCCTGCCGTCCGAAGGGCCCCGGACAAGATGGGATTGACCGAAGACCGCCCGGTCTTCTGGACAGAATTTGCGACCGAGTCCGGCCGTTCGAGGGCCACCGCTTCGTCCACGTCGGTCTTCTGGACTCGAGCGACTTCTGGACTCCGTTCATGGTCCGAGCACGGGCAGACGGCGCCTCCTCGGTTCAAGAACGACTTCGCAGGCTGCAGAAGCCGCATGTGCGCGGAGCGGCCTCGAACGCGCTTTCGGACCGAATCCTCGATTCAGCAAGTATCACAGAGCAGGCCGGCTTGGAGAGCCCCTCCTTCGTCCTCAAGCGCGCGCAGTCAACACTACAGAAGCAACTGGAGCATGTCTTGAGCTTGGACTTGGCCTGAAATCCACATGGAGCAGTGTGGTTGTTCAATCGGTGGCTACCGGTCTGGCCTCGATGGGGCGAACGGCATAGCAGCAGCACCTCAGAAACCGTACTTGGCTTTCCGGAGCTCGAACGCTGCCTTGCCTCCCTCCATTACCGATGTGATTCGAGACCGAACATCCGGCAGGTCGATTGCACCTTGCGCCTCAATCTGTCCCCCCGAATGGTCGTTGGCAACCCGATGGTCGAAGACTGCAACCAGTTCTGCATCGCCGTTGACCACAAGGTTGGCGTTGTGGCTTGAGAACACCAGCTGCCTACGGCCCTTTGCCGACCAAACCTCTTCCACAATTTCCGGGATGACCTTGTTGTCTAGGTCGTCTTCTGGCTGGTCGATAATGAGCGGGGGGCCATCCTGGTTGAGGAGAATAAAGAGCAGCGTGGTTGCCTGCTGGCCGGCGGAGGCATCGGAGAACCGAATGAATTCTCCTTCTCTGGGAGAATACTCCGACAAGACTCGGTCTGCTGGTAGGAGGACGGCAAGTTCGAGCCACTCCCCGGCGCTCATGCTCCTGCCGATGGCTTCAAGCTCCTTCGATGAAAAACCAACGGTATGAAGTCGTGGCGTCTCGAAGCTGTCGCTTGGGTCCTTGTGAAGGATGTGCAGTAGCTCATCCTGCAGTTCTGTCCATGCGGAAAGGCGAGACTCGCAGGAGCTGAGCGAGTCTACCAGCTCGTCCGTCCTCGTGCCGCGAACCTTGGAGCCCTTGAAGGCAGTTCGGAGCTTCTCGGCGATTTCGTCGAACGTGACGAATCTTTCCACCTGGACGCGAAGCCGGCCCTTCGACTGGCTGGTCAGTAGCCGAGACTGCTGCTGAAGTACGTTGCCAATCCGAACAGCGAGCTCGCCAAGGAGAGACCTCTTCTCGAAGAACGCTTCCGCCGAGTTCTCGCTGTCTGATACTCTGGACGAAGCCTCTTTCTTCTGCTGTTCAAGTTCGGCCTTTCTCTCCTCAAGCTCCTCCACTTTCCTCAGAAGGTCGCGGTACTGCTCGTACCGCTCGCTTGCTCTCTCGTACTCTCTTTGTTGCTCTCGCCAGTTGTTTCGCCAGGCTTCGGTGAGCCGCCGAACTTCAGACTGGGCTGCGGTGTTGTCGTCCGCAGCATCGCTCAGGAGCCTCGAGGCGTCAGCAAAGATCTTCTCAAGAACGCCGGCAAGGTCGTGGAACAAAGCGGCGTTCGGCCCATCGTCTGGTTCCGGAAAGGCTTGCTCGGACAGGGCGGCAGCTCTCGTGCGAAGCTCTCCCTGCATGGCTGAGAGTCTTGACGTCCAGTCTTCGAGGAGCCGGCGTTCGTCATCGTACTTGGACTGCCTCTCGATTACCTGGAGGTCGGATGGCGAAACATCCTTCATGCTCTTGCGTAGGCGCTCTATCTGGCGCGACAGGGAAGACAGCTCCACGGCTAGTCGACCAACCTCCGCTTTGGCTCGACGATGCTCTTGGAAGCTAGAGAATAGGCCCCGCATTGCCGCCCGGGCAGACTCGAGTTGCTGATTGAGCCGGCGGAGCTCGTCCCTGGAGGGCCCTTCCAGCATGCGCTTCAGTTCGCTCTGCCGAGCCCCAACGCCGCTCAGCTGTTTCTGACTGTAGGCTTGAATCGGAAGGAGGGAGCGGACTTCTTCCTCGGAAACCTGTCGGTACTCCTCCGCATCAATCTTCAGCAGGAGTTCCTGTGGGTGTGACTTCCTACGGACGACGTGGCGCACGCCGTTCTTCGAGTACCCAACATCAACGGTTGCCCCAATCTGCGCAAGCGTTGCCGCGACGAGGTCATGCCGCCGCTTCAGAACGGGGTCATCGTCGTCAAGGTCTGACGCCGGCTGGTCACAGAGCGCCCAACGGATATACTCCAGGAGGCTCGACTTGCCCGTCCCGCGCCCCCCGATGACGGCGCAATACTGAGGGTTCAGAGCCAGGTCGACGGGACCCAGGAATTTAGAGTTCGAGACGCGAACGAACTCGATTCGAGATGACGGATACGCGGGTTGCTCCTGCGCGATTCTTGACTCCGAGGCCAGGCACGCCTGACGAATCGCTTCAGCGGTTGGCTTTGCCCACTTCACCCACGTCGATGCTCGGCCCAACTGAGTGAAGTCTCGCGAGCGACTGTCGGATGTTTGAAACACCCCAAGCTTTTTGTATCCCCATGCCGGGTCCTTGCCTTCGACGATTCTCCTGTTGCCTTCATTCAGGGCGGAGAGTTCGCCGTCGACGAAGCCTCCGACGCAAGGCATGGAAACGTAGCGTGGAGCGAAGCCTGTTCGGAGGAGGCTGAAATTGCCCCGGTTGCCTACGTGGGGCAAGACGATGAAGCGCCCCTTCAGGAATGGATGTTCGTCCAGACGGTTGTATATGTCGTCGAGCGAAGAGATATGGGTGAGCCTCTCGGTCGGTAGATGGGTAGGTTCTGAAGGGTCAGACACTACGATTCCAAGCGCAGGGGGCACTGCCCGGAGCTCTTCCAGTGACACACCAGCGTCGAACACGACAAGTGCCTGGCATGGCACACTGACCGTTAGCTCCATTCCAGGGAAGACTACCAATCGGTCCTCTTCGGGAAGCGGGCCTCCGTCTTCAGTCAGCTCATTCTCCGCGGCTTCCTTTACGTACGG
>JBCCQA010000055.1:0-9842 GCA_039024635.1 Myxococcota bacterium | reverse complement strand
GCAGGTTCGAATCCTGCCATCCGCGTACCGACCTCATTGGAGTTTTCATGCTCTGCCACAACAAGAGTTGCGGTTGTCCGCCACCTGTTCTCCACTTTCGATTCCATTCCCTTCCTTAGGGCTCCGTCCTACGCCGCCGGGGCTGCCTGAGAGAAGCTCCGTCCTCCATTGGGTCCCAAGACGAGCTCATTCTTTGACGCGGGAGTCTGGTCTTGAGAATGGGCTGCTTGGTCGAGCACTCCCGCAACACGACGAGCAGCGTCAGGCACTGGAGGCGCTAACCGTAAGTGCGCGGCTTCAAAAAAAATCGTAGGCCCAAACCTCGTTCGGACCTAAGCGGGTTGCGGTCGAGGCCTAGAGGCCATCAAACGCGGCCTACGACGCTTCCGCGGCCCTTGCAGACCCTCATGACGCCGCCTGTCTCTCTGATCCCGGACCGAGGCGTAGTGTAAGCTAGAGCACGCGACACCGACAAGCGCGCTCGCACGTCGACACGACAGGCCGCCCTTCTCGGCGTTGGGGACCTGCCGACGACGCAGGGACGCGCTCATCATTTTCTGCGGCGATCTCGAGGTCGCGCTCTGTCAGCAGCTTCTTGAGCCGAGCATTCTCGGACTCGAGGCCTTTTAGGCGCTTGGCGTCCATCGCCTCCAGCGTCCCGAACTTGCGGCGCCAAACGTAGATCGTCTGCTCGCTGATCTTGTGTCGTTTGGCGACCTCCGCCACTGGGGCCCGGTCGGCCTCTCGGAGGATCTTCACCATCTGCTCTTCGCTGAACTTGCTCCTCCTCATGATGCCTCCTGAGCCGAGCCAGGGGCACTCTCTCACGTTTCGCGTGGACCGAAAAAGTCAGAGCAGGTCAGTGACTCAAGCCTTCGAACGGCCCGACATGTGGCGCAACCGCGCCACGCCGATCACGAGCGATGTTTCGACCATGGAAGAGATTGCGTCGACGGTTTCAAGGGTTCTTGAAAAGAATGTTGAGTACCAGCAGATCTCTTGGGATGAGATCAAGGCTCAACAGAGCGATGAGCTCGCCGAGATGTACCATTGTTTCGACCTCTATGGCATGGACGGGTCTCCCTACTACCTGCGGCGTTGGCTTGGACAAGCGACTTCCTTCGAGGGCTACCTACGGCGCGCGGGCTGGTCTGATCGATGACGGATGGTACGCTTGGCCGGAGCTCACGAGCACGGGCTAGGTCATGGCCTCGGCTTGGAAGTCGTGGCCAAGGCCCGTGACCAGGGCATGGGTCCGTTCGCGAGTCGACCCATATCCTCGACCGCAACGTACAGGCATGGGACGGCGAGCAGTACGATCACGGTGGCGAAAAGAACCCCGAAGCCGAGACTGAGTGCCATCGGCACCATGAACTGGGCCTGGATCGAGGTCTCGAGGATGATGGGAACCAGGCCAAAGAAGGTCGTGATCGAAGTCAGAAAGATGGGACGGAAGCGCCGGGTTCCTCCAGCCACCACGGCCTCTACTAGAGTCATGCCCTTGGAACGGTACCTGTTGATGGCGTCAACAAGTACCAGGGAGTCGTTCACCACCACGCCTGACAGGGCGATCACACCCATCATCGAAATGACGCTCAGGCCGTAGCCAAGGAGCACATGGCCAAACACTGCACCGACGATGCCGAAGGGAATCGCAGACATGACGATCAGGGGTTGGACGTAGGACCTGAACGGAATGGCCAGAAGGGCATATATGCCGAACAGGGCGAGCAGGAAGTTCCGACCCAGACTCGCCACACTCTCTCCCTGCTCTCGCTGTTCGCCAATCAGACCGGCGTTGAGCCCCGGGAACTCGGACTCGATGGCAGGGAAGACTTCAGCCGTGAGAGAGGCAATGATCTCTCGAGGAGAAGACAGCGTCGGGCCGAGATCGGCTTTCACGCTCACGGTCCTCTGACCCCCTTCTCGGTTGATGACGGTCGGAGCCCTGCTTCGCGCGCGTTCACTGACGAGCCCGAGCGGGACGAAGCCACCGGAGGGGGCGCGGACCATCAGAGCGTCAAGATCGGCTTCCATGTCTCGCTGCTCTTCTGGAAGGCGGACATAAACCCTTCGCTCATTTCGACCTCTTTGCTCCCGCAAGACTTCAGCTCCGAAGAAGGACGCCCGGAGCTGCCGACCTACGTCGCTCGAAGTGATCCCTAGACTGCGGGCCTCCGGTCGAAGGCGATAGTCCAGACGTTGCTTTCCCGCCGCGAACCCATTCTCGACGTTGATGAGACCTTCGTAGGCTCGTAGGGCACTGGTTACTCGGGATGAGGCGTCCTCGAGAACGTGGGTATCGGGGTGGGACAGCTGAACCTCCAGCGAGTTGCTGCCGGGACCACTGATGTCACTCTTGATCGATAGTGCTTCGACGCCCGCGAGCGCGGGCAAGGATCTAAGCCAGGCGTTGCGAAACCCTTCGGCTTCAAACCCTCTGAGTTCCGACGAGACCAAGCTGACCTCGAGAGTGACCAGGTGGCTGCCTTCTTGAGGACCTGCCGAGGCCGGATCCCTCGAGCTGGGACCCTTGCCGACACGGGTGAAGGTACCCAGCACGGCGTCCTCGGCGTCGAGTTCCCGCATCGCCTGCTTCGCCGCTTGGTTCAGCTTCTCGCCAACCTCAAGAGTCTGTGAGAGTGGGGATCCAAACGGAAGCCGAGCGCTCGCGACGACAAGATCGGACTCCAGCTTGGGAGCAAACGTCAAAGGAATCAGTCCGCTAGCAACGAGTCCGATGGTCATGATTAACAACGCGACCGAGGCTGCGAGTGCGGTGTATCGATAGTTGAGAGCCACCCGAAGTGTGGGGGAGTACGCTCGTCTGATGAGCGAGTCCATGGTGCGAGAGACGGGCGTTTGGATCCTCTCCAGTGGCCTAGTCAGCCACAGCAATCGGGTTGAAGGACCATGAGCCAAGTGGGCCGGCAGTACGAAGAATGACTCCAAGAGGCTCATGCTCAACACGGCAACGACGATGAGGGGGATGAGGCGAAAGATCTGTCCCAGGGGTCCAGGTACGACAAGCAAAGGGGAGAACGCGACGATTGTCGTGAGGATGGCAAAAGTGACGGGTGTGGCCATTTCGGTGGCACCCAGAACCGCCGCCTTCGGAGCAGCCATGCCCTGCTCGGTCTTGGCGTAGATGTTTTCTCCGACGACGATGGCGTCGTCCACCACCATGCCGAGCGTGATGAGAAGGGCGAAGAGTGTGATCATGTTAATGGTCAGATCCAACGGTCCCATCATCAGGAAAGAGCCCAGGAAAGAGATTGGAATACCCAGGGCGACCCATCCCGCCAGCTGCGGCTTCAAGAACAGGCCCAGCACGATCAGCACCAAGAGGAGACCAGTTCTCCCATTCCGAACCAGAAGGTCGATTCTTTCCGCGAGCAGCTTCGATTCATCGTTCCAAAGAGCTAGAGAAACAGAGCTGGGGAGTTCGCTTCGTAGCTCATCGGCAAAGCTCTTGACCTGATCTGCGATCGCGGTGGGCGTCTCGTCTCCAACTCGGTAGACGATCAGACTCACGGCACGAAGGCCGTTGTAGTACTCTTCCAAGTCTGTCGAAGCATAGCCGTCCTCAACGTGGGCGATCTCGCCTAGGCGGACCTCGCCGACGTCTCCTGTTCGAATGATCAGCTCTTCGAAGTCGGTACTGCTAAGCTGGCGGTCCGCCATCCGGACTAGGACCTCGCCGGAGCGGGTGTCCAGGCCGCCCCCTGGCAGCTCAAGAGAGGCCGCTCTCACTTGGTCTGCCACCTCTTCCAGGGTCAGCTGGTAGGCCTCGAGGTTCTCTCGAGGGACTTCGATGCTTAACTCCAGGGGGCGAACCCCCCCGAGCTCTACCTGGGTGATTCCAGGCCTGCGAAGAAGCTCAGATCGTGCGCTCTCCGCCATTGAATGGAGGGTGCTCAGCGGTATGTCCCCCGCCAAGACCAGAGACAGAACCTGACGGCGACGTGAAGCGACCGTCACCGTTGGTTCTTCTGCATCGACGGGCAGGCTTTGGATACGATCGATCTGGCTCTTGACGTTAGCCGCGACATCATTCTCGTCGACTCCATTGAGTAGTTCTAGGCTGACCGTGGCCGAACCCTGTCGGGCAACGGAAGTCACTCGCTTGACCCCATCCAGGCCTCGCACGGCTTCTTCAACGGCAAGGACGATTCCCTGCTCGCACTCCTCGGGACTTGCTCCCGGATACGGGACCTCGACGCGTATCACATCAAGACTGAACTCAGGGAACACCTCCTGTCGAAGGGTCGATGTGCCCAGGAGTCCCGCCAAGCAGACCATGCCCATTCCGAGATTTGCGGCGACTGGGTTCCTGACCATCCAGGCAATAGGCCCCTTCGGCGTCGTCTCGTCACTCATGGGGCTTGTCCGTCGAGAGTGGCGGGTCTTGCGTCGACGACCATGCCATCGGTTGGGTTCGAGAGAGTCGTCAGCACGACCGCAGTCATAGATGGGAGTCCGCTTACGTAGATTCGTGAACCTTCTACGAATCGAGTCCGAATCTGGCTTCGCTTTAGCCTATCGTTTTCGACGCTCCATACTTCGTCACCGTTGTGGATGGCGCTCGACGCCAAGCCAGTCAAACCGTCTATGACTCGGCCGGAGATGACGACCTCCACGAAAGCGCCGACCAGCAGGGGCAAGCCGTCGACGCGCTCGAGAGGATTCCTCACGGATACGAGGAGCTGAGCTCGACGCGTTGTGGAGCTCAAACGGTCCACGAGGCGAAACACCCTGCCTTCGCGTTCTACGATCGTTCCGTCTGAGAGTTGCTGTACGACGCGTGCCTTAGAGCCTTCCTCTACGCCTGCCGTCCCGGGAATGTCGATGTTTCGAAGGTCCTCCAGTCGAACTCCCACCCTGACTCTGAACTCGCCTGTACCGATGAGCTCGGCCACAGGTGCCCCGGGTCCGACGCGCTGTCCGAGCGCGAGGTCTTCACTGACCACTGTGGCGTCAAACGGAGCTCGCAGCTCGGTCCGTTCGAGGCTGAGCTGGGTTCGTCTAAGACCACTCTTGGCGCTCTCGAGCGCGACCTTCGCTGTCTCTTGTTGCGGAGTACGAAGCGCAAGGGGGTTGGGTTGGGATGAGTTGCCGTGTAGCAGATGCCACTCTTGGGCTGCGATCGCGCCGCGACTCTTCTCGAGCTCCAGGTCCAGGGCAGCAGACTGGACGCGAGCGCGCTCTTCCTCGACGGCCAGCTCGTACTCGCTCGACTCGAGGCGCGCGATGAGTTCTCCGGCCAAGAATCGTCCGCCCGGGCTGAGTTTTGGAGAGCGCCAAGCGACCCGTCCGCTTACTTCAGGAATCATGCTGACGGCCTCCGCGGCTTCAACAAAGCCTGTTGCGCTGATAGGTATCGCCCTGGCCTCGAGCTCCGCGGTCAAGTATTCGACGACAGGTTTCGGTGTCTCTCCGGAGCGACGTTCAGCCGTTGGACCGATGGCTATCAGACCACGTGCGATGAAGAGACCGAGGACGATGATCGACAGGGGCAAAAGCCAGTGGAGTCTACGTGCCATCGCTCGCTCAGTCTCGAGCTGCGCCAAGGCCTAGGGTCCACGGACCGGCCAAGGCTTCGTGCAAGCGGATTCGCGCGTCGATCGAATCTCGGTGAGCCTGAAGCGCCGCTCGTTGCGCAGCATGCTGAGCATTGAGAGCCGTCAGAACAGCAAGGTAGTCGCCGAGCCCAGAGATGTATCGGATCTCGGACTCTTGAAGTGCAAGCCCAGCAGCAGCTTCCTGCTTTCGAAGAAGGTGAAGCTGCTTCAGGTTTCCTTCCTCACTCGTACGCGCCGCTTCAACCTCTTGGACGGCCTGCAAGAAGGCCTGAGCCAGGTTCTCTTCCGCCTGAAGCTCCTGGGCTCGACTTCGTTGCAGTTGAGCCACGTTGTTGAGCCCGTCGAACAGCGGGATGCTGAGGGTCGCTCCGGCTCCCCAAAGGAAGACGGTGCTCGTTTCTTCGGCCCGGAAGAACTGCCATCCCGTACTTCCGTTGATGCTTAGCGAGGGCAGGAATCGCTCCAATGCGTGACCGGACCGCCTCTTTGCTGAGTCCATTCGATCAAGAGCGGCGCGCAGGTCCGGCCGATTGGAAAGAAGATCCTTCGGAAGCCCGAGGGAAGGCTGGGGAGGAAGCTTGGCCAACCTTGGGGCGGTGTCGATCGACGGGCCCGTTGGAGATCGCCCAAGTAGGACCAGAAGGCGCTGCTGAGCCAAGCGAAGCTGCACTCTTAGGGGAGGCAGCTCGGCCGACCGGGCTGCCAGTTGCTGTTCCTGCTGCAGGACGTCGAGAGCCGTAGTGTCTCCGCGCTCGAAGCGGAACTCGAGGAGCCTGAGTAGGCTCTGATTGGCTTCAATCTGCTCTTCAACAACGTCGATGAGCTCGTTTGCGACGACAACGTCGAAGTACGTGTCTCCGATAGCCGTACTGAGTAGATGAGCGGCAGACGCTTGGTCTCCCTCGGTCGCGAGCCTCTCGAGTCGTGCTGCTTGAAAGTCGAGGTACCCGCGAGCCCAGATATCGAGCTCCCATCGTGCATTGAGGAGCGCACTCCCCGTGTAGAAGACGTCCGGAGGATCCACTCCTGGTTGCGGAGCAATCCCACCTCCGAATTGAAACCCAAGCGAATCAAAGGGAGCGGCTTGGGCCGTGCCGTCTGCCGATACCTGAGGTAGATATGGAGCCAGCGTCACAAGGCTCGTGGATCGGGCCTGTTGGACTCGAGTCGCGGCCGCCCTGAGTTCTCGGTTCTCGCCCAGTCCCTCTTCGATGGCTTGCGTCAGGGCCGGATCACCAAACAGCTTCCACCATTCTTCATCGTCGTTTGCCGTCTTGTCCGGCTCCTCTAGAGCCTCTGAATGGTCCGCGTAGGCCGCCACGATCGTATCCAGCTCGTGCAGGACCGACGACTCCGGAACCGTCGTCAGTATCAAGAGCCACAGCATCAGCTGGATCCTGGAATCCCGGTGTCGCGAAAGCCCGGGAACGAGTTCGGCTTCCAGGTAGGTGCATAGTCGCTTATCCGTGCTTGGGAGCGGCACCTGTCAGCGGTAGAAGGCCACGATGAGACGAAACGTAGCTCCATCCGTCTCGCCTAGCGCAGAATAAGTAAGTGTTCAATCACTAACTTGATGCTGGTTAACCAGGAGGCTCGTCGTCGACCGAGGGGCTCGATGTTGGCCTAGGCTGAATAGCCTGGACGATCTCATCGACGATTCTCCCCAGGTGCTCGGGGTCGTCAGAAGCGCCCACCTCGTGGGGAAGAGTCACCGCCGCATGGTTCAGAAAGGTCCTGAACATGACCGATCCGAGGAGCATCGTGGCGATGGCCTGGGCGTCAAAGTCCTTTCGCGTTAGACCCGCACTTCGCGCGTTGTCGAGCCATCTTGACAGCGTCCGCAGAGCGGAAAGTGGAGGCGGGCCATCGTGGAAGCGTTCATGAAGGTCGGAGAGATCCAGCTTGCTCGAGCGAAGCACGATCGCACACGGGACATCTTCCTTCATGTGCTTGGAGAGACGGCCAGCGATCTCGATCAACTGTCGACGAAGTGGGCGGCCGTCCGGTGCACCGCCGATTAGTTGCTCCCAATCCGGGACTTCGCACATCATCGATTCAATCAGGAGCTCGTCCTTGCTGTGGAACCGCTTGAAGAGCGCTGGCTGAGAGATGCCGAGGGCATCGGCGATGACTGAGGTTGCCAAGGTTGGCCCGTGCTTGAGGAAGAGGGCCCGAGCCGTGGCCAGGATATCCGCATCGGACACTTGTCGGGGTCGTGCCATGTCCTTAGACCGTCCGCCTCATTGCTACCCGCGGGCTCCCGCACCGTCAATCGATTGCGCAGGGACCCGGTCCACATGCCAAAGCAACGCCTAGATCTCCTTAAGGAACTGCGGTCCACGACCATTCAATGAGGTCTTAGGGACTCGTCATACCATCCGTGACGCTCAACCCATTGGAAGAGATGGTCGACGAAGGCTCGAATCTTCGGGTCCAACAGCTGTCGGTCCGCGTACAGAACCCAGAGCTTGGCTTCGGCACCAAGAGTTCCGTCGAGGACGCGAACGAGTCGACCCGCCTGTTCGTCGTCCTTGATGAGCGACTCGGGAAGGAGGGCCAGACCGTGACCTTGTACCACTGCATGCCACCTGATCGTGAGATCGTTGCTGGCGAAGCGACTGAAGACCTCGATCCCTGAACCATCCCAAGTTGGCCACTGTCTCGAAGGTGACTGACCAAGAGCGCAGATGCAGGCGTGATGAGCCAGCTCTGAGACGGACCTCGGTGTTCCCTTGCGTGCAAGGTACTCGGGCGACGCTACGCAAACTACGCGCGACGTTCGAATCGCTCTGCCAATGAGCTCGCTTTGGCTCGCTACCGTGGCTCGGATAACCACATCGACGTCTTCTGAGACGAGATCGACAAGACGAGTGTAGTTGCCCCCGTCAAACCGGACACCGAATTCAGGCCGAGTTGCCCCGGCGATACTCCCTCGGGGACCTCATCTTGAGGCCCTTATGGGGATGATTCTCGTTGTAGTCTTCGATCCAGATCGGCAGCAGCCGCAGGACCGTCTCTGCATCCCAGAGATCGGCCAAGTACACGTAGTCGCGCTTCAGCGTCTTCACCATCGCCTCCGCCATGCCGTTAGACTCAGGCGAGTACGACGGCGTGTTCCGCACCAGCAGCCCGCACTCGCGACCAAAGCGACGCGTCTCGTGCGCGACGTAAGGCGGGCCGTTGTCCGTCAGCCACTCGACCGGATGATGCCACGCGGTCGACGAAGAACGCTCGTCGACTGTCATCGCCATCAAGTCGCGGAGGTCGCCACCATCCAATTGCCGACTCGCTCCCACCCACGAGATGATCACTCGGTCGCAGCAGTCCTGACTGAAAGCCACGTAGACTTTCTCGCCGTTCCAGCATCGGATCTCGAAACTGTCCGAGCACCAGCGAAGGTTGCTTTTCAGCGTGATGACCTTGCCGTCATGAGGCCGCTCCACCCGGCCTATGTGCCGGGGCAGCAAGAGCCCCGCGGCCTTCATGACGCGATACACCGGCTTGTGGTTCACGTGCTCCTCAAGAGGTCTTTCGCGGTTCGGATGGGCCGTGACGCGCCGGTAGCCGTTCGTCGGACGCGCGTCCGTGATGAGCTTGATCCGCTCAAGCAGCTCGACGTCGACAGCCTTGTTGTACCTCGGCGGCCGGCCCGGACCCGCGGCCTTGGCCAAGGGCGGTCGAGAGACGTCCAAGGCTTCCGCGACCCGCTTCACTGGCCACCGCCCTTCTTCGACGGTTTGCGCGCAAGCTGACGTTTTTTACGCCGGCGATGCGCAGAGCGTCCTTCAGGATCTCAGCTTCCATCGTCTTACGACCCAGCACTCGCTCGAGCTCCTTTATCTCGCCCTCTGGGGACAACCTTCTCGTTGCCCTTGAGTCCCTGTTTCGTCGCGTCGTCCATGGTTCGCCTCCACAAGAACATGACGGATGGTGCGATGCCAAACCTTCTGGCTGTCTCCGAGATCGAACCCCCTGGACGCTCCGCCTCCCCCAAGAGAGCTAGCTTCTGCTCAACCGTGAACCGTCTCCGTCGTCCCATCTCCAAAGGCTCGATTGTCAATCCAACTTCTATTCCAGAGACCTCCTTCGAGGTGTCCGGTCGAAACGGAGGCTACATCAGAAGTCAGCACGCTTGGCGAAACTGAAGACGGTGTCTGGGTGGTGCGTTCTGGGTCGGGACACTCGAGGACCTTTCTCTATCGGCCTGACGGAACGAGGCGCTGCTTCGAGCCGACTACCGTGGAGGGGAAGTCAGTTGAG
>JBCCQA010000054.1:0-11953 GCA_039024635.1 Myxococcota bacterium | reverse complement strand
TCGTTACGCCTGGATTTCCGTCGCCTGAGGCCCCTGGGCGGATGCGATTCACACTCGAGCAGGCTCTGGCCTTGGAAGAGAAAGGCGCACGAGTCGCGGTCCTGGATACGGCGGCCTTGGCCCCGACGCCCAAGGGCTTGGATAGCTTCGAGAACCTGGAGCTCCTTCGACTGCGCCACCCCGGCTCGGCTACCCTCCATCCATGGGAGTTCAGCCGCTCGGTGTTTCAAGGCCTCCGTCGACTGAGTCGCAGCTGGTCGGGTCGCCGCTTCGATGGGGCTCTTTTCTCCTTCGCCGACCACAAGCACCTCAGCGTCCTGCCCTGGGTTCATCGACGGGCGGCCAAGGTGGGCGTCTTGGCCCACGGTGTCGACGTCATGCCCGGACCGATGGGCGTCCGGCAAATCGGTACGGAGCTCCTGCTAAAGCAGGCAGACTTACTTTTCGCAGTCAGTCGATTCACGGCCAGCCTCGCTAGCCATTGGGTCGACAAGCCTGTCCGTCTCGCGGTCAACGGCGTGCGCCTGGAGAAGCTGGCCGAGGCCAAGCGCATGGGCGCTTCGGCGGCTCGAGTTCGGCTCGGTTGGGAAGGCCCGACGCTCTTGAGCGTGGCGAACTTGGTGCCGCGTAAGGGCCTGGATCTCGTCTTAGAGGCCTTGGCCAAGCTCGCTCAACGAGGCTTGGAGTTTCGCCACCATATCGTCGGTCGGGGACCAGAGCGGGCTCGCCTCCAACGACAGGCGAGACATTTGAGGCTCGAGGACCGAGTGGATTTCGAGGACGCCCAGCTCAGCGATGCCGAGCTGGCTCTCCGCTACGCCGCGTGCGATGTGTTCGTGCTCCTCAGTCGGAGCATGGAGCAGCCTCCGGGGGTGGAGGGCTTCGGGCTGGTCTACGCCGAGGCGCAGGCGGTGGGCCGGCCCGTGGTCGGAGGACGGAGCGGCGGGGTACCGGAGGTGGTCAAGGACGGCGAGACTGGGTTCTTGATCAATCCCGAGCGACCGGACGCGGTCGAGCAACTGGCGAATCGACTGGCCGAGCTCCTCGTCGATCCGAGCCTTCGGGCCCGTATGGGACAGGCGGGGCGGGCCTGGGTGGAGTCCCAGTTCACCTGGTCCCGGCACGCCGAGCAGATTCTTGCCGGCTTCGAGACGTAGACCGAGACCACACTAGGCCGCGACCTCGTCGAGGAGTCGGGCCAAAGAAGCCGTGGTCTGCTGACGGGAGTAGCGCGCGACGACCTCAGGGTCGTAGCGAAGTCCGTCGAGGGCGCCGGCCCTCAAACGATGCAGCCAGTCGAGGAGCCGCTCGTCCGGCTCGTCGGGATGAAGGCACAGACCGGGCCCCCCCGCCTCTCGGAGGATCTGCATGGCTTCGCCTTCCTTACCCACAGCAAGGATGGGGCGGCCGAGCCGCAAGTAGACGTAGAGTTTTTGGGGGACCCAACCTTCGGCGTGGGCGGTGTCGGGGACGAAAAAGAAGACGGCGCGGCACTCGGCCATCCGGCGGAGCACTTCTTCCTGCGTGAGGTAGCCCAGGTGTTCGGCCGGTACCGGGCTCTTGCCCATCCCGTCGAAGGGCTTGGTCTTGCCGACCCAGCGTAGGATGTAGGGCGGAGGGCGCTCGCCGAGTCGCTCCAGCCTCTCCAGGAGGGGACGTGCGGTATAGCCTTCGTAGAGGGAGCCGGCATAGCCGAGGAGCATGCGCTCCTGATCTGGCGGTGGGAGATGGGCGGGGAAGTCGGCCTCCCGCCAGCCGTTGGGGATGCAGCAAGACTTGCCCTGCACGATCGGAAAGGCCTCCGCCAGCTCGGCCTGCTGGGTCAGCGTGTTGGCGATGATCCTATCCGCGTTGGCGTAGACCCGACGCTCCAGCCACTGATGAACGGGAAGGACGGCTTCGGGAATCGGGACGCCGGCGGATAGGGTCCATGGGTCCCGGAAGTCGGCGACCCACGGCAGCCCCGTGCCCGGCGCGGAAAGAAGACCCACCAGATGGTCGGTCCAGGGTGCACCGGTGGTGTACATGGCGGAGAACTCCCGAGTGAGGCGTTGTCGACTGGCTGCGGCGAGCGCGGTGGGCAGCCAGGGGATGGCTCGGTCGGGGATGAGCAAGCGGTCGTCGAAGGCACGACGGATCCGGCCCGGCAGCAAGCGCCGCACCAAGGTCCGGCTCCAACCCAGCGGCCCTTCCGGCACCCTAAGCACGCGAACGTCCTCGGGGATACGAGCTTTCAGACTCGGGTCCTTGGCCCAATAGGGCGCGTCGGGTCCGGCGCAGATTACGGTCGGACGCCAGCCGTGTGCAGGCAGCCCCTCCACGAAGGAGAGGGTTCGCTGAACCCCCCCTCCACCCATGGGCGGAAACAGGTAGGAGATGAACAGAACGTCCCGCACCAGCCACGGCTCTACACGGGCGGGGGCCGGCGATCAAAGCGGGCTGCGGCATCCTCAGGAGACACCTTCGCCTGAAAGCTCCAGCAAGAAGCTTCGGGGAGGACGTTCATTGGCCTCCACTCGAAAGAAAGCCCGTCGTCGACCAGTCTCGGTCGGGCTGAAGCTCCAGTCGAGCGTAGCCTCTCCGAGATCCCCAGCCGGGCCTTCGTCGAGCGCGAACTCCGAGGGTACGGCGTCGAGAGGGATCGGCGTCAGCTCCAAGCGGACGAGGGCATCTCGATCGTTGCCGACGATGATTCGCCCCCCACAGGTTTGGCCCAGTGGGCACGGGCCCACCTCGACGAGGGAGGGCAGATCGATCGCTCTCGGTCCTGAGCCACTCCCGAGGAATGCGATGGGCTCCAGGGTACGGGGGCTGGTATCGAGCTCTAGTCGAGCGTCCAGTCGGGAGGTAGCGGTCTTGGCGCAGTACTCAAGGGTGATCTGAAGATTGTCGGACCTCGGAAGCTGAGAGATCTCGATCTCTAGTTCTTCTAGACCAGACCCCCCTCGAGTTTGCCCTTGCAGATTCAGGGTCCGATCCTCCTCCGTCTGACAGTCGACGATTGCGGTAGCACAGCTGGGCGCCGTCAGATCTCCGAAGTCGACGATGAGTGGGCTGCATTGGTTGGTGGCCGGATCGACCAGGATGGTCGCGGTGAGTCGGAACTCTCGACGTAGCTCAGTAGCGGTCCGGACTTCGATGATCCTCTCGATGGGCCTCAACGACTCGCCCTCCATGAGTCGTGGGGCTCGAAGTCGTAGGGTCAGGAAGCCCGTTTCGTCCGGCGCCAGCTCGAAGACTTCAGGCGCTGAGGGGGCGCAGAAAGGATCCGTGCCCTCGCAGGGCATGGAGCTCGCCAGGGGACGTTCGATTCGGAGCGGTCGGTCGTTGCGATTGACGAAGCGGAGGAAGAGTTCCTTCTCGCGCCCTTCGAACACGGCTCCGAAGTGCTGGCGCTGCACAGGGACGAGGCGGGCCGGTTCGACAAGGGGCCCCAAGTCTGGCCGACCCATGTCGGAAGGGACGGAAGGCATGCCCGTCCCCTGATCTTCGGCCCCACACGCGGCAACGAGCACTGCTAGGAAAAGAACAGCTCGCTCCACTCCCCTGGGGTATGCACGCCTCGGGCCATGACGGACCCGCAAGGGGGTCTCTTGCGGACCGGAGGGTCGGGGCGCCGAATTCAGGGGACTCCTGAGCGACACTCGTCCAAGGCGGGCGAGGGGGCGCCAACGATGGGCCCGAGGAAGCTGTAGAGAGTGCCTTCGAAGCTATCACCAAGAGCCATAGGAAGCAGGGCGGACCCATCGAGCCCCGGCCGAAGCTACGAGCTCATGCCGTGGCCATCGGGCGCTACATGTTGCGGCGATACTGGCCGCCGACTCGGTACAGTGAAGTGGAGATCTGGCCTAGGGTACAGCGCTTGGTCGCCTCCATCAGGCGTTCGAAGAGGTTACCGTCGGTCAAGGCCTCCTCTTCCAGGCGCCGGAGCTCCGCAGCGCCGTCTTCGGCTCGCAGCGCCTGGAAGCGGTCTCGGCACTGGATGGCGAACTCTTTCTCCTCGGTGGTGGCTCGGATGACCTCACCCGGCACCAGCGTGGGCGAGCCCTTGGCGTCCAGGAAGGTGTTGACGCCGACGATGGGAAGCTCGCCGTTGTGCTTGAGCGTTTCGTAGTACAAAGACTCCTCCTGAATCTTGCTCCGCTGGTACTGCCGCTCCATTGCCCCCAGCACGCCCCCCCGCTCCGAGATGCTCCTGAATTCGTTCAGCACCGCTTGTTCGACCGCATCGGTCAGGTCCTCGATGATGAACGCACCCTGCAGGGGGTTTTCGTTCTTGGAGAGCCCGAGCTCCTTGTGGATGATCAGCTGGATGGCCAGGGCGCGGCGCACGCTCTCTTCGGTCGGGGTGGTGATGGCCTCGTCGTAGGCGTTGGTGTGGAGGGAGTTGCAGTTGTCGTTCAGCGCATAGAGGGCCTGGAGCGTCGTCCTGATGTCGTTGAAGGCGATCTCCTGAGCGTGAAGCGAGCGGCCGGAAGTCTGGATGTGATACTTCATCTTCTGGCTTCGCTCGTTTCCACCGTACTTGCTCTTCATGGCCTTGGCCCAGATTCTGCGGGCCACCCGGCCGATCACCGAGTACTCCGGGTCAAGTCCGTTGCTGAAGAAGAAGGACAGGTTGGGCGCGAAGTCGTCGATGTTCATGCCCCGGCTGAGGAAGTACTCGACGAAAGTGAAGCCGTTCGCGAGGGTGAAGGCGAGCTGACTGATGGGGTTCGCGCCGGCCTCCGCGATATGATAGCCGCTGATCGATACTGAGTAGAAGTTTCGGACCCTGTTCTGGATGAAGTAGGCCTGAATGTCGCCCTGCATTCTGAGTGCGAACTCGGTTGAGAAGATGCAGGTGTTTTGCGCCTGATCCTCTTTGAGGATGTCGGCCTGGACCGTGCCCCGGACCTTGGACAAGGTGTCGGCCTTGATCTTCTCGTAGGTCTCGCGGGGCAGCACCTCATCGCCGCTCACGCCGAGCAGCATCAGCCCCAGGCCGTCGTTGGTCTTCGGTAGTTCGCCTCGATAGCTCGGGATCTCGGCGCCACGTTGGTCGAAGATGGCCCGAAGCCTTTTCTGAGCCTCCTCCGTCTTGCCCTCGGATTTGATGTACTTCTCGCAGCCCTGATCGATTGCTGCGTTCAAGAAGAAGCCGAGGAGCATCGGGGCCGGACCATTGATGGTCATCGATACGCTGGTCTTGGGGTCGGCGAGATCGAAGCCGGAATAGAGCTTCTTGGCGTCGTCGAGGTTGGCGATGCTGACGCCCGAGTTTCCAACCTTGCCATAGATATCAGGCCGATGGTCTGGGTCCTCGCCGTAGAGGGTCACAGAGTCGAAGGCGGTGCTCAATCGAGCGGCAGGCATCCCCTCCGAGACATAGTGGAAGCGCTTGTTGGTTCGCTCTGGTCCGCCTTCTCCCGCGAACATCCGGGCAGGATCTTCGCCACTTCGCTTGAGGGGAAAGACGCCAGCCGAGAAGGGGAAGAAGCCGGGGACGTTCTCGGTCAGTCGCCAGCGGAGAACGTCGCCCCAGTCCTTAAAGCGGGGCAGCGCAACCTTGGGAACACGCGTCCCTGACAAGGAGGTCGTGAAGAGGTCTTGCTCGATGACCTTCCCCCTGACCTCGAAGCGATACTTGTCGGCAGCGTACCTGGCCTTGAGCTCGGTCCACTCATTGAGAAGTCGCTTGCAGTCGTGATGAAGCTGGGCCTCCAGCTCGTTGTAGCGACGCGCAAGGTCCTGAAGGTACTCTGGCTCGCCTTCCACGATGGCCTGGGCCTTCACCATACCCCTGTCGTCGGACTCAACTTCGACCCGGGTCTCGCCGATGCTGGACCGCAGCGTGGCGATGGTCCCGTGAAGCTGGTACATGGAGGAAGCGATGTCGGACTGGGCTCGAACGAAGGCGTCGTATCCGTCGGAGGACTCCGCGATCTCTGCCAGATAACGGGCCCGGTCAGGAGGTATGATCTTGTTCTGGGCGCCACCCCTCTCCATCAGGGGACTCTGAGCCGGGAAGTCGGCCGGGGTCTTCGCACTGAGTTGGTCCATCACCGCCCGGTAGAGACGATTGGTGCCCGGGTCGTTGAATTGGGAGGCGATGGTTCCGTGAATCGGCAGCTCTTTGTCTTGGGCCTCGAAGAGCATGTGGTTTCGCTTGTACTGTTTCCGGACGTCGCGAAGGGCGTCGAGAGAGCCTCGCTTGTCGAACTTGTTGATGGCGATGACGTCCGCAAAGTCCAGCATGTCGATCTTTTCCAGCTGGGTCTGAGCGCCGTATTCGGAGGTCATCACGTACAGAGATACGTCGGAATGCTCGGTGATTTCGGTGTCGGACTGCCCGATGCCCGAGGTCTCGACGATGACGAGATCGAAGCCGGCCGCCTTGAGGACGTCGATGGACCACTGGACGTGCTTGGAGAGGGCCAGGTTCGCCTGTCGGGTAGCCAATGAACGCATGTAGACTCGCGTCGAGTTCACGGCGTTCATCCGGATTCGGTCGCCGAGAAGTGCGCCACCGGTTTTTCTCTTCGACGGGTCCACCGAGATGATGCCAAGGGTCCGCTCGGGATACTCGAGCAGGAAGCGGCGAATCAGCTCGTCCACCATCGAGGACTTTCCGGAGCCGCCGGTGCCGGTGATCCCGAGGACGGGTGCGGCCGGCTCTTTGATCCGCCGAACGATCTCAGGGTGGAGACGCTCGCCTTCGTTGGGCCTATTTTCCAGGGCCGTGATCACTCGTCCCAGGACCTGGGGGTCCTTTTCGTTAAGGCGTTCGAGGAGCGGATTCACGGGCTCGGCTTGGGTGTCAAAGTCGCAGCGCTCGATGAGATCGTTGATCATCCCCTGCAAGCCCATGGAGCGCCCGTCGTCGGGGCTGTAGACCCGATCGATGCCGTAGGCGTGGAGCTCCTCGAGCTCTTCGGGGAGGATCGTGCCGCCCCCACCACCGAAAATCCGGATGTTGGCGTTCCGCTCCTTTAGCAGGTCGTACATGTACTTGAAGAACTCGATGTGTCCCCCTTGGTAGCTGGTTACGGCGATGCCTTGGACGTCCTCTTGAATGGCGCAATCAACGATTTCCTGAACGGAGCGGTTGTGGCCCAGGTGGATGACCTCGGCCCCGGTGCTCTGGAGCAGCCGCCGCATCAGGTTGATGGCGGCGTCATGACCGTCGAAGAGGGAGGCAGCCGTGACGAGGCGGACGTGGTTCCGAGGCGTGTAGCGCACGGTCTGGGTCATGGGGGAAACTTGGTCGGATCCCTGGGAAACGGTCAAACCAAAGGCGCGGGCTCTGGCGGCCCTGGGGCGCCAGATCGGCTATGGAATCGGGCATGGCCCTCCAACCGCCCGTCGCCCGGCGTGAGCCCAGAACCCTGACCCTCCACGGCCAGATCCGAGAGGATCCCTACGCCTGGCTCAGGGTCGACAACTGGCAAGAAGTCATGAAAAACCCGGATTCCCTGGGAGCCGAGGTACGAAGCCATCTAGAGGCCGAGAACGCCTACTGCGAGGCCTTCTTCGAGGCCGCTCCTACGCTGCGAAAGACCCTGTTCGAGGAATTGCGAGGTCGAATCAAGGAAGACGACAGCAGCGTCCCGGATCCCCATGGCCCCTTCAGCTATTACACCCGATTCGAACGGGGCGGGCAGCACCCCGTCTTCTGCCGAAAAGACCGGGCCGAGACCGAAGGGAGTGAAGAGATTCTGCTTGACGGTGATGAAGAGTCCAAAGGCCATGCCTTCTGGCAGCTCGGCGGCATGGATGTCTCACCCGACCACGGCACCATCGCCTTCGCCACCGATCTGAAGGGCTCGGAAATCTACTCGATACGGTTTCGCAAGGTGGGCTCGAATGAAGATCTGCCCGATGCTCTCGAAGGAACGAACGGCAACTTCACCTGGGCTCAGGACGGCCAAACGCTCTTCTATATCGTTCTCGACGACAACCATCGGCCCTCCAAGGTCATGCGGCACACCCTGGGGCGTCCGACGGAGGACGATGCCGTGGTCTATGAAGAGCCGGATCCTGGCTTCTTCGTCGGGGTCGGCCTGACCGAGAGTCGGAGCTATGTCGTCATCGATGCCCATGACCACGTGACCTCGGAGATCCGGATCGTCGACGCTCGAAGCCCCGAACAGGCGCCGCTACTCGTCCGTCCTCGAGAGCCTGGCGTCGAGTACGAGGTCAGCCATCACGGCAAGGAACTCCTCATCAAGACCAACCTGGACAATGCCGAGGACTACAAGATCATGCGCGCCCCCATCGAAGGAGGCGAAGTCGGCCCGTGGCGGGAGTGGGTGCCGCACGAACCGGGTCGGCTACTGGCCTCCATGTCGGTGTACGCCCGTCATCTCGTTCGTCTGGAGCTGGTGGATGCGCTCCCACGCATCGTAGTCCGGGACATGGAGAGCCAAGACGAGCACCTGATCGCCTTCGAGGAAGAGGCCTATAGCCTTGGATTGAGCGGCAGCTTGGAATTCGATACCGACCGGCTGCGTTTCTCTTACTCGTCGATGACCACGCCCAGCCGTGTCTTCGACTACGACATGAAGACCCGCTCGCGAGCCTTGCGCAAAGAACAGGAGGTGCCGTCGGGCCATGACCCCGACGAATACGTAGTCAAACGCATCTTGGCGCGCAGCCACGATGGCGAGCTGGTTCCGGTCTCGGTCTTGGCTCGGAAGGACACGCCCCAGGACGGGAGCGCGCCGGCGTTGCTCTACGGCTACGGAAGCTACGGTCACACCATTCCAGCCTCTTTCGGGACCTCGAGGCTTTCCCTCGTCGATCGGGGCTTCGTCTTCGCCATCGCACACGTGCGGGGCGGCATGGAGCGAGGCTACCGGTGGTACACCGACGGAAAGACCCAGAAGAAGACCAACACCTTCAAGGATTTCATCAGTGCGGCCGAGGCCTTGGTCGAGCATGGCTTCAGCGCGGCCGGAAGGATCGGGGCCCAGGGGGGTAGCGCGGGCGGCATGCTCATGGGCGCCATCGCCAATGCCCGTCCGGACTTATTCGGGGCCATCGTGGCCGAAGTCCCTTTCGTAGATGTCCTGAACACGATGTGTGACGCATCGCTTCCGCTCACGCCGCCTGAGTGGCCCGAGTGGGGCAATCCGCTGGAGAGCGCCGAGGACTACGCAGCCATCGCCGCGTATTCGCCCTACGAAAACGTGACCGCGCAGACCTATCCACCCATTCTCGCCACCGCCGGTTTGACCGACCCTCGCGTCACCTACTGGGAGCCCGCGAAATGGGTCGCGCGGCTTCGCGAAACTGGCCAAGGAGGCCCGATACTTCTCAAGACCAATATGGAAGCTGGACACGGGGGTGCGGCGGGCCGATTCCAACGACTGGAGGAGACGGCTTTGGTGCAAGCCTTTCTAATCATGATCCTCAAGGAGCCATGAGCGGTCGCGATCCATACCAAGTACTGGGTGTCTCCAAGACCGCGAGCCAGGACGAGATTCGCCGGGCCTACAAGAAGCTCGCCCGCACCCACCACCCGGACAGGAATCCGGGAGATGCGGCGGCGGAGAAGAAGTTCAAGGAGTCGACGGCCGCCTACGAGCTCATCGAGACCGAGGAGAAGCGGAAGCTCTTCGACGAGTTCGGGCACCAGGTGTCTCAACCAGGCTTCGACCCCGAAAAAGCCCGGGCCCAAGCCGCCTACGCGAGGGCGGGCGGTTTCCGCGGTCGCGGGGGCGGCGGGACCGGTGGTCCGGACTTCGGTCCCGACTTCGACTTGTCGGATCTCTTCGGAGACGTGTTCCGTCAGGCTGGCGGCCCCGGTCCCTCGGGCGGCTTTCGACGCCGGGGGCCTCGACCTCGTCGGGGCGCTGACGTCACGACCCGACTTTCCGTCGCCTTCGTGGACGCGGTGATGGGCACCGAGCGGAACTTTCGGATCACCGTCCCTCAACCTGACGGCACCAGCCAGGTCGTGAGCACCCAGATGAAGGTCCCTCCCGGCGTTGGTGACGGCCAAAAGCTGCGGCTCAAGGGACGGGGCCAGCCCGGTCAGAACGGTGGTCCACCCGGTGATCTTTTCGTGCGCATCGACGTTCAGCCCCATGGTGTCTTCACTCGAGAGGGGGCCGACATTACGGCTCGGGTGCCGATCACGGTCGGCGAGGCCCTGGCCGGGGCGGAAATCCAGGTACAGACCCTGGAGGGTCGGGCCCGAGTCCGCGTCCCACAGGGGGCCCAAAGCGGACAGCGGCTGCGCTTGCGTGGCCAAGGGGGCCCCACCAAGGTCGGTCGTGGCGACTTCTACGTCGAGCTCTCGGTGCGTGTGCCCAAAGATCCTTCGGAGGCGGTCAAGGAGGCTGCGCAGCGCCTGGACGAAAGCTACGCGGAAGAAGTGCGGGCCGAGCGCGGCGAGGAGAGCTGAGTCTCCGGCTTGAAAGATTCGCACTGAGCTGTTCAAAGGGCGACATGCGACACATCGCGATCAGCACGCTGCTCCTCCTCGCCGCCTGCGCCGAAGGAGGCTCGGGCGGCGGCAAAGGCAAAAAGGCCGAAGATCCGGTCGAGAAGAAGGCCGAGGAGTCCGAGAAGGTGGCGAAGCCCGCCTCCCAACCCGAGGCCGAAAACACCTCGGCTACCGCTCTGGCCAGTGGCTTGGTCGATGAAGCGGCCTTCAAGAAGGCCCATGCCCTGACCGATGCGCAGGCACCTCAGGCCGAGGGCGAGATGATAGAGGTCGGGGGTGCCAAGGCCTACCTGAGCCTTCCCGACGGTGATGGGCCACACCCTGGCGTTGTCGTCATCCACGAGTGGTGGGGTCTCAATCAGAACATCAAGTACTGGACCGATCGAATGGCCGCGCTGGGTTATGCGGCGGTGGCGGTCGACCTCTACGGCGGCAAGGTGGCGACCGACCCTGAGAACGCGGCCAAGTACATGAAGTCTGTAGATCAACAAGCAGCCAACGGCATCCTCACCGCGGCTCATGCCTTTCTGCGAAGCGATGAGCGCGTCAAGGCCCCCAAGGTTGGCTCTATGGGCTGGTGCTTTGGCGGCGGGCAGTCGCTCCAACTGGCCCTGGCCGACGCGAAGCTCGACGCCGCCGTCATGTACTACGGCTTCCCCGTCACCGATGCGGCCAAGCTGAAGGTCATCGAAGCGGACATCCTCGCCCTCTTCGGGGGCGCCGACGACTTCATCCCCATGGAGCAGGTCGAAGCCTTCGAAAAGGCTCTTAAGGAGGCGGGCGTGGACTACGAGCTCCACGTGTACGAAGGCGCGACCCATGCCTTCGCAAACCCGTCGAACCCCCACTACGACATGAAGAACGCGAGCGACGCCTTTGAGAAGACGAAGGCCTTCTTGGCTGCCAAGCTGAAGGGCTAACTCAGAAGCGACAGGGCTCGCCCCCGCAGGGGTCACTGATGGTCCCGGTCTGGACGAAGCTGCGAACGGCAGCGCCATGGGCCGGCAAGGCCAGCAACTCGTCCCCGGGCGTCGTATCGGGAGGTCGGGCGCCAGGGTCCGGAAAGCCCTGGCCCAAGTCGAAGACCACAGCCCCCGAGCCCCCCCGAGGGTAGGGGACGGTTTCCACTTCATAGACCGATCGAGGATAGTTGGCCATCAGCGGGATTTGGCCGGAGCGAGCCGTGCGCTCCATGTCGAGATGGCTCAGGCGAGCATCGCTCAAAGCTGCAGTCCATAGAATCCGGCCCCCGACGAAGTCACCGGTCGGCGTCTCCAGCTGGTCGAAAAGAGCGCCGTTGGAAAGGGGCGACAAGAAGCTCCGGAGGACTTCGGTCATTATCCACGCCCGGGTGCGTTTCTCGTAGCCTTCGACCAAGCTTCCTTGGCCTTCGAAGACGGGGGCGAGAACCTCGCTCCTGGAGAAGGCCAGGCCGAGGTCGGAGGGGGCCGAAACCAAGACGCCTCGCTCCATGACGGAGCTCGCTGCTACCAGACCCGCCCCGAGAGCTCCCGTCAGTCC
>JBCCQA010000053.1:0-12400 GCA_039024635.1 Myxococcota bacterium | reverse complement strand
GAAGCTCCGCGCTCCGCTTGGCGACTTGGGGTCCCGGCGCCGACCAAGTCGGACGCCACCCCGCTCCGCTGAAGCTCCGCGCTCCGCTTGGCGACTTGGGGTCCCGGCGCCGACCAAGTCGGACGCCACCCCGCTCCGCTGGGCAACTTGGAATACCTGTCACGATAAAGCGGCGACCATCCTCCTAAGCGACTCATTCAGCAACTGCCGATCTCCGGTCAATGCTGGACGATGGCAAAGCGGTTCCCGGGTAGAGCCAACGGAAACGCCTCGTCAGAATGAGTTGACGACACGAACCCCTAACCCGCGGAAACGATCTAACTCCATCAGAGCCCGGGCACCTTCCTGGAGCGACAAAGAATCGCCCACCATCTTCTGCAAGGGCAGCTTACCGGAGGTGATGAGCTGCAGCATTCCCGGATATTGATGGGCTTGCATACCATGGCTGCCAAGGATCTCGAGTTCGTAGGCCATTACAAGATGCATGGGTAGTGGAGGGTTGCTGTCCTTGCCCGCGAGCAGGCCGATCTGAACATGGCGGCCGCGTTTACGCAGACATTCTATGGAGTTCCGACAGGTCGCGCGGCTGCCCAGGGAATCAACGGAGACGTGGACGCCCCCACCGCTGACCTCTCGAATAGCCGCGGGAACGTCATCTGTAGAAGTTGCATTCATCTTCACGTTTGCGCCCAGCGACTCGGCAAACGCCAGCTTCTCATCGTCTATGTCGACCGCAACTACACTTGCGCCCATTGCTGAAGCTATCATGATGGCCGACAAGCCCACGCCACCGCAGCCGTGAACGGCCACCCACTCTCCGCCCCTTAGCCGGCCTTGGGCAACCAATCCTCGATACGAAGTCATGAATCGGCAGCCCAGCACGGCCCCTGCCTCGAACGATACCTCGTCGGGCAAGACCACGAGGTTGTGCTCAGCATAGGGAATCGTCACGTACTCCGCGAACGAGCCCCAACCCGTAAACCCGGGCTGGTAGTAGTTGTCGCAGACATGCTGGTTGCCCGAACTGCACTGGGCACAGCGGCCACAGCCCAGACAGAAGGGTACCGTGACTCGTGCGCCTAGTCTCCAGTTCTGCACTCCGGAGCCGATGGCTTCGATGATGCCTGCCATTTCGTGGCCGGGCACATGAGGCGGCTTGACATCGGAATCGTGGCCCATCCATCCGTGCCAGTCGCTTCGGCATAATCCGCTAGCTTGTACGCGAACGAGTACTTCACCAGGGCCAGGAGATGGAGTTGGAAGCGTGGCTACGGTTACGGGAGACTTGAACTGCTCGTAGTAGAGGGCTTTCATCTCAAAGACCGACTCGTGGATCGTGAGGTGGGCCCTGGACTGCGTCAATGAAGGTTAACCATCTCATCCGTGCCGCTGCGAGCGGGTGGCTCGGGCCCTAGCCCAGAGACCGACGACGTCCTTCGTTTTCAATGGTTTGGGACCCAGTCTGAGACGTTTCATCGTACAGGTTCCTCGGTGGCAGGAACGACGACGAAGCTCACGACTGGCCATGGGGTGTACCTCGAGTCTAGCCGAATTGGAGGCTACGCCTTCTAGAGCACCACCGGACATTTGGTCGTCGACGAGGAATAAGGATCGACAGATGAATCCGCGAATGGGAGCACCTGGCCGGAACTACTCGACCGTGGGTTCTTCTTCCTCTCTTCGGGTTGGGCGCCCTTGGTGTGTGGTCGCTTGAACGTTCGAGACCACAACGAGTCCGGGAGAGCCTGCTCACGGGAAACGCCTGGGGCTTGGAGGTCCAGATGAGCCTGGGCTTGTCGTAGCGATGGCCCAGCAACGCTGATCCCTAGTTTCAATTCTGGAGGCTGTCTGGGGCGCCCACCACGCCCTGCCGAAAGGCGCGGTGGCAGCCGTTGCATGAGCCCAGCGTGTGAGCCGTTTGGCCCATCACCCGGCTAAGGTCACGCGCCCTGGCCGCGGCGCCAATCGTGTTGGCGCGACATCGGAAGTCCGTGGCCGAGGCCTTGATCCCAGGCTCTGGGTAGTTTCCGCTACGGCACTCCGCCAGCCTGTGCGCGGACTGGGTACCCATGAGCTCGGACGCTCTTTCGATGGCGGCCCAGTCCTGGGTCGCGGCGCCAGCGACGATCTGCTCGATCGCCTCGAGGAAGGCCATCATGTGTTGCTTTTGTGCCCACACCTTCTGGGGAGAGAGCGGGTAGGCCATCCTAGGATCCAAGGTCTCGAGTCGTTTGTAGGGCGAGCTCGTCCCCAACTCGTCCTCGTGACGCACCGCGGGCTGACAACCCAAGATGGCGGCGAGCATCGTCGATGAGCTGTGCCAGTGTGCCGTATCCCATTCCACTTTCCGTATTCCGAGTTCGAACATGGGCCGGAAGCGCCACGAACGGAACAGGCACGCCGTGCAAGGCGTCCTTGCACCGTGTGCATGGGCTTACGCCCACCGAGGTCCGTCCAGTCCCAAACGATGCAGCCTTCGGCATGAACGAAGAGAAAAGCACCGAGCTCGAGCCGTGGTGGCGAGCGCCGACGCGGTCGACGACGAGAAGGCGCGGACCTTCGCCCGGGCTTTTTATGCTCGAGGGGGGGCCCAGCACCCCTTCCGCGCCTTCGCCGAAGCCCGTCGAGCGGTGGGTCCACTCGAAGGCATCCGCATCTACGGCGTGCCGGACGCCCACTGAGCGAGCAGAGGCTGGCGAGCGCCAACGCAGTTACCGGCAGGAGACCGCCATTTTTGGCGACAGATCATCAGGCCTTGGCGCACTTACGTACTGTGACCAGGAAAGTCAGGGTTGGGGAGCGTTCGTGAGGGCAAGCTTGCGACTCATTTCCTTGTCGGGAGCCACCCTAGGAGCGGTCGTCGGCTGCGGCGACGAGACGACACTCGACTTGAGCGTCGGTCCTTTGCTCGACATGGGCACCCGGCGTCTCGACTTTGGTGAGATTGAGGTCGGGACGACCTCTGCTCCTCGCAAGATCATCCTCTCGAATCTTGGTTCGGCGGCTCTGGAGCTCGACGGCGTGGTCCCAGGTCAGCCCTTCCTCTCGGAGGCCTTCCAGTACGATGCTGACCTCCACGCCATCCTGCCCGGATCCGCAGCAAGCATCAGCGTGCGCTTCACGCCTACTGAGCTCGGCGCCGCCACTTCCGCCCTCATCGTTCGAGCCCGAGAAGCGCGGGGCGGGATCCGGGAAGTCGCGGTCGAGCTTCAAGGTCGCGGCGTCGCTTCGCAGGTGACTGCGAGTAAGGAACGCCTCGACTTCGGCCAGGTCGTGGTCGGGACAAGGGCCAAGCGGACGATCGAGTTGCGCAACACGAGCCAATTCGACGCTTCGGTAGAGTTCTCGTCCAACTCGAACATCGAAGTCTGCGGCGCGGCCGGCATCTCGGCCTTCTGCTTGGCCGAACCCGCTGGCGACTTTCGGGTAACGAAGCGTATGTCCCTGGGTGCAGGCGAGACGCGCCAACTCGAGCTTCGCTTTCAGCCCACCGTCGCCGACGCTCAGGATAGGGCCTCCTTCACTCTGCGCTACTGTGATCAGGGTGAGGCCTGTGAAATCGACATCTCCCTGACCGGCCTGTCGGTTGAGAAGGCCTTCTCCTGCGAACCTCGAACCATCGACTTTGGCGCGGTGAATCCGGGTGCGACGACGGACGCTCTTGTGACCTGCTCCGCCACCGCAAACCAGGAGGTGAACGTCACCCGCGCCTATTTCGGGCCCACAGGTAGCCCCGACTTCAGCCAGGGTCGCCCCTTCACGCCTGCCACCTTGAACCCGCCGACCGCCGGCAATCCCGGCGGCTCCCTGTCCATTCCGCTCACCTACTCTCCTCAGACCCTCGGCGACGACGCGGGCGTTCTCGTGGTTGAGACCGACACTGGAGACTCCTTCCGCAGCCGCATCGAGATCCCGCTGCAGGGCTCCGGAGGTGGACCGAATGTCGTCGTAGCGCCCAAACAAATGAACTTCGGTCTGACCACGCTCCTCGCGCCGTCCCTTCGCTCCGTCGTGGTGCGCAACGTGGGATTCGACGACCTATTCATCGAAGTCGAGGTCGACAGTCTGGGGAGCGGCGTCTTCTATTCCTTGGACGAGTCTGGCGACATCATCCCTCCGGGTGGGCACAAAACCATCGAGATTCAGTTCGCGCCCATCGCCGAAGAGATTTACGAGACGATCCTGGTCGTCACTTCGAATGACGAAGACAGTCCGCGCGCCGAGGTCAAACTGCGGGGAGCGGGCATCAACCTGCCGCCCTGCCGGTACGAGTTATCCAGTGACGTCGTCGACCTTGGTACGGTCGAACTGAACCGGACTGGGATTCGACCGTTCGAGATCCGAAATGTCTCCCAGAGCGTGCGCTGCCTCATCACTTCGCTGGGCTTGAGCGCCGAGAGCGCCCTGGAGTTCGAGCTGCCCGAGGGGGAGCTCCAGGAGATTTTCATCGAGCCTGGCGCGTCCATCGGCGTGCCCGTCCTGTTCGCGCCGACGACGCCAGGCATCTACGAGGGTCGCATCGAGTTCTCGGTGTCCGACCCTGATGAGCCCCTCGGTACCGTCGACCTCGTTGGGAACGCCGACCGGTCTCCGCTGCTCATCGCGCCCGGCGACCTCTTCTTCGGCGCCATTGAGCTGGGGAGATCTGCCCGGCCCAAGAAGGTGACCGTGTACAACAACAGCGCCTCCCAAACCCAGATCACGGACCTGGTCCTCGACTCTCAGCCCGGGATCTTCTCGATCCTGGACGGACCTTCGCTCCCTGTGACCGTCGGACCTGGGGGGAGCTTCAGCTTCACCGTAGGCTTCGTAGCTCCCAGTCCCAGACCCTCGGGCTATGCGGGAGCGGTGGAGATCACGAGCATCCAGGGGAGCCAGGAGGTATTCCACATTGTGTCGCTTCGGGGCTCGGCCGCCGTCGAAGCGGTTCAGGTCGACGAGTTCACGCAGCTCGCTCGAAACGAGGTCGACATCCTCTTCGTGGTGGACGACTCGTCGTGTTCGGCCAACGAGCAGCAAGCGTTGGGCGAGAACTTCGACGCCTTCGTACGATTCGCCTCATCCCAGGCTCTCGACTACCACATTGGTGTGACAGCCACGGAGCGAGGCAGGACCGACGGTCGGCTGCATCCACTCGGCCAGCCCGCCTCCCAGCGGATCGTCACGCCTCGGACTCGTCCCTCACCGGGCGAGGTCTTCTTCGACAACGTTCGTGTGGGGTCGATCGGAGGTTCGGAAGTCGTCTTCGATGCCGCCTACAACGCACTGACTCCACCGCTGACCGATGCTCACAACGCAGGCCTCCTACGGCGTGATGCGGCCCTGGCCATCGTAGCCATAACCGACGAGCGTGAGCAGTCCCAGCGGCCGGTCGACTTCTTCTTGGACTTCTTCCTAAGCATCAAGGGCGTCCGAAATGCGAACCTCTTCTCCTTCTCGTCCCTCACGGGCAGAGAGACCGGCTGCGGGTGGGCTCAGGCGGCGCCGCGCATATCGGAAATGGCCCGACGCTCGGGCGGGTTCGACGGAGACTTTTGCACCCTGGACTGGGCCCAGACACTGGAGGACCTGAGTCTGCCGGCCGTCGGCTTCAGGAGCCGCTTCTTCCTCACGAACCAACCGGTCATTCCGAGCCTCGAGATCTGGGTCGACGGTATCCGCATACCGACCGTAGAGAGCTCGGGCCAGGTCAACTGGACCTACGACTTCAGCACCAACAGCGTTAACTTCCTGCCGCTGTCCATGCCGAGCCCCCGCTCCATGATTCGGGTCGAATACACCATCGAGTATCTTTGAGACGTAGCTCGGAGGCGGCAGTCCTGAGCGCCGATGGACCCAGAAGCGGGGCCATTCATGAACTCGAATCGATCAGAAACCGAGATCGAACACTCCGTTCGTGACGACGATGGGTTGGGTGGCGTCGCCGGAGCTGGGCATCAAGGTGAACTGAAAGGTCCCCGCCACCCGGTTCTCGGTGAGTGTCTCGATGTCGAGGCTGCCGGTCGCACCAGCTTGGGTCGACGACCAGCAGCAGGGGAGTCCGTCGGACTGCGAGCCCACCGACACCGAGACAAAGGGGCTGCCGGCGGCTAGGTCGATGGTTCCGGGTCCCATGACGTCGGCCAAGGTGAGCTGCAGCGCGTGCCGCGTAGAGCTCGAAGCCGCGACGAAGTTGGTGCTCGGCTCGCCGGTCGTGGCGATGCCCGCGGCCGCATAGTCGACATCGCCGATGCGAGCCCGAAGCGAACCACGACTCCGGTCCGCCACCTCCCCAACCGGACCCGAGTTGTCGAGAGGCAGGTCGAAGACGCCGTCGGTGATGATCCGGACGCCTGTCGCTGACCCAGAGACCGCGTCCGCGAGGAATGAGAAGCTGCCTGTAATTCGCCTTGGGGACAGCGTGCTCAAGACGAGGGTCCCGGCGTCGCCGCTCAGAGCGGTCCCCCAGCCTCCTCCGCCGTCGGCGTAGATCGCCGTTCCTCCGCTAACGCCCGAACCCGTGCCCAATGGGTACGTGCCAGGTCCGGGAACGTTCGCGATGGACAAGGTCAGGGCCGAACTGCCCATGGAGCCACTGACGGTGTAGCGGCCCGGCCCAACAAAGCTCGCGCTGTCTCCACGAGCCACGCTGGTCCACGGCGCACCATCCACGGTCGCCGAGATCGCGCCATTTCCGCCCTGCTCGATAGGATCGGGCGCGCCCGTGTCGCCGCCACACGACAGGGTCAGGCTCGCCACCAGACAGGCGGCGTACGGCCCCGTCCTGCCAGGAACGCGCCCGAACCTCAGTGCTTCGGAGCTCATGCCGGCCATGTACCAGAAGAGCATGCGGTCGAGCCACGCCCGCCCCCAGCCCGGCGCGGCATCTGCGCGGATGCAGCTTGTCCCTCCGAACCGCAGCTTGGTAGCTCTCGAGACCGTGTACGACCCCTTGAAGGACGGCGTTCGGAATTCGGCCCCACGGGGTGAGCTACCGCAAAGGACCTCCGCCTTCCGAGCTGGCTCACCTGGTTCACTGCTCTTGGCAGATGAAGACGGAGGATGTTCAGCAAGAGGACTTAGGGCGACGAGGTCGGATTCTACTCCTCGAAAAAGCACGAATGGAGCTAGTCCCCTCCAGACCGAGGACGTGCGAAGACATGGCCGCAGTGTTCTTTCCCTATCAATTCGATAGACGTTGGGACGCTCTGTTCCGCCTACTCGGCGTGCGTGACGACCAGGGCGTCGAGATCACTGACGACGGTCGACTGATCGCCGCCTACGGGAGATTCAGGGTGTCGACCACGGTCGACAACGTCGCTGGAGCCGAAGTCACAGGCCCCCACCGCTGGTACACGGCGGTCGGGGTTCGGCTCGCCCGGACCGACGACGGCATCACCTTCGGCACGAACCACTACAAGGGGCTTTGGATCCACTTCAAACGTAGGGTGCCGAGGGTCATTGGCTTTCGCGACCACTCGCTGCTGTGGGTCAGCGTCGCCGACCCGGAAGGACTTGCCGCAACACTCGACCCAAATGGCGAGCCTGCTGCAGAGAGGGCATAGCCAAACGATCACACAGCTGAGCTCCCTTCTCGTGAGATGGGCCCACGGTCCTCATCCGTCTCGCAAACAAGGACGAGAGCTCCGCCGTCTCTGTTCTCCATCGCATGATGCACGTTAAGTTCCCGGAACTACGGAGGCACCTTCCGCAAATACTCAGTTTGGCTCCAGTCCGTGCTCCCGAGCCACGGCGGCGTTTCGGGCGTCGGCCCGCTGCAGAGCCGGACGCTGGGTGAGCCGCCCGACGTAGGCAACGAACTCGGCCTCAGGCTCGAGCAGATCGAACTGGAGCAGCGTGCGCAGCGTGCTGCCGAGAACGACGTCAGCCATGGAGAACGTATGACCGAGGATGAAGCTACCCTCGAGGGCCTTTCTCAGGGTCACGAGGACCGACTCGTGATTGCCCCAACCCGCTGAGACCTCCCGGAAGGACCAGCTGTTGAGCTTAGCCATCACGCTGGGCTCGACCACCGATGGGGCGAAGGATGACCAACGAAGGAAGGCGGCACGTCGGGGGTCGTCGAGAGACGGAGCTAGCCGACCGGGAGCGTACCTGTCGGCAAGGTAGAGGCTGATCGCAGCCGACTCGGTTAGGACGGTAGCTCCATCGAGCAAGGTCGGGAGCTTGCCCATCGGATTCTTGGCGAGGAACTCAGTCTTCTTCTGCTCGCCGGCGTGAAGGTCCACGTACCGAAGGACGTAGGGCTGACCGACTTCTTCGAGGGCCCAGACAACGCCGGAAGCCCGCGAATAGGGATGGTGAAACAGGGTGAGGCTCATGCCTCGGAACTTAGATTCAATTTAGGACAGTTTCGGTCCGCAATGAAAGCTAGCATCGGCCCGTGCTGTCGACCTCAGCCCGCCTCCTTCGCCTCCTCACCCTTCTTCAGAGCCAGCGGGCATGGGGAGGAGCGGAGCTCGCGGATCGCCTCGAGGTCACACCTCGGACCCTGCGACGGGATGTCGATCGCCTGCGCGCGCTCGGCTATCCGGTGGATGGTCAGGCCGGGACGGCAGGCGGCTACACACTGGGGGCGGGTGCCCATCTTCCGCCCCTCAGCCTGGACGACGACGAAGCCGTGGCGGTGTCGGTGGCGCTTCGCACGGCAACGAATACCTTGTCGGCCTCGATGGGCGAGGCGGCCTTGCGGGCTCTCACGAAACTGGAACGCGTGTTCCCTTCTCGACTCGAGCGCTCAGCCCAGGCACTCCGGGACAGCATCCTCATTCTGGAGCGGTCCGGCCCTCCATTGGATCAGGCCATCCTGGCTATGCTGGCCCGAGCTTGCGACGCCCGGCGGTTGGTTCAATTCGACTATACGAGCAAGTCGTCGAACCGAACGAGACGCACGGTCGAACCGGCCAGACTGGTGCATACGGGACGCTGGTATCTCGTCGCCTTCGACCGCGATCGAGACGACTGGAGGACCTTTCGGGTGGATCGCATGGGCGCGGAGCCAACTCTGGGAGAGGTGTTTTCGAATCGACCTCTACCCGAAGGTGGCGACCTCCGCGCCTTCGTGGCCCGCTCGATTTCCATGGGTCCCTATTCACACAGCGTAGTGGTGATCCTGCATGCGCCCCTGGAACGACTGGCGGCTCGTCTATTGCCCGCTACGGCACTGGTAGAGCGGCTCGCCGCTCATCGGACCAAGGTGTCCATCGGCGCGAGCTCCATGGCTGGGCTCGCGGCGTGGGTGGCGAGTTTCGAGGTCGACTTCGAGGTCGTGGAGCCGCCGGAGCTGGTCCGGGTACTGCACGACCTCCGCCTCCGGGTCGACGGCGCCCTTCGTGCGGCCACGAATCAAGGGAATGAGTCTCGAGGGCACCCCGCACGGACGAGCTTCGGCGTAAAGACCGAACACGCCCGATCAGACTGATCCGTCAAGCGGACTGCCAAAGGGAGAGAACGTGGTCATCCGGATCCTGGTTGGAGAACTCTCGCATCCCATAGACGGTATCCATGAGCAGAGGCGAGCCCGAAGTAAGAGAACATCGGCTCTCTTATTATTTTAAGTGGAATCTCACCGCCGGTAGAATCGGACCAGCCCAGAAGGTGGAAGCACGACGGGCAGGGCCAAAGTGCGCCATCGTCGACGGCGAGTCGGCCAGAGTCCTGCTCGCGTTGCTCGTCGGCGAGGGCCGCCCCCTGAGTTGCGCCGAAGACCCTCACAGATCGCGCGGTCCTGCCGCCCAGAGTCAACGGGCAGAGAGCTCGAGTTTGCGGAGCGCCGAGGGCGTGGTCGAGAAGTGTCGCTTGAACTCTCGACTAAACTGGGCGGGGCTCTCGTAGCCCACCTCATAGGCCACGTCACTGACCGCGAGGGGCCCCTGAAGGAGAAGGGCGCGCGCGCGGTCCAGGCGAATCTTCTTGATGTATCCGAGCGGCGTGTCCCCGGCGACCTCTTTGAAGGCCCGGAAGAAGGTCGACATGCTCATGGCCGAAATTCGAGCCAGCTCCTCCACCGCAATCGACTGATGGTAGTTTTCGTGCACGAAGGCGAGGGCTTGGGCCACTCGCGCAAAAGCTGACTGCTGTTCAGCCAGTGAGACGAGGGCCGCACCGTGAGGCCCTCGCAGCGCCCGGTAGACGACTTCGTTGACGAGGCCTGCGCCGAGAACACGTCGATCATCCGAGTAACATAGGCACCGAAGGAGCCTACTGACGGCATCGACCATCTCGTCATCGAGGCGCGCAGGCTCGACCCCGCGCGGCATGTCATCACGTTTGACGCTCGGGATGGTCGTCTTGTCGACCTCGTCGAGTAGGCTACGTATGCGTTGGGCGTCGATATCGATGAAGAGCCCCATCAGTGGAGCCTCCGGGCTCGCGAAGGTCTCGCACTCGAAAGGCAGGGGGACTGTCAAGATGAGGTAGCTGCTGGCGTCGTAGACGAACTGTCTGCCTTTGAGGTGTCCAAGCTTGCGCCCTTGCCCGACGATGACGAGGCCAGGCTCGTAGACGAGCGGCTGTCGGGGAAGTGGACGCGCGCAACGAAAGACCCGAACTCCGGCGAGGCCGGTAGGTCGCGTGCCTTCGAAGTCGGGGTCGTCTTGTTGAACGACCAAGGCGTCGAATAGAGGCGCAAGCGTGGACGGCATTGTGCGTGGTTCCGGGAAGTCCATGTTTGCTCTGAAAGGAATGAGCAAGCACAAGGCAATATTGCGCGCTATTTGCGTATTCGATGAGAGGATCGAGCAACCCGACGGGAGCATCAGGCATTCACTCGATGGACCCACCCCGGCAGTCTTCGGGGTCTCGGGTCTGGCTAGACCCAAACAGGAGCAATCGAAAATGAGCACCAAACTGAACCAAGTCGTCGTCATCACCGGAGCGAGCAGCGGCATCGGAGAAGCCAGCGCCCGAATGCTGGCCAAGGATGGCGCCAGAATCGTGGCCGTTGCCCGGCGCAAGTCTAGACTGGATTCACTGGTCAAAGACATCACCGAGGACGGAGGCCAAGCCGTCGCGGTCGAGGCCGACGTCACCAAGTTTGAAGACATGAAGCGCGCAGCACAGATCGCGAAAGATACCTACGGACGCCTCGACGTGTGGATAAACAACGCCGGAGTCATGCCCCTCTCTCCGGTCGCCATGAACCGACTAGAAGAGTGGCACTGGATGGTCGACGTCAACGTCAATGGTGTCCTCAACGGAGTCGCCGCGGCCCAGCCGCTCATGCAGGCCCAAGGAGCTGGTCAATTCATCAACATCAGTTCTGTCGCTGGCCACATCGTCTTTCCCGGAGCGGCCGTATACTGCGCAACGAAGTTTGCAGTCCGAGCGCTGAGCGAGGGGATTCGGATGGAGTCGGACGGCTCCATTCGAGTGACGAATATAAGCCCTGGCGCCATCAAGACCGAGCTCACCGACCACATCGCCGTCCCGGAGGTAAAGGAAGGCGTCAGCGCCTTCGCCGAGATCGCTATCGACGCGGACGCCGTGGCCCGGGCGATTCACTACGCCGTAGCGCAACCGGCGGATGTCGACGTGAATGAGGTCATCATCCGACCGTCCAAGCAGTCGCTGTAAGCCAAACCTAAGCGTTCGCTCCGAAGGAAGCCCAGCGCCCGAGACGATCCAGGCTATCGCCGCCAGTCGTGGGGAATGGCGTAACGGGCGGCCTTGTTCTGGAGCTTCCGCTGTTCCTCTCCCCAAAACGCAGCCATGCGCTTCATGTTGTCTTCGACCGACTCGCCGGTATCCGCCTCACCATAGGTCCTCTCTAGAGCGCGGTCGAGACGCTTGGCGCCGCCAACGGCCTGCTCGTAGAGCTGAGCCCGCACGTCTACCTGGCGAAAACGCAAGGACCACCACGTCGGGCCTCGGCCGCCTTTTCGCACGGCGTCGTCGGCATCGATAGGCTTCAGGCTGAGACTCACGCCCATCTGGGTGTCGAAGCGTTCGAGGAAGGTCATCCCGAGGAGCCCGTCGATCCCGTCGCCCAAGCGTAGACGGCCACGACGATATCCTGCTCTTCGTGTGCGCCAATCTGAATGTCGACTCGAGCAAGATTGGCGATAGCCTGGCCGTTCACGCCCTGAATACTGATTGAGGGCGAGTCCGGCCCGAGTCGCACGCCAGCCCGCCGCGCCGCCGCGTCGCTCAGCACTGTGATGTCCGCGCCGGTATCGACCTTGAGGAGTAGGCGCGAGCGCCCAACCTTCGCGTTGACGCTGCACCCAGGGCCATCGCCCTGGCAGGGCACCGAGGCGAGAACGGCGGCAAGAGTTGAGATGAACATAGCACAGCGTTCTCACGCCGAGACCAGTGGTTCAATGGCTGTTGGTCGGTCGAAGAGAGTAGCCCGACCAAACCGGAAGCTAAACTCCTGGAGTTCGTAGGGTCTCAGTGCGGG
>JBCCQA010000052.1:0-15011 GCA_039024635.1 Myxococcota bacterium | reverse complement strand
GCCTCAGCGGCCGAAACCTGGAAGCTCCCGCCTCCCAGCAAACCGAACGCAACCCTCTCTGTGAAGGTGAGGGTCGCCAAGGGTCGGCGCTTCAAGCTGCTCACCCCGAAGGAGCAGGCCCAGGCTGCGGCCGATGCCCAGCGGCGGGCCGCCGAAGCCGCGTCGAAAGAGGACGAGGGCTTCGTCAACGTGGGCACTTTTCTTCCATCGGGTTGGTGAGCAGGGCCCGCTCGGCAAAGTCAGAAGGCCAAGACGCCTCATAGCTTCGCGTGCAGCCTCGCCACTCGAAGCGGAGCGAGCGGGCGTGAAGCAGGACCCGGGGCCCCCGAACCACTTCTTGGCCCACTCGCGTCGCGGCCGCGCCTCCATAGCTGAGGTCTCCCAGGATAGGCGCCCCGAGAGCCTGGGCGTGGATCCGGATTTGGTGGGTGCGACCCGTGAAGGGTCGAGCTTGGACCCAGCACAGGCCCGAAACCCAAGCCCGAAGCTCGAAGTCCGTTCGGGCAGCCTTTCCGTCTTTCCTCGCCGCCCAGCGTCGGGGACGTCGGAGGTCTGGTCCAATGGCCGCAGCACAGGTGGGTGCCGAAGGTGGATTCACGGTGAGCAGGTCGTAGGTCTTCTCCACCCTCCGTTCATGAAAAAGGCCCGAAAGCTCCGCCGCACCGGCGCTCTTCTTCGCAACGAGCAGGAGACCCGAGGTCTGCTTATCCAAGCGATGGACCAGTCTTCCCCCCAACTGGGCCACCGGATCCGCTTCGCCCCCGGAGCCTACCACCTGGCCCGGCCTCTTGAGGACGACCCAGAAGTCCCCCTCCTCCTGGAGCACGTCGACCCGGCTCAGCGCTGGAGCCGTCCTGACTTGTCGATCTTCCACTCCGACTTGAGTTCGGGGTCAAAGCCCTCGAAGTCGGCCTTCACATTCCATCCAAGATTGGCGAGGGCGCTCGCTGCCCTGCGACGAACCCGCGGGCCGTGAACGTCGGAGCAACAGACCGCGACCAACGCTCCCTTGGCCGCCCTTTCGCTGGCCAAGGCCTCCAAGACGTCGATGGCCTGGACCTGGACGTCATCGGCGTGGTCGTCCAGGTACGGCACCACTGCTTCCGCATCCTCGCTTCTCGCCGACTCCGAGAGCACGGCGAGCAAGGTCACCTTGGCCTGAGTCGTACGGTGGTCCTGGGGCTCCTTCTCTCTCAAGGTCTCGATGAGGAAGCTTCGGCTGCCGTCTTCATCCAGAATCCGCTGGAGCGCCTGGATGGGGAAGGTAATGGCCTTCTCGGTCTTGATAAAGGCCTGGATAGCGGGGAGAGCCGGCTCGCCCACCTCGGCCAGACGGTCCACCAGGCTGCGCTTCTCGCTCTCGTCCGCGATCTGCCCGTTGGCGTTGTAAGTGAAGCGCTTGAGGAGGACCCGGTAGGCCTCTGCGCTCTTCATCTCGAAGAGCTTGTCCATGGCCGCTTGGCGAACGTCCGGCTGGGCGTAGGGCTCTTGCAGGTCCTTCGAGGCCTTCTCCATGGGAGACTTGGGCTTCAGGAAGTCGAAAACACCCACGCGCGCGGGACTACGCAGGGAAGCTCAGGCCGTCAAGCGAAGCAGGTCGAGAACCCGGTCTGCGTCTCCCAGGCGCAGACTGCGCCGGCGGAGCCACCCCAAGCCGACGCGTCGACCGGCCTCGGCCACGCGCTCCGGAGGGTGCGCACCCCGCCCGCCCGAAACCACCAAGTGCCCCCCGGATTCCAGGAGCTGGACCCCCAAGCCGATCCATTCCAGAGGCGCCCAGGTGGCCCGAGACACGGCAGCCCCGAAGTGACCGACGGGCGCGGTCGAGCCTTCAGGCTCCAGGCGTCCCTCCACCACCCGCACGTTCGGGAGACGAAGATGGGAAACCACGACCCTGAGAAAAGAGCATCGTTTCTGGAGCGGCTCCAGCAAAACGAGCTCGGTCTCAGGACGCCGCAGAGCGAGGACAATTCCGGGAAAGCCTGCCCCGCTTCCGGCGTCGATGATGCGCTCGGCCGAAGGAAGAAGCTGGTCGAAGAAGAGGGAGTCGACGGCATGAAGCCTGGCAGCCTGTTTCGGGTTGAAGATGCTCGTGAGGTTCATCTTCCTTCCCCACTTGAGCATCAGTTCGAAGTGGGCGCTCAGCCCTTCGAGGACGGAGGCGTCACAAGCCATCGACTGACGTCCGAGCTCACTCTGGAGCTCGGCCTCGAACTCGGATTGGGCACTCAATGGACCGAGATGGAGCGCGTCGCATCGAGGAGGGCCGACTCTTCGACCCAGCGGTCGAGAGGATAGAGCAGAAGCTCATCGACCCCGTCGAAACGAGCTCCGACGTACTGCCGGCGCCGACCCACCGCATGCTGAACGTGGCAGACCACAGCATCCAACTCGACCGCTTCGTCGAACTCTGGAATCTGAACCCGAACGGTGATGGCATCGCCGATGCGAAGGCGATGAGCAGACTCGATCTCGAAGCCGACGCCGCCCGAGGAGATGTTCCCACGGAGCGTAACGCCGCTCCGCGTCATTTCGACGTGGAGAGCGGGAACTTCGATTCTCGGCGAATGCCGAAGCTCCTTGGGCGCCAACACGCTTCGAGTCTAGGCGACGCCGCCCGGTTTGAAAAGAAATGCGGCCCTTGTTGAGACGGTGATTCGTCTCACTAGAACGTTCCGACCGAAAAATGGAGCTGCCAGCTGTCGAAGCCCTCATCTCGAGGGGCGATCGGCCGCGCAACGTCCAAAGCTAGGGGCCCCACGGGAGTCGCCAGGCGCAGGCCCATGCCAGCCCCCTGTGCGATGGACCTCGAAACCGTGCCTTCGACTGTTTCGGTTCGTGTGACGAAGCTGAAGTCTCCATCTTCGAACAGATCGCCTACGTCGTAGAAAGCCGCCAGGCCGACGGGCCCGAACACCTGAACGACCAACTCGGTCTTGAGGGCCACGAAGAGCAAACCACCTGCCGAGATGTCGCCGATCGGATCGCCCACCTCCCCCGGCGTCGTTTCACTAATGGTGTCCCCATCGACGCCGAGGGAAGGTGCCCGAACGAGGTCGACGTCTTGGGCGAGGAGAGTGTTTTCCTGATATCCGCGGATGGTCGTGCGCCCGCCCGCAAAGAAGCGTCGGTTGACCGGCACCCCCAAGCGCCCGCCTTCGAGCGGGACGATTCGTCCCCCGAGTAGAGCTGTCGACAAGACGACGCGGGGAATGACGGGGAAGTAGAAGCTCATTCGGCCCTCGACTCGGGCAAGATCCGGGCTTTCCTCGTTGAGACCCTTCGAAAGCCGTCCGTCGACTTCGAAGTAGGCGCCGGCCGTCGGCGCCAGAGGGTCGTTTCGGAAGTCCCAGCTGAAACGAGGACCGGCACTGAGGTAACTGTTGGTGCCGGCGATCAGCTGGTTGCCCGTCACCACGTCGGCGCTGGTCGGGTCACTACACGCCAGTCCGCGAAGTGACGCATCGGTAGACAGATCGTCGTTGCAAGTCACGTTCGTGCGTTCGAAACCGCTTCGGAACTGGATGGAGAAGGGACGACGAGCCCTCCAGATGCGAGGCCGAAAGCCGGTGTAGGCCGCGACGAGGGTCGCGCTCTGGGTGTCTTCCAAGAAAGCGGGGTCCAGGTCTCGCAGAGCGACCAAGTCCAAACCGAGCCCGAAACCGCGAGGAAGGCCGAAGATCCTGGGATAGGAAACGCCAGTCGAGATCTCGTACTCGAAGCGCTCGAAGGTCGAGAAGCTGGAGTAGAAAGTATCAACGGCGGTGCGGACGGGCTCGTTGTAGAGAACCAGGAGCGCCGTGGGCCAGAAGTTGATCTTGGCGTTGGTCTGCAGCCGAATCGCCGACCCAAAGACGTTGATGTCGCTGAAGCCCGTGAAGACGCGAAAGCCCTCCTCCGTGGAGAAGCCCGCTCCCACGCTGAGTCCGTATCGATTCCGCTCCTCGAGATCGATGAGGACGTCCTTGGAGGCTTCGACCACGTCCTCTTCCAAAGGGCGAACGCTGACCCGGTCGAAGACCCCGACCCGCAGCAAGTTCTCCCGAGTGTCGTCCATGTCCGAGGCTCGCAAGATCTCCCCCTCTTTCACCTCTAGTTCGCCTCGAATGATGATGTCTCGGGTCGCGCCTCGATGACGGATGATTACGTTTCTCGTCTGGACCAGCGGCCCCTGGGTGACCGTGAAGACGACGTCCACTTCACAAACCGAGGCCCCGCGGCGCTCCTTCTCACTGCACTCGCTCCGTACATTGCCCTCGCCCCGACCTGCTCCCGGCAAGACGTCGTCCTTGATTCGGGCAAACAGATGACCGGCGTTGGCGTGGCGTGCCTGGATGCTGCGTCGGGCCTCTTCCAAGCGATCGAAAGCCAAGGGCTCGCCTGGCTTGATTCGCGCGTCGGAAGCGTCGTCTAGGATTCGCTCGTCGGCCAAGGCTACGTTGCCGATCGATCGCACGCGCCCGATGATCCAGGGGATGCCTTCCGAAATAGGATAGCTCACTTCGAGGTAGCCATCGGGTCGCTCCTTTACGACCGGTCGACCAACCACCGCCTGCTGATGGCCGGCCGACCGATACAGGCTGGCCAGCGCGTCGGCGGCGTTTCGGTAGGCCCGCTCCACGTAGATGAGGTCGGGGTTGGGAGGAGATGGGTCTGGCTGGCGGCGCGGCGCCTCCGCCGCCGGTGACCCGCCTACGATCGCCTCGACCTGCTCGGGGTCGGCGCCAGGTTGGGAGGTCAGCGACTCGAGGGAGCGTCGGAGAAAATCACGAACCTGGGACTCCAGCTCCCAGACCTCGAAAGCCGAAGCACCCGGGAAGCTCAGGTCGACGATGCGCCCCACCGGTCCCTCCTTGACCTGCACGAAGACGATTCGCTCAGCGTCGTCCACCGAGTCTCGGGCCCGAAGCCGAACCTGCGCTCGCCAATGGCCCCGCTCCCTGAAGCGGTCCAGCAGTCGGTCTCGAATCTCTCTCATGACCGCATCCGTTGTCCCTCTCTCCTCGAACTCGGCCAGATCTTCGGCCAGAGCCCGCCGTGGAACACGTCGGTTCCCAACCACCTCGACGCTCACTCGAGGACCGGCATCGATCCGAACGACGACGTCGGCCTGATTGGCGTCACGCCGGAGGCTTCCCACTTCACGGACTTCGGGTGCCGCGATGCTCACGTCCCAGAAACCGCCGACCCTATAGTCCTTCTCGAGCTCATTCAGCTCTCGCTCCAACCGATCCAGGTCGAGCACGTCACCCGGTCCCGTCTTGACCCAGCGGCGCAGGTCCCAGTCCGGGCGACGGGGTCGACCCACGAACTCGAGCCCACCGATGCGGGCTCGAGGTCCAGCCTGGATCTTCACTTCCAGGTCGACCCGGCCGACGGCGTCGACTTTGAACAGTCGAAGACCTACCACCGGGCTTCGCCAGCCCCGTCGCTCCAGAACTTCGAGCAACCGCTCACGGAGCAGGCCAAGATCCGTTTCGAGCATTCGATCGCCTTTTCTCAGGCCCAATGCGCTTCGCATTCGAGCCTCGTCTACGTCGGCGTCGACCTCGAAGCGTATGTTGCGCAGACGGGTTCGCGGCGGCAGCTCGAACAGCAAGACAAGACCCCCGGCCTCCTTCTTGGCCCGCACGATCACGTTCTCGAAGCGCCCGAGCTGGTGAAGGCGAACCACGGCTCTTCGAACGAGACGGGGGCTATAGCGCATACCCGGGCGGAGTTCGGTCAGCTCTCGAAGCTGCACCGCGTCCTCGTCGGGGGCGGCGTCTACCTCGACATCGAGGATCTCCAGCGCTTGGTTTGGGGTCGCGAGGAGCAAGGAAAAGAGAAGCGCCTTCACCATTCCCATCTCTGTTCGAGGTCGAGGCCCCAGTCTCCGAAGGGCACGTCGAGGGACGAAGTCCACCCCAGACGGAGGTTGAGCCGAGGGGTCAGCCGCAATCGAACGGCGGCCCGCTGGTCGCTCGTCTGCACGAGGGAGCTGCTGTACTCCAGTCGCGCGGCCCGGTCGAAAAAGCTCAGGTCCTTCGCCACGACGAGTCGAGGCTGATACTCACGAGCCTGGCTGGAGAACTCGGTCGTCACGTCGATTTGGTCGACCGGAATGACCTTTTTCACCTCTTGATCGACGCCCGAGAGCTTCAGGAGCGCGCTCCCGGCGAATGCGCCGATGGCTCGCTCATCGTCCAGCTCCCGGGTTCGTATGCCGCGGATGAGGCAGGACACGATGTTCCGCTGATCCATCTCGGGCGTGCTGCTGTACGCGGTGTCGAAGTCTTCCAGGGTTCCCGTCAGCAGCACGCGAATGGTGGCGCTGCAGACTTCGGTTTCGAGTGCCAGATCGTAACGAGGGGCGAATCGATAGCGATCGCCAAACTCCACCACGCCGGACCGAAATACGTAGTCCCGAGCCAAGAAGGTGACCCGTCCCCCCCGGGCGAAGACCAAGCTACCCAAGAGGCCCGGGCGCTGGTTCGTTCCCGTGAAGCGTAGCTCGCCCGAAGCCTGGGTGTCGAAGGTGTCACTGCGGATACGAATGGGGTCTCTGAGGTCGAGCGCCACGTCGAACTCCACCAGCTCCGCCGCTGGGTCGTAGGCGTCCAGGGCGGGTTCCTCCACGAAAGTTCGGATGTCGACCCGGGGCTCCACCAGCGGACGAGCGACTTGGAGTCGACCGCCGACCCGGAGGGCGTCCCACCGTCCGCCAACGTCCAGGTTCCCCGACAGCCGACCGACCAAGTCGGCCGAGCTCAGCGCGAAACGAGGCCGAGTACCTTCGAGACGAGCGAAGAAGGAGACCGCGCCCGAGTCTAGCTGAAGGCTCCCGTTGCCCTCGATGCCTCCACCGCCCCAAGTCCCTCGAACACCGTCGAACAAGACCGTGTTGCGGCTGAAGTCGACCCGAGCCGACACGTTGGTGAAGGGCTCGACGATACCCGACCAGAGCAGGTTGGCATCCTTGATCTCTCCGCTCCCCACCAAGCCGGGCCGCAGGAGAGAACCCGCAAGTCGGGCGTCGAACACGAATTGCCCCCCGGAGCGTTCGGCGCTTCGGGTGACGTCCTCCAGGAGCTGAAGTCCCAGGCGTCCTCTTAGCTGCCCGTCCAGGGAATCACGTCCACCTTGGCCATCGATTTCGACATCGACCCCTTCCCCCGTCCACGCCATCCGACCGGCAAAGACGCCCTCTTGGATCCGAATCGTGCTAGGCCCGGCCAGCTCCACCGGAGGCAGTTCGACTTCGCCCAGCCCATAGCCAAGGCTTGCCGTTTCCAGGCTCAGCTCCCCGGCGAGCCGATCCAGTCGAGCCCCGAGTCCGCTGATCGCGAAGTCGGCGCTCAGCTCACCCTCGAGGCCCAGCCCAGCCTCGGTGGCTCGCCCCCATACCGTCGGAAGAGCGAATCGGTCGGCCCGGCCATCGAGCTGAAACCGCAAGCCTGAGCTCAACCCCAGGCTGAGCTTCGTGAGAAGCGCGCCCACCTCTCCTCCATCGAGCCCGAGTTCTCCCAGGGCTGTGCTCGCCTCCACTGGCCCCCTTCCGCGGAGCTCCCCCAAACTTAGGGTCCCCGCCTTCAGTTGGGGCACCCGCAGGCTCCAATCCCCCGCCATGCTCTCGGGCGGTCCGTCCATCTGGAGCGCAAAGGACATCACGCCGTTGAGACCCGGCGCCTGCCGCTGAACCGCGTCGACGTGAACGAGCGGAAGCTCGTCGACGCTGACCTGCAGGCGGAGGCGCTTTTCTGGGTCGTAGAGGCCCGAGCCCTCTACCCAGCGGTCGGCCTTTCGTAGCCGAACCTTGGAGAAGACGAAGGCGCCATCCCGGAGGCCCATGTTCGCCGCCCCCGAGCCGAAACTCTCGCCGTAGGCCTGGACCGAGCCGAAGGCGGCCTCGATGGAGCCCGTCATCTCCAGAAAGGGACCCGTGACTCGACCTTTTCCTCGGAAGGCGCCTTTGGGGCGCCCCCAAGTCTCGGGGTCGAGCCGCAAGGGAATGAGGATGTCCTCGACCCGCCCGGCCGGAACCTCCACTTCTAGCTCGGAGGGCGTTCCATCGGCGACCTCGAAGGCGAAACGGCCTTTGTAAGCGGTGCGTCCGACTTGGCCCTCGACGGCCTCAAAGGCCAAGAAACGAGTGCGGGACCATTCGACGGGGGATGCGACGTCTCCGAGGGGCACCCCGCCCACCCGAAGGCCTCTCATCGCCACCCAGCCGCGCCCACCTAGAACCGGGCCTTCGAAACGAAGCTGGGCCCGGAGCGGCCCCACCCCAACGAAGTCGATGCCGGAGATACGGCCGACGTCCGCCATGTCGAGGCGCTCGAAGTCGAGGTCGATGAGGTGGGTGAGACCAGACTTCAGTCCGATCTTTGCGTTCGCCCGCCCCTGGGAGCCGTCGCCGAGCAGCTCGGCCGAGTCGATGGTGAGCCAGCGAGGCTCGTATCGCCATACGCCCCGGACGCGCCGCGGCCTCGAGTCCAGCATCAGTAGCTCGGGATCGATGTCGGCGACCGATCCGCTGCGATGCCGTCGGGCCGGCTCCCGGGTGACGAAGAAGCGTTCGGTCTCGAAGTCGAAGGGTCCTTCGAGAACGAAAGGGTCGAGGGCTCCAGTGAAGCGCGCGGGTCCGGACGCCCTAAAGTCGACCCAGGGGTCAGGGACGTTGAGCCGATGGAGCAAAGAGGCGAGGGACAGACTCTGGGCCTCAACCTCGAGCTCGGTCGGGAAGCCTGGCTCCAGCTGGATGCTCCCCTGGGCGACAATACCTCCCCCCTCGAAACCGACGTCGAGCTCGTCGAGCAAGACGGCTCGGCGATCGGCTCTGAACTGGACGCCCACCCGATCGAAGGGCCCGAACTTGTCGACCTGAAGCGCTTCTGCGTCGAGGCGGCCCGCCAACCTCGGAGAGGCCAGGGTCCCGGAGAGATGAGCATCCACGCTCAGCTCCCCTTCGGCCTCGGGAAAGCTGGGCAAGACGGTGCGAAGTCGAGCGAGGGGGAGTTCGAATGCGAGGTCTAGATCCGCCACCGGTCCCATGAGGTCGATGGAACCGGAGGCATCGACCCGGACGCCCTCCACGTCGAGTTGAAGGCGGTCGAAGTTAAGAGCTCGGGGCCGCGTGAGAAGGCCGCCGAGATGACCGAGGAGGCGGAAGCGACGGAGCTTGGAAGTCCCGCGAGGACTGGTCAACGCCCCCTCGTCGATGCCGACCGCTAGATCCGTCCCCCCCCCGCTGGCGGGCACCAAAGCGATGCCGATGTCGTCGAAGTGGGCCGTCCACTCCCCCACGTGTACGTCGATGGTCCCTCGCTCGACGGTGAGCTCGTCCACCCCCAGCGCCAGCGGAGCTGGCGGCGGCCCTGGACTCGGCCTGTCTTCCGAGGGTCGAACGCAGGCCGGGAGATTGGTGATTCGAGGTCCGTCGAAGACCAGCTGAGCCTTCGGGCCCAGGAGCGCCACGCGCTCCAGCTGGAAGCGACCATAGAACAGAGGTAGGAGCTGCAAAGCGGCCAAGGCCTCCTCCACCGCCAGAAGGTCTCGGCCATCGTCATCGGTCAAAAGGAGGTTCGAGAACTGAAGCTGGCGCCGGGTAGGGTCGAGCCGAATCTCAGAGAACTCGGCTCGAACCCCACAGCTGTCCCGGAGGGTCTCGACGACGGACTTACGGGCGAACTCGAGGGCACGACCGGTTTGGAAGGCCCACACCAAGAAGCCCACACCCACGAAAAAGAGCAGGGCTAGGCCGACGCCGATGCCGGTCAGGATTCGGCCGACGAGGCGCCGCTTGATCAGCGGCTCGAACTGGGCCTCGCTCACGCCGTCTTCGCCTCCAGGTTCGGGATTCACCCTAGACCCATTGGCCTCGAGTGGGAAGCCAAGACGATGACAAGTCTGTCCGGACCACGCAAATCCGTGATCGCTGCTTCGCGACGCTGCGGAAGAGGCCACGGCCTCCAAGTGTAGTTGTGGGGGAGGAGTAGCGTCCGAGCCCCCGGTCGGCGATGCTGGGATCTGAACGCGGAAAGATGGGATTGCTCAACCGACTCAGCGACCTTCTGCGGTCCAACATCAACGACCTCATCTCGCGGGCCGAAGACCCGGAGAAGATGCTCAATGCCGCCATCGAGGAGATGCAAAAGCAGCTCGTGGAAGCCAAGAGCCGGGTCGCTATGTCCATCGCCGACGAGAAGCGATTGGAGAAGCAGCAAGAGCAGGAGCGGAGCAAGGCTGAAGAGTGGGAGCACAAGGCCATGACTGCGGTTCGCGCCGGCCGGGACGACCTGGCGGTCGAGGCCCTAGCGCGAAAGAAAGAACACGAGTCGGCCTCTGAACAGTTCCAAGAGCAGCTCGAAGGCCAAAGGGGGGCGGTGGACGAACTGAAACGCGCCCTTACTGAACTGACCTCGAAGCTGGACGAGACCCGGCGAAAGCGAACCCTCTTGCTGGCCCGAGCCAAGCGAGCCGAGGCGCAGAAGCAGATCGCTTCGACTCTGAGCGCCAAGAGCCACGTATCGGCTTCCGAACGGCTGGAGAGGCTAGAAGCGCGAATCGAGCGGGACGAGGCACGGGCCGAAGCCCAGTGGGAGTTCGCGTCCTTGGGGCCGGGATCCTACGAGCGGGACCTAGCCAAAGAGATCGAGGCCCTGGGCACAGGGGACGGCGACGAGGACCTGGAGGCTCTGAAGGCGAAGGTGCGGGAACTGGACGCGGGGGCCGAGCAGAAGGCCCTGGCTGCAGGCTCGGCCTCCAGCCCCGAGACTCACGAGAACGCCGGGGAGCCCGATGATGGGGCCGAGGCGGCCGAGCCCGAGTCGGGTTCGGCCGCTCACGGCGCTTGAGGCCCTCCGCTCGCTCAACCCCAAACTTCAGTAATGGGTTCGCTTCGGGTACAGACCCCGCATGAGCCTGACCGCCTACCTGGGGCCCTCGATGCCGGTCCTCGACCTCCCCGGCACCCGAAACGCCGAGGCCTGCGTGCCTTTCGCCGCCGGCTGGTATTCGGAAGGACAGCCTGAACCCCTGCGCACCGTGGCCCGCCAACACGCGCGACTCGACGACGTCGACGTCGAGTTGGTCAAAGGCTTTGGTTCGGGCTGCATGTTGACCACGACCGGCCCCCAGCCTGCGGGTGACGTGCAGCCCTTCCGGTGGGGCCCGCTCCTCTTCGGCTTTCGGGGTCGACTCGATCCCTTCGAAGAGGTCTTCGAGCGCCCTCTGGTGGCCCGTCTTTCGCCCCAAGCGCTGACCGCCACCCGGAGCCGCAGCCCCGAGGCCGTCCTCTTCATGACGTGGCTCGAGTTGCTGCAGGGCAACGTCGAGACCGACCAGCTCGCCGACGGGCTCGAGCGACTGGTGGCGACCGTCCAGGATCTCGCCCTGACGAACCAGGCGACGGCGGACTTTGCCATCGTGGTGACCAACGGCAGCAGCCTGGTTACCCTGCGAACGGGAACTGGCGACGATCTCCCGCCGATGTACACCCTCCTCGGCTCCGACGAGACGCCCATCCCTCCTCGAGGACGCATCGTGACCACTGAACAGCTCTTTCCCGGATCCTGGACCTCCCTGGAAGCCCACAGCATGGTGATCTTCACCGAGGACAGCTGAGAACCAGAAGGCGGCAAGACTCCGATGACCTTCCGGACCTGGACCTTCACCCTCTGGGTCTTGCTCCCCGCCTGCACCTCTTTGGAGCGCGTCATCGCCGACACTCAGGTCCCCAACCCCAGCCCGCGTGAACTCCACGCGCAGAAGGGTGAGGACTTCGACCACGCGACCTTCACCAAGGTCCTTCAGCGCTTCGTCGACGAGCAAGGAAGGGTCGACTATCCGGCCCTGGCCGAAGCACCCGATGACCTTGAAGCCTACCTGGCTCAGCTAGAAGCTCTCGACTACGGGAGGCTGTCCCGGGACGCCAAGCTAGCCACCCTGATCAACGCCTACAACGCCTTCACGCTACGGCTGATTCTCGACCACCTACCGACCGACTCCATTCGGGACATCCCAAAGAAGGAGAGATGGGAGGGGCGGCAATGGCCTTTGGGCGGGGACCAGGTCACATTGAGCCAGATCGAACACGCACGGCTTCGGGCCGAATTCCGGGATCCGCGAATCCACTTTGCCATCAACTGTGCGAGCGAGAGCTGCCCACCCCTGCCGCGCCGAGCCTTCGAGACGAACATCCTCGAGGCCCAGCTCGAAGAAGCAGCCCGCCGGGTCCATGACCCTGCTTCCCGCTGGTTCTCGTGGAATGAAAAGAGCCGGACCGTTCAGCTCTTTCGCGTCTACCTTTGGTTTCACAAGGACTTCGAAGCCGAGGGGGGCAGCGTCGAAGCCTACGCGGCTCGCTTTTCGCCCCCGCTGCAGGCGGCCTTGGCCTCGGGGAGCGTGAAGGTACGCTACCTCGACTACGACTGGTCCTTAAATGCGAGCCGCGGGCCGCGCTGATCTGAGTTGAAAGAGGACGAGCGCTCCTCCTCGAGGAGGAGGAGGCTCGCGAGAGGGCCTACTGGATGAGCTGCAGCGCGACCTGCGGCGCTACGTTGGCCTGGGCCAAGATGGCGATGGCGGACTGCTGCAGGATCTGGTTCCGAGAGAACAGCGCCGACTCGGCAGCGAAGTCGGCGTCCTGAATCCGGCTTCGAGCCGCCGACAGGTTCTCACCGATCGCCGAGAGGTTGCCCACCGTACTTTCGAAGCGGGACAGCAACGCGCCCAGGTCGGCCTGCTGGGAGGAGACCTGCCGAATGGCGACGTCCAAGAGGTCGAGCGCCGAATCAGCACCGCCCTGGGTGGCGAGGCTGACCGTGGTCAGGTTGACGGCCTGGTTCACCAGCGTCGTTCCAGCCGCAATGCCGGTGTTGGTCGTCAGGTTGCCGGAGACGTCCGTCACGGTGAAGTCATTGTCCGAGGACAAGCTGATCGACCCCGCGTAGACCCCGGCGCCGCCGCCGAGAGCGGCTGCGAAGGCACCCGAGCCCGTAAGGTCTGCACCGGACAGGACGATGTTGCGGCCGTCGGCCGCCGTCAGCTGAAGCTCGTCGCTGGCGTTCAGAGTGGCCTGAATGCCGGTCCGATCAGACACTGCGTTTATGGCGTTGCGCAGACTGCTCGTGGAGTCGTTCGCTTCCACCGAGACGGCGCAGATGTCGACGCCGTTGATGATGACTTCGCCCGCGGCCAAGGTCGCCTGCGCCACGGCGGCGGGAGCGACGTTGGTGTTGGGAAGAACGTCCGCCGTCACGCCGGTATCGGGGGACGCCGAGTTGATGGCGGCAGCCTTGGCGATGGCCGAGGCATCTCCGGCTGAGAAGGACACGGTGTCGTCGTTGCTCGAAGAGGCCCCAATCGCGATGCCGTTGATGGCGAGGTCGGTAGCGGCCAAGGGATTGCTGGTGACGTCGGCCACGGTGATGGTGGCTTGGGCGCCCAGGTTGAAGGCACGAGCGGAGCGGATGCTCACCTGGATGTTCTGACCCGAGTTCGCGCCGATCTGGAAGATGCTGCCGGTGAAGGAGCCGTCCAAGATGAGACGATCGTTGAAGTTGGTCTGGGTGGCGATGCGATCGATCTCTTCCACGAGCTGATCGACCTCGGCCTGGATGGCGAGGCGGTCGCCGGCCGCGTTGGTGTCGTTGGCCGACTGAACGGCAAGCTCTCGGATACGCTGAAGGCTCCCCAGCATCTGGTTGAGCGCAGATTCGGCTGTCTGGGCCAAAGAGACCCCGTCGTTGGCGTTCCGCACGGCCTGGTTGAGGCCCCGAATCTGGGCGGTGAAGCGCTCGGAAATGGCCAGGCCTGCCGCATCGTCCTTGGCGGAGTTGATGCGAAGACCGGTGGAGAGTCGCTCGAAGCTGGTCTCCAGGTTGGAAACGTTGCGCTGTAGCGCTCGCTGCGAGTTGAGGGCGGCTACGTTGGTGTTGATGGTCAGTGTCATGTCTTGTCCTCCTTGGAATCTCGCCCTCCTCTCTGGTTGGGCGCTGAACTCGATTCGCAAGGGACCTTCGTCGAATCAGAACGGGCTATGAGCCGGGACGATGCGTCCTGCCCCGAAACGTCTCGCTCGGGATCGCTCCAACCGAGACAGACCCCCATGGGCCGTTCCAGAACGGGACGAATGGCGGACTAGAGTCTCGATCCGAGACTCTCGAGACGCCCAGGCCGGGATCCCAATCCTGCTTTGAGCGCCCGGATAGAGATCGCCGAGACGAGCGCTGTCTCGCCGCCGCAAACTGTGGCAGGTTCGCCCCTGGGGTATTCCCCGGACTTACGACCGTGTGGGAGCTGCTTCGGAACGCCGCCCGCCACCGCTACGTCCTGCAGAACTTCGTGGCTCGGGATCTGCGGGTGAAGTACCGCGGCTCTTTCTTGGGCTATCTATGGAGCCTGCTGGAACCGCTGTCGCTGGTTGGGATCTACTACTTCGTCTTCGTTCTCATCGCTCGGCGAGGAGGCCCCGACTATCCACTGGTGGTCGCCTTGGGCATCCTTCCCTACACCTTCTTCTCTAGCGTCATCACCGGTGGCGCGGGCGCTCTGACCAGCAATCGGAGCCTCATTCGCAGGGTCTTCGTCCCGCGAGAGCTCTTCGTACTCGGGCACGTGGGCAGTCAGCTGGCCGTCTTCGCGTTCAGTCTCCTCGCCGTCGTGCCCCTGCTCTTCGTCTACGGGCAGGTGCCAGGCTGGCGCCTGATCCTGCTGCCCTTGTCCATCCTCCTCCTGACCCTTCTGGCCACAGGCGTAGCCCTCGGCCTGGCCTGCGCCAATGTTCTCTACCGCGACGTGACCTACGTTCTGAGGGTGTTGCTGCGGGTGGTCTTCTACGCTTCGCCCGTCATCTACCCCCTGTCCCTGGTGCCGGAGCGGCTGCAGGTTTGGTACCTCCTGAATCCTTTGGCCACCTTGCTGACGATGCTGCGCTCCGCCTGCACCAACGCCCCCTTCGAGGTCCCGCTTCACTTCGCTGGACTCGCGCTCGCCGTTTCCGTCGGGGCCTTCACCGCGGGCGCTGCCGT
>JBCCQA010000051.1:0-15189 GCA_039024635.1 Myxococcota bacterium | reverse complement strand
CACGACCCTCAACCCGCCCGCCGACGGCAACCCCGGTGGCTCCATCGCCATCCCCGTGAGCTACGCGCCCGAGACCCTGGGCGATGACGCAGGCGTCCTCATCGTCGAGACCGACAACGCCGACCCCATTCGCGGACGGATCGAAGTCCCCCTCCAGGGCTCGGGCGGTGGTCCGAACATCCTCGTTCAGCCTGCGCAGGTGAACTTTGGTTTGACCTCCCTCCTCGCGCCCTCGCAGCGCACCGTCTTGGTGTCGAACGTGGGCTTCGAGCCCCTTCGGATCGAGGTCGACGTCGACAGCGACGCCACCGGCGTCTTCTCGTCGAACGACGACGCGGGCGACATCATCGCCCCTGGCGCGAGCAAAGCCATCGAGGTCAGCTTCGAGCCCACCGCCGAGCAGGTCTTCACCACCTTGATGGTCATCACCTCAAACGACCAGGACAACGACCGGGTCGAGGTTCGACTCCGGGGTGAGGGCATTAACCTGCCCCCCTGTAACTTCGAGGTTTCGAAGAACGTCGTGAACTTCGGCGTCGTCGAGATCAACCGGACCGGCGTTCGTCCCTTCGAGATCCGCAACCTCTCCCAGACGTCTCGCTGCCTCATCACCTCGCTCAGCCTGGGCGCGGAGAGCGACACCGAATTCGAGCTGGCCGAAGGTGAGCTGACCGAGATCTTTATCGAGCCGGGTGCAGCCCTCGGTGTCCCGGCGGTCTTCGCCCCGGCCACCCCGGGCACCTACGAAGGTCGAGTCGAATTCTCGATTTCGAACCCAGACACGCCCTTCAACACCGTCGACCTGGTCGGCACCGCGGCCGAATCCACCCTTCTCATCGTTCCGAACGACCTCTTCTTCGGCACGATCGAGATCGGCTGCTCGGCTCGAGCCAAGACGGTCACCGTGTACAACACCGGTGCGACCCAGGCTGAAATCGCGGACATCGCCCTGGACTCCCAGGCTGGCGTCTTCACGATTCGGAACGCGCCCCAGCCGCCCTTCTCGATCGCGCCAGGCGGAAGCTTCACCTTCGACGTGGGCTTCACGGCCCCCGGACCGAATCCGTCGGACTACGCCGGTGCGGTGGAATTGATCGGCACCTACGAGGGTCAGGACGTGACGTACATCGTGTCCCTCCAGGGCTCGGGTGATATCGACGCCGTCCAGATCGACGAGTTCGAGCAGCTCGGACGTCCTGAGGTCGACATCCTCTTCGTCATCGACGACTCGTGCTCGATGGCCGATGAGCAGCAGTCCCTGGGCGAGAACTTCGACGCGTTCATTCAGTTCGCTGAGGCTCAGGCTCTGGACTACCACATCGGTGTGACGGCGACGGAGCGTGGCCGGACCGACGGTCGGCTTCAGCCTTTGGGCCAGCCCGCCTCGAACCGTGTCGTGACGCCCCAGACCCAACCGTCGCCCCGCCAGGTCTTCCTGGACAACGCGAACGTGGGCACCATCGGTGGCTCCGAAGTAGTTCTTGACGCGGCCTACAATGCGCTCACCGCACCGCTCATCAACGGCCACAACGCAGGCTTCCTCCGTCGTGACGCGGTCCTGTCGATCATCGGCGTGACCGACGAGCCCGAGCAGTCTCAGCGCACGATAGACTTCTTCTTGAACTTCTTCTTGAGCATCAAGGGCTTCCGGAACACCCAGCTCTTCTCCTTCTCGTCCATATCGGGCGGCGAGACAGGCTGTGGTTCCGCCAGCGCGGCGCCTCGACTGGTCGAGATGGCCAACCGCTCGGGTGGGGTCGAGGAGAGCGTCTGTACTCAGGACTGGAGCCGGACCCTCGAGGAGCTGTCGCAGAGCGCGTTCGGTTTCAAGAGCCGCTTCTTCCTGACGAACCAGCCCGTCATTCAGACCATCGAGGTCCTGATCAACGACGATCGAGTTCCCGCCACCGAAGCGTCGGGCCAGGTTAACTGGACCTACGATTTCAGCACCAACAGCGTGAACTTCCTTCCGCTGTCGGTTCCGAGTGCGAGTGACTTGATTAGGATTGAGTACACGGCTGAATGCCTCTGATAGGCGTCTCGTGACATAGCGCCCTCGGGCGCTGAAGGAGCCCCGGGTCGGTCCACCGCCCCGGGGCTTTTTTTGACGACTCATAGCGGTTCCTCCTACTTCGGCGTGCAGCTCGACCCCGTAGAGAACAGCGCCCTTCGATCGTCCCTGTATTTGCCCTGCCCTGCGCGCCGTACGGAACAACGCCCAAACGTCACGAACTGCGCTTCGAGATCCTGGGTACCCATGGAGGTGAGGACGGGAACGTCGTGCACCCACCGAAGCCTCTTGATTCGGGAGGCTTCATCTTTGCGAGACGGATTCACTGGGAGCTCGACACTCACTTAAGGCGGCGCTCCATCTAATTTATACTTAATATAATTTAACCGAGCAGCACAGACGGATTCCAACTGCCCCTTGCACCCATCATCGACGGCGCCTCGGCGCCAGAAAGGGAAGATGGAATCAATGAATCGAATGACAAAATACACCGGCCTGGTCCTGCTCGCGGCAGGCCTAGCCACGGGCTGTGACGACGACGCTAGCACGGACACCATCGTCCAGCCGGAGCTCAGAGTCAGCACGCTCCTCGTCGACTTCGGCGAGATCCAGGTTGGCACCAGCTCGGCCCGCAGGCAGATCATCCTCGAGAACGTGGGGGGAGCCGCTCTGGAGCTCGATGGGGTCGTACCCGGCCAGCCCTTCCTGCCTAACGTATTCTCCTACGACCCCGGACTGGACGTCATTCAGCCCGGTGCAGCGACCACCATCTCGGCCAACTTTAGCCCCACCGAACTGGGGGCGGTGAACTCCGTCCTCATCGTTCGGGCCCGAGAAGCCCCGGGTAGAATCAGGGAGGTCGCCGTCGAACTTCGCGGAACCGGTGTGACTTCTCAGGTGACTGCCCATCCCGAGCGCCTCGACTTTGGAAACGTGGTCGTCAATACGGCCGCCACTCGGATCATAAAGGTCCAAAACACGAGCAACTTCAGCGCCCCGATCGAATTCCTGCCGAACGCGAACATCGAGGTCTGCGGGACAGCCAACATTTCCGCTTTTTGCCTCCGAGAGCCGAGCAGCGACTTCGTCATCCGGGACGAGACCTTCGACTTGGGACCCGGTGACAGCCGAGAGCTGGAGATCCGCTTTCGCCCCACCGTGGCCAATGCCCAGGAACGAGCCTCCTTTACGCTGCGCTACTGCGCGCAGGGGGGCGCCTGCGAGATTGACCTCTCCATCACCGGCTTTTCGGTCGAGAAGGCCTTCTCATGCGAGCCTCAGGCCCTGGACTTCGGAGCCGTCAACCCCGGGTCCTCCGCTGACGCCCTCGTCAACTGCTCGGCTACCGCCAACCAGCAGGTCACCGTCACTCGGGCCTACATCGGCGGAAACAGCAGCCCCGACTTCGCCCAGTCTCCGGAGGTCATGGCCGGTACCCTTAATCCTCCGACCGACGGCAACCCGGGGGGCTCACTGGCCATCCCGGTCAGCTACAGCCCCGGCACCCTGGGCGACGACGCCGGCATCCTGATCGTCGAGACCGACGACGAGGACCCGATCCGAGGCCGCGTGGAGGTGCGACTCCAAGGCTCGGGCGGAGGCCCCGACATCGAGGTCAGCCCTCGGCAGCTCAACTTTGGGTTGACCTCTCTCCTCGCACCCTCCAAGCGCAGCGTCCTGGTCAGCAACGTTGGCTTTCAGGACTTGCGGATAGAGATCGACGTGGACAGCGACGCAACCGGCGTCTTCTCCTCCAAAGACGCCGTCGGCGACATCATTGGTTCCGGTGACAGCAGGCTCATCGAGATCGAGTTCGCCCCAACCGCTGAGCAGGTCTTCGAGAGCCTCATGGTCATCGAGTCCAACGACCAGGACGAAGATCGGGTCGAAGTCCGCCTCCGTGGAGAAGGCATCAACCTTCCCGCTTGCCAGTATGAGGTGGCACCGAACGTCCTGAACTTTGGGACGGTCGAGATCAACCGCACCGGGGTTCGTCCCTTCGAGATCCGAAACCTCTCGCAGACCTCCCGCTGCCTCATCACTTCTCTGAGCCTGAATCAGGCCCTGGACCGCGACATGGTGTTCCAGCTCCCAGAGGGCGAGTTGACCGAGGTCTTCATTGAGCCCGGAGCGGCCCTGGGCGTCCCGGTGAGCTTCTCACCCACGACCCCCGGAACCTACGCGGGGCGGGTCGACTTCTCGATCTCAAACCCGGACACGCCCTTCAACACCGTGGCCCTGGCGGGCAGCGCTTCCGAGTCTACGCTCCTCATCGTGCCCAACGACCTGTTCTTCGGCACCATCGAGATCGGCTGCTCGGCCCGGGCCAAGACGGTCACGGTGTACAACACGGGTGCGACCCCAGCCGAGATCTTCGATCTCCGTCTCGAGGCCTTGCCTGGCGTCTTCAGCCTCCGGAATGCGCCGCGGCCCCCCTTCACGGTTGCGCCTGGCGGCAGCTTCACCTTCGACGTGAGCTTCACGGCCCCGGGTCCCCGACCTTCGGACTACACCGGCGCGGTGGAGATCGTCGGCAGCTACGAGGGTCAAGACGTGACCTACATCGTCTCGCTTCAGGGCTCGGGCGCCATCGACGCCGTCCAGATCGACGAGTTCGACCAGCTGGGTCGGCCCGAAGTCGACATTCTGTTCGTCGTCGACGACTCCGGTTCGATGTCGCCCTTCCAGCAGGCCCTGGGCGAGAACTTCGACGCCTTCATCCAGTTCGCCGAGGCCCAGGCTCTGGACTACCACATCGCGGTCACGGCCACGGAGCGGGGCGACACCGACGGTCGCTTCTTCCCTCTTGGTCAGCCAGCAGCGAACCGGGTCGTCACGCCCCGGACGGCCCCCTCGCCCCGACAGGTGTTTCTGGACAACGTGAACGTAGGAGCCCGAGAGGGCTCGGAGGTCGTGTTCGACGCGGCCTACAACGCCCTCACCCCTCCTCTGGTCAACGGCCACAATGCGGGATTCCTTCGGCGGGAGGCTGTGCTGTCGATCATTGCGCTGACCGACGAACGGGAGCAGTCCCAACGACCGGTCGACTTCTTCCTGAACTTCTTCCTCAGCATCAAGGGCTTCCGGAACACGAACCTGTTCTCCTTCTCGGCCATCCACGGTGGGGAGACCGGCTGCGGCCAGGCCCAGGCCGGGCCTCGGGTGACCGAGATGGTGCAGCGATCGGGCGGCGTCGAGGGGAGCATTTGCACCTCGGACTGGGCGCGTACGCTGGAGGACTTGAGCCAGACCGCGGTCGGCTTCAACAGCCGCTTCTTCCTCACCAATCAGCCGGTCATTCAGACCCTGGAGGTGCTGGTCGACGACGATCGAGTCCCGGCCACCGAAGCCTCAGGTCAGGTCAACTGGACCTACGACTTCAGCACCAACAGCGTGAACTTTCTGCCCCTCTCGGTACCGGAAGCTGGCAGCGATATCCGTGTCGAGTACACTTCAGAGTGTCTCTAGTCCGAAAGCTTGTCGGACATCGATTCCTGGCCATTTAGGTCCCAGACATCGGTAGGCCTACTAGATCGGCCTTGAAACATTCGTCTCCTCTAAGCTCTATTGGTCTCCACCCTACAGGCCGATCCGCGCATCGACCGGTCCGGCCCGACATACCCCAGCCCTCATTGTAGGGCTCCCCATGGGCCAAGTAAGCACCAGGCGGCACCCCTCGAAATGCAGCCATGTCAGCCTTGAATATGCAATCTACACAGAGGCGAACCGAAGAAAGGAACCCCTAAGACGCGTTGCGACAAAGCGAATCGGAATCTTGACACCTATAACTATATACGCTATCAATATTTTTGTGAGTATTACAGTGAGCATATCGCTCGCACTCCTTACTGGACAATTTACAACAGAGGTAAGGACCAACATAACACCTGGGAGTTGTTTATCTTTTGACTCTACTCAAAATCGTTACATACTAGGCACTCCTCCTTGCGCAAACTTTACCCCCATCACAGTGGAGGAGGTCGTCGGACGGAATAAGTTTCTCCTCCGCGACACCTTGACAGAACAGTGTCTCGCTGAGGACAGCGGTCATGCCGTTCGACGTGAATGCCGATTGACTTCGGATATGATCCTCGAGCGTATCGAGGTTCCCGGGGACGGGTTCACACGCGGGCAGGTCCTTTCGTTGTCCGAAATGGGAGGGACCGCACTGTGCCTCGAAGACGGTACGGGGCCGGAGTTTCAGCCCTGTGCTCCCGCCACGCCAAGCCAGCATTTCAGGCTGAGAACACTCGCCGACACAGATAAAGTCGTGCAATCAGCGCCTTACAGCTTCATCGTGACCGCCGAGCTAGATGGAGAGCCATCGATGATCAGGTATGACGCGTTGGGCAGCGTCGTAGGCATCGATGCTCTGGATCGCTTCAACTCCTTGAATGCCGGGACTTCGGCCGACGGCTTCGTTGGGCCAACGGGGACCTTCATGGATGGAGAGCTGCTCTCCCGCAATTATGAGGGCTCCATAAGGACGTCCTTCCTGACCTCAGATGAAGTACTCCTCACAGAGGCCGTGCGTTTCGGGTTCGTTCCTGATCTTCGGGAGCTCGCGGTGCCCCACGATACTGCTAGAGAGACAACCGTATTTGGCAGCTTCGGAATCCCGCCCGGTCCACCGACGCCGATCTACGACTTCGGGGTGTCCGCGGGGATCAACCTGGCCTCTGGTTCGGACTTCGATGGATCAGCCGGAATACTTAGTTATCTCACAAATAACACAAATCGTGAACTCCGTGTTCTCGATACGGTTACCAGCTCCTTATACACAAACACCGTTGTGGAGTCTGGCCCACAGGTGTTTCTTGATACTGCCGTTGCCATGCCAGACCCAACGTCCGGCTTCCCGGCGCAGAGCATGTTCGTGGCTCTTCTGGAGGAGCGAACTATCGGCTCTTTGACCGGGCGGTTTCTTCGGATCTTCTTTGCAGATGCGCCCGGCGCGCCGTTTCGTACAATCACCGACCAGAGTCTCCCACTATTTGCCTCCGGACCCGCCACCGAAGTTAGTCTTGCAGTCGACGACTGCGACGCCTTTATTGTGCTCCAGACTGCCGGTGGCGGCGGCGACGTCCTTCTCACGGAACGAGCACGGTTTGATTCGTGCACAAGCCCCACAGCCTTCGTGAGCACACCGGACTCATGGGCCGAGGATCCGGCTGTACAAGCATTCGAGACCATTGACTTTGTCGACGCGGCCGTCGTGAGGGGAAGCACCTCGGTAACGTCGCGTGTGTACATCGACGTAGAGGCTCGGGGACCGATACAACAAGATTTTTCAGTGGACCGCATCAGAGTCGTCAGCAACGGCATTCCCTTCACAGTCCCAGACAGTTCCGGCGTCAAGACTCTCGAAGCAGGGAAAGAGACCCTGAACACAAGAGTCGTTGTGGAGTCGACGACTGTACCGCTGAGCCGGATCGTCTTGCGAGTCCAGGAAAATCAGTCATGCCTTCTACCAAGTGGAATAATACTTCCTCGCGCAAGCCTTTTCACGACGGTTTTCGACGAGACACTCTCGGGACAATCCTCTTATGTTCGGACAGATATCGAGAAATACACTCCGCAGTACGATTGTTTCGATGATTTCCGAGGATCGACGATATTACACACCCTCGTCGTAGACGCCATCCTCCTTGACCAGTTTGGCAACATTGAACCCCTCGACACTGTAACGATTCCTGTCAGTGGCGCTCCACCGGCTGGGAACAGCTACAGTTCGGATTGCACCGTGTTGACGTCGGGACCTGTGCACGTTTCGGGGGGTACATCGGTATCCTTTTCTGCCACGCCAGGCTTGCGTACGGCCGTGGAGGAGATTGCGTTTCCGTCTGGATTCAATTTCAGCTACCAAGGAAGTTTGCCTTCTTCGGTCTTTCTCGGCGAGAACGGTTTCCTTACCTTCGAATCCCCCGGTGGCCCAGGCGCCTTCCCAACGATTGTAGAAGTAATGCCGTCTTCGGCATCGCCTAATGGAGGAATATATTGGGGCCGTCCGTCGTTTTGGGACGAGTCGCGTGTTTGGAATATAGAACATGAAGTTGTTGGCACATCGCCTAATCGGATATTTAGACTGTCAATCCAAGATGCAGTAATCGTGGGCTCTCAGCCCGTGGCAGATGGAGGCCCTGCGGTAGCCGACATTTTGTTCTCTTTTTATGAGACTACGGATGACATCGTCATTCACTTCGGTGAACGGAAGCTGACGGATCCAAGCTTGAACTCGCTTCCCGGCGAAGACCTTGGAGATGGCCAACAGGTCAACATGGGCTTTGAAAGCCCCGACAACACTAGCTTCAGTCTCTTTGACCAATCTCGGGCCGGGACCGACTGCAACAGTACGACGAACACCTGTAACCTATCGGTTTGGACTGATTTCGAGGAGTGCGTCGTAGGACGTAGGTAGGATGAACCGAAGGGGGTAGGTGGATATGACCGATTGGTTATGCATCATTGCTGGGTACTCAGCTTCCGTTCCGGCTGCCCCCTTCGTGTAGCAGTCTTCATCAGCCCGCGGCTATGCCGTCTCGTTCTGCATCGAGTCTTGAGCGCTGAGAGACCGTCGTCTGACCTCATTTGACGCCGGCGCACTTGCTTTTCGTCTTTACTAGTTCCGGCTGCAGTAGCGATGTCGGCTGGGACTCCAAGCCACTTTCCTTGAGCGCGGGATCTTTGACGACGGATTCCGGCGTCCCAGGACACTCAGGGGACGAGATGCGAAGGCTCTTCCTGGTCCGGGCGCTGACCTTGGGTGCGTGTTCGGATGATGAGGTCTCGACCGCACTGGGCGTCGACGTCGCCCAAGTCGTCGACACCCCGAGTCTGAACTTCGGCGAAGTGGTCATCGGACGTGAAGCCGTCCAATTCGTGCAGCTTCGGAATCCCGGTGCGCGCGAGCTGGCACTGAACCTCTTGCCCGGTCAGCCCTTCGGCGCCCTCACCATCGGTGAGCGCGATCTCCGCCTCCGACCCGGTGAGCTTCAACAGGTTCCGATTGGTTTCTCCCCCCTCGTGCCCGAGCCGCTGGCGGCCCGCTTGCTCGTCAGAGTCCGGGACGGGGCAGAGCTTCGTAAAATGGCGGTCGCGCTCCGAGGCCGGGGCATCGAGCTCCCTCTCGCCTTGACCCCCTCAGGACTAGACTTTGGTTCCGTGGCCCTCGGCGGGAGTCGGACTCTCGAGCTCCGTCTGCACAACCGGGGCGATCAGGTCGAGACTTTGACCCTGCAGAAAGGAACCGGTCTCGAGGTCTGCCAGCCTTCGCTTCGCGTACCCTTCTGCCTCGAACCCCCCAGCCCCGACTTCGACACCCGCCGAAGGCTTGTCCTGCCCAGCCAGTCCATTCGGATCCTCCGGGTACGCTACAGCCCCAGCGCCGACGGCGCGGTGGAGCGGGCTCGGCTCGCTCTGGAGGCCGCGCTCGACGGCGCGCCCAGGCTCGAGGTCGCCCTACTGGGGACCGGCCGGAAAGGCCTCTTGAGCTGTGACGCTACTACCCTTCGCTTTGGCGCAGTGAACCCTGGTGCCTGCGTGCCCCGTAGTCTGAGCTGTCGGGCCGCGTCCGAGCGGGCGGTCGCGGTGCTGGGCGGGGAGCTCTCAGGTGTGGACGGCTCCTTCGTCTTTCACCCTGGCTTTCGTCCCCTAACCCTCAGCCCCGGTCAGGACGCTCAGCTCTTCGTCGACTTCTGTCCGAAGACCTTGGGAGATGCGGAGGCCGAGGTCCGCATAGCGTACGCCACCTCGGAGCTCGGCGAAGCCTCCGTGCCAGTCGCGCTCCTCGGACGAGGCGGGGGTCCCGACATCGGTCTCCCCCTCGGCGTCGATTGGGGCTTGGGGGCGATCGGCATCCCGGTGACCCGCACACTTCAGCTTCGAAACGACGGCATCGCGCCACTGGTCGTCGACGAGCTCTTGTTGAGCGGGGAAGGCTTCCGCTCCCGAGACCCGGGGGCTCAGATTTTGGAACCGGGAGAGGTGGCCGAGATCGAGCTCATCTTCGAGCCCCTTCGAGAGGGTCCCTTGGAGGGCCGTCTCCTCCTGACCAGCAACGACCAGGACGAAGCGCTTCGCGAGGTCGTTCTGCGGGGCGAGGGCAGAAACTTCCCCCCCCCTGCCCGGCCAAGGTCCCTGACCGGTCTCTGTACTTCGGCGACGTCGAGCCCGGCCGAAGCCTGCGCCTGGGCCTGAAACTCTCCAACATCGAGGGCCCAAGCGCCTGCCTGGTGGACGTCCAGCTCCCGCCTGGCCCCTTCCGACTCGCCGATGGCGAACGCCCTCAGCGGGTGCTGCCACCCCAGACCGACGAGATCATCGGCCTCGAGTTCACGCCCCCGGAGGAGGGTGCCTTCGAGGCGATGCTGACCCTGGGGCTGTCGAACCTGGCCGACCCGCGCCGGGCCATTAAGCTTCGAGGACGAGGCCAGCGCCATCTGCCCCGGGTCGTCCCTCGACAGTTGGACTTCGGAAGAAGAGGGCCTGGGTGTGGGCATGTCGCAAGAGATCTGTTCATCCAAGCAGGGAACTCAGCCGGGGAGTTCTTGCCCGCGGACACGAGGGGTCACAACGGAGCCGAGCTGCAGCAGCTAAGAACCAGCACGCCCTTGGTAAGAACATCAATCCTCCCGCCCATACAGCTGCCTCATCGCCGCTCGCTGCAGACCCGGGTGGACGTCGTGGTTCCGCAAGCAGGCGCCTTGACGGAAGACCTCGTACTCTCGTTCATCGGCATCGGCGGCCACAGTGCGGACATCGTCGTCCCGGTCCAAGCCTACGTAGGCGAAGCACCTCAGGCCGACTACTTCCACCTTAGCGAGACGCTCGACCTTCTGTTCATCATCGATGACAGCAGTTCGTACATGGGCCAGAGGGTGAGCCAGCAAGCCGAAATCCTGATCGGCGGGCTCCAGCGGCTTGGCGTCGACTATCACATCGCAGTGACGTCTACGGAGAGGGGAAGCTCAGCTGGCCCCTTCAAGCTCGTCTCATCGACCGGTCGACACTTCCTGAACCCTGAGCTCACCGTCGACCCAGTACATGCCTTTCGAGAAATGAGCAGCGTCGGAGGAAGAGGAGGTTCCGAGATCGTTCTCGACGCCACGTATGCCGCCTTGGGTTCGCAACTAGTCGAAACAACCAACGCCGGTTTCCGCCGCCCACACGCCGACCTTCTCATGGTGCCCGTGACAGACGAACGAGAGCAGTCCCAGGCACCGGTCGACTTCTTCGCACGCTTCTTCACCTCGATGACTGAAGACCTGAACCAGCTCGCCGTCTACCCTATCGACGGCGGAGACCAAGGTAGCAGCTGTGCTGAGGCAGCACCTCGATTGGGAGACTTCGGGCGCCGCTTTCGCTTCTCCCGTGGACGTCTCTGCGACGCGGACTTCCATGACAACATGGATCGACTCGTCGAAGACCTCATTGCTCGGCTGAGTTCCGTGGCCCTGAGCCAGCGGCCCCAACCCAGCTCCCTGGAGGTCTTCGTCGAGGACGAGCGCCTACGGGGCCCCGGCGAGCCTGGCCCTCGAGCGTGGAGCTTCGACAGCGGAACGCAGCGGATCCTCTTCCCCGCCTTCTCCGCGCCGCGTCGCGGCGAAATGGTCGAAGTGCGATACGAGGCCATCTGCGAGGAGCAGTGATCGTTCTAGGCTTTCGAGAACACAGAACGCTTTCTGCGACGGATCCAGTGTCCTGAAGACACTCAACGTTGATGGCGCCGAGCAAGCTCTTTGCGCTTCTCCTGTGTGGGATCTTCGCCACCGGCTGCGGCGAAGACGTCGCGCTGCAGTCTTTTGGCCCCTTGGTCCGAGTGGAGCCCAGCTTCGTCGACGGGGGACGGATTGTGTTGGGAGAACGGCGGTCTTTAACCTTGGTTCTTCGTAACGAAGGCGGGGCGACAGCCGATCTCTTCGGACCCCTCGCCGCCTCTGAATTCGACCCCGAGGTGGTGGAGATGGAGTCCGTCCGGGCCGAACTTCTCCCCGACGACGTCCTTGGTCTGACCCTTAGCCTCAGCCCTCAGCGCCTTGGGCGTAGCAACTCGACGGTTGTATTCCGGATCGGGCGGGGGAGGGACCAACGAGAAATCGCTGTTCCCATCACGGTCGAGGGGATAGAGCGTCCCCTCTCCCTGTCTCCTTCCGACATCGACTTCGGCCCGGTGCTAGTAGGGACGGTCAAGCGCCTACGATTCGAGCTCCGCAACGATGGCGCCAGTCCCCAGACCCTGACCCTCAGTCGCCGAGAAGGCCTCGACTTCTGCGGACCGGGCCAGCTGTTCCCCTTTTGCCTGGTCCCGCCCGATCCAGACTTCGTGCGCCGCAAGAGTCTCACCCTGCCGCCTCGGTCCAAGCTGAGCCTGGAAATGCTCTACGCTCCTCAGCCAGGCGACCTTGGCGAAGCTGTTCGGCTGGAGTTCCAGGCCTGCGATGAAGGCTGCCGCTACAGGCTCGGTGCCCGAGGAGAGGCGGTGGACTCCGCGCTGAGCTGCACGCCCACCTCTCTGAGCTTCGGCGCAGTGAACCCGGGGGCTTGCTTGGTCGAACCTCTGCACTGCGCGGCAGCTTCCCAGCGCCCTGTCGCCCTTCTGGGCCTCGTACGAGTCGAGAGCGAGCGCTTTCGGATCCCGGAGCGAGAGCCTAGAATCCTATCTCCCAACGACGGTGGCACGAGCTTCAACGTCGAGTTTTGTCCGGAAGACTTCAGCGATCAGAAAGCCATCGTCCGGGTAGAGTACGCGCTGCCCGGAGGCGAAGCTCAATTCCTCGAAGTCCCCCTCGAAGGCCGGGGGGGCGGCGCGAACATCTCCCTCGACCCGCCGGCCCTGAACTTTGGGCCGGTGGCCCTGGGTGTGTCGACCCGGCGAACACTTCGCATCCGGAATGAAGGTGTCGACGATCTCTTCACCGCCGAGCTGCAGATCAAAGGCCCCGGGTTCTTTGTCATCGACGACGGCGCCCGTCGTGTTCCTCCGGGCGAGGCAACGACCATAAACGTCGAGCTTATTCCCGACCAGACTGGTCGGCTGGACGGCACGATTCGGATACCCAGCAACGACCGAGACTAGCCCGAGCGGCTGGTCGTCCTTCGAGCCGAGGCAGAGGTCCTGCCTCCCTGCCTACTCGCCGAACCGGGAGGCCTCGACTTCGGTGACGTTCTCCTGGACCGCGTCGGGGTCCTGGAGCTCCGCGTCGAGAACCTGGGCACCAATCCCTGCCTACTCACACCCCTGGAGTTCGAGGGCTCGGGTTTCGAGCTCGCGCCCGGCACGCCCGAGGGCCTCCGGGTCCCGCCTCAGGAGGGCGTCGTTCTCGGCCTCCGCTTTCGGCCCCGTGAAGAGGGCCCCTCGGCCGGCGCACTGATCGTCGCGGTCTCGGATTCTCAGCGCCCTGAACGCCGAATCAGCCTCCAAGGTCGGGGCACGACGAGCTCTGCCCACCACGGTCCATCCGTGCTCGACTTTGGGAAGTCTCGGACGATCTGCGGCCGGGTCAAGCAGACCCTTCGCGTCCATTTCGGGGGAGACGACTCGGATGTCGCGCTAAACACGACCCAGATCGTCTCGGCCGCTGCGGTCGGAAGAAGCTTCGACCTGGAGGTTCCAGAGCTTCCACTGGAGATGGAGGAGTTCGGGAGCGTCGACCTGCAGCTTGGCTTTGATCCTCCTGGAGAGGGCCGCTTCGCGGGTCGGCTCGAGCTCGAATTCGAAGATGAGCTCGATCGCCCAGGGCAGCGACGACGCCTCGTGGTTCCCCTCCGAGGCGAACGCCTGCCCGAAGGCAGTGAGCGAGTCGCTGAAGTCTATACGCCCAAGGTCGATGCCCTCGACCTGCTCTTCGTCGTCGACGACAGCCCTTGGTTGGGGCCCACCTATATGGCCGAACGGGCTCAACAATGGCTCAAGGGCTTCGACGACTCCGGCATCGACTACCGAATCGCCGTGACCAACACCGAACGAGGTCTGACCGACGGCCCGTTTCGAGCCGTGAGTGCTACGTCGAACACACGCATTCTGGACCCGAGTTATGAAGGCGACCAAGTTGACGCTCTTCAAGACATGCTGGAGAACCGAGGCGATGGAGGTTCGGAGCGGGTATTCGGCGCCCTCTACGGTGGGCTCAGCGGTCCACTTCGTTTCCAGCAAAACGCGGGCTTTCGACGACCCGGCGTCCCGCTGTTGGTCGTCCTGATGACGGACGAGAACGAGCAAAGCCCGGGCACGATCCGATTCTATGAGGACTTTCTACGCTGGGACGCGGGAGGTGCAAACCTCCTGTCGGTGGTCGGATTCTCAGGGCAGCGATTCGGTACGAGCGCGGCGAGTCCAGCGCCGCGCATTCAGGACCTCGTCGAAGCCTTGGGTGGGCTATCCTTCACGTCCGTGGGCGAGTTGGACTCGAACGGAGTTCAGATTGGGTACGAGGAAGCGATTCGGCTCATCATGGAGCAGCTCATTCTCGGCCGCACCAGCTTTGAGCTCTCGACGCCGGCCGAGCCCAGCTCCATGGAGGTCGCCATCGACGGTCTCGTTCAGAAGAGCCCCTTCGTAGGCTCGGGTGCGGAGTGGAGCTACGACTCGGCGTCCAACCGCATTCGTTTCACGCCAACCTCGGCGCCACGGGTCGGGGAACGTCTCGACGTGGACTATCGTCCCCTTTGCCCGTCGACGAGATGACCGTTCTGTCTTAGAGGGTGACGTGAACTCGGTGTCGTCGAGACGTTGGTCGCCTCACCACGGTCCGACCCCGCATGTGCCTGGCCTGATGAGGGGACCCTGACATCCCTGTCCGGGCTGCGAAAGCCCAGACCCAGCCGCCCTTGGACAGGATAGAATGGAAGTCAGACTCAGGGCGCGGGAGAGACCATGAAAATCGAAGTAAGCGTCAGGATCCTTTGTTTGGGCCTCGTGGCCGTGTTGGGCGGGTGTGAGACCGAGGATGCGGATGCCGAGCCTGGCACCGACCTGGGTCCGGAGCCCCCCCCGTCCGGGCCCCCGCCACCCGGCAGCGTGACGGTCGCGCCGACCGACTTCGACTTCGGCAACGTCGTTGTGAACACCGAGGCCACGCGCATCATCGAGGTGTCCAACACGAGCCAGTTCAACGCCCCGGTCGAGTTCCTGCCCAATGCGAACATCGAAATCTGCGGCCAGGCCAACATCTCGGCCTTCT
>JBCCQA010000050.1:0-19172 GCA_039024635.1 Myxococcota bacterium | reverse complement strand
TTGGTACCTCCTGAATCCTTTGGCCACCTTGCTGACGATGCTGCGCTCCGCCTGCACCAACGCCCCCTTCGAGGTCCCGCTTCACTTCGCTGGACTCGCGCTCGCCGTTTCCGTCGGGGCCTTCACCGCGGGCGCTGCCGTTTTCACCCGTTGGCAGAGTCGAGCCGTCAAGTACCTATGAGCGAGTCCGCCATCGAGCTCAGAGGAGTGGAGCTGGACTTCCCAAGGGCCAAGATGGGAGCCGGCGGCGTCAAGGAGGCCTTCCTCGCCCTGGTCACCGGCCGACGGAACCCCAAGCTCGAGCCCTTCAAGGTGCTTCGGGGAGTCGACCTCGAGGTTCCTCGGGGACAGGTGCTGGGTCTGGTCGGGCGGAACGGCTCCGGCAAGTCGACTCTTCTTCGTGTGATCTCCAAGATCTACGAACCGGACCGAGGGAAGGTACGAATCAACGGACGGATTTCCGCTCTCTTGGAGCTCGGCGCGGGTTTTCGAGAGGAGCTGACGGGGCTCGAGAACATTCGTCTCAGCGGCGCCATCATGGGCCTACCGCCCAAGCAGGTTTCAGCGCTGGTCGAACCCATCTGTGCCTTCGCCGACCTGGGCGAGTTCATCGAACAGCCCCTGCGAACCTACTCTTCCGGCATGCGAGCCAGGCTCGGATTCGCCGTCGCGACCGCAGTCGACCCCGAGATCCTCTTGGTCGACGAAGCGCTCTCGGTGGGCGACGCCGAGTTTCGAGAGCGCTCCATGGGCCGCATCGAAGAGATGGTGGCCAGCGACGCGACGGTGGTCATCGTAAGCCACAATCATCAGGAGCTGCGCCGTCTCTGTGCTCGCCTGGTGCGGCTGGACAAGGGCCGTATCGTCGCCGACGGACCGCCCTCCGAGGTCCTGGATGGCTGAGGTGGAGCGGCCAGGGCTCCTGGTGCTGGCAGATGACGCCTGGGACGGCCCCAAGCGCGCCCGCCACAAGGTCCCGAGCGCGATGGCGCGACTGGGTCACAAGACCCTTTGGATCGAAAGCGACGTTCGTCGTCGGTTGGCGGGACGCCCGTCACCGAGCCTTCGTGCGGTGGCCCCGGACCTGTTCGTCGCCCCCGTACCGATTTTGCGGCGCAGCCACTATGGCCGGAACCCCCTTCGGCGCTGGCGGGAGCCCTTCGGGGTGCAGGCCACCCGCTTCGCCATTAGGCTGTGCCTGCGGCGCCTGAATCTGGACCCCGCTTGGGTCATTGCTTGGCAAGATCCGGCCTGGGCCGACGAGCTTCGTCACCACAGAGCGCGGGGTCGAACCACCGCCTACTTCGCTAGCGACCTCTTCGTGGACCACTCGGGCCAGGCGCGAGAGCGGGCGGACCTAGCGCGGATCTGCTCAGCGGCGGACGCCGTCTTCTGCACCTCCAAACAGATCGCCGGCTCCCTGCCCGAGCACGACGAAATCCACGTCATCCCCCACGGGATTGACCTCGAGCTATGGTCGACGCCAGTACCCGACGTTCCCGAGGACCTTCGACGCATCCCTCATCCACGCCTTCTTTTCTCAGGGGTGGCGACCGTGAAGTTCGACGTGAAGCTGTGGCGTCGACTGGCCACAGAGAGGCCCGACTGGCAGCTGGTGGTGGTCGGCCCAGTGGACCAAGCGATCGCGAGAGACTGGTCGACCCTCGAGGAACTTCCCAACGTCCACTCCCTAGGACACCGCCGGGCCTCCTCGCTCCCGGGCTACCTTCAGCACGCCGACGTCCTTGCCATGCCGTACCTACGCGATCCGGTAAGAAGCCACAGCGGTCTTCCAAACAAGTACTACGAGTACCTGGCCGCTGGACGTCCCATCCTCAGCACCCCCTTCACGGAATTCGAAGACTCGGACCCGAACCTCGTCGTCCTGGAAGGCGAGGGTTGGGCTCGTGTGATGGACGATCTGCGCGGGCGTCCCCATCGCGTGCCCAGGCTCGACGCCCACGACTACTTGGTCCGGGCCCAGGAGGTCGCATCGGTCCTGGGCCGTCGACGGGCGTGTCAGGGGCCTTCCGACGCCACGCCGAGCTGAGCGAGGGTGGCGGCCAGCACTTCGGCCCTGGCCTGAAGACCGTGTCGTTCGCGAAAGACCTCGACGCGCTCCGGGGGCAGCCGTACCCCCATGTTGGCCTCGACCCGAGCTCTTAGCTCGGAGGGGGTCGTAAAGGGCAGAACGGCGTCGCCGAAGACCTCCTCCATGGTCGGGACCGGATCGGTTACGACCGGTCGCCCACGGGCCACCACGTCGAAGAGCCGGTTGGACAAGAAGCCGTGGCGAGCCATGTCGGGCCAATGATCGTTCAGGACGACGCCGGCCTGCCCGTACAGGGCGAGGGCGTCGTTATTGGGCAGACCAGGGGTATGCCACATCGAGCTCGGAATGCGCCCCTGCCAAGCTCGGCCCACCACTAGAAGGGGCAGACCGGCTGTCAGCGCGTCCTCGACGACGGGCCGACGAACGAAGCGACTGTTCCCGACGAAGACTGGGTAGTGAGCCCAGCGAGGATCGACCTCGACCCCGGTCAAGCGGGTCTCGTCGAAGGCCTGGAGCAAGACTTCGACGCGCCCCTCGCCCAGGCGGCGGCCCCAGCGCTCGGCCGTCACCAGAGAAGCCACGAAGATGTGGGCATAGCCCTCCAGCTCTGCCAGCTCGAGCTCGTCCGGATGGCTTATGCACCAAAGTAGATGGGGACGGGGCCCGGACCAATCGGGCAACCGACGTCCCCGAAGAACCAGCGTGGCGGCGTCGCCCGCTCGCACTAGGCCGCGCTGCGGCCATCGGTCGATACGCACCCGGTAGCCGCGGGTCGCGAGAGCCCGACCCAGGCCCCGTACCAAGCTGAGGTCCCCCCAAGCCTCCCCTTGGGGGCCCTCCGGGACCGGCGTCTTGATGACGATTCGAGGACCGGAGTGGCCGAACTCGTCGGAAAGGGAAGGCGTCTCACTTGGGCCCGGCGCTTTCGGTCGACCCCAACGGGCCTCAGCCAAAGCAAGGGCCACGCTGCTTCGAACCCAACGTCCCCGACACGCGAGACGGGCGACGCGGGGCGCGCGTTCTTTCAGCCAGCGTCGGCGGGCTTCGGAGGCCTCGTGGCGCCGCTGCAGCTCTTCGAAGCTCGTCAAGCGGAAGGAAGATAGGGCTGAGGCGCCTCCTGAGCAAACGGCGCGTTGACCCGAGAACTGGGAACGGCCACAGCGATTCGATGCCTCGTCCTCGGCCAGTCGTCGTCTTGGGTCCTCCCGCCTCGGGCGCCGCGGCCCTCGCCGCAGCCCTCCACGTCGACGGGACTCCGAACGCCCAGCTCCGGACGACGCTTGACACCTTCTGCCAAGCCGAGTGGTGGCAACCAACCCGACTCGCCCTTCAGGCGCCACCCTCGGGCCCGACCCTTGACGCCCTGGAGGACTGTCTCGCGGGGGAAGAGGCCTCGACCGTCCTCCACGACCCTCGTCTCGCCTTCGCGCTTCGCGGCCTCCCACCCCATCGGCAGGATCTCCTTCTCGTCGCGCTTCGCCCCCGGAGGGACCAGACCCTCCAGGCCTTGGCGAACGGCTTCGACACGCCCATTCCTCTGGCCGGCCTGAACTGGGAACTCTACCTGCGGGCCTGTGCTAGCCTGGCTGCCCGCTTCGAGTGCTTGCTGGTCCCCCTGGACGAGGCCGAGCCCGCCCGCGTCCGAGCCCTGCTCCGGGAGGCCGGGGCCGTCCTGGACCAGCCAGGCTCCGACACCATGCCCTCTGCGCCCGGACCGCTCTCTTCCTTCCAGGCCTCGGGCACTCCTCTGTTCGGTCCTTGGCCCGAAGCCTGGAGTGAGAAGGCTCGACTAGGCTGGGTTCGAGAAGGCCTTCGCTTCGACATTCGGGCTGACGAACTGGCCCTGGCCCATGCGCTCGACCTCGAAGAGAGCCACGCGGAACTTCTGGAGCTCCGAGATCGGGTCCGTAAACTGGAGGACGAGGGGCGGAGCAGCCGCGAGCTCCTCCTTCATCTTCGGGAGGGGCTGGACGACGTCAGAAGCTCCCCAGACTTCCGGCTGGGCCGCGGCATCCTCCAAACCTACCGCAATCTCATGCCCGATCGTCTGCGGCCTTGGCTCGGCCATACCGTGGCCCGCCTGAGAAGCCCGAACCGAAGCGATCGACGGTGGAGATCCGGTCCAGCCCCTTCGCGGCTCAGGGCTGCGTCCAGACTGCCGAGCCGAGCCCACCTCGGGCCGAACGCCGACGGCCTGTCCCGTTTCGACGAGTGGCCCATCGACGTGGTCGTCCCGATTCACGACAGCCTCAGCTACGTGCGCCGCTGCTTGAGTGCACTGCAGTCCGTTCGGACCCCAGGCACCCGAATCATCTTGGTGGACGACGGCTCGGGGCTGGAGACCCAGCGATACCTGGAAAGCTGGGCAGAAGGCCGAGCCGAGCTCATCACTCACCAGGAAGCCCGAGGATTTTCGAACGCCTGCAACGCAGGTTTCGAAGCCAGCCAGGCCCCCATCGTCGTGACCCTCAACAGCGACACCGTACCCACTCTCGGCTGGCTACAGAGGATCCATCGGGCTTTCGAAGGTCGCGACCGGCTGGGCGCGGTCAGTCCGCTCTCGAATGCCGCTAGCTGGCAGTCCGTGCCCGAACGGTACGCGGAAGACGGCGGAGGCTGGGCGATCAACCCTCTACCCAGAGGGCTGAGTCCCGACGAGATGGCGGTCGCCGTGGCCCTCCTCTCGAGCTGCGAGCCGGTCGAGGTCCCGCTGCTCAACGGCTTCTGTCTCGCGCTTCGTCGAGAGATGCTCGAGGACGTCGGCAGCTTCGACGCCGCCAACTTTCCCCAGGGGTACGGTGAGGAAAACGATCTCTGCCTTCGGGCCGGTCACAGGGGATGGAAGATGGCCATCCTCACCGACGTCTACGTCTTTCACTCCAAGTCCAAGAGCTTCTCCAGCGAACGGCGTAGGATCCTGGCCGCCGAGGGCACAAAGACCGTCCTCCGCCTCCATGGAGAAGAGCGCTTGCGCCAGGCCACGGAAGAGCTGAAGTCCCAGCCCGAGCTGGCTCGTGTTCGAGCGCGGATCCTCCGCTTTCAAGACTTTGCCGAAGGCCGGAGCACGACTCGGCTTCACTTTTTGTTGCCGACCGCAGGCGGAGGTGGCGGCGCCCACTCCGTGGTCCAAGAGACGGAAGGGCTGCGCCGTCTCGGTATCGACGCCAAGGTCGTTGTGCCTCAAAGACTTCGCCGTCGATTCGAATCCAACTACGCTGACGAGTTCGACCTCGAGACTCTGGCCATCTTCACCCCCAGAGAGGAGCGTCCCGAGGTAGAGGAAGTCGACATGATGGTCGCCACCGTCTTCAAGTCCGTCGCCCCGCTACTCGCCGCGACCGAGAAGAATCGAGATCTTCTCCCCGCCTATTACGTCCAAGACTACGAGCCTCGGTTCAATCCGCCCTCTTCACCCCTGCACGCCGAAGCGCTTCGATCCTACGACGCCATTCCGGGCTGCCTCCTCTTCGCCAAGACCAAGTGGCTGCGGACAGAGGTCCACCGGCGCCACGGGCTTCACGTCCAGGCCGTCCGCCCCAGCATCGACCATGGCCTGTTTCATGCTCGAGGCCGTCGACGCGTGCCCGGACCTCCGCGCCTTGCGGCCATGATTCGACCGAGCACGCCTCGTCGAGCGCCGGCCCGCACACTTCGCGTGCTTGGGGGCTTGCCGAGATCCGATGGCCAAATTCGCGTTTTTGGCTGCAGCGAGCACGAGCTCGAAAAAGCAGGCCTCAAGCTTCCGGAGGGCGTCGAAAACCGAGGCCGTTTGCGTCGAAGAGAAGTAGCAGAGCTCTTGAGAGATACCGACTTGTTCATCGACTTGTCCGACTATCAGGCCTTCGGCCGCACCGGCCTGGAGGCCATGGCCTCGGGCGCGACGGCGGTGCTCCCCATCGCGGGCGGTGCCTCGGACTACGTGGACGGACGCAATGGTCGGCTGGTGGACACGGCAGACGAAGCGGCCTGCGGAGCCCTGATATCGCAGCTCATCGAATCCCCGGACGAACTGAAGGCCATGCAGGAGGCGGCCCTGGAAACGGCACGACGCTACAGCGTAGACCAAGCAGCCAAGAGCGAAGCACTGCTGTTTTGGGCCGCTCTGGCCTCAGCCCGGGCCTAGTGTACCAAAGGCGGCGCGGCGAACAGAGACGAGAAGCGGCCGGGAGCTTTCTAGGGATCCCTGAGGCAGGACCCTAGTCCCTCAAGAAAAGAGTTCGGCCTCTTCGAGAAAGCCTGCCGCTTGGTCTTTGGGCGAAACCAAGATCTCGACGTCCTTGGGCCAAGGGATGTCGAGGCTGGGACAGCTCCAGCGGATGGCTCGTTCGTGCTCGGGCGACCAGTAGCCGGTCTGCTTGTAGTGAACGTCGGCCTCCTCGCTGAGGATGAGTATGCCGTGGGCAAAGCCAGCTGGGACCCAGAGAAAGCGCGTCGACCGATCGTCGAGCTCGACCATTACGTGCTGTCCGAAGCTAGGGCTCCCTTTACGGAGGTCGACTGCGACGTCCAAGATGCGGCCCCGTATGCAGCGAACCAACTTGCCCACCGCAGCTGGGGGCAGCTGGTAGTGCAGGCCCCGAAGCACCCCTCGGGTCGAGCGGCTGTGGTTCATCTGAACGAAGGGCGGAATCCCCATCTTCCGGAAGTCTTCTTCCCGATAGTCTTCGGTGAAGAAGCCTCGTTCGTCACCGAATCGAGAGCCCTCGATGAGCAAGACGTCGACGATGGACTGAGGCGTGACCTCGAAGCTCATCGCCCTTCCTCGGCCAGCTGCACCAAGTACCGACCATAGTTGCTCTTCCCGAGTTCGGCCCCCAGGGTGGCTAGCTGGGCGCGGTCGATGTAGCCCATCCGAAATGCCACCTCTTCAAGGGCACCCACGAGCAGAGACTGTCGATTCTCCACCGCCTCGATGAAGGTCGAAGCCTGAAGCAACGAATGATGGGTCCCGGTGTCCAGCCAGGCCGTTCCTCGACCGAGGCGCTCCACCGTGAGCACGCCGTCGTCGAGATAGCCTCGGTTCAGGTCCGTAATCTCGAGCTCGCCCCTCGCTGAAGGTTGGAGAGCAGCCGCACGTTCGCAGACTGAAGCATCGTAGAAGTAGAGTCCGACCACCGCGTAGTTCGACTTGGGCTTGGCTGGCTTCTCTTCCAAGCTCAGGACCCGACCATCGGGCGCAAACTCCACCACCCCGTAGCGCTCGGGGTCGCCGACGTAGTAGCCGAAGACGGTCGCGCCCTTGCTCGCAGCGTTCACCGCCTGGAGGCGCTGGGCGAGCCCCTGGCCGTAGAAAAGGTTGTCCCCCAAGACGAGGGCGGACGGGGCCCCGTCGATGAAGTCTCGGCCGATGAGAAAGGCCTGAGCCAAGCCCTCGGGCTTGGGCTGCTCCGCGTACTCGAAACGCACTCCCAGTCTACGCCCGTCGCCGAGTAGCCGGCGGAACAGCGGCAGGTCCTCGGGCGTGCTGATGATCAGGATCTCTTTGATCCCGGCCAGCATCAGCGTGGAGATCGGGTAGTAGACCATGGGCTTGTTGTAGACCGGCATCAGCTGCTTGCTGACGGCCAGGGTCAGAGGATGGAGACGTGTCCCCGAACCTCCGGCCAGCACGATTCCCCTTCGATTCATCCCTGCTGCTTTAGGAGCGCGCTCGATGGCTGTCAAAGCGTCGCTTCGGGCCCCCGATCCGTGGGACGCTCCCGGCGTGCGTATTCTGGTCCAAAACGCCCCGGAGGCTTGGACCCGAGAACTGGCCCGGCGGGGTCACGACTTGACGATCCTCACGTCGCGCCCCGAGCGGACCGGGGCCGACCTAGGCTTGGGATTCCGCAGCCTGGTCTGTGGGCCCTCTGACGCGAGCTTGGTCTGCATGGGCACCGGAAGCCTGTTCGGCGCCCTCGCTGCCGGCCTGCGCGCCCCGCTGGTGGCCCACTTCGATTCCCTGGCCTCACCAGACCCTGCCGAGCGACTTCGCCTGCAAGTCGGCCTTCAGCGAGCGCGGGTCGTAACCGCCGCCTCCGATTCCCTGGCCGAGCGTCTTGGCGCGAGCTTGGGCATCCGCGGGGTTGAGGTCCTGCGCTCCGGTTTCGACCTCGAGGCCCTGCCGCTGCTGTCTCGCGAGGAGGGCCGCCGGCTCCTTGGACTGGACGCCCGACAGCGGGTCGCCCTCCTGACCGGGCCCATGAGCCAGGACCGGCCGGTGGAGCTCTTGGCCCTCGCCCACCGAAAGGTCCCCGGCCTGACGCTGTTGGTGGTGGCTTCCGGCCCTCGCCTTCCGGTCCTTCGGGCTATGACAGTCGCGACGCGGCCGTCTTCGCCCGTCATCATCCTGCCCGAACAGCCGGCGGCTCTGGGCGCAGCCTTGGCTGCCGCCGACGTCGGGCTCGCTCTGGACCGGCAGCGCTGGGGTCCCGAATCCGAGCTCTACGCGGTGGCCGGTCTGCCTCAAGTCGCCTTCCACCCTCCGGGGGAGGAGAACCCAGGCTTCGTGTTCGCCAGCGTCGAGCGTCCAAGCGAGGACGGACTCATCGAAGCCATCGAGCGGGCGCTGGAGTTGCCCGTCCCGGACCCGACGCAAGTCGCCCGCGTTCGAACTCAGCTCGGGCCTCACCGCCCGCTCGACCAAATAGAGAGGTTGCTGCGGGCATGCGCGTCGCATTCGTCCTCCCCGGCCTAGATTACGGCGGCGCGGAGCGCATGGTCGAGGAGCTCGCCCTCGCTGTGGCCCAGCACGGCCATGCGAAGGTCATCGCCACGACCCGGGGAGGACCTGTGGCCGATCGACTCATCGACGCGGGCGTTCCGGTCGAGGTCCTCGGCCTGGCCAGTCCCTTCGACGCCCGCGTCCCCCTTCGCTTGCGGCGTGTGCTCCGCGACTTCAGGCCCGGTGTAGTCCACAGCCACCTGGCGGTCGCGGACATAGCCACCGCTGTAGCCGGAATCGATCGGCCCTGTCCTCACTGGATCACGATGCATAACGCGGGCATTGAGCTGGGTCCCGGCAAACGGAGCCTGTGGCGATGGGCGCTGCGCCGAAGCGACGCGCGCTTCGCCGTAGCCGCGCACATCGCGCAGCGCTGGGGCCCTGCGGAGCTCGTCCACCCCAGCTTCGTCAGCCCTGCGGCTTCCCTCGACTCGGAACATCGCGCCCGACGAAAGGCCTCGCTGGGCCTGGGCACCCAGCCGCTCATCCTGAGCCTGGGACGCCGAACGCCCATCAAGGGCGTGGACGTCATGGCCGCCGCATCCGAACAGCTCCCATCCACGATTCGCTGGCTCCACTACGGACCGGGCGCCCCCCCTGACCCGCCAGGACGGATAGAGTGGCGCCCCCCACGGCCCGACGTCGCCACAGTCCTGGCAGGTGCCGACCTCTTCGTTCAGGCCTCCCGCAGCGAAGGCTTCCCGCAGGCTACGCTAGAAGCCATGTGGTCCGAGGTTCCCGTCGTCGTCACACCCGTGGGTGGCACCCGAGAGCTCGTCCAGACCGACGGTCTGTATGTCCCGACCGACGACCCGGATGCACTAGCCGCCGGTATCCTCCGGGTGCTAAGCGGCGCCGTTGGAAGAGAGCGGGCACGGCAGGCTCGTGACCGCCTGGAGGCCCAACGGCTAACCAGGGAAGGCATGCTGGAGGCCTACCTCGAGCGCTACGGACGCATTTGATGGAGCTCTTCGAAACACTGAGGCTCCCCCTGACGCTCGCCGTCGCCCTCGGCCTGAGCCTGTACTTCACGCCCGTCATTCGGCGAGGCGCGCTGAAGTACGGGGTCGTCGACGCGCCGGACGGTCAACTGAAGGTCCACGCCCAGCCCGTGGCCTACCTAGGCGGCGTCGCCATCTTTCTGTCCTTCCTCTTCGCCTTGGCAGTGACCTACGACTTCACGGAGCGGGTCCTTGCCCTGCTCCTTGCCTCCGCCATCGTCGTCATGCTGGGCCTGTTCGACGACCTCAAGGTCCTGAGCCCCGGCGCAAAGATCCTGGGTCAGCTGGTCGCGACCAGCGTGCTCGTCAAAGCCGACATCATGATCCGGCTTGCCTTCCTTCCGGAGCCGGTGGCTTTGATCCTGACCTGCCTGTGGCTCGTGGGCACCACCAACGCCATCAACCTCATCGACGTCTCCGACGGGCTGGCTGGGGGCGTGGCGGTCATCGCGGCCATCTCTCTGTCGGTGGTCGCGACCTGGAACGGCGCCACCGACCTGGCGGTGATGGCGGTCGCCCTCATCGGGGCTAGTTTGGGCTTCTTGGTGTTCAACCGTCCGCCCGCGACCATCTACCTGGGCGACACCGGGTCAATGTTCCTGGGCTTCATGCTGGGTGCCTTGGCCATGACCAACCACTATACGTTCGTTCATCCCCTCGGCGCCCTGGCTCCCGTGCTGATCCTGGGTGTGCCGATCTTCGACACCCTTTTCGTCATGGTGGTCCGAAGGGCCAAGGGTCGGCCGGTTATGCAGGGAAGCCCCGACCATTTCGCCGTTCGGCTCCGTAAGGCCGGCTTCGGTCGCTGGCCCGTTGCCGGGAGCGGCTACGCCGCAGGAGGTCTTTTGGGGGCGGGCGGTTTGACGATATGTCTGGTCGATGCCCAGATGGCGTTGGCGATTCTCGGAGGCCTATTGCTGCTTACGACAGGCGTCGTGGTGGTACTCCTGCGGATCCGCGTGTAGCTCGACCTCCCCAGGAGCGTCCCGATGGCGCCGGTGAGGGGTCCAGACGTATACTGACAGGGACTCCAGGCGCGTCGACCGGTGGCCAACAAGACCAAAATCCTCAACCAGGTCCAAAAGTACATCACGAAGGGCCAGTGGGATAAGGCGATCCGCGAGCTGCAGAAGCTCGTCGCCGAGGACCCCAAGGACGTTCGCACCCTCCTCAAGCTGGGCGACGTGTACTCCAAGCAGGGGGACCGGGAGTCGGCGACTCGGGTGTATCGCCAAGTCGCGGAGTCCTACGGTGAGCAGGGCTTCTTTCTCAAGGCGGTCGCCGTCTACAAGCAGATCCTCAAGCACGACCCCCACCACTTAGAAGTCACCCTCCGCCTGGCCGAGCTCTACGAACAGCTGAACCTGACCAGCGAAGCCCTGGCCCAGTACCAGCACGCCAGCGCCATTCACGAGGAAGTCGGCGACGCCAAGAGTGCGCTGGAGGTCCTGCGCCGGATGGTCGACCTCGACCCCCAAAACGTCGCCTCGCGGATCAAGCTGGCCGAAGGCTTCTCCCGAGAAAAGCTGGTCCATGATGCTGCCCAGGAGTTCGAGCGAGCAGCGTCGATCCTGAAGGAGCAGAATCGACTCGAGGACTACATCAAGGTCGCGGAACGGCTCCTGTTCCACGACGCGAGTCGCTTGGACGTGGTGAAAAACGTAGCCCGCCTTCTGCTGGCCCGCGGCGAAACGAAGCGGGCCCTGGCCAAGCTCCAGGTCCTCTACAAAGAGAACAACCGAGACGTGGAGACGCTGACCCTTCTCGCTCGCGCCTTCTCGGACCTGGGCCAGAACCAAAAGACGGTCTTCGTCCACCGGGAGCTGGCCCGGGTGCATCAAGAGGAAGGACGGCCGGTCGAAGCGGCCGGCGTCTATCAGCAGATCCTGACCGTCGACCCCAACGACGAGGAGGCGCGCAGAGCCCTCGGCGCTTCGGCTGGACCGAGGGGACCGGCTCCGATTTCGTCGCCGCCGACCCCGAGCTCCGTGCCTTCGGCCCCCCCGACGAGCGGCATAGGCCCGTCCTCGGCTCCGCCGCCGCCCCCGCCGCCCTCGAATCCCGAACCACCGGTGGTCGCGCCTTCCCTGGCCCCTCGGCCCATGGCCCCGTCCTTATCCCCCCGGCCTGCGCCGCCGCCGGCGGCCCCAAGCGCCGATCTTCCGGACGAGGACATCGGCCTCACCCTCGGCTCGGCCGACCTTTCTCCTGTCTCGGGCCTGGACGCCGGCCTCGAAGCGCCGCCTGCCCCGGCGAGTGGAACCGGTGGCCCCGAGCTCGGACCGGCGGAGCAAATCCAAAAAATCCTCACCGAGACCGACGTATTCGTGCGCTACGGCCTGCGCGACAAGGCCTTGGACCACCTGGCCAAGGTCTTCGACATCGACCCCCACCACGTCGGCGCGCTGGAGAAGCGGCGAGACGTTCATCTTGCGGCGGGCGACGAAGCCGCAGCCGCCGACGCCGTGGCCACGATCGTTCAGGTGTTTGCGTCTCGAGGCGAGAAGGAGCGCATGGAGCAGTGGCGCAGCGAGCTGGCCCAACTCATGCCGAACCATCCGCTCGCGGGCACGGCCGAAGCCCCCGACCAGGGCGCGGACATCCCCTCGGAGGACATCAGCATCGACATCGCCGACGAGGGGCCGAGCTTCGACATCTCGACCAGCCAGATGGCTCTCCAGGATGGCGAAGAGTTGGACCCCTTCGCCGGAAGCGCCATCGAAGAAGAGGCCGACCCCTTCGCGGGTGGTGTCGTGGAAGAGGAGGTTCGCCCCGCTTCGGAACCTTCGGCCTTCTCGCTGTCGGCCGACCTCGTGGTGCCGGACCTTCCAAGCTCCAGCCCGGCAGAGGAGATCCCGGCTGCCGCTTTCGAGGTCGAGGCACCCACCGGCCCTGCTCTCGAAGACTCCGAAGGTCCCGTCGTCATGCTAGAAGACTTGGAGGCCGACATCGGCGACTGGAGCAACGCCATGCCTTTCTTGGCCGACAGCGGCTTCGACGAGGTCCCGACCGACTCTTCCTTGATCAAGCCCGACCTGGGCGGTTCGGAGCCTCTCGACGAAGCGGACGCGTTCGTCGAGGCCGAGGTCCCCGAACCGAGCCCTCCGCCGGTCCCTGAAGCCGCCGACACCGGCGAGCCGACGGATTACGACGACGAGCTCGAAGAGGCCGCCTTCATGGTGGAGGCCGGCCTGCTGGAAGAGGCTCGGGAGATCCTGGCTCCCATCCAGGCCGAGCTGCCCGAACATCCGCGCGTGAGCGGGCTGTGGGCTCAGGCCCAAGAGCAGGCCGAGCCCTCGACGCCGCCAGGAGCAAAGGCACCCGAGCCCGAGGCGAAGGCGGAGTCCCCCCGAAGAGACAGCAGCGTAACCGCAGACCTCGCACGTCGGGTCGCCCACATGGTCGACGCAGATGGGGGGCCCTCACCCTCGGAAGACGCGTTCGACCAGGGCATGATGTACCGAGAGTTGGGGCGACTCGACGAAGCGATCGAGGCCTTTCGAAGCTCGGCCAGGGTCCAGACCCGAGCCATCGCCAGCCTCGAGATGATCGGCCACTGTTTGGTCGACCAGGGCGAAACAAAGGCTGGCATCGAGTGCTTCAAGCTTGCGCTTCACCGGGGCGCCGAGGGCCCGGCTTCCACCAACCTCAAGTACGAAGTCGGCGTTTGCTACGAGCGACTTCACGACCTGCACCGAGCCGCCGACTGGTACGCGGCCTGCGCCGAGGACGACCCGGAGCACCGAGACGTTTCGACTCGATTGGGCCAAGTGCGAGGGAACGAGCAGGCCAACGGCGAAGCCGCTCCCCGTGGTCCGACCTCATCTCGAAGAAACAAGATCTCCTATCTCTGAGCTTCTGCGATGGACCACCTGAACCATCACGGGCTAGAGCGAGAGCCTTTCTCAAATGCCCCGGTGGGACGATTCTACTTCGACTGCGAAGACCATCGGCAAGCTGTTTTACGCCTGAACCACACCCTACGTTCGATGCGGGGTCTTGCCTTGGTGGTCGGAGAAATCGGCGCCGGCAAGACGACCCTGGCCCGACGCCTGCTCGACGCGCTGCCGGAACATGAGTTCGAAGCCGCCCTCCTCGTCGTCATTCATCGTGACGTTACGCCGGACTGGCTCCTGCGCCGACTCGCCGTTCAGCTGGGAGTGGAGCAACCCCACGCCGACAAGCTGGCCCTTTTATCTCAGCTCTACCGACGGCTCGGCGCCCTTCACGAGCAAGGAAAGAAAGCCGTGGTCCTCGTGGACGAGGCTCAGATGCTCGCCACCCGGGAGCTCATGGAAGAGTTCCGCGGCCTGCTAAACCTCGAGGTTCCGGAACGGAAGCTCTTGAGCTTCGTCTTCTTCGGCCTCCCGGAGCTGGAGCAAAACTTGAAGCTGGACCCACCCTTGGCTCAGCGGGTAGCCCAAGTGGTCCGACTCGGGCCCATGGACCTCGAAACCATGCTGGCCTACGTCGAGCACCGGATGCGGCTGGCCGGCGCCCGGAGGGACATCATCCCCGAGGAGAGCCTCCGCATGGCCCACTACGCGTCACGGGGTTTTCCGAGGGTAGTGAACACGGTCTGCGACAACTTTCTGCTGGAGTCCGCACTGGTCGGCCAGTCCACCGTCACCCCGGATCTAGCTCGGGTCGTCATTCGAAATCTCGGCCTTCCCCTCCTGGAGCAGGCCCCCGTTCCGACCGCGCAGAAATTGCCTGTTTTACGAGGAGAACCCCTAGGCCTAACGGATCCGCCGGTCGATGCCGAGACGGCGCGGGCCCTGGAGGAAATCGACCGAATCCTGGCCAGCTTCGACGAGGCCTGAGGATTCCGTTCCTACGCGTCGCGTTGTTTTGCTACGCTGCCCGCGGCGACTCAACGCCGAGGAGAACAAGTCATCAAGAAGCGATTCAAGGGAAAGGTCACACCTCAAGACCGGGTTCGTCGGAACCACGAGATCAGGATCTCCCCCCTGCGGGTGATCAACGAGACCGGCCAGCAGGTCGGGGTCATCGAGCGCGATGAGGCGCTCCGGATGGCCCAGGATGCCGGGCTGGATCTCGTCGAGGTGCAAGCCGACGTACGTCCACCGCTCGTCAAGATCATGGACTACGGCAAGTACCGCTTCGAGATGTCCAAGCGGAAGAACGCCGCCAACAAGCAGAAGAAGCAGAACGAGACCAAAGAGATCCGCTTGGGACGCTCGGTGAAGATCGACGCCCACGACGTCGAGCTTCGTCTTAACCAGGCCCGCAAGTTCTTGCTCGAAGGCTGCAAAGTCATGTTCGTCCAGCGCTTCCGCGGGCGTGAGATGGCCCACCCCCAGATCGGCCTCGACCGACTCAACGACATTGCGAAGAAGCTCGAGGATATCTCATTGGTCCAAACGCCGCCGAAGATGAACGGAAGGCAGATGAACATGCTGCTCAATCCGGACAAGCGGAAGATAGAGACCATCAAACGTCGAGAGGCGAAGGAAGCGACCGATCGGGGCGAGAGCGCCGAGACCGAGACCGAGGCCGAGGCCACGGCCAAGTCCGAAGAGCCTGCGGCACCGCCCCCGGCCGAGAGCGCCTCCACCGGCGACCTCCGATCGACTGGCAGCTGAGCACGATCAGCCGTGAAGCGCGTCCTGACCGGCATTAAGCCGACGGGCGTCCCCCACGTCGGCAACGTCTTGGGGGCCATCGAGCCCGCGCTCGCCCTAACCCGCGAGCCTGGATTTGAGGCCTATCTGTTCATCGCCGACCTCCATGCGCTGACGACCCGTCCCGACCCGACGGAACTTCGGCAACAGACCAACTCCGTCGCCGCCACTTGGCTGGCGCTGGGCCTCGATCCGGAGAAGGTCTGCTTCTATCGCCAAAGCCAGGTGCCTCAGATCCCCGAGCTGGCTTGGATGCTCTCCTGCTCGCTGCCGATGGGTCTGCTGAATCGCGCCCACTCCATCAAGGACGCCATGGCCAAGGGCCAAACGGCGGAGGAACTCAACCACGGGCTCTTCGCCTACCCGGTGCTGATGGCTGCTGACATCCTAGCTTTCGACGCCAACGTGGTGCCCGTGGGTCGCGACCAGAAGCAACACCTCGAGATCGCACAGGAGGCTGCACGAAAGTTCAACCTCCGATACGGCGAGGTCTTGATCGTGCCCGAAGCGAAGATGCGTGAAGCGACCATGAAGGTGCCGGGGCTAGACGGAGAGAAGATGTCGAAGAGCCGCCACAACACCCTGATGCCCTTCGAAGGAGACAAGGCGATCCTGAAGCGCATCAAGAGCGTGAAGACGGACTCGACCGCGTACGGCGCCCCACTCTCGACCGAGGAGATCCTGTTCCAGATTGCCGAACTGTTGGCGCCGCCGGACGTCAGCCTGAGTCTGCGTCGCCAATATGAGAGCGGGCGAAGAGACCCCGAGCGCCGCGACGGCCCAGACGGTGACACGTCGAACCATTTCGGCTGGGGAGATGCGAAAAAAGCCCTGCATCAGATCGTGCTAGAGCGCTTCTCAGGCGCTCGAGAGGCCTACGAGGGTTGGATGGCCGACGAGGCGGGGCTGGAAGCCCTTCTGCGAAAGGGTGAGCAGCGCGCACGGGCGACGGCGGAACGTACTCTGGCCCGGGCACGAGCCGCGGTCGGATTACCCGCAGGCACCGCTTGATGGTTCTCACGGCCCAGAAGGGCCAACTCTGAGGTTGCTAACGAGTCGCGCTGTACGTCCGAGTCGTCTAGCATGGGGCGGTCGTCATGGCGCAGAATGCCTCCGGAGGAACCGATACACTCGTCGAGACTCAAGAGAGCACGGCGAAGCCGCCCCTGTACAAAGTGCTCTTTCACAACGACGACTACACGACCATGGAGTTCGTCGTCGCGAGCCTCATGACCGTGTTTCATCATGACGAGTCCTCGGCGACCCGCATCATGATGCACATCCACACCAATGGTGTGGGCGTGGCCGGCGTTTACACCCGCGAAGTCGCTGAGACGAAGGTCGCTCAGACCATCGCAATGGCTCGAAAGAACGACTTCCCTCTCGAACTCACCATCGAGCCCGTGGACTGAATCATGGACTACTCCCAAGAGCTGAAAGACACCCTGGCTACGGCCTTCAACGAGGCGCTCAAACGTCGTCACGAGTACGTCACCCTCGAGCACGTGTTGTTCGCGCTGCTCGACGATCCCAAGGTCGGGAAGATTATCAAGGCCTGCGGAGGCGCGCTCGACCAGCTGAGGAGCGACCTCGACGCCTTTTTCGAGGCCAACATGACGCCGCTTCCGGAGGGCGTGGAGCAGGATCCTCAGCAGACCCTCGCTTTCCAGCGGGTCTTCCAGAGGGCCGTGATGCACGTGCAGAGCTCGGCCAAGTCGGTGATGGAGTCGAGCAACCTCTTCGTAGCCTTCTTTCGCGAGCACGACTCCTACGCCGTCTATCTTCTTCAGAAGCAGGGCATCTCTCGACTGGACGTTGTCCGCTACATCTCTCACGGGATCTCCAAGGTCCCTCAGGACAACGCCAACCCCGGTCAGAGCTTCGAAGAGACATCGGACCAGGCGGCGGGCGAAGAGAGCGCCAAGAGCCCCCTCGAGTCCTTCACGACCGACCTCAACGAGATGGCCGCCCAAGGAAAGATCGATCCGCTCATCGGGCGGGATGGTGAAATCGAGCGAACGCTCCAGGTTCTGTGTCGGCGACGTAAGAACAACCCGATTTTCGTCGGCGAGCCTGGCGTAGGAAAGACGGCCCTGGCCGAGGGCCTCGCTCTACGGATTCATGACGGGGACGTTCCGGAGCTCCTGAAGGACGCGGTGGTCTACGCCCTCGACATGGGGGGCCTACTCGCCGGCACCAAGTTCCGCGGGGATTTCGAAGAGCGTCTCAAAGGCGTTCTCAACGCCCTCAAGAAGGAGCCCCACGCCATCTTGTTCGTGGACGAGATCCACACCGTGGTTGGCGCAGGCGCGACGCAGGACGGGAGCCTAGACGCCGCCAATCTAATCAAGCCTGCGCTCCAGAACGGCGAACTTCGGTGCATCGGCTCCACGACCCACAAGGACTTCAAGAGCTCGATAGAAAAGGACCACGCCCTCGCTCGTCGCTTTCAGAAGATCAACGTCAAGGAGCCGAGCATCGAGGAAACGGTCGCCATTCTTCAGGGCCTGCGCTCCCGCTACGAAGAGCATCATGGCGTCAAGTACACCGACAGCGCGCTGCGCTCGGCGGCCGAGCTCTCTTCGAAGCACATCAATGAGCGCTTTCTGCCCGACAAAGCCATCGACGTCATCGATGAGGCCGGCGCGGCCCAGCGGCTCATGCCGGAGTCTGAGCGCAGCACCAAGATTCGCTCCAAAGACATCGAAGGCATCGTGGCAAAGATGGCTCAGATTCCGCCGAAGAGCGTGAGCGCCGACGACCGCAACGCCCTCGCGAACCTGGAGCAACAGCTTAAGATGGTCATCTTCGGCCAAGACAACGCGGTGACCTCCTTGACCCAAGCCATCAAGCTCAACCGCTCCGGCCTGGGCGCACCCGAGAAGCCGGTCGGCTCCTTCCTATTCGCCGGACCCACAGGCGTCGGCAAAACGGAGCTCGCAAAGCAGCTGGCAAAGGTCTTGGGCGTCAACTTCGTACGCTTCGACATGTCGGAGTACATGGAGCAGCACACCATCAGCCGCCTCATCGGCGCTCCTCCTGGCTACGTTGGCTTCGACCAGGGCGGCCTGCTCACCGATGCCGTGCGAAAGACGCCTCACTCGGTCGTGTTGCTGGACGAGATCGAGAAGGCCCACCCCGACATCTACAACGTCCTGCTTCAGGTCATGGACCACGCCACCTTGACCGACAACAACGGGCGCAAGGCCGACTTCCGCAACGTCGTGCTCATCATGACCACCAACGCCGGCGCGTACGAGATGGAGCGAGGAAAGATCGGCTTTTCACGACCCACCGACACCGCCGACGCCAACAAGGCGTTGGAGAAGGTGTTCACCCCCGAGTTCCGCAATCGACTCGACGCCACCATCACCTTTGGTCACCTCCCTGAAGAAGTCATCCTCATGGTGGTCGACAAGTTCGTGAACGAGCTCGACGTGGTGCTGGCCGAGAAGAAGGTCACCATCGACCTGACCCCCGAGGCACGGTCCTGGCTGGCCAAGACCGGCTACTCGGAGAAGTACGGCGCCCGTCCCATGGCTCGGCTCATCCAAAACGAGATCAAGCGGCCGCTGGCTGACGAGATCCTATTCGGAAAGTTGGTCCAGGGCGGTCACGTCGAAGTCGACGTGGACCCCGAGACTCAGAAGCTGGTCATGGAGTTCACCGACACCGACGGCGGCGGCTCGGTCTCCGACGAAGAAGAAGAAGCGCCGGCCTGAGGCCACGCGTCAGAGCGGCCGCTGCGTGCGCGACTGGCCGAGTGGGAG
>JBCCQA010000049.1:0-19293 GCA_039024635.1 Myxococcota bacterium | reverse complement strand
GGGTCCTTTCGATGATGCAGGAGGCAGGATTGGAGCGAGGCAAGGACGGGCTGGAGATACTCATCATGGCCGAGATCCCCTCCAACATCTTGGCCGCGGACGAGTTCGCCGAGGCGTTCGATGGCTTTTCCATCGGTTCGAACGACCTGACACAACTCTGCCTGGGCGTCGATCGCGACTCGGAGCGGGTCGCCCCGCTCTTCGATGAACGAAACGTCGCCGTCAAACGCATGTGTGCCATGCTCATCGAGAGCGCCCACGCCGCCGGGGTGAAGGTCGGCATTTGCGGTCAGGCGCCCTCGGACTACCCAGACTTCGCACAGTTCCTGGTCGAACGCGGCATAGACTCCATCAGCCTCACGCCCGACGTCGCTGTGGAGACTCGGTTCACCATCGCCGAAGCGGAGGCTCGCCAAGACCAGGGCTGATGGACCACGACGCTTTTGCTCCGGGCAACTCACTCGATCCTCTTGGCCATCCCTTCTCCTAGGCTTGCGACGAGTCGCTAGCGAAGGTACCTGATTGCTTGTGAAGCCGTTCCTGCGGGCCTTCTTCGCCATCAGCCTTCTCAGTGGGTGTGCGACGACACCCCAAGCGCTCAAGGACTGCCTGCGACGCTGCGACCAAGCCAGCCCCTTCCCGGAGCAAGCATCCCAGTTTTCCCGCCAGACCTTGGACAACGACACCCGGAGCAACTGCGAACGCGCCTGCTACGACCTCTACTGAGGAGGCCATTCCAGTGGGCAAGTAGCGGCGAACCGTCCCGACCGCGAGGAGCTACTCTTCGTCATCGCTGGACTCATCAGCCTCGGCGTCCCAGGCAACCCCCAGCCAGGGGGACGGCGTCCGAGGAAGGGCTCGCTATACGGCGGGCGCCGTCAAGAGCGCCCATTTCACGGGGTCACATCCGCTCAGACCCGATCAAGTGCCACCCGTGATCGAAGGCCATCCGCTCAGACCCGATCAAGTGCCACCCGTGATCGAAGGCTAGATTGCGCCTCGAAGTGCGTTTTCTCAAAGCCCTCCTACGCGACCCACTGGCTTCTCCGTCTGGTCGCTCAGCTCCCCCCCCCGCGGACGCAAGCAAGCACTTGAGCCTTCTTCTTCAGGTGCTTGGGGCGAAGGCCAGGATCCACGGTCGGTAGCTAGAGTCAGGAAACCGTGCGCTCCAGTGGGGACTGCTTGGCGGAATTCGTCAGAGGCAGCCATGAGTGAATCCAAACCACGAGACATTTGCTCGATGGACGCAATGAGAATCGCAACTCTTCCTGCCGAAATGGGTGGCACCGACCGACCACCGACCGACCGGGGAGGCAGCCATGAGTGAATCCAAACCGGGAGATGCTTGCTCGATGGGCGCAATGAGATTCGCAACTCTTCCTGCTGCAATGGGTGGCACCGATTGAGGAGCCGTGCGATCCGGGGTTTTCCAGGGTTTTCAGGGCTGGGCTTACCCGGTTGAAGCAGCGTGAGAAGGATTAGGCGATACAGAGCTCACCCGTCCTGGCTGATCAGGACTTGAGATCGAAGCGGTCGGCATTCATCACCTTGGTCCACGACGCTACGAAGTCACGAGCAAACTTCAACTGGTTGTCGTCCTGGGCGTAGACCTCGGCGTAGGCGCGGAGGATCGAGTTCGACCCGAAGACAAGATCGACCCGGCTTGCCGTCCACTTCACCTCTCCACTGGCGCGCTCTCTGATCTCGAAACCTGTCCCGACCGGATGCCAGCTGTAGGTCATATCTGTCAGGTGGACGAAGAAGTCCGTCGTCAGAGCCCCCACACGGTCCGTGAACACGCCCTCTTTGCTACCGCCGTGATTCACGCCCAAGACGCGGAGACCCCCGACGAGCACGGTGAGCTCCTGGGCGGTCAGGCCCATCAACTGCGCTCGGTCCAGGAGTCTCTCCTCGGCCGACGTGCCGCCTTCGGACTGAAGCCAGTTTCGAAATCCGTCCGCAATCGGCTCTAGGTAACGAAAGCTCTCGACGTCGGTCTGGCTAGCCTCAGCATCGCCGCGACCCGGCGCGAAGGGGACCTCGAGCGCATGCCCTCCTGCTTTCAAAGCATGCTCCAAGCCGACGTTGCCGCCCAGCACGATGACGTCGGCTAGAGAAGCCCCACTCTTCTCAGCCAGGGTCTCCAGGACTCCGAGCACTCTGGCCAAACGCTCCGGCTCGTTGCCTTCCCAGTTGCGCTGGGGCTCCAGACGAATCCGGGCGCCGTTGGCCCCGCCCCGCTTGTCCGAATTTCGAAAGGTCCGAGCGCTGTCCCAAGCCGTGGCCACGAGATCGGCCGCCGACAGTCCGCTGGCTACGATGTCCGCCTTTAGTTGATCGACGTCGTAGTCGGTTGAACCCGTCGGCACCGGGTCCTGCCAGATCAAGTCCTCTTCCGGAACCTCTGGGCCGATGTAGCGGGACTTGGGCCCCATGTCCCGATGGGTCAGCTTGAACCAAGCCCGCGCGAAGGTGTCTTTGAAGTAGGCAGGGTCGGCCATGAACTTCTGGCAGATGGCGTTGTAGGCCGGGTCTACTTTCATCGCCATGTCGGCGTCGGTCATGATCGGGTTGCGTCGAAGGGAGGGGTCCGATGCATCGACCGGCTTGTCCTCCTCCTTGATATCGATAGGCTCCCACTGCCACGCCCCCGCCGGCGACTTCTTCAGCGCCCACTCGTAGCCGAAGAGGAGGTCGAAATAGCCCATGTCGAAGCTCGTCGGGTCCTGGGTCCAGGCCCCCTCCAGGCCAGAGGTCATGGCCTGGCTCGCCAGGCCGTTCTGGCTGGCGTTCATCCAACCCAGACCCTGGCTCTCGAGACCGGCGGCCTCCGGCTCAGGACCGATGGCTGCACCGCTGCCGTGGGCCTTGCCGATGGTGTGTCCCCCACACGTCAGGGCAGCCGTCTCTTCATCGTTCATCGCCATGCGGGCGAAAGTCACGCGGACGTGCAGCGCGGTCCGAGCCGGATCGGGCTTCCCGTTCACGCCTTCTGGATTCACGTAAATGAGACCCATGTGGGTGGCGGCGAGCTGGGTCGACATCGAAGCCGGATCGTCGAGATTCTCGTAGCGCTGCTCGCTCGGCGCCAGGAACTCGGTCTCATCCCCCCAGTCGATATCGTTCTCCGGCGCCCAGATGTCTTCACGCCCAAAGCTGAAGCCGAAGGTCCGAAGTCCCGCCGACTCGTAGGCCACGTTCCCGGCCAGCACCATCAGGTCACTCCACGACAGGGCGTTGCCATACTTCTTCTTGATGGGCCAAAGCAGCCGCCGCGCCTTGTCCAGGCTGGTATTGTCCGGCCATGAGTTGAGCGGCGCAAAGCGCTGGTTGCCCGTCGAGGCCCCACCTCGTCCGTCCTGGACTCGGTAGGTACCGGCCACGTGCCATGCCATTCGGACCATCAGACCCGCATAGGTCCCGTAGTCAGCCGGCCACCAAGGCTGGCTGTTGGTCATGAGCGCCCTGAGATCGGCTTTGAGGGCCTGCACATCCAGGCTCTCCACGGCTTCCCGGTAGTCGAAGTCCTGGTCCATGGGATTCGAGCGGGCGTCGTGTTGGTGGAGGATCTCTACGTTCAGCGCCTTCGGCCACCACTTGGTGACGGGTTTGGCACGGGAAGTATTCCCTCCGTGCGTGAAGGGGCATCCCCCCAGGGCCTTGTCTGGATTCTTGGTCATGGCTCTCGTCTTCCTTCTGCTCGCCCAACGACCGGGCACGAAAGAGAGAATCAAGGAGCACCAGCTTCAAGTCCAATCTCAATAGACTAAGATCACGATAATTCTCTCTTATGAAAGGTTGGACCTGCCTAGAGGCCTTGCTCGAACAGCTCTGCGACCTCTAGCAACTCGGTCTCCAGAGCAGACTGCCCACGCCAGGCCAGGCCAATCGTTCGATAGGGGGCCGGCTTCTGGAGCTCCAAGAGCCTGATCCGTCGGTCTCTTCGGACCGCGGGCACGGCGACCGTCGGCAAGATGGTCACCCCGTCGCCGTCGGCCACCATCTCCAATAGTGTGGGCAGACTCGTCGCTTCGTAGGTGCCCCCTTCCGCTCCGGAGCGTCGACACACGGTCAGCGCCTGCTGCCGCAAGCAGTGCTCGTCCTCCAGAAGAAGTAGGCGCTCCGAGTCCAGAGCATGGAGGGCGATCCGACGGCGGCTGTTCGCCCACCGATGGGAGCGCGCGACGGCCAGAACGAAAGGATCCCGCATGACTGCGACGTAGCTCAAGGACCCCAGGTCGGCCTCCAGGGCCAGGACGGCTGCCTCGAGCTTGCCGGCCGAAACCAGCTCGACCAGTTCGGGTGTGGTGGCCTCCCGCCATTGAATCTTGAGCCTGGGATGTACCCGTCGAAGCGAGCGCGCCAGCTGAGGCAGAACGTAGGGCGCCAAGGTCGGGATGATCCCAAAACGCCACGTCGCCGACCAAGGCGCCCTCGCCTCCTCGGCCATCTGGCACATCTCGGTGCTGGCTTGGAGGATCCGCCGCCCCTGTTCGATTAGAGCCTCGCCCGCCCGCGTCAGGACCACACCTCGCCGGGACCGTTCGAAGATCTGAACACCGAGCTGCTCTTCGAGTAGGGCCACCTGGGAAGACAGGCCTGGCTGGCTGACGCGACACGACCTCGCCGCTTTCGAGAAGCTCCTCTGCTCCTCGATGGCGACGACGTACTGGAGCTGACGCAGACTAAAGGGCAGCGGTCGTCCCGAAACTTCCATGACCCTAGGTCAATCAGCGTAGCCTCTTGATCAACCAGAGCTCTCCTGGGAACAGATGGGTGACGCCCACCTGGATCGCATAGAGGGCCCGTTTGGGGCTTTCAGCTAGTTGCTCTGTGGATCTCTTCGAAGCCGCCTCACTGTCCGGCCATCAAGTCGCAGATTGCTTCGCCTGCGCCGAATGGACTAGGCCTTGACCAGTGGAAAACGTTGGACCGCCAACACGGGCGCCGAAGATGAACGACGACGTTCGGCGTGCCTTCCAGGACTGCCCACCATCTGTCCGGCGTGACCTCCTGCGCATGCGGAGCTTGATTTTCCAAGCCGCCGCCCACGAGAGCATTCCGGACCTGGTCGAAAGCCTGAAGTGGGGACAGCCTGCCTACCGTCCACTCCATGGGGGAACGACGGTCCGTTTGGGTCGACTCAAGGAGCAACCCGATCGTGCCGCTCTGTTCGTGACGTGCTCGACGAGTCTCGTCGACATGTTCCGTCTCGAGTTCGAAGACGCGTTCGACTTTGTCGGAAAGCGAGCGCTTCTCCCGAAGCCTGGCGTACCTCTCCCTGAGGAAGCCATTCGAACCTGCGTTCAGAGCGCCTTCACCTACCATCGATTCAGACCGCCCAATCGGGTCCGAAGAAACAGAGATTAGTCCATCGTCCCCTAATCGATCGCTTTCGAGAGGCCTCCAGGCAAACGGTTCTCGTAGATGCTTGCCTCCGCGTGACGACCATGGATGACGCCAACTGCATGGGAAAGAAGATGGTCCCCAAGTTGATCCTCGAAGGGACCAGACTCACGCACAAGACGGATCTTGCCTTCGCCCTCAACGAACATCCTCGCATCGTAGGGGTTCGCAAGTACCGCTATCATTCTCCCGTGATCTCCGCGGAGTGGTGCGGCTTGACCCCCCAACCGTGGGGCCGTGGGCTCATCAACTACGCCCCCGAAGAGGAAGAGGGGGCGCTCGAAACCTACCGGACCTGGATCAAGTTGATGGAGCTCCAGCGCTACTACTCCTGGATCATCGACCGTTTCCACCTGTCCACGAAGCTTCACCAGCGTCTCTACAACGCTCGGGACGTCGACTTCGATTGGCTCGAAAGACGGCTCGTGGCTCTCAACTATCGACTCGTGTACATCCACCGACACCCCGGATCCTTTGCCGAAGCCCGACGCAAGCGCCTGGAGGTTTCGGGCAACCCTGCACAATACGACGACCTGCAGCGCTTCGTCGTAGAGCAGGCGCACATGGAGGCGCTGGTTTGGGAATCGACGCTTCAGACTCTCAGGGTCGACATCAGCGACGATGACGTCGATGCGGCAGCAGACCGTATCGCGGACTGGATGGAAGAGACCGGCGGGCTCTTTCTGGAGGACTGAAGCTCCCCAATTCGACCCGCTTCCCCGAGCGCGAGGTGAAGGAGCTCAAGAATCGGATCAAGGAGCTCGAGCGCGTGCTGGGTCGTAAGACCATGGAGGCCGAGAGTCCATCCCCAGCATTGTAAGGGCGCTTCGAAGGCCTCCGTCGACCATCTGTTACGAGGTCGCGCGCAACGAGGGTCGATTCCGATACAGAGCGGACCACGCCAATCGACGCGCGTGGGACAAAGCTCGCCGTCCGAAGCTCGGTAAGCTCGAGCGGGGCGAGAATCGTCGCCTTAGAGCGTTCGTCGTCGAGAAACTCCTGGTGGACTGGTCGCCTGGGCAAGTCGCAGGCTCGACCCGAGTCGAGTTCGAGGACCCCGGCATGCACATCTCGCATGAAAGCATCTACCGCGCCCTGTTTGTCCAGGCCCGGGGCTCGCTGGAAGACGCCCGCCGAAGCACTCGACGAGGTGTTGCGTTGACTACTTGGGTCCAAGGATGTCGAGACGCAAGACCAGCAGTACCCTCATCGCGAAGCGCGTAGAGCTTCCGACGGCCTCGGTACAACTGAACCGCTCCCCGAGAGTACTGTCAGCCTTCACGTCCGGGCCCGCCGGAAGAAACCACACACACGCCAAGGCGGTGGCCTGCACGAAATGGTCCGCAAGGCGGGGATGGACCCTCGACACATCGGAGCGAGAGCAAGAGGCGGGCTGCATGCTGGTCCACTGGGGTCCAGCTAGCGATACGGTTCCGGAGCAGCGACGAGGGCTTCAACGAGGAGCTCAAACAGAAGGCGCAAGCGAGGTATCCGGCGAGCCGGGTCTAGGCGGGGCGTCGTCGCGCCAGCGTTTCCTGACGGTGGCGTCCTCTCCGGCGGGAATGAGGCTTTCGGTCGAACCTGTTGCTGCGGGGCGCACGAAGGCCGCGGAAGCTCGCCTCAGGTACCAACTCGGGAGAGAGTTGGGTGGATGAGCCCCGATCTCTCCCCCATCGATCCCACCACCGCGGGCTTCGTCGACATCTACGACCAGCTCCCTCTGTGGTCGGCCCCCTTTGGACTTCGCCTGCTCGAGCTCGTTCCCTTGCTGCGCGGTCAGCGGATCCTCGACCTGGGATGCGGCACGGGCTTTTTGAGCGTCGAGCTCGCGGAGCGAGCTGGCCGCGACAGCCAAGTCGTCGCCCTGGATCCGTGGTCCGAAGCGTTGGAGCGCCTTCGTCGCAAGCTGCAGTTTCGAGGCATCGAGAACGTCGAGGTGGTCCCCGGTCGGGCCGAAGCTCTCCCGCTCGCGGATGGCAGATTCGACGTCGTCGTGTGCAACCTAGGCATCCACAACTTCGACGATTCGCAGGTCGCGCTGCGGGAGTGCGAGCGGGTGCTTTGTCGGGGCGGAACCCTACTCCTGTCTACGAACCTCTCGGGTCACATGCGCGAGCTCTATGGCGTCTACCGCAGCGTGCTGTTGGACCGCGGGCTCTCGACCGTGGCGCTCGACCAACATGAAGCCGCGCGCGGAACCCTCGACGGAATGCGCGCCGCCTTCGCGGAGGCTGGGCTGGAGGTCACGCGAGCCGAGGCGACGTCGTTCCGCATGCGTTTCGCCGATGGGACGGCCGTCCTCAGTCACTGGTTCATCCGCCTGGCCTTCCTCCCTGCATGGGCAACTCTGGTGCCTGAGGACGAACGCCCAGGGATCCTCGGCGAGCTCGAGGCGCGGCTGAACTCGCACGCAGCCGAGGCCGGTGAGCTCGAGCTGACGGTGCCGGGCGCGATCATGGTCGCGCGGAAACCATGTTCGTAGACTCGCTCGCAATGAGACGTCCCACTTCATCCGCGATGATGCCGGAGTTGACCGGAAGCTTCGGGGTCTCGCCTTCATGGCTATCGCCCCACGAGGCCTGGGTACCTCACCGGGCAATGAAGTCCATGCTGAGGTGATAAAGAAGAGGGGGCCTAAGCAGCACCCACGCGCGTAGGGAGTACCACAGGAGATCGGGTCGTTTCGATTGGACGAAAGGGCAGTCCTGCCCCACCAGATCTGAGCCGTGGACCAAGAGAAGGCCTTGGAGCTGGGACGAGCTGCCTTGGCGCTGCTTCGTTTGCTGGAGCTTGAGGGAGGCTCGGCACCTGGCCAGCTGCCCAAGCTCCTCGCCCCCACCCTCAGCACCGAGGGTTGGATCCTAGCCAGCGTCTCGGAGCAAGGGACGACGGCTCGGCTGACCGAGACCGGCCGACGCGTCGCGGATGGTATCCTGAGGGGCAAACGCACTGAAACCGGCGAGGGCGTATCACGCCCTTCCGAGGAGCCGGCCGCCCAGCCAGGACCGGGCGCATTCACGGAGTTGACCGTCTGCGCAACAGCCTCTCTCCTGAAGGCTCTCGGTGCAAAGCCTGTCCCTCCCTCGGAGGAAGCGGACCCACATCACGAATGGCATGCCACGTTGCGGAGAATCGACGGACGTCTCTGCGTGTTTATGTGCCACAGCCCCACGTTGTTCTGCGTACCACTGTTGGCGCTGAGACCTCTGACCCCTGCTACCTTGGCATCGGGCTTCGTAGATGGTCTCCGTGCTGGTTTGAACGCCAACGACCTCGAAGGGGTCCAAAAGCTCTTGCCGGTTGCAACTCCCTCGCTCCGATTGTGCAAGACGCGAAACCGCAGCATCGTGGGGTCGATGAACGACCTTGCCTTCCTCGCAGAGGTCGCCGTCGAGCGTGCACACGGACTTGCCCGTCTGGACCTAGCCAAGTTGTCCCGAGGGCTCAACGGAACGCCCATGATCAAGGGTCTCCAGGGACACAGACCTCAAGATGCCATGGAGACTCTTCTCGCTCGACTTCCTGGCTGACAGCGACGCGGCCTATCGGCACCAGGTCTCAGCCCGCCCGGTTTCGCCGGCAGCGTGCGGGCCGCTCAAGATAGAGCCCTTCCCCTTTCTCGGGCCACAGGACCCCAGACCCGCTGACCTGGCTTGCTGGAGGCGGCGGCACGGAAGCCTTGGTGGGTCCCCCTTCCGCGTGAGCCCTGTCGAGGTGCTCCGGACCGGCACCTACTCCGGTGTGGGAACGCACGGAGCTCCCCCTGCGTCGCCAGCGACGAGCTGCGGCCGAACCCCCACCCTTCTGACGTGGTCGTGAGACAGAGGAAGGAAGTCGAAGGAAACCTGGCCAGCTCGACAGCCGGCATATGCTGGCGGATCTTGGAAGGAATGCGGAAATCAAAGTGAAGGACAGGTAGCGGACAGCCGCAACGCTCGTTGCGATGCATCCTGAAACCTCAATACTATCCGGACGCGGATGGCAGGATTCGAACCTGCGGCCTTTGGCTTCGGAGGCCAACACTCGGGTTCCATCTGGTTCCACCGCCTTCCTGGCTGTTCCGAATACGTCAGTGTTTTCAGCGGTCTATGGGACCGCTCTTTCAGGCCACGCGGAACGCGGCGGAAACTCTCGACCAGCAAGGTGGCGGACAGATGGAGGACAGAAGTGCTAGCCTATTCGTCATGGCGACGATCGCGAAGCGCGCCCGACGACGAAAGGGAGGTCGAGTTTAGAACTGGTGGGAGGGACGGATTAGTTCCGACTCGACCGGGCGAACCGTGTTCACGGGAAAAACCCGGCGGGAAGTTCAAGCAGAAGATCCAGCAGCAGCTGACGAAGGTTGCGAGCCAGCCTCGCCCAACGCCTGCCTCGGGCGACGCGCCCGTCGACCAGTAGGTCCTCAGCGTGATCGCGTCGATGAACGTGGCTGAGAGCACGTCGAAGCGGCGTTTTCATGCATGGAACAATCGCAAGGGCGACATTCAGCATGTCCCGCTGTCGCAGTTGTCCGTCGCAGTTGTCCGTCGCAGATGTTCGGGAGTGGGGAGTAGAGTTGAGGCAAGCTACCCAAGAGCGTGATGCAGAGATAGCATGGCAGGTTCTTGGCACCGCTTGCGACGCCGCAGTCGCCGAAGGATTGCTTCCGAGCAATACGGTGGCACTTGCTCGTAGGTTCAAGCCGAGACGAAGCAGAAGAGCCGATGTAGGCATCGAGAGGCACAGAACTCGGGTCTACACTGAGGAAGAGGTCGTCAAGCTGAAGAGAGCCGCCTCAGGAGAACGACACGGTGGTCTTGTACATCTCATCTTCGACACTGGTTTGCGCCCCGGGGAGGCTCTTGGTCTCCAATGGCAGGACATCGGTACCGACACGATCCATGTTCGTCGTGGCTTGCAGGAGTACGACAACAGCCTCTCTTTGACGGCGACCAAAACCGTTGGCTCGCGAAGGACGATCTACGCCGACCCCAGAACACTGTCGAAGCTCGGTCCACGGCAAGGCCCGAAGGACCTTGTCTTTAAGTCGCGAACTGGGACTCTGGTTCGTAAGAATGCCATCTACAAAACGTGGGAGCGCATCCACAGAACCTCTGGAGTCCCTCGCGAGGAGAGCCCACCCAAGTGGGCCCGACATACTCACGCCACACTGTTACTCTCTTCGGGAACACCGCTACCAGATATATCAAGGAGACTGGGCCACAAGTCGATTCAGACAACACTGAAGTACTACGCCGCCTGGCTACCTGGAGAAGATCGTACGAAAGGTGCCGTTCAGAAGCTCCTGTCGCGTTCAGCGCACAAAGACGAGTAGGTGACCTCAACACCAAAGCCAAAGCGCGCGTTTCAAATAGCCGGTGGTTTGAAGCATCCAGGCAGGTGAGTCGTGCACATCCCAGTTCGCAAAGGTCGCTGGGCGTATCGTGCGGCAGTCATCACTGCAGCGACCGGGAGGTCGTCGGCTACGACCTTGGACCTCGTGGACGCTCTCAGGAGGCCGAGAGAGCCCTCGCAGATGGGTGCCTAGGTCTTTGGCCGCGTGCTTCGGGGGGGCCGTCGTATCGTGCTTCCCCAAGATCCAGGTCCACCCACATGACGTGGAGAGATGGTAAACGATGGTTGTTGTGACAGACGTTCCGGAGAAGGTGGAGCGATGGACTTCGGGGCGGCGAACGTCGCTCGTGCTCTCGATCTTGAAGGGGGAGACCTCGGTTCAGTAGGCCGCCCGGAAGCACGGTCTTAGAGTCTCGGCGATCGAAGACTGGAAAGACAAGTTTCTCTCGGGGGCTTCGAACGGCTCACATGAAACAAACCGAGGGAAATGCGGACGCCGCGGCGGACCAGTAGCCAACGCCCGAAGGCATCGAGGACCGACTCACTCTCGTCTGGCCTTACGCTCTCGCTTACGCCAAACATCCAAAGTGGCCAACGCCCGAAGGCATCGAGGACCGACTCACCTCTTCATCCGGTTGATCGAAAGATACGGGACGAACGTGTGGCCAACGCCCGAAGGCATCGAGGACCGACTCACTTGAAGACGTCGGCACGTCGACTTGAGCTAGGGGTGGCCAACGCCCGAAGGCATCGAGGACCGACTCACCCTACTCGACCGAGGAGATGCAGGAAGGCTCGGTCGACACGTGGCCAACGCCCGAAGGCATCGAGGACCGACTCACTCGTCCCGATCGCCCAGTACCTGGCCGCCAAGGGCGCCAAGTGGCCAACGCCCGAAGGCATCGAGGACCGACTCACACGAAGGTAGACCGCCCACGGAGCCCGCATCTTGTTGGGGTGTGGCCAACGCCCGAAGGTATCGAGGACCGACTCACATTTCGACGGCTCAGCTCGGCCAGCGCGTGGTGATCGCGTGGCCAACGCCCGAAGGCATCGAGGACCGACTCACCCTCATGCGAGCTGTGCTCGATGAGACCTACAACAGCACGAACCGGCGCTAGTGGCCAACGCCCGAAGGCATCGAGGACCGACTCACAGGTGAGGTCCGTTGACGCCATGTGACTCATGATTATGTGGCCAACGCCCGAAGGCATCGAGGACCGACTCACTCGCCAACAGCACCGGAACACTCACGGTGCCGGACCTGTGGCCAACGCCCGAAGGCATCGAGGACCGACTCACTCCGTACCTCCCCGACCTCGCCTGAAGGATGGATGTGTGGCCAACGCCCGAAGGCATCGAGGACCGACTCACCGGTGCCCCGCACGATGCGGGCGTTGGGTCGCTTGGGATGTGGCCAACGCCCGAAGGCATCGAGGACCGACTCACGGATACGGGGGTTGGCCTTCGCGGCGTCGTACTGACCGTGGCCAACGCCCGAAGGCATCGAGGACCGACTCACCTCCTAGGTGACGTATGACGGCCAACAACGCTTGGCTGAAGGTGGCCAACGCCCGAAGGCATCGAGGACCGACTCACTTGAGCCACATGGCGAAGAATACTGGTCCGCTCGTCGCGTGGCCAACGCCCGAAGGCATCGAGGACCGACTCACAGGCTTCGTAGAGCTGCACCATCAAACCGAAGACCTCGCTGTGGCCAACGCCCGAAGGCATCGAGGACCGACTCACGCTCCGTCTCGCTGGTGGCGATGGACAGCGACGGCAACACAGGTGGCCAACGCCCGAAGGCATCGAGGACCGACTCACTCGTCCGGGATTTGCCAGTATTCCTTTACCCACTGTGGCCAACGCCCGAAGGCATCGAGGACCGACTCACCAGAACTAACCGAACTGGACCCCAGAACGGGGGAGTACGCGTGGCCAACGCCCGAAGGCATCGAGGACCGACTCACCCAGTGTCGTGTTCTGCGATGGTTTCGATGTTGTTGCTGTGGCCAACGCCCGAAGGCATCGAGGACCGACTCACCAGAAGACCGTGGAGGGCTCGTCCGGCCAGGGAGCCACGAGGCGTGGCCAACGCCCGAAGGCATCGAGGACCGACTCACCAGAACGGACTCTTCGGACCGACGCTGTGCGAGTTCCAGGTGTGGCCAACGCCCGAAGGCATCGAGGACCGACTCACCCGGAGCATCACCGAGGCCATGAAGCTCTTCGACGTGTGGCCAACGCCCGAAGGCATCGAGGACCGACTCACTGTATCGGTCAAAGACCTCGCGAGAGTTCCACCCGCAGATCCTGTGGCCAACGCCCGAAGGCATCGAGGACCGACTCACTCGAGTACGACTTCTACGCGTTCCGGCAGGATGGAGGGGGTGGCCAACGCCCGAAGGCATCGAGGACCGACTCACATGTGGGCTCATGGGCCTTCACAAGTTGTCCGTCGTGGGGTGGCCAACGCCCGAAGGCATCGAGGACCGACTCACTTTGATGTCTCGATGAACAAGGGCGGACCCGCGGTGGTGTGGCCAACGCCCGAAGCCATCGAGGACCGAATCACGCCGCGCCAGCGCTTGTGGCGAGCCAGGTCAGCTGGGCGTGGCCAACGCCCGAAGGCATCGAGGACCGACTCACCTCACTGCCCGCCATAGGCATGGCGAGAAACGTTCTGGTGGCCAACGCCCGAAGGCATCGAGGACCGACTCACACCCACTCGCCATGAGCTCCATCAGTTCTGGGCTCTCGTGTGGCCAACGCCCGAAGGCATCGAGGACCGACTCACGCCAGGAGTCTGGAATGTCGTCCAACCGATCGTGTGGCCAACGCCCGAAGGCATCGAGGACCGACTCACGTGATCTTTTGACCTTCATGGCTTGCTGTGTCGCTCATGTGGCCAACGCCCGAAGGCATCGAGGACCGACTCACCGAGCAAGTCCAAAATGTCGCCCTGGAACCTAGATTTCCGTGGCCAACGCCCGAAGGCATCGAGGACCGACTCACCACCTCTGGGTTCCGGCCTGGGTCAACCAGATCACGGTCCTGTGGCCAACGCCCGAAGGCATCGAGGACCGACTCACGACCGATGCCGTGACCACTGCAGTCAGCGTTTCGGCGACGCGTGGCCAACGCCCGAAGGCATCGAGGACCGACTCACCCGGGTCAGGCCGAGGGCCTCGCCGATCTGCTTGTACGTGTGGCCAACGCCCGAAGGCATCGAGGACCGACTCACGCCTGCAACTTGTCTTCAGCCGTCGCCCTTGCGAATGCGTGTGGCCAACGCCCGAAGGCATCGAGGACCGACTCACAGATTGCGCCGGACGTTGTCTTTACGCGTTGTGACTTGTGGCCAACGCCCGAAGGCATCGAGGACCGACTCACTCTTGACCTGCACCTGCGTTTCGAACTGCTTCTTCCCTAGACGTGGCCAACGCCCGAAGGCATCGAGGACCGACTCACGGCTGTCGCCCTATCCACTGGTACTCACTGCGGTTTTTGGCCGCTCGATCATGCACCCTTCATCCCGGTCCCAGGTCAGCCATCTGGACGAGCCGTTCATTCTCTAAACCCTTGCAATCCCTTCTGATTACGCGGTTCATGCTATTCCATTGTCAGAGAAGCTGAAAGCTCGAATCTCTTCGGGGGTATGGGGCGTGAAGCTCGACCTTCGGCCCAAACACCCGATCATGCGTGATTCCTTCACTCGGTGAACCTGACGGGTGGTTCATCCCTCCACGCATCCTCCGAGTTTCGCTCCTTCACTCTGCGGCCGCAACTCGGGCACAACGATAGGATGAGAAGATCGTCTTCGGAATCCAGGATCCGTTCGAGTTCCCAGCGAAGTCTTTCGAGCTGTTGGTCACTGGCTCGCACTCGAAACACCGAGTATTGGAGACGCTCACCGTGCCCGCGCAGTAGGCGATAGGCCTTCCTCCAGCGGCCAGCATCGCGGATGTCGTAGGTAACGAGATGCCAATGACTCCCGTGTCGTTTGCTCATTCAGCGCAGCCTCATACGCGCAAAAAGTCCCGCTTCGCCTGACCATTCCTTCTCCAGTAGGCGCACCTCCAGCTCAATGGCTCGTCGGTAGGATAGAGAATACTCTAGGACGGGATGGCGCCATCGATCAGCCAGACGCTGCTCAAACAGAGCGATGGCCTTTCTCCGGCCGTCCTTGCTCAGCCAAAACTGCTCGCCGGCCTGTTCGAAGTGCTTCTCGAGATCGAAGTGCCCCCGATTGACGGCGGCGAGCACGGGCATGTCGACGCATGTGACCCGGAATAGTTCGATGAGATCCAAGGCGAGAGGGGGGGCCGAAGACCGAGGCTGGTGGTAGAATCCGAATGCCCCATCGAGCCCGACTGATCGTATAGACTGGACGACCTCGCGAAGCAGCATCCCGTAGCCAAAGCTCAGCAGAGCGTTGAAGGGATCTTTCGGAGGTCGGCGACTTCTGCCCTTTGGGTGCATCTCGAAGGGAACCCGCTCCACGACAAGCTTCGGCAAAGCACTGAAGTAGGCTTTCGCCACCCAGCCCTCGAGTCCAAGGAGGGTCTCGGTGTCTGTTGCACGCGATATTGATGAGATGCCGGTTCGCATCTGTTTGATGGAGTCGTCGAGACCTAGGGATGTCCGGTCTCGCCCTCTGGACGACCTGAGCACGAATCGCAGCTGCTGCTCGGCCTTTGAGGCCACCAACAGTCTAGCCAACCGAACTCGGAGACCTGTCTGACGCAAAGCCTCATACTGACGAATCCGTCGCTGTACAGCTGCATCCTCGCCAGAGAACGAGCCCACATACTGCCCACCTGGACGGAACCAGTGGACGGCCACACCTTGCCGAGCACACAGGTCAAGAGCCTGGGCACTCATCGAGCTGTAGCCATGGAGGGTGACGCTCCGGATCCGTCGAATCGGCTCCGTTGTGATGTCTCCTTCCAAGGGCTCCAGCTTAAGCTCGTAGCCGCGTCGACCCACTCGGGTGCCATGGCCAAGCACATGGAGCGGCTGCCGATCGTCGTCGCCGGGAAAGAGCCGTGTGACTTCGCGTTTCGGGTCCTGACTTTTGCGGGTCTCCTCGGGGAGGCACACGGGGGCCAAGGAGCAGCGGACACATAGCCGCTCGTTGTCAGTGATGGCCGGCCGTTCGGTCCGACATCGTAGCTCCTCCGCTCGATGGACCGCAGCCCTCACCTCTTCCCTAAGCTTCGCATCAATGGGCAACTTCACGAGGGTGTTCGCAGCGTGGTACCGCACACGTCCCTCGGGAATTTCCTCCTGGAGCGCTTCCTCGAGCAGAACGGCGTACGCACCAAGCTGCAAACGGTCGCTGGGCCAAGCGCTTGGTCCTTCCTCTTGATGAAGCGGAAGTCCTCGCTTGTGTTCGTAGGGGATCAACCGCCCGTCGCGTCGCCTGAGGGCGTCGACCTTGCCGCGAAGACCGAGCTCGGCGCTCTCAAGAACGTGCTGGCTCCATTCCCCGTCTTCTTCCAAGCTCTCGTGCAGACGCCGGCCGGCATAGACACGGTCGTCGGCAATACGAATTCGCTCAACCTCCTCAAGATAGAAGAGCCGTTCGCAGTACGCCAAAGCATGAAGGGCCATGGCACTGAGGAGCGGGCGATGCGAATCCTCCATGGCCGAAGCCTCTAAGACTCGGCCGCGGTTCCGGGGGTTTCGACCCATGCCGCGGCAGGAGGAAGGGCCACGCGCCCCGTTCGCATGAACAGCTTTGTGAGCGTCCGGCTCCCATCTTGTCGGTCAATGCAGATGGTTAGTCGACACGAGCTTTGAACTGGGACACTCGTATCGTTCGATGCCGGCACGTACCAATATGCCTCCGGTGGGGACCGGACGACGGCGATCTGGTCGAACAGCAGATTGTTGTCCCCCGCAAACGGGAGGCCGTAGCGAGGGTCTTGGAGGCCTCCAGCGAGGCCTTTGGGAATCCTCTCAAGCAGCTTTGCGGGCGCCTGAACTCCGACCACGGCATCGAACCCGACCAGGATCTCGCGCCGCACAGGGGCGATCCAGTACTTGGCTCCGTTCGTCTTCCCCGACAGCGCCTTCGTCTTCGCGTCCTTGCCAACTCGGTATGAGTGGAGTTGCTGGTAGAGTGTGGAAGTCGTTGAGTCCCGCCGCGTACCGATAGCGAGCCTCAACCTAGGAGCATCGGACAGCGTAGGTGTCGCTGCTCCTTCGGAAGCTCGGTCTCTCGTTTCGACTCCGGCGAGATTGAGGACAAGCCCCCAGGCCGCGGACGGTGGGATGACGGGACTCGTCGCCCGGTAGACGCCCGCCTGCATCCACCGGAATGCCGCGAACGGGGCTCGCAGATGTAGCCAAAGAGTCTCCATACGCTTCAGCTGAGAGCCGCGTCCCCGAGCGCCTTTAGAAGTTTCTGGGGGTTGTCGAACAGTTGGGCGCCTTCCTTCTCAAGTCGTTCACGTTCGTCGGCCTCCAATGAACGTACGAGCTCTCCCCCGAGCCAGAACTCGCCTCCCGGTAAGTCGTTCTGGTGGACCCGCGCCAGCGCCGGGAACCGCCCTTCCGCGTCGAAGCCGTACGTGTCGAAGCCTGCGACGAGTGCGGGGGTCAGCCTCACGACGATGCTGCGCGGAGCCATTTCGAAATAGCTCCGAGCATGTCCGCCCGCCACGTTGGACAGCTCTCCGATGGCGTTGAGCAGGGCCTTAGTCCATGCCGGAGCATCGGCATCTCGGCAGTCCCCCAGTGCCAAAGCGAAGGGATACTGAAACGCCGTGTAGGCCACTTCCCTGTGCAGGAGCGCGGAGGTGGAAGCGTTCTTCCAAGGGCTATCTCCGGCGTTCAACGGGGATTGGTGAAACGTTGCGTCGTGCCTGTACGGCTGGAGCGCCACTGCGAGATTCATCCGCAGGACCGAATCGCGCTTCGCGGGCTTGTCTTTGTTGGCCTTGACTGCCTTCTGATCGGCTACGAGATGCCCAAAGAGGAAGTCGTCGGCGTATTGCGTAGCGTCTGGGAAGCTCTTGAACTCGACGGCCAGCTGGTCCTCGTTGTCCAGCCTTATGCGATTCATTGGCAGACCTCGTGCAGCTAGGATCTCTCGAAGGGCATTTCGCATAGCTTCCGGGCTGACGACCGGATACTCCAACCCACCGCGGGTGATCTTCTGGATGATGGTGCGGTTCTCCTCGCTCTCGCCGCGGTAGTTGGAGCTCGGAGCGGCATGCGTGAGCACGGTTGCAAACAGATTCTTGGTCATGGTGGCTAATCCTTCTTCTCTTTCGGGGTCGAAACGTATCCGGCTGCGCTGAGCGCCATCAGCGTCAGCGTGCGTACGCGGGCCGGGTCTGTCAGAAGCGCCCGAGATAGTTGTTCGAACCGTTTCGGCGGGAGGAACTGAGCGACGGAGCAAAGGGTCGCCGTGAAGTACTCGGGAAAGTCTGCGTCGCTGCGGCTGCGCACGGCCAGGAAGGCGTCTCTCGCAACGGCTTCGGTGTGCTTGGCAAAGTCACCCCTCTTCTCTGAGTTCCACTTGAGGCCATGCTTGCGCTCCACTTTGCTGGCTACGTATCTCTTGGCTATCTGGAGCACGAGGGCCTCCAGGGTGTCGTCTGCCTCTTCCGCAGAGGCGTTCTCTGTGTTGTCCAAGGTCATCTCCTTTGCGCGTCGGAACATCTCGCGAGCGTCGTGTCGAAAGCGGTAGTCATTGAAGGTGCTGGCAATGCTGGTCGTGGCGCAGATGCGGTCGAAGTTCGACCAACGCGGTCGGCCGGACACCACATTGCGAAGCCACTGCTGCCGAAAGAGCAGGCTCCAGAGCTCTCTCGTGGGCACGTAGGCCTCAATGAGCTCGTTGCTCGGGGGCAAGCGCTCCACGCTCCTCACTCGGACGTTGTTGCCGTCCTTCTCGACGTGAAGCACGTCGAAGCCGGTCACGATGTCATCGATTCCACGTCCAGCACGCTTGTGAACAAGCTGCCGAAGTCGCCACATTAGCTCCAGTGCACTCTCAAGAGGAAGGTCGACCACGGCGTCTGATGGGCGGTAGCCTCGTTGCCCCGTCGAGCGGGACAGAAGCAGGTCCGTCAAGTCGCCCGCGAATGCCTCCAGGTCGAGAATATCAGGGACGACGACTGCGTATCCTACGGGCTTTCCGCGACCGTCGTCGCCAAGAACCTGAGGCACGTAGACCTGGGCGACCAGTGACCAGAAATGGAGGAGCAGGAGATGGTGGGCGCGATCTCGGAAAGCGACGCCCTCCGCCGTTTGTGCCTGTGCTCCAAGAAAGTAGGTGCTTGGGAGCTCGATACTCGTTCCCCTGCCTGAGTTCTTAGCCAGCGCCGCCCACATCTTCTTGGCGTCCGTCGTAGCCTTTCCCTGGGCGCGCTCTTCATAGGGCTTCCGAGTCGCTGGCACCCCTCGCATGATCTGCCAGGTCATGTCCCTCCACAGCTTCACCCACAGACCGCCCTCGCCTTCTCGCGTGGGGTCGCGCTCAAGGAGGAAGGCACCTCGCGGAACGATCTGCGGGTACAAGTAGTAGGTCTTGGT
>JBCCQA010000048.1:0-19972 GCA_039024635.1 Myxococcota bacterium | reverse complement strand
CTGGGCATCGGCCGCAGCCTGGGCCTGCTCCTTCGGGGTGAGCAGCTTGAAGCGCCGACCCTTGGCGACCCTCACCTTCACAGAGAGGGTTGCGTTCGGTTTGCTGGGAGGCGGGAGCTTCCAGGTTTCGGCCGCTGAGGCCAGGCAGGGACGAAGGAGGCGGGCGCCCTCCAGCGAGGTCGACGCCTGCGCCTCGCTCACTTTGCCCGTCTCGTCGACCACGACCTGAAGCTTGGCTACGCCATCGGCCTGGGGGTACTCCTCCGTGTAGCGTGCGACGCAGGCATCGATGCGAGGCGCGGAAACGTTGATGGCCGTGATCACCTTTTCAACCGTGGATGGGTCGGCGCCGCCGGCAGCGCCGGCCAGAACCAAGACGAACGATCCGGTCATGTGCCGAGTCTAGTTCGCTCGGCGCAGTATTCCAAACGAGCTGGTCCTGGGGTCCAGGACTGCTAGTGTCCACGAAGATGTGGCTGCCGTTGAGCCTCGGACTCCTGCTGGCGGGGCAGGAAGGTGAGGACCGCGTGATCTCCTTCAAAGGACTGCTGCAGCTGGAGGCCGAGGCAGGGGTGCCAGACCTCGAAAAAGTGGCGGAGTGGAGCGCCTTCGTGGAGCGCACCGAGGCCCAGCTCACCTATGCGCGCAAGGCCGTGATCCGGTGGCGGAATGCCGAGCGGGAGCGGCGGCTGGCTGAAGCCCTGGCGCTGGAGTCGAATCCCGAGGCCAGGCCGGTGGACAAGGAGCAGGCCTGGCTCGAGGTGGCCACGACGCAGACCGATGCATCCGCCGTCGAGAAGGCCCAGAGCCGCGCTCTCCACTGGCATCGCGTCGAAGCGCGGCGTCTCGTGGAGGCCGCGAAGGCCGTCGAAGAGGAGGGCGCGCTGAAGGAGGATAGAATTTCCGCCTGGCGCCGCGTGCTCCAATGGGCCCGCGACGAGAGCATCCGCCGAGCGGCCCAGTCGCGGATGCGAGCCCTCCAAGACCGCTTGGTCGAAGAGGCGCGCTCATTGGACGCGGTGGTTCGAGTCGATGCCGAAAGCAAGATTGCAGCTTGGCGTGCGGTTTTGGCCGGAGCGCCGACCGAGGCCGAGCGGGCGGAGGCCCGCCGACGAATCAAGGTCCTGGCAAAGGCCGAGTGAGTTCAGCGGTTTTCACGGGCCTGGGTGAGCAGCGCCTTCACCTTCTGGCTCGGATGGAGCTCCAGGGCGGTCTCGAAGGACTCCAAGGCTCGCACCCGGTCTCCTCGCATGAGGGCGATCTCGCCCTGCTTCACCAGCATGTCGGCGGCGTACTGGCGCTCCGTCGAGTCGAATAGACGTCGGCGGTAAGCGGATCGGGGGCCTTCGCTCTTGATGGCTTCGTACGCAGCGTCGATGCAGGCCCGAATCTTGGCGGCCAAGGCCTCGAGCTTCTCGGGGGCCTCGGCGTAGTTCTTCCGATCGTAGGCCGACCGTCGGCGTTCCCAGGCCTCCCGGTAGCTTCGTTGGTGAGAGGACCAATGGACTCCCAGGACGTCGAAGTGATTGCTGCCCTCGAGGCGGGTGAGCTCCTCCTGCAGCTGCGCCTCCAGGTCTGCCTCCTTGGAGCCGCTGGCCGGACCCGCCGAGTCCTCAAGGTCCATCGACTGGGAGTCATCGGTGAAGCGGGCGAGGCCGAGGGCGAGGCAGGTCGCCAAGAGTCGCAGCGCCCCGAGTCGTCCTATGGGGCTCCCGGTCACGGCGTCGTGAACGCTCCGCTTGCCGTCGAGCTGGAGTTCGAGGAAACGCAGCTCCTTTGGCTGGAGCTGGAGCGTGGTGGCCAAGCGATCGAGGTCTTGGACGACCATGACCCCCGCCATTCCGCTGCCGAACAAGAGCTCGAGGTCGCGGCCCGAGGTGTGCTCGAGGAGGACCCGAACGTGTCGGGCCAAGACCCCCAAAGAGCGGGTCACCACCAAGTCCGCCTCTCCGGGCGGGTCGCGCCAAGGTCCCCAGGCGTAGCGCCCGGCCGACCAGCCAAAGGTTGCGTCGATCTTGGCGCGGCACTGCTCCCGGAGGGCGGCCACCAATTCCCCGCGCTTGATGATGCCAAGGAGGATCAGCATGCGTCCGAGGAGGCGATGAGAGCCGCGGGCTCGCTCCAGAGCCTCGCGGAGCCCCGTCTCGTTGACCTTCTTTTGGGCGATGAGGATGCGACCCAAACTGACGCTCTCCTCGAAGGGCTTCACCTCCACGAATGCGACGTCCCCCTGGTAAAAGTAGATTTGGCAGCTCGTGCCCTCGGCTCGGTGGATCTCTAGCACGCCGGTTTGCTTCTCTCGGGCGAGGAACTCGAACAGCAGCAGACTGGAGGCTCGGCCCAAGCGCTCCGTCGAGCGAATGCTGTGCTTGCTCAGCTCCAAGAGCTTGGCCAAGGGCAAGGGGGCCGATAGGTCCCCGTTGAAAGCGGGCAGGTCCCGAGAACCCGAGACCCTGGAAACGTCAGTCGTTGTGATCTGGCTCGATGAGCGAGGCTTGGAGGCCGGGACTTCGGCCCGCTGGAACTGCCGGAGGGCCTCTGCAGGCTGGGTGAAAGAGAAACCGACTCGGCCTGCGTCGGCGAAGACTACGTCCGCCTCCAGAGCGAAGCCGAGGTCTCGTCCACCGATTCGAAACCTGAGCGATAGCCGGCGCCGGAGCGGGAGGGGAGCGGACTCGACGAACAAGCCGCCATTGCGGACGTTGACGTCTCGTTCGTGCTCCATGTCCCGCATTCGCTCGAAGACCACGGACTCACCGTCCAACTTCGGCATTCTAGGCGGGCCGTCGCCGGGACTCGGCTTGCTCTTGGGGGTGGGGAGGAGCTCGGCCGCCAGACCCCCGGCCTCGATGTCGGTCGTTCCGTCGATGAGGCCCACGGGCGCCAGGAGTCGAGCCAGCGCCGCCGTCTGCTTTTCGAGGAGGGGCACGAAGGGCGAAGGGTCGGGGATGTCGACCCGACCCCCCTCGAGAATGATCGCTTCGACCAGACCTCGTTGGTCGCCGAGGTGAAGCTCAAGAGACCGGGGGCCGGTAGGTTGAGGGGCCCCCAGGTCGAGCGGCGGTCCTTTCAGGGCCTGGAGGTAGAGGGCGAGAAGGAAGCCGGGATCCGACACCCTGAGCTGGTCGGCTTTCCATTCGAATGCGGCGAGCGCGCTGGGTGCACTCTCGGTCGAAGGTGTGACCTTGGTCGGCTTGGCAGCCGGAGGCTCCGCATCGGCGTCCGGCGCCGTGTGGTCGGGTGGAGAGCTCTCCGCTGCTTGGGCCGTGGCCACCATCGAGCGAAGGAGCTCCTTGCGGGGTGCGTCCAGGTCCGTGAACTCGAGACCGAAGATCTCGGCCTGCGCGAAGACGACCCTGGCGCCCAGGTCCAAGCGCTGTCCGGTTCCGGGGGCCTGGATGTGTACGCGCAGGCTGGAGTGCATCGCCAGCGCGGCCTCGGCCTGCACCATCGCTCGGCCGTGCAGCAGTTCGGACTCGACGACCCGAGCGAAGTGCTCGCCGTCATCGAATCCGAGGACGCCATGTCCGTCGAGCCGTGGATGAGCCGGAGGGTTTCCCATCGGGTACGCTCACGACGCTGGCACCAGGGACGCGGCGCGGCAACCGCACTCTGCCGGCCTCTTTTCTGCAAGTCACTGGCGGGGGTCCGAGGAGCGGAGTAGCATGGTCAGCCGCCCTGCGAAGGGAGCGTCCCCATGACCACTCGAAAAGGCAAAGACTGGGAGTCCGCCCTGACCGGGCTTCTGCGCCATCAGGACCCCGACCGTCGTGTGGCGGCGGCCATCGTGCTGGGTGACCTCGACCTCTACACCCCTGCCGCCGTTGGTGAGCTCCGGAAGGTCCTCGACGATCCCGAGGCCCGTGTGCGCCGCCATGCCGTGGAGGCCATGGGCGCCCTGGCTCCGGATGGCCTGGCCCGGGACCTCCAGCCCCGGCTGATCGATTCGGATCCATCGGTGCAGAGCACCACCCGAGCCGTCCTGGCCCGGGCCAAGAACATCGGTCCGTCCGACCTGGAGCAGATGCTCGAGGCCAAGGACGAGAAGGAGCGACTGGGCGCGGTCGCAGTTTTGGCGGCTCGGGCCGACGTGGACTCCATGGCCCGACTTGCCCAAGCGATGGCCGTCGGTTCGCAGCGTTTGGCCGAAGCGGCCCGAGAAGCCATGGAAGGTAGCTGGGAGGCCGCGGGGACCGAGTCGGTTTCCGCCTTCGTCGAAGGCCTGCGAACCCATGTCAGCCCGTCCCGTCTGGACGAGCGCCCGGCCCTCGCCGAGACACTGAGCGAGATGCTGGGGGGCTCCAGCCACGAAGGCGTCATCTCGCTCCTGCTGGGCTGGCTCCAGAAGAGCGAAGACGCCGAGGCTCGGGCTGCCGTCGCGGGCGCGGTTCGTCGACAGCTCTCGGTTCGCAGGATTTCCGTACGGCAGTACGAGGGTCTGCTCGAGATCTTGGAGAGCGAGAGCACGCCGGAGAACGTCGTGACCACGGTGGCCGATGCCCTGACGCGCGCCGACCTTCCCGTGACCCTGGAGTCGCGGGTCCGAAAGCTCCTAGAGTCCAGTCGGCGCTCGGTTCGCGACTTTGCGATCGAGGCACTGGGCAAGCTGGACAGCGCGCCCGCGGCCAAGGCTATCGCCGAGCACGTCAAGTCTGGTGACCCGACGGATCAGAAGCACGCGCTGCAGGTGGCCGTTCAGACCTCCAGTGGACGAAGCGCCTTGGCTCGAGTTCTTCCAAGCCTCAACGACGTCGAACAGGCGGAAGCGGTGGCTCGTGCCCTTCGCTCGTCAGGGGAGCTCCTAGCATCTACCGTTCAGCAGCTGGAGACCGGCGCTTTGGACGCGCCTCCGGACATCAGCAAGATCATTCTCGGCCTCCTCCGACAGCTGGGCTCGCAGAACATCGGAAGAGTGCAGGGAAGCCTTCAAGACAAGGCCCTCAAGCTCAAGAACCGAGGGGAGTTCGCCGAGGCGGGCTCGCTCTTCGAGCGGATAGCAGAAGGGGCCGATGACCCCAGCGCGCGCTATGAGCTGGGCGTTTGCCAACTCATGCTCAGCAAGAAGCACCTGTCTCGAGGCTCGAGCCGGGATCCTGCTGTGGCGACCTTCGCCCTTCTCTCTCGTCGGCGAGACTTCGCAACCGTCGACCGCTTGGCGGCCGAGAACATCCTTGATGGTGACGCTTTGTTCTATCTGGGCTTCTCCCTCTCCGAAGGGCAAGGCGACGGACAAAACCTGGGTGGCGACATCTTGACCCATCTGAGCGAGGGCGACTTCGGAGCCGTCTCTCGGAAGGCCCGAAACAAGCTCGTCACCATGGGGTGGCTGGAGTGAGCGAACGCCCGGACCCCGCCCATCTTGAGCTTCATCGGATGGCCCGAGCCTCGGTGCGGGTCGAGCGTTTGGTAGGCCGGGCCTGGCGAGTCGAGGATGGAAGCTTCGGCGCGGAGCTGGAGGAAGGGCAAAGCATCGAGACGGGTCAGACCGTGGCGCTGGAGGCCGACGCCGAGCTGCTGGCCGAAGGCCTGTGTCTGGTCGGGGGGCGTCGCGGAAAGACCCACTCTTTGGTTCCGGCGAGCGCCTTTCGGGCTTCGCCCAACCGAGGCGACGTTCCGAAGCTCCTCGCCCAGCTCAGCCAGATCGAGCGAGAGATTCAGGGGAGCGGCAACGATCCTCTGGCTGCAGCCCAGAGCCCGCCTTCCACGCCCCACGAGCAGGCGAGCGCCGTCGAGTTCGCTCGTGCCAACCTGAATAGAGCGGCCGCTCGCCTTTTGCCCGAGTCACTGGCTCGAAGCTTGGGCGCCCTGGTCATATTCGTTTCGGAAGAAACCGCCTTCGTCGCATTCGAGACCGTCGACGTGGCCAAGCTTCGGACGGTGATGGAGGCTCTGGAGCGACCCATCCACAGTCACTTGGTCCCGACGGGGGTTCTCGAGCCCATCATCGACCAGGTCTACGGACGAGGCAGCGACGCGCCCTCCTGAGCGTCGACTTTCGTCCACACCGCGGACTGCTCGCTTCGGTAGAACAGCTCGCCGTCTTGATGAAATCGAAATCGGTAGCGCGAGAAGAGTCGTTCTCCCACCCGCCGCACTCCTGCGCACTCGACGGCCAACTGAAGTGGCGGGCCGACCTCCGCCACTCGGGAGAAGCGAGCCTCGTGGATGCGCACGCCGAAGCCGCTCCAACCGTCGAGGTGGCGGAGGCCCTCGATGTGGAACATGTGGAGATAGCCCATGATCCCGGTGACGTGGACCATTAGGCCAGCTGCTACGTGTTGTGGGTGTCGAAGAGGATGGACTCGCTGGGCGCGGGTGAGTGGCAGCTCGGCGTGGGTCGGCATCCGGGCCACGACCCGACGGGCCTGAGGGTCGACTTCCAAGACTTCGTCGATGAACAGCCCTTCGGGCCCGTAGGGGCAGTCGGCAAGCAGCGCTTCGTCCAGCACCGGGCCCGGTTAGCAGCTTGCTTCGAAAACGTCGACGGGTGGGCCCAAACGTGTCATTCCGGCCCCGTGGAGGCCCTCCGAACGCGCCTGGAGAAGCGGGTCCAGGTGGTCGGCGGCAAAGGAGGCGTCGGTCGGAGCACCCTCGCCTGTGGCCTTGCCTGGAAGTTCGCGGAGGCAGGACACCGCACCTTGCTCCTGGAGGTCGACACCCACGACGAGGCTTCGAGCGTTCTCGGCGTCGAGCCGGCCCGAGATACGCCGAGAGAGGTCTTCAACAATCTTTGGCTTTGCAACATGACGCCGGCCGGCTCCCTCGAGGAGTACGCTGTGATGGTCCTTCGCTTCAAGACGCTCTACCGGATCGTCTTCGAGAACCGTTTGGTGAAGTACCTGCTAAGGAGCATTCCGTCCTTGGGAGAGTTCACCATGGCCGGGAAGTTCTGGTTTCATACGGCCGAGGTCGATGACCGCGGCTATCCCAAGTACGACCGGATCATCCTCGACGCGCCTGCGACCGGCCATGCGCTGACCTTCCTCAGCGTGTCTCGTGTCGTGGCCGATCTGGCGCCATCGGGTCGTATGCAGTTCGAGGCGACCCGCATGGCCGAGATGATCGAGAGCGAGCAGACCTGTCTGCACATCGTCACCCAACCGGAAGAGATGCCCGTCAACGAGGCCCTGGAGCTCGAGGCGGCCATGACCGCGCGCCTCCGGATGCAGCCTGGCGTCATGTTTCTCAATCGCTACTCGACGGAGGGGCTGGGGGCAGAGTCGGGGGCCGTCCTCGACCGCTTGGACGAAGACGCGCGATGGACGCCCTGGATCCGGGCCGGGCGGAGCGCACTCGCTCGTCAGCGCTTGGCAGCGCAAGAGGCCCATCGCCTGGAGGAGGGCACGCGAATGCCCATCGTTTGCATCCCTGAACTCGGGGGCTTGGAGCGTGGCCGCGCCGGCATGGAGGCGCTCGCGCCCAACATGGAGCTGGCATGAGCACGGACCTCGACCACCTGCTGGACGGTGGGCGCTGCTTGGTTTGCGTGGGACCGGGCGGCGTTGGCAAGACTTCGGCCGCCGGTGCACTCGGTCTCGCCTGCGCTCACGCCGGGCATCGAACGGCGGTCCTCACCATCGACCCGGCTCGACGCCTAGCGAATGCGCTGGGCCTTCCCGAAATCGGGAACACCGAGAGTGACATCTCGGCCCAGGCTTTCGAATCTCGGCGGCTCGTTGCGCCGCCGGCCCGACTCTCGGCCATGATGTTGGACATCAAGCAGGCGTGGGACGAGGTCGTCGCTCGGCACCATCCCAGCGAAGAAGGGCGAAAGCGCCTGCTTGCCAATCCCATGTATCAAGCGCTGTCGACGGCGCTCGCCGGCTCCCAGGAGTACATGGCGATGGAGAAACTCTACCAACTCGCTCATCGAGAGACGGATCCGCTGGATCGCATCATCCTAGACACCCCCCCGGCCCATCACGCAGTAGACTTCTTGGAGGCCCCCAACAAGATCGTCGATGCCCTCAGCAACGACGCGACTCGGTGGTTGCTGGAGCCCCTGACCCAGAAGAACTCGGTCGGGCGGCGGCTCTTCGACGTGGGCTCCGGACTCTTCATCCGAACCGTCGCCCGCCTTACCGGCAACGAGATCCTGAGCCAGCTCGGTCAGCTCTTGGAGGGCTTTCAAGCCATGATGGACGGCTTCAGTGAGCGAGCTCGGGCGGTGGATGCTCTGTTGTCCTCCGAAGCGACCCGCTTCGTCGTGGTCTCTCGGCCTACGCCCGACGGGGTGGTGGCGGCCGGGGCCTTCGTAGAGCGGCTTCGGGCACGGAGTGCCCTCGTAGCAGCCGTCGTCCTGAATCGGGCTCCGCTGGACCTCCCAGATGTCGGACCTCGTCGCCCCCTTCCCGAAGGGTGGGTGCAGGCCGTGGAAGGGGCCGGCGGAACGCCGATCCTCGCCCAACGGGTACACGACGCGGCGTGTGACGCAGCCGATGCCCGCGCCGTCGCTCGGGATCGAGCTCTGGAGCTGGCCGGCTCTACGGGGCTTCCCATCTTCCTGATCCCGCAGCTCGACGTCGACGTGGCGGACCTCGCCGGTTTGGATGCCTTGAGGCGCAAGCTGACCCTAGCCGCAGTGCATTCGTCGGGACGCGCTTCATCCCGAGCCGGTTCTGTCCGATGATCTGAGCGTGCGGCGCTGCCTTATCTCAGTCCTGACGGCTTCCTCAATGGGAGCGTGCGCCAGTACTGGGCGCCCGCCCGCCTTGGGAACGGCCGAGCGCCCCCTCCAGATGGACGAGGTGGTCATCCGGGCCGAGCCCGACCCGTTGACGGGCTTGGACGCCTATGACGCCCGAGAGCTCTTGGAGCTGGGCAACGGCCAATACGCGGAACAAGCCTACGACCGGGCGGTCAAGGTCTATACGAAGCTTCTCGAAGAGTTTCCCGACTCCAAGTACGCGGCCTTGGCGGCCTACAACCAAGGGCTCGCCTTCGAGAAGCTGGCCGAGTGGGCGTCGGCCGCTGCGGCCTTCGAGCAGGTGATCGACGAGCACCCAGAGAGCCCGAGCCACAAGGACGCCTACTTCAGAGCCGCTTTCTCTTATTCGAAGCTCGAGCGCTGGAGCCAAGTGGCCGACACATTCTATGCGGTCCGACAGCGAGGAGAACTCGAAGTCATGGAGGAGCTGGAGGCTCGGGTTGGGCAAGCCGTCGGCATGTTCATGCAGGAGGAGTATGCCACGGCAGAGGTCGAGTTCATGCGGGCGCTCAAGTTCCACGAGGAGCAGGAAAACCGGGAGTACCTTCCCGCCGACTACTTCATCGGACAGAGCCGTTTCTACCTGGGGGAAATCTACGCCCGGTGGTTCGAAGAGAAGGACCTATCGGAGCCCGAGGTAGACGAGGCCCATTGGATCGAGGCCATGGCCGACGAGCTGGAGGCCAAGTGCGAGCTACTCCTTCGGGCGCAGTCGAACTTCATCCGGACCATTCGGGTCGGCCACACGGGATGGGCCACCGCGGCGGGCTACCGAATCGGAAGTCTCTACGAAACGCTGCACTCCCAGATGCTCGACGTGCCGGTCCCCGAGTCGCTCGATGAAAGTGCCAAGATGGTCTACCGAGAAGAGCTCCGGAAGCGAGTCCGGGTCCTCGTGAAGAAGGCCATTCGCGTCTACGAGATGTCGAAGGAGATGGCGGAACGGGTCGGAGAGAAGAACGAGTGGGTAGAGCGGACCAACGCGTCCCTTCAGCGGATGAAAGACCTGTACGAGGAGAGCCTAGACACCTAGCGTGCGGTCACGGAGTTCGATCTGAACCTCGTCATCGGCACAATAATACGACCTTCCCGAAGTGTTCGCTCCGTTCCAGGATCTGTTGGGCTTCGGCGGCGGCTGCGAGCTTCAACCGGTGACTGATGACCGGGCGAAGCGCCCCTTCTTCGAACCAGGGCCAAAGCCGCTCTCGAATCTCGTCCCTGAGACCCCGCTTGAAGGGTTCGGGGCGCGCGCGGAGCGTGGCTCCGGTCAGGACGAGCCGCTTGGTCATGACGAGCTTTACGTCGATCTTCGCATCCTGGCCTCCCAGAAAAGCGATGCTCACGTGTCGGCCCTCCGGCGCTAGCACCTTCAGGTTTTCGTTCAAGATCTCGCCGCCGACCATGTCCAAGACGACGTCCATCGAGGACTCACCCAAGACGTCGGTCGAACGCTGGGTGCGATAGTTGATGGCCTGGTCGGCCCCGAGCTCAAGGCAGGCCTGGCAGCGTTCGTCCGTTCCGGCGGTGACGGCCACCGTGCATCCCCAGAGCTTGGCCATCTGGATGGCGGTGGTGCCGATACCGGAGGCGCCGCCATGGACGAGCAGGCGTTCTCCCGGCTGAAGTCGGCCACGCCCAAAGAGGTGAGCCCAAACCGTGAAGCTCGTTTCGATCAGAGCCGCAGCGTCCACCAAGGTCTGGGCCTCGGGCACGGGCAAGCACTGGCCTTCAGGCGCGACGCAGAGCTCCGCGTAGCCGCCCCCCGCGACCAAGGCTGCCACTCGATCACCCGGCTTCCACTCCGTGACTCGGGTACCGATGGCCTCGACCGCGCCCGAGACCTCGAGCCCGGGCACCTCGGTTACGCCAGGGGGCGGTGGATAGAAGCCTCTCCGCTGAATGATGTCCGGTCGATTCACGCCCGCCCCTGCCACCCGGATCAGGACTTCGTCGGGTCCGGGCACCGGCGCTGGGCGTTCTTCCAGCCGAATGACCTCCGGGCCACCTGCGCCCCGGTAGAACACCGCCTTCATCAATAGGCCTTGGCCCAGATCACGCGCTGGGACGAAGGGCGTCCACTCACCACGCAGACTCCGGAATCGGAAGGCAAGCCCTGTCCCGGCAGAGGAATGCAGCGGATGGTCGCTCCGGTCTCCCGCTTCACCTTGGCCTCCGTCTCCGGCGTTCCGTCCCAATGGGCGAGGACGAAGCCCCCCTCCGACTTCATGGCTTCTTTGAAGCTCCGGTAGTCGTCGATCTCCACGGTCTTGGCCTGACGGAACGCCAAAGCGCGGTCGAAGAGGGCGGACTGCATCTCCTCGAGCTGCGCCTGGGCAAAGCTCACCGCGTCGTCCAAGGGGGCAAAGCTCTTCTCGGGTAGATCGCGGCGCTTGAACTCCAGCTGGCCCTTTTGCAGGTCCCGGGGACCAATGCCGAAGCGAAGGGGCACACCCTCTCGCTCGTAGCGATAGAACTTCGGCCCTGGGGCGCCATCGCCGTCGTCGAAGCGGACGGTGATGCCGGCCGTCCTCAGTGTCTCGGCCAGTTTGGCGCCGGCTTCTTTCACGCGGGTGTTCTCGGCTGCGTCCTTACGGAAAAAAGGGACGATGATACACTGCAAGGGCGCGAGCTTGGGCGGCAGAATCAGGCCGTCGTCGTCTGAGTGAGTCATGACCAAAGCGCCGATGAGTCGCGTCGTCACGCCCCAGCTCGTCTGCCAGACGTACTCTACCTGGCCGCCCTCGTTCTGGAACTTCACATCGAAGGCCTTGCCGAAGTTCTGGCCGAGATCATGAGAGGTTCCGGCCTGGAGCGCCTTTCCGTCCTGCATCATGGCCTCGATGCAAAAGGTGGCGCTGGCGCCGGCGAACTTCTCGGAGTCCGTCTTGCGCCCCATGATCACGGGCATGGCCATCCAGTCCTGGGCGAAGTCAGCGTAGATGCGCAGCATCTTCTGCACCTCTTCTTGGGCCTCTTCATGGCTGGCGTGGGCGGTATGGCCTTCCTGCCAGAGGAACTCGGTGGTCCGGAGGAACATCCGGGTCTTGAGCTCCCAACGCATCACGTTGGCCCACTGGTTGAGGAGCAGGGGTAGGTCTCGGTGGGACTGAATCCACTGGGAGAAGAAGTGACCGATGATGGTCTCCGATGTGGGGCGGACGACGTAGGGCTCCTCCAGGTCTTCCCCCCCAGCGACGGTGACCACCGCAAGCTCAGGGGAGAAGCCTTCGACGTGCTCGGCCTCCTTCGTGATGAAAGACATGGGGATGAGAAGCGGAAAGTAGGCGTTCCGGTGGCCGGTGGCCTTGAACTGCCGGTCGAGCTCGTCCTGCATCTTCTCCCAAATGGCGTAGCCGTTGGGCTTGATGACCATGCAGCCTTTGACGACCCCCGCGATCTCAGCCAGCTGACCCTCCCGGACCACGTCCTGGTACCAGTCAGGGTAACTCTCGGCTCGGGGGGTGATGCGGCTGAGGTCCCGCTCCTTCTTGGCCATTGGGGCCGACTAGCCCGAGCGCCCAAGCGGAGCAACAGGACCGCGACCCTCGTCACGGCGGCTACTGCCGAGCCGAAGTTGGCCGATGGACCAAGAGCGCGCCCGAAAGGGCGACCCTCGCACGGGACTCGAAACGGTGATAACTCCCAACTCGATGATGCGCGGCTGGCTGCTGGTGCTCGGCTTGGGCCTCAGTGCGGAGGCCGGGGCTCAGACCTCTTCCGAGAACATGGACGCGGTGCAGCGCCTGGAGGCACTCCAGGCCCGGATAACCGCCCTGACGGATCAGATCGAGAGCGCCGACGCCGAGGTCGACCTGCTGAAGGAGACGGCCCTCACGGGCGAGGTGGGACGTACCCACGTCGTCCTCGTACACAAGAACACCTTGGGCGCGAGCTTCAAGCTGGGGAGCGTTCGATACGTGCTGGACGGAGAAGCGCTGTTGACCCGCAAGGAGGGGCTGGAGCGAACCAAGACCATCGGTCTGTACTCGGGCTTCATGGATTCGGGTGAGCACCTCCTGGAGGTCGAGGCGACCGTTCGCAGCGGCACCTTCGGCATCTTCAGCTACGCCGAGGGCTACAGCTTCACCGTCAAGTCGCGCTACGTGCTCAAAGTCCGGGAAGGCCGGGTCAATCTCTTGAACGTGGTCTTCACCCAAAAGGAAGACATCTCGCTTCCCCCTGAGGAGCGCCTCACCGTCCGCTACGACATCGACGTCCAGTCTGGTTTGGAGATCGATGAGGACGCGGTGGCGGAGAGCCGCTGAGCGCGAGACCGTGGACTCCAGCGTCCGGGCGTGCGACCCCCGGCCGTCGTGAGCCGCCCTGGACAGGCCGAAGCAGAAGCGCTCCTGCGGCATCGAGATGAGCATCGGGCCGAGGCCGACGCCGCCGAAGCTCGGGCCGACTTCCTCGGCAACCTACGCATCGGCTTGGTGCTTCTTGGACTGGGTCTGCTTCTCCTGCCGCTCGTGACCCGCGATGGGACACCGTGGTGGCTGCTCGTACCAGACTTCGTCCTCTTCATGGTCCTGGGGGTCTTCCAGGATCGAGCCTCCCGGCGAGAGCAGGAGGCCCGAGCCCGTCAGCACTACATGGAGGCGGGCAGAGCGCGCTGGGAGGAAAGCTGGAGGGCGCTGGAGGACGACGGGGCCGAGCTCGCCCCCGAAGAGTCGGCGTTGGCGACGGACCTCGATCTCTTTGGACCTGCGTCTCTCTTTCAACTGCTCAATCGAGCTCGGACCGCGGTCGGTCGTCGGACTCTGGCCGGTTGGCTCTTGGAGCCTCCCTCAGTGGAGGAGACCCAGGCTCGGCAGCGGGCCGTCCAGGTCCTGGCGCCTCGACTCGACTTCCGGGCCGACCTTTGGGCCGCCAGCGCAGGAACGGGTCGCCTGGACGTCTCCGAAGTCCAGGATTGGGCTCGGACCGAACGACCGCTGCCGGCCGAGGGCGGGCTCAAGCTGGTGGGCTTGCTCTTCCCCTGTCTGACCATTTCGACCTTCATTCTCTTCCAGCTTGGCGCGCCGGCCTGGCCCTTCGGCGTCATGGCCCTGATCCACCTCGTCACCCTGGGTCTGCTCGGAGGCGTAGTGGGACCCAAAGCGGCCTTGCTCGCCGGGCCCGAGCGTACTCTGCGACGAGCATCGAAGCTCATCCGCTTGGTCGAAGCCCAGTCCTTCGGCGTTCCTTGGCTGGATGCTCGTCGTGACCATCTTGTGGGGCCCAAGGCCTCCTTGGAGCTCGGTCGCCTGGAGCGCCTCGTGAACCTATTGGACGCCCGACTCAACGTCGTCTTCGCCCTGAGCTTCGGCGTCCTCTTGATGTGGGACCTGAATTTGGTCCTCCGCGCCGAGGATTGGCGGCGCCGGAACGGCCGGGCCATCGAAGGGTGGCTGCAGGCGGTGGCCGACGTGGAGTGCGCGGCGTCCTTGGCAGCCCTCGCCCATGAGCGGCCGGACTATGGCTTCCTGGAGCTCGTCGAACACCCAGGTGTGTTCGAGGCTGAGGCCCTGCAGCATCCGCTCATCGATCGGCGCAACGTGGTGTCCAACGAGCTCGGCCTGGGCGGCCCGGGCTCCATCCTGCTCCTGAGCGGCTCCAATATGAGCGGAAAGTCGACCCTTCTGCGCTCCGTCGGCTTGGCCCTCGTCATGGGTCGGGCCGGCGCTCCGGTCGGTGCTCACGGTCTTCGAGCCAGCCCATTCGAGCTCGGGACCTCTGTCCGAGTCGTCGATAGTCTGGCCAAGTCCACGTCCCACTTTTATGCCGAGCTTCAAAGGCTCAAGGCCATCGTCGACGCCGGCGGACGCTCCGGCACGGGCCTTTTGTATCTGCTGGACGAGGTCCTTCACGGCACCAACAGCCAAGAGCGGACCATTGGGGCCATCGGCGTGATGCGCTGGCTGAGTGAGCAAGGGGCCCTCGGTGTCGTCACCACCCACGACCTGGCCTTGGCCGAGGTGGCGAAGGAACTGCCCGAAGGTCGCTGTACCCAGGCCCACTTCTCGGACCGGGTCGACGGCGATGGCATCGCCTTCGACTACCGCCTACAGGACGGTCCGATAGCTTCGACCAACGCGCTCAGGCTCATGCGGCATGTCGGCATCGACGTCCCGATGGGCGGCTCATAGGCACTCGATGGCTTCGAGAAAAAGGGGCCGGACATCTTCGACCTCGTTGTAGTCGGCCCTCAGGAGGTCGTCGAGCACGGGATCCATGCAGCTTCGCCGCCTATCCGTCCCCTTCGAAGCCACCCGCCGCAGCTGAACGACGAGCTTCGCGGCCGCGCCCGGATCGGAAGACTGGACGTAGCGCTTTAGCTGATCTTCAAGCCGGCTCCGCTCCGGGGATCGGGAGGTCTTGGGCTCGCGAGCTTCGTCCCCAGCTACGAGAGTGCCGACGGGCTCTGTCCTGGAGGATGCGGGCTTGGCGACGGGCCGCTTGGGCTCTGGCTTGGCCTCGGTGGTCGACTTTGGCGCATCGGTGGCAGAGGTCTCTGGGTCGGCAGGGGCCTCCGAGGCGGCCAGGGGGGTCGGGGTTGGCTCGGGGGCCGGGGCTTCTTCCGTCCTTGGGACAACGGCCGGGGCACGGGGGACCTGCGAGACCTCGACCGACTTGTCCTCCCTCAGGCCCTGGAAGCCGAAGATGCCTCCTAGGACCAGAAGGCCCCCTAGGACGGCCCACATCGCACCGCCTCGACGGGGGGCTTCAATCGGAGCGCTTTGAAAACTGGCGTTGGTTTCTTCTGCCGTCGCCGCCACCAAAGGCCGAGGCTCTGCTCGAGGTGGGGGAAGCTGTCCTGGATTGGTGAGCTGAATACGGGCGACGGCCTTTGGGGCGTGTGGGCCGGCCGCGCGAGCGGCCCGGATCTGCTCCGCGATCTCGGACTCTCGGTCGGGGAGGCGCTCGACCACGAAGCTCGCGAGCTCGGGGGCCGAAAGGAGGCCTACCTGGGCTGCCACGGGGACGAGCGCGGTCAGGAACTCGCCGGCGGTCGAAAATCGATCTTCCGGTTCCTTGGTCAGCGCTCGGGCGATGACCTCGTCGAAGCCCGAGGTCACCTCTGCGACCGTCGATATGGGTGGCGCGCTCTGGGAGGCGACGGCATGAAGCATGGCCGCTCGTCCCTTGGCCTTCACCAGACGTCGTCCGGCCAGCATCTCCCACAGCACGACCCCGGCCGTGTAGAGGTCGCTCCGCCGATCGACACGCAGACCCTTCGCCTGCTCGGGCGACATGTAGAGAGGAGTTCCCATGAGCATGCCGGTAGCGGTCCGCAAATCGTCGACTTCGCCTTTGGCGACTCCGAAGTCGATCACCTTCACCCGTCCGTTGAAGCCAAGCATGAGGTTCTTGGTGGAGAGGTCGCGGTGAACGATCCCGGCAGGGCGCCCGTCGAAGGCGAAGTCATGGGCGTACTCCAAAGCCTCCAAGAGCTGCTTTACCAGGCTGACGGCCACCGCCGGAGGGCAGGGCGGTCCCTCTTTCCAGCATCGTTTGTTGAGCTCTTCAAAGGTCACGCCAGGAACGAACTCCATGGCCAAGCAGACCCTTTGGGATTCCTCGAACACGTCGTGAACCCGGGCGATGCCGGGATGCTCCAGCGCGGATGCGATCGTTGCCTCTCGAAGGAAGCGCTGGGCGGTCTCGTCGTGATCTTCCAGCCCCGCCAAGAGCTGCTTGAGCACGACGATTTCGTCGTGCCCCTCGCGCATGGCGAGATCGACTCGGGCCATGCCGCCGTGACCCAGGGGCGCTACGACGAAGTAGTCGCCCAGTCGATGTGGGGTCTCGGCCATTGGCGGACGATAGCGATCACACCTCCCCCTGAAAATGGGGGACGTGACGGGAAGCCGAAAAAGAGTCGCTCGGGGGTGGGCAGAGGTCGGGAAAAGGGCGTTTCAGCCCTCTTCGGCGCCCTCCTCCTCGGCCGCTCCGGTCTGGAGGACGGCGTAGTTCACGTTCACGTAGCCTGCCTCGGCGGCGGCGAACATGATCTTCCTGACCAGCTTGAAGTCGATTTCGCGGTCGGCGTTGATGATGATGTTCCCTTTGAACGGCTGCCCAGGGTGCATCATCTCGTCGATCTTGCGCATCTCTTGAAGCTTGTCGGTCAGGTTCTGCACGCGAAGGTCCGGGTCGTTGAGGATCTCGTCGGAGTCTCCGACCCGCTGACCCTCGACTGCGACAGTGATGGCCGAGATCTGGATGATCGGTGCCCGCTCGATCTGTCGCTCCACGCTGGCCTTGGGCAGGGTGATGTCTTTGGAGATGTTCACCAGGTCGCCGTTGGCCGAGAAGTTCATGATCAGGAACACGACCAAAATCACGAACATGTCGATGAGCGGCGTCAGGAGAAGGTCGGCGTTCTTGGCGATACCGCCCTTACCTCCCTTCATCCCCCGGTGGTTCTTCAACCAAGGGGCGAAGGGTCGCTTTTGGGGCTTCTTTATCGGCATCTTTCGTCAGCTCCTCAGGTGTCCACGCCCGCGACCGAAATGCCGTCAAGCTCATAGTCGAGGCACAGGTCCATGACGCTGATCAGCTCCTGGTAAGGCACGTTGTCCTCACTCTGGACCGTGATCTCCTTGTTGGAGGGGTGCTCGGCTACGATCTCCTTGAGGACCTCTGAGAGGGCCTTGATGTCGTAGTCTTCCCCGAGCTTTTCCACTTCCTTCACAACCGCGTTCTTCTTGGTGACCGTGTATCCCGAAGCCTTGATGAGAACCTGAAGGTTCAGCTTCTCTTCTTCCTCGTCTTCGGGCGGGACATCGCTCGGCGCGTTGGGCGTCTGCCGGACTTCGATCCGAGCGATCTGCGTCCACACCGCGGTCATCAACAAGAACGAGATCAGCACCGACAGGAGATCGATGAACGGGACCAGGTTCAGCTGAAAGTCGACGGATTTTTTTCCGCCTTTACTTGGTTCTGGGGTTCCACCACCACCGGCCATGGATTCAGCCCTCCTTCACATCCGTCGCGGGTGACACCCGCGACTACTCCTGGCGTTCGGCGCCGAGGGTCGACAGGTCGAGCTTGTCGCGGTTGGTGACGACGAGGTTCAGAACCGAGACGGAGGCCTCGTTGATATCGTCGAGGAGCTGCTGAGTCTTGCCCTGGAGAACCGAGAAGAACAGCAGACCAGGGATAGCCGTCAGAAGGCCGAAGGCGGTGCAGTTCATAGCCTCGGCGATGCCCTTCGCGAGGAGGGTCGCCTTCTCCGACGGGTCGGCGTTGGCGACGGCGGCGAAGCAGGTGATGAGGCCGGAGATGGTTCCGAGGAGTCCGGCGAGCATCGCGACGTTCGCGAGCATGGCGAGGTAGGCGGTTCGCTTCTCGAGGCGCGGCGTTTCACGCAGCGTAGCCTCGTCCATGGCGGCCTGCACTTCGGCATCCGACTTGTTCACCTTCACCAAGCCGGACTTGATGATGTTGCTCAGCGGGGTCGGGGTCTGGCTGCAAAGGGCCAGAGCCTTACCGACGTTGCCGGCGAGGATGTACTTCCGCATGGCCTGGACGAAGGCATCCTTCGAGATGGAGGCCTTGAAATACAGGTACTGGATGCGCTCGACGGCGATCGCGAGGATGAAAATCGAGCAGACGGTGATGGGGTACATGCCCCAGCCGCCTTCCTGGTACCGGTGTGCGAGTTCTTCAAACATGGCTGCTCTGTGACTCCTTTTCGCGGAGCGCGAGCGCTCCCGACCGGCACAGACATTCGCGGGTCGGTCTGGTTCCAAAGGTGGCCCACTTTTTTGGCCAGACCTGGTAAAAACCCGAAACATTGGGCCCGAGAATTGAGCCGGGCGGCGCCTTGGGCAATGAAGGGCTAGGGATGGACCCCACGATGTTCGACCGGTTCCTGGCTGCCGCGGTCAAGGCAGGGGCCTCCGACATTCACATGAAGGCCAACGCCCAACCCACGCTGCGGGTTCACGGCGTCATGAAAGAAGTGAAGCTGGACGTGGTGGGGCCCGAAGCCATGGAGCGCCTGGTCGGGCACATCCTGCAGCGCAGCCACCAAGGCATTCAGCTGTCCGAGCTCCGGGACCACGACAGCTCCTACGTCGTCCGGGGCGTGGGACGATTCAGGGTCAATCTGCTTCGGCAGAAGGGTGAGTTCGCGGCCGTCCTCCGCGTCATCCCCGAGACGGTGCCGACTTTGGATTCCCTGGGCCTCCCCAAAATCCTCAAGGAGATCGCCAAGGAAGAGCGAGGCTTGGTTCTGGTCACCGGGGTGACGGGATCCGGCAAGTCGACGACGCTCTCCGCCCTTATTCACGAGATCAACAGCGAGGCCCGAAAACACATCGTGACCATCGAGGATCCCATCGAGTTCCTCCACACCGACAAGCTGTCCCGTATCACTCAGCGGGAGGTGGGCGCCGACACCGCCTCTTTCGCCGACGCGCTCCGAGCGGCGCTGAGGCAGGACCCGGATGTCATCTTGGTGGGCGAAATGCGGGACCCCGAGACAATCGACATCGGGCTCAAGGCGGCCGAGACGGGCCATCTGGTCTTCTCGACCGTGCACACCAACGATGCTTCGAAGACGATCGGTCGCCTCATCGACGTGTTCCCGGCCGAGTCCCAGGATGCCGTTCGAATCCGGCTCGCCGACAATCTCCGAGCGACGATATCGCAACGTCTCTTGCGTCGAAGCGACGGCAAGGGCCGGGTAGTGGCAATGGAGATCATGCGGGCTACTCTGACTGTGCAGGAGATGATCAAGGATCCGGCGCGAACCCACGAGATCAAGGACTACATCGAGCGCTCCAAGGAGATGTATGGGACCCAGTCCTTCGACCAGCATCTGATCGAGCTCTACCAAGAGGGCGTCATCAGCTTGGAGATCGCCAAGTCGGCTGCCACCAACCCCGCCGACTTCCAGCGCGCCCTCTTCGTAAACTGACGTTTTTCGGGGCCTGGTCCCGGCGAAGCCGGGCCCACCCATGCTTCGCTCTCTCCGTCGAAGCAGCGCTTCGCGCTGTTCGGCTCCGCTCGCTGCGCGTCGCTTCGGCCTCTACGCGGCCTGCGCTCCTTGCGTCCTTCGGGGCCTGGTCCCGGCGAAGCCGGGCCCACCCGTGCTTCGCTCTCTCCGTCGAAGCAGCGCTTCGCCGCCCTACATCCGCTCGCTGCGCGTCGCTTCGGCCTCTACGCTTGCGTCATTCGGGGCGCGAAGGGAACGGGAGGCGCTCCTAGGGCTAGCGTCGAGGGACGAGATCGGCGACTCGTGCCTGGTCGAGCCGACCGGTTCGGGCCAACGCG
>JBCCQA010000047.1:0-21909 GCA_039024635.1 Myxococcota bacterium | reverse complement strand
GCCCGCCGTACGTCGCGCACGAGACCCGTCGCTTTGGTCGCGAGTGCGGTCTGCTGGTGCGGACACGCCATCGTACTCGCCTGAGTCTAACGGCATGGCGGAGGCGATGGTGAAGACGCTGAAGCGCGACTACGTATACTTGGCCGATCTTTGGGATGCAGAGACGGTCCTGCGGCTGCTGCCGATCTGGATCGAGGACTACAACGAGAATCATCCCCACAAGGGCCTCAAGATGAGGTCCCCGAGGGAGTATCGCCGGGGCAACTCGGCCTGAATTTGGTGTCCGGTTTGACGGGGGCAACTACAAGCCCAACTGGGGAGACCAGGTCTCGGTCAGCTATCTCCTTCCGGAGATCGAGCATCTCTGTACGGTGTCGTTGTGACTGGCCGTGCCTCTCACATCCGAAGCGCATAGCCTCAAGGATCGCATCGACTTTGCTCAAGCCAGCTCTCGGGGAGACCGAACAGGACACGTGAAGGGGTGGACCAGGCCAGTCGAACCTTGTCTTGACCGCAGTCAAACTCGTCATGAATCATCGCGGGAGAACCTTCACGACCCTCCTCGTCGTTGGTGATGTGGCGAAGCTCAAGTCCGATGACGAGGCCATCACCTCGAAGGAGGATGTCCGGAGGGTCAGACTTCCAGGTCTGAGCCGCAAGAGGCATCGCGATACGGCTGAGAAGTGCATTGCCCACCCGGAGTTCGTGTTTCTGTTTCGCGGTCACAGGACGACCCTATCAGGTCGATATTTGACTCCATAACTGACACCATAACGGTGTCCCGTGGCGTCTCGCCGTGTCCCTGAGATAGGGCCTAAGTGCCTTGAATCGCTGATTTCGGGCATGTCGCGAGGCCTCGGCAGATGACTGGGGGTCAAGAGGCCGGAGGTTCGAATCCTCTCGCCCCGATAATCACTTCAGGGATCTAGCAACGCGCTGCCCTGACCGTGTCCAAAACGTGTCCACTCACGCCACAACCCCGAGGTTGTGTCGCTGAACAGGCCTGGCTCACCTCCGGGAGGCTGGCCACGTGGCGAAGACGAAGAAGCCCCCTGAAGAAACTGATTCGGCTCCCGAGCGGGAGCTGGCGACTTGCGTGTACCGTAGCTCGAACGGCTTGATTCCGGGCAACGAGGTGTTGGCAACCCGACCACATCCCTATACCCCGTTTGGTGGAGCGAGCGTCTGCAGGTTGTGCGTGATGTGCCGTTCGGCCGTTTCATGTGGGCTCCTGGCGGTTGTGGCCGCCTGTGCTTCCGTCGAGCCCGACTCTACCGGGGCGGTCGCCGCCGGCGATTTCGCTCCACAGGAGGCGCGCGACCTAGAGGGGCGACTGTCGAACTACCTGCGGGGGCTACTGGCGGCGGGCCGGTTCGCCGGCGACATCCGAGTGACGAGGAAGGGCCAAGTCGTTCTGGACGCTCGATTGGGGCCGCGCAGGACTTGGACAGGTCGACCAATCCGTGGGCCAATCTGGGCCCCGGTCGGCTCCATCACGAAGCTTTACTTCGTCGCCCTGTGCGGTCGACTCATGGACGCGGGCCTGTTGAACCTGGAGACGAGGATTGGGCCTCTCCTCGGTCACGACGGCGTATACAGCAACACTACCTTCCTAGAGATCCTCGAGCATCGCACCCGCTTCCCGAGAGAGCCCATACCGCAGCCGGCGGAAACGGATGAGCTGTCTCGATGTCTGGCGAGTCCACCCCTTCCAAGTTCTGCAGCTGAAGGCCACTACTCCAACTGCGCCTACTTGGCAGGAGGCGCCGCGTTGTCCGCTCACCTTGCTACGAGCCTCGACCAGCTGATGCGAACCTACGTTCTGGACCCGCTTGGACTTGAGTCGACGGGGTTCGAATTCAGCCTCGATACAGTGGCAGCTTCCTTTGAGTGGCGAAGTGGTCATCTTTCTCAGCTCTCCGAAGTCCCCACCACACTTCGGCAAGTTGGTTTACATCGGGCGTCCGGAGGCTTGCTCTCGACTGTAGACGACCTGGAGAGGTTCTTCATTGGGGCTCAAAGCAACACGTTCATCTCGAAAGAGACGCGGGCCGCGCTGCCCAAGCTCGCGCGCCACGCCGGTCGGGTTCCCGGGTACATGGCTTTCGGAGGGACCATTCCGGATGCTGAAACGGTTGGGATCTACCTGATTAGTGTCGTCGACGATGCTCCGTTGCCAGTCATGATTCCGGACATCCGAAGGATCGTAGTCGAGGGCCAGCCAGGGCCAGAACGGACCTGGCGATACAAGGGCATGCCCACGCCGTCCGATGCTCTCGGGGAATGCACCGGGACCTATGAGCTCGAAGCTGACCCAGGTATCCAGATCCAGTTGGGGCCGGGGCTCAGCGCGAGCATTCGCCAGGGCCCGGGCACGTCGCGTTTCTTACTCCGCCTTGCCGAGGACGGAGAGCTGCACTTCGTCGAGCCTGAACAGCCTGAGGTCTTGCTTCCCTTCTCAGTCGTATTGGAGTCGGCTTCTGACGAATGCGCGTCGCTCAAGATTCGCTTGAATGCTGGTGTTGCAATGACGGCCGTGCGCCAGGGCGAATCCCTCGACCACCGCTGACAACTGCTATCTGACGTCGCCAACTCCGAGGCAAATCCTCACCCCGCTCCATCGCGCTGCAACGATCGGCCCGGCAGGAGGCGATGAACGCGTAGTCCGCCCCCCCCTTGCGAAGCGGGCTGGTCGGACTTCTGAAGCTGGGGAGCCGGGCTCGCGCCTTCGCCTTCAGGCCGCTACGAAGTCGTTCAGCTTCTGTATGGCTGAAGACTGGTCGTGCCCCGCCAGGCTTTCTCGCAAGAGGGAATCCAAGGGGTGCCTGCCGCCTCTCCAGCCGTTGTGTCCTTGCCTTCACCAGCTTCCAGAAGACGGCCCTACCCCCTGACGAACGGCTCGAAGTAGCGGCCATGGACCTACCCGGGGATGGTTCGAGGTCTGCCGCGGCAAATGGCCGCGGCCTCTACGGTCGTGACGAACGGGCTCCTAATGATCGGATTGGGCATGATTAACGACTTGCCGTGCCGCGCTTCGGGCGGTCTTGGCTGGACTTCGCCCGATACCGAGCTGCTTCACGACGATGGCTCCCAGAAAGAGCTCGAGGAGGGTGCTTGCCGCCCGTTCCGTGGGTCTGCTCCCCGCCCCCAGGGCGGACAGGTGCCGACGAAAGAACGCATGCAGCCGCCGGGCGTACGCCCGTGAGGACTCTGCCGCTGGATGGTCGGGTGTGTTGAGCTGGAGATAGATGCTCAAGAAGGGGCATCCGGCAAAGTCGCTTCGACCAAGCCAAGTCTCGAGAAAGCCGAAGGCCGCATCGAGCTCGCTTCGCGGGTCCGCTTGGTCTGCCTGCTCAGCGACGTGTCCCTCGAACCATCCAAACCACTGGGTCTGACGCGCCTCTAGCCAAGCGACGATCAGACCCTCCTTCGAGCCAAAGTGTTCGTACAACGAGGCCTTGGCTACGCTTGAGGCCCTGAGGACGGTGTTGATTCCGACGTCCATCACGCTTCCCCTCGTCGACATGTCGTCGAGTGTGGTGAGCAAGCGGTCCCGCGGTGAGCTTTGCATGATGAGCCCTCAATAATGTAGACAGACCAGTCTGTCTATATCATGTGAGAAAGGATGAACTCGGTCGGCGAACACTATGACCGTCTGCTGGGACCGATCTTCAAGTGGTCCGTATCGGTCGGAGGCGATCCATTCGAGAGAGCCATGCGGCTCCTCCGGCAGCTCGACTTGCTGGATGCCGAGAGCTACCTCGACCTCGGCGCAGGTTTCGGCGTCCATGCCATTCCCCTGGCCGAGGCAGGGAAGAATGTGACCGTCGTCGATACGAACGCGGCGCTGATGGGCGAGCTTCGAGCCGTGGCCGAGGCAAGAGAGCTGAGCATCGCCCAATCGACCGATGACCTTCTGTGCTTCTTGGATACCACGGTCGAGAGAAGGTGGGACGTCATCCTATGTCTTGGTGACACCATCACCCATCTGAGCTCCGTGGAAGAGGTGCAGCGGATGCTCACGGCTGCGGCTCAGCACCTGAACCCGGGCGGGCGCTTGGTCCTAGGCTACCGAGACTCGACAAAGAGCGATCTCGAAGGGCTGGCCCGCTTCATCCCTGTTGCGCGCGACGCTCATAGATCGATGCATTGCTTGTTGGAGGCGCTCGACGACCGACGACTCCGCGTGACGGATATCCTCACCGAAGTCAGGGCCGACGGACCTTTGACCCGGATGAGCGACTACGTGAAGCTACGTATTGGCGCGGCGGAAGTCTCGGCGTGGGGAGAACAGTCTGGCCTGCAAACGGCGGCCACAACGCTCGAGCAAGGCTCCACCCACATCATCTTGCGGTTGGCTGCAAAAACCCCGTAGGGTGCCGTGGATCCGTTTGTAGATGCGACTTCTCTCGAACTCGCCCACAGGGGCCGGCCAGACCGAAAAAGCCGGGTGCTGGCCAAGGCTCGGTCTTCGGTTCCCCATGGCGAATCATCGCATCCTCGAGACTCCGAGGGTGTGAACACACGACATCATGGCGGTACGATCGGAAGTCGAATCGTAAACACCGAGCCTTCGCTTACTCGACTGGAAACCTCGATCTTTCCACGGTGCTTCGCGACAACCGACGCGACTGTGGCGAGTCCCATCCGCAATCGAACCCGAGAACCTTGGTTCGAGAACTTCACTTCGAAGAGGTCTCGCTGCTCTTCTTCGGGGATGCCTACTCCGGTGTCGGCGACTGCGATCAGCACGTTGTCGCCCTCATGCTCCGAGCGAACCGAGATCTGTCCCGAGCTCTGGATGGCCTGCACTGCGTTCTTGAGCAGAGCGAGGAAGGCCTGATTGAGTTCGCTAGGCCAGCCCAGTACCGCCGGCACTGGATCGAGGCTACGATTGACCTCGATACCGTCCGGTAGCGTCGGCTCCAACAGCGTCAGGGCACTCTCGAGTCCTTCGACGACGTCGGTTCGCTGGTACTCTGCTTCGTCCAGCCGCACGAAATGCCGCAGGCTGGTCACCAGCTCATTCATGCGAGTGGTCGCCACACGATTGGTCTCGGCTACGGCCCGCAGCGCAGCCTGGATCGTCGACTGGCCCTCCATACGGTCGATACATCGCTCGAGCACCGACACGTTGCTACTGACGACTCCGAGCGGCGTGTTGACCTCGTGAGCGAGGCCGGCAGCGATGTCTCCTAGGAGAGAAGACTTCTCGGACTCGATGAGGTGGGCCTGTGCCTCCTTCAGCTCTGCGAATCGCAGCCGATGAATCTCGGCCTCCTTGCGTGCCGATTCGGTCTCCATCCGGATCTGAAGGCGCTGGATTGCGTTGCGGCTCTTCTGGTCCAAGAGCTCGCTTTGGAGCCGGGTGTGGATTGAGAGCTGCTCGAAGGCCGTGCGATGGTCGCCAAGTTGCGCATGGAGCTCCGACGCCAGTTGGTGAAGGCGCACTCGATCGGGGAGGGGGCTTTGGTCGTCGGCCTTCTCGAGAGCTGCTCTGAGAACGGTCTTCGCCAGCTGAAGCTTGCCCTGGTCCAAGAGGAGACGCGTCTGGATCACGCGGTGCTCGGAACGCAGCGCATCCTGATCCTGAGCGAAGTACTGGATGGCTTGCTCGACTTGCTCTTGGGCAGCGTCCTCTCGGCCCAAGGAACGCTGAGTTGCCGCGAGCTCGGCGTGCGCCATGCCCCTCATGTGTGCCGGTGCATCGGGCCTTAGGATCCGAAGAGCCTCTTCCTGGTAGCCGAGTCCTTCGTCGAGCCGACCGACCGACCTGCAGAGCGAAGCCAGCCGAGCGAGAACCCTCCGTAGACCAACCAGATGCTCCAGCTCTTCGAACAATCGCTTCGCTTCTTCTAAGTTTCTAAACGCTCCATCGACATCTCCCGAGGTCGCCAGCACGCCTCCGATTGAAGACAAGGCCCAGGCCTCCCACTTCTTGTCGCCGAGGGCTCGGTTCGCCTCGAGCGAAGAGTATGCGAACTCCAGCGCCGTCGGGTAGTCTCCGAGGACTTCACTCCCCGTAGCGAGAAAGTCGAGCATGCGGGCGCGCCCCCGCTCGTTGCCTAACCTGGTGAAGGTCTCGAGCGCCTGTTGGGACAGCTCCAGGGCTCTTCGCGTGTCTCCGAAGAAGGCCAGTCTGACCGCCTTCGCTCTCGCGACCATCGCGAGCCCCAGCTCGTAGTGCGCCTCGACAGAGCGTCGTTCGAGCTCCTCGACGAGCGGTTGGATCTCATCTCGGCTACGAAACAACTGGTGTTCGATCAGACCTCCCAGCGCATGTAATCGTGCCGGGTCGGTGGGGTTTAGGTCGCTACAGGCTTCCAGGCGAGCTTCTAGCTCCTCGCGTTCCAGGTCTTCGAACACCGCAGCAACTCTACGGACCCACGCCCCGTGCATCTAGCAGCGGAACCCCTCCACCGCTCAGAACCGTGATGCATCATTGACCTTCAGCTCGGTCCTACGGAGGGCGACTCCATGGCGCCGTCCAGGTGACCAGAGAGCCGGTGGGCCAGGGCGACGAGGGTGAGGGTTGGGTTGGAGGAGCCTGAAGTCGGAAAGACCGAGCTCCCGGCTACGTATACGTTGGCGCATCGATGCAGCCGCCCGCTGGGATTGACCACGCCGTCCTCGGGTCGGTGGTGCATGCGCGCGGTCCCCATGTGGTGGGCGCCGCCACCGACGTGAACCGGTGGCGTTTCGTCCCCGAAAGGCTGGACCAGGCGTCCATAGCCCGACTTCTCCAGGATCCGCCCGATGGTGAGTTGGGACGCTCGCACGCTCCACAGATCCTTGTTTCCCAAGCGCCACTCGAGGGTGGCCTTTGGCATCCCTTGGGCGTCCCGCTCGCCGTTGAGAACGACTCGGGAGTCGCGTCGGGGTTCGCATTCGGACTCGAAGGAGATCGTGGAGACCCAGCGGGGGGACCTCAGACCCGCTTTGATGGCGAGCTTTCGAAGCAAGGGTCGGGGACTTCGACCCATCACGGCCAGCCGAGCGGGCCATTGCTCAGGGAGCCGCCGGTCTACCCTCCACCGGGAGCGAAATGCCCAAAGAGATCGTACGGTTGGCGAGACCTCGACTTCGTCCACCGGAGCCAGCCACAGGACGCAGCCAAGGAGGCCCTCCCGCTCCCGCACCTCTCGCGAGAGCGAAACAGAGCAGAGGAGTTTGGTCCCGTCGTGGGCCACGAGCTGTCCTCCGAGCCGATGGGCGGCGCTGGGGTCCGTGAGCTCGATGTGGCCGCCCTGCGAGTGAAGGTGCTCTTGAAAGAAGCGGCCGACCAGGTCGTGCTCGTTGCCAAGCCCAGAAGCCAGCAACAGCCTCGGAACGTCGAATCCTCCGGCGGCCAACACGTAACACTGGGCGCGGACCTGGAAGCTTCCTCCCGGCCCCACGACTTGGAGGCTTTCCGCCCTTTCTCCTCCTTCGTGCCGGACGGCAACGACCTTGGCTTCGGTGAGGATCTCGAAGCCCTCCTGGGCTTCGAGGCGAGCCGCGAGCCGGGTGAACGCGCCGTAGGGACCGAGCTGGAAGACGGGATGCTCCAGCTCAGGACGGCCAGGAAGGTCGCGTTCCTCACGTACCTCGACCCACTCGGCGCCGTCGTAGCGGAGGGGCCCGAGCTCGCAAATGGTCTGGGCTTCTTCGAAGTCCGAGCGGAGTGACTCGAGGCTGAAAGGCCAGCCCGAGTCCGCGACATGGGCGCGCGCCTCGAAGTCCTCCGGGTCCAAGGGTCTAGCCTTCCAGCCTGTGGTGTACCAGGCCGGAGAGCAGCCTCCGACGCCGCGAAAGTGCGAGCGACGAAGGTCGTAGGTGCCTTTCGGAGCGTCGACCACACCGACGTCGTCGTCGGTCCCCATCTCGGTGCCCCCAGCCTCCAGGACCAGGACCTTCCGTCCACGGGCCCTAAGTCCCCGGGCCACGGTCAGCCCGGCCGGGCCTGCACCCACGATTGCGACCTCGGTATTGATGGTGCTGCCCTGCGGCACCCCGCGCGCGCTCCGTGGCATCGAGGGTACAGCTAGCACGGAGTATCCGTGCTATCCATGGGCCCGATGACCCGGACCCTCGTGATCGGACAGAAGGCCGACGCCGTTACGGAGTGGGCCATCTCGCCCTTTCGCTACTTCAAGCCTCTGCTGCGGCTGCGCCTGGGCATGCGCGTCCAGATAGAGCGGAGCGAAGGCCTGCACGACCTGCGAGGACTCATCGAGAAGAACCCGAGCGATCTCGTCTTCATCACCACGAACTGGAAGGACTCGGCTGAGGACACCCTCGCCCTGTTCAAAGAGCTGGACGCCATGCCGCGGCGCCCGCGCCTGGTCTACTTGGACACCTTCGATCAGGTTTCTAGCCCCCTGTTCGGGCTGATGCCTCACGTCGATCTGTACATGAAGAAGCAGATCTACCGCCAGTTGGCGGAGTACAGCCGAGACTATGGTGGAGGCCTCGTCACCTCGGACTACGTGAGCCGCCAATTCGGACACGACCTCGGTGACTGGTACTTTGGCTCCCCCATCCCATCGGGCTGCGAGGAGAAACTCTGGCTGTCCTGGAACCTCGGAACCGCCACCGAACTCCTCAGCTACTTTGCTCGAAGCTGGGGCGGGCGTTTGGTGCCCTGGGCGAAGCGAGAGGTCGCTGTCCACTACCGGGTGTCGTTGAGCAAGGTGGAGGACTGGTACTCGGTCCACCGCGTTCGACTCGGCGAGGCCCTACGGGCGGCCAGTCCCCACATTCCCGGTAAGACCGTGATCGGCGTGGGCCCAGAAGACCGAGTCCCGATGGAGCAATTCGTCCGAGAGATGAAGCACACCAAGATCGCGGTTAGCCCCTTCGGTTGGGGAGAGGTCACCGATCGAGACTTCAGGGTGGTCAGTGAGGGCGCACTCCTGATGAAGCCTGACGTCTCCCACATCACCACCGAGCCCAACATTTACGAGCCTTTCCGAACCTATGTGCCCTTTCAGTGGGATGGCTCCGACCTTCTCGAACGCTGCCGCTACTACCTCGAGCATCCGGTGGCGGCGCAGCGCATCACCAAAGCGGCTCGCAAGGCCTACTTCGACTGGTTCAAGGAGCTACGTTTCATTGGCCGGATTCAGGACGTCTTGGAGCACCTTCACCTGAACTGAAGGACAGGTCGCCAATGGGCTCCTCAGCGTTTTGACGTTCAGCGCCCGCCCTTGAACCATGATTCCGTCCTACCTATTGTCGCAATGTCGGCCCCACTAGGCTTGGAGCTACCGAGTCGCTGCGGAGCTTCGCTCGGAAAGCTCGAGGCGGAGGCTTGCATCGTGTCCTACGAGAGGCCGAAGCGCTCGACCCCTGTCGTCCGACTCTCGGTAGGTCCAGCTAGGCGTCATCGAGGCAGATACCGACTGCGGCGCCGCCCGGCAGGCCGAGCGGGACGCACTGCTCCGTCGGCGCGCAGTCCGTTTCAGCCTGGCAAGGCACTTGGCAAGTGGGGGGCGCGCCAGGAAGGCAGAACAGGCGTTCACCGCATCGGGGCGGCGGACTACAGGGCTCGTTGCGAGCAGCCGAGCCCTCCGGGAAGCACCCGAATTCGAACGGATCGAAGTTGATGAGCTGGCAGTTGCTCCCAGAGGGGCATTGCGATGCTCCGGGGACGCAGTCGACCGGCCCGTCCACACACCGGCCCTCGCTCGAGCATCCCAGACCCGCCACGCAGTCGTCGGCTTCGTCACAGATACCACCTGCGTTCTGTGCTTCTCCGCACCGATCGTCGAGACAGCGGAGCGTGGGATCGCAGTCGCGCTCGTCCGTGCACATCGCGCCCACGCCCCCGCCCACGCAAACACCCTCGTCGCAGTCGCCGCCCAAGCACTCATCGTCACCCGCGCATGCTTCGCCGGCCGCGCCGATACGGCACGTAGAGCCTTCGACTCCGCTTCGACAGCGGAGCGGAGTCGAGCACTGGACGTCTCGCTGGCAAGGCGCGCCCGAGGGCAGGAGGAAGACGCATTCGTCGTACACGCCGTCACCATCGGCGCATTCGAGGCCTTCGTTGCAGGCGTTCGTGCTCGAACACGGTTCACCTTCGCGGCCGTTGCTCGGCTGGCACCGCGCCTGCTCGTTTCCGAGAGCGAAGCAAAATTCAACCTCACGCGCACAGCCCACCTCCGGAGCGCAGGTCATACCGGAGCTGAAGAGACATAGGCCGGCCGATAGGCTGCAAGCCTCCGAGAGGCACTGGGGATCCGCCGTACACTCCTCACCCCCGGCTTGGGACCTCTCGACTATGCAGACGGGTATCATGCGCCCCTCCAAGGCTGCGCAGGTGAGTCCGCCCCCGCAGGCGTCGGCCCCGAACTCTGGGCAGCAAGACTCCGTCGCTCCTCGAGTTGGGCCGACCTCACAAGTGTCTCCGCCCCCGGTCTGAATCGGTCGACAGGCCTGGGCGTAGGAGGCGGTCTCTTGTACGCAGGCCGGCGTCGTCGGATCGACGTCGCAGCCCAAGCTGTTCGCGCAATCCAGAAGCGTTCGGGCTGCGGGTTCGCAGTCAGGTCCGACTTCGACGCTGCCGCTCGTGAACCCCATCGTACAGGCTGTCGCGCATTGGTCCACGACGCTTTGCGGCGGCGCGGTGTCGGCGCAGTCGACGAGCCGTCGACATGTGGCGGCGCAGAATTGCTCAGATACCCGGTCCAAATCGAAACGAAGAGGATCGCCGCCGTCCTCATCTTCCCCGCTGCTGCACGCCGCGACGGTCAGCACGAGCGCCACCAGACTCCACTTCGACCTACGAAAGGGGACCCTCATCATGGGCTCTCCGCTCTTGGATTCGGACAAAGACGTCAAGCCGACGATCTCGACCCCACGGTTAAATCTGAAAACGACCCAAGAAGGCGGCCGACGAGCGCAAGATGGATTCCGAACGTCCAATTCGTGGCTTTTGGTAGCCAGGTTGCGAGGTTGGATTCGAGCGCCAATGGACTGGTCAAGTCCGGCTGCGTCGGTTCGTCTCGCTCACCTTTTCAGGCTGACTCCTGACTCAGCCCTCTGCGACGTGGGTTTACGCCTTACTTCGCGATGGAAGCGCCCTCGACGATCACCGGGTAGCTGTAGCCGGCGCCGAAATCCTTGTTGGTTGCAAGTTGGCCTCGGATCACCACTAGGTCCCCGACGTTGGCCGTGGCATCCGTAGTCACCGTCAGGTCGTTTGAGCCGGTGGTGCCGGTGCCGTCTCGGACGTGAAGCCAGTTCTTGCCCAGGATGCCGCCGTTGAACTTGACGACCTGACCGCGCACCGTGACCTCTCGACCGGCCAGAGCGTCCGCGCTCCCGAAGAGCTCGGCGACGGTATAGCCGCCCTCGACCTTCTCGACTTCGATCTTTGGGTCTGCCTCGGGGGTGTGCTGGGCCTTCGGGATTCGGGGGGCGCTCGAGGCTCGTTCGACCACGCGGAGCGTGTTGGCGAAGTAGATGTCCTTGAAGGTGCGATTCAGCGTCTTGCTCTCGAACTCCTGCATCAAGGTCCCACCGAGGATGCTGACCGTGTCCCCCGGCGCCACCTCGGTGCTCAGACCCGCCGCCCAGACTTGCCCGTCGGAGCCCGCGTTGAGTCTTACGTAGGTGTAGCCTCCCGAGTTCATCGTCTCGACCACCGTGCCGGTGATCTCCCGCCCCGCGGTCGACGAAGGCCTCCCCGCGCTGGCCTCGGAAAACGCCTCCATGGGGGGCGGGGTCACGAGGGGCTCATCGGCGGTCGATTCGTCGTCCTGGCATGCGGCCAGCAGGAAGAGGGAAAGGGGGAGGACACGGAGCACCTGCGCCATCGGGCAGGGCTGTAGATCGGAATCGACCTTCGCGTCGACTTCGGTCCACCCGTTTCGCTCCTAGACCCTGCGCAGAGAGCCCTCCATGAGACGCATCTACTCCAGTACACCCGTTCGCTTCTTTTGGAGGCTGCCGGGCTGTCCTGGTGGAGTTAAGCCGCGCAACTTGCGGACCGTCCCCGGGTTGGAGTTCGGGCAGGAACGCGATGCGAAGCCCATGGATCCTCGTCTCGCGCTGCGATATGACGGCTTACCCCGATTGTGCCTACAATACGTGGGTCCCGGCCGGCCTCGACATGGCCCAGGCCACCCCGGTCGTCGTACTTCTCCATTGCGGCGGTGGCAACGCCTTCGAGAGGCTTCGCGGCACATGTCCTGATCGCGCCGACGGGGACGGACCCGACCTCAACGCCCCGAGCTGTTTTCACCGGATCGCGGACCGTGAGGGCTTCGTCGTCGTCGTCCCCAACGGCACCGGGACTCCGGCCGCGCCTCAGCGGCGCACCTGGAACGCAGGCGGGGGCCGAGATGGATGGCACTGCGTGAGCGGCGCCGCCTGCACCGACGGCGTCGATGACCTTGGCTACCTCAAAGCGGTGCTGGACGACCTCGACCAGTGGCTTCACGTCGACCGTGGCGCCGTTTTCGCCACCGGCCTCTCGAACGCCGCCCATCGCCGCCACTAGGGCCCCCATTGACCTGTCGCTCACCGGTTGGCTGGTCGCCGAGTCGAGCTTGGCCCGTGCCATTCTCATGTTTTTGACCCGGGCCTGAGGCTGGGGTTTCAGAAATCGGAGGTGTCCGGCGGTCTTCGATGGCGGGTGCTTGGGCACGGCCCTTGCTAACCCTATGGACATGATGAAGGACCCGGCTTTCCGCCGAAGCTTGTTCGCCCTTGGAATCGGAGCCCTCGCAGTCGCATGCGGGGAAGGTGCTTCAGGCCCCTCGGGAGGCGTGAACGCCGAAGGACATCGTTCCATCAAGTCGAGCCTGTCCCGGAACCCATCCCCCAGCCCCACGCCGGCTGAGAGCCAAGCTTTGGCCGACGGCAACCACGAGCTGACGGTGGACCTCTACCAGGCCACGGCCGAGGCGGGCGAGAACGCCGTGCTGTCGACCCTGTCCATCCGGACCGCCTTCGCGATGGTGTACGCCGGTGCTCGCAGCACCACGGCCCAAGAGATGTCGGAAGTCTTGCACTTCGATCCGGACCAGGCGCGCTTTCACGATGCGATGAACGCCCTCGACTTGGCCTTGGCCGGACGGGAGCTTCCAGCAGACGCCCAGCAGGACCTGGATCCGGTCGAGCTTCGGCAGGCCAACGCTTTCTGGGGGCAAGAGGGCGTCGACTGGCGGGAGGAGTACCTGGACACGTTGGCTTTGAATTACGGGGCAGGGATCGAGTCCCTCGACCTACAGGGTCAGTCGGAGAGATCTCGGCAGATCATCAACGGCTGGGTGGAAGACCGAACGCGAGACCGGATTCAAGATTTGCTGCCTGCGGGGTCGATTCGCTCCAACACCATAGCGGTCCTGACCAACGCCATCTACTTCAAGGCGCCCTGGTCTTCACCCTTCGAAGAGGCCTTCACGACAGCCGGCGACTTTCAGCTTGTCGATGGAACGACGGCTCGAGCGGACTTCATGAATCAGCTTGGGGGCTATGGCCACGCCGCAGGTGAAGGATGGACTGCGGTCGAGATGCCCTTCCGCGGAGACTCCCTCTCGATGGTCGTCGTCGCGCCCGACGCGGGGGAGTTCGAGAGCTTCGACGGTCAGCTCTCGATGGAGACGCTGCGGAGCGCACTGGACGCTCTGACGCCGGCCATGGTCGAGCTCAGCCTGCCCAAGTTCGAGTTCGAGGCCGGTTTCACGCTCAGCGACGTCCTCATCGACATGGGCATGACCGAGACCTTCAGCAGCGCCGACTTGAGCGGTATGGTCGCGGATCGAAGCCTCTACGTGGACGAAGCCTTTCACAAGGCCTTCATCGCGGTGAACGAATCTGGGGCCGAGGCGGCGGCAGCAACCGCCGTGGTCGTGGGCGAGACCAGCGCTCCGGTGGCCGACTTCACGGTGACGGTCGACCGCCCCTTCTACTTCATCATCCGTGACCGGCCGACGCAGACATGGCTGTTCTTCGGTCGAGTCATGGATCCATCGAGCTGATCGGGTCCAGAGCTGATGGACGCCCTTGGTCGCGAGCGTTCCGACCTCAGGGTACTCTTCATTTTCGAGCTACACGGAGAAGGTCCTCGTTCACTACGGCGTCATCGACAAAGATGTCGAGCCTCTCGAAAAGGCCATTCTACCTGTCTACACCTGACTCGGTTGACAAGGACCAGGCTCATCCCCCGGGAATGCCGATCTCTTGCCCAGAACCCTGCAAAGCGATTTCACCGCCGCAGCCGAAGTCCAGGCATTCGTAGCCGATGGATGCGCTGAAGCTACCGCTGGCCGGAGGCAGAAAACGGACCTCGAAACTCTGGGCGGCGCCGGACGTAAGCTCCAGCCTGGCGGTTTCGCGAAACTCGTCGTTGGGTGGGACAAGGCAGAACAGATTGGCGTCGCCGGCGCACATGCTGACGTTCGCACTGAATGAGAACTCCACGGTTCGTGATACCGAACCATCGTTTCGAAGTCCGAAAGAGCGCGTGCCGTCGAGTCCAACCTGGATCATGTCGAAGTTCAGAGAACCGGTCGTAACTACCACTTCGGACGGGATGCCGACCCCTTCCAGGTCGACACCATAGGAACGCATCGTTTGACCGTCCGACGCCAACAGCAGGATCATGGAGCTCGCCGGTCCTAGTTCCGCGGGAGAGAACACAACCCGCAGCTCGGTGGAGGCACCAGGAGCCAGGCTGTTGGCGGCCAGGGAAAAGGAGAAGGTTCCTCGCAGGAATCCCACGCCCTCCATCGCTTGAAGATCGATGATGTCTTCGCCTCCGACGTTGCGCAAAGACACGATCCTAGCCTCGCTATCCGTTTGGGCTTGGACGTCTCCAAAGTCGATGACTTCGACGTCCTGGGCTAGGTCGAAGGGCCCCTCGAAGACTTCGCCCGGGCTGCCCATGTCGGTGCTTCCAGCATCGTTGCTCGCCGGGTCATCCCCGCAGGCAGAGCTCAGTCCGACTGCGAGCGCCATGATTAGCTTCCTCATACCCCTGAGAGCTACTGGGTAGAGCTAGAGCTTGGCCTGAAAGCCTGAACCTCTTCAGCTTCCGATGAGGGTTGTCACCCACGTACGACGAGGCTTCGCGTGGTCGGGAGAGCTTGGGCCCGTTCGGGTCAGGGTTCGCAAGCGGGAAGAAGGGTAGTGATGGAATTGGCGGTCGCCGCCGCGCCGTATTGGGCGGTGAAGCTCAGCGAGGTCGGGACCGCGTCGAGTTGGATGCGGCTCGCACCCGAACTGCTCGTGGCCGCCCAAGGCAAGGCGAGTATGCGGCGGTACTCAGAGACGTAGAGCCGTTCACCGTCGAAGCCCAATGCGTGCTCAATGAAGCGCTCGAAGCCGTCGACTCGGGACACTTCGCCTTGATCTAGTTCGAAGAAAACGATGTCCAACCCCGCCACGTAGGCAACACGGTCGCCTACGACGCGAAGAGCTCTCGGTGCTTCGTTCAGTCGAGCAATCTCTCGGATCGTCCCCGTCTGAAGGTCGACGTCGAAGAGGAATCCCTCCTGATCCTCCAGACTCCTGATGATGCCAAGCGCTACCACTGCTCGACGGGCGACCGGGTCGACGTCGATGGCCAAGGACGGCTTCACGAGTCCCAGGTTGATTCCCTCGGAGGGGATCAAGGCCCAACTGTCCAAGGAAAGAGGTGGACCATTCAATGGAACTCTTAGCCGACGCAGAGTTGCTTCCAGTCTGCCAGCTCCCTGCGGCTCGATCCGATAGATCGAGTCTCCCCACATCCCGGCGAGTCCGTCCCCTGCCTGGAGCTCGAAACCGTCCTCTTCCGTAGGACCAGATGCGGTCATACTGCGACGCATGATGCGTCGCGCATCGCTTCGAAGCCGGATGAGGTTGGGCTCGATGATCCCCGGAGGGTTCAGGTCGGACCACAAGCTCCCCGGCGGGTCGGTGAGGGTCGCAGCCGGATCTAGTCCGTGGGGACCGCCGACGCTGAAACGCGGACGGAGAGGATCCGAGAGATCGATGAGGTGGCTTGTAAAGCGACTCCAGGCCACGATCTCGCCACCTCGACCTAGAATCTGAGGCGGACTTCCAAGGCGGGGATGACTTAGCTCTTTGATGCGATCGCCATCGAGCTCGAAGACCCGTTTGGTGAAGCTATGGACAAGCCGGCGGCCGTCACTCGTCAGGCGTATCGGATCCGACAAGGCGTTGAGCTGGATGAACTGAATGGTAACTTCATCGATGGGTTCCGGTCCGACAGCTGGGTCGATGAACCCGACTCGGCTTTCCGTTCCTCCGTTGGCGTTCACCGTCGATTCGGTCCAGATCCCCAGTGGACTCACAGAAATACCGTCGTAGCGCCCGGGAATGGTCATGATGAGGGCCCGGCTTTCTTCATTTAGGACTCTGATTTCATCTCTGCCGTGGAGATACAGACGTTCCCCGAGGACGTGGGGCGTTGCGACGCCCCCGAGAGGGGGCTGGACTACCGGTGGTTCCTGGGCGAGTTCCATCCACCGGGCTCCACTCGATGTGTCGAAGTAGAGCCTTGCACCATCTGAGCTGGTGGCCATCTCGCCGCAGGACCGTTCACCCAGGGCGAGAGAACCCGCGAATCGAGGAGGTTTTCCGGGCGTCCAGTCGAGGCGCAGCAGCCCCGCGCCCGCGAAGAAGTCGTTGGCACACAGGTAGATTCTGTCTTCGGCACGAACCAGGCTGCGGACGCTCGGCGTTCCCTCCGGCAGCTCGAGTCTGGATTCTTCCACGACCTGATCGTCGTCATCCAGTCGCGCGATCACGATGTCTCGATCGAAGAAGCGGTCTTCGATCCACGCCACATAGCCCAAGCCCAGCGCAGTCCAGGCCAAGCGCTCGTTCGAAAACAGACTCAAGTCCGGGTCGACATAATGGCTCCTGGGCTCGACTTGGCCGTCGATGTGGACGACCTCGAGACGACTTCCCTGGTTGGGCGAGTCCACGAATATGAACCGTCCTTCATCGACGGCCATCACGGAACCATACAGTGTGCCAAAGCTGTGTGACTGGCCCATAGCCGCCATGGGACCGTAGGACTGCGTGCCTGAGGCGCAGACCCCCGCCTGGCAGCTATCGCCGAGGGTGCAGTAGTCTTGGTCTTCACAGATGGCGCCGTCCGGAAGGGGGTCGTTTCGACAGCCATCACCCAGGATACGGTCCCGTGTGCACGGGTTTCCGTCGTCGCAGTAGGGGTCCAAGGGGAGGGGCGTACCTCCATCTGGCTCGGTCCCGGCATCCGAGGGAGTGCCCATGTCGGGGCGCGTTCCGAGGTCTGGTTCCTGTCGACCGGCATCGGCACGAGGTTCGAGGTCCACTCCGCCTTCCTCGCAGGCGAAGAAGAAGAACACGACGACGAGAGGTGCACTCATTTTCGATGACATGCCCGTAGGTGCGCGAAGCGCCATCGGGAGGCTCAGGAAAATCTGCCTAGAACGGTAAAGCGTCGAGGTAGGCGCCGTTGGGATAGAGCTCACGATAGAGCTTGGACGCTGCCAGGGCTTCTTCGTGTCGTTCAGCCTTGGCCCAGTTGCGGGCCTCGGCAGCCAGTGCTTCTTCTACGAAGTTCGTCCCCTCGTTGTTTCGCGCGGCGCGAAAGCGACGGGCCGCGGCCGCGAAGTTGTGACGAGCCTCTTCGACGACACCAAGCGAGAATAAGACGAAGGAATGGGCCTCTTGATTGGACTGTTTTCTGAGTGCTTGCGCATAACGGTCGGCAGCTCCGTCCAGGTCGCCATCCATGCGAAGACGTTCGGCCTCATCGACCAGGCTTTGAAAAGCGTCGATCCTGGGTAGCGCCTCCGTGGGCGAGGCTTCGGGCTTTTGCAAGGTCGAGGCCGAAACCGGAGGTGCCTCGATGGGCGTGTGGTGGCGCGCTCTCCTATTGCTCGGCGTCGGGCTTGTTTCCTGCGACGGGAGCGGGTCTCGTAGGCCGTCCTCGGCCTCCAAACCTGGCGGCGAAGCCAGACTTTCCTCCCGATCCAGCTCGGGCAGGGATCGTTCGACGGGTGCGAAGCGAGCCCGTTCCCCCGAAGTCAAGATAGCGCGCTCTCCCCCTTGGTCGACCAAGACTCGGCCTCTCTCGACGGAGACTTCGACCCAGCGATCGTCCGCTACCGAAAAGATCGTGCCCAGGACCCTAATTTCCACCCCCGAGGCCCGAACGACGACCGTCTCGCCTCGACTGGGGTCGACCTCGTATCGAACTTGGCCACCTTGCTGGGCCAACACGACCAAGTTCTCATCGCGCTCCAGCACGACGACGTTGGCGGTCTCGTCGACCATGGCTACCGCAGCTGCGCTGAGCCGCAGGCGATGAGGGTCGATGGTTACTCTGGGATAGACCCACCATAGCGCGGCCAAGCCCGCCGCCACCAAGGCAGCCGACAAGGCGACCGGCCGGCGTGAGGTCCGTTGCGGGGGAGCTTCCTTCGGACCCGAAGCCTCCATGCGCTTGCGAAGGCCGGTCAAGACACGCTGCTCTCGAAGGTCAGACCATGGCGGCGCGAGCTCACGGCGCAGCTCATCCGTGTCCAGCTCTGTCATGACATCCTCCTTGCCAGTCGCTTGCTCGCCTCAGCGCACCGCCGTTTTGCCGTCGCCTTTGAGATACGGCAGAGCGATGCCGTCTCTTCGACCGTGTAGCCGTCCAGCTTGTGAAGGACGAAGGGCATACGAAGCTCAGGGGGAAGCTGAGCGAGCGACTGAGCTGCTTCCCCTAGACCTGGCTCGACCGTGGTCGGCACCGTCAAGCGCTCGAGCACGTTCCGCCATCGACGACGACGTGCAATCTTTTGCCGGACGTTGTGCACGGCGATGCTCCGGAGCCAGCTACCGAAGCGTTCGGGTTCTCGAAGCCTGTCGAGACCCTCGTAGGCAGCGAGGAATGTCTCTTGGACGAGCTCGTCGAGTTCGTTATCGGAAGCCAAGAGGCGGTAGACCAGACCGGCGATACGTCGCGCATGGCGGCGATAAAGCTGCTCGAAGGCTACACGGTTTCCCTCCCGGGCCCTCGACACCAGAACTCCGTCGGAGAGCTCGGATGTTGGATCTGCTCGCACCGTCTCCTAGTGGGACCAAAGCCATCCAAAGGCTCACAATACTTCACCGGGGCCTTCGAGCAGGCGTTGGGGCCTAGCGTAACCCCCATGTTCCTCGAAAACATTCGAGCCTCCGGCGCAGGCTCGGCACACTCAGATGCATGGGGGCCCTCCTCCTCTTCGGGAGCCTGCTTGCGGGCGCTCCGTGTATTGGGCTGGACGCAGCGGTTCTGGAGCGTCGCATTGCCCTAGAGCTGGAGGTTCTGGCGCGTAGACCTGAGGCCTATGAGCTGGACTGCAGCGAGGACGTCATCTTGGTCTCCGTTCTGTGGCCGGAAGGTCGCAGGACCAAGCGGATGGGCGCCGCCGCTTCGGAGAAGGCGCTGGCGCTGGTGGTCGGTCAGCTGGCCCAAGCTGGCCCGCCTTCCTCCTCGACCGTCGTCGCGGAGCCAGAGCCCATTGAGCCCTTCACGCCCCCAAGCTCAGTGCAGGTCGGGTTCGATGCCCGCGCTTCGACGACGTCGAGCGGGCCTCTTCTCGGTGCAGGCGGCCTCCATCTCTGGCTCGGGCTTCCTTGGGGCGGATTCGTGCTGCGGCCCGGGTTCGATCTCGAGCTCGGTCGGGTCGGTGTCGATGCGGCCCAGCTCCGCTACTTGGGCTTAGGACCACGGATCGGGCTCGTTCGCCCCTTCCCGCTCGGCAAGGCCTGGACTTTCGTCCCCGGTCTCCATTTGGGCCTTCGCTTCGAGAATCTGGAGGCCGAGGCTCGCGACGAGGCGGCCGTCGGACGCAGCGAATGGGTGGTGCTCGCTGAGCCCGAGCTTCAGCTGGCCCTCATGCGTCAACGGGGTTCGTGGGCATGGGGCGGCGCCCTCGGCGTGGCGACGCCTCTTCCTACCCCCCGCACACTCCTTGGGACAGATGAGCTCACCCTAGGACCGCTTCGTCTGCGCTTGGGCATCCGCGTAGTATGGGGGGTCAGGCCACGGCCATGAGAGGTCTTTGCCTCAGCCTGTGCTGTCTCGCGGGATGCTATCAGGATCTCGAGCTTCTCGTCGAAGACGCGGGGATCACCGAGCCCGATTCGGGTGCGGACGCGGGGCGTGGCTTCGATGCGGGTTCTGACGACTTGGGTACCCGAGACCTCGGCACCTCCGACCTCGGGGGACCTGACCTGGGACCATCCCCCCTTCGCTGCTCAGACCGAGGCGAAGTCGATGAAGCGACCCTATGCCTCGATGAAGTTGAAGGCGAAGCCGGTTCGGCGGTCGCTCTCCCCGTCTTCGCCTTATTGCCCTCCAGCTGCGAGGGCACGGGCGTTCAGTCGGGGACCCTGGAGATCGATGATGAGCGCTTCACCCTGTTGAACGAGACGGCGCTGGGCTGTTTCTCGAGAGCTCAGGACGGAGATCTCGTGATCTGGACCGCCCGCACTTCGGCCCAGGACATCGAGTGTCCAACCTTCTTGGCGGGTATGCTCAGAGACCAACTGATCTTCCAAATCGAGCCTTCGACCCCACCTGGCCGCTATCCCATTCGCTGGCTCAGCACCTTCGTTCAGGGCGCGGACGTCTCCGTTCCGTGTCCGGGGTCGGGCAGCATCGATGCTGCCATTCGAGTCCGATGAGACATCAGCCTTCACGCCTTCGGAAGAACGCTGAGGCCCTCCCAGATTTCCGTGTGTGGTTTCGCACGAAGCACCGCTGAAGTCGCGACTTCCCGGCCCAAACGGTCTTGGCCCGAATGTTGAAATCGAGTTGGGCATGCCAACTTCGTCAGCCTCTGAACCCTCAGGCAGGGAGCGATTCATGACACCCAAGAAGTACCGAAATGACCTTCCTCAGCTCGGCGATGCTCGTCTGCTCACCGACGGTGGGCTCGAAACCACGCTGGTCTTCCACCAGGGTCTCGAGCTCCCTCTCTTCGCTGCTTTCCACGTCCTGCGCTCCTCAGAGGGACAGGATGCACTCAAGCAGTACTACCGGCCCTACATCGAAATCGCCCACGCCCAATCAAGGGGCTTCGTGATGGACAGTGCCACCTGGAGGGCTAGCCAGGATTGGGGCGAACGGCTGGGGTACTCTGCCGCCGAGCTCGACCGGGCCAATCGGTCCGCTGTCCGTCTCCTCTTCGAACTGCGGGATGAGTTCGAGAAAGATCAGCCCTTTGTGATCAGTGGTACGATCGGTCCTCGGGGCGACGGTTATGTAGCTGGCACGGGAATGACGCCGAGTCAGTCCGAAGCCTACCATGCCAAGCAGATAGCCAGCCTGGACGAAGCCGGCGTTGACATGGTCAGCGCGGTCACGATGACCCATTCCGGGGAGGCCAAAGGGATCGCGAGGGCCTGTTCCACCCGTGGCCTCCCGCTCGCGCTCTCTTTCACGGTCGAGACTGATGGTCGTCTTCCCTCCGGCCAGCCGCTGGGCGAAGCCATAGAAGAGGTGGATGAGCACGTAGTCCAGAGTCCCACGTACTACATGATCAACTGTGCCCATCCTGACCATTTCGTCTCTGTCCTTGGTCCCGATGCAGCTTGGAAACGACGCATTCGAGGTGTTCGCGCCAACGCCTCCCGATGCAGCCACGCCGAGCTGGATGCCTCCGAGGAACTCGACGAGGGAGATCCAATGGAGCTCGCCCAAGGCTACGTGGGCCTGATGTCGGTCCTCCCTGAACTCCGCGTTTTTGGAGGCTGCTGCGGCACGGACCATCGTCACGTTCGTGCCATCGCAGAGCTGTGTCTTAGGGGCTCCAATACACCGGCCAAGCTTCGTTGACGGGCTCTCCGCCGACGACCTAGTCCTGCGTGATGCGAACCTTGGGTGTCGCGCTGTCGACAGGTCCTGAGCGACATCAAAGTCGCGAACCCCAGCTCCGTACTCAACTG
>JBCCQA010000046.1:0-23595 GCA_039024635.1 Myxococcota bacterium | reverse complement strand
GAGGCGTACCGGCTGACGCTCGTCTACGAGTACTATACGAGCCAGAGCTACGCGGCCCGGGATCAGCTCTTTCTCACCCGAATGGTCTCGGCTGGAGACTTCAACCTGGAGAACTACATCACGGAGATCCGAAATGATTTTTTGTCATTTGAAGAGGTCTACGGCAACCCGGATACTCGGGTCATCCAGATTTCGTTGAGAGACGATTTGTTCGACATCCCCCGGGTCGGAAGCAACGGAAAGCCGCTCGGCGTCAACTCTAGGGCGGCTATCATGCGAGACCTGCTCCGAGATCCGCAGTATCTCAACTCCGATGGCTACCTGACGGTGCCCTTCTCGACCCGGCTGCAGAGCGTTTCGCCGCTCACCCGAAACCACAAAATCTTCTACGTAGAGGCCAACGTCGAAGGGAACGACATCGGTGACTTCGTGGGTCGCGTCTACCTACGTCAGCGAGGCACCTCCACGGTGGATACCGTGGACGGCGGTCAACTCTTCTACCGCTTCCCCCAGCGAACGGCGGTCATCAACCCCTACTTCAACTCCATCCGGGAGTTCACCCAGGAGCCTGGCGTCTACCGAAGCTTCAGACTGAGAGATCTACCGCTGATCAATGACACTTGGGAACTCATCTTCAACCAGCGAGACGAAGAAGCAAACCTGGACATCAACTTCGATCAGCTGACCGACATCAAGCTGTACATCTTCTACACCGACTTCACGGTGTACTGAGCGAGCCGAGGCACCATGAGAACGATCAACGATAACCTGAGTCGAGCCTTGTGGCTGGCGTTGACGGTGGCGAGCGGTTTCCTCATCGCCGCCTGCGGAGGCGGTACCGATCCGCTCGGGGCGCCCTGCGACAGGTCAACTGACTGTGAGACGGGTGGCCAGGTCTGTCTGGAGGGATTCTGCCAAACCTGCACCGAGAGTGCCGCTTGTGTGGCGGACTCGAACTACCTCGCCGAGGGGAGGACTCAATGCCGTGAAGGGCTCTGCACTGCTTGTGATTCGGGTCAGGTGGGTTGTGCCTGTGTGGATGGTAGCTGCACCTCGGGTGAGTGTGTGGGTGAGGTCTGCGTAGACTGTGCTCGTGGTGCCCTGGGGTGCATTTGCCGACTTAATGGAACCTGTGACGCCGGTGGAGTCTGCGGTGACGGTCTTTGTACCCAGTGCACGCCTGGATCGGAGAACTGTCCCTGTGGGTCCGGAGAGGTCTGCGATGGCAGCTTGAGCTGCCGGCAAGGGACCTGTGTCGACGCGAGTTGTACCGACGGAACCGTGGATTGCCCCTGCGATGTGGCGGGTGAGTGCTTGGGTGGAGACGTCTACTGTGATGGTACGAATACCTGTCGTACGTGTGCGTCGGACGTACCCGGCTGTCCTTGTGACGGTGAGGATGCCTGCCAGGGCGATAACTACTGCGGGGGGATGGACTGCGTGGCGTGCCCGGAGACCGAGAAGCCAGAAACCTGCGGCTGTACGGCAAGCGCGCAGTGCGCAGGGGATCTGGTTTGCGACATGAACCAGCTCGTGTGTCGAGCTTCGATCGATTGCAGTCAGCTCGACTGCCTACCCAACCAGCTCTGCGAGGCCGATCTGGAAGGAAACTTCGGGGGTGATGCGATCTGCGTACCCGAGTCCTGCGTTCCCGGCTTTTACTGGGATGGCGCCGCCTGCGCCGAGCAAGGGGAGCCATGCCTGGACGGCAGCGGCGAGCCGACTGCGACCGGACAACAGTGTGCTCGAGACAATCAGGTCTGCGTAGATGCTGCCATGGGAGGGCAGTGCGTCCAGACCTGTGGCTCTCTCGGCTGCGCAGTGGACCGGCGCGACTGTATGCCTGGCGCCAGACTGGAGGACGACGCCCTATGCTTGGGTTGTGAGCCCGGCTACGTGGACATGGGCGGGATTTGCATGCTGGACCCCACCGGTACTTGTGTCGAAGGAGTGCCCGGCTCCATCTCCACCGATTGCGCCATGCGCGGGCGCGATTGCGTGACGCTCGAGGGAGGTGCCGCTTGTGGAGCCTGCCAAGCCGGAACGTCGGTCAATCCAAGGACAGGACAGTGCGAGCCGGCTCGAGCTTGCGGAGAATCGGTCTGCTTCGACGGTCAATTCTGCTTCTATCCGCAGGCCGGTAGCACACCACAGTGCCGTCAGCGCTGTCCAGACGGACAAGCCATCGACGTCAACGGTCAGTGTGTCTCATGCGGAACTCTTAGCTGTGGAGAAGGCCGCATCTTCGGAGCTCAGGTCGATGGCCAGTGTGCCTGTGAGGAAGAGGTGTTCTGCGCCGACGTCACGGACGGCAGCGAGCTGCGTTGTCGAGTGCGTCCCTGTCCGGACGGTACTGCGGGCCCGGTCGGCGGACCCATGAACCCAAGTCAGTGCACCTCTTGCAGCGTGACCTGTGGCGATGATCCCGGGGAGTCCGACAGGATATGGCCTTGGCGTGATCCCTTCGCGCAGTGCTTCTGCGAGACACTGGACGACTACTACCGGCCGCTGGGTGTGAACGCCCTCCCGGCCATTTGCGACAATGACGCGGACGGTTGGATCGCAGAGTCGGCCGAGCTGGTATACGACGCCGCCTCCAACCCGCCCCAAGGAGGGCCGGACTTGGCGACCTTGGCCAACTTCCGATGTGCTCGACGTACAGTGGATCGTGTCCGTCTCGTGAACGAGTACGGACAGTCGCGAAACGTTGGTTTGTGTGGGGATGCAATCGTGGATTGGGCGCCGAGTACATCCGCAGCCGACGCCTGTCCGAACGGGCTTACGACCGTCACGATGTTCGAGAACGACGAGCTGGAGAACGACAATACACTGATGCTCGACAACACCAAGTATCCGGCTTTCGCGGATAGGAAGCTTGCGGCATCCGAGCTCAACGCTTTGACCAAGGCGTGCGTGAGCTTCGAAGGAGACTTCAACGCCAATGGCGTAGAGGACGTGGAGGAGGTTCAGCCGGCTCAGCGAAGCGATGTCGTGGGCGTTTCCGTCCAGGACGAAGACGTGCTCTTCGGAGCGGTTTCGTACTTCTTGGAGCTCCACACGAGCGGCTATGAGCCTGGCGTTCGCAGCGCTCCAGGGACCTACGTGGTCTCTGAGCGCTCGCGATGCGAGATGGAGTTTCCACTGACCTATACAGTGGGACGGGACGGCTACTGGACCTCCTGTACTCGGCGGCGCCGAGGCGACTACGACGTAGGTGACGCCGTGGGTCGACTCGGAGGAGACTTTGGTCAGTTCAGCTGCGGGCAGGAGACCGGGACCTGCGCCTTGGAGGCTCCGGTCGGCACGGGGATGTCGGTGGACGGCGACGACGTCGAGGACCACGATCTTTGCTCCTTGCGCGATGCCGGCCAGCTTCCACTGGACGATGAGCCGTGGCTGGGCATGACGCACCATAGTCAATTTCAGTGTGCTCGCATCTCTTTAGGGGCAGCCAAGAACCGGATCGCCTCTGACCTGCTCAGCGAGCCGGGTGTTTTGGACACCGCCTATGACTTCAACGACTGCGGAGCCGTCTCGTGCAACGGCGAGGCCGGTTGCGTCGAGTCCCTGTCTCAGAGCGAGGAGACGAACCAGCCCGACGTGCCGGTCATTTCCTGTCGATACGCCAACCGCGCGGAGGTGAGCACGGATCAAGTAGGTTTCGTCGCCCGACGCTTTCTGCAGTCGCCGGGGCCCTACGAACGAGGCTGTATCGACGAATCGAATGACACCATCGTGGGCACGCCGATTGGCTCTCCAGAGGTTGATCAGGGGTTCAGTCGGTTCTGTCCCGGATTCTTGACCAACTTCGAGTCCGTTCTAACGGCGGCCAACCGCGGCGACTTCGGCAAGCTGATTTGTTCGTGCAGCGTGAACTATGCCGGTGCGGACTGCGAAGTATCGTGTCCGACCCGGCTTCGCAGAGACGATCGCAAGCTGCATGTGGGTGGCATGGATACGCCGGCGCGCACCAATCTCACGGGACGGCAGCTCGCGGACTACGGCTGCGAAGAAAACGGCTTCTGCGCTCTGCATGCCCCCGTCGAGGATGAGGCGTTCGGAGGTGGCCGCAGAGGCTACTGGATGTGCGGCGAGTTCGCCTCGAGTACCGGAGACCCAAGCGGGCTGACCGGCAGCGGAGCGATCACGGGAGGAGCCCCCCAGGCCATCGAGCTCGTGGGCGTCGTACCCCAGGTTCCAATGGTCCGTGTTCCACTGACCACCTCGACCACGGCGTGCAGCAGTGGCGGACCCTGCTTCCGCGATGCTGGTGGCAACCCCCGGGCTCTACGCCTGTACTAGTCTCGTTGCTGCAAATCGTGAGGCTCGCCCGGTGCACGAGTTCGGGCGGGCCTCGGTCCGTTCTAGAGCTCCGTGGCCGGAGCCCGTCTCATCGCCCCCGCATTCTGAGCTCATCGTCCAACTTGTCGGCTTATCGCCGTGGAAGGCGGCTGAAGGAAAGCTATGAGTCCATCTTCCCGACACCTCCTCGTACCGGCGCTCGCTGCGGTCCTGGCCTGGACCTCGACCGCCGCCGCTCAAACCGGAGTCGATGACGACCGCGTCAGTCTGCCCGAGGGACCCGGGTCCCTGGAGGGCGTTGGTGACGACGTCGAGTTCGACGCCAACATGGGCGCCATGATCCACACCGTGCCCATCACTGTCCCCCAGGGCTTCGCGGGCGTGACCCCAGATTTGACTCTGCGGTATAACTCGGGGGCCAGCTCAGGGCCGCTCGGTATCGGTTGGTCCATGTCGCTCTCTTCCGTAGGACGAATGACCTCTCGGGGAGCCCCCAACTATACGACCGAGGACTTGTTCGACGTCGGTGGAGCGGAGTTGGTCCAGGTCGGGAGCGCCAACGGTGAGCTCGTCTACCGAGCCCGCTTTGAAGGTACCTTCGTACGCTACCGCTGGGTGAACGCGGCAGACGGTGGCGAGGGCTACTGGGTGGCCGACCACCCCGATGGTAGCCAGAGCTTCTTTGGCGCCGACCGCAACGGTATGCTCGTCCCGAATGCACGGCGGACCCGGCCCGGCGGGGGCACGGCCGAGTACCACTTGGTGGAGACCGTCGACGTCTACGACCATGCCGTAACTTACTCCTACGGCAGTCTCGACGGCACCGTGCCCTTACTGACCGGTGTCTCCTATGTGGACGACGGCCTTGGCAACGGAGACATCTACGGCATCGACCTGGCCTACGAGGCGCGGCCGGACGTACTATCCGACGCCAGTCGCGGCTATGAGGAGCTCACCGTCAACAGACTGCGCTCCATGACGGTGCTCAACGGCAGCAACATCATCCGGGAGTACGTTCTCAGCTACGAAGACGACTCAGCAGCTGGCGGTTTCTCTCGACTGGCGCGCGTGCAGCAATACGGAACCGGAGGACGGGTCGGCGGTAGCCTCTATCCCATCGTTCATGAGTTCGGCTATTCAGCCGCTCTAGGCGTCGACTGTGTGGGCGCCGACTGTGACACACCCTTTCTCGTCGAGATGGGGACGCTCCAGGGATCGGTGACGCTCTCCAACGGAAGGGCCACTCTGGTTGACATCAACGCCGACGGCCTCCCCGACGTCGTTGATACGACCGAGGCAGGGGCTCACCGATTCTTCATGAATCAACTCACGCCCCAAGGGCTCGGATTCGACCATGACTTTTCGGCTCCAGTTGCCAGTGCCATCGGCACCGGCAGTGCCGTCCGTCTGGGTGGAGGCGAAGTCCAGGTCCTGGACGTAAACGGCGACGGACGGGCCGATTTACTGGAGACGAATACGGGCACATGGCTCGAGAATGGCGGCGACGGAGACTGGTCGGCGTTGAATACGGTCCAGGATGTAACCAGGATTAGGAACGTCGATTTCTCAGATGTTCGCTTCATCGATATCGACGATGACAAGCGGGTGGATCTGCTCACCTCGACATCTCAGACCACCACGCTGTACCGAAACGGCGGTAGCCAGTTCACCGTCGATGCCGGCATCATGCCCATTGGCGCACCCTTCGGCACGAACGGTGTGGGTGTGCAGTTTGCCGATATCAACGGTGATGGGTTGAGTGACCCGGTCGAGATCCGACAGGATGGCTCGCTTCGCTACCGTCTCAACCTCGGTCGAGGCAACTGGAGTGGTCAAGGCGCCAACGCATGGCGTCCGATTGACGGGCTCAGCATCTCTGCCAATGACTTGTCTCGTTTGGACCTGGAAGACTTGAACGGCGACGGTCTCGACGACATCGTCATCGTGGGACAGACGAATCTACGCTATGCCATCAACCGAAACGGAAGCCGCTTCGATCCTTTTCGAGTCATCGACTCCGAGGACATCGTGGGCGAGATACCTGAGCGCGGCGCTGCCGTGGCCGTCTTCTATGCGGACATGAACGGAAACGGCTCCGAGGACGTGGTTTGGTTCAGCGGAGACGGGGCCGTGAGCTATCTCGAGCTCTTCCCGCGTCGTCCGAATCTCCTCACCCGAATCACCAATGGGATCGGGAGCGTGCAAGAGATCAGCTATACGACGGCGGCGGAAGAGGCTTCCCGGGCCCGCGGAGAAGGCAACCAATGGACCTACGAGTTGTCGATTCCCATGAACATGGTCGCGTCTATTGACCGGTACGTAACGCTCACCGGTAGCTCCGACGGGAGTGGGCTGCACGAGATAACTCGGATGACGTATCGAGACGGCTTCTACGACGGCCTGGAGAAGCAGTACCGCGGTTTCGAGCGCGTCGAGACTGTCGTGGAGGGTGACGCCTTTCAAGAAGAGGCGAACACCATCCTCACCTTCGACGTGGGCCGGAGCCTACCTCATCGGAACGGTCTCCCCCTGACCACGACAGTTCGGAGCGGTGGCCGAGTCCTCAGCGTGACCCGAAACAGCTTCATGGACTGTCCCCTGGATGAGGTTCCTGCTCCCGCCACTCTAGAGGGCCAGGGACGCCGAGGGGTCTATTTCCCATGCAACGCCGCTATGGAGGTCGAGCATCAGGAAGGCCTGACACGTACGAGCGAATGGAAGACCGTCCGAACAGAGATGGACTACGATGGCTACGGCAACGTTCGTCTCGAGTCAGAGCTTGGCGTTGTTAGCGTGAGTGGAGACGAGCTCTACACGGAGACGAGCTACGCAGCCCCCTCCGCCGAGCGCTGGCTCATTCGACTACCGTTCCGTGAGCGGGTGTACGACAACCCGAACAATACGGACTTTGCCGAAACTCTGACCTACTACGACGGTGACGATTTCCAGGGACTGCCCTTGGGCCAGGCGACGGCGGGCTTCGTCAGCCGGAGAACGCTCAAGGTTGACGAAGGCGGAACCATACTGAACGAAGTCCGATCGGAGGGAGACTCGGACGGCAATACAGTCACCGCCATTGACCCCAATGGGAGCATCAGCGACGTCAATACGCACCGGCGTTCCTATGTATACGATGAGAGTGGGATCTTCCTACTTTCAACGAGCCTCCACAACGTAGACGATGTGGGTCAGCCGTACTTTCTCCGACGGGAGACAGGTTGGGAGCGGAGCTTTCAGAGAGTTTCGGAGGCTACCGAGTGGTTCATCGTGCGTGGGGCTGCAGAGGAGACCAGCCGAGATTCGAGCTTCTATCGATATGACGAGTTCGGTCGGCTCGCCTCTCAGACCGCTCCTGGGGACATGCAGGATCGACCGGCCAGCACCTTCACCTACGAGCTTGGCGCCGATCGAACTCGGATTCGCGCCCGGACCCGGACGACCCAGAATGGACCTCTGGACCAGGAGCACCTGACCTGCATGGACGGCCGAGGCCGCATCTACCAGAACCGGCGGCGTATCCAGGACGGGCGCTACCAGATCTCCGGCTTCCGGGCCTACAATGCTCGGGGCGTTCCCGTACAGGTGTGGCAATCATACGTCTCACCAACTGGCGATTGCGAGGCGTCGGCGCCGAGCGCCGTACTGTCGACGACCAACCGGTACGATGCCCTTGGCCGAAGCATCGAAGTCACTCAGCCCGGAGCCGGAGTTTACGGAGAGGACATCAGCAGCCGCATTGTCTATCTGCCCCTGGCGAGATTGAGCTACGACGAGGAGGATACGAACTCGAATGGGACGCGCTTCGAAACGCCCACCATCATGACCACGGACGGGCTTGGGCGAACCATAAGCATCGAGCGGTCGATTCGTCGGGATGGGAACATTGTCCGGTCCGGCAATGCGCTCCACTACGACAGCACCGGCACGTTCTCGGGGTACACGACCTCCGATGGGAAGCGGCATCTACTCAGCACGGATCTCATCGGTCGGACCATTGGCGTCAGCAATCCCAATCTGGGTTCGATCACCTACGTTTACGATGATGCTGGCAACATCGTCTCGATCACCGACGGTCGAGGCGTCACGCAGACGCGAGTATACGACGGGCAAAACCGCATCAAGGAGCGATTCGACGAAGCAGACCGAGCCGCTACGCTGGTGACCTGGTTCTACGACTTTCTCCCAGACGGATGCGATCGGACCGAGTGCACGAACCTCGCCGGGAGTGTGGCCATGATCAGCTATCCGATTCGATTGCTCGATGACTCGATCATCCCAAGCAGCGATCGATTTGGCTACGACGTCCAGCGTCGCGAAGTGTTAGCTGGCCGCCGACTCGGTACTCTGGCGGACTTGGTGAATCGCCGTACTTTTGACCACCGAGACCGCCTCACGTCCATCACCTACCCAGATGGGACGCTTCTCGAGCAGGTCTTCGACGGCACGGACCGCTTGGTCTCGGTGCCTGGGTACGTCGACAGCTTGACCTACGAAGATCGAGGACTCCTTGATGGGGTCAGCTTCGCGAATCAGGCATCCGTCCAGTACGGCTTCGACGATCTGGAGCGCTTGGCCACCATGCGCCACCTGGATGGATCAGGTGCGGTTTTTCACGACGTGACCATCATCATGGATCGCGCAGACAACATCTTGAGTGTGGCCGACAGTACGATGACGCCCGTCGACCTGAGTCAGAGCCTCGTGCTGGACGACTGGTACCGTGTTATGTCGGCGGACTACGGCGATTCGAGCGAGTCCTTCCAGATGGACCTGACGGATAGGATTACCCAGTTCCGCGACACGGCGCTCGCCTACTCACCGCAGCAGTCGCTGACCGTGACTTCCGCCGGCGTTTTGCCGATGGCCTACGACGGAGGTGGCAACATGGAGAGTCGCGCCGACACCGACTATGTTCGTGATGAACTGGGACGCATCAGGACCATCTCCCGGGGAGGTGCCATCGTGGGTGCTCACGCATACTCGGACAACGACCGCGTGGTACAGGTCTCGTCGGACGGCACCCTGGTGCTGTATGGCTTCGATGAGTACGAGGTCCGCGACGGTATCGGCACGATGTTCGTCGACGTGAACAACGAGCGCGTGGTGCGACGCGAAGGTGTGGAGCTCGGAGCTGTCGTTTACGGGGACGGGAATGGCAACATGATCGTTGATGCAGGCGATGCACTGACTGGGGGCTCTCGGCTGCCGGTTCTTCACGTACTAGCGGCGGCGGCGGCACGTCTGCTGTTCGAGAATGAAGATGAGCTCGCTTTCATCCATACGGATCATCTGGGCACGCATGTGGCAGCCACCGACGCAGGTGGTGCGGTGCGGGGCAATCAGGCCTTCAATCAGCACGGTTCTCCGAGGGCATCCGACGGCTACGTGGGGACCTATGGCTTCACTGGTCTGGAGCGCGACGCCACGACGGGCTTCATCCACGCGAAGTACCGCGAGCTCGACTCTTTGACGGGGCGATGGGATCGTTTCGACCCCAAGTTCGTTTCGCTGGGTCCCGCTGACATGGCGTCTTTGGGAGAAGCAACGACTGGGTACGCCTACGTCGCCAACAACCCTGGGACGGGCTCGGACCCGACCGGCCTCGAGGGTTTCTTTGGCAAGATTTTCAACAAGATATTTGGAAAAAGTAACGGAAACCAGGTCGTCATCAAGATCCAAAGCAACAACAAGCCCAAGGCCAACAACGCGCAGGCGAACCAGAAGCGAAAGAAGGAGCTCTCACGCCTGGGCAACAAGCTCCAGAACTCGGGCACGGTCTACCTCGGGCAGCAGGGACCGACACGGACCAGCCTGATCGAAGCGAACTCTTTCCAGGCGTCGCGGAAGATGCCAAGCGCCCTGGTGAAAGACGCCGGCAAGCCGAAAGGGGTGAACCAGCGACGCTTCGCCAAGGCCGACGCCAAGTTCAAGAACGAGCTCGATTTCTTCGACAAGAGTAGCAAAGCAGGGATTGCGAGCATTCTAGACGACATCGAGCACGAGAAGTTGATCAGCCATCCCGACGTAAAGAACGAGAACTACCAGGAGAAGTTCACGACCATCATGTCCTTCTACATCGACCAGTGACCTAGGACTTCTACCCGGACGTGCCCTTTCCCGGCCCACCCTCTTCGAAGGGGCGGTGGGCCGGGACAAGCAGGTGAGGGGTGGTCCGGAGACCGCTCTGACCAACTCAGAGCCTCCCTTTCGAAATAGTCCCAGGGCGTGACGGGATCTGCCGCCAATCGTCGGCTGGATCGGCAATGAACCACGCCAGCATCTGCCCCCGCTCGAGCGGTTGGGGGCTCCCCGGAATCGCTCTCCTCGCCGCTGCTTTACTTTCCACGGCTGGACCCGCATGGGGACAAAGCGACTCGAACCCCGGGACCAGTAACGTGCTCACGGGTGGACTGGTCGTCCCCTACGATGGCGTCCTCGTCCTCGATGGAAGCCCTCTGACGGGCTCGGTGAACCTCCAGTTCGAGCTCTGGGACGACCCAAGCAGCGCCACCCTGTCCCGCCGGGTCTGGATGGAGTCTCAGATGGTCACGTTCTTCAATGGGCGATTCTCAGTCGGACTCGGAGCCGGCACGCAGATGAGCATTCGGTCGATTCAGGACGTGGTTCAGGACGGCGAGAAGCTGTATCTTGCCATCCAAGTCGAGGACAGCACGGGCACCCTGGTTCCCCTGGCGGGCCGGCAAGCCATCGAGCCGGCCCCCTACGCAGCCTGGAGTGCTAGCTCGGCCGACTTCAGCGTGGGGGGGAGGCTGAGCGTGGGACCAGCCAACAACCAGGTCGTCATCGAGTCCGGTTCGGTGGCGGCGCCCGGAACGCTGAATGGAGGCAGCGTGACGAGTCTGAGTACAGTGACCGGGGCTACTCTTGTCTCGAGCGGAGGTTTGACGGTCACCGGGGCCTCGGTGCTGGCCGGGCTCGTGACCATGGGGACCAACCTCTTCGTCGGAGGAGACGACCTCTACTTGGGCACGAATCCCGGTCCCCGCGGAAATGGCGGCCGAGCCCTCGTCGCCGACTTCGGTGATGTCTTGAGGATAAACTTCGGCAGTGATTTCTCGAGCACCCGGCTCGACGGTCCTCTGGGGGTCTTCGGCAACCTTGGTGTCACGGGTACGACCAACATCACAGGCAGCACCACGGTCAGCAACCTGACCTACTCCGGCGACTTTAGAGGCTGGACGCTATCCGGTGCCCAAACCCAAAACGGCAACGGCAACCGAAACCTCGGCGTCACCGAGACGCAGGGCTTCTGCTTCCTCACCAGGTTCTGGGCGGACCACAACAACAACGACCCGAATCCGACCGCCTGCCACGTCTTCCTCAGCGGCGGCACCTGGTTCCTCAACAACAACGAGAACCGCGGCACCGGACCCAACGGCGGGCGAGGCGACGTGGATTGCGAGGCTCGCTGCATCACCTTCTGAGATCAGCGGCATGGGCCCGGGTAGGCGGCGTCCACCCCTGCTGCTCGAGCCTCACAGAGGTTTCCGTAGGTTCGGTTGTCGCAGCCACAAACAGGGTCGACGACGTCCGGACAGACCTCCGGTCGAGGCTGGCAAGTACCTTCTGCATCGGCCCAGTCGCAGAGTTCACCCACGAAGGCGCAATACTCGTCTGCCTCGCAACTTTGACCGGAGCGGCCGCCGCACACACCGCTCGGACGCCTACACTGGCCTGGGTAGGCTACGTCGGTCCCGCTCGCCGCGGCCTCGCAGTCGTTTCCGTAGGTTCGTCCGTCGCAGCCACACACTGGGTCCCAGACGTCATCGCAGGCTTCCGGTCTAGCTCGGCACCGACCCGGGTCGTCCGCCGCGCCGCAGGCCGGCAAGCCTTCGGGATAGTCGCAGTACTGCTTCGGACTACACGTGGGCCCGGCAAAGCCACCGCAGGCCAGACCTTCGCAGGGGCCGGCGTGGTCGACGTCGGTTCCGTTCGCGGCAGCGAAGCACTCGTTGTCGTAGGTTTGGCCATCGCAGCCGCAGACGGGCGAATAGTACTCCGGACATCCATCGGGGCGGACACGGCAGATGCCTCCGCCCTCGGGTCGTCCGCACGCCGGTGCGCTGTCATCAAAGTCACACCACTGGTCGACGGCGCACTGACGACCTCCTGCCCCGCCGCAGCTTCGGCATTCGCCCTGATAGGCGATGGCCACACCCAAGCCTTCGGCGACGCAGTCGTTGGGATAGGTCAGGCCGTCGATGCCGCAGACCGGCGCGTAGATGCGGGGACAGGCCGGAGCCCTGCACTCGCCTTCGTAGGCGATGGTCACGCCCTGACTCTCGGCAACGCAGTCGTTGGGATAGGTCAGACCGTCCACGCCGCAGACTGGCGCGTAGATGCGGGGACAAACTGGGTTCCCACACTCACCCTCATAGGCGATGGCTACGCCGAATCCCTCGGCGACGCAGCTGTTGTCATAGGTCTGGCCGTCCACGCCACAGACCGGCGCGTAGATGAGCGGGCAGGCCACGATCAGCGTATCGGGGGGGCCCGTATCATCCGATCCCATGTCGGACGGATTCAGGCCCCCGGCCCCATCGGTCCCGCCACAAGCTACGATCGTGCATAGAGGAAGGAGCGATGAAAGATTCGAGACACGCATCATGATTCCAAGACCTAGCAATACCGATGCCAGGACGTTTCGTGAGAGCTGAGGGGGACTCTGCGGTCTCTTGGCCCTCGAACATCTGAGGCCGGGCCTCAGTTTGCGAGGGGACCCGAACTCGGATCAACGGGCCGTGACGGAGCTAGCACGTCCAGCGGACGGAGACTCGAGTGCCCCCTTCTGAGGCTCGTTCGAGATGAAGGGCCGCACCGATGAGCCGAGCGCGCTCCTGCATCGAGCGAAGCCCCAACCCTTCCCTTCTGTGACTCTCGGTCTCGAAGCCCACCCCGTGATCCAGCACCACGACCTGGATCTGGCCTTCTTCCCCGAACTCGAGATGGAGTTCCGCTCGTTCGGACTGAGCATGGGCGATCGCGTTGTTCACCGCCTCTTGGGCGATGCGGAACATCTCGAATGTGACCCGAGGCGGCGGATCAAAGGGCTCGCCCGACACCGTGAACGCGAGCTCCAGTCCCTGGCGCCCGGCCTGTGATTCCATGGTTCGAAGGAGACCGACCAAGGCGGTTCCGTCGGGCGATTCTCCCCGGAGGAGCTGAATACAGCGACGAGCCTCTTCTTGTCCTTGCCGAGTCAGCTCCAGGGCTAGCTCGAGACGATCACTGTAGGGCGCGAGGACGCCGCCAGGCTTGGCTTCGAAGAGCATCCCTTCCAGCTGAAGTCCGGCCCCCTTGAAGCTCTGCGCTAAGCTGTCGTGAACCTCTCGGGCAAGAGATGCGCGCTCGGCGAGGACGGCGCGCTCTCGCTCGTCGGTCGCCAGGTCGCTCAGCCGGACGGCCAGCGTGGCCTGGGTGCCCAGGGCTCGGGCCAAGCGCTTCGACGGTTCATCGATCCTGGTCCTATGGAGCGTGATGCCGATGAGACCGAGGGACTCGCCCTCGAAGCGAAGTGGAATCCAGAGTCTATTCTCTTCCTCTCGCTCTTCCGCAGCTGGCAACGGGGAAGGCCAGGGTGCCCCATCGGGCAGGGCGAAGTCGGGCTCTAGCGTTCCGTCAGGGGTCTGAAGCCACAGATGAACCTGGCGAGCGTCGAGCTCGCGTTTCAAAGCATGAAGAATACCTTGAAGATAAGTGGCCTGCGTCGGCTGCTCGGAAAGCCCAGCCATGGTGTCGGTCAGCAGGCGAGTGTGGCCGCGCGCCAACGCCTCGGAGGTCTTGCGAGCCAAGAGCTCGGCCTGAAGCCGTCGAGCCCGTCGACGGAACAGAGTCGTCGAAACGATGGCCCCGAGAGCGATGAGGGCCAAGGAGCTTCCGGCGTAGCCCAGGAAGGCCCGGGGAGACAGAAGGGGGTGAGGCCGCACTTCGATCGAGACCGTACGAGGATCGCTTTGCCGCCCGGTCTCGTCTCGCGCTTGCACCTGAATGGAGAGCGAGCCCGCCGGAAGGGTTTCGAAGATGCGGCGCGTCGAGTCGTCCCAAGGTGACCAGGTCTCTCCGAGCTGCGGAATTCGGGTTCGATAGGACATCCGGCTGCGCGGGTGGTGCTCAGGGGAAGCGAATCGAATCTCCAAGCCTCTGTCCTTCCAAGGAAGAGTCTCCCCTTCGAAAGCTAGATGGCGGGTCACGGTGCTGCTCCCTGACCAACTACGGAGTACCCGGATCAGGGGCTGGGAAGGCGGAGACGGCGAGAACGCCCGAGCGACGTCTATGGCGTAGACCTGGCCCACGCCTCCCACGAAGATCCGCCCATCGATCACGCCTCGGCAGATGTTGAAGGACTGCATGTCTCCGAAGTACCAGGTCGGAATCTCGTGCCAGTCGGCCTCGTGGGGGGCATCCGAAGGCTCCCGGTGGGCGAGCCACAACCGGTCGAATCGGTCAGGTCCGGGCCCTTCGGCGACAAGGACCTCGGGGTTGTCGGGCCGTCCTCCCAACACGGGTTCAGGGAACTCAAGGCCCAGGGTTGAAGCCAGCCTGGGGTCCGGCACGAAGTCGCCTTGCGGGTCGAGGCGATGCAGGCCCGCCGTGCCGAAGTTGGCCCATAGCCGACCCGGGCCGGCAAAGAACTGGGCGTAGCCCTGGGCTGAATCGAAGTCTTCAGATAGCTCGGGCGTTCGCAGTTCCCAGCCGTCCGACGTCTTGACCAGCTTCTTCAAGGCTCGTTGACCCGTCCGAAACCAGAGGGTCCGGCCGTCTGTGAAGGTGAGGTCGCGGACCGTCACCACGGTCGGCACCCGCTGGATCGCCGCGAATCGTCCATCGTGCTGGCGGCGGAGCACGACGAGCTGGCGGTTCATCCCTGCGAAGAGGAGTTCGGGGTGGGCAGGGTGGCTGGCCATGTCTTCGAAAAGGCCCAACTCGGCGTAGACGACTCGCAGGCGCTCCCCCTCGACGGCCAAGATCTGGTCCGCGGCGCCCACGAGCCAGCGATCTCCATCACGGTGGAGGCTCCGCCCGAGGTCCAAGGGGACCTGGAGACGGAGCTGAGTCTCGCCACTTGTGCCCTGCTCGACTCGGAAAAGACCGGCGTTGGTCAGGAGCACGCCTCCTCCTCCATCAGTTTGCACGCCGATGACGTCGCCGGCCCTGGCGAGGTCGAACCATCGCAACGAGTCGTCGATGAAGAGCCGTTGAAGCGCCATCCCGCTTCGGACGACGAGCTGGCCGGGGGGAGACCTCTAGCGACTGAGAGAGGCCCCGACCCGCCAAGACCTCCGGGTGATCGAGGGACTCCACCGCCCCCGTGGGAGCGATCAGGAAAGCCCCGGCTGCGTTCGTTCCAATCAGATAGCGCCCGTCCCGAAGGCGCCGCCCATGAAGAAGCAGGTAGTGACCTACCGGGAGGCCCTCGACGGGACGAAGTCCCGATTCCGGTGTCCACCAGAACAGCCCTCGGCGCAGGAAGCCCACCATATGCTCGTTGGGGCTTCGACCTGGGAGCACGAACATGGCGCGCCCCTTCCGGAAGGCTTCTTCTCCGCTGATCGGCTCGAAGCCTCGGCCATCGAGACGTAGGTGCCCGATCCCGGTGGCCGTGGCCCAGAGCTGAGTCCCTACCTTCGAGAACAAGCTCCAGCCTTCGGTCTCAAGCTGTTGGACTGGACAGGGCTTCGACTCCACTGGGCGGGGACACATCACGAGGGCACCGGTGTCGGTCCCAAAATTCACGTGGGTGTCGGTTCCAAAGATCGTCGTGCCCCGTGGCGCGGTCAGACCCTCGGCTTCGATGGGGACGACCGAGCGGGTCAGCCTTTCTCCGATCTCCAGAAAGCCAAGAACGCCCTGGCTTGCGAAGTAGAGTCTATCACCGACGACCAACAGTGCTCGGACGACCCCCGCCCCCGGCACCGGGATGGTGTCCACGTGGTGCCCATCCCAAACCACGATTTCACCCACTCGCCCGGCATAGAGCACCCCCCGAGGGTCGACCGCCAAACTCCAGGTCGCTTGAAGGCTCGCTTTGTTGGGCGCAACCAACTCGGATAGAGGCCGACTCGCTACCGTCCAGTCCGCGGGAGCTCCGTTCGAAGCGATCAGCAGAAGGAGGGGCAGCACTCCAGTCAGCCTTTCGTGGGTTCCTTCAGGGAGGCAAGCGAAGTGACGGGCCAACCAATGGTCGAGCCCAGGGTGGGCTCATCTTCGCCCAAGGCTGGGGTTCCCAACGGATTCGGAAGCGCGAAATGAGCAGGTCCACTCTCGAGGATCGAGATTCCTGGCTGAAGGACGCTGTGTTGCGGTAGCTTCCGCTCCGGAGCCGGTCGTCCCGGGGCCAAGCCCTGGACGTTCGGGCGTGAAATCCAATGCCAAAGTTCGTTCTCTTCATCGGTGCCCTCCTCGTTGCGCTCGGTGCCTATACGTACACGCAAAGCCTGACCGGGAGTGCGATGACCTTGATCCCCGCCATGCTGGGGGCCGCCTTCATCGGCCTCGGACTGATCGCCCTCAGCGAAGGCCTTCGGAAGCATGCGATGCATGGTGCGGCCGTGCTCGCGCTGCTGGGTGTTGTGGCCGGCATCGGGCCCCTGGCCATGGGAGGGACCAATCGCTTCCCGGTGCTCATGATCCAGGGGACGACCGGCATGATGATCCTCAGCGGGATTCTGCTTGCCGCCGCCGTTCGTTCCATGATCGCCGCGCGGCGCGCCCGCGTGCAGGCTTGAGTCCCGAGGACTTGTCGGACTAGGCCGTAGACCGACCCGCCTCTCTGGGGCCGTCGAGCAACAGGGCCCACAGAGGTCGGGTCAGGCGCAGCCCGAGGAAGGCGAGGGCCATGCCCCTCTTTTTCTTGCTGGCCAGGAATCGGCTCTGGCTCATCAAAAACCGGCTGGAAAGGAGAGCGTCGGCGACGCCCTTGGACTCGGTGCGGTTGACCGCCATGAGCTCCTCCTTGGTCGCGCTGGCCTTGTAGGCCCGGGTATAGCCTTCGCTCAGCCAGGCCTCGGCTTGGGCTTGGGCTCGTTTCAGGAGGGCCCCGTTCGCAACGACTTCGTCGACTAGGCCGATGTCCAAGGCCTCCTTCGCAGTCGGGCGCCAACCTTCGCTTCCAAGGACTCGTTCGGCGGTGCGCTCTCCCAAGAGCCTCGGAAACAGAATCGAAGAGCATCCCTCGGGTGGCAGCCCGAAGCGGGCGAAGGGCGTCCGGAAGCTGGCGTCTTCAGCGGCGATGATGCGGTCACAAAGGGTCGCCGTCGTCACCGGTGCGCCGATGGCGTGGCCGTTGACGGCCGCGATGATCGGCTTGGGGAACTGGATGAAGGCGTCGAACAGCTCGTAGTTGGCCTTCTCGATAGTGGCGTGAAGGGTGGCGGGATGCATCGGCCGCATGGCGCCACCGAGGTCGACGCCAGCGGAATAGTAGGGACCGGTTCCCGTCAAGACTACGGCGCCAACTTGGTCGTCCTGGGCCGCCTCAACCAAGGCTCGCTTCAGCCCTTGCTGCATCGGGAATGTCCAACCGTTGAGTCGTCGCGGGTGGTTCATCCGCAGCGTCGCGACCCGATTGCGTTTCTCCCGCAGAAGGCGGGATTCCTCGTCGACCATGACCACCACCATGTGGCCCATCGGGTGAGCTCTGGGCAACGGTCGTAGGGGACTGTCTTCTGAATGGTTGGCGACATGGCTCATGGCCAGCCGGTGACGCTGCGCATGGTTTGGATCGCCCGAAAGGCGGCGCGGACGGTTTCGTCGTCGTGGCGGGCTGGTTGGCCCACGGATCGCGCAACCAGAAGGTCGGGAAGGACCGGCTCGGGGTCCATGCCGTCGCCGTTGGCGCGGATGAATTCGGCAGAGGAGATGTCGAGAGGCAGGCCCGATAGCGGAAGCTCGGTTCGGTACACTTCGCCGAAGTAGTTGGGCGGAGAGCCTGTCGGCTCTCCGGCAAGAAGCGCCAGACGATAGTCCCGAACCGCATTAGCCATCATCATGGCCGCTGAGAGCGTCTTGGGTCCGACGAGCACGACAACGGGCCCGTCGAAGGAAGGACCCTCTCTCTTTCCGGGACGAACCTCGGGTGTCGTCACCACCGTCGTTCCGGGCTCGGCGCTCAGGTACGTCTCTTGATGGGTGCTTTGCCCGCCGACGAAGGTCTTCATTTCTTCTGAGACGCGCCAGCGCTTGGCTGCGAACACCCGATAGGGTCGGCGGGTGATTCGATTGAGGAGCGTCTCCGCAATCGACGTGTTCCCGCCTCCGTTCTCCCGCAGGTCGATGATCAGTCCCCGGGTGCCCCAAGCGTTCAGCGAGCCGAAGAAGTCGTCGAGGTGATGCGACACTTCTATCGGGTCGCCGGTGAGCGTTCGTACGGCCACGTAGACGACCTGTTCCGGGAGTCGCTTGGCTTGGATGGGGCGTCTGAGCCGGGGGGCTGGCCCATCCCCGATCGTCAGGGAGCTCAGCTTCCCCGACGGCGTTTCCATGAGCATCTCCACCGCCGACTTCTCAGGCCAGCGGTTGTGCACTAGGGCGGGGACCAAGACCCCGGCCAGGGCGTCGCTCAAAGTCTCGGTCTCAGCGCTGGTCAGCCTGCGAGCCCGTTCGTACCAGGTGCGGCCCGGGATGCCTCCGATCTCGAGTACGCGCGAACCCGCCGGCGTCTCTCCGATCTCGACCGAGAGAAAGAGACTGCCTGCGTCGGAACTGATGGGAAGATAGGCTTCGAGTGGGAGCTCCCGCGGTCGAAGCGCGGTGTGGGAGTCCTCCAAACGAGCCAGGATCGGTGCCAGGCCCAAGTACAGCTGGAACGGCGTGAGGCGATCGGGTAGCCCCTCGATGAGCGCGTCGAAGGCCGCTCGGAGCCGATGTCTGGAGGTCCGGCGAAACGGGTCGGGATGGACCGCCAGGAGTTGGTCCCAGGCGTACTCGATGTCCTGAACCGCCTGGATTCCGGAAAGGGTAGGCACAGGCATCTCGACGACCACGGCATCGCTGGGCAGAAAGCATGCCCATAGCCCGTACAGAACGACCTGGCCTCCGCCACGCATCATCCCGTTCTTTATTGACTTTGATTCTCAATCTCATCAAGCTCGAAACACCGCGTAGAGGTAGCGGTCTATTTCTCCCAGAAGGCTGAACCACCCATGCCCGTCCGCAAGACCATGACGCTGACGCGGCCGCAGACCGCGAACAGCGCCCTCTGGACGGGCGGTCCCGTCCGGCTTCTGCTGGTGGCGATCATTCTCGGCCTCACCCTCGCCGTACCTCAACTTGGCAAAGTCATCGTAGGCGCCGTAGCCGAGGCCTATCTTGCGGTGGGCGTTTTCGTGGCCGCCACCTTCGCTCTGTTCTTCGGGCTCGAACGTCGATTCGGCGTGTCGGCCCAGACCTGGGTCCAGGGCTTCAGGCCCTACGACATTCCGGTCGCGGCGGCCTTGGGCGCCTTCCCCGGCTGCGGGGGCGCGGTCATGGTCATCACTCGCTACGCGATGGGGCGGAGCAGTTTTGGCGCAGTGGTTGCGGTGTTGACTTCGACCATGGGCGACGCCGCTTTCCTGATGCTCGCCCAACAGCCTGTGACGGGGGCTGTGCTCATCTTGATGGGCTTCGTCGTGGGCTGCCTCAGCGGCTACGTCGTCGACTTCATTCACGGGCCCGATTTTCTCAGGGTCGAAAGGCAGACGCGTTTTCAGGACGAAGACGCTTCGGTCTCGGCGCCGGACTGGTTGTGGCGGGCTTGGGGGGCGGTGGCGATCCCGGGTTTCGTGGTCGGTCTTCTTGAGCTCTTTCAGTGGTCGGTGCCAACCCCTCTGTACTTGGCCCTGGGCGTAACCGGTGGCCTCCTGTCGGTTGGGCTTTGGGCCTTGAGCCCGAGCCAAGCCGTGCACTTGGCTGCGCGCCAGAACCAGGACGAACTGCCCCGCCGCGTCGCCCTCAACACGAACTTCGTCACGGTCTGGGTCGTCCTGGCTTTCGTTCTGTTCGAGGTGCTGGGGGGGGCGGCCACCCTCAGCCCCGTTTTTCGCTCCGCCCCCGAATGGATGATCGTAGCGGCCATCCTCGTCGGCTTCCTTCCAGGCTGTGGCCCCCAGATCTTGGTCACAACCCTGTACCTGTCGGGCGTCGTGCCGTTCTCGGCCCAGCTCGGAAACGCGATCTCGAACGACGGCGATGCCCTCTTTCCGGCCCTGGCCGTCGCCCCCAGGGCCGCCTTCATCGCCACCCTGTACACCGCCGTCCCCGCCTTACTGGTGGCCTACGGCTACTTCTGGCTGTTCGAAGCATCCCCGTAGCGTTGCGGGCCGGCTCGGTCCTGACTCAGAACTCGGAGCTGAGCTTGAGGGAAAAAGTCCGACCGGGCCGTTGGACTCCGAAGTTGTCGAAGACCCGGGCGTCGGTGAAATTCAAGACATCCAGCGTCAGAGTCAAGGTCGTGAGCTGACCCGTGTATACGTAGGATACGCCGAGGTTATGGGTCACCTGATTGGGGATCTCGTCCGCCAGCTCTCGGATGCCCTGGCCCTCCCAGCCCCGCAGGAAGGCGCCGACGAAACGACCGGTGTAGTAGGGCTCGAGGACCGTTCGGTTGCCAAACCCCACCCGAGGTATGCGTCCGTCCACCCTCCAGGCGGCCGTCGTGTAGGGAACGTTGGGAATCCGAGAACCCTCGTTGCGGCCGAAGGAGCCATCGGGAGAGACGTTGCGGAAGTCCATGTACGTTCCGGAGCCATTGATGGTCACGAACTGACCGGGAGAAATCCAGGTGGCTTCGGCTTCGCCCCCGAGAGATTCGGCGCCGAAGACGTTCTCGAAGCGCTGAATCTCAGCTCGGCCCAAGAGCACGATCAGATCGTCGCTCAGTCGAGCAAAGAAGGAACCCTCCAGGCGAAAGGTCCCGAACCTCGTCTGATCCCCAAGGTTCAGCCCCACGTTGAAGTTGTCGCTGAGTTCGGGTGCCAGCTCCGGGTTGGCCTCGACGAAGACGTTGTCGCCGAAGAGCTCGATGGGCTCCGGGAGGCGCGTGGTCCGCTCGAACGAGGCCTTGGCATAGAGCCAGGGAAGGATGTGCACCCGCGTCGCATTCGAAATGCCCCAGCGCGCTAGCTGTTCATCGACTGGCGTGAACTCGCCGCTAAAGAACAACTCGGACTGAACGTCGTAGAAGTAGTGTTTGAGCGACAGCCGGTTTTGGATCACGAAGTCCCGGGTTGGATCCAGCTTCTGGTCCGGATTGCGTCCCGGTCGAGGAATCCAGTTGGACTCCCATTCGAGACCGGTGACGATCCGGACCAGGTCTCGGCGGGCGCCCAACGGGTTGCGTCCGTCGATTTCACCGATCGCACGCTCGACGCCGTCCCGAGTGAAGAAAAGAGGCGCCGTCACCACCCGGGCCGTCTGGGTGGGGACCGGTGTCCACCTGAGCTGGATTCGGTTGTAAACGGCGTCATCCCACAGTGAGCTGTCGTTCGGACTGCTGCCGATCTCTCCGCGCGATGTACGGGGCCTTTCGACGCCGCCCTGCCAGTTAAACTGCGTCTCGCCGAGGTCGAGCAAGTCTCGCTGAACGCGGATGTAGTTCACGACAACGTCAGTCTCGACGCCGGCGCCCAGACTCACCGCGTACCTGAGCTTTGCCCCGCCTGTCAGCGTCGAGCGAACTGCATCCCCGAAGGGTGGGTTGTTCATCTCGAAGTCGTGCTGGATCTCGTCGTCCAGGAAGGACCCAAAGCCCTGAACCGAAAGTAGATTGGCCCAAGGTTTGTCTTGAATGCCGAACTCGATCGCGCCCCCATAGGCTCGGTAGTAGTCGTGAAACCGGTCTGCCGTGATCGGGATCTCTTCTCCGAAGTCATCGACGACGAAGACGTCGACAGGGTAGTTGTTCTCCGTACTGTCGAAGAATCCAAAGCCGCCCACGTAGAAGCCGCTCTTGGGATCCACGTAGGTCCCCTCGGCGTGGACCCGATGGGTGTCGAAGGACGCGTTCTGATAGGAGGCCGAGGCTCCTGAGGCCGGACGAAGAAAGCTCGAGACGAGGTTGATGGAGCCCCCGAGGGCGTCGGCGGCAAAGCGAATGGGGGTGACGCCCTTATAAATCTCGAGACGACCAAGGAGCGAAGTGGGGACGTTGCCGATGCCCTGCTGAAAGAGCGTGAACTCCAGAGGCACCTCGTCGAGGAAGAAGGAGAGCTGGTTGTCGCTCAGTCCGTTCAGTGCAATGCGGCTCAAGCTTCCCAGCCCACCTTGACGACGAATGGTCACGCCGCGAGCTCGCGCCAAGAGCTCACCCAGGTCGGCGCCGCGCCGCCGGTCCCGTTCGAGGTCCACAACCTCGACCGCCTCCGCAGACTGACGGAGGGCCTCCGCCTCGGACAGCTGGGGTCGGACCTCGACCTCGGTCATCGAAGGCTTCGACGGCGCCGCTATCTCGGCCGAGACGGTTGCGTCGGTCGGAGAGGCTGCGGGCGGCGCCTCAACGTACGGAAGCGGTGGAGGCGTCAGGGCGACCGGGTAAAGGAAGCGCGAAGCCATGGCCGAGCCGTCTCGATAGGCGGGCGCCCAGGAAGCTCTCTTCACCGCATCGATGGCCACCTGATCGAGGGCGGGGTCCAGGCTCTTGGCGACCTCCACCGCTCTAACCCCCCCCGTCGAGGTCAACGTGATGCGCAACTTGACGATACCTCCGGGCAGGCCTCGGGTGGCTTCCGGAAACGCCGGCTGGAGCTCTCCGAGGAGCTCCGGTTTGCGGAGGGCACTCTCCGTGTCTTGGGCCGAAGCGAAACCGGCCCGGGAAAGACTCAGGAGAACCAAGGCGGCGATGATGCTTCGTTTCAAGAGAGGTTGGCCCGATTAGGATGGGACGCAAAGTCGAGGCCGGCTGGGCCGACCTCGACGACCCGCTTCTGTGTTCAGCGGATTCGGATGATCCGGTAGATGTAGCCCGGTACGACGACGCCAGCGGTCCACGCGTTGGGGTCCGTCGCGTCCCACACCGTGGTTGGGTCGAACTGGTCGTTGGACAAGAAGACGAAGGGGGTATCGACGTCTTCACCCGAGGGCTGGAGGATGTTGACGGGCTGACCAAACATTTGGTCGGGCACGATGGGAAGGTTGGGGACAGGCGTCAGCGTGCCGACTTCGTTGCCCAGCTCGAAAGAGTTCACCGACCACTCGGCCGAGAAGCGAATGGTGTTCTGATTCTCAGGCGTGAAGAAGTCGTTCATCTCAGGATGGACGGTGGTGTAGGCCTGCCCGTTCTGCCCTTGGAGGATGCTG
>JBCCQA010000045.1:0-32773 GCA_039024635.1 Myxococcota bacterium | reverse complement strand
TCCGCTCGCTGCGCGTCGCTTCGGCCTCTACGCTTGCGTCATTCGGGGCGCGAAGGGAACGGGAGGCGCTCCTAGGGCTAGCGTCGAGGGACGAGATCGGCGACTCGTGCCTGGTCGAGCCGACCGGTTCGGGCCAACGCGGCCGCCGTCTCGGCCAGGACCTCGGCCCGTTGCTTCACCATGCGCTCCACCTTGGAGAGAAAGTGGGCCATGGTGGTTTCGGCTCGGCTTCGGCCCGCCACCCGGAGGGCCAGCTCGCTCGCCCGGGACATATCGTCGAGGGCGCCGCTCATCGAGTCCCGCGCCTCTACACCCAAGGCCCGCTCGGCGGACAGGCCTGCGACGAGCAGCATGATTTCGCCCTCCATCAGGGCCTGGTCGGCCTCGGTCTCGGGACGCCCCCGCGGAAGCTCGAGCTTCTTGGTCGTCTGCGTTTCCGGCCGAGGTCGAATCCGCACCGTCCGCACGCCTCGACCGAGGAGGACATGTCCGGCTTCATGGATGGCGACCCGCTCCTCTTGGGAGGTACTGGTCATGGCGGTCCTGATCAGATTTCGGCGCGGGACTGAACGATGCGGCCGATGTGCCCGAACTCTAGGGCTTCGGTGGCGTCCATCCAATGGTCCCGATCCGTGGCCTTCTCGATCTCTTCGATGTTCTTGCCGGTCTCGCGGGCGTAGAGCTCGTTGATCTTGCGCTTGGTCCGCAAGATGTCTTTCGCGTGGATATCGATGTCCGTCGCGGGCGCAATCATCGTACCGCCAATCAAGGGCTGGTGAATGAGGAACTTGGCGTTGGGAAGAGACAGTCGGTTCTTCTTCTCGGCGCAGAGCGAAATGATGGAACCCATGCTCGCCGCCATGCCCACCACGAGTGTGATGACCTCGGGCTGAATGAATCGCGCCGTGTCGTAGATCGAGAATCCGGAGCTGATCTCGCCCCCGGGGCTGTTGACGTAAAGGTACACCGGCTGGTCCGGAGCCTCCCGTTCCAGAGCTAGGAGCTGCCGGTTGACCTCGTGGGCCATCTCCGAGCCCACAGGGCCCGAGACCTGAACGATGCGACTTTCGAATAGCCGCTTGTCGACCGGCGTGAAGAAGGGAAACTCCATGCCGGCACGCTACCCGAGGCCCTCGCCCGAGTCAGCAAGGAGCCGGGAAAGCTGTGGACCCTCGTCGAGGGGGCCGGCCCGTCAGCCGGCGAGCTTCATGTCGAGGGCCCCGCTGCGCTCGAGGGCCGCCAGCTCGGTGTAGCCACCGACCGACTCGTCCCCGATGAAGATCTGGGGAATGGTTCGCTGGCCCGTGGCTTCGGTCAGCCACTTCCGGGTCTCGGGGGCGCCGTCGACGTCGATCGCCTCGTAGCTCAGGCCTTTTCGGTCCAAGAGCATCCGGGCCCGGGAGCAGAAGGGGCACCAGTCGGTCAGGTAGATCCGTACAGGCTTCACGCCATCAGCCTAACCCCAGTCCTTGTCCGGCCCACGAAAAAGCGCCCGAATTGCGAGACGACGCAAGCCTGTGCCATGGGCTGAGGGGTGCTGCGGGCCTTCCACGTGACGAAGGTATACGACGGAGGCGACGCACCCGCCCTCCACGACGTCAGCCTTCAGGTCGACCGAGGTGAGTTCGTGTACCTGACGGGACCTTCGGGAGCGGGAAAGTCGACGCTCCTGAAGCTGCTCTTTGCCGCCGAGCGGCCCAGTCGGGGCCAGGTCTTGGTCGATGAGACCAACATCGCCCAGCTCTCCCCCCGACAGATCCCCTACTTTCGCCGCCGCATCGGGGTGGTCTTCCAAGACTTCAAGCTGATCCCGCACCGAACCGTGGCTGAGAACATCGCTATGACCCTGTGGGTTCTAGGTCTGCCCGATCGTGTGGTCCAAAAGCGGGTGACCGCGATGCTGAAGGCTGTCGGCCTCTTTCACCGGGCTCACGCCTTTCCGAACAAGCTGTCGGGAGGGGAGCAGCAGCGGGCCGCCATCGCTCGGGCGCTCATCAACGATCCGGTCTTGCTCTTGGCCGACGAGCCGACGGGCAACCTCGACGTCAGCATGTCAGCCGAGATCTTCGAACTCCTGGAGCGGGCCAACGCCCGGGGGACCACGGTCCTGATGGCGACCCACGATCAGAGCCTGATGGAGCGCGCCGCCAAACGGGTTCTTTGCCTGGAGGGAGGACGCTTGGCCGCCCCACCCGTGTGGTGAAAGGGGCGAAGGGGCAGGGCCTGACCCACTGATCGACAGCAGCTCCGGCCGGGGCTAGCCTTTGGGGATGCTTCAGCGCATCGCCATGGTCCTGGCCCTGGTGGCCACGGGCTGCCCGGGCGAAGTGGATCCGGACGAGCTGGACAACCTGCTCGCGGCGGCCGGCAGCGGCGACCTGGGTCCGACCGACGCGGGGAAGACCGACCTGGGCGCCACCGACATGACGGTCGCCCCGCTATGCACGGCCTACCAAGACATCTATGCCGAGCTCGTCGCTCCCAACTGTGCCACCGCTGGTTGTCACGACAGCGTCACGATGAGCCAGGGCCTCGACCTTGCGACGCCCGGCATTGGCGCACGCTACGCTGGGGTGGCGGGAACCGATGGACCGTGCATCCTCCTCGACCCGGACGCGCCGGAGGAGTCCTTGTTTCTGACTACTCTTCAACCCACCAACCCGTGCGGCGTGCTCCGCATGCCTTTGGTCGGTACCTTCGATCAGACGGACATCGACTGCATGACGCAGTGGGTGGACGAGCTGCTCCAAAACCGCTGAGGCTCGCCATGCTTCGAATCTCCGCCATCCTCATTCTTCTCCTCGCCGCGCCCGGCCCGGCCTCGGCGGCCAACGTCGCCATCGGCTCGGTCTCGGGGCCGACGGGGGCCCAGATCGGCTATGGCATCGAGCGCGCCCTCCAGGGCAAGGCCGAGGTCGTCTCCAATCTCAAGTACGAGGCCGAGGCTCGAAACGCGGAGGCCGCGCCGAACGACGTCTCTGCCGTCGCTCGGGTGGGACGGGCCCTCGACGTGGACGCGGTGGTCATCGGGGAAGTGCTTAGAGACGGTCGACAGTGGCGGGCGAAGATCCAGCTCGTCGACGCCCACCTGGGCCAGGTCGCAACGGAGTGGAACTTCGACTCTCCTCAACTGCGGAGCTTGGCCGACATGGCGCGACGACAGGCCTGGGTGAAACTGGCGGCTGCTCTCAGAGAAGCCGAGTCCCATCGAGGGTCGGCCCCCGCCGCCGCGGCGGCGCCGCCGGCGGCCCCTCCCGCCGCTCCTTCCACAGCGCCACCTCCGGCGGCGTCTGCGTCGGACCAGGTGAAGGTCGTGTTGATGGACTTCGAAACCGGTCGCCGAGGCGCTGCCCTGCGGAACTACGTCGGCGCCGGCATGAACGGGAACGCAAGGATCAAGTTCCTGAACTACGAGCAGGTCCAGGCCGAGGCCGCCAAGATCGGGGTCAGTCTCGAGGATCCGGTTGGTCGCTTGGCGACGGCCGAGCTCCTAAAGGTCAATGCCTTCATCCGGGGCACTGTATTCAAGCGGGGCGACTTCAACTACGGGACGATGGAGATCTTCGAGGGCCAAAGCGGTGAGCCCCTCGAGACGCTGAAGCTTCGCCGGCAGTACGTCCGGAGTCTTGGCGCGGCCTTGGCTGAGCGGGCACTTCCCATCGTCTTGGGCGCTCGAGCTCCCGAGCCGCCGCCCCCAGCGCCCGCTCCGGACGCCATGGCCACTGTGGGCGATAGCCGGGATGGCGGGTCAGCCGAGGCCTCGGCCCGAACCCGGGCCCCCAAGAAGCCTCGCCCCCCACGGGATGCCAGCGCCCGCTCGAACTCCCCCCTCCGGATCACGATGGGCTTCAACAGTCAGTTCCGCAGCTTCGGCTTCAATGACATCCGAGAGAACCGCGGCGAGCTGGCGCGACCCTACTCCTCCTCCTTCAGTCCCGCCGTGGGGCTGGGGTTGGACTGGTTCCCGGTCGCCCACTTCACCCGGGAAGGCGCGCTTCCCCACATCGGGATCGGACTGGATGCGGACTACGCCTTCGGGCTGGTGTCCACCTCTCAGGAGGCGAACGGAGATCAGCTCGAGTTCCCGACCAACAGCTTCAGCTTCGTGGGCTCACTGATCGGGCGTCTGCCTTTGGGTGCGAGTGAGCTCGGCGCCGAGATCGGGTTCGGAACCGACCGCTTTGCCCTCGATCCCACCGAGGTTGACGGTCGGGACGCGCCCACCCCGGACGTTGAATACGAGTTCCTGCGGTTGGGGGTCAGCGGTCGATGGCGCGTCGTGCCCCAGCTGGATTTGGCGGGCGGCGTGGCCTACCGGGCCATCGTGGGGACGGGCGAGTTCGGAAGTGCGACCTGGTTCCCCGACGCTTCGGTCAATGGCCTGGACGCCGAGCTCTCCATCGGTACGCCCATCTTAGACCCCGTCCACCTCGAGGCGGGGGCCAACTACCAGCACTACTTCGCGTCCTTGAATCAGAGAGAGAGCGACAGCGTCGTCACCGCGGGGACGGTGGCGGGCGGCACGCTCGATCAGTACGTCAACGCTTTCCTGCGGCTGGCAATCGTTCTCTGACCCGTCCCTCGTGCTCGTCTGCCGCTCGTTCCAGGGCGGCCACGACGTCCTCCGGCTGTCCACCGTTGTTGGCGAAGACCAAGGCTACACCGACCTCGCCGGCCGTCGCCGTGAGGTGCTCGAGCGCATTCTGGGACATGGCGCTGGGACAGAGCACCACCACGTCGAACTCGTCGTCGATGCGCGCTCCTAGTTTGCGGGCTTTGGGGATGGCCTCGGCGCTCGCCCACTCCAGGTGCTCGGCGTCGAGGTCGGCTTGGAGCTGATGGGCGGTGGCCTCCGAAGTCGGGGGGCCCACGACCAGGATGGCCTTGTCGGCTGCGAAGCGCTTGGCCTTCTCGCCGGCTTCGGGCGCGCTGGCAGACGAGGCCTTGGGACGCCGGTGCAAAAGCAGAGCCGGCGGACGCGAGGCTTCGACGATGGTGGCCCACGCCTTCTGGGCGTCGTCGAGCCAGCTTCCGAACTCAGGCTCGTGGCTGAGGGCAAGGCCGTTGATGTGTCCGGGACGTGCCTCCCGAGAGAAGACGGCCACCTCGTGAAACACCCGCCGGATTCGAGACACGAGGGCGTCGGGAAGGTCGCCCCGCTCCTGCAGCGAGCGGCTCCACGCCGTCAGCATGGTTAGCCAGCGCTGCTGATCCGAGGGGTACAGATGCCGGATCCGCTCGATGCGGATGGGGTCCCCGGCCGCCTCCAGCGCCTGGACCGCGTGGCTCGCATCGGAAAAACTTTCGCCCCGACCCACCGGCGCCTCCAGCCCCTCGATCAGGTCGGCGATCAGCTGATGCCGCACCTGGGCGGCCTCCTGTTCTTCCTCGCTGGGAGGGTCTGGCTCCTTGGCCACCTCGCCCGGCACCCATCCGGTGGAACGATGCAGGGAGGCGACCTCCCTGCCCAGGCCCTTGAGGGCGGCCTCGAGCTCGTCGCTCAGTCGACGAATGAGAGGCTGGGCGTCGTGCCATCGCTCGGGTCGGTGGGAAAGGGTTCGGGTCAAGGACTCCAAGGAGGTGAACACGTCATCGACGTGTTCCAGCGCAGAGCGAACGGAGTCGGGTGAGCCTGTAGGAATACTGGCCAGACCTTCGACCGAAGGTCCGTCCGGTGACGTATCGTCAGCCATCGTAACAAACTGCCATGGCGGTGCGAGGGATGCGAGGGAGCCCCCCACAAAATGGGGCTCAAGCCTACATCGGGATTACTTTGATTCAGCCACGTACTGGTCATGAAGAGCTCGGTACAGGCCATTCTGGGCCAAGAGGTCTTCGTGACTTCCTGTCTCTGCCATACGGCCTTTCTCGAGGACAACGATCCGGTCGGCGGAGCGAATGGTGGAAAGCCTATGGGCAATGATGATGGCCGTACGCCCCCGCAACAGGTTCTCGAGTCCGGACTGAATCAGGCGCTCAGTCTCGGGATCCACCGCGCTCGTCGCTTCGTCGAGGATCAAGAGCTCCGGGTCTCGAACCATGGCCCGAGCAAAGCTTATCAGCTGCCGCTCGCCAGAGGAGAGGGTGCGGCCTCGCTCGCCGACCCGAGCGTCCCAGCCTTCGTTTCGACGACGAACGACCTCCATCGCCTGGGTCAGGGTGGCGGCTCGGTCCAGCGCCTCGTCGTCGGCTTCGGGGCTTCCGTAGCGGACGTTGTCCCGGATCGTGCCGTCGAAGAGATAGGCGTCCTGAAGCACGATGGCCATCCGCTTTCTCAGTACCTCGACCGGGAGGGTCCGCAAGTCCTCCCCTGCGAATCGAATGACCCCATCGCTCGGGTCGTAGAATCGGGCTAGGAGCTTCACGATGGTCGACTTGCCCGCTCCAGTGGGTCCGACGATCGCGACACGCTCTCCCCGAGCTACAGTAAGGTCCAGGCCGCGGAGCACCTCGGCACCGTCCGAGCCGTACTGAAAGCGGACGTCCTCGAAGCGCGCGACCTCCTTGGGATTGCCGCCGGGCAGGCCGATGGAGACGGGGCGAACCGAAGGCCTTCGGTCGAGCAAATCGACGCAGCGCTCGGCCGAAGCCATGGCGGACTGAAGCACCGTGAACTTGGTCGAGAGCTCGTTGATGGGCTGAAAGAAGCGTCGCAAGTAGTCGATGAAGGCGACGAAGACGCCGATCTTCACCGCATCGGCTTCGTACAGGCCCAGGCCCAAAACGAGCATCATGGCGGCGGCGGATAGGGACATGGCTTCGACGAAGGCGTAGGTGGCGGCGTCGTAGCCGATGGCCTTGAAGTTGGCGTCCCGGTAGCGGCCGTTCACGTCAGCGAACTCTTGCTCCATCTCGCGCTGCTGTCGGAACGCCTGAACGAGGGCCATCCCGCTGATGGCTTCGTTGAGGAAGGCGTTGATCCGGGCCAGGTGGGTTCGGACCTGACGGAAGGCTTCTCGTGCGCCACGGCGAACAACGGCTACGAAGACGATGAGGAGGGGAAGGACCGAGAAGGCGTACAGCGTCAGACGGACGTCGAGGCTGAACATGACCGCGACGATGCCGATCAGGGTCACGATGTCCCCCACGATGGACACGGCGCCGGTCGAGAAGGCTTCGGAGAGGTTTTCGACGTCGTTGGTCACCCGGGTCATGAGGCGCCCAACGGGGTTCCGTTCGATGTAGGCGAGGTCGGCGGCCTGCAGGCGGTCGAACAGGGTTCGGCGCAAGTCGCGGGTGACCCTTTGCCCCAAGTTCTGGGTGAGAATGGTTTGTAGGAAGCGCGCGCCGAAATCGAGGAAGAGGGCGCCGACGGTGAGAGCGACAATCCAGCCGAAGCCCGCCAGCTGGCCCGTCAGGAGGTGGCGGTCGATGGCCACCTTCACCAAGTAGGGTTGGATGAGCTGAAGACCTGAGACGAGTGGATAGCTCAACATGGCGGCCACGAGGAGCCGTCGATAGGGACGAAAGAAGACCGCCAGCCGCCGGACGATACGGTGGTCGTAGGCCTTTCCGAAGCTGACGTCCTCGGACAGCTCCCGCCGACGGGCGGGGAGGGCGCGGGCCGAGCGGCTCATGCCGCTCGGTGCTCCTTGCCATGCAGGCGGGCATAGATGCCGTTGTTCGCCAGGAGCTCGGCCTCTGAGCCTTGCTCGACGATGCGGCCGTCTTCGAGGACCAGGATCCGGTCCGCAGTCTTGGCGACCGACAGGCGGTGGGTGGCCATGATCAGGGTTCGCTTTCGCCGACCTGAGTCGGAAAGTGCGGCCACGATGCGCGCTTCAGTCTCGGCGTCGACCGCGCTCAGGGTGTCGTCTAGGAGGAGGAGCGGCGCGTCCATGAGGATGGCCCGGGCCAGCGTGGTCCGCTGTCGCTGGCCTCCCGACAAAGTGATGCCCCGCTCGCCGACCATCGTGGCCAGTCCCTCCGGAAAGCCGTCGACGTCCTTTTGCAGGGCAGCCGTTCCGACGGCGGCCTCCACCGCGTCCAGCTCGGCTTGGGGTCGTCCGAAGGCCACGTTCTCGGCCAGCGAACGGCTGAACAAGAAGGCGTCCTGAGGCGCGTAGGCGATGAGCCCGCGGACCTCGTCCAGCGGCAGCGTATTGATGTCGTGCGTATCGACGAAGACCTGGCCAGAGGGCACCTCCAGGAGTCGGGTCAGAACCCGCATCAGGGTGGTCTTGCCGCTCCCCGTTCGGCCGACGATGACCACCGTCTCGCCAGGTTTCACCTCAAAGCTCAAGTCGTGAAGGATGTCGGGACCGTCCCCGTAACCCACCGACAGGCCCTGGACCGAGAGCTCTCCCCGGAGGGATCCAGGATCCGCCGATCCGTCCACGATGCTGGGGGCGGCGGCGTAGATCTCGTTCAGCCGCTCCATGGCCGCCATGCCTCGCTGCCACAGCGAGATCGTCCAACCGAGGGCGATGGTGGGCCAGGTGAGCGCGGCCAGGTAGGCGTTGTAGCTGACGAACTGGCCCACGCTCATGCGGCCGTCCGCGATGCGGACGCCGCCCACGGCGAGGACGACCACGGTCCCGATGGCCCCGGCCAGACCCATGAGGGGGAAGAGGATGCCCCGCAGCCTTGCAAGCCGTAGGTTGACGTCGAGGTAGGCCTCGTTGAGCCGCTCGAAGGCCTGCCGCTCCAGCGGCTCCTCTCCGTAGACGCGGACCGTCATCGTGCCCGACAAGTTCTCCTGCACCTTGGAGGACAGCGCACCCAGGCCGTCCTGGGCCTCTCGGCTCAGGACGTAGATGAAGCGGGCGAAGGTTCGGCCCAGCACGAGCAAGATGGGCAGGGGAAGCAGGGCGTAGATCGTGAGCTCCCAGTCCAGTGCAAAGAGGATGGGAATGGCCACCACGTAGACCAGGAAGGTGTTGCTCAGATTCAGGATCCCCGGACCGAGCAGCAGCCGAACCTGGCTGAGATCGTTGACCATCCGGCTCATCACTTGGGCCAGGGGCATGCCGGCATAGAAGGAGGGAGGCAGGGTGCAGAGCTTTTCGAAGGCCTCTTGCCGAAGGTCGTACTCCACCCGCCGACCGCTCTGGAAGATGTAGATCCGAGACAGGACGCGGACCACGGCGCCTCCGACCGCGAAGGCAAGGAGGGCCAGGGCGGCGGTCTTCACGTCGGCGGAGCGCTCGTCGATCAGTGCGTCGGTGGCGGCCTGGAGAAGCCGAGGTGCGCCCAAGGCGAAGGCTTGAGTAGCGACCAAGAAGACCAGGCCGACGGCAAAAGGGCCTCGGTAGCGAGCCAGGGCGCGCTTCAGTTTGGCTTTGGCATCGGGGGCGGCCACGAAAGGCCGGAGACTAGGGGAGGAACCGAGGAACGGCTACGAATAGCCGCCCCTCGATTTCGTGGTGTCGCTTTAGATCACGGTCCGCCGAAGTTGGCCTGGCAGGCGCCGCCGAAGGTCGGCGGAACGTCCTCGAACTCGTCGTTCAAGAAGAAGGCCGCTGGCGGGGTGCAGGTGAAGCTCGCTACGCAGGCGAAGTCGTCCTCTTCGAAGCGCTCGCCGGTCGTGTTGTTGGCGGGCAGGTTGGTCAGGTAGTTCTCCGGACCGGCCTTCACACAGCGGTTACGACCGCCGAAGTCAGCCATGCCCACCTGCTGCGGGCACGCCACCGTGACCGCGCCGTCCTCGCCGCACTTGCAGGCGCCGTTGACCGGGGGATCGACCGTCGTGTCTTCGCCAATGCAGACCAGACCCGCGCCACCGCAGTCCGAGTCCTGCAGACAGCCGACGGACCGGGCCGCGCACTGCCAGCCGCGGGGAGCGTTGGTGTCGGGCGAGCTTCGGTCGAAGGACACGGTGCAGATCGTGGTCACGGCGACCATCGGGTTCAGACCGTCCACCACCACCGTGCACTGCTGCAGCTCGGTGAAGGCGTTCCCGTTGTTGATGTTGTCCCGGTCCTCCTGGAAGTTGTTCTGCCCCTGAGGCCAGACCACCGCCGGGTTGTAGGGCAGGGAGGGGTCATCCACCAGATTGCCGATGACGGTCGCGTTGCAGGTGTTGAAGGGGTTCATCGGGTCGCACTGGGTCTCGCACCAAGGCTGAAGCGGCGCCTCGAAGCACTGACCGGCCCGGGCCTGAACGGTGCTGATGGGCGTCAGGTTGGCACACTGGGTGGGGTCCGCGTAGCGCGAGCCCGGTTTGGCGGCGCCGTCCTCACGACTGACCTGCTCGCCACAGCAGAACTCGTTGGCGAAGCAGCTGCCGTCGGTGATGCAGCCTGGGTTACAGCACTGGCCGATGGTGCTTCGGTTGTCCGAGTCGCGGGCGAAGCGCTGCTGCTGGCGGCAGAGGGCCTGGCTCACGATAGCGTCGCCGCCGGGATCCGTGATGTCCTGAACGCTTGCGTTTACGCAGACGGAACCGTCGTTGCCCTGGCCCTGGCAGTCGATTTCTGTGAAGCAGCCCTGGACACACTCGGGGATGAGCAGGGTCTCGTCACAAGCCTGATTGGTGTCGCAGTCGGGGTTGGCCTGCTCGCCTGGCTGGACTTCGCAACCCAAGGGCGCACAGGCGCCGGCGTCTCGGTAAGGTTTGAGGGGCGTGGGGTTGGGCTGACCGTCCGGCGGCGAAGGCCGGTTCTGGTTGCAATAGACCCGGTCGCCGTTGTCTGCGTTGCCGAAGCGGTCGATGCAGTTGCTGTCTCGATCGGCGATGGTGTCGCCTTCGCAAGGCGCACCGCAGGTTCCGTCCAGGTGGCAGACCTCCCCGGCGGCGCACTCACCCTGGCGGCAGCCGGTGTTGCAGACGCCTGAAGGCGCGCAGAAAGGCCGGGCCGGGTTGGCGGCTTCGCACTCGGCGTCGCTCAGGCAGTAGTTGCCGCAAGTGGGCGGAAGCCCGGCCAGGAAGGCGCCCACGGCGCAGCGCTGGTTTCCGGAGCCGGCGCAGACATCGTCCTGGCAGATGGACTCCTGACCCACCTGGGGGTTGGTGGGACGTTCGCGACACTCCAGATTCTCTTCGGCCACCTCGGGGAGCGGATCGGGCAGGGGGTCTCGGTAGTTGCAGATGAACTGGGCCTCGCGGTCCGGACAACCCAGGGGGTTGATGCAGTAGTTTCGTCCCGCAGCGCCGCCTGGAACCGGGCGGGGCTCATAGCCGCGAGGGCAGCCCAGGGTCGCCTCGATCGCACAGACCCGGCGACCGTCGTCGGATTCGGGGTCCTCGATGCAGAGGCTGGGGAGCGGGAAGAAGTCGTCCGCAAAGATGCCGCAGTCGGCGTCGGTCTCGCAGGTCTCGCACACGGTGCGGATCCGGGTGCAGACGTTGCCGTGGTCTTCGTCGCAGTAGGCCGACACGTGGTAGCCGTGGCCGCAGTCATCGTCTGAGCCGGCGGGGTCCGACTCGTCACACGGGTTACAGTCGTCGTCCCGGGTACAGCTCTTGCCGGCCACGCACTCGCCCGTGATGAGGTTACAGACCTCGCCGGGATCGCAGTCGAGCTGGTCGATGCGGCAGTCGACCCCGCCGCCGTTACCCATGTCGTCGGGACCCATGTCGACGGTCCCGTTCCCCATGTCGACGTCTCCGTTGGCGTTCCCACCGCCCATGTCGACGTTGGTGTTGGCGTTTCCGTTGCCGTTGGCCAGGTCGTTGTTGCCGTCTTCGTTGCCGCAGGCTGCGGCGCCGACGGCCAACAGGGCTGCCAGCAGGCTGTGCGTGATCGTGTTCTTCATCATTCGCGTTCGAGCTTTCTCGGCGAGCGCCGACCCAAAGGCCAGACGCTCGGTTCCGTGAACTGGAGTTGACTCGTGCCAAGGCAGGCCCGAGCGTGCAACCCCGTGCGCATCCACCTGCGCTTGTTCGCTGTATGTCGGGAGCGGGCAGGCTCGGATCATATCGACCTGGATTTCGACCAGTCGACCGTCGACGTGCAAACCCTGAAAGAGAATCTGAGCACCCAGCTTCCCGCATTGAGGTCCATTCTTCCCAGTGTGCGGGTGGCGGTGAATCAGCGCTTCGTGGACGAGGCGCACGAGATTGGGCCGGACGACGAAGTGGCCCTCATCCCGCCCGTGTCGGGAGGTGCGGGGCCTCCGGTGGCGCTGCGAGATCGTACCCTCGATCTCGCCGACCTCCAGAAGCGCGTGCGTGGGGCGGAAGCGGGGGCCGTGCTGAGCTTTCAGGGCACAGTTAGGAATCGAACTGGCGAACACGCGGTGACCCACCTCGAGTATGAGGCTTACGTCGAAATGGCCGAGGCCTACCTGGGTCGGATCGCCGAAGAGGCCGAGTCCCGCTGGCCGGGGGCTCGGGTCGGGATTGAGCATCGGATCGGTCGACTGGCCGTGGGCGAGGTCTCGGTGATCATCGTGGTTGCTCATCCACATCGGGCTGAGGCCTTCGAAGCCTGCCGCTACCTCATCGAGTGCCTCAAGCAGGACGTCCCCATTTGGAAGAAGGAGATACGGCCGGACGGAGGCGTTTGGGTCGGCGTCGGATCCTGAGCGCGGCGTGCCCGACTCCGAAGTTCAGATCGTCGACGTGGCCCCGGACGGCGCCGGCCGAGGGCGATGGCGCAAGAAAGAGGCCCGGGTCCCCGGCAGCTTGGCCGGTGAGCGCTTGGCGGTCCGATGGGTACACGTCGGTCCTCGAAGCGCGGTGGGCCGGCCAGTTCGAATTCTTCGCGCTGCCCTGGAGCGGGTCCCGGTTCCCTGTCCTCACTTCGAGCGCTGCGGCGGTTGCGACCTCCTCCACGCCACGAAGAAGCACCAGCTGGCGCTCAAGCGTCGCTGGCTGACCGAGATCCTGGGAAGAGAGGTCGAGCCGGTCCACGAGGCACCGACGGGCTTTGGCTATCGGGCATTGGCCAAACTCGTGGTGGGTTCGAGGGGGGAGCTCGGAAGCTATGCGCCGCGTTCTCATGAGCTCGTGTCGATGGAGGGCTGCCTCATCCATCTCCCCGTCATCGAGAAGGTGGCCCATCGCCTCCGCCGACTTTGGGCGCGGACCGAAGGCGCGCGGCTTCGCTTCGTCGTGATCCGAGCGGTGCGAAGCGGCGAGGGCTACGGCGTTAGTCTGGTCGCGCCCCATGACGCGGGGCCGGAGCCTTTGACGGGCGTCACCGAGGCGGTCGAATTGCTCTCTGAAGATCCGAGCCTCTGCTGGCTGGAGCTACGACGAAAGCGTCGAGACGACGACGTGGTGCTGGCCGGCGACGACCTGCGTCGGCTGCTGGTCGAAGTTCGTCCCCTGGTGGAGCGCTTGGGACCGGTCGAGCTTGCCCTCACTCCCGAGGGCTTCAGCCAAGTCCATCCGGCCTTGGCTGAAGTTCTCTTCGCCCATGCCGTGACCGAGCTACGCCCGCAAGGACGGCCGGTAGCGGATCTGTACGCTGGAGCTGCGGTCCTGGGGCGCTGGGCCCTGGCCGAAGGTGCGAGTTCGGTGGTGGCGGTCGAGTCCTCGCCCGGGCCCGTGCCCGAGACCTCCGGTTTGAAGCTGCATGCGACCCGGGTCGAAGCGGCGTTCGAGGCCTGGCGCGAAGCGAGCCACGTTTTCGTGAATCCGCCCCGCAAGGGCCTGGGCCAGGAGGTCGTCGCCCAACTTCGCGACTCGGAGGCCCAGCGTTTGGTCTACGTGAGCTGCGGTCCCCAGGCTCTGGCGCGGGACCTCTCGGCTTTGGCGCCGAGCTTCGAGGTGGAGCGGATCCGACCCTTCGACTTGTTCCCCCAGACCCGTCACGTCGAGTCCGTCGCTACCCTGTCTCGCCGTTGACGGTGCTCAGCTCTCTGGAAAGCTCTCTTGCAGCCAGCTCCACTGACTCTGGGTCTCGGGGACCCGAATTCTTCGTGCTTCGGTGGCCCGGGCCGCGGCGTCCTCGAGGCCGAATCCCGCCAGGCGCATCACGCTGAGGGCCATCAGGCCGGAGCGACCGATGCCGGCGAAGCAGTGGAGGAGGGCGCTCCGACCGGCCTCGAGCTCTTGAAGGACTCGTTGGGCGAAGGCTATGGCGTCTTCGGTGGAGGTGGGTACGCCGTGGTCGGTGATGGGGAAGCGAAGGAAGTCGATGCCCGCCAAGGTGGCGGCGTCGGCCTCCCGCTCCAGTCCGCAAGCACGGGCTTCGTTCGGAGGCTGAAGGCTGACCAGAAGGTCGACGCCGTTGAGCCGGAGCGTCTGCATCGCCCTATCGACCGAGGGGCCTCCGGGTGGGCGCTGGATGATCCCCATGCGAAAGCGGCCGTCGACGTCGATCCAGTCGAAGAGCTCGGGCACTCAGTGCTCCTCGCTCACGACGGTGGCGGTATGAGTGAAGCGCTCGATGCCGCTCCGCCCGCCTTGCACGAAGTTCCCGGACAGCCCTCGGGTGGTCTGAAGGAGGGCAGGATGCCGCGCGCCGTGGCTGTTGTGCCAGACCAGGCCCGAGGCGAGACCTCGGGTGAAGCGCTTGAGACGGGCGGGGTCCTCGCTCCATATCGATACGCCGAGGCCCAGGTCCAAGCCGTCGAGGGCGGAAAGTGCCTCCTCGTCGTCGTCGAAGGGCGCCATGACGATCATCGGGCCCTCGCAGTCCTCCCGGAAGATCCGCATGTTGGGCTTGGCCTCTACGAACAAGGAAGGGGCCACGAAGGTGCCGTGGGCGGCCGGACCGTCCACGTGCCGGCTCCCGCCCGCGACCAAGGAAGCCCCCTCCCTTCGTCCCAGGCTGCAATAGGCCAGCACCTGCTTCATTCGGGCCTCTGTCGCCAAGGCACCGAGCTCGGTGTGCTCGTCCATCGGGTCGCTCACGACCACACCCTTCGCGTGATGAGCCATCAAAGATGCAACCTCTTCGTAAACGCTGCGGTGGACCAGCATCCGCTGAAGGCCGTCTACGTCCGCCCCCCGGGCGAAGAGGCCCTGCTGGACGGCCTGGCGAGAGGCCTTGCGAAGCGAACCGTCATCGAAGACCACCGCCGTCGTCTTGCCCCCTAGGAGGAGGTCCACGGGTTTCAGGTTGGACTTCGCGGCCAGGACCAAGAGGCGTCGACCGGTCTCGACACTGCCCTGGTGCGCCAGAAGGCCGATCTGGGGGTGCTGGGCCAGGGCCTCCAAGGCCGGTCCTCGTCCTGGGACCACGTTGAGGGTCCCAGGTGGAAAGCCCGCCTCGTGCACCAGCTCTGCCAGCCGGAAGAGGGCCAGGGGCACGGTGTCCGGAACCTGGACGACCAGGGCCGAGCCCGCGGCCAAGGCGGCCGCCACCGGGCCGGCCAGGGTTCGCAGGGGGTGACGGTCATCGCAGCCCAGACCCACGACCGGGATCGGCGAGCGACGGACCGTGCCTTCCAGGCCTGCGCCGAGGTCCAGGAAGGGCGCGTCGAGCTTTCCGCACCAGCCGGCAGCGTAGCGGAGAGAGAGAATGGCGGGCTCGACGTCGGCGCTCCTTACGTGGCGGACAGGGCGACCGGTCTCCAGGGCGTGGAGGATCATCAGGTCCTCCTGGTCGCCCTCGAGGAGCCGGGCGACCCGGGCGATGAGGTCGCGACGACGGTCTGGGGTCAGGGCCTGGAGGGGGCCATTGGCCGCGCGCTGGGCGGCTCGGACCCCGCGCTCGACGTCTCGGGGGCTGCCGGACGGGCAGCGGCCCAAGGAGGTCCCGGTCGAAGGGTCAACGACCGGAACCGAGGTATGGCTCTCAGCCTCCACGTCCAGGCCCCCCACGAACAAGTGGGGGGGCCTCTCTCGCCAACGGTCGGCCAGGTACTCGGCGCGCCTCCGGAACGTCTGCATGGGCCTCCTAGGAGGTATACCACGATTGGGAGAACGGCGGCCGGCAGTGGCGGGTAAGGGTTGAACAAGCCAGAGGGGCGTGATAGCCCACGCGGCTCCCACTTCGGGACAGGAGAAGATGACGTGGCAAAGTGCCAGCTGACAGGAAAATCACGGATGAGTGGGAACCTCGTCTCCCACTCGAACCGAAAGACCCGCACCGTCCGTAAGGCCAACATCAAGACTAAGCGTCTCTTCAACCCCGAAACCGGTCGGGTCGAGAAGATGAAGGTCTCGACCCGCGCCCTTAGGACCTTGTCACGAAAAGGCTGGGATGCCTTCAAGGCGGAGAATCGTTGATGGACAAAATGGGTGGACGCCGCGGAGCGCCGGGCGGTCGTCGCTCAGGGGCGCCGAGCGGCAAGAAGAAGGTCGATCCTTTCCTGGTCGACAAAAACCTCGAGATCGATTGGCGCGACGCTCAGCTCATGGGTCGCTTCGTCAGTGAGCGGGGAAAGATCGTGCCCCGTCGCGTCTCGGGGGTGACCGCCAAGCATCAGCGCAAGCTGGCCAAGTCCATCAAGCGCGCCCGCCAGATGTCGCTCCTCCAGTACGGCGGGCACCCGACCTCCCTCAAGAACCTCGGCTGAAGCGTTCCCCGGTCTGAGTGGACCCGGAGCCTCGGCTCATGCTCGACTCTCGCGCATGCTCCGCGGGTTGTGGCTGAGTCTCGTCCTGCTCTGGGGCGCTGCGCCTGTCTTCTTGTCCTGCGCTGCGCCAACTGTCCTCATCGATGGTCGGGAGGTCAGTACCGAGGAGGCTGCGCGGCTGACCCTGGCCCGGGCCGAGGAGGCCGAGCGGCAAGGGGACGTATTGGCCGCGGAGAATCGCTACCGGGAGGTGGTCGAAATCTTCGAGGGGACCGACGCTGTGCCCTTGGCCTTGGCCGGTCTGGCCCAGATCAAGCTCGAACGCAGCGGCTGCGACGCCGCTCGACTGTACGACGAGCGCCTGCTCCAGGCTTATTCGAAGAGTCCCGAGGCGGAAGGCGCCCGGGCCCGTCGCCGCAGCTGCCAGGCCGAAGGCGCAGCCGAGGCCGAGCCGGGTGAAGCCACCCTCGCCGACGCCTATCGCGCTGCTGGGAGCAACGCCGAGAAGCTCCGCATCGCCCATGAGGCCGCGGCTGCCGCGGACGAGGGCGGCGATCCCGCGACGGCGGCCTTGTGGCTCTTGAAGGTCCTGGATCTCTCACCCGATGACGGCTCCCGAGCCGAGCTTCGTCGCAACATCGAAGAGCGGGTGCTGGCCGTCGGTCCGCGGGGCCTGCGGCTGATCAAGGAGCGAACCCGGTCCGCCGATTTTCCGCGAGAGCTCGTGGACTACCGCTTGGCCAAGGTCCAGCTCCACGTCGGCGACGTCGAACGGGGCGAGAGCGGTTTGGAAGCCTTCTTGGCCGAACACCCCGAAGGCCGCTTTTCGGCCGAGGTGGCCGAGCTGCTGGAAGGCCTTCGGTCCCAGTCCCGGGTCGAGCCCAAACGACTGGGGGTGCTCCTGCCCCTGTCGGGTCGGCACAAGAACTACGGTGAACTGGCTCTCCAAGCCATCCGGATGGGGCTGGAAGGGGCGAGTGACGTCGAGCTGGTGGTGCAGGACACGGCCAGCGATGAAGTCCGGGCGGCCCAAGGCGTCGAGAAGCTCGTTCGGGAGCATGCAGTCATCGGCGTCCTCGGACCCATCTTCACCTACGAGGCCCGACCGGCCGCCATCGAGGCCCAGCGCCTGGGCGTTCCGCTCCTGACCATCAGCGCCGACGACGGCATTACCGACATTGGACCCTTCGTGTTCCGGAATGGCGTCACCAACCGGGCCCAAATGGAGGCCCTGGTCGGCTACGCCATGGACGTAGCCGGCATGCGCCGCTTCGCGATTCTGTACCCCCGACACCCGTACGGCGAAGAGCTGCTGCACCTGTTCTGGGACGAGGTCGAGGCTCGGGGCGGAGAGATCCGAGGTGTGGAGAGCTATGGCCTTGGAGACACGACCTTCTCTCGCCAGGTGAAGGCGTTGGTGGCCCGAGACGACCTGGAGCGTCGCGCCGACTACCGAAAGGCCATCCGCGAGTGCGACGAGCAGCCCGATAACTACCGGAAGGCACGCTGCAGAGAGAACGTTCGCAAGAACTTGAGGCCCCTCGTCGACTTCGACGGCTTGTTCATTCCCGACTATCCCGGCTCGGTCTCCATGATCTCGGCTGCCCTTGCATTTGAGGACATCATCGTGGAGCAGGACCCCAGGCGGCTACGGGTCATCGAGAAAACCTTGGGGCGAAAGGTGGAGCCCGTGACCCTCCTCGGTGCAAGCGGTTGGAACTCGGCCAAGCTCATTGAGCGGGCGGAGCGTAATGTCGAGAACGCTCTCTTCACCGACGGCTTCTTCGCCGACTCCGTCGACCCCGAGACCCGGAGCTTCGTGAAGCGCTACCGAGAGGCCCACGGCCGCACCCCGCGCCTGTATCCCGAGGCCTTATTCTACGACTCGGCCCGCATGATGGCTGGACAGCTGGGTGGGGTGGCGACGCGGGAGGCGCTTCGGGCCCGGCTGAGTGCGGTCGACGGCTTTTCCGGCGTGACCGGTAAGACCAGCTTCGACGGCGGGAGCGATGCGTCCAAGGTCGTGCAGATCCTCCGTATTCACGAAGGGCGAATCGAAGCTGCGCCGCCCGAGGGTCCGAAAGCGGAGCCGGACACACCTGAGAGCTGACTCATGGCGCGGCTACTCAAGACCTGGGTCGCGGATCCGAGCGTTTGCGCGTATCTGCCCCACCAGCACTCCTCGATGGAGTACCGGCTGATGGTCGACGTCGACCCCGACGAGCTCGACAAGTTGCTGGAGCGAGGCTGGCGTCGCTTCGGACCCGCCTACTTTCGACCCAAGTGTCGGGGCTGTCGGGAGTGCGTTCCCCTTCGGGTGCCGGTCGCCGACTTCAAATCCTCCAAGCAGCAGCGACGGTGCTGGAACAAGCGAGACCGCTTCTCGACCGAGCTGGGGACGCCCCAGATCGACGACGAGCGTATCGAGCTCTACGATCTTTGGCATGCCGACAGGGCCGAGCGTCGAGGCTGGGACGGCGATCGAATCGACGCGGTTCAGTATTACCACCAGTTCGCTTTCCCTCATCTCTCGATCCGAGAGCTGAGCTTTCGAGACGCGGAGACCAGCCGCTTGGTCGCGGTGGCGATCGTGGACGAAACTCCGCGGGCCTTCAGCGCGGTCTACACCTTTCATCATCCCGACTATCGCGCCTACTCCCTGGGTACCCTCGCCATCCTGGAGCAAATCGAGTGCGCCCGTCGGTCGAACAAGCCGATGGTGTACCTGGGCTACCGGGTTCGGGACTGTGCAAGCTCGGTCTACAAGGCAAAGTTTCGCCCCCACGAACTGATGGTGCGGTGGAGCGAGATGGATGAACCCCCCGAGTGGAGAAGGCTTTGACAGACGACCCCGGACCCTGAGACGTCGAGGCTCATGCGAATCGCGCTGATCGCGAGCGCCGTCGTCGTGCTGCTCGGTGGTCTGTTCTATTGGGCCTTCACCCCAAGTCCGGAGCCCGGGTTCTCTGCCGTATCGAACCCGCGGGAGGTCGCGGATCCAAGCCCACCCGAGGCCAAGCTCAACCGGGTCCCGTCGGACGGCACCAAGCCGCCCGAAAAAGAGGCGCCCGACCCCGAGCCCTCTGAACCCGCCGAGTCCGAGGGGAAGCCAAAACAGGCGCGCGCCCCGAAGGACCAAGGTCCCCCGCCTGCGCTCGAGGGGCTCGACACCCAGCCCATCACCCTCGACGAGATGAGGCAGCAGGGCGTGCCCGAACGATTCAAGGGGGGCGTCGTTGTCTCTCGCGTCACGCCTGGCTCGCCCGCGGCGGAGGTTGCCCTCGAACCGGGCGACATCATCGTGCGAGGTCAGACCCAAATGGTGGAGTCGCTGTCCGACCTTCAGGACATCGTCGAAGGCCGTGAGTACACCCGGGTGATGTTCGTTCGCGAAGGCCAAGTAATGCAGGTAGTTCTCAAGCCACCCTTCGAGCCCAAGCAGCGCTGAAGTAAGAGTCGAGCCCACACCCATGAACCATGATCGGGTCGAAGACTCGACCGTGCAGAGGCCCGCTGCTACTTTTCTCGGGCGTCGTGTTCAATCCAGGTCGACAAATCGGGGGCTACGAGATCCGCGCGATCCTTGGCCGCGGTCCCTTCGGTGTCAGTATGGAGGCGCTCGACTCCGCCGGGCAGCCGGTGCTCTTGAAGCTCTTCCATCCCGAGTTCGCGGAGCGAGCCGAAGGCAAGGCCGCTTTCGATAGGCTCAAGCGCGCGGTCCGTGCCCACCAAAAAGTACAGCATCCCTACGTGGCCTCGGTGAGCGACTTCGTCGATGAGCCAGAACAGCGCGCGGTCGGCGCCGTGTGCAGCCTTCACGAGGGCTTTCCGCTGGAGCAGCTCGAGGTCTCGACCGCCGCCCGCCGAGGCGATGACCCCAGCGAGCTCTCCCGACTTCTATTCTTCTTCGAAGAGCTGGGCGACGCGCTGCACTGGCTCCACGAACGCCGCATCGTTCATGGAAACTTGAAGTCGGGCAACGTACTCGTCCAGCGCGGCGACTTCGGCATCATTCCCAAGATCCTCGACTTGAGCTGGTCGTCGATGGGAGTCGCCGCTTCCGCCGGAAACATCTTCATCTCTCCCGAGCAGTTCGCCGGGCAAGTTCCAACCAAGGCCTCGGATCAGTGGGCCTTCGGCATGCTGATCGCTCGCAGCGTCGGAGACGAAGACATGGACGTGGGCGGTGCCCCCCGCCTGCTCGTCGAGATCTTGGAGCGCATGCGCCAGCGTCAGGCCGGCCATCGCTTTGCGAGCATGAAGGAAGCGGTGGACGGGCTTCGAGCCGTGCGCTCGGACCTGGAGCGAGCCCGGGTCCTGTCCCGTTCGGCGCGCTTTCGCCAGGAGTCGGAGGGCCAGCTCCCGGTACCGTCGGCCCGAGCCCTGGGTGATGGAGAGTCCGGCGACCTGGTCGAGTCGTCAGGTGCCGCGATCAGCGCCGTGGACGGGCGGCTTCAGAATGCGGGCGCTCGGGTGAAAGAAGCTTCGCCTCTTCGCCTCGCTCCGGCCGCCCTTTCTCCTCGGGACCTGGAGGCTCCGGACTTTCAGTTGTCGGTTCATTCCCATCGGCTGAAGCCGCGAACGCCCCTCTACCTCGGCATCGCGGCCGCTCTCGTCGGTGGCGCCCTGCTGCTCGGGCTCCTCTACCAAAGCGGATCCACCGTCACGGCCGAGGCCACGGCCGAGGCCCAGGAGATTCGCGTCGAGTCAGGGGAGGAAGAGATCGCCGTCTTCGAGCCGCCCCCATCGTCCGGCCCTTCTACGGTCACCGAGGCTGAGGACCCCATCGAGGCCGCGGCGCCCGCAGAGCCCTCGACGGCAGAAGCGATGCCGTTGGTCGGGAGCGAGCCTGAGGCCGTACCGGAGGAAGGGCCGAGAGCGCCGAGCCGAAACACCGCGCCTCGGGCGGAGGACTGTGAGCTGGGTTCGGCTCAGGCCTGTGTCGAGGCGGCAGGGTGGTTTGCCGATCGAGGCCGAGACCGTGAAGCCAGAGGCGCCTACGAATCGGCCTGTGACGCTGGCCGTCGCTCGGCCTGTCTGAAAGCGGTCCAGTGGTGGGCGGGTTCGGGCCTACCCGAGGCCGAGCGCCGCACCTTCGTCCTTTTGACCAAGGCCTGCGCACTCGGGGGCGGACAGGCCTGCCACCTGGCGGCAGATCGGGCCGAATCCGGCCTGGGCATTCCGCCTGACCCCGCTCGCGCGCTTCGCTTCCGCCGTCGGGCCTGCCAACTGGGGCGGACGGCGGCCTGCGAGGGGACCTCGAGCTCGACTGGCGCTAGATCGGGGTGAGCCGGCCGACCTGCTAGGGCGGCCGTCAGGGCGAGCCGACCGCCAGGCTGAGGGGGGCCGCTGGGGTGGCCGGCCGCGAGGGCGGCCCCTTGTTGCAGCGCGGGATCGGGCAGGGGAGACTCCGGGGCCATGGTCGAACGTGAAGAGGACCTCCCGGAGCTGCGGATTTCAGACGAACTGAAGTTCGAAGTCGAGCCCGAGCCCGAGGGACCCCTCACGGTGGGAGACCTGGTGGAGCAGGCCCGAAGTGGCCTGTCACGGGCCGGTATCGAAGCCCGTCGACTCGTCGACCGGGGCCGCTACCGGAAGGTGCGCATCTCCCGAAATGGGAAGCCGGTCGTGCCCGACATTCCCCTCGCCGCCGTGGCGGTGGCCGAAGCCGCGTCTCTGTATGGCGCCGGTTTCGCCCGCGTCCTGGCTGCGCATGTGGGCGCCCGCTTCCTCTTCGACATCGAGGTGGTGAACGAGGCGGACCGCTTCTTCAAGCATGGAGTGGAGCGCTTTCTGGAGGGTGACTGGGAGCGGGCCGAAGAGTCCCTGCTGAAGGCGGTCAAGATCGACGATTGCCACTCCGCGGCTTACCTTCAGCTCGGGGTGCTCTATCGGCTCATCCACAAGCCCGATCAGGCCCGCTCGGTCCTCGAGCGAGCGCTGGCGTTGGACGAGACGGGTGAGGTGGGCCGAAAAGCCGCTGACATCCTCAAAGCCCTCGACGACTGAGTTCATTCAGTTTCGATAGAACCAGCCGTCCAGCAAGAAGACCTTGGCCCCATCGTCCTGGACTGTCACCCGAACGGTGATGGTGGAGCTGCCGGTCAAGGGGAGCTCGAGGCGTTGCCAGCCGGGAAACTTGAGAGCCTGGAAACGACGGGCGGAGACGCCATCCAAGAGAAGCTCGCCCATGACCGGGCTGGGTGCGGACTGAGTGACCGCAGCGTCGCTCAGCGCGTAGTCGAGCTCCAAACGGGCGGCCTGCGCAGGAACGGGGACCGACATCTCGACCCAGCGTTCCCGAACAGGGTGCAAGCGTAGGGCCTGGACCGGTGCGCCATCCACCTGGTTGTGGGTGAGCTCCAAAGTCTGCCAGGGCTGATCGCCGTATCGACAGCGCCCGCCATGGGGGGGGGCGCAGCTCTTCTTTTCCCCCTCTCCGTTCAGAGGACGATTCACAACCCGGGCTTTGCGCAGGGTGCTCCGAAGGCTCTGAAGCCGTCCAGGCTTCGGAGGCGGCCGTGCCGGTGGCGCGATCCCGTCGGGCTCCCACATGCGCCATAGACGCTCGGTCTCTCGCTCGGCCGCAGAGGCGTCTCGCTCCGGCACCCCGACCAGCAAGCCTCCGAAGGCGGCAAAGAGTACGGCGCAGAGTGCCAGGCGGCGGACGCCCCCTTCGATCGGGGCGCGACTCGCCGTCCACGCCGCAACGCCGGCCAAGGGGACGACGTGGAGCAGGTTGGCCCAGCCGCCCTCCAGGCCCAAGAAGGAGCCGAGGCCGTAGGGCGCCAGCCCTCGAGCGTAGGTCGGCAAGACGAAGTGGGCGACGGGGTTCGCGTAGACGTCGGAGAGGTGGGGGTAGAGGGCGGCTGCAAAGCCCGTCATGCAGATCGAGAGTGCACCGAGAACGAGGGCCCAAGGCCGGACGGCCGGAACCACCATGGCCTCCACGACCCAAAGGCCGAGCAGGGGAACGACGGGGATGATGTAGCGGGGGCCCAAGGTCCAGCCGCCGCGCCAGGCCGCGTGGGCAGCGATGAATACAAAGAGGGCGAGAACGCCCACGGCGCCCACCCTGGCCACGAGTCGGTGGCGTCGATTGGTCGAGCGCGGAAAGGCTGAGCGCAGAAGCATCGCCAGCCCGACGAGGAGCACGGGCGAGAAGAAGAACAGTCCGGTGTCGGTCGAGAAGAGGACCTTGGCCAGCACGTCGGGTTTAGGCGCTCCGACGCCGAAGAAGCCGGTGGCGTGGGCGTCAGCGTAGGCCGGGTTGGCGAGGGAGCTGTAGCCGGTTCGCAGGGGGTGGCCCCACATCTGCCGGTGTGCCCAAAGACCGAGTGCAAGGGGCGGGAGACCGCCTAGGCCCATCCAGGCCACCACCTCGGCTCGACGCCGCCAGGTCCGCGTCATCCAGACTGCGCCCAAGACGATGGGGAGAGCGGCCAAGGCGGCCGGGTACTCGGCGAAGGGCGCAATGGCGCAGCCACAGCCCACCACCATCGCCACGTAGCGCCAGCTCGGCTCTTGTGGCGTTCGGCGGCCCAGCGCGATGAGGCCCAGATAGGCGCCGCCCACCGACGCGGCAGCCCAGGCGTGTCCGGTCAGGGTCAGGGCATAGGGGTAGAGCATGGTCCCGAGGGCGAGGGCGAAGCCCAGACCGGTCCCCACCTCGACGGAGGCGCCCAGCTCGACGCTTCGGCGACGACACCACCGCAACAGGAGAAGCGCAAAGATCAGGCTCGGGAAGACGGTGGCCAGGTAGCGGGTCCAGTGGAGGATGAGGCGCTTGTCGACCTCGCCAAAGAGAGCGCGGCTCAGTCCGGGCGCAACGGCCACGGCGGGAATGGCGACCAGGCTTTGCCATGGCGCCTTGCTCGAGTATCGGAGGCCCTCTCGCTGAGCCAAGTCGTCGGTGGAGCCCCAGTGCCGAATCACGGGGTCGACGGCGAAGCTGCCGTAGTCGACGAAGGCCTTGGCCGCGTAGAGTCGCGACATCTCGTTCGGATTGTTGAGCCCTGCGAAGTAGGGGCTGGTGGCCAGGAACAAGAAGCCAACCACGACGTAGGGCCACCCGCGACGCAGCACGGCTTGGTCTTAACGAACCCCGAAGAGCCTGGCCATTCCGAAGGCCATTGGCTATGCCCCGCCCATGCGCCGACGAGCGCTCGAATGGCTAGCCTGCCCCGCCACCGGGTCCGCCTTGGGTCTGGAGGTTCTGGAGGAGGCGGACGACGGACACGTCATCCGGGGGGTCTTGAGAGCGGGATCTCACAGCTATCCCATCGAAGGGGGGGTGCCCCGCCTCGCCCAGGGAGCAGGGGCCCAGGGCCGGACCGCGGACCGCTTCGGGGCCCAGTGGACCGAATTCCGGACCCTGGACGAACTCTATGAGCAGCAATTCTTGGGCTGGATCGCGCCCAACCGTCCCGAGGACTTTCTGGACAAGCTCGTCTTGGAGGCTGGCTGCGGCAAGGGGCGCCATTCCATCCTGGTTTCGAAGTGGGGGGCGCGGGAGGTCATCGCCATCGACTTGGGCTCGGCGGTGGACGTAGCTTTCGAGAACTGCCGGCACTTGGAGAACGTCCATGTCGTGCAGGCCGACTTGCGAAAGCCTCCCGTTCGCCGACGGAGCATGGACGTCGGCTTTTCGGTGGGGGTCCTTCATCATACCCCCGAACCCGAGCAGTCCTTTCGCGCCCTCGAGTCTCGGGTCCGACCCGGCGGGCGCGTCGTGGCCTGGGTCTACGGCCGAGAGAACAACGGTTGGATCGTCCACGGGGTGGACCCGCTTCGGATGGCCATGACCTCTCGTCTGCCGGTGGAGACGATGCTCCAGGTCTCCAAGCTGCCCGCGGCGGTGGTGTGGGGGCTAAGCCGCGGCTTCTATCGCCCGCTGAGTCGCGGGCCTTGGGCGCCTCTCGGGCGAAAGGTATTCTACCAAGCCTACATGGACCAGCTGGCAGACTTTCCATTCCATGAGATCCACGCCATCGTGCACGACCACCTGACGCCACCCATCGCCCACTACGTTCGTGGTCCTGAGTTTCGGGCCTGGTTCGAAGGGGCGGGGCTGGAGCAGCTGCAGATCGGCTGGCACAAGGAGATGTCTTGGCGAGGAACGGGCATCGTACCGACGGGAGCGGACTGAGACTGTGCGAAGAGCGGGGCTCGGCTTTCTGAGCGGCCTGCTCGTTCTGGTCGGGCTGGTGATGCTCGAAGCCCGGGGCGGCATGGCGACCCTGGGCGCCGTGTCCGGTCTCGGCTCGCCTTCGGTGCTGGCCTGGTCCCTGGGCGTCCTCGCCTTCGGGCTCGGTCTTCGGGCTCGGGCCTTTGCTCGACCGACCGTGACCTCGGCGCTGGGCGCCCTCTTGATCTTGGTGCTGCTCGTCGGCTTCGCTCATCCTTTGGGTCGCCACTTGGGCCTCTTCGGGGCGGCGGTCGTCCTGGCGGTGGGGATCATCGATCTCCTTCCCGCTCGCCAGGGGCTGCGGATGGCGGACGGCTTGATCGGAGCGGGGCTGTTCATGGCCGCATTTGTTCCCATGTGCATCTTCTCGATGCATCGCCACTGGGCCTTCGGGAGCGGAAGCTGGGACCTCGGCTGCATCGTACACATCGCTTTTCTCAGCTCTCGATGGCTGCCCCCAATCTCCACCGTCCTGGGGGACGTGGGCTTTCTGGCCGACCATTTCCTTCCCGCCTACTACCTGTGGGCCCCGCTCTTCTGGATCGACGACTCCGCCTACACCGTCCTCGCTCTTCAAGCGGCCCATCTCGCCTGCGTGGGACCCGCGGTCTTCTCCATCGCTCGCCATCACGGCGCCTCCAAGGTCGGCGGGGCGGCCGTCGGTTTGGCGACTGGGCTCAGCTTCGGCCTTCAGTCGGGCGCCTTCTTTGACGCCCATGGTATCACCATGGGCTTTGGCTTCTTCGCCTGGGGACTTTGGGCGATGGAGACGGGGCGCTTTCGTCTCGCTAGTGCCTTGCTCGGTCTCTTCTGTCTGTCAAAAGAGTCCGTGCCTCTTTATCTGTGCGGGCTCGGTCTTTGGGTTCTTCTCGTTCGACGGGATCCCAGAGCCCGATTCTTCGGCGGGGCTTGGGCCATTGCTGGGTCGGCCGCTTTCGTCCTCGTCACCCAGGTGTTGATGCCGGCCCTAGCGGTGGGGGCGCAGCCCCCGGTGTCCCACGAGACTTTCGCCGACTTTGGTCCGAATGTCGGGGTGGCGGCTTTAGGCATCCTTTCCGATCCGATCCGGGCTCTCTTCGCCCTCTTCGTCCCCGAACCCAAACTGGCTAGCCTGATCGTGACCTTCGCTGGAGTAGGCTGGCTGTGCTTCGGCGCTCCGAGTGTTCTGGTGGCGGCGCTTCCTCTGCTCGCCGAGCGCTTTCTCTCCACCAAGACCTCGATGTGGGAGATGGGCTACCACTACGCAGCGCCGCTTTGCCTGTATGCGGGATGGGGCGCGGCCCGCTGTCTGTCTCGTCTCGAAGCGCGACTGGCGCTGCCCTGGACGGATAGGGTCGAGATCGATCGGCAGCGGAAGAATCGCAGAGCCCTGGCCATCTTCGTGCTCTTGATGTCCGCAGGGACCTTGGGATGGGGCTACAGGCACCCGGCGAACTTCCTGGTTTGGCGCTACGCTTACTACGCCGAGCCCACCCAGGCTCGCGCCAACCGAGCTATCCTGGAGGCCTTTCGGGCCGAGGCCCCGGCCCAGGCCAGGGTTGCAGCCCAGAACCATCTGCTGCCCCACGTAGCGGACCGGCGGTTCGTCTGGCGTCTCGGCGAGTGGAGCAAAGCAGATTGGATCTTGCTGGCCACTGACCAAGACGCATGGCCTCAGACCGGACCCTGGGTCGCTCGGCTGGACCAGCGGCTTCGGGCCGATCCCAACTGGCGTGTGGTGGCGGCCTCGGGGCAGACGGCGCTCTTTGCCCGACAAGGGGCGATCAGTCCGCCGTCGTCCAGCGGCCCCGACTGATCACGGTCTTGTCTCCGACTCTGGTTTCGAAGTGCCGGACGCTACTCCACACGTGGGTCGACAGCGTCTCACTCGGAAGAACCGGCGAAGCGAAGCGCCCCTCGATGGTCCGAAGCCGAACTTTGGGCCCGAGGTGTCCGAGCACGGCCCGGGTGGCGAAGCCGAGCGTGCAGAGCCCATGGAGAATGGGCCGCTCGAAGCCCAAGGCCTGTGCGATGGCCGGCTCGGCGTGAATGGGGTTCTTGTCCCCGCTCGCCACTCGGTAGAGCAGCGCCTGGGTGAGGAGGGTCGCTTCGCTCAGCACCGCGTCGGGGGGGCCTTCGGGCGGGGAGGTGTCAGGGGCAGGCGGGCCGCGCTCGCCGCCGAAATTCCCCAGGCCCCGAAAGTAGAGCTGCCATTCGGTCCGGCAGATCGGTCCTGATGCGTCGGCGCTCTCGGTCTCGACGACGAGGAGGGCGCCCTTTCCCTTGTCGTAGAGTGCGGTCGGAGTGGCGGTGGTGCGCAGTTCGGCCTCCTCGGGAAAGGGGCGTAGCACTTCGATACGCTGGGCGCCGTGGAGCACGCTGACGAGATCTGCTCCGGCCTCGGAAAGGGCTTGGACCACGGCCGGGAAGGCGGGCACGACGGCGAAGCTCGGCAAGACCTCCGGCCCTCGACTCTCCAGGAGGTAATCGAGCTCTTCCGTCGTCGCCCCGCAGGCCAGAGCGTAGGCGACGGTGCGATCGGCGTCGTAGTGCAGGGGCCGCGCTTCGACGGGCACGCCGATGCGGGCCAGGTTCCATGTCATGCCTCGTCCTCCCCGATGCTCAAGATCGGGCGCCGAGTCCCGCGGCCCCCGATCTCGACCAGCAGCTCGGTGCGCCCCAGAAGACCAAGGTAGCGCTGGGCGTCGTCGGGGTGGAAGCAGGCCAGGACGACTCTTCCCGGCGTCTCGTTCTTTTCTAGAAAACGACGGACATGACCGAAGGCGATGGTCGCGGCTCGGTCCTTCGGGAAGCCGTAGACCCCGGTCGATATGCAGGGAAAGGCGAGACTTCGAGCACCCAGGCGCCGCGCTTCTTCCAGGCTCGATTGGTAGGCCCGAGACAGCTGGTTGTCCTCCAAGCGATAGCCCATGGGCTCGCTGCCGTCGGCGTCGGGGTCGCTGCCCCACACCGGCCCAACGGTGTGGATGATGTGCTTCACCCTCGGCTCGAGCTCGTAGGCCGGGGTGCTCTTGGCTTCTCCGGTCGGACAGCCACCGAGTTCGAGGCAACGGGCCAGGAGCGCGGGACCGGCCGCGCGATGAATGGCGCCGTCGACCCCTCCGCCTCCGTTCAACTGCGGGTTGGCCGCGTTGACGATGGCGTCCACCTCGAGCGTAGTGATGTCGCCCGTGAAGACCTCGATGCGCACCAGGACCGTCATTGCAAGGCGTCCTGCAAAGCCTCTTCGAGGCTGGGCTGCGCGAAGGCGTAGCCCGAGGTTTGGAGTCGTTCACACTTGACCCGGGTGCTGGCCAGGAGGAGCTCATCTCCGAGCTGACCGAAGACAGTCTTGGCCGCGAAGCTCGGCAAGGGAAGGAAGGTCGGCCGCTTGATGGCCTTGCCCAAGGCCTTCGTGAAGACCCGGTTCGTGACTGGATCTGGACCGACAAGGTTCACGGGCCCGGTCGCGTCGGGGTGATGGGCGAGATGGACCAGGGCGCCGACTACGTCGCTGAGGCTGATCCAGCTCATGTATTGCTCCCCACTTCCGACCACGCCTCCGAGCCCCAGCTTGAAGGGGGTCAGCATGGTGCCAAGGGCGCCCCCCTCTTTGGCGAGGACGATGCCGATGCGGGGGTGGACGACCCGGGCCCCGACGTCTCGGGCGGCGTCCGCCGCGTCTTCCCAGGCCACGCAGACCTCGCTCAGGAACAGCTCGCCGGCCGGGCTGCTCTCGTCCATCCAGCTTGCACCCCGGTCGCCGTAGTAGCCGATGGCCGAGGCGGAGACGAAGCTCGGTTTGCGCTCCAGACGAGCGATGGCTTCGGCCAGAGTCTTGGTCCCGTCGACCCGGGAGCCCTTGATGCGCGCCATTCGATCCGCAGTCCAGGGACCACCGGCAATGCTCTCGCCGGCCAGATGAATCACGGCATCGGCCCCGTCCAGCTCGGCCACGCCCTCCATGGGCAGGAACAGGGCGGCGTCCGCGTTCTCGGCCTGAGCTCTATCCCGAACCAGCCGGACCACCTCGTCGCCTCGCGTCTCCAGTGCCTCACAAACCCGCTGGCCCACCAGGCCCGAGGACCCGCTCACCATCACCCGCATGGGTGCACGTCCCCAAAAAACCCGAGCGCACACAACCCATTTCGGCCCCTATGCACGTTGGGCCCGGAGCTCGTTCAGTGGCTCAGTTGGAAAAAGAGGCCGGCCATGGCCAGAGCGGCGACAAGGAAAAGGAGCCGTCGACTGCCTCGACTCCCTTTGGCGATCATCATGACGCCCCCGACACCGATCAGGGCCGGCGCGACGCCCTGGGCGGGGACGCCCCGTTCCAGCATGAGGAGCCCGAACCAGCCCCCGACCGCGAGGAGGGGCACACCCAGCCAGGGTTGAACGCGCTGGGCCCAGTTCATAACCCGGGCATCCGTTCGACCCCGGCCAGAGGCTCCGAAAGGGAAGGGGTCACGACTGGTGCCATCGAAGGGGTTCGGGAGTCCAAAGGGCCGCGATGCACAAGGCGAGGAGGCCGGCCAAGAGGAATGGACCCATGTGATGGAGTTCGAAGGCGAGGGCGTAGTCGCCGGCGAGGGCAGCCAAGAAGCTCCGCGTCAGCCCGCAGCTGGGGCAGGCCCATCCCGTCAGCGCGTGGACCGGACAGCGGAAGGGCGACCAAGCCGCGAGCGCGGTGGGCGCGTCCAGGCTTGGCAGTCGCCACCGGGCCCACAGCGCGAGGGCGAGACCGAAACCGCCCCAGGCCCGCAGCTCCTTCGAGCTCGGTACCCTCACAGCTCTTCGTTCCCGAAGTAGCGATTGATCTCGGCCTGCTGAATGGCGTCGGCCACCACATGAAGACCCATGACCGAGAGGATGACGTTGATGATCGGCTCCGAAGAGGAGCCATCCCCCAGCGCTTGCTGGACGTCTCGGCTTTTCCGGTACTCGTGGTAGATGTGGTACAGCCCGCAGGTCACCAAGGTCAGAAGAAGCCAGGGCAGGAAGCGATAGTGCTCGGTGCCCATCATGTCGTTCACGGCCTGCATCTGCTTGTACTGCACCCAGAAGTTGAAGAGCCCGCAGGACAGAAGGGTGAAGATGATGTCCAGAGGAATGGAGCGGATGTGCCGTTCCGGATCGGGCCCGGACAGCGGCCCACCCTGCCGCGCCATGAGCTCCTTCGAGTAGGACATCCAGGGTGTGTACCGCGGACCGAGGCCCCGGGCAAAAAGGGCCATCTAGTCAGGGCGCGAGCACTCGGCCCGCTCGTACTGGATCGCGAGCTCCACGCCGGCCTCTGGAGCCAGATCCAGGACGACGACGCCTTCGTCTACGTCGAAGCGCCACTCGTCCTCGGGCAGAAGCTCGCCGTCGAGGGCCACGACCATGCCGTCGGCGACCGCCGGATGAGCGACGGGGAATCGGTCCGAGTCTTGGGCGAGGCCTTCGGCGTAGGCTTCGATCTGGTTCGGGATGTCGCCGCACAGCTCCAGGACCTCTCCCCCCAGTCGTTGGGCCAAGTCGATGAGCCGGGTGGCTTCGTCCACGCCCGGACAAGGGTTGGAGCCTCCGGCCAAGACCGAGAAGCTCACTCGGCTTCGGTCGCCGCCTTTCCAGGCGAGCAAGAAGCGCTCCATGAAGTCGACGTCCACGAAGGATCCGTCCCTTTCGTCGACCACCACCAGCACGGCGAGCTCCGCTTCGCGTCGAAGGAATCCGTCGTGGTCCCCGAGCACGAGAGACGGTGATAGGGCTTCGTAGGCAGCGTCCAAGGGTATGCGTGTGCCAACGCGTCCGATGCCGTCCTCCAGGATCGCTGTCACGTTCGTCGCCAAGACTTGTTGGGGGGAAGGCCGCGTCAGAGGCACCACCACTCGGTTCGAAATCGGTGGGTCCAGGGGGCGCAACAGGCCAGCGTCCTCGCCCCGCGTCATTCCGGCCGTGCCCACCTGGTAGGCGACTCTTTGCCCTTCGAAGCTCCCGATGAGGCGGCGGAAGCCCTCCTCCAGCGGCTCCTTGCGCGCGTTCATCGACGGGCTGTCTTCGATCAAGACCAAGAGGTCGAGGGACTTCGATATAGATGTCCGGAACCCATCGACCTGGACCGGAAAGGAATCGACCATTGCCTGCACGAGACCCACGCTGGCGAAGGCCTGGTCGCCCAGGCGACCTTCGAAGCGAAGGCGGGCCGACCGACTCCCGATCGCCCGATTGGGGGCGAAGCGCACGGTGACGGACCGGTGCGAGGCGGGGGGGAGCGTCAGCGGGCGTTCGGGCGGGCTCGGCAGCGAGAAAGACGGGTCGCCTTCGAGCCGGAGCCCGTCGATGGTCAAGGCGGTGTCGCTGGCGTTCACCAGATGGAGGCTGCGCTCCAAGGGTGCGCAGCCCGTGGCCACGGTTCCGAAGTCGAGAGCTCGAGGTGATGAGAAAGGAACGACTGAATGCGTCGAGACCACGAGGTCGATGGCGCGAAAGGGCTCCTCGGCGTTCGAGACGGTGAACTCCACGCGACCCGCTTGGGATCCCAAGGTCGTGGGCGCGACTCGGAGGTCGAGCCCGATGCGAGTGTTCGGCTCGATGAAGAGAGGGAGCTCCGGCTGCTCCAGCTCGAAAGCAGGATCGCTCACTGGGCTGAGCTCGACCTGATTGAGCAGGCAAGGCGCATCGAAGGACAGGTTCCGGATGTCCAGGCGGGCCGAGGTCTCGGTCAGGGCCTGGAGCGGCCCGAGACTCAGAATCGTGAGGGCCTCTGGCCGGCAAAAAGGCAGGATGACGGCCTCACCCGTCAGAATGATCTCCTGTCGTCCGTCCCGTTCATTGGTCCTGAGGATGAGGGTCGCCTGATGGGCCCCTGGCTGCTCTGGTTCGAACACGACCCGGATGAAGACGCTCGTTCCGGGATCGATGGTCGTTCCGAGGTCCCTGTCCACCGAGAAGACGGAAGCATCGGGGCCGACGATAGTGAGCTCGAAGCTCAGGTCTTGGAAGCCGAGGTTGGAGAGCAAGAGGTCACGACGGCTCGCACCGTCCACGGCCGTCCGTCCGAACTCGAGATCGCTGCGGGGGCTCAGTTCCGAGCGAGGTCCACCGCCCGAGCCCTGGAGTGGGACTTCAATCCGTCCGCGAATGGGGTCGGCGTTGTCGGTCTCGACGATGAGGACGCCTGCGTCATCGCCCAGGGTCTCGGGCGCGTAGCTCACGGGGATGGCGATGGAGCCACCGGGGTTGCCGTCGGCGGGCGGGTTGAGGGTCGTG
>JBCCQA010000044.1:0-34611 GCA_039024635.1 Myxococcota bacterium | reverse complement strand
GACCTCCTCGTCAAAGAAGAGCCCATCGAGATTCGGATAGACGGCGCACCTATCGCGGTCTTGATGCGAACGCCCGGACATGACGAAGAGCTGGTCCGGGGATTTTTGCTCACGGAGCGCATCGCCGCGGAGCGCGGACAAATTGCGTCCATTCGGTCGTGCGACGTTGTGGACCTCCCCGAAGCTGAGGGCAACGTGTTCCGGGTTCGGCTTCGAGCCGACGCCGACTTCGACCTCACGCGCTTTCGGCGGAACATGTTTGCGAGCTCCAGCTGCGGCATCTGCGGCAAGGCCTCTGTGGAGCAGGCGCTGGTCACCGCCTCTCCGTTCGACAGTTCTCCTCGTTGGTCCGTGAGTGAGCTCCTGGAGTGGGGCCCCCGCATGCGAACCCAGCAGACTGTTTTCGAGCAGACGGGGGGCCTTCACGCTGCTGCTGCCTTCGATGCCGAGGGCGCTTTGATGTCCGTGCGGGAGGACGTCGGCCGCCACAACGCCGTCGACAAAGTGGTGGGCGCGGCGACGGGGCCCATCGGGGGCCTCGCCGTATCGGGCCGGCTCTCATTCGAAATCGTTCAGAAGGCCCTCGCCGCCCGTATCCAGACCGTCGTGGCCGTTTCGGCCCCCTCTGCCCTCGCCGTGAAGCTGGCCGAAGCGTCTCGAATGCTCCTGGTCGGCTTCGCACGCGGCGACCGGGCCGCGGTCTATGCCGGCCGCCGCTACTTGGAGAATTGAGTCAACATGAGCGTTGTCGACGATCCCATCGAGCCTCCTTCCTCTGACGCGAAAGCCTCAGAGCCCGGACCGCTTCCTGAACCAATCACCCCCTCCGAGGAAGGTGGTCCCAGACTCGGCCCGAAGCCGAAGGCGGCGGGCGGCGTGACCGCCGTCGTCTCGTCCATGGCCTATGCCTACCGAGAAGCCGGTGTAGCGCGGGGCCGTGCCCTGTTTCGGTTGAACCAGGACGGCGGATTCGACTGTCCAAGCTGCGCCTGGCCCGACCCCAAGCACCGAAGCATCGTCGAGTTCTGTGAAAACGGCGCGCGGGCCGTCGCCGACGAAGCTACGACCAAGCGGGTCGATCGCCATTTCTTTCAGACTCACTCCATCCCCGAACTTCTGGAGCGCTCGGACCACTGGCTCAACGATCAGGGGCGGCTCACCGAGCCGATGGTTCGACGTCCGGGGTCCAGTCACTACGAACCCGTCAGCTGGGATGAGGCTTTCGAGCTATTGGCCGTGACGCTCAATGCGCTGCCTACACCCAACGGCGCCCTCTTCTACACCTCCGGGCGCGCGTCCAACGAGGCTGCTTTCCTATACCAGCTCTTTGCTCGTCACTTCGGGACCAACAACCTGCCCGATTGCTCGAACATGTGCCACGAGTCGAGCGGCAAGGGTCTCGGCGAGACCATCGGCATCGGCAAAGGGACGGTGACCTTGGAAGACTTCGACGAAGCCGACGTCATCGCCGTTATCGGGCAGAATCCGGCCACCAATCACCCTCGAATGCTGGCCGCGCTCCAGAGCGCCAAGAAAAAGGGGGCCACCATCATCACCATCAACCCGCTCGAAGAAGTGGGGATGGTGCGCTTCAAACACCCCCAGCACGTGGAAGGCATGCTCGGATCCGGCACCGAGCTCACCGACCTTCATCTGCAGGTTCGCATCGGTGGGGACCTCGCGCTCCTCCAGGGCATCCAGCGCCGAATGCTGAGTTTGGAGGGGGCGGTCGACGGTGACTACGTGGCCCGCTGCACGGAAGGATTCACCGCCTATCGTGAGCAGCTGCTGACCCTCGACGAGGCACGGCTGGTCGAAGACAGCGGCATCTCGGCCGGGCAGATGCAGCAGGCAGCAGAGCTGTTCGCTGGGTCCAAGGCCACCATCGCTTGCTGGGCCATGGGCATCACTCAGCACGTCAACGGCGTGGCCAATGTGCAGTCGATCGTGAACCTGCTCCTGATGGGGGGGCACTTCGGCCGCCCCGGTGCCGGTGCCTGTCCCGTACGAGGGCACTCCAACGTTCAGGGCGACCGCACGGTGGGGATTTGGGAGTTCCCGCCCAAGTGGACCTCCCGCATGGAGAGGCACTTCGACTTCGAGGCGCCGGTCGAGCCCGGCCATGACGTAGTGGGGGCCATCGAGGCCATGCGCAAAGGCGAAGCCAAGGTCTTCTTCGCCCTGGGCGGCAATTTTCTGAGCGCGACCCCTGACACGACGGTGGTGGCCCAGGGGCTACGGAAGATGAAGCTTACGGCCCACGTGGCTACCAAGCTCAACCGTGCACACCTGGTCACCGGCGACATCGGCTTGCTCCTGCCCTGCCTGGGCCGCACCGAGCGAGACGTCCAGATCGCTGGCCCCCAGTTCGTCACCGTCGAGAACTCCATGGGTATCGTCCACAGCTCCGAAGGAAAGCTGAAGCCTGCTTCGGACGCTCTCTTCTCCGAGCCTCGGATCGTCGCCCGGATGGCCCACGCCACCTTGGGCGACAGGAGCCAGGTGCCTTGGCTGGATTTCGCCGACGACTACGATCGGATCCGCGAGGCCATCGAGGCCTGTATCCCTGGATTCGACAACTACAACGAGCGGGTTCGTGGAAGGAACGGCTTCTACCTACCCAACCCGGTTCGGGAAGGCGGCTTTGGAACACGGAGCGGAAGAGGCCTGTTTACGACCCACGAGCTTCCCGACCTGTCACTCGGTACCGACCGATTTTGGCTCATGACCATGAGGAGCCACGACCAATTCAACACCACGGTCTATGACTTGAACGATCGCTATCGAGGTATCTACGGCCATAGGCACGTGGTGCTGATGTCGCCGGACGATGTCGAGCGGCTCGGCTTGGAGACGCGCTCAAGAGTGCGTCTGCGCAGCTACTTCCAGGACGAAGAAAGGACGGTGGACGGCTTCCTCGTCGTCCCCTACGACATCCCTTCCGGCAACGTCGCTTGCTATTTCCCAGAGGCCAACCCGCTCATCCCCGTCGGGTCCTTTGCCGAAGGAAGCCGCACACCGACCTCGAAACGAGTCGAAGTGAGCATCGAAACGCAGAACTGAAGCTCAGCCCATCTCGAAGAACCCTATGATTCCGCAATTTCTGACCAAACAGGCGATCGTCGCCAAGCCCAGCTACAACCGTTGGCTCATCTCCTTCTCGGCGTTGGGCATCCATCTCTGTATCGGCTCCGTCTACGCATGGAGCCTGTTCAACCCCGCTCTGACCAAGCGGGTCGGCGTCGTGGCCAGTGCCTCCCAGGACTGGAGCCTGTCGAACGTCGTTTGGGTCTTCACGGTCGCCATCGTGGTCCTCGGACTTTCAGCCTCTTTCCTCGGAAAATGGCTGGAGCGTGTCGGTCCACGATTGGTGGGACTGGTCTCGGCGGCCTGCTGGGGAGGCGGCTTCGTCTTGGGTGGGTTGGGCATCATCACCGGCCAGTTATGGCTCCTCTACTTGGGCTATGGGGTCATCGGCGGCATCGGCCTGGGCGCGGGCTACATCACGCCCGTCAGTACCCTGGTTCGCTGGTTTCCGGACCGTCGCGGCATGGCCACCGGCATCGCCATCATGGGCTTCGGCGGTGGCGCGATGATTGCGAAGTTCATGGTCGATCCTCTCGTCACCGCCTTCTATCGATCGCCCGAATATCTGGGGGCCGAACACGCGGTCAGCCTGGTGACCAAGGCAGGAAAGCGCTTCGCTGAAGTCGGCGGACAGCTCAAAGAGGTGGTCGTGGTCGGCGCCAACGACGTGTCCAACATGATCGTCCCCGGGCCTGAGGGCGTTTACGCAGTTGGAACGGGGACCGTGGGCGTGGCGCAGACCTTCATCGCCCTGGGTCTCGTCTACTTCGTCATCATGGTCGCGGCCGCGTTCTCCTACCGCGTGCCTCCGAAGGGCTGGAAGCCGGAGGGCTTCGAGGCCAAGAAGACCGGCGGCATGGTCAGCAGTAACGACGTGCATGTGGACCAGGCTCTGAAGACGCCTCAGTTTTATCAGATGTGGATAGTCCTTTGCTTCAACGTGGCGGCGGGCATCGGCGTCCTCGCGGTCGCGAAGACGATGATGAAGGAGATCTTCGGGACCACACTACCCGGCACCGTGGACGCCGGCTTCGCCGCGACCTACGTCCTCATGATCTCGCTATTCAACCTGCTCGGCCGCTTTTGCTGGGCGAGCATCTCCGACTACATCGGACGTAAGAATACCTACCACGTGTTCTTCGGCTTCGGAATTCTGCTCTATCTGTCGATTCCCTTCATGGCGGCGCAAGTGAGCGTGTCACCCTCCGTCGTCTATCTGGTCGGCTTCTACGCCGTGACTATGATGATCTTCACCATGTACGGCGGTGGTTTCGCGACCATTCCGGCCTACATCGCAGACATCTTCGGGACCGGCTTCGTGGGCGCCATCCACGGGCGCATCCTGACCGCGTGGAGCACGGCCGGCGTCATCGGGCCCCTAGCCATCACGATGCTTCGCGAAAACGCGGTCGACGAGGCCATCACCAACCTGACGGCGACTATCGACCCTGCGAAATTTCAGGGCGCCTTCGGCGCGGGCAAGGAGCAGCTCACGACCCTGGTGGAGGCCAAGACGGTGACAATCGCCAAGCTCATGGAGATCGCGCCCGCGGGGACGGTGGACCCGACCCCCGGCCTCTACAACACCACAATGTACCTGATGGCCGCCCTGCTTTTCTTGGCCCTTCTCGCCAATGTCTTCATGAAGCCCGTGGACGCCCGCCACCATATGGAGCTCGAGGCCGAGAGCGAGGAAGCGCCCCAAAAGCGGGCCGAGGCCCCAGCCTGACTGGGGTGGGCGCGGTCTTTGTCGCTGGGCCCATCCTCCGCCTCAGCTTTCGACTCGACCTTGCTCCCGCGTCCGTGCTGGCCTGGGTCGTCGTCCATGACCCGAAGCCCGAGCACAGAGCCCCGCCTCGCCGACGTTCGCGTCATCACCCCTATCTCGATCGTCGTGCCGACCTTCCGAGAGCGGGAGAATCTGCCCGAGCTCGTGGCCGGTCTAGATGAGCTTCGGGCGCGCTACGGGCTCACACTCGAGCTCCTGATCATGGACGATGATAGTCGGGACGGGAGCGAAGCGTGGGTCCAAGAGCACGCGCCGGATTGGGTTCGTCTGGTCGTTCGCCGGGAGACGCGAGGCCTGAGTCCCGCCGTCGTGGACGGGCTGCGCTTGGCCAAGCATCCCGTCCTCGTGGTCATGGACGCCGACTTGTCCCATCCTCCGAGTGCTATCCCAGCCATGATTCTCGCCTTGGAGTCGGGGCAGGACTTCGTCATCGGCTCTCGCTATGTCCGGGGCGGTTCGACCGACGACGATTGGGGTTTCTTTCGCTGGCTCAACAGTCGGGTCGCCACACTCCTTGCCCGCCCCTTCACTGACGCCAAGGATCCCATGGCGGGCTTCTTCGCCCTGAGGCGCACGGATTTCGATCGGGCGTTCAGTCTCGATCCCATCGGCTACAAGGTGGGCCTCGAGCTGATCGTGAAGTGTCGGCTGGGGAACGTGGGCGAGGTCCCCATCCACTTCTCGGACCGTATCCACGGCGAAAGCAAGCTCACCTTCAAAGAGCAGCTGAATTATCTCCGCCATCTCGGGCGCCTCTTTGCGCACCGCTACGCGACGTGGAGTCAGTTCACTCAGTTCGCGCTCGTCGGCCTTTCCGGGGTCTTCGTGAACCTGGGCGTCGTAACCTTGCTTCTCGTTCTGGGCGCCCAAGCCACGGCCGCCCTCGCGGGTGGGATCCTGGTATCCATCGTCAGTAACTTTCTCTTGAATCGGAGCTTCACGTTTGCCCGGGCTCGAGCCACCGGCATCTTCACCCAGTTCCTACGCTTCTGTATGGCTTCTTCGGTGGCGGCTACGCTGCAGTTCGGCGTGGCAGCGAGTCTCTTGGCGGTGTTGCCCGAGCTCTGGCCTCAGCTCGCGGCTCTGGTCGGCGTCGGCGCAGGCATGATCGTGAACTTCTTGGTGAACCGCTTCTTCGTGTTCAAGCAGGAGCATCCCGTCAGATCGAACCTTCCTAGAGATTGAGTCCTGTTTCGTTTCGAGACGAGATTGCCCTGGACCTCGACGAGGCCGAGGCGCGGACCATGCTTGGGGCTCAAGCGAAGGGAAAGAGGACAGATGGGGGAAGTCGTTTGAGTTCACTGGGGCGGCCTTCGACTCGGCTACCGCCTCTGAGGCCCAACGGGCCGCAGGTCGAGCAGGGTGGCCCCTTCAGTCTCCAGGCCCGAGCTCGTCCACGAGGGTGCGGGGCGGCCGAGAAGATAGCCCTGGGCCGCGCTGCAGCCAGCTTCTCGCAGAAGGGCCAGCTGGCTCGCCCACTCGACGCCTTCTGCCACGGTGGTCATGCCCAGCTTGTCGCCCAAAGTGGCGATGGACGAGACAATAAGCCGAGCCCGCTCGTCGGTCTCGACGGCGGTGATCAACGATCGGTCGATCTTCACCGTATCGATGGGGTGGCGGTGCAAGTGGCCCAAGCTCGAGTAGCCAACGCCGAAGTCGTCGAGGGCGATCCGAACCCCCATCTTCTTTAGCGCTTGGAGTCGTCGGGTGACGTCGCTCGCGTCGGGTAGGAGCACGGTTTCGGTGATCTCGATCTGCAGACGCTCCGGGTCCAGGGCGTGCTCAGCCAGGGCACGCTCAATGGTCTCCAGGATCTCGTCCCCCTGCAGCTGGCGAGGCGAGACGTTGACGGACAGCCGACTGTGCGGCGGCAGCAGACGGCCCTCGGACGCCATCTGGGCACAGGCCTGGTCCATGACCCAAGCGCCGACATCGACGATGCCACCGTCTGCCTCCAACTCGGGGATGAAGCGGTCGGGGGTGCTTCCTGGACCGCGCTTCGGCTCCCAGCGAAGCAGGGCCTCGAAGCCTTGAACCTGAGAACGCCGAAGACTCCAGAGGGGCTGATAGAGCAAGCGGAGCTCCTTTCGGGTGAGGGCCTCGTGGATGCTCGGTCCCGAGCCCAGCTTGCGAGGTCGGGCTGATGCTCTTCGCCAGCCGTCCCGGCCTCGCTGCTTCTGCTCATGGAGTGCTCGATCAGCAGCGGCCATCAAATCAAGGCCAGCGCCGGCTTCACCCGAAGACGCCACGCCAACGGACACCGTGACCGAGAGCGCCTGGCCGTGAATCCACACCGGTGCGCGGCACTTCGTCAGGATGGCTTGGACCACTTCTCGAGCCCGCGACTCGTCCCCATCCAGCAGGATGATGAACTCGTCGCCCCCTCGTCGGGCCACGAGGTCGCTAGGGCCCACGGTCTCGCCCACTCTCTCCGCGAGTTCCCTCAGGAGGTCGTCGCCCGCTTCTAGGCCCAGACGTTCGTTGACCGAACGGAATCGGTCGACGTCGACGAAGACCACCGAGTATGGGCGTCCGGCGTTGGCCATGCTGGTGAGACGATGCTGGAGGGCATCCCTCGGGGCGAGGCCGGTTAGGCTGTCTCGAAAGCTTGCTTCGATTCTCTGGGCCCGCGCTCGGCTTCGCTCGACGGCAAAGCGCAGGCGACGGCCGAGCTCGCCTACCGTGCAACGGCCTTTGTGGACTACGTCTTCGGCTCCCAGCCGAAGAACTTGCTTGGCCAGCTGCTGGTCTTCTAGCTGGCTGACCAGCACCAGGGGAAGCTCGGGCGCCGCTTGGGAGAGTCGCTCGGCGGCGTCGACTCCTCGAGCGTCGGACAGGTCCAGCTCCGACACCACGAGGTCGAAGCTCTCCTTCCGCAAGAGCTCGATGGCGACGCCCAAACGCGGCGCGATCCGCACGGGACCAAAGGCCCGAGCCGCTTCCTCGGCCAACTTGAGAAAGTGGGGGTCGCCATCCACGATGAGGACGCCTCGAGGGACCTCCGAAAGATCGACGGTTACGTCTTCACCTCGACGACGGCGCGCCATGTCTCGCGCACGATCCAGGACGCCGAGGACGTGCTCCGCCTTCCAGGGCTTCTCGACCACGGAAACCACCAATGGATTGGGTTCCAGCTCATCGATGACGAGTTCGGTCCGACCGGTGACCAAGACGATGGCCGTCTCGGGACACAGTTCTACCGCTCTACGGACCAACTCCACGCCGCTCATGCCCGGCATGGAGACGTCGGTCACCAAGACCAGGGGAGGTCCTTCGAGCGCCATCTTCTCGAGAGCGCTTTCCGCACCTGCTTCGGTGGAGGCTCGCAGTCCGCTTCGTCGGCACATACGCTCGAAGAGGCGGCGGCAGTAGGGGTCATCGTCGACGAACAGGAAGTCCAGCGGTGAGGGAGGTGCGGGTTCTGCGGGCGCTGCACGAGTACGAGATGAGAGCGCCTGGGCCACGACTCCAGATTCGTACAATCCGTGACTACGACAAGTCCTGATGTTCACTTTCTGAAGGCCCGGGGGAAAGCTTTGCAGGAGTGAGCAAAGACGATGGGGTGCGCTTTCAAGAATGCGTCGGGTCTTTCCGAATTGAAGGCCCTGGCACTTTTCTGACGGTCATTCCAGGAGCGCTTCCAGCTCGCTTCGAAGCGCTTCCGGTGCCGCGCTGGAGGGGAAGCGCCCCACGATCTGACCCGATCGATCGATGAGGAACTTCTCGAAGTTCCAGTCAACGTCCCCTGCGCCTTTCGGTCTAGTTTCTCGAGCGGTGAGCCAGGCGAAGAGTGGATGTCGACCTTCACCGTTCACGTCGACCTTCTCGAACATCGGAAAGCTGACTGCATACTTGGACTGAACGATAGATTTAATCTCTTGAGAAGAACCGGGCTCCTGACGGCCGAACTGATTGCAAGGGAAGGCAAAGATTCTGAGCCCTCGAGCTTCCAAATCAGCGTGGAGCGTCTGGAGTCCGGCGTACTGTTTGGTGTATCCGCAGCGCGAAGCTACGTTGACGACAAGGTAGCTCTTGGCGTCAGGGTCGGCGAGGGTGCGAGAATTGCCATCGATGTCGACGGCCTTGAATTCGGCGAAGTTCACGTCCCCTGTGTAGTCAGGGCGTCACGCCCTGTCGTCGAAAACGCTGCGCTTGACGGGACTGGTTGCCCATTGCGGAATTCGGAGCATGGTGGGCTCCGAAGTCAGGGATCGATCGGGCCACATATTCCGAGGTCGCGTGCTCTTCGGGGAGAACGGCGACCTGGCTCAGTCCGAGCCCGAGGGCTTCTGGCGAGGCTTGGAGCCCCATCGAGATCGCCTGATTCACACCATTCGCCACGCTGCGGCCGAGAGTGAGCACATCGCCGCTACGTTGTACCACTGGCTCGACGAGCGGCTCTGGACCCAGAACGTCCATCTCGTAGGACGTCAGGGAGAAGTCGACGTTCACTTTCGAGCCCCTCTTCCCTCCATGGGGCCTGCACGCGATGAAGCGCTGGTCGAACGCGTCATGGCCCATGCAGCCGACGTGCTGTTGATGACGGAGGCGACCCCACTCTCGGTTCCCGGACCTCGCGTTGTATACGCCAACCCCGCCTTCACCCGAATGACTGGCTATGCGGTCGAAGAGATCCTTGGGCTCACGCCTCGGATACTTCAGGGCGACGGGACAGAGCCCGAGGCCTTGGACTACATGCGGACTCGGCTCCGAGCCTTCGAGGATCTTCAGGTCGAGGTGACCAACTATCGAAAGGATGGTCGGCCCTTCGTGGTTCATCTCGACGTTCGGGCGGTTCGGGACGGAACCGGCTGGGTGACCCACTGGGTCTCGACGCAGCGAGATGTGACGCCCCAGCGGCTCTCCCGAGCCGGGCTCGGTTTATCTGCCGAGGCGCCCGAGCGACGAACGGATCTGCGCACCCTAGGACACGGTCTGAACGATGCACACACCACGATTCTGGGGAACGTCGAGGTGGCGAAGGAGGCGGCTCCCCCCAGTCTTCGGCCTCTGCTGGACGACGTAGAGAGCGCCGTAGTCCAGGCTCATCATCTGACCCGGCGGCTCTTCCGATTGCTCGGCGATCAGTCGGTCTCCGAGACCGAATCAACCCTGAGCATACTCTGGGTGGATGATGATCCGCTGGTCCGGACCGTTGCCAAGCGGATCGGAGACGCGCGTCGATGGGAGGTCTGCACCGCCTCCGACGCATCCGAAGCCCTGGAGAGGGCCGCGGAGCGCTCCTTCGATCTCATCATCTTGGACCACTCGAACGGGGAGGAGATCTGCGGTTCCCAGCTCCAGGCTCAGCTGAGGCACATGGGGGTCTCGAGCCCGATTCTGCTCGCCGTGAGCGATCGGATTGGAGAGGAATCCCGCGGCCCGGACACGATCGGGAAGCCCTTTCGCCTCGTCGAGCTCGACGCTCAGGTCCAGCGGCTCTTGCTTCGGCGCTGACAGCTCTTGTCCGACGGCGCCCTTTCTCGTTGGGTGGGGAGCATGGAGTTCATCGATCTGATCACGCAACAGATGGGCGTGGAGAGGCCCAAGGCCGAGGCCTTGGCGGGCGGCGTGCTGGACCTGGTGAAGAATGCACTTGGGTCGCAAGCAGATGCCGAGACGGCAGAGCGTTTTGAATCGGCCATTCCCGAGCTGTCCTCGTGGCGCCAGGCCGCCGAGTCCGAGCTGGGCGACGCCTCGTCCAACGCTTCAGGGGGCCTGGGTGGCCTGCTTTCTGGGGCCTTGGGGAGCCTGGGTGGGGGCTTGGCCGGCAGTGCCGGCGCCGTTGCTCTGTTGATGCCGCTCCTCGGCAAGCTGGGCCTCGACGAGTCCCACGTGCAAACCTTCGTGCCCATTCTGACCCAATTCTTGGGACAGCGCCTGGACGGCGATCTCCTGCAGACTGTGAGCAAGGTGCTGCCCTTCCTCCAGGGTGAGGGCGGTGGCGCGGCGGGCGTGCTGGGCGTCCTGGGCGGACTGATGGATTGATCCTTTACGCGAACTCGAGTTGGACGCCCACCGGGTTCAGATATTCCCGCTCGCCCTCGAGGTCCGCCTGGACCAAGGGGTGTTGTTCCAGCCATCCGGGGGGAAAGCAGAGGCGCAGGCGCTCTCGCTTGGGGGTTTCGACGCAGATCGGGGGCAATGACTCTTCGGTCCGGCTTCGATGAAGAACCGCGGCTAACCGAAGAAGAACGGTCAGTCCCAGGGCAAAAACACCCGTCTTCCGGGGAAGGTCCTTGTAGAACTTTCGCCGGAGTTTGCGCCGATGCCCGCGAAGGACGCTTGCAAGCGTGCTCTGCTCGTCCCGGCTGAAGCCCGGCATGGTCGCGTTCTGAAGGATGTACGCATCGTGCTTGTGGTAGCCGGTGTAGGCGATGCTGATGCCGATCTCATGGAGCTCGGCCGCCCATCCTAGGAAGCGCCGGGCGACGACCGGGTCGAGGGACCAAACCTCTCGGACCTGCTCCAGCAACGCGTAGGCCGTTTCGCGGACCCGCTTCGCGTGGCGGACATCGACTGCGTATCGCTCGACGAAGGCCTGCACCGTGTCCTCGCGAATGTCTCGGTTCTCCGTCCGGCCCAGGAGCTCCCAAGCCAAGCCCTCCCGAAGGGCGCCGGTCGCAGCCTGAAGGCGTGTGATGCCCAAAGAGCGAAAGGAAGCGCGCAGGACCGACACGCCGCCGGGGAAGACCGGTGCACGGTCGGGGTCGAGACCTTCTAGCGAGAGTCGAGACACTCGTTTTTGGGCCACCATCGAATCCACCAGAGCGTCCAGACCCGCCAGGGTGACGTCGCCGGTGGTCCAGCCCTTCTCGCGCAGAACCTGGGCCACCGACCGAATTGTCCCGGAAGCACCAAAGGCGTGGTCCCAACCGCTCTGACGAAAACTCTCTCGGATACTGCGCAGTTCTTTGGCCGCCGCGAGCTCGGCTGCGTCGAAGTGGGCGTACGTCATACGCTCGTCCCCGAAGAAGCGCTTCGAGTAGGAAACGCAGCCCATGAAGAGGCTGTGGGTCATCTCGGCCGAGAAGCCACGTCCAATGATGAACTCGGTCGAGCCCCCACCGATGTCCATGACGAAGCGTCGCCCCGAAGGGATGAAGTCGCTGTGGGTGACGCCTTCGAAGATCAAACGGGCTTCCTCGGAGCCCGAGATGATCTGTACGGGATGACCCAGGAGCTGTTGTCCGCGCTCGAGGAAGCTTGCGCCATTCTTGGCCTTTCGGAGGGTATTGGTGCCTACCGCACGCACTCGGTCCCGCGGAAGATCGCGGAGCCGCTCTCCCATCCGTTCGAGTGCAGACCAGCCTCGCTTCATCGCTGCAGGGTCCAAGTTGCCTTCCTCGTCCAAGCCCGCGGCCAAGCGGACCGGCTCACGCAGCTTGTCCAACACTTCGATCTTCCCACCCTGATTGGATCGAACCACGATCATGTGGAAGCTGTTGGATCCGAGGTCGATGCCGGCCACCGTGGTCGGTTGGAGGGGTAGCTCCACGGAACGCAGCTCACCCTGTTTGGCGTCGTCAGAAAAGTGCTGATCAGCGCTGGCGTAAGATCTGGAGGGCTGCTCGCTCGCCCCGGGCTTCGAGCTCTTCGAGAAGCTCGGCGTTCACGGCTCGACGGGGCAGGACTTTGAGTATCATTCGCAGGATCGTGGGGTATCGGGCGGCTTCGAGCACGAGCGCTTCATGGGGGGCCTTCGGCCTGACGCCCATCCGCAGCAGCGCGCGTACGCCAGTCTCGTGACCCTGCACCACGGCCCGCAAGAGGGGTGTATGGCCCAGCGCCCCCTGAGAGGCGAGGTCACCGCCTCGGCGCTTCAGGGCACGAAGGACCTCGCGAGGCTCGCCGCTCGGGTCCATCATTGCGGCATGAGCCGCGGTGTCGAGGGCAAAGTTTCGGAGGTCTGGGTCCGCACCACCCTCCAAGAGAAGCTTCACGTAGTTGGCTCGTCCGTAGCGAGCGGCCAAGTGGAGGGGTGCGTCCCCGGTATCCTCGGTGCGCGGATTAGGATCGGCGTCTGCTTCCAGGAGGAAGCTCAGCACCTCCGAATGCTGGGCCTGAACGGCGTAGTGAAGCCCGTGCCAGCCGAGCTCTCCTCGGGCGTCGACGTCGGATCCCGACTCGATGAGGGCTCGAAGGGCGTCTAGGTCACCCTCGCGGGCCCGAACCGGGACGCTGCTCTGCGCGGGCGCCAAGACCCTCGAGGGGGGCGATTCGACCTTGGTCGGGGCGGCAGCCGAGGGTAGCGGTGGGGAGGCCGGCGGCTCGGGCAACAAAGACGTGCCCCCAAACTCCAAGAGGGCCAGCGTGGCCACGACGCCCGACAGCACCGCGACGACCAGGGGCCAAATGGGGCGGCGTCGAGGGATGACCAGATCGGGGGCCGAGACGACCGGGCCCTTCCCCCGACTCAAAGTGGGCACGGAGGAGAAGCTGTCGTCGAGCGCCGCTACGGTGCCCGAGGTGCTGGGCGCCGGCGTGAGCGGTCGCGTCTCTATCTGGGCGGTCTTGGCCGCCACGTCGAAGGTGCCGTCCGGATAGGAGGCGGAGATAAGGTGCGCCAGGTTGGCTTCCGAACGGGGCCCTAGGTGGTCGAGGGCCTCCAGAGCGGTCCGCAGCTCGGCTGCGCTCTGAAAGCGATGGGCAGGATCCTTGTCGAGGCATCGAGCGATGGCGGCGGCAAAAGCAGCCGGTAGCCCAGGCTCGATGTCTCGCACGTCCGGCGCCGGCTCTTCGGCCACTGCGACCAGTGCCTTGAGGAGAGTGGCCCGCTTGAAAAGACGCTGCTGGGTGGCAAGCTCCCAGAGCACGATCCCCAGACAAAAAAGGTCCGAGCGTGCATCCAGGCTCTCTTCGTTGACCTGCTCGGGAGACATGTAGCCGGGCTTGCCTCTGATCTCCCCCCGCATGGTCTCGTGGAGTTGGTAGGTGGTGCGGGCTACACCGAAGTCCGACAGGTAGCTCCGGCCCGAGACCGAAGCGAGGATGTTGTGAGGGGAGATGTCCCGATGGATGAGGTCGAGGCGCCGGCCGTTCACCTTGACCTCCGAGGCGTAGGCCAGAGCGTCGGCCACGGCGATGCCCACGTCTCGTACGGTGGCAGAGGGCATTCTCTGCCCGCTCCTCTTGAGGGCTTTCTGCAGGGAATGCAGCGAAGGACCGGGCACCAGCTCCATCGCGATGTACATCAGACCCCGCTCCACCCCGGACTCGAAAGTCGAGACGATGTGGGGGTGTCGAAGCGCGGCTGCCGTCCGAGCTTCGTCCAGGAACATGGGGCTCTTCTTGTCGGTGCGAGCTTTCAGAAGCTTCATGGCGATGGGCGTGGCCTTGCTCCCTCGACGAGCCGCCCAAACCTCTCCCATTCCGCCTTTCCCAAGGCGGAACAGCAGGGTGTAGGCGGCGACTCGGTCGCCCGTTCGAAAGGCCTCGCTCACGACGACTTGGCCGCATTCTCCAGAAGCCGGGGTCAAAGTCGAGCGCGAGGGATTCAATCGTCTCGTGGAGCAAAGTCGCTCAATCGAGACAACTCCTCGAACAGGTGCCGTTCTTGCTCTGAGAGTTGGCTTGGCAACACGATCTGCACATCGACGTACATGTGCCCCGTGGGGCCGCCTCTGTCGGGCTTGGACGGGAGGCCTTGATGACGCAACCTCAGCCGGGCGCCCGATGAGCTGCCGGCCGGAACTCGAACACGCAGCGTTCCTCTTGGCGCCGCCATGTCCAGGGTGGCGCCGAGGGCGGCCTCCCAAGGCGTCACAGGAAGTGTGACGTACAGGTCTCGGCCTTCCAGCCGGAAGTCTCCGGTGTCCACCGACAGCACGACCGTGGTCGGTGGATCGTCCAGCCGAAGTCTGTCTCCGGTCCGGGCGCCGGGAGGGATGTGGATCTTCACCGTACGCGGAGTGGCGCCCGGTCTCCGCCCGGGAACGCGTACGGTGGTCGATGTGCCGGTGAACGCCTCAGAAAGCTCGATTCGCAGCTCGATCTCTCTTCGATGCCAGCTTCGACGAAGGTCGTCGGTTCCCACCCTCACGTCTTCGTAGCGAACGCTTCGGCTCTTCCGTGGGCTCTTCTTTCCGAAGGCGTCCCATCGGGCGCGCTTGTTCTCGTCCCGCAAGACATCGTAGGCGGCCACGAGTCTCTTGAAACGAGCCTCGGCATCAGGCTGCCGATTGACGTCGGGATGGAGCTCCCGGGCTTTGCGCTTGTAGGCTGCCTGGATCTCTTCTTGTGTTGCCGTGCTGCTGACGCCGAGCACCGCGTAGGGATTGTCGACGGCCGACTCGACCACTTGGATGGATTTGCACGAGCGCTGCACAGGGTGCAAGCCGTTGGTTTGACTTGGACCCCGGTCGGCCGGAGGATTCGAGTCCCCGTGAAGAGGCCTGGAACACCAGTCACGATGGAGCTCCTCCTCGAAGAAGCAAAGTTCATCCTTCGGACCCTCAAACGGACGGATCTCTTCGGAGAGCGTGTCCCCCTCACCGAAGCCGAGCGCGTGCTCGACAACAGCATCAGCCTCAACTTCGGCGAGTACTGTGGGTTCTTGGAGAAGAACGGTTACCTGACCGCCGATGCCTCCGCCAACCTAGTCAGCCTGACGGACCAGGGCGATTTGCTGCTCCAAGGCGTCGAGGAAGCCAAGTTTCGTGGCCAGCTGGGACGCTTTTTCTCCACCGAGATCTCGGTGCCCGCTCAAGCTCCGGAGCCGGTCCCTCCCAGCAGTCTCCGCGGCCGTCCCAGCGAACGGACTCCCCACGCCATCGAGGACCTTCTCGACAAACGCTACCGGAAGGAGGAGCTCATTGCCGAAGGGCCGGTTGCCACCGTCTACCGGGCTCGACACCTCCCTCTCGGCCGGACCGTCGCCCTGAAGGAAGCTCGAAGCTTGTTCACCAGCGCCGCCTTTCTCCGTCGAGACGAGGTCGTGCTCCGATGGCGTGAGCGAATCGAGGAGGCGGCTAGCCTTCGTCACCCCTTCATCGCCGAGCCCTTGGACCAGAACCCCGACGCCGAGCATCCCTACGTCGTGACCCAGCTCTGCGCGGGCTCGGTCCGCAGGCTTGCCGACGGAGAGCTCCCGGTGGCCGAATGCGGACGTGTGCTCCTTCAGGCAGGAGAGGCTCTGCGAGCAGCCCACGGTGCAGGCGTCCTTCATTTGGGGGTCAAGCCGGAGAACCTGCTCCTGGATGAACTTGGCAACGTTCGAGTATCCGACTTCGGGATGGCGACCCTGACCGACCGCGAGCGTGACGCGGGAGGTTCGATGCCTCCCATCCTGGTGGGTGGAAGTGTGGTCCCCTACCTCGCTCCGGAGCGGCTTCAGGTCGACGGTTTGGAGCCAGGGCCCGGTGCGGACGTGTACGGGCTCGGCATGGTCATGTACGAACTCTTGGTGGGAAAGCTCCCAGGCCGGCGATCTCCCATGCCCTCAGAGCTCCGAGAAGACGCCTCGACCGAAGTGGACGACGTCTTCGACCGCATGACGCGAGACGACCTGCGGGAACGCTACGCCGACATGGACGAAGCCTTGGCGGATCTCCGACGTGCCTTCTCGGTCGAGACGGCCCAGGTCCCGACTCGAACGACCCCCCTCGGGGCCTAGAGCGTGCTGAGCGCACCCCGAGCGGCTTCGATGGTCGCGTCGACGATCGCGTCGTCGTGGCAAATGGACATGAAGCAGGCTTCGTAGCCACTGGGTGGGAAGTAGACCCCTCGATCGAGCATCCCGTGGAAGAACTTGGCGTAGCGCTGGTGGTCACAGGCTTTCACGTCCACGAAGTTCCGAACGGGCGCGCCGTCGTTGAAGAAGAGGGTGAACATGGATCCAACCCGCTGCACTCTCCCCGAGATGCCGGTGATCTCGAGAGCGGCTTCCAGGCCGGCTTGAAGCCGCGCCCCCTGGCGCTCCAGTTGGGCATACACGGCATCGTCATCCGTGGCTCGAAGCGTGGCGAGGCCAGCCGAGACGGCGCACGGATTCCCGGAAAGGGTGCCTGCCTGGTAAACAGGCCCGTTGGGAGCGAGCATATCCATGACCTCGGCCCGACCCCCAAAGCCGGCCATCGGCATGCCGCCTCCGATGACCTTCCCAAAAGCCGTGATGTCGGGCTCGATCCCGTAGAGCCCCTGGGCGCAGCGTCGATGGACGCGAAAGCCCGTCATCACCTCGTCGAACATGAGCAGTGCGCCGCGTCCGTGGGCCAAAGCCTTCAGTTCGGCCAAGAAGCCGGACTCGGGAGGGATGACGCCCATGTTGCCCGTGATGGGCTCGAGAGCGACGCAGGCCACCTGGTCGGGGTGGGCGTCGAATGCGGCCTCGACGGCCTTCAGATCGTGGAAGGGAACGGTGATCGTATGGCGGACGAAGTCTTCCGGTACGCCCGGCGAGTCGGGGAGCCCCAGTGTGGCCACTCCCGACCCGGCCTTTACGAGCAGGAAATCGGCGTGGCCGTGATAGCAGCCCTCGAACTTGATGATCTTGTCCCGCTTCGTCGCTGCGCGAGCGAGGCGGATGGCGCTCATGGCGGCCTCGGTTCCGGAGGAGGTGAGTCTCAGTTTGTCCACCGACTCTATGCGAGCGACCACGTGCTCGGCGAGCTCCACTTCGACTGCGGTCGGGGCGCCGAAGCTCGAGCTGTCGGCGGCAGCTCGGCTCACCGCCTCCACCACCGACGGGTGGGCGTGGCCCATGATCATCGGGCCCCATGAGCATACGTAGTCCAGGTACTCTTGACCATCTTCGTCCCAAAGCTTCGCGCCTTGGGCGCGGCGAATGAAGCGCGGGGTCCCGCCGACCGAGCCGAAGGCTCGGACCGGGCTGTTGACGCCGCCCGGTATGACCGAGCGCGCCCGCTCCAGCAGGGCTGCAGACTGTGTGGTGCTCATGCCCGAGGTCTAGTCCGCGGGAAGCTCCGTGTCCTCAGGGAATTCGTCAGCCGCTGGCGGACCATGAGGGAGCTCCACCAGAAGCTCTCTTTTCGCCCCCTCCCGTAGCTCCAGCTCCATCGACCGGATCCCGCCCGAAGGTCCCTCGAAAGTGAGTCGAATGGGCTCTCCGGCCGGGACGGCCAGCTCTCCCCGTCGGGCCTCGAGGATCAGGACCTCGTCGACGAAGACCCGGGCACGGTCGCTGGCTTCGAAGTGGATCATGGCCACTGCCGATGGGGGCGGGGTCGGCTCGAGTCGGAGACGCAGCACCTGGAGAGCATCTTCGTCCGACCATCGAACGGGCGCGCTCGCTGCTTCGTGTCCCGACAGGAGCAACCGAACTTCGTGGAGCTCGCCGTCCAGAGGCCGCTGCAGGACAAAGGGTGTCGTCCCCGCCATCTCCAGGCCGTCCACGAAGACACGGGCGCCCGGGGGCTCGCTAGTGACGACCACCGTCGTCTCGTCGACATCGCCCCCCGCGCCCTGGGCAGTCTGCACGGCATTTAGGGCGTCAACTGGGTCGTAGGCAGTTCGAAGCACCAAGAACGTGACGGCCGCAGCAAGCGCCGCGGCCAGGACCAAAGCAGCCTTCGAAGGGCGCGGATGGTCTCCGTCTTCGCTGGTGTGTACAGGGTCGGGCTCGGTGGGCTTAGACGAGGCTGGGCCTTCGACGATCGAGGCCAGGGAGAGAACCTCGGACTTCTCGACTCGCTGAGGCCGTTCCGCCTTGCCTTCGATGTCATTCAAGAACTCGACCAAAGTCTCTCGGTCGCAGGGTCGCGCCCTCGGACAGAGCAATATGGCCTGCTCCAGCTCCCGGGCGGTGGAGAACCGGTCTTCCTTGCGCTTCGAGAGAGCCTTCATAACGACCTTCTCCAGTTCCGAGTCGACGTCGTGGCGCGTATGGCTCGGAGGAACGACGACGGCCTCCCGCATCAGCTCCAGGGTCGAGTAGTCGCTCGACCCCGCGAAACAACGTTCCCCGACCAGCATTTCGTACATGAGGATGCCAACGTTGAAGAGATCGCTGCGCCGGTCCAGGGGCTGGCCGGAGGCCTGCTCGGGGGACATGTAGCCGTACTTGCCCTTCAATACGCCGAGGGCAGTCGTGGTCATGACGATGCTCGACTTGGCGATGCCGAAGTCGGTGATCTTCACGTCGCCTCCACGCGAGAGAAGGATGTTCTGGGGACTGATGTCTCTGTGAATGATGTCGAGACCGACGCCTTGCGGGTCTTTGTGTTCGTGCGCGACGTGGAGTCCTTTACACATCTCGATCGCGATTCGCGCCACCACATCGATCGGGATTCGAGCGCCGTTCTTGCGGCAAGTCGACAGGACCCGAGCCAGGTCCATGCCCTCGACGTACTCCATGACGATGAAGTGCTCACCCGATGGAGACATGCACAGGTCGTAGACCTGGACGATGAAGGGCGAGTCGAGGGAGGCGGCAAGGCGGGCCTCGTCTACGAACATGGAAAGGGAGCGCGGATCTCTCGTCAGGTGGGGAAGTATCCGCTTGATGCACACGACACTGCCTCGTCCCGACTCGTCGATGGCCCGGGCGCGATAAACTTCGGCCATCCCACCGACCGCGATACGTTCTACGACTTCGTACTGAAGCGTCATGGCTGACTCAGGATCCCCCCTGTTCGTTGGAGCCTACCTGAGATACGCCAAGTCCGAGGGGATCGGAACACAGGGATGGCGAGCAGCACCCCCCGCGCGTTCTTTTGGGGCGTGGCCGCCTTGGTCGGCGCAGGACTCGGGGCTGGGTTGGCCAGCCTCTGGCCGCGAGCGGAAACCCAAGGCCTGGTTCAGCTGGCTGAGAAGCTCGAATCAGGACGGTGGCGAAATCTGGAGGCGGTTCTCGAGACCGAGCTTCCGGTCACGCCCACCCTTCTCGGCCTGCAGGCCGAAGCGCGAGCTCAGATGTGGTCGGCCTTTCTTCGTGAGCCCGTGGCTCGGGCGGCAGCGCTTCGGGTGCTCCACGAGGTGCCCCAGCCTTGGAACGATGCGGCCTGGCTCGCCCACGCTCTCACGTCGAGCATTGCTGCCCCCGGAGTTCCACCATTGACCCCGAAAGGGAGGGTCGCCGAGGCGCTGTTGGCGGAGAGAGAGGGTCGGCCCGAAGCAGCGCTCATCCTGCTTGTGGATGCCGCCCGACGGAGTCCTCTGCGCCGGAATACTCAGCTCGCTCTGGCCAGGATGCACATCCGGCGCGGGGCGTGGTCTGCGGCCCGGGACGTGCTCGACGCGCTCATGGACGAGCTGCCTACCGATCCCGTGATCTGGGCGCTCAACGCCAGGGCACGAATTCGGCTGAAGGAAGCCGTCCGTACCGTCCCCGCCTTCCAAGGGCTGGCCCCACCGGAGAGCGCGCTCGTTCTTTCCACCCAAGCTCTGATCGCAGCCGAGCAAGGGCGCTTCGACGAGGCGGCCCGAAGCGTCGATGCCCTGGACGAGACCTTCCCCCGACGGGGCGCCTTCCTGCTTTGGGCGGGGCGTTCGAAGGACGCGGAAGCGGTCTTCGCGGAGTCGGGCGACGCGCTCGGGATCGCTCGAGCCCGATTTACCCGTCGGGCCACCACGTGCGGACTGAAGGTGCTGTCGGGCCGCGTCCTCATCGACGGGGAGGTGCTTTCGATCGGTCGCCTGCGACCGGGCGAATGGCCGAGCGCGGAGCTCCTTCCCAACCCTGATCTCTTCCCCGAGCAGCTCTATCGTGCCGCCGATCCCCAGGACCCCAGGGCTCTGGGCGCCGCCAACCGGGTCGGCCTGGCTCGGATTTGTCTCGCGGCAGGAGAGGCAGGACGGGCCACCCGCTACTTGGAGCGGGCGGCGAAGATCGAAGGTGATCTGGTTCGTCCGGAGCTGCGGGCCCGGGCCTTGTTGGAGGCCGGTCGTCCTAGGACTGCCCTCTCGGTCTTGGTTCGCATTCCAGAAGCCGACCGGAGCCCCATGCAGCGGCTGTGGTTCGCACGGGCTCTCCGGGCAAGAGGCCGCATGGAGGATGCCTTGGGCCAGCTGGAGCTAGTCGCTGCCGACGAAGAGGTCCTGGCCCCCTCGGTGCTTCGTTTGACTGCCAGTCTTCAGTGGATGCTCGGACGTAGTCCCCTCGCGCTCGAGCGTCTCCGTCTGGTCGCGCCGGGCGACGTCGGGGGGACGCTGTTGGCCGCCTTGGTGGTGGATGATGCACCCGAGCTTTCTCCTCGAGCGCTGGCCGCCTTCATCGACGAACCGGGTTGGCTCGATCTGCCGCCTGCGGCCCGCATCGCTGGCAGTGAGGCGCTTTGGCCCCGGCAACCCAAGCGGGCCGAGCGTGAGCTGAGGGCGCTCATCCTGGGGGGTGAGAATGAAGCCCAAAGAGCCCTGGGGAGTATCCTGTGGGTCGAGCCCGAGCGTCGCGAGGAAGGCCAGGCTCTACTCGCCGAGTACCTGGAGGCGGTAGAAGAGGGGCCCGGGGCGGATGCCGTTCGGTCCCTCCTCGGCTTGCAGTGACTCAAGCAGGCACGCCCAGCGTCGCCCCCTGAGAATCTTCTTCTCTCCCGGAGACTGTCAGCTTCGATTGAAACAATCCCGGTCGAGAAGAGGCCGGCTCGATTGAGTCAGCGTCCCTTTCGGCCGACGTTCATCCAGAGGCACGATTCATGGCTTCCCGCGTCCAAGCTTCCCTGGGTTCGATCGTTGTTCCGTTTAAAAGAACGAGCGATTCGGGATCATCGCCCGTCCAGGGCGCGGAGAGAAAGGGCGTTGAGGCTCCCCAGGTCAACTTCGCGCGCACTGCTCGACCGAGAATAGGCACGGCCCTTCGACTGTCCGGGGCCTTGAACTTCGCGGGCCAGGTCCTCGAGGACATGGGTACCCGGATGGAGGTTGCCCTCCAGACGGGCCAAGAAGGCTTCACGAAAGACACCATGGGGAGCGTTCAGCGCGTGGCCGAGATGACCCGGCTCAGTGAGCCGGTCGAGTGGCCCGATGTCCCGCCTCGGGAGATCGAAGCGGGCGAGGTGCTGCTGCCGCTCAGGCGACAGCTGGCCGAGTCGCTTCGGTCGAGGTTGTACCAGCCCGACTTGGAAGAGGCCGATGCCGCCAGCGTTACAGCGTCCATCGAACAGGCCCGCCGGAGACTGGACGAAGTCTCGAAAGACATGGAGAGAGACGTCGAGGTGGTCCTCCGACAGATGTTCAAAGTGGAGGGCGAGGGGCCGAGCGACGTCGATGGGCTTAGTCGAAAGGTTCGGCGCAGCTTGGCCGATGATGGGCGAGGCGCCGTGAAGGAGGCAGCGGGCGTGGGGGCGGAAGACGTCCTGGCCCTCGTCCGCTGAAGTCCCCCGTGAATCATCCGTCCGATCGTACCGTTCGGGCCTACGTCGAGACCAAGATACGGACGGCGCCGCCGGCTCTGCTCGTTGACGAGCTCCTGCAGGCCTGTCTTCGTCGAGTCGAAGATCTCCAGCTTGCGCTCCACAGCATGTCGGTAGAGGAGCAAACGGTCGCGGCCGAGGCCGCCCTCGAGATTCTCTCCGTGCTCAATGACGGCTTGGACGAGCCGCTCTCCTCTTTCGGTCAGGCCCTCCGAAGCCTCTACGCGGAGTGCGCTTGCGGGCTGGTGCGCGGCTGTTTGCGTCGAGATGCCGCCCAATTGGACGAAGTACAGGGAATCCTGTCCGAGCTCCGCGGCGCTTGGATCATGACCTTACCCCAGGGCTGAGTGGCTGGACCGATCGCTCGCCCGGTGGCTCGCGAGCGCTCATGTCTCACCTACGCAACTCACCGTTCGTTCGACCGCGGCCAGGAAGGCGTCGTTTCGGAAGGGCTTCATGATGAACTCCTGAACGACTCCGGTTTCGACGTCGGCCAGCGCTCGCTCCTGTCCGTAGCCGCTGCAGACTAGGATCGGAAGCTGAGGAGAGAGGCCTCGCACTCGTCGGATCACTTCGTCGCCTCCCATGTCGGGCATGAAGATATCGACCACCATGGCGTCGAATTGGGCCCCCTCTCTGATGTCTCGAAGCGCGTCCACGCCGGAGGCAAAGGCGGCCACCTGATAGCCCGCTTGCTCTAGCACTCGCTGCATCACTCTTCGTACGCGCTCGTCGTCGTCCACGACCACCAAGCGTCGTTCGGTGGGGCCCTCGCGCTCCCGGCGTCGGGGTCGGGTGGACGCTAGGTCGACAGGGAATCGAAAGGTGAAGCAGCTGCCCACGCCGAGCTCGCTCTCCACGACGACTTGAGCTCCATGGGCCTTCAGGATTCCGGCCGCCGCGGCCAGTCCGAGGCCTCGTCCTTGGAATCGAGTCGTAAAGAAGGGCTCGAAGATTCGCTCCCGGACCTCGGTAGACATTCCTGGACCGTCGTCTCGAACCTCGAGGGCAGCAATGGCCGATTCGAAGCTCTCGCTGGGCTCGAAGCGGGTCGATACCCATAGCTTGCCCGGGCGGCCTGCGAGAGCTTCGACCGCGTTAAGCAGAACCGCGTGAAGGATGCTCTTCAGCTGGGGTCCGTCCCCGTGAAGAGGAGGAAGGGTAGGGTCGAGGTCGACTTGGAGTTGGATGCTTCTCGGAAGCTTCACGACTAAGAGTGTCTCTCGGACGACATCCCCAAGCTTGGTGGGTCCGGGACGAAAAATGGTCCCTCCCGAGTAGGCGAGCAGCTTGCCCGTGCGCTCTGCCATCTTCTGGGCGCCATCGGCGATCATGTCGCAGAGCTGGAGGACACGGGCCTCGCTCGGGAGCTCGTCCTGCAGCATCGAAGCTCCGCTGAGTACGCTGACAAGGATGTTGTTGAACTCGTGGGCCAGGCCGCCGGCGAAGGCCATCATAGAGGCCTCTCGATCCTGCTGGGCCACCAGTCTGGACGCGGCGTCCCGATCCTCGAGCGAGTTCACCGTAAGAAGAAGAAGGTCTTGGCCGCTTCGAGTGAGTCGTCGTCGGACGCAGCGAAGCCAGCGCTCCCCGTCCACATCCTTCACCCGCAGAATCTCTTGCCGATCCTCCTCGTTCCCAGCGAGGAGCCGCTCGACCCGGCTGCGGTCTTCGGCGTGGACCTTGGCGAAGGGCTGAGGTGCGCCCAAGAGACGTTCGAAGGCGGGGTTGACGAGCCGAAGCCCCTCCTCATCCATCAGGGCCAGACCCTGGGGAGAGGCGTCGAAGAGGAGTCGCATGAGGTCCTGCTCCGACATGACGCCCTGGTACGCCCCTCCCCCGTCGGCCTCAATGCTCGTGCTCTCCCTCATGGCCGAGGCGTGACCTCGAACTCGAGACCGTCAGGAACGCCGCTGGAGGCCCGGGCAGCGACCGCGGCCGTCGCGACGCCCAGCGCGACCGTGCCCGCCACGGCCCATACCCAGGGGCGGCGATACCAGGATGTGGACCTAGGCCGGGGCAGACTCGACTGGCCACGAGAAAAGGCCGCCAAGGGCGGGGCGGCGAAGGCGCGAGGCGGCAGGGCCGTGTCTCGACAGCTCGCCAACCGGTCCAAGGCGCCTTGGATGGAGGCGGTCGAGAGGTCCAGACTTCGTGTTTGGCCGGCGCCACCGAGGGCCAAGATGGCACCCATGCGGGCCCGACCGTCTTCCCGAGGGCTCTCCGAAGGGCTCAGGGTCACGGCTAGCGTTCGGTCGGCTCGTGCTCTCTTGGCCAAGATGTCCAGGACCTCTTCTACGGTTTCGCCAGTTCGCAGAAGGGCGTGGACGTCGGCGACGCGTCGGACCTCGGGGTCGGAGACGAGGCGAAGCCGACGGTGAGTGAGCTCATCCGAACGAACTTCGACCGAGGACAGGTGACTTACGTGGCCCACTCGACTGACGCGGAGCAAGTGTCGACCCTCGGGTACGTCGTTCAGAATCGCGGGCGTTTGCCCTCGGGGCCGTCCATCCAAGAAGACCTGGGCTCCGTTGGGCTCGGCTTGAATCTCGAGCCGGCCGGTGGGTCGACTCCGTTCACGGAGCGCTGCCAGCTCCGAGATGACCCTGGGAGAGAACCGAGCCCGCGAGGGGTCGAGCTCGGGGTCGATGTCCAAGGCTCTTTGAAGTCGGTTACGACCTGCTTCGAAGCGCCCTCGGGCCATGAAGATGGCGCCGGAAAGCAGGTGCGCTCTGGCCAATAGCTCCAGCGCCCGTACTTCCTGATGCACCGAGGCGAGCTCCGTGATGGCCTCGGTCAACAGGTCCAGCGCTGGCTCGTCTTCCAGCTCGCGAAAGGCGGCCTCGGCATCGCGGACCTTTCGACTCGCGTTCTGCAGGCGCCGACGGCGTTGCTCCGCGCCTCCTTCCTGATCTAGAGCTCGCTGGGCCGCGGCGGGCGGCATCCAATTGAAGGGCGCCTCGTCCAGGGGCCCGCGGAGCTGGGCCGCCTCTTCGTCGACGAGAAGAAGCACGCGTTCGGCATCCGACAAAGGCGTACACGCAAGGACGGCGAGCCCGATCGGAAGCATGCAGGCTGTGTATCGAATCGAGGCAATCGGCTCAATTCGCCCTCGAGCAAAAAACCGAGTCCGCAGGTCCAGTTGCGTCCAAACGTCTCGAATTGAGGCATTTCACGGGGTGTCGAGGAATTGACCGTCGGCAAACCGACAGCCCATGCTTTCTCCATGAAGCCGGAGAGGCACCCGCTCTGGATGGCGTACTCCAACGTCTACACCCGAACTGCGCCCAGGAAGAGCATGCTGATCACCTTGGAGTCCCTGGCCAAGGCCTACCGTGAGAGGGCCCAGGACATGGACCCCGACGTTCGACTCGCACGTGGCGAGACCCCGGCCGAGGTGGCGGCGAGAATCGCTTCCGTCCGCAACTCGTACCGACTGATCCGAGATGTGTTGGCGGACCAGACCAAAGCCTGGGTGATGCCCCCTCAGAGTGACGCCGCTCCCCAAGGCCCAGTCCACTTTCGTAGCAGCTCCGGACCTCAGATGAGCGTCCAGACCACCAGTCAGCGTCCCGCCGGATGGAGTTCTGGGCCTTGGAACGTGAAGCCCGTGCCGGGCTTCGGCGCCAAGCCGAGTGCGCAAGCGGCCCGTCCGAGCAGGGTGCGACACATCGCGACCGTACGCCGCGACGAGGGTCGCCAGGACGAGCTCCGTGATCGGATCTACCGGGACCTGATGGCGCCCCCGCGGCCCCTCTTGGGGCGCTTTCTGGTTCAGCAAGGTCTTGTGACCTTGTCCGAGCTCATCCGCGCCGTGCACTGGCAGCGCCAGCAGCGGCCACCCGTAGGTCGGATCGCCATCAACTGGGACCTGATGGCGTGGAACGACGTGATCGAGCTACTCAAGAGCAAAGAGGCGAAGACGCCCTTCTGTACCCACGCGGTGCGAAACGGGCTGTTGGAGCCAGCGCAGCGCGTGGCCATCCTGACCCGGCAGCGCGAAATGCAGAAGCCGATCGGGCAGTACTTCATCGACCACCAGATCCTCAGTCGCCGAGAGATCGAAGAGGCGGCAGACCTGGCCAAGCGTTCGGTCTGAGCATCGAGTCCGCGGCCCAGCGATTCAGCAAGGCTTCTCCTGGACACCGCGTCGCAGAGAGCGAGCGGTGGGCCTCCGCTCGTTCGAGGCCCAAGCCCAACCAAAGCCGAACGAGAGCGTCCCAAGCCGGATCCGTGACCGCCTGCTCGTTCGCGCAGCTTGGATCGAAGCAGCCCGCCAGAGCAATGCCGAGACGACCCCTATTCGCGCCTGACGCATGGGCACCCAGCGTTCCGAGCGGTCGGCCTTCGTAGACTCGCCCCTCCTGATCGATCACGAAGTGGTAGCCGATGTCGCACCAACCCCGCCCTTCCTGATGAAAAGCTTGGAGAGCGCGCATGGAGCTCGCCCCCGAGAAGCTCGTGTCCGCGGTGTGATGAACCACGGCCCCCGAGGCCTCGTCCGGGCTCGTGCATCGAGCTGGACGGGCGCCCCAGCCGCTTCGCGATACCCAGTCCCGGGTGACCGGCTCGTCCAAGCTCGGGACTTCTACGAGGAGGGGCCCGGTCTCGTCCTCAGCCGACCAGGCCACTCGAACGGTGCCTTCGACGTCGAGCTCGAGCCACCGCGACAGCGGCGGGCCACGCCATACCCACAGCCCTTCCTCTACCAAGCTCATCGCCTGCCATGCACCTTCACCAAAGCGGATGCGCACCGGTCGCTGGCAGCCCCAAACTGCGACCCTCTCCGGCGCGCGCGGCAGCTCCAGCTGCAGTCGCCCTCCCTCGGCCCGACCGCCACGAAAGCCGCCGGTCTCGTCGGGTGCGCAGCCGGCGGATAGGGCCAGGAAAAGAAGCGGGAGCCGTCCCATCGGCCTAGGCTGCACGCTAGCCAGGGCTCGCGCCATCGGCCGTCCGCCCGATGGTGATTACTCTGCGACTTCCGCCACCGGCGGACTGCTTCCCGAGTGACGGGTGATGAGGAGGGTCCGGTGGCTCACGACGTTCTCGTCTCGACGGGCGACCAAGTGAATGCGATTCAGACCCTCATCTAGCTGGATGGGCACGTCGAAGGGCACTCTAGAAGGGCGTCCCGGTGCTTCGGACTCTCTGCCCACGGTGAAGTAGATCTTCTGGTCGTTCACCATGACGAACATGTCGCGGACCGTAGGCCCTTGGACTTCGCCTTGGAGCCGCAGCTTCGGGACGTCGACCACCCCCGCCTCGCCGCGGGAGATCTGAATACGGGGTGGAATGGTGGCGGCTCGATGCTGCCAGCTCGAAAGAGGCTTCGCCTCGTCGGCGGGACGGGCAGACTTCGCTTCTACGAAAACCATGCCTCCTTCTAGCTCGACGGCGTACCAGTCTTCGCCCACCTGGCCCGTGACGGGTAGGCGGCCTGGCGAGACGGAGGCGATGATTCGGGACTCGGCCGACGCTTCCGCCCGCAGCGCGGTCGGGGACTCGAGCTCGATCGCGCTGATCGGACTCGGTCGGGCGCCTCTATCGTCGGCCACCTGCGCTCGAAGGTCGAATTGATCCTCGAGCCAAGCTCCCGTAGCGGGGTCGTAGAGGGTGAGCTTGAGCGGGAGTTCGCCTTCCGCCTCATCGGATACGCGGAACTCGAGCCGGCCGCGGGCAGCCTTTCCGGGCTCTATGGCCCCCAGACGGTCGCTGCCTCGCTCCAGGAAAAGCTTGTCCCGTGCGCCAGACTCGAGCCGCAAGACGACGTCGTGGGCCGCCCCTTCTCCTTCGTTGCTCACCCACACCGAAAGCGTGACCGCTTCGCCGCGCTCCAGGCGGCCGTCGCCGTCACCTCGGCCCCGGTCGTCGATGTTGGTCGAGTAGCTGAACAATGGACTGGGCGCGGCCTCCGTCTCGACCGCTCGCTCGGCGCCCGCGTCGAGAACGCCTTCGTCAGTCGACAGCACGAGTTTCAGCCAGTCACCACGTGGGGGGGTGTCCAGGGCCACGTGGCTCTTCACGGTCCAAGAGCGTGTAGCGCCTGGCTCGAGCTTGCCGAACATGAACTCTCGCCCTTCCAGAGCCGGATGCTCCGAGTCCAGGACGCCCCTCAGGCGATGGACCGGTCGCTCTCCCAGGTTTCGAATGTTCGCCTTCACCTCGAAGTCCGTGCCCGCAATCAGGGTCTCGCTGAGGCTGAGTTCGACTTCCAGCTTGGGGTCGATGCTCGAACCCGGGGACCAGTCCACACCTCGGTCGCCCAGGCGCTCTTCGATGTGCTGCCACTCTTCCTTGGTTCGTTTCTCGACGAAGCGACGTCCGGCCTCCAGGCTTTCCTTCCGCTTGTTGATTCCGGCTTCGAGAAGGAAAGCATGGCCGAATCTCACGACGGGGTCCGCGTCGAAACGAGCCGGCCCTTGTTCTCCTTCAGGGCGCTCATTCGAGCTCAAGAAGGGAAGCTGGAAGCTGGGCATGGTCTCAAAAGAGCGGCGTCCGCCCGGGTCGAGATGATGATCGAGATTCGATTCTCGGTAGCCGTCCGGTTCGTAGTAAAGGCGCACCCCATCGTCGGAGATCACGGCGGGCTCGAGGGCAATGTCGGGCACCACTCCCTCCGACTGGATGGAGATGCCGCCCGGCGTGAGGTACTGGGCGATGGTCAGCTTCAGAGCCGACGAGTCTGCGAAGTCATAGAGCACCTGCACGGAGCCCTTGCCGAAAGTCCGTTCTCCGATGAGCACGCCTCGGTCCAGGTTCTTGAGGGCGCCAGCGACGATCTCGGAGGCCGAGGCGGAGCCGCGGTTGACCAGAACGGCGAGAGGGAGCTTGGACTCTGTTCCTGCCCAGCGGGCTTTCTTGGGCTCCCGAAGCTGGTTGCCGTAGCCGACGGTGGTGACGATGTCCCCCGAGCTGACGAATGCGTCGCTCACTCGGATGGCTTGCTCAAGGAGTCCGCCGGGGTTGTTCCGAAGGTCGAGAATGAGACCCGCCAGCTCGCCCTCCGACGCCTTCTGGAGGTCGTGAAGGTGCTTCTCCAGGTCCTGCCCGGTGTTCTGCTGGAAGTTTTTGATCTTGATGTAGCCGACGTCCTGCGAAAGCAGCTCGCTCTCGACCGACTGGATCTTGATGCGTTCTCGGGTGACCTGGAAGCGACGGGCTTTAGACCAACCCTCTCGCTCGACCCAGATCGTGACTTCTGAGCCTTCCGGTCCGCGCAGCATCTGGACGGCTTCCTCGATGGGCATGCTGATGGTCGAGACCTCGCCTATGCGCGAGATGACGTCGCCCGCCTCCAATCCGGCCCTAGCGGCGGGGGTGTCGGCTAGAGGTGAAATGACGGTGAGCCTGCCGTCCCGTATGCTGATTACGATGCCTAGGCCGCCGAACTCGCCTTTGGTGGAGGTCTTCATTTCAGCAAAGGCCTCGGGCTGCAGGAGCACGGAGTGGGGGTCGAGGGTGGAGAGCGCGCCGTTGATGGCCGCGTACTCGATGGTCCGAGCGTTCTCTTGGGGTGGAAGTTGCTCCTCGAAGAAGCGGAAGACCTCTCGGAGCTTGAGGCTGATGTCCCAGAGCGTCTCGACGTCGGCGATCGATACCTCTTGGGTCTCGTCCATCACCTGGATCGAGAGGCGCTCGGCGTCGACCTGACGAACGAGGACTTCGGCTACGCTCTGTTCGATCTCTTCAAGAGCGGCGACCAGCATCTCCGCCGGGTGGATCCGCTCGGGCTCTACGTAGTTGTCGCGGAGATGAAGAGACACGTTGGTGAACACGGCGAGACTGGAGATCCGGTAGTCGTCCCCGTCTCGACCTTCGGAAGCAGACATCAGGGGCTTGGCGCTGGCCAGTGCCTCACGAACCCCGCTCGGAAGCCCCGCCCGAAGATGGGAGAGTTCGTAGCCGCCGAAGGCCAAAAGGGAGCAGGCGGCGCCCAGGGCCACGAGTTTCAGGAGGTTGGTTTTCCAGCTTCGGGCCATCAATCGTTCAATCCGCCGTCACCCGCTGGAATTCCAAGGGTCCCTCGTAGCGCGCGGAGAGGGCGGCGGCCCCCGGGAGCGTGACTTCGACGTCGACCTGCAAGATTCCCAGCTTTCCGATCTGGCTCAGTCCGTCCACGGTGACCGGGAGGAGCTCGTACAGCAAGAGGTGCCCGCCCGTTGCCCATCCCCGCGCATCTCGCAGCAGTCGTCGCTGGTCAAAGATGTTAAGGGGAAACTCGGACTCCGAAAAGACCCGGCCCCGACGCTCTGGCGAGCCCGAAAACTGGCTCAGGGTGGCTAGCAGCTCGCTTTGGGTCTCTCCCGAGGGCGATCGGGCATCCTCCCCCCCGATCGTGACCACGTCGATGGGGATGCCGGGGCGCCCGGCTGCGGATTGAGCGCCACCGATCAGCTGTTCGAACAAGCCGCTCACGATCCGGGTGTCTGGCAGATCGTCCGCCGGCGTGCTCGCTGTCACTACGACTCGACCGCGGGGCTCCGACCCGAGCGCAGCTTGAACTGTGTTCAAGGCCCGGTCCGTTGCACCGAAGAGCTCGTTGGCGCCGGCCGGGACGAAGCTCTCGCCGACCTCGAGTATTCGGTCGGCCGCCGCCGCGGGTTCCATGAAGGCCGTGTCTTCGAGTTCTTCTCCCCCTCCGGCGAACACCCAGCTCAGCCTGTTCGACGCGGGAAGGTAGCGGGCATAGTCGGCCAGGCCCTGAAAGTAAGGCGCCCGATTGGCGGGCACGGCGAAGCTCAGGTCCACCACCACCGCGATGAGCTGGCCATCGGCCCGAACGTCGCCTTCGACGCCCCGGCGGGGGGTGTCCAAGCGAAGCCGTTCGACTCCGCCTCCGGGGTTGGCGCAGTCCTCCCAAGGTGGCTCTCCGGGGCCGATGGCTGGACAGAGCTGGACGGAGACCCCGTCGATGGATGCGTTCAGAATCCGGAGCCTGTCAGAGGACAGGCCGCCGGTGTGACAATACGCAGGGTCGAGCTCGGGGTCGTCGGGGCAAAGGCCGCGGCCGTCCTGGCCGACCAAGAAGAAGCGCAAACCCAGGATGGCGCCCGCTCCGTTGTTGAGGTCGGAGACCGGCCAGACCTCGACCAGGTGCGCCGACTGCGGCACCGGGTCGGGAACGAAGAGCGACAGGTTCGGGGTCCGAAAGTCGTTGAGGTCGACCACCTCCAGCACCAACTCGTCGTCGCCCCGGGCGGGAACCGCGTCGAAGCGAAAGCTACCGTCGGCCTCGGCGATGAGGCTGGTTCTGAACCCTGGATTGAACTCCCCAAGGCCACTCAGGCCTCGATTCTCGAGCAGCACGAGGCCATTCGGGACGAGCGGGATGTCCAGGCTGGGTGTGGCCTCGATGGTGATCATGCGCTCGGTATCCGGCGCACTTAGGCTGAAAACCGAGGCGTCGATGGGATAGCGCCTCCGCTCGAAGATCAGGCAGGCACGGTCGTCCTGGCAGGCGAACTTAGGCGCTGGCGGGCCAGGGCAGCTCGGACTCTCCCGCTCTCCTGCCTCCACGTCGAGCCCCGCCACCGTCTCGGCCTCGCTGCGGGTCAAGCATGCCCCGCGGCCCGCGTTGAGACAGCAAACCTGGTCGCTGGTGGGCAGAGGGGTCGGAGGGACCTCGATGAAGGCGCCAGGCCCACGTCGTTCAGCCATGCCGTCCAAGGCCGCCGCGACCTCCAAGGTCTCTCGTCCGGCGGCGACGATCTCGAAGTCGAAGCTTCCGTCCCTTTGGACCGGAACCACGACCTCGTTGAATTCACTAGGGAATGTCCTGATGACCGCGAAGGGGACCCGTGAAGCGGGGAAGGCCCCGGGCCGTCCTCGACCCCGCACCACCCCTCGTGCCCCTTGGCCCACCGGGAAGTAGACCAGAAGACGAGCCAGATCGGCGGTGGGAAGATCGGCGTCCTCGTCTCCACTGCAGGAAGGGCTCGGGAGGCCCAGCGCCGCGAGCAGAAGGAGACGTCGGCCGTGCACGCCACCATGCTAGGGGGCCCTGATGGCCCTGACCACCCCAGGGGGGGGACTTTGGCTTGCGGAATCGGGTGGCCTAGCGTAGCTCCCGTCGACGCTCAGCCATGCCGAGCCCGGCTCGGCCCGCAGGAGACGACATGAAGAAGACCCCCCTCCAAACCGTCAAGGACACCTTCGGCTCGCGAGAGAAGCTTGTCGACCAGCTCGCTTCCACTGCCGACGAGCCCGCCGATGGCGGCTCCGCCAAGTCCAAGTTGATGGGCCTCAGCAACGCCAAGCTCCTGCGCTTGGCTCGCATCGAAGAGACCGTTCGGCAGCGATTCGGCGACAAGGAAAAGATGATCGCCCACATCATCGATGCTCGGAGGAAGGCGGGCCACACCGCCGACGGCGACTACGAGGCCAAGCTCCAAGGCTACTCCAAGGGGCAGCTTCTCGACCTGACCCGCATGCGGCTCGGTGAGAAGGCCGAGAAGCTGAGCGCTGAGCAGCGCATGGCCCGCAAACGCGGTCGCAAGCAGCGTGAGCGCGCGGCAGCCAAGCTAGGTAGCTGAGTCTAGTCTTCGGGGCGCAAGCCTCGAATTAGGAAGCGAGAGATCTGGTCGCCGATTTTGTCGGGGTCGGGTCTTGGTGCGTCCGGACCACGAAGAATCCATTCTAGAGAGATTTCGTCGATGGCGCCGAAGAGTGCCCGTCGGAAGAGCGGCGCTTCCAGCTCTGGCCGAAAAGCCCCGCTGCGCTGCCCTTCCTCCAAGATGGAGCCGAGCAGGGCCAAGTACTTGGCGAAGTTCTTGGGGCTGTACTCTTTGATGAAGCGCGCCGACTGCCGGAGCTCGACCGTAAGGACCTGCATTAGCTTGGGTTGCTCTGCTGCTAGCCGCAGATGCTCGACGATGTAGCGACGCAGCTTATCCTCGGGCGAAGGCAGGTCGACCATCATCTCTGCAAAGCGCCGGTTGATGGCGCTCATCTTCTCCTCGAACAGAGAGATGAGCAGGTCGTCCTTGGACCGGAAGTAGAGGTAGATGGTCCCGTCGGCCACGCTGGCCTGCTCGGCGATCTCGGCGACCTTGGCCCCGAAGTAGCCCTTGGCCGCGAAGACCTCCACGGCAGCGTCGATGATCCTCTGACGCTTGTCTTCGCGGCGGACGGAGCGAGCCACGTGGCGGGCCTAACAAATTCCTTCGCCTTCCGGTAGCTCGCCTGCCGTAGACTCGGCTCATGAACGCTCAGCGAACACGGGCCATCGTTCTGGGCGGGACCGGCTACGGGGGCGCCGAGATGATCCGGCGCCTCCTGCAGCACCCGCAGGTCGAGCTGGTCGGGGTCGGCAGCATCGACCATCTGGGCGAACCCGTCTCGCGGGTTCATCCGAATCTGGAGGGTCGGACCCAGCTCCAGTTCCAGCGCTACGAGCCCGACCAGGTCGCCGAAGCTGCGGACGTGGCGCTCCTGGGGCTACCCCACGACGTGTCCCTCGAGGTCTTGCCCGCCCTCCTCGAGCGAGGCTGCCGGGTCGTGGACATGTCGGCCGCCTTCCGGCTGGACGATGCCGAAACCTATCGGGCCCGCTACGACCGGGCCCATCCCCGGCCCGAGCTCCTCCCCCGCTGCGTCTACGGCCTGCCCGAGCTTCATCGAAGTCGAATTGCCGAGGCCACCGCCGTGGCCAGCCCGGGATGCTTCGCCACCTGCGTGGAGCTCGCCCTCTGGCCACTGGCCCAGGCCGGACTTCTGAAGGGCGAGGTCCGGGTCGTGGCCATGACCGGATCCAGCGGGGCCGGCGCCTCCACCCTCCCGACGACCCACCACCCGGTTCGTTCGGTGACCCTTCGGCCCTACGCCGCCCTTCGTCACGTCCAGTCTTTCGAGATGGCGGAGCAGCTGGAGGCGGCGGGCGCCACCGATCTCAGCTTCGACTTCGTCCCGGTGTCGGCCCCCCTCGGTCGAGGGATCCTGGCCGTGGCCCAGCTCAGCGTGCCCGAGGCCTGGACCGAGGTTCGCCTGCGTGAGCTGCTCGCCTCGACCTACGCGTCCGAGCGCTTCGTCCGGGTGCCCGGCCACCGAGACCCCGAGGTCGGGGCCGTGGCGGGCAGCAACTACGCCGAGGTCGGCGTCCGGGTGGGTGCGCCTCGGGACGGGCGACGAAGCGCCGCGGTGTTCGGAGCCTTGGACAATCTCATCAAAGGCGGGGCCGGCCAGGCCATCCAAAGCATGAACCTCATGCTCGGCTTCGACGAGGCAACGAGCCTCGAAGACCCCGGCCACTACCCCTAGAGGCGCCTGCGCCTACGCGGACCGGGGCCTGGACTAGGGGCGTGCTGAAAAACGCGTTCCCGAACCGTTCCTGAGGGGGATCGACAGGCCGGTTTCGATGTGATCGAAACTGTCTATGCGCGGCTCCGCTCCGGCCCAGTCTTCGATGGTTTGCCTCATGGATCCCGAGTCCTT
>JBCCQA010000043.1:0-35955 GCA_039024635.1 Myxococcota bacterium | reverse complement strand
TACTTGGCCGATCTTTGGAACGCAGAGACGGTCCTGCGGCTGCTGCCGAACTGGATCGAAGACTACAACGAGAATCATCCCCACAAGGGCCTCAAGATGAGGTTCCCGAGGGAGTATCGCCGGGGTAACTCGGCCTGAATTTGGTGTCCGGTTTGACGGGGGCAACTACAGGTTGTGCTCGACGTCTGAGGCCTGAGCCACTCGCTTTCTCCTACGAACAGTGACCAGACCCAGGATAGCCTGGAACCCCTCATTGTGGGGCCTTACATGGACCCAGTCGTCTCAAGCCCCAAGGCGCAGCCCAATGAGAGCTGCTAGTCACGGGCGTCGACAGGCCGAGTCGCCGAGCCCGTACGAGACCGGAGTAGACGGTGGAGGACCGTCGCAGCACCCTCAACCTTCCAACACCGACTGCTTCCCTGGAAGCTACTAGCTCCTACGAGCTACCGGATCGTCGTACCTAGCGCATGTACGCACCGCCAGAACAAAACCGACGCTAGGAGTTCCCTCTGGAGGGCTCTACATCTTGTTCTCGCGCTCGCGTCCGTACGAGCAGCCTGAAACCGTCTCTACAAAACTCTAATCGAGCCCCAAGTGCATCTAGCAGGCGCCACAGCAGCAGAGCCGACCTAGGGAGTCTCGACACACCTGAGTACGTCGGTCGCCGGCACAACATCAGACAGCCCGCCGAGCGGGCGTCCTTCTCCACTCCGGACTCGCTCGGCGAGTCCATAGTAATGAAGGCTATCGCAAGTTGCTCCGCACAACCGGCAATCTCGATGACCATCGGCACTTCGTGTCTACTGTCGGTAGCGTACGCTAGTACACTATCGAGCAAGCAACTCAACCGAACTGCATCGGCCCTGACGTGCTCGGGCGCCATAGATTTGTCGATGAAAACAAAATGCCTCTTGCCGAGCTCAAGGGTTCTTGGAACCGAGTTTCTCGGCTCCTCCTTTCTCGGTAGCTTTGTGTAGCCGCCCGACCTATGGCGCCTGATTCTCTCGGCGATCTCAGTGGTCCGTACTTTCGTGATGGGACGCCGCGAGCTCGCGGTTTCAGCCAACCACGTCTTTCGAAACCTTTCTTCGATGGCTAGAGGTCCTGGTGAAGCCTCCTGCGTTGTGTCCTGGCAGTGCCGAAGGGACGATTCGAGGGCGGCTTCCATCAGCTCTCCCTCCAGAGCTTGGGTCGCTGGGTCCCGTGGAAGCCAGGATTGGTTGGCAACGTTTCCACCATCGAGCCTTTTCCGGAGTTTGGAGAGCCAGTGGTCTAGGTCCTCACTTCCCATCGTCTCTCTCCTCTAGGACAGTCGATAGAAATTGCCTGGCGCGTGTTAGCCGTCGATGGAGAGTAGACTTCGCGATTCCCGTCTCATGCGAGGCTTCCGCCAGCGTCCAGCCGTTCGCCAGGACCATGAGAAGCAACTGCGCCTCCGTGGGATGCCGTTCTTCGAGCATCTTGAGAGCATGCCTCAGTGCGGTGGCGTTCTCGGGGTTCGAAACAGCCGTGCCCTCCAGCTCCAAGGTCATTGCGGACGAGAAAGCTCTCTCCTTGGCGAGGAGCATCTGAAGCGCGTGTCTGGCGACCGTGTTCGTCCAGCTCAGAACAGAATAGCCCTGACGCTTGTAGCGCAGCTCGGGCCTCGCCAACGTTCTGAACACAGCCCACTTGACCTGAGAGACCAGGTCGTCTTCTAGCCAAGGGGCCTTCGCCCGCGCCAACCGCCTTATCGTCGGTTCGATGATGCCCCAGAAACGCTGGAAGGCCGACGGTTCGCCCTCAAGATACCAAGTCAGCAAAGCGTGCTCTGCTGCTTTGGCTGCCGTCCTCCTAACCTTCATCTCGCCGTCCGCGGTCTATGCATATCGGAGACGTAGCGAATCCGGCGACCTACGCGAAGGGCGGGGAACGGACTTTCCGAACTCTTCTTGAGGCTTCGTGGGACGATCAGACCCCAGAGCTCTTTCATGTGCAGACGGGCTTCACGGCGCTGCTGCTCAGCTGTCTGTCTATCGAGAGCGGCACTCAAGGAAGAGGACTGGTTGGCAGTCCTTTGAGGAGATATCGCGCGCGCTGGGCTCGGGAAGGAAGGTAAGATGAAAGAAGCTTCGAACTACGAGTGGTCCACACTCGTCTTGATATCTGTTCTGGCCTGCGGCCTAGAAGGCGAAGCGGATGTTCCATCCGTCAGGAGCACAACCCCCGAGCCAGGAGGGGCGTCTTGCGCCGTTGTCACTGATGCGCGCAGCGGATGTCCTCAGATCGATCAGTGCGCGCGGGTCCTTGAGGCAGGCATCGGAGTTACTGTTGAACGCTCCGAGGAATACGTGACTTCACTTCGAACCCAGATGCGAGAAGAGATCTGTCGAGCCGAGTCAGAGTTCTTTTCACGTGCAGCATCAAGCCGGGAGCGCGGCCAAGGGGGTCTGAACCTACTGGACCTCCTCGGCATTGGAGGAGGAGTGGACGTCACGAAGGACGAGGCAACCTTTCGAGCCTGGGCTACAAGCCAGTGCTCGGAAGACATCAACAATCTCAGCGCCTTCCAGCTAGAGGAGCTATTCTTGGCGACGACAGACACGACGGCCGCGGCGTCGGCGTGGAGCAAATGTGTCGTTGCGGCCATGCAGTGTCACCGTACGACCGCACCGGAGCCTGAAGGGGTCTCTTTACTCATTCTCAACGAAGACCCTGAGATGGACGACGTGGTCGTCGCACGACTTCGATTCTGCGGTGCTGCCGCTGGCGGCTTCCTTCATGACGAAGCAGAAGTAGTTGCTCTTTCATCGAACGGTCTGAACTGCACCTCCGGAATCGGAGTTGGCTCTCGGGTCCCCGTCGGAGAGGCACTCTTCTCCTGCACCCGAGTTGATCGAAAAGCCGGAGGCGCACTCTCTCTCACAATCGAGGCACGCCTCGGTAGAGCAGCATTGCGGCAGACGGCCGTGGCTTTCGTACCTCCTCTTGAGGAAGAGGAAGAGTGTGAAGTTGTGGAGCTCTGCCCCGACTTGGACGGCGATGGCTACCCAGCTCAGCTGGACCTTTGCACCGCCGGCTGCGAGAACTCGTTGGGGAGCATGTGGACTTCTCGGCCCCTGACGATCAACAGCGAGGATAGATGCGATACCGACCGAGAAACCAACCCGAGTGTGGTGACGTTCCGCGCCGAGAGAAATGCCTGCGGCTCCTTCGATTGGAACTCAGACTCAAGGGAAGAACCGAACCTGTCGGACTTTGGTTTCGCCAGGCTCGTGTTGGCGGATTGCTCTGAACCGTCGGAAGCCTCTGGCCCTGGCGGCTTTAGAAGGCTTGGCCGAGTCGTCGAGCGTGCGTTTGCCAATCCACCGAAGTGTGGAGAACAGCCCTTGATCGTTGAGGCAAACACGGTCTGCGAACCGGATAGTGCTCATCGAGGCAGCCCCCGCTTCTTCGTTTTTGAAGAAACCAAAGAGCGCGTGCGGTGCAGATGAGAGTTGCGCTCGCCGAGCGCGGCCAGGTTGCTGTCGAGCGAGGCTACCGGAAGGTCCCGCCCGACGCCCGGACGGAGCGTTGGCCGGAGTCCCAACTCATCGCGAAGCTCCGCTACCTTGTGCAGGCCTTCAAGCACGCCGAAACGCGCTAGCCTGAACAGCACTCGCACCTTCGGCACAAACAAGGTTCGGCGGCCCAAGCGACCTCTCGTCATACCGCTAGCACTGTTCGCGAGTGAATAGAGAGAGGCCCTCACGTCTTCGACGTGAGAGCCCCCCGGCGTGAAAAGGAGAAACCTAGTCTTCCGAGACCACCTCGGGCCAGGCGTCTACAGCTTGCCCTTGGAGTCATGCCTGAGGTCAAGGCGCTGAATGACTCAGCAGCTCAAGCGCCTTCTGTCGCACCCTCTTGGCCTGGCCGAGCTCGGCATCTAGAGCGCGAACCCGCTCTGACTCCTGAGGACGCCAGTAGGGACGCCGCTGCCAGACTTCGATGAGCTGAAACGCAGCCATCGCGAGCTCGTCTTCCAATCGAAAGACCTCCTGGTGGGCATCGGCGAAGGCTCGGAAGTCAGGACCGAAGGCCACAACGCCAGGTAATCGGACAACCCGGCTCCGTCTCGACAATCCGACCTTTGCGCCACACCCACATGACCTCCCTAGTCCCACCTCCATGAAGGCACCCTAGCCCCGGCGCTAGGTCCCACAAGCTGCTCCTGCTCGCACGGCTTTGCGAATCGTGTCCCAGATGAAACAACGCCCGTTCCGGCGCTGTCGGGTTTGGGTCCATCAAACCTTTCGAAGTCGACCCGACAGCGTCTGGAGCTTTGGCTATGAAGCGTCACGTTGTTCTCCGACTGGAGTGGCCGAACGGCATCGAGGTTCGAAAGCTTCCGCTCGAAAGAAGCGAGTCCTATCGGGTGGGCCAAGTCTTTGAGAGCGACGTTGGGACGGCGATGGTTCGCTCTGTCCGAGAAGACGAAGATGGGGTCTTGCGTGTTGAAGCCTTCGCAAGGGGGCCCGCAGATCGCCGCGGAACCCAGTGACCGTGCCATGGCGCTCAGCAGAAGGCGGGTCCTGAGCCCACTTCAACGTGGCCAGCTACAAACTACGCCAGTGGAGAGGACCGCACTCAAGGTTCTCCTTGCTACAGCAGCACGCCACTTCCTCTGAGAAGGTTCTGAACAGCCCTGTCCGCTTCGGGCCCCGCACGAAGGACCTTCCAACGAGTTGCTCGCTCCATCCAAATAGCGAGCTCCGCCTCGGAAAGGGGTCGCGCATCGCCTGTGCTCTGGTTCAGACCCACGATTACGCCGGGACCCATGAGGGGATACAAGCTTCCGTTGCTAGGTACCCATCGGTTTTCCTGATCAGTCAGGTAGAGCGCTTCGTCGTTGAGCCAAAGATCGATGCCTTCGGCGAGGGGGAGCACGTCCATCGGAGCTCCGATCTCTCCAGCCAACAAGTCGTAGGGAACGTCAGAGGCCGAAACGGCCTTCGGCAATCGAAACGGAAGGACGCGGATGAAACCAGGCATAGCGAAGACTGGTGCGAACCCCATGCCAAGCCGAGCATGACCCTCGGCTCCGCGCCTTCGGCCCTCGCTCCCGACATCGCGCCTGCAGAATCCGGGGAACAGAAACAAGATCCGGGGAAAACGGGGAATGCCGCCAAAGGCATCTGGCTAGTCTGAAGGACTGGCCTCGGCTTTGCACTGCGTTCGAGTATGAGCGGATACGAATATGACTTCCAAGAGGAGGGGGCGGTCGTGCGGATAGAGGACCTTCAGCGCTGGGTGGAAGAGAACGGGGGCGACGTGGATCACCGCGACTTCTTGGCAAGATGCGAGGAAGCGACGAGTTGGGCGAGCGTTGCCACCGGACCCCGGCTTCCCATCGGCCTTCGTGACGGGCTCCCAATGCTGGACTGGGCCTGCAGCATGCTCGACCTACGAACAGCCCAGCAACTGGCCCTTTCCTATCCGAACCTTCCTGGGGCCGACCTGTTTCAAACCCCTAGGCCCATTGGGCCCTACCACGAGATCACCAATCCGTCCGACTTCGGCGATTCGAGCCCGCAACGGAGGCCCATAGGGTTTGGAGCAATTCCTGCCGTGGAAATCGAAGCGAGGAAGGAGAGGGCGAGGGAGGAGCTAAAGCGAGTTCGAAGAGAGCAGGCGAAGGCTCAACGAGCGAGGAAAAGCGAAGAGGTGAGATCTGACGTCACGCCTGTCCTCTTAACGTGGCAGCAGCAAGGGGGCGATGTACCCGAGACGCTCTGTGGACGCTGTCCCAAAGCCGTATGGATGGTGAGCGACAACGGCGTGCAGTGCTTCTGCCGGTTCATCCGACGCCACACGTACGACAGCATGGACCAGGGGCTCAGAACCAAGATCAACATCTGCAACGGCTACGACGAGGCGGTGTTGGGCTCACCGGTGACGGAACCCGGGGAATAGCATCAGAATCCGGGGAAAGGCGGGAAGCCTCCCGCCCTGACGTTACGGTTGGCATCGGGCTTGCTCTCAACCGCAAGCATGAAAGCTGAGTCCCCGCCTTCTCCTTCGACCGGCGCTTGGGCCGCAACGACGCCCTCAAGGCCAAGCCTACTCGGGCCGCCCGCCGCCTCCTTGCTTTACAAGCTGCCCGAGGTTCTCCCGTCGCACCGTCTCCAAGGAGGAACGGCCTGATGCGCTCCATCACGCAGGCGCTCGCACTTGGCCTCGAGGCCGTTCACCCAGACTGGTTGAGCGTCAACGACCTGACTGAGCTGATCGGCCTGCCGCCCCACACACAGGCCGCTCCCCAGCTCGCTCGTCTTGTGAAGAGGGGCCATGCCGAGAGAAGACGAGAGAACGGGACTTGGCAGTTCAGATTCGGGTCCATCCGGCTTCGGCCCGATCTCTCGTTGGCCCAAGTTCGCTGCCTCGTTCAGATCTCCCAGCTGGCGTCCGACTTCGGCAACAAGAGTAGGTGGGCAGACACGGCTAGGATCGTCCAGACGCCTCTCCTCAAGGGCGTTGGGCCAAAGCGACTCCAAAACCTCACTCAGGGACTGGCGGATCTAGGCGAGTTGCAAACGCTGCGTGTTCACAAGACCTTCTTTGTTCGGACCGCACCGTTCTCAATGAGGCCCAGGCTTACCAAGCTGCAGATCCGAACGCTTGAGCTCCTCAAAAGACGCAACGACTGGGTCGAGATCCGTGACCTCTGCCGCGCCGTCTCCGGCTACTCCATGGCCAAAGAACCGCGCGAGCTGACTGAGGCTCTCAGAGCAGAACGGGTTCTGGAGCTGAAGCCACCGGACTCGGTTCGACTCCTGTCCTGTCCGGTCACGCCGCTATCGGGCCTCTCGCGACGCGTTTATCTGCAACTCGAGCGAAGGCTCTGGGTCACTCCTTCTGAAGTCGCCCAAGAGTTGGGCATCTCCAGGCATTCAGCTCGAGCGGCCCTCCGTCGGCTCACCGCTCTCAACCTCGTCCGCCACACCCTCACCCAGGCTCGGACGAGTACCAACCAGTCATCAGTCCCGTTGTTCCGGTGGAGGTTCGAAGAGGTGTTCAACGAACGCGTCCGAGACGAGGAGGAGCAAGACACTCTTGGGAGGCTAGTTCGCACGACCTTGGACCAAGCTGCCTAGGCTCGGGGGCTGCGGTGCTCGCCAGAGCGAAAGAGCCCTTGGGCGTCGCCTTGCCAGGCCTCCTGAACCCCGAGACCAGGTTTCCTTGACCGAGGTACGCAGGGGCTAGACCCGCGCTAGCCGGCGAAACAGAAGATGCAGCTCGGGGTCGTGGCATACCGTTTGCTGAGCCAATGAGGATGACGAACCCAGCCACCCCGCGCCAGCAAGGAATCGACCTTGGCGTGCAACGAGCCCTGCGTCCCACCTTGAAGGGGCAGAGCACCACGCCTAAGCTCGTAGGTCGAGCGAGCGTGCGTCCAATCAAGAAAACAGAGCTCTTGGCTCGTCTACCAGAGGCCATCCTACACCCGTTGTTGGAGACTCTCGGCCTGCCTGCGCACCAAGATCCAAGAGTCCCGCTGAGCCGGTCTCGCAAGGCCAGCACGCCCGCCATCTTGACCTTGCTTGAGGTGTCACAGCTCCGGGCCCTCCTGGAGTCCTTCGGAGCCTCAAACCGGGGGACCAAGGAGGCTCTTGTCGAGCGACTCCTTGGCCACGAGGAGAGGGCAGGGGAACAGGAAGAGCCCACCCCACAGGTGTCCGGTCCTCACCCCGGGGATCCAGACCTCCAGGCCCAGCTGAAAACCTGGGCCCGCGAGAGGGGCTACGTGAAGCAGGAGTACGAGATCTGCCTGGAGCAGCTTCAAGGTTCACCTTTCCGTTTTAAGGAGCTCGCCCCTCAGATCGATCAGCTGGTCGACCGCATTGTCCTACTCGAGCAGCAGATCGGCCGGGCATGGGCCGACGACCTGGACGCGCCTCCTCAGCCAGAGCTTCCCGAACGGGAGCCGGCCGAGCGGGTGCAGGCTCCGGCCGCGGAGACGGCGACGACCCCCACGGTCGAGGCCGAGAGCCCCGCGCCTGCGCCCTCGACACCCGAGAAGACCGCGGACAAGCGCCTCCGTCGGGCCTTCAGCGACCTACGTGGGCCTCAGACGCCCTCCGATCTCGCCGAGCTCTACGAAGAGCTTGAGGTCATCGAACAGTGGGTCGCCAACGAACGGCTCAACGCCATCCGGGACCTCGACGCAGAGGACCAGCGGACGTGGCTGCAGCTAGTGAGTGCCTGGACTCGGCACATCGGCGCTCTGCCCGACGTTCAAGAGCCCCAAAGAAATCGGCTCGGCGCCGTCTTCGGGATCTTGGCCTAGTTCTCGAGTGCTGAGCGTCCGGGCTTTGTCCATGGCCTCGCTCACGAGCATCAGCCGTCCGGCGCCTCTTGGCTGGCGGATGCAAACGAAGCCTTCCAAGCTCTCCGAAAAGCCCTCAGAGCCGAAGAGGAAACGGAAGCCCAAAAAGAAACAAAGAACGCTCCGGAAACCGAGGAGAAGGACTCGGAGAGCGAACTGAACGTCGACGCGAGGCGAAGGGCCGGAGATGTTTACGGAGCCGAACATGGCGCCTGGGAGCTCGCCCACGAGCTCTTTGAAGCGGTCCAGGAAATAGCCCCTGTGGTCGACCTCGACACCGCCAAAGCTGCCCAACGGGCGCTCGACGCCATGAGCCAGCCTGCTGTGCTGGAAATGGCAGCCTTTGCCCCTTCAGACGTACATCACGACTTCGTCAGCTACTTGGCCGCCGTCCTTCGCCACCTGCAAGAAGCCGAGGACCGCGAAGGCATCGCGCTGGATACCGGAAGCCTCTTGAGGCGGCTCACCAAGCACACCCGGGACACTCAGGCCGGCCACATCCATGGTCTTGCTCTGGCCCATGAGTCGACGACCAGTACTTGGCTGGGCGACTGCCAAAAGGCTCTGAAGCGGCTTCAAGGCCACTTCGAAGCCCCATCTCGGACGTCCTACACGGGCAAGGCGCAGCGACCCGCCAGCACGACCGCGACTTCTGAGCAGCCGGTATGGGAAGAAGCGAGTCTCACCCGAGGCAAGTCGGCTCTCCTCTTTGGAGGTGACCCTCGTGAGGAGAGTCGAACGCGGCTTCAGTCCTTCTTCGAGCTCCTTGAGCTGGAGTGGCCTGCATCGGACGGCGACCGCTCCGCGCAGCGATGGGCGGAGAGACTTCGACAGGGCTCTTTCGAGGTCCTGATCCTCCTCCTCCGCTTTGTGACCCATGCCCAGTCGGACGCCCTCGTCTCCGCCGCGCGAGCTGCCGGCATCCCGGTCGCGTTCGTGGACCAAGGCTACGGTTCAACTCAAATCGCTCAAGCCTTGGAGTCGGCGCTGTCAGCGCAAACCTCAAAACACGCTTAGCCGGCTTGCGACGACCACTTGCTGGGCAGAACGCTCCAAGCCATTGAGTAAAGTGGAGCTAAAGGCGTTCGCTGAGCGAATGGTGGGGAGAGATGAGGAGGTTCGCGCAGGAGCTCTTCTTGCTGTCGGCGTCGAGAGTCTCACACTTTGAGACCTGAACACCCAGACGAGTAGGGGTCGTGGCAGAGGTTCTTGGAGACTTGGAGAACTCCCGGCGGTTCGACGAACGCGAAAAGGCAGCGAACGCTGCCTGCTTACTCTACGGACGCGAAAGAGCCTTGGGCGAAGACGGCGTTTGCTTGATGCACGAAGCCCAAGGCCTGGGAGATGGGGTTGAGTGTATAGGCAACTACCTGCCTCCTCGAAACTAGTCGGATCACGACGATTGCGTTTCCTCCATCGACCGACGCTTGACGGACCCAGCGTCACACCGCCAGGCGTTCAGCCGGCTGTATACGGATCGGGACGGCGTGTAGGCCGATAGGCTTGGGCATCTCCAAGAGGGGATTCGTAGCGGCTTCTGCGTCATCCCGGCCCACCTGTGCGGCCCCGAAGGTGCTCGACATGCATTCGAGCGAAGGCCAGCGTTCTAGGTAAGGTGTGCTCGAGCGACCACTTGCTGTTGGTAATACTCGATTGGCGTTCCTGGTGCCGAAGGGAGCCATCTTTGGCTTCGTCGTCGTCGACCAGTTCCTCCAGCGGTCCCGCGCTGCCTATGAAGTAGATGTCTTCATTCCGCAGTCTGCAGGCAACTCGTTTTGATTCGAGAAGGCGTGGTGAAGCGTCGAATCGTTCGAGCTGATGGTCGTAATGACCGCCGCTCAGCACAATATCACCTTCGAGATAGTCACGAGGAGCTCGGAGAAGCTCCGTGCTGAGCGCGTTGTGGCGGCCGGTGCAGTCCACTAACAAGTCGACGTCGAATCGCTCGGTGCTCGTTCGTAGGTCTAGTCCGCTCGACGTATGACGGATCGAGACAAGTTTCTCTGGAGCTCGCACGACAAGAAGTTTGGTTCGGCTCCAGGTCTCTTGTGAAAGCTCAAATGGGCTGTCGCCACCCCAAAAGTACTCGATGACCCCACCTGAGTGGCAATACCTGCGCTTGTTGCCGGCATAAAACTGCGGCATGTCCGCAGCGCGCTGACCGACCCAGAACAAGACCCGTGGCAAGAAAGGTGCTTCCGTCAGAAGGCCATACTCACGATGCGGGTATGTCAATGGGAGGAAGCGCTCCATGACGGAGTTCGCCGTATCCCCCGCGCCGACTACGGCGACCGCCTTGTTCTGGATACGTTCAGGGTGGAGGTTACCCACGTGATAGTCCGCGATGAACTCGTCCCCGGCGATGATCCGCTCGGAGGACTTGTCTCTGCGGAACGAGTCCGACCGTGCATCTCCGGCGCCGTTTGCGATGATGACGCTCCTCGAGTGTATGCTTCTTTCTTTGCCTGAGACCGAGTAGCGCCCTCCAACTTTGGAGACATCCTGGACGGCGAAGTCGAATAGGACATCGGCGTCTGCGTGAAAGAGCATCATAGTCGTGAGCTCATAGAGGTGCTTCGCCGTCGGAAAGGGCCTGTCTTCCAACTCGTCGAAGTCACTGAGCTGAATGAAGTGACCGGGAACCAGGTTCGAGTTGAGGCCGACCTTCGAAAAGGTTGGCGAATTGAGGATGAGGGAGTCGCCGAGCTTATAGAAGGTCGAACACAGGGACGATGTCCCTTCGACGACCAAAACGCTCGAGTCGGGGTCATGTCTTCGAAATGTGTAGAGGAACAAGGCGGCATGTAGGCCACCGCCAACCAGGAGGACGTCGTACTCTTTGTCGAGAGATGGTCGCTTCGACTTGAGGTACGTATCTGCGGAAGCAACGTACTTGTCCCTGGTGGCTCGATCGTGAACGTAGGCTCGTACCTGTTCGGCCAGGCTCGCTGAACCCGAGACTCGTCCTTGGGGTTCCCAGCCAAGGAGAGCAGCGGCTGATTCGGCGCTCCGGCCCAAGAAGGGTTCCCCGAGACCACACCGTGTCGAGATGAACGGCTGAGTCATCAGTGTTCCACCCCGTCCTCGGCCATATCCTAGACTTAGGGGGACCGTCGGCTAATCGCAAGTCACTTGCATTTACGATCCGTCTGCAATGTTCTCAGGTCCATGTGGAGCTACGCAGGTTGATGATCCGAACGCAGCAGGACCCACCGGCTCCGGCGCGCCTCCCCGTGACTGTGCTCTCAGGTTTTCTTGGTGCAGGGAAGACGACGCTGCTCAACCAGGTGCTTAACAACCGAGAAGGTCGCCGCGTGGCGGTCATCGTCAACGACATGAGCGAGGTCAATATCGACGCGACCCTCGTCGAGCGGGGCGGAACTCTCCCGTACCGAGGAAAAGCTGGTAGAAATGTCGAACGGTTGTATCTGCTGCACCCTGCGTGACGATCTGTTGGCCGAGGTTTTTCGTCTGGCTCAGGAAGACCGGTTCGACTACCTCCTCATCGAATCGACCGGCATCTCAGAACCTATCCCGGTGGCGCAGACCTTCACCTTCGAAGACGAAGATGGGGTGAGCCTGAGCTTGATCTCCCGCCTCGACACGATGGTCACCGTCGTCGATACGAATAGCTTTCTTCGTGAGTACTCCGCTGCCGAAGCTCTGACCGACCGCGGCGAATCGTTGGGCGAAAACGACCACCGAACGGTCTCCCAGCTGCTCGTCGACCAGGTCGAGTTTGCGAACGTCATCGTGCTGAACAAGCTCGACCTCGTGACCGATCAGCATGCTCTGGAGGTCAAGGCCATCGTACGGGCTCTCAACCCAGGAGCGAAAATCATCATGGCGACGAGGGGTCAGGTCCCGCTAGACTGCGTGCTCAACACGCGCCTGTTCGACTACGAGAAAGCCGAAGCCTCTGCGGGTTGGGTTCGAGAACTCGCGGGTGAACATACTCCGGAGACCGAGGAATACGGCATTTCGAGCTTCACTTATCGCACCTCGCATCCCTTTGACGCAGAGAAGATTTGGAAGCTTATTCACGACGATGATGAGTGGTCGGGCGTTCTCCGCGCGAAGGGGTTCTTCTGGATAGCCGCGAACCACGAGGTCGCATATGAGTATGCTCTCGTCGGCGGTGTTCGTACCGCGAATGCCGCCGGGTATTGGTGGGCGGCTGTCGATCGAGATCACTGGAGTTTCTCTCCGGGCGAGCGCCCCGACGAGCAGCCAGGCTGGCATGAGCGCTTCGGCGACCGGTCCCAGCAGTTGGTGTTCATCGGGCAAGACATGAACGAGAAGAGAATACGTTCTCGGCTCGATGAGTGTTTGTTGGACTCGAAGATCGCTGCACAGCGCAGCACGGCTTGGGCCCGACTCACGAACCCGTTCCCTGACCTTCAAGCCGCACAGCGCTGATAACATCGCTCCCTACTGCTCGAATGGTGCCATGGCCCGAAGGTGGGGAATGGGATAGGACATGGCGTCGTCCCAAGTCCAACCCCCCATGACAAGGAGGGCCTTCACGACACCTGCATGGGCAACCAGTACGTGAAGACCAGAACGAGTCGATTGCTCTTGCCACCAAGACGAGACGCGTTTCGTGAGTGCCTCGGTAGTCTCCCCAGCAGGAGGCGCTTTTACTCTCCAATCGTTCATCCAAGCTAAGAGTCGTTCGCCATCTTCGCGTTCGAGTTCGGCCCAGGTTCGCCCTTCCCACTCGCCAAAGTCGAGCTCAAGAAGCCTGGGATCCGTGCTCATCTTCACGCCATGGTAGGCAGCCAAGTGCGCGGCTGGCGCCTGACATCGACTCAGCGGAGAGGACCATACCGAGCAAGGCGGAAGCCCAGCCTTGGCTGAACGACACCAGGTACTGAGTTCTTCCCTCATCTTATCGGAGGCTTCTTTCGGAAGCAGCTTCGTCGAGACGTCAGTCCGGCCTACGCAGCGACCTGCTGCAAGCGTCTGCGCATGCCGGAGGCAGACTAATCGAGCTGCCATGCCAGAACCCCTAGTAGTACGATTTCACTGACCTGCTCGGTTGCGCCAAGGAAGTCTCCGGTGATGCCGCCTGCCCGAGCGCGGAATCGCCAACTGCACAGAACGGTCACCACCAGCAGTGCTCCGACGAGCGTCGCGATACGAGTAGCCGTCCACCCCGAGCTCCAAGCGACTACCCCGAGGACGAATCCAGCCCAACCGGTGGCGACCAAGACCTGGGCCGGACCGGCTCTGGCAACTAGGCGTGAGCGCGCCGCACTATCTGGCGTCACGTATGGAAGCAGTCCCATCATCCAGATTGGGGGCGTCCGGGCCAGGCTCTGGACCACGACCAGTCCGGCCGCCATCCCAATGTCGAGTCGTGCCAGCAGCAGCGTCCTCAGGAGAAACGATAGACCTAACGCCGAAGCGCCGAAGGTGCCGACTCGGGAATCCTTCAGGATCTCGAAGAGCCGGTGGCGATCGTAGGCGCCACCGAGAGCGTCGGCCGAGTCGGCGAGGCCGTCTTCGTGAAAGGCCCCTGTTATAAGCAACGAGGCCGCTACAACTGAGGCGGCTGTGGCTTCTGGGCCTAAACCGGGTCGAAGGACGATTGAGAGTCCAGCCAGAATGATCCCTAGGAAGGCACCCACAAGTGGGAAGTGAGCGGTCGACCAACGGAAGTCGGCATCGCGATATGGAAATCCTCCGACCGGAATCCTAGTCAGAAAGGTCATGGCCGCCCGTATCCCGCGTAGGGCTGGAGGCATCGTCACGGGCCGGACCTGTCCGGAACTTGAGCTTGGGAGAAGGTTGCCATCTGGCTTTGAATGGCTACGGCGAGATCGAGCAGCGGGAGGGCAAGGAGGGCACCTGAACCTTCACCCAAGGCAAGGTCGAGTTCCAAGAGGGGCCGCACCTTTGGTCCCAGCAGCGCCTCCAAGACCAGCCGGTGGCCAGGTTCCCGAGAGCAATGGCCCGGCACGAGAAAGGGAACTACCTCGGGTTTGGCGCGGGCCAAGGCAAGAACGGCCGTCGAAACGATGAAGCCATCAAGGAGAACGACCATGCGTCGGTGGACCGCTTCGAGGGTGGCGCCAGCGATCGCGGCAAGCTCTCGACCGCCCAATCGGCGCAGCACTTCCAGAGGGGATTGGCGAGACTCGAGGCGAGCCACCGCGTCCTCGACTACTTTGACCTTCCGTCGAAGACCCTTCGTGTCCAGCCCCGTGCCTGCTCCGACGACTCGGCTGGGCTCGCACTCCAGAAGAGCACTCGCCACTGCGCTTGCAACCGTCGTGTTCCCGATTCCCATCTCGCCTAGGATCAGTACGCGTGGCTTCGGATCCAACTCACGAACGCTCTGTTGCCCCATCGAAAAGGCGGCCTCGAAAGTCGAGAGTGTCATGGCATCTTCGGAGCGAAGGTCGCCCGCACCCTCCCTGAGAAGAGGGGAGAGGGCATCGCCGCTTCCGAGGTCGACCGGAGCATCGACACCCACGTCGACGACACGCAGAGCGACACCCTGGGTGCCGCTGAGAACGCTCGCCGCCGCCCCTCCCGATCTCATGTTATTCACCATCGCCCTCGTCACCTCGGATGGGTAGGCACTCACATGATGCCTGACCACCGGATGGTCGGCCGCGAACACGAGCGATGCGGCAGGGCGACTCTGTGGTTGGACCAGACCCTGGGCACCCGCCAAGTGGGTGATGAGGTCCTCCAAAGCACCCAAAGCACCCTTGGGCTTGGTCAGTTGGTCGAGTCGTGCACGGGCAAGCTCGGCTACTTCACTGTCAAACTTCGGAATGTCGGTGGCTCGTGCACGGTTCGTGCAGGCCTCCAGGTCGGTGGGCTGCTCAGTCATCACAACGAAGGATGCCTTCCGGCAGGAACCATACTCTTTGGTGCGAACCGAGTCTTCGCCGGTGTCGCAGCTCGCGCATTCATGACGAAAGGCTTGTCCTCAAACGGTCAAGTCTTGACCACGTTGGTAGGGTCGCGTACCGCTCCTCCTGGTTAAGGTCAGGCCGAAAGGACTGTGAAAGGGGAAGCCGGTGAGAATCCGGCGCGGACCCGCCACGGTGAACGTCGCGGCCCCGTCTCAACGCCACTGAGAGGACCAGCTCTTCGGGGTTACCTCTTGGGAAGGTTGACGGAGCCCGCTCGAGACTCGAGCACGGCGTGAGCCCGGATACCCGCCTTGCCAACAGGGATGGACGCCTCGGGGATGGCGTACCTGCCACGATGGCCGCGTCGGTCTGTGCGCGTGTGCCAACTGGGCTCGTACATCTTCTCTGGCTTCCAGGAAGAGATGACGTCGGCCTCGCTCGCTTTACTCATCACGGCAATCGCGTGGCAGAGCGTCGCAGACACGAAGACGTCGACGAACGCGGTCTCGTCCAAAGCGTGGCGGGTGAAGGACATGGACGTGGTCGTCGTCCAGGGCTCGGACCTAGGCCCGTCCAATCTCGCCCCACGCGCCCACGACTCCGTCGACCTCGAGGACCGCCCTGCACGGGTCGAGACCCTCGGCGACGTGGTCGGCGAGCTACCCGGCGTCGTCATGTTTCGACAGGGCGGCTTGGGGGCTGGCCAGTTCGTCTCCATTCGGGGCGCGGACTTCGACCAGACCGTCGTCCTCATCGACGACGTTCCGGTCACCGGGCCTGACCGCGGGGCCGTCGACTTCTCACTCTTTCCCATCGATGGCTTCGCCCGCGTCGAACTCTTTCGCGGGAGCGCGCCCATTCGCTATGGCGCGGGCACCATCGGAGGCGTCGTCCGGCTGGTCCCAAAGGATGCAGCCGACCGCCGAGTGGGCGCACGGGCTACGGCGGCCTCTTTCAACACGGTCGACGCCCGAGCCGAAGCCGAAGGATTCACGGGCTCCGTTGGAGCGGTGGCTTCCGGCGGCATCCTGAGCTCCGAGAACGACTTCGAGTTCCTCGACGACAATGCGACCCTCGCCGACCCGAGCGACGACGCCCTGCGAAAGCGACAGAACGCCGATGTACTTCAGGGGAACGGTTTCTTCTATGGCTCCTGGGAACGAGGAGCCCACCGGCTCGCGGCCCTTTCCTTCGGCGTGCACCGGGACCGTGGTCTGCCTGGCCCCGCCACGGGAACGAGTCTCGACAGTCGCCAGCAGCGGACGCGGATCTTTGGCTCGCTCGGCTATCGCTTCGATGGCTCGGCCGAGGACAGCCCCCTAGACGTGTTTGCCACCGTGGCCCTCGGCGCCGACTCCGACCGCGTGCAGGACCCCTTCGGCCGAGTCGGTCTCGACCGAGAGGACACGGAGGACGAGTTCCTAAGCGTGGACGCTCGAACTGGCGCCTTCGTGGAGCTTCTCCCCTCCCTGACCCTAGGGGCGACTGTCTTCTATCGCCGAGATGAGATCCGACTCAACAACCTCTTTGCGACCCCGGGGGACCAACCATCGAGTCGCGACCTCGGCGTGATGGCAGGCGAGCTCACGTACGAGAACGCCATCGAAGGGGTTAGGCTCTTGGTTCGGGGCTCCGTCTCGGCTCAGCTCACACGCGCTCGACTGACACGACCTCGTCTCGGCCAAACAGAGGTCAACGAGCTGGATGAGGTCGTTCCGAACTACCGCCTGGAGACTTTGATCCAGCCGCTGGATTGGCTGACCTTCACCGGTCTCCTCACTTCGGGCACGAAACTTCCCACCACCATTCAGCTCTTCGGAAACCGCAATACAGTCGTCGCCAATACTCGACTGCTTCCTGAGAGTTCGTTGGGCTTGGACGCTGGGGTCATCGTCAATAGGACGTGGGGCCCCTTCTCCGTTCGCGCGGAGGGCCGCTTCTTCTGGCTTCGCGTCGAAGACATCATCATCGCCCGTCAGACGGCCCAAAGGACCGTTGCTTTCAGCAACGAGCGAGAAGGCGAAAGCCGAGGCTTCGAGGGTGGCTTGATGCTGTCGTTGGGGCCCTGGGTCGAGTCGGTCACGTCGGCGACCTATCTCGACACCAGCTTCGACAATCGAGGCTTTCAACGGCGACAGCCGCTGCGGGTTCCCGTTCGGCTGTTCCAGCGGCTGACGGCTCGGCTTCCTGGTCCAGGCGTCGAGACCTTCTTCGAAGTGGACCATCGCAGCGGCTTCTTTCCTGACCAGGCCAACCTCGTGGCTCAGCAAGCCCTGACCTTCGTCAACGCCGGCCTTCGGGCCTTTTCCGAGTCCGACGGGGCTTCCGTCCTCATCGCGGCTCGCAACATCTTTGATGAGCTCGGCCAAGATCTCCTCGCGTTCCCTCTCCCGGGGCGCTCGTTCGAGGCCACTCTTCAGTGGAAAGGTTCTTTTCTGTGAACAGCACTCATTCGTCTCGGGCCTCTTACGCCTCTGCGTATCTATTCGTCGCCGCCCTCGGCGTGTCGCCCGCCTGCGGCGACGACAGCAACAGCAACAGCAACGGCAACGGCAATGGCAATGGCAATGGCAACACCGACGTGCCCCCCGCAGCATTTGGTGTGGTTCGAAGCGACTTCTCGTCGACGGCCATCGCGACCCTACGTGACGACGGATCCATCCTCGACGCCGCCGTCTTGGACTCGGGTAGCCAGGCGCCCGGCCTGGTGACGGCGCTGTCGGGTGACGTGGTCTTGGCCAACGCCACCAGAGGTGAAGCCGGTATCCTCAATATCCTCGACCGCTTTCAGACCGACGTGTTCTCGCGGTTCGACCTCGAAAGCGGCCAGATCCTCGGACAGCTCAGGGTCAAGGACGGCTTCCCCACCAACCCCCACGACATGGCCGTCGTCGATGGAAGCCGGGGCTGGATCAGTCGCTTCGGCGTCAATACCGAAGGGGGACAGCCGGTCATCGACCAAGCGAACGACGTCATCGAGATCGACATCGGGACTTTCGAGCTTACCGGTCGCCGGGTCTCATTGGACCGCTTCACAGCGAGGGCGACCGCCATGCGCGACGGGGGCCCGGTCGAGGTCGACGTGTTCGCGCGTCCGAGTCTGGTAACCTTGGTCGACTCGACCTTGGTCGTCGGGCTCACCTTGCTCTCCCGTGAGTTCGACGCCGCCAGCCCTGGAAAAGTAGGTTTGGTCGATGTCGAGGCCGCGACCCTCGACGAGTTTGCGCTCCCGGAAGCAAGTCGGAACTGCGGCAGTCTTCGCGCCGTCCCCGGTCGACCCGCGATGGTTCTCGTCGCCTGCTCGGGCTTCGCGCAGCCCTTTGGCGAAGAGAGCCAGGTCCGGGCTTCTGCGGGCGTCTATTTGCTGGAGTTCGCTAGAGGCACCCCAGAGCTCGTGAAGTCATGGGAGCCTCGAGCTGCACCTCGGCCTCTGGCCGTGCAGAACGTCATCCCGATCGATGAGAGTCGATTCGTCGCCGTCGACTATGGGGAGTTTGGTGTGTCTGGAGACGAGGCTTTCGTCATCGATCTCGATAGCGGTGAAAGCACGTTCTTGTTTCAGGCCGGGGACGCGTTCTCCATCGGGATCGGCGCCTTCGACGCAGAGACCGGATTGTTGGTCATGCCCGACGCGTCCGAGGATTCGTCGGGTCTCCGGCGCTTCGTGGAAGGTGGCGACGGGAGCTTCACTGCCGACGGCGTGCAGGCCTTCACGGACCAACCGCTACCACCGCGGTCGATCTACTTGCTGCCTTGAGGAAGAGCATACGATGAGCGAGAGCAAAGACGACGAACACGCCCAACGGATGCGCAAGATCAAGGCGGAAAAAGACGCCGAAGCCAAAGCGCGAACGGTGAAGCGGGGCGTGGTCGTGGTGAACACGGGCGACGGCAAGGGAAAGTCGTCCTCGGCCTTTGGCGTCGCGATTCGTGCCTTGGGCCACGGCCAGAAGGTAGCGATCGTCCAGTTTATCAAGGGTACCTGGAAGACGGGCGAGCGGCAGTTTTTCTCTCGCCTGCCCGAGGTCACCCACATCGTGTCTGGAGAGGGGTTCACGTGGGACACCCAGGACCGACAGCGGGATATCGCGGCAGCCGAGCATGGCTTCGATGAAGCTCGCCGCCTCATCGAAACTGGTGAGCACGATGTAGTCATCTTGGACGAGATCAACATCGCCACGAGCTATGACTACCTCGACCCAGAAGTCCTAGCTGAGGTGCTCCGCAACAAGCCCGAGCACGTTTCGGTGATTCTGACCGGTCGCAAGGCAGCCCAGGCCGTGATCGACGTGGCCGACACGGTGACGGAGATGAAGCCGATCAAACATGCGCACCAAGCCGGTATCAGGGCCCGAAAGGGGGTCGAGTTTTGAAGAAGGTGACGGCATTCAGGTCGGTGGCCCTACTCGTGACCCCCCTGGTCTTCGCGCCAGCGACGGGGCAAGGAGCGACCCTGGTAGGGGTCGTTTCCGAGCGGTCGGCGCCTGAGATGGCGGCGGCCGCCCAAGTCTTCTTCGACCGGCATCCTGGGCACGAGCTCATACTGCGAACGCCCAGACAGCTCGACCAGTTGAAGGCGCCGGAAGTCGCCGCTCTTCTTCGACGCGGAGACGCGGTCCTGATCTCGGGGATCTTTCGGGATGATGCGGACCGGCTCCTCGAAGTGCTGGATCGCTACCCGATTTCGGAGGTCCAAACCCTTCTCGCCCTGCATGGGGACCATCGCCTCACTCGGCGTAGTCGCCGTGCGGGACGTGTTTTGTTCGAGGACGTTCCGGAGGAGGTCTTCGAAGCGATCACGTTCCAGGTGGCCTCGGATCGTGACCCCTTTCCGGAGATCGAGCGGCTCGGACTGGTCCATCCCGAGCAGCGCCCTTGGCTGAACGCGCGGCGCTTCTACCTCGCTCGAGGTCCCGACGCGTGGAGTGAACTATTCGCCTTCGTGCTCCAGCCCCACGCCTCCGAGCTCGAACCTCAGCCCATCGAGGTCCGCGCGGCCATCCGATTCATGAGCGGGGACGACGTCGTTGAGCTCGAAGCCTTGAACGAAGGTCCCACGGTTGCGGTGGTCGACTACGATTCGGGCGACCGGGCCGGGGATCGGGCCATTCACGCTTCGCTACTACGCGCCCTCCATCGCGAAGGGCTTCGGGGCATTTCGGTCCTCACGCGCTGGGGGCAGTCCACCGTCGAGGCCCTGCAGCGACTGAAGAAAGTGCCGAACCTGGTCGGGGTCGTGGTTCTGCAGGACTTTGTCCTGGGTGGTGGGTCCGGTCGCGACGAAGCCCTGGCGCATCTGCGCGCGCTCGACGTCCCCGTCATGAAAGGACTTCGGCTGGTCGGCCGTAGCGAAGCGGCGTGGAGGGCCAGCGATGACGGGCTACCCTGGGAGAGCGTCCACTACCAGGTGGCGATGCCCGAGCTGCAGGGAGCCGGGCAGCCGCTGGTGGTGGCGACCGCGGGTCCAGAGCGGAGTGACCCGCGGACGGGACTTCGGTTGGGTGTACTGGAGCCGATCGAAGACGAGGTGCAGGCCGTGGCTCGGCGGTTGAGCCGGTGGCACCGTCTTCGTACGACTCCGAACGCCGACAAGCGCGTGGCCGTCGTCTACTACAATCACCCGCCGGGACGGCACAACATCGGGGCCGACAACCTCGATGTTCCAGCTTCCTTGATGCAAGTGCTCGAGACCCTCGATGAGGCGGGCTACGACGTGAAAGGCCGGCCGCCCACGCAGGAGGCCTTGCTAGAAGAACTTCAAGAGCGTGGCGTCAACCTGCCCGAGGACCGAGGTGCCCTTGAGGCTCTGCACCAGAAAGTGGCCCATCTCGACCGGAGCGCGTACCAAAGCTACTTCGATGCGCTGCCCGATGCCGCGCGGGCCGAGTTGGCTTCGGGGCCCATCGCCCGGCTGGTCGCCGACGTCGAGCGGGCGCGTGCCTTTGACGAGGGTGACGAGGAGCTGCCTGTCGAGCTGTTCGAGCAACGCATCGAAAGAACAATTGAGGACACTCGCCATCTTCTGGAGGGCGCAGATCACCCTGCGCGTGACCGCGCTTTGGACCTGTTGGATCAGTTCGAGGTTGCGCTCACCCGTCGGCTGACAACCGACGACGTTGAAGCGATGAAGCAGCTCGAGAGCCTGGGCCAGGCCTTGGTCCGGACCGGTGTCGAGGGTTTGCGGGGTTGGGGGCCCCCTCCGGGTCAGGTCATGGTGCACGATGAGGACCTCCTCGTGCCAGGCCTTCAGTACGGCAACGTCTTCGTGGGTCCCCAGCCGCCCCGGGGTTGGGAGCTGAACGAAGAGCTCCTCCACGCCAACCTCGCCTTCCCACCCCCCCATCAATACTTGGCGTTCTACGAGTGGATCCGGAGCGTTCATCGCGCCGATGTCGTCGTCCACCTGGGCCGACACTCGACCTACGAGTTCTTGCCGGGGCGGCGTCTGGGTCTCGCTCAGTCGGATTTTCCTCGTTTGGTCATCGAGGACCTCCCCTCGGTCTACATCTACGTCGTCGACGGGGTGGGGGAAGGCATTCAAGCGAAGCGGCGCGGTCTGGCGACCATCGTCGACCATCTCACCCCATCCATGCAGGCTACGCCACTCTACGACGACCTCCTGGAGCTTCGTCAGCTCGTGGAGTCCTTCGAGGCGGCCGAAGCAGGCGGCGTGGAGGTGGCTCGAAGTCGCGCCGTCGCGGGCATGAAAGAGAAGATCGAAAAGCTCAACCTTCGCGGAGAGCTCGAAACGAGCATGGCCCCCGAGCTCGAAGCTCGGGGCATTGGCTTCTCCGATGTCGACGACGATCTCTTGGTGCACGAGATCGGTCATTACCTCACTCATCTTCAGGAGCGCTTCATGCCTCATGGTCTTCACGTGTTCGGTCGAGCCTGGTCCGAAGAAGCGGTCGACCGCATGCTCGATTCGATGATGCCGAAAGGGGAAGCCTCGAAGGCGGAGCGTTTAGCGGCCCGCCGAGCTCTCGTCCGCAGCCCGAAGGAAGAGCGCGCTGCCCTCTTGGCTGCGCTCTCGGGACGCTTCGTCCAGCCAGGGAAGGGGAACGATCCGATTCGCACTCCCGAAGCTCTGCCAACCGGGCGCAACTTTCATGCCCTCGATGGCTCGCTGCTGCCGACCCGTGTGGCATGGACGCTGGGCAACGAGCTGGCGGCCAAAGCACGGCAAGAGCGACCGGGGAGACCAGACGGATCGGAAGCGGTCGTGCTCTGGGCTTCGGATACGGTCCGTGACGAGGGCGCGATGGTGGCCTTTGGTCTCGCCCTCCTCGGGCTGAAGCCCGAGTGGAACGCGCGCGGGATCCTGGTAGGGCTGGAGCTCGAAGCGGCGACGGCCGAACGCCCTCGGCGAGACACGACCTTCGTGACTTCGGGCTTGTTTCGAGACCTGTACGATAATCTGATGGTGTGGCTGGACCGGGCCGGCCTGCTCGCCCTCAGTGCCTCCGCAAAGCAGATCCGAAAGCTCCACCCCGAGCTAGGGCCTGCTCTGGACGCCGCATTATCCCGGCTGCCAGTTCTGGAGAATGGGCCTCCGACTGGAGACGAGCCGCTCGAGATCAATCAGGTCGCTGCGCACTGGGTCCGCGAGACCATGGCCGACCAAAACAAGGGCACGCCGCTCAACGTCGCGGGTCGTCGAGCGTCGTTGCGCTTGTTCGGCAACGCACCCGGCGGATACGGCGCCGGGATCAATCGACTCGCGGAGCGCTCGGGTGCATGGTCGGACCGAAGCGAGCTTGCCCAGGCGTACACCCGCCGCATGGGTCACGCCTACGGCGACGGCATCCGAGGGGAAGTGGCCCACGACGCTTTCTCGAATCGACTCGCGACCGTGGAACACAGCTATTTGGGGCGGGCCTCCAATCTGTACGGCCTCCTCGATAACAATGACGGCTTCGACTATCTCGGCGGCCTCGGGCTCGCGGTGGAGGCTGCCCGAGGAAAGCCGCCGGCCGCTCGCGTGATCCGCCACGCCGACCCCAATAACCCTCAGATGCAGGCCCTCGGCCCTGCGCTGCTGTCCGAGCTTCGCGGACGGCACCTGAACCCAACCTACCTCGAAGGGCTCATGGAGCATGGCTATGCCGGGGCTCGGACGCTGAGCCAGGGCTTCGTCGAAAACCTCTGGGGCTGGCAGGTCACTAGCCCCCACATCGTGAAGAGCTGGGCGTGGGACGAGGTTCACGACGTTCTGATCGAAGACCGGCACGACCTTGGCATCGACGACTTCTTCGAAAAGGACCGAAACGTTCACGTCCTGACGAACATCGAGGCCATCCTGTTGGTGGCGGCTTCTCGAGACCATTGGCAAGCCGAGCCGGAGATCGTCGAGGCGCTCGCGAAGGCCTTCGCTGAGCAAGTCCTCGTTCACGGTTTGCCCGGGAGCGGTCACACCCGTCCCGATCACCCGGTGATGACCTACGTCGGGGAGCGGCTCGACCCTGAGACTCGCCGTCGCTTCGAAGCGGTGCTGGAGGCGGCTCGGGTCGACCGCGCAGGGCCCGAATCCGATCCCGCCTCCGTGGCGGAGGTCGAACGGACCTCGACCTCGTCTGGAGCATCGACGTGGCTGTTCGGCGGGATCCTTGGCCTTGGCCTCGCGGCCGTCGGGCTTGGACTGCTGCGGGGGCGTCGAGGGTGAACGCTGGGCTCATTCATATCCTACGGGTTCTCGTGGACGCTCTCGAGGGTCCGGTGGTGGCGCTGCTGTTCGTCTTCTTCGCCGGGGTGTTGTTCGAGCTGGGCCTCGTCGCCGGAGAGCTGACACGGGGGCTCGGGCGACTTCGCGCCCGAGGCGACGTGCGCGCCGCCGATGCCCAAGCCCGGGCCCGGGTGGGACGGGCCGATGTCCTGGCCCGGGTGGGTCCCATGCTCGGGCTCATGGGGACCCTCATTCCTCTTGGTCCTGGTCTGGCTAGCCTCGGACGTGGCGACGTGAAGATGCTGGCGGCCAGCGTGACCTTGGCCTTCGACACCACGGTCCTGGGTTTGGCCATCGGCGCCGTGGGTTACGCCATCGGTCAGCTTCGTCGCTGGTACTACGGGCGTCTGCTTGACGATCTGGAGGGACCTTGATGCGCGACCGGTGGACCGATCGCTTCGGTGGGGCTCGGGACGCCGACCCGCTCGCTTCGATGGCCAGCCTCGTCGACGTCATGCTGGTCTTCGCGTGTGGTCTCATCGCCGCCCTCGTAGCCGGCGGGCTGATGGTGTCGCCGGCCCTCTCGGGTGGGGAGCCCATTCAAAAGAAAGGCCGAGAGGTCCCCGAGGTTCCGGAGGGCGTGGGTGAAGGCAGCTCCGGAAGCTACGAATCCGTCGGCCGCGTGTACCGTGACCCCGAAACGGGGCGGCTCTTTCTCCTCGAAGAGGCTGCCCCGTGAGCCGACACGCTGCCGAGGGCGGGCCCAGAGCCGGCTGGACCTGGGGTATTCTGCTGCTCGGGACCGGAACCGCCTTCGTCCTCTCGCTCATGTCGGGCGCAGGGTCCCTCGACGATGCCGAACTCCGCGACACCTTCTTCGAGCTCCGAACCTATCGCTTCTTGAACAGCTTCCTGGCCGGGGCCGCCCTGGCCACCGGCGGCGTCCTGGTGCAAGGACTCTTTCGCAATCCTTTGGCTTCGCCCTCTCTGCTCGGCACCAGCGCAGGAGCGAGCCTGGGCGGCTCGATGGTGATCCTCTTGTGGGATGTCCTCCTTGTGGACTTTCTGCCCGACGTCGTCCCGCCGGAGCTGGTCCTGCCCATCGGTTGCCTGCTGGGGGCCCTCGGCGCCCTCGTACTCTTGCTCGCCGTGACCGGACGCAACCCCGATATCGTGACCCTCCTGCTGACCGGCTTCATTCTTTCGTCCTTCTTCTTGAGCATCAGCGGGCTCATCACCAGTCTGGCTCAAGAGTCGTGGGAGCTCGGGCGGGCCATCGTTGCCTTCACCCTCGGCGGGGTCGAAGCCAAGGGGCCTCGCCACGTCGCCCTTGCCGTGCCCATGGTATTCGGGGGCCTAGCTGCGGCCTGGGCCTGGGGCCGCCACCTCGACCTGCTTCTTTCGGGCGAAGAGGAAGCCGCCTCGCTCGGGGTCGATGTTGGAGCGGTCCGGCGGTGGACCATCGTCTGGACCGCGGTCCTGACTGCCGCCGCGGTTGCGATCGGGGGCAACGTGAGTTTCGTGGGGCTCGTCGTCCCCCACGTCCTGCGGTCCAGGGTTGGCGCTCTGCACCACCGACTCGTTCCGGCGGCCTTCTTGGGCGGCGGCGTATTCGTCGCTTTCGCCGACATCCTCATCCGCCATCTCCCCGCTCGGGGGACCATTCCTCTGGGCGTCGTCACCGGCCTCATCGGGGCCCCGCTGTTCTTGAAGCTATTGTCGGACCGGACACGGACCGGGAGGTTGGCCTGATGGAGGGCCTTATCCTGAAGGATGTCTCGGTCTGGCATCGGGGCCGTGGTCTCTCCGATGTGGTGCACGACGTGAGCTTTTCGTGCCCTCGGGGCAAGGCGACCGCACTCATCGGCCCCAACGGCGCGGGAAAGAGCAGCCTGTTGAAGGCGGTCATCGGACTTCTTCCCTCCAGGGGCGAGATCCGTTTGGACGGGCGATCCTTAAAAGACCTGCCGGCTCAGGAGCGAGCACGTGAAGTCGCCTATGTTCCTCAGCGCTCCCGCCTCGACGCACGCCTCCAGGTGCGCGACGTCGTCGACCAAGGCCGCTTCGTCCACCGTGGCCCTCTGGCCCGGCCTTCGGCCGGGGATAGAGATGCCGTGGAGCAAGCGCTGGAAGAGGTGGATGCGGTCCAGCTGGCCGGCCGGATCTTCACCGAGCTCTCCGGCGGAGAGCAGCAGAAGATTCTCATTGCCCGCGCCCTCGCCACCGGAGCACGGGCTCTGTTGCTCGACGAGCCGACCGCGGCCCTGGACGCTCGCCACGTGCTGGTCCTCCATCGCCTGCTTCGGAAGCTGGCCGAACGTGGCTGGTGCATCGTCGTCGTCGTTCACGGACTCGACGAAGCGCATCGACATGCTGATCAAGCGGTCCTTATCTCTGAAGGTCGCCTTCACGCCGCCGGCCCCGTTCAATCGATCGTATCTGCGGATCCCGTGCGCACCGTGTACGGGGTGGTACTGAAAGAACGGGCCGGGATCGGCCTGTTCTTGCCCGAAGAGACCCGCTCATGAAGGCCAACCTCCTCAACGCCGTGAGCGTGGCCACCTGCCTGGGCCTTTCCAGCCTGGGGGCCACCATGGCAGGAGGCGTCTGGAGAGCGCCCTCGCCCGAATTCGAGACAGAAGACGCTCGATCGTCGGCAAAGAGCGACCTCGCTGTATTGACCGACGCCCGGGGGCGTCAAGTCGATGCTTCCACCTACCAGCGGATCGTTTCGCTCAACACGGTGGCCGACCACATTCTTCTTGCCCTAGTCGAACCCGAGCGCCTGGTCGGGGTCACGCAGTACACCGTCGAGACGAACCCGCTCGGCTACCGCTTCGGCCAAGCGACGACGCTCGCTCAGTCGAAAGACGTCGAGGCGGTCCTGGCGCTGCGGCCGGACTTGGTCGTCATCTCTAAGTTTGCGGGTGAGGACTACATGGCTCGTCTTCGGGAACGGGGTGTCGCGGTCTTCGACTTGGGAGAGATGCGGGGGGTGGTCGATACGGTCGGCGACATCGAGGTCCTGGGTCAGCTCCTGAAGGAGCCAGCCCGGGCCGAGCGATTACGGAACGACTATCTTCGGAACCTCTCGGCCCTCGAGTCCGCGGTGTCTGATCGCGACCGACCTCGGGGCATCTATTTGAGCGTACTGGGCGACAGTCTGTTCGGTGGAACGGTCGGCTCGAGCTACGCCGACCTGCTGCACTACGGCGGGATTCGGGACCTCGCCGCCGAACGCGGCTTCGAGGGCTGGCCGCGCTACAGTCCCGAGCAGCTCCTTGCGCTCGACCCGCCCGTCATCGTCACTGGGCTAGGGCGGAGAAAGGCGATCTGTCGCCACGCGCTCTTGGGTCGTCTCTCGGCGTGTGGAAAAGAAGGGCGGGTCGTGGAGATGCCGAACAAGAATCATAGCGATCCTGGCCTGGGGCTCGTGCACGCGGCTCAAGATCTGCAGCTACAGGTGCACGGGATCAAGCCCCAGCTCTCCCACGAGATCAAAAGGAACGAAGATGCGAAAACTGGAGAATGAAGACGGCAGCTGGACCGAAGTCGACGACATCCCGCTCGTCTCGGGTCGACTGTGGGCGGTAGAGCGGACACCCAAGCTGAAGCGGGCCCCCGAGCTCGCAGATCTCGGGGTCGAACAGGTGGGAACGCTCTACGCTCTATGTCGAGACCTTTTCGTCGGTGCCTGGGACCAGATTATGTTCGGGCCCTGCGTTCAGGGGGCAGTGTTCGAGCTCAAGTTGGACCGGACTCCCGAGATCTCGATGCTCGACGGCTACTTGACGGTGGGGATCGGGCCTCCCAGCCATTTTCATCTGTGCATCGAGCCGCATCGGGGATTGGGAAGTCGCAAGACGCCCCCCAAGCTGGCGAGAAAGCGGCAGTGCGCCCGGGCCAGCTTCCTCCGCCGAGTCGACCCCGAGCGGGGCCCGCGGAGCTGGCAGCTCGAGCTGGTGAACGGTGACGAAGAGCAGATGATCACGTTCTTCCTCCCGAGCCCGTTTCTGACACCCGAGCTGAAGCCGACCCGAAACCCGGACTGGAGCCGGCTCGAGCTATGGAACCGGCTCCGTCGGGACTATCTCGGCGAGGCCGAGCCCCAGCCGATCCCCGAAACATGGGGCGCGGGAGGGCTCAGCGGATGAAGACCGCAAACCCCACCTACGCCCTCGACGGAAACGAGCGTCGGACCCTCCTGGTCGTGGGCCTCACCGCAGTCACCATGGTGTTGGAGCTGACCGTGGGCTGGTGGACCGGCAGTATGGCGCTCTGGGCCGACGGATTTCACATGGCGAGCCACGCGGGCGCGCTCGGGGTGACGCTCGTCGGTTATCGCTACGCGCGAAAGCACGGGACCAGCGAGGCCTTCGCCTTCGGAACCGGCAAGGTCTTCTCGCTGGCCGGCTTCGCAAGCGCTGTCGCGCTGACCTTGGTCGCGATACAGATGATGGGCGAGAGCCTGTACCGACTCATCGCCCCGGTGCCCATTGCCTACGACAAGGCGCTTCCGGTGGCGGTCCTGGGTCTCGTCGTCAACCTCGTCAGCGCGTGGCTCCTCCACCGAGACGAAGCAGTAGAGCACGGTCACGGCCACCACCATCACAGCCACGGTCGTGGGCATGATCATGAGCACGGACATCACGACCACAACCTTCGCGCGGCCTTTCTACACGTGGTCGCAGACGCGGTGACGAGCGTGGGGGCGATCTTGGCCCTCATCGGTGGCACCCTCTTCGGCCTTGCCTTCTTGGACCCGCTCTTGGGCATCGCGGGGAGTATCCTGGTTGCCCATTGGGGGCTTGGGCTCATCCGAGAGTCGAGCCGAGTCTTGCTCGACCGCTCCCGTGTGACCCTGCAAGGCCGCATAGTTGAAGAGCTTCAAGCGGCCGGGCTCCAGGTCTCTGATCTTCGGGTCTGGCAGCTCGGTCCGGGAACCGACGCCGCTCTCCTCGAGGTCGTCGATGGCGAATCACCGCGTCGGGCGAGGGTAGCCCTGAAAGGCTTCCCTTCGTTGAAGCTCGTACAGGTCATGGTCCGTCCTCGAGAGACCATCGCTTCGGCCGGCACGAAAGCCGAAAACGTCACGGTTTGAGTCGAGCCTCCGGCGAGACGCGAAGCCCAGGGACTAGTCAGCTGTCTACGAGTAGCAATTGGGATTCTGCGCCGAGAGCCTGACTAAGGAATCTCTGACATGGGTTCACCAGCGTCAGCGACCTCCACGGGACCAGGTCGCAAGCGCAGGATGACGCCAAGGGCGGCGAAATAGATCTGGTCTGCCTTCTCGGCGATGCGCTGATGGGCGCGGCCCGACACGTCCCGAAAGCGTCTTCCCAGGGCAGACTCCGGGACTACGCCCAGGCCCACTTCGTTCGTGACGACCACTGTGTCGAAAGGCTTCGAAGACAAGGCTGACATCAGCTTTAGGACGGCTTCTTCGATGCGCGCTTCATCGTCTCCTCGGAGGAGCAAGTTCGAAAGCCAAAGGGTCAAGCAATCGATCACCAAGACGTCTACTTCGTCGGAGAGAAGCGATACGGCATGGGTCAGCTCGATCGGGGCCTCGACCGAATCAAAAAGCCCGGCCCTTTCGGTCTGGTGCCGAGCAATTCGTGCTCGCATCTCGTCATCGAAGGCCTGAGCCGTGGCGATGAAGGTCCGTCGCATCCCTCTCTTCAGGGCGAGATCTAAGGCGAAGCGGCTCTTGCCCGACCGGACGCCTCCTCCAACCAGCGTGATCTTCGACTCCATCATCGGCTTGACCTCGAAACGTCGATGCCCAGTTCGCGCTCGAATACCTCTTCGAGATGGAGCCCGTCGAGGGCGTCCGCCGCTCGCTCGTGAGGATCCGGAAGCGGCACCAGCTCGCCGAGAAGCGCCCCTGCGGGCGCCGCCCATGCCAGCAGCGCTCGGGCCAGGGCTGAGTGCTCGAAGAGGCCGTGCACCATGGTGCCAGCGACCGGCCCGTTCCCCGCGCCGTCGAGGCGCAACCCCTCCGGCGTGTCGAGTTTGGCGAAGGGTGCTACGTTGCCTTCGCGCTCGAGCCGGCCCCGATGGATCTCGTATCCGTCGACGGGCGACGCATCGGCTCGGAGCGCCCACGGCGCCACGATCCGGGCTCGAACCTGCGTCGTCCGCTTGTCCTCCGAGAACTGGGTCGACACCGGCAAGAGGCCAAGACCCTGATGGACCACGCCATCTTCGGTGATGCGGCGGCCGAGGATCTGGCAGCCGCCACAAATCCCAAGGACCGGCTGGTCGCGCTCGCATCGGAGCGCAAGGGCTTGCCCCCAACCCGTTCGTTCGACCCATCTAAGATCATCCACCGTGCACTTGGAGCCCGGAACGATGACGAGGTCCGAGCCAGCTCCGTCCCTCGGACTGGTCGAATAGCGCACGGTCACCCATTGCTCGAGATGCCGGAACTCGTCGTAGTTCGAAATGTGGGGAAGGTCGACGACTGTGACTTCGACCTGGCCGAAGGGCGCGCGTGGACGGTGGCGCCGATCGGCGAGAGCCAAGCTGTCTTCTGCTGGGCCACCGAAGTCAGCCAGATACGGGATGGCGCCCAGGACTGGTACGCCCGTCCGTCGCTCCAGCTCGTGGCATCCAGACTCAAGAAGACGGACGTCACCGCGAACGCGGTTCAATACGAAGCGGCGAATGAGCGCTTGCTCTTCGGCCGGAAGCAACGACCACGTCCCAAAAAGGGATGCGAAGGCCCCGCCCCGATCGATGTCGGCGACCAGCCAAACAGGTGCCTGAACCGACCTCGCGATGAACATGTTCACCAGGTCCCCGTCCCGAAGGTTGATCTCGGCAGGACTCCCAGCGCCCTCCACGATGACGAGCTCATGGCGGAGGCGCAAGCGCTCCAGTGCATCCAGCACGACCGATCGCAGCGAAGCCTTCATGGCACCGTAGTCTCGCCACGACATCGCTCCCATCGACCGGCCGAGAACGACGACCTGGCTCGTGAAGCCGCCTTCGGGCTTGAGCAGAATGGGATTCATGTCGACGTGGGGCGCGACACCGGCGGCCTCGGCCTGGTCGGCCTGGGCCCGGCCTATCTCTTTGCCCTCTGCCGTGACCGCTGCGTTGCGCGCCATGTTCTGGGCCTTGAAGGGTGCCACCGCGAGGCCCCGCCGTCGACACCACCTCAACAGCGCCGCGACTAAGAAGGACTTGCCGGCGTCGGAGCTCGTCCCCTGGACCATCAGCACCTTGCCCTTCATGCCTCCTCCCGCAGGGCGTATATGAGCCGCTCGGTCGCGTTGCCTTCTCGCGCGGCCACGCGGATCCATCGAGGACAGCCAAAGTTCGTGCAGTCCCGAACTCGGATGGCGTGTCGCGACAGAAGACGATGTTTGACGCGGCTCGCATCGCCTACATCCGCCACCACGTAGATGGTCGAGCTAGGCTGGGTCGAAAAGCCGGCCTGGTTCAAGCTCTGACTCAGACGGTCTCTGGCCGCGAACAAGCGAGCCCGAATGCCCTCCAAGGACGATTCGGCGGCCAGCGCCGCCGGCACGACCGCTTGGGCCAGGCCATTGATTGTCCAAGGGGGGCGGACGGCTTCGATCTTCTGGGCGAGTTCGCCGGAGGCCAGGGCGTAGCCGACCCTGAGCCCAGCCAGGCCGAAGTCTTTCGTGAGTGAGCGGAGCCGGACGACATTGAGCGGGAGCGCCCGGTCGAGTTCACGATGGGCCTCGCTGAGCCCGAGGAAGGACTCGTCGAGAAGAAAGAGAACCTCCGGACGCGCTCGGGCCCAGTCCTCGACCCGGTCCAGAGAAAACCGTCGGCCCATTGGATTGTTCGGGTGGGTCAAGTACACGACCTGCACGTCTGGGAAGTGCGCTTCGACATCCGGCCATTCACAAGTCGGGTCGTGCTCGGACAGGACCTGTACGCCCTTGGACCGTCCCGCGGCGCGAAACTCGCTGAAGGTTGGTTCGAGCGAGAGAACCCTTTCGGGTTTCAATGCATCGAAGAGGGTCCACATGAGCTCCGTTGCGCCGTTGCCTAGCACGACACGCTCCGAAGGCACGCCGAAGCGTTCGGCCAGGACCGCCTTGGCGGCCTGGCATCCAGGGTCCGGATAGGGGCGCGGATCCCACGCCCCCATCGCGCTCAAGAGCTGAGGCTGCAGCTCGAAGGGGACGACGTTGACGGAGAGATCGAGGACGTCGGCTTCGGTCAGCCCGAGGGCCTCGAGCTCGGCCACGTTCGTCCCGCCGTGGCCCGTCATCCCGTCCACCCGACGAAGACGAGCGCGCCGCCCGCCGCCATCGCGCCGGCGCGCTGGACCAGCCGGCATGCGTCCCCGATCTGCTCCGATGTCACCGGCCGGTTCGCGTCTCCCAGGACGTAGTGGCCGGCCTTCTCGAGGCGGATACCTAGCAAGCCGGCCATCATGGCCATCGGCTGGCCCGCGTTGGGACTCGCCGTCTTCCACCGGTCCCGGAGAAAGATACGCCAACCCCGCTTTCGACTGCGCGAAGCCAGCAGCAGCAGCAGCGCCGTGAGGCGCGCGGGCACGAAGTTGAGCACGTCATCGAGCCGAGCGGATGGCTTGCCGAAATACTCCATTCGTCCACGGTAGCCGTACATCGCGTCGAGGGTATTGACCGCGCGATAGACCACGGCCCCGATGAGCCCGAAGGTGGCATAGAAAAACAGGGGGGCCACCCAGCTGTCCGAGGCGTTCTCGGCAACCGATTCGATGGCCCCCGCAGCGAGGGCTTCAGAGTCCAGTGTGCTCGGGTCTCTAGAGCACAGGCTTCGCAGCGCGAAGCGCGCAGCCGACATGTTCTCGGCGTCGAGCGCGGCGCGCATCCTTTCGGCCGCGCGAAGGAGACCGCTCACAGTGCTGGTCGACGCGAGCACCATGGCTTCGAAGACTACGATGGCCGGTCCCGAGGGCATGAGCTTGCGGAGCCCAGCCACGACAAGAACGGCCAAGCCGACGACGAGGACCACGAGGATAGTTCCTGCCGCCAGCTGACGACCCGGCGAGGAGGACTCTTCGAAAAGGCGCGCCTCGATGGCCGAAGCCGAACGCCCCAGCCAGGCCACTGGATGCCAAGCCGTCGGCCAATCGCGATGGATGGCGTCGAACGCCCACGCCAGGGCAAGGGGGAGCAGGGCTTCGAGAGCGCCGGGAGCAAAGCTCACTTCCTCGCCTCCGGATCCTTGAAGGGCTCCCAAAGCGCGACGGGCGCATAGGTTTTGGGGAGGTCCCAACCTGGCAGCGTCTCCCGCCCGAGGAGCGGCGCGCCGGGGTGCAGATGGGTGTGCCCAGTCGGAAGGGAACTTGGCGTCGGGGGAAGGATGGGGCTCATGACCTCCGCCCGAGCGTAGGCGCTCTCGACGACCCGAATGGGGCTCGCCGCGACGAGGTCCGATCCCACTTGGCGCAGGATCTCCTTCAAGGGAGCACCGATGTGACCGCGAAGGACCCGAACCAAGGCTTTGTCTTCGATACGTACCATGAACCGTGATGCCGGCGACCCGAGACCAAGGTCGAACAGAGTCCCACCGGCGTCCTGATCAATTGGATCGGGGTCCGACCCAATTTCGGTCAGTCCGAATAGCGGGTCTCGCAGTCGAGTCCGATGGACAACGAAGAGGACGGGGTCGAGGAAGTCGCCGCCGTGTGGGCCGCTGGAAACGACGACCGGCGTCAGCGCCCGTGCTCGAGAATCGATTCGGAGCCGAAGCCTACCACTCGGCGAGCGCCCGATGAGAGCTCCATCCGTGAACTCAACCTCACCGTCTTCAAGCGGAATCTCGGCTACGGCGCCCGGGAGGCCCACAAGCCACTGGCCCTTCCTGGACCGCATCCGCAGGTCTGCTTGCTCCCGGAGGTCATACTCGGTCCAGACTGGACGCTGAAGCGGAAGGCCCAGCTGGGCAACCCGCTTAGAGATCTGGGTCCACACCTGCTGACGTACTGCATCCGAACTCTGCCCCCAAGAGGTGATCTCCTCCCGGGTGCGGCCGCATCCGAGGCACCAGCCGGTCCCGTCATCGTATTGGCATACGCCAGTGCACGGACTCGCTATCATCGTCCTGACCGGCCCGTTGTAGTCGTTCGTCGCTTTTCTTTTCTGCTCATGCTGTCGTCGCGCCCTCCGCGCAATACCCGGATGAGGTTGAGACCAGGCCTGCGGGCTGTGAGACTGCCCTAAAACGACCCGGCCCCGGGCGCACCGCCGGGTCGGCTTTGTACGATGGCAGGTCTCCTGACTCGCGTGTCATCGCAGCCCCGTCCCTTCCCAGCCAAAGCCAGTGGACTCGACGGGATGCTCTTCGCTCACAGTTGCGGGGGTAGTCGCGGATTCGGCCGGAAGCCCCACCGCATCCCCTCTTCATCGAACCCGATCGACGCAAAGGCAAGCAGGTGCGAACCATCGCCTAGGCGCAGGTTGGCGGGCCCGCGTGTCAGGGTCAACAGGACAAGGCAATCTCTATGATGACGGCAACTTCATGTTTGACGACCTAGAACGCGACCAGCTCTTGCCTGGCCGCTTCGGAGGCCCGACAAGTTTCCGTGGGCCACGGGCTCTCTCGATGACGATCGCTGAAGGAGTCCGAAGGGGGCGCATGTGGAAGTCGGCGCCCTCAGCTGACCACCCAAATCCCACCAGCGCGCCATCGCTCGGAGCATTCGGCAGCCCTGGAGGCACAGTGATACGTAGGGTGGCCTGCTTCTCGAAGATGAGGCCATCTGGCTGAAGGTCGACCGCAGCCACGGCGCCAGCCGCCGTCGGGAGGCTGGTCACGCTGGCGGGAGCAATGCTGGCCTCCTGATCGCCGATAAATGCCTCCGGCGGGACCACTAGTTCGAACAGCACTCCTTCTTCGGTCGCCGTGAGCACGGAGCGTCCAGTGGCTACCTCGATGAGCCCCGTGAGGGCGCTCTTCGTCGGCTGTGACGTCCACGCTGAACGGGTTGGGCTCCACGCTCTCGAGGGCCATCGGCTCGAACCCCAAGTCAGTGGTCCCGGCTCTGGCATCGTCTCGGAGCCCCCCGTCGCGAGCGACACTTCCATCGGTCCGGTCAACGTCTCGCGGGCCCGCATCCTCACCTCCTAGGTCGGGTCCCCCCAGGCCTTTCTAAGAGGACGAAGATGGAGTCTTGCGTGTTGAAGCCTTCGCCAGAGGGCCTGAGCACTCACCTCGGAGTGTGGTGACCGCGAACTAGAGCCCAGAAGAAGACGGGTCCTGAGCCCACTGACGCGAAACCAGCCTCACACCTCGCTCGTAGAGCGTACGGCACGCGAAGGTCTCCTCGCTGCAGCAGCACGCCACTTCCTTTGAGAAGGCTCTGGACAGCCCTGTCCGCTTTGGGTCCGGCGTGAAGGATCTTCCAACGATTTGCTCGCTCCATCCAGATAGCGAGCTCCGATTCGGAATGGGATCGCGCATCGCCTGTGCTCTGGTTCAGACCCACGATCACGCCGGGGCCCATGAGGGGATACAGGCTCCCGTTGCTGGGTACCCATCGGTTTTCCTGATCAGTCAGGTAGAGCGCTTCATGGTTGAGCCAAAGATCGATGCCTTCAGCGAGCGGGAACACGTCCACGCGGCCTCCGATCTCCCCAACCAACAAGCTGTAGTGAACGTCAGAGGCAGAGACGGCCTTTGGGACATGAGGGGGTCCATAGAGAGAGCCCGTATAGAGTGGGGGGGCCTTGGCCGACAGGCGCCCCGCGTCACTATGACTGATGATCACCAAGGCCGGTCTCTCTGGAACGCTCATCGCCTCGCTCAGCATGCGAGGAAGAATCTCGATGACGCCTACGACCAGCTCATCCTCCAAGGGTATACGGAGCCATGCCGGTTGGCCCTTATCCGACGCTTGGAGTCACAAGCGACACGAGCCTTCAAAGCACGCGTTGAAGCCCTTGAAGACCTCATCGACAGCGCTGATGTAGCCCCTGTTTCGACCGGACACCTCGAAGGAGGTATCTGGAATGGAAGTTGGATTGACAATCGAGCCCTTAGAGAAGGGACGACGGAGACGTTTCACGGTTGAGCAGAAGCTGGCTCTCTTGGGGGAGGCAGAG
>JBCCQA010000042.1:0-37583 GCA_039024635.1 Myxococcota bacterium | reverse complement strand
TGGCTCCTGCGTGACAAGCGGCACGGAAACGCGGCGGCCGCGAAGCCGCGCAGTGAAGCTCGACCGACTCAGCCCGCATCCGAAAGTCGCGGGCGAGCGGCGACTTTAGAAACTATACCGACGATTTTCAGCACGCCCCTAGGAGCTCGGATTGATCTCACCTGGAAAACCAGCGTTGAGAAACCGGTATCCGATGTTCTACGCCGTCCTCGATGTCCTCTAGGCTCTCGAGTGGATGCATCAAAATCTCCCCAAAAAGGTTGGCGAACTTCTCCACACGCCTAAGCGCTTCGATGAGCTGCGAACAAGATGTCGGAAGAAGAAGGTCTCTTCGCATCATCAAGTTCCGGTCAGGGTCTAAGCATAAAGAGACTCCAGGAAATCGATCTGAAACAACAAGAGCCAGAAGCCCAAGATCTGCGACGCGCGACTCGATGTCTTCCCAGCTTGCAGCGTAGCAAAACACGCGAAAACTGAACCCGTCGATGAACCTCACCTTGTACGGAAGAACCCCGTCAACCGACACGCGCAACGTCTTGTTTCCAAGTACGGTAATCGGAAAACCGTTGTAGCTAAGGAAATCCTCGGCGTCCTTAATGCTCTTGAGATCTGAATCAATCATGGACCGCTCCATTCGAACATGATCTCGACATCACTCCAGTTTTTCTCACACACCGAATACATATAGCCGACCGCGCTCATTGCTTTCGGCCGTAGATCACCGGTTCGGCCTCGATGTCGGCGAAGCGGGCGAGACTCCGGGCCAGGGCTTCGGGCTCGGTGCTCGGCCGGTCGCAGATCTGGCTCCGGCAGACGTAGACCGTCGTCTCGCCATGCCGGGGGCCCTTGCCTTCGAGCCAGGGTAGAGCCTCCAGGAGAGTGTCGCGGGTGTCGGGCCCGAGGACGATCCGAACCGCGTTGGGTAGAAAGCTGGAAGCCACCTGCTGGGGGAGGGGGCCGGGCTCGGTCCCCTGGGCCACGACGACCTGCATCGCTTCGTCCATGACGAAGTCCAGGGCCTGGCCCAGCTTGGGGCAGTCGAGGGCGCCGGCGTCCAGGGCTTGACCGCCTCGTAACAGGATGCGGTTCGCCCGCTCTCGGGCCGTCTCGTCGTCGGTCAGCTGGTGCCAGCGGAGCAGGGCCAAGGCCGCCACCCCGTTTCCCGAGGGCATCGCTCCGTCGTAGAAGGGATGCTCTCGGGTGAGCAGCGCCTCGGCGTCGGAGGCGGTCCCGAAGTAGGCCCCCGCCTCCTCGTCCCAAAAACGCGCGTCCATGATCCTTCGGCAGCGTTCGGCTTGGTCGAGCCAGGTCCTTCGACCGCTGGCCTCGAAGAGGTCGAGGAGGGCCGAGAACAAGAAGGCGTGATCCTCCAGGACCCCGTCGTGCTGGCTCTTCCCCCGTCGATAGGTCCGAAGAAGCCGGTCGCCTTGCCACATCGTGCCCTCGATGAAGGTCGCCGCGTCCTCGGCCCGGCGGATCCACTCGGGGTGGTCCAAGGCAGCCCCGGCCCGGGCCAGGGCTCCGATGGCCAAGGCGTTCCACGCGGTGACGATCTTGTCGTCGAGTAGAGGGGGGACACGCTGCTTGCGGTGAGCCAGGAGCTTCGCGCGAGCCTGCTCCAGACGCTGGTTCATGCTCCCGAGACTGATGTCCTTCTCCTTCGCCAGCTCCGCCGGCGATCGAGCGCGATGGAGAACGTTCGCCCCCTCGAAGTTGCCGACTGCCGTCACCCCGTGGAGCGGCACGAAGACCTCGGCCTCGTCCGGGCTCAGCAGGGCCTCAATCTCGGCCAGGCTCCACACGAAGTAGCGACCCTCCTCGCCCTCGCTGTCGGCGTCGGTGGCCGAGTAGAAGGGGCCTTCGGGATCCCGCATCTCGTCGAGCAGGTAGCGGGCCGTCGTCTCGGCGACCTCGCGAAAGCGCGTCTTCCCCGTGGCCTGAAAGGCCTCGACGTAGAGCTCGAGAAGCTGGGCATTGTCGTAGAGCATCTTCTCGAAGTGGGGGACCAGCCAGGCTCGGTCGGTCGAGTAGCGGGCGAAGCCGCCGCCGAGCTGGTCGTGGATCCCGCCGTTCGCCATGTGGTGAAGCGTCTCGGTGACCATGCCGGTGATGAGCGGATCCTGGGTTCGCCGTCCGACCCGAAGGAGCAATCCGTACAGGCTGGGAGTCGGGAACTTGGGCGCTCGACCGACGCCGCCGTGGAGCTCGTCGAAGCGCTTGGCCGCCAGTCGCGCCCCCCTCACCAGCGCCTCGTCGCCCGGGATGGCCTCGGGAGCCTGGCGTCGACTGGCGGTCTGCATGACCTGCGAGACGTGCTGGGCTTGGGCGACGAGCTTCTCCTTGTCTCCGGCGTAGGCTTCGTGGAGGCGCTTCAGGATGTCGAGCAGGCCCAGTCGCGCGCCCCGCTCTCCCGCTCGGGGCGGGAAGTAGGTGCCCGCGAAGAAGGGACGGCCGTCGGGCAGCATGACCACCGTCATCGGCCAACCCCCTCCGCCGGTCATGAGCTGCACCGCCGTCATGTAGACCCCGTCCACGTCGGGCCGCTCTTCTCGGTCCACCTTGATGGGCAGGAAGTGGGCGTTGAGGTAGGCCGCGATCTCTTCGTCCTCGAAGGACTCCCGCTCCATGACGTGACACCAGTGGCAGGTCGAATAGCCGACGCTCAGGAAGATGGGTCGGTCGAGTCGAGCGGCCTCGGCCTGGCTGTGTTCGCCCCAGGCCCACCAGTCGACGGGGTTGTGGGCGTGCTGCAAGAGGTAGGGGCTGGTCTCGAAGATGAGTCTATTGACGTAGCTCGGGCGGCCGTCGGCTCGAAGGTGCTCGCTCCGGGGCGCATAGTCGGGTCCTTTGGCCTCCAGGGCCGACCACAGGGCTCGGGCCCGCTCGGGCGCGACGGCCTCCTGACCAGGGAGGTGGATGGAGGCCGTCTCGCTCATGCAGCCGCTCGTTCCAGAGGTCGACCCTTCGACACAAGCAAAGACGGACAGGCTAAGCAGCAGTGCTCTCGCCATTGGGCTTCGGGCTCGGGACCTCTCCCAAGACCAGTGCCCGCAAGCGGGTCGCCGCCTCGGCGTGGGCGGACAGCCACTCCCTCGCCTTCTCCCGGCCCTGTCCGATCCGCTCACCTTCGAAGGCGTACCATGAGCCCGATTTGTCGATGAAGCCGCCCTGCAGGCCGTGGTCCAGGAGCTCACCCGTCGCCGAGATCCCCTCGCCGTACATGATGTCGAACTCCGCCTCTCGAAAGGGCGCAGCGATCTTGTTCTTGACCACCTTGGTCCGGACCCGAGAGCCGACGACGGCGTCTGCCGACTTGACGGTGCCGATTCGACGCACGTCGACCCGGACCGAAGCGTAGAACTTCAGGGCGTTCCCGCCGGTGGTGGTCTCGGGCGAGCCGAACATCACCCCGATCTTGTGACGGACCTGATTGATGAAGATGACCGTGCATCCCGAGCGCGCGATGTGTCCGGTCAGTTTGCGCATCGCCTGAGACATCAGCCGGGCGTGGAGGCCGACATGGCTGTCCCCCATCTCGCCTTCGATCTCGGCCTTCGGGACCAGGGCGGCGACCGAGTCGATGACGACGAGACCGACGTGGCTGCTCTTCACCAAGGCTTCGGCGATCTCCAGGGCCTGTTCTCCGCAGTCGGGCTGAGACACGAGGAGGTCGGCGCACTTCACGCCGAGGGTCTCGGCCCATTTCGGGTCCAGGGCATGTTCCGCGTCGATGAAGGCGGCGACCCCGCCGGACCGCTGCATGGACGCGATGGCGTGGAGGGCGAGGGTGGTCTTGCCCGAAGACTCGGGGCCGAACATCTCCACGACCCGACCTTTGGGGAAGCCGCCCATTCCGAGGGCGGCGTCGAGCCCGAGGGAGCCGCTGGGGAAGGTCTCGACTTCCCGTCGAGGTCCCCCGTCGTCACCGCCCAGGGTCATGATGGCTTCTTGGCCGTGGGACTTTCGAATGTCTGCGATGGCGTCTTTGACCCGACGAAGGGTGTCCTTGATGGGCATGGCCTCCGAGTGTGTTCACGGGCCGTGCCACGCTTCGGGCCTGGGGGACGATCGACGAGCTCAGCGGATTTCGTCGTCGAGGGACGGATCTCGTGGAAAGCGGCCGTGATGATGCATCGCCTCCTCCAGGCGCTGCAGATAGGCCTTCCTCGGGATCTCCCGGGCCCCCATGCGAAGCATGTGGGGGGTGGCCTGCTGGATGTCGAGCAGCACGTAGCCCCCCAGGCTCAGCCTCCTCACGAGCTCCATGAGGGCGACCTTCGAGGCGTCGCTGACCCGCGAGAACATCGACTCTCCCGCGAATAGACCCTGAACGCCGACGCCGTACAGTCCACCGACCAGGACGCCGTCCTGCCAAGTCTCGATGGAGTGAGCGAAGCCTCTTGCGTGAAGCTCCAAATAGGCGCGACGAAGGTCGCGGGTGATCCACGTGCTGGGCCTGTCCGGCGCCGCAGCCGCACACCCGTCGATGACGCCCTCGAAATCTCGGTCGACCGTGACCTGGAGGCGACGTCGGCTCTTGCGCAGACTTCGGGACACACGAAGCTCGTCGAGCTCCAAGATCGCCCGGGGGTCGGGCGAGAACCAGGTCATCAAGTCGTCGTCGAAGATCGGCCACGGGAAGATCCCGCTCCGATAGCCGAGGAGGAGGCGTTCGAAGGAGAGATCTCCGCCCACCGCCACCAAGCCATCGCGATTCGCGCTTTCCGCTGGGGGGAACTCCAGCGAGCGGTTGAGGATGGCGACCATCGCCCGATGATACTCGCGCCGGCCGGCCCTGGGAACGATCGCCTTTCCCCTGGTGGGGGGCGCCTGCCCGTGTCATGTCTCGCGGTCGTGGCGGGAGACGAGGTCGTGGACGGGCTCAAGCAGGCGGTCGCTGCATTGCGGCGCGAGCGTGCGGACATCGACGAGAAGATCCGCCTCCTGGAGTCGACCCTGGCTCAGCTCGAAGACCCTGAGTCCTCGACATCCGGCGGGGCGCCGGTCGAAGACCCCATGCCGCCTCAAAAAAAGACCCGTCGATCGAGGAAGAAGAAGGCGCCCGTCGAGCCCACGGAACCGAGCCCCTGAGGCCTTCGGGCGGTTCAGGCGTCTCGGAACTGCAGGGCCTCCAGCAGGTGATCCTCTTCCACCACGGGGTGACCGGCCAAGTCCGCAATGCTGAGCCCGACCCGTCGCAGGCGGTCGACGCTCCTCGCCGAGAGGGCGAGCCGCTCCGTGGCCTGTTTGAGGAGACCTTGGGCCCCTGCGCTCAGCTTGGCGGTCGCTCTGAGCGCTTTTCCGAATAGCTCCGCGTTCGGTCCGGACTGACGATGGGTCTGCCTGGCCTGGGCTTCCATCACCCTGGCTCGGACGGGGGCGCTGGCCTCCCCGTCCTGACCCATCGCAAAGAGGTCTTCGGTCGGGACAGGGGGGAGGTCGACGATGAGGTCGAAGCGATCTCGAAGGGGGCCCGATAGACGAGCGCCGTATCTCGACACCTGCTCCGGACTGCACTGGCAGCTGCGTCGAGCGTCGCCGTGCCAACCGCAGGGGCACGGGTTCATGGCCGCCACCAGCATGAAGCTCGCGGGCAGACTCAAAGTCTGGCGGGCTCGGGACAGAACCACCTGACGATCTTCGAGGGGCTGGCGCAGCGTCTCGAGCACCCGCCGAGGAAGCTCGGGCATCTCGTCTAGAAAAAGAACGCCACGATGGGCGAGGCTGATCTCCCCCGGGCGCACGCGCGGCCCCCCACCGATCAGGCCCGCCGCGCTGATGCTCGGGTGCGGCGAACGGAAGGGTCGGGTCCGGAGAAGCCCGCTGCGGTGGCGAAGAAGGCCAGCTGCCGACCACACTCGTGTGACTTCGACCGCCTCTTCGTCTTTCAGGGGTGGGAGGATGCCAGGGAGCCGACGTGCCAACATGGTCTTTCCGTTTCCGGGCGGGCCTCGCATCAAGATGTTGTGACCGCCCGCGGCGCCGATCTCGAGCACCCGCCTCGCCGTCGCCTGGCCTCGGACGTCGGCGAGATCGGGACAGGCCATGGCTTCAGAGGAACTTCGCGGGGGTCGCTCGCAGTCGTCGGCCTCGAGGTTGAGTAGAAGCTGGGCTAGGTCGGGTGCCGAGAGCACGCGGACGCCAGAGACCGCGCTCGCCTCGTGGTGGTTGTCGGTCGGCACCAGGATTCGGCGCAGTCCGAGGGCCTTCGCCATGGCGGCTATGGCCAAGACTCCCCGGACAGGTCGTAAAGCCCCGGCCAGACCGAGTTCTCCCACCACCATGCAGTCTTGGAGACTGGGAATTCGCTCCTGCTGAACAAGAATGGCCAAGGCGATGGCCAAGTCCAATGCGGCACCGTCTTTCCGAGCGTCGGCCGGCGCTAGATTGACCATCACCGGATGCCCACGCTGCCATAGATCCAAAGACTGCAAGGCAGACTGCACTCGATGTCGAGACTCTTTGATGGCGGTGTCACCCAAGCCGATGATATCGAACCTCGGGAGTCCTTGGTTCCGGGTCTCGACCTCGACCGTCACCGGGAGCGCGTCGATGCCCAATAGCGTGGCACCGTGGACTTGGCTGGCCATGGGCAGGGCCTGCGCAAGACCGATGCCAGCCGCCGGACCTGGTTCCTGGACTTGGCCGCTGACGGAGAGCGTCGAGCGGCGTCGAATTCCGTCGTCAGCGAAGAACGATGAAGCCGACTTCGTCCAGGAAGCGCTGGGGATCCACGCTCTGACCGTCTCGGTGGATTTCGAAATGAAGGTGGGGCGCGGTCGACCGTCCCGTACTTCCCATGAGACCGACCGGGCTGCCGAGATCCACTTGCTCACCCTCCTGGACGAAGATCTGCTCAAGATGGCCGTAGAGGCTCTCCCAGCCTCCTGGATGTCGAAGCAACACATGTCTTCCGTAGCCGCGATCCCACGCAGCTCGAACGACTTTTCCGGGCGCGGTCGCCATGACGACGTCTCCTCGTCCACCGGCCAGGTCGATCCCAGCGTGAAAGCGGCGTCGGCCGTGGAGGGGATCCCGACGCCACCCATAGGGGCTCGCCACGATCACCGGCGTGACCGGCCACTCGGGCCGTACTCGAAGGGCGGGAGGTCGAAAGCGGGCGTCCAAACGGGCGAATAGTCCGGCCAAGCGACGTTCGAGGTAGACCGGCCCCGGTCCGAAGGTGTGTTCGCTTCGCTCCCACTCGGCCTCGAGGCCCACCCGAGCGATGCGCTGGGACCGAGCCGACCAGTCGGCCACCTCGACGTCCGTAGGAATCTGGCTTCGCCAAACCGTCAGCAGACCCAGGGGCCAGGTGTTCAGGGCACCCTCGGCACCCTCTAGGTCCCGCAGAGCGGTCCGAATCCGCTCCAGACGTGCATCGATGGACCCATCGCCACTCCGGCTCTCGGTCGCCCGAGGCGCAACGGGCGCGATAGGCATCGGCGTCGCCCCCCCGCAGGCCGCTAGGACCCAGACCAGGCTCAAGGTTGGCGTCCTCCCCACGTCCATGGACCATCGGCATCATGGATCGAATCCTGAGCCAGGTGCAGAATCCGTCCATGGAAAGGCCTCGCGCCCTCGGCTTCGGCGCCGCCCTGGAAGCCGGATTCCAGATCCAGGCCACGGCTTGGCGCTGGATCGCGGCCTTGCATGTCGCATGGGCGGCGCCGCTGTCGGTGCTCCACTTGGCCGTGGCCTTCGCTTTCGGCCAGAACTTCGAGGGCGCTCTCCGTCGGATGGCCCAGAGTCAGCGCCTCGACCCCGAGCTCTTGCCCTTCGTGCTCGCCATGAGCGCCCTCGCCATTGTTCAGAGCTTTTCGGGCCTCGTTCTTCGAGAAGGCTTGGCCCGGGGCTTCGGGGCCGAGCTCCTCGGTCGGGGACCCTTCGATACCCTGGCCCTCTTTTCTTGGCTGAAAAGGAGCTTGGGTGGGGCGGCGATGACCGCTTTCATTCTTCAGTTGGTCTTACTCGGCGCCTTCGTTCTCGGGCTGGGCGCGGTGGGCTTGGGCTCGGCCATCGTCGGTGGGGGGGCGGCCTTGGGGTCCTTGCCGCTCACCATCTTGGGAGGCTTCTTGGGAGCGGTGGCAGCGTTCCTCGGACTGTTCTTCGCGGCCGGGTGGGCGCTGCGGGCCTGCTTGGCCCCGGTGGTCCACGCGGTCGAAGAGGGCACGGGCCCCGACGCCATCGCTCGCTCTCGGGTGCTTCTCCGTGAGGGTGGAACGGGGCGGATCTTCGTCGTCCTCTTGGGGGCGGCGCTAGGAGCGGGCGCGCTCGGCCAAGGCCTGGCCATCCTGATGGGGGCGGGCGTCGAAGCACCGGGGCCCTGGCTGGCTGCTGCCCGGACAGTGGCCTTTCTCTTTGCTTGGCTCCCCTTCGAGGCCTACTTCAGCCGTGTGCTCACCCTCCTGTACTTCGATCGCCGAGCTCGCTTGGGGGAATTCGAGCCGGCTTCGAGGGCCGGCTCTGAATCCGACGCTTGAACGTGACTTTCGGTCCGGTTTCCCTCAGTTTCCGTGGCCTTGACGCCCCACATCCACATCAAGAGCAAGGCCGAGATCGAAGCCATGCGGGCGGCCTGCATCTTGGCGGCTCGGACCCTCAGGGAGGCCTCGAAGATGGTGCGTCCCGGCTTGAACACCGAAGAGATCAACGAGTTCGTTCACCAGTACACCCTCGACGCCGGCGCTATGCCAGCGCCGCTGCACTACGGCGCGGATCCCAGCCACGGCATCCCGCCCTTTCCGAAGTCGGTCTGTACCTCGATCAACGAGGTGATCTGCCACGGTATCCCGTCCCGGGATGACATTCTGAAGGATGGTGACATCATCAACATCGACGTCACCTCCATCCTCGATGGCTTTCATGGCGACACCTCTCGGACCTTCCTCGTTGGCTCCCCAAAGCCCGAGATTAGCCAGCTGGTCGAGGTCGCTGAGCGCTGCATGTACAAGGGCATCGAGCAGGTAAAGCCTGGCGGACGGATCCGTGACATCGGCACCGCGATCGAGACCCATGCCCACACCTACGGCTACGGGGTGGTTCGAGAGTACGTGGGCCACGGCATCGGGCGCCGTTTTCATGAGCCGCCCCAGGTGCCTCATTACAAGGCCCGCGGGCCCAACCCCCGAATCCTCCCCGGCATGATCTTCACCGTCGAGCCGATGATCAACATGGGCGCACCAGGCACGCAGCTCGATCGCAACGACGGTTGGACCGTCCGCACCATGGACGGCAGCTGGAGCGCCCAGTTCGAGCACACCATCCTCGCGACCGAGGAGGGTCACGAGATCCTGACCGACTGGAAGCTCTTGGATTGAGGCCCCACCACCTTTTGCTCTTCGATATCGACGGGACGCTGGTTCGAACCGCCGGCGCAGGACGTCGGGCCCTGAACGAGGCCTTCGAAGAGCTTCACGGGGTAGCGGACGGTCTGTCTGGAGTGCGCCTGGACGGCAACACGGACCCCAAAATCTACGAGGCCCTCTTTCGGGCCCATCTGGGGCGCACGCCGCAGGAGGACGAAGAACGGGAGCTTCGGGCAAGGTACCTGGAGCGGCTGGGGCCGGCCATGGACGCCTGTCGCGAAGGCTACCAGGTCATGCCGGGCGTGCACGCCATTCTCGAGCGGGCGAAGGCGCTCGGCTGCGGGCTTGGCTTATGCACCGGCAACATCGAGCCCGGTGCCCGCTTGAAGCTCGACCCGGCCGGCATCGAGGGCTACTTCCCGATTGGAGGCTTCGGAAACGACCACGGCGAGCGCTGGCGTTTGGCGGAGTTTGCGTGGCGTCGGGCCGAGCTTCACTTTGGACGGCGCTTTCAGCGCGTCACCCTCTTCGGTGACACCGAGCGCGACGTCGAGGCGGCCCGGAAGGTGGGGGCCGAATCGGTGGGGGTCCTGGCCGGCGCCTCGGACGTCAATGTCTTGGAGGCCTCCACTCCGGACAGGTTGTCCCCGCGTCTGGATGACCCCGAGCTGTGGCGCTGGCTGGAGCTGTGAGCTTCACACGGGCTCGCGCCGGAGGCGGACTCGTCGTAAGTCAGCGCTCGTGGCGCGCGGACTTCCCAGCCTGCTCCTGCTCGCTGGTCTTCTGGTCCCGGATAGGGTGGCCGCTCAGGACGAAGGGGACTTTCAGCTCCGCCGAGCGCCTCACGCCTTGTTGGCGACCGGGCTGTGGGCTTCGGCCCTGACGCTGGACGCCCGGAAGGACGAATGGAGCGGAACTCCGGCCTGTCGGGGCGAGCCTCGACCCCCCACGGTAGAAGAGCGGAGCCTGGTCGAAGCCGACAGCCTCCAGTTCTGCTTGCGCTCGGACATTTTCGTCGTCGACCGCGTTCTCCAGCCCCCCTTTTGGTCGAGCGCAGCCCCCCTGTCCGACGTGTTGCTCCTGTCCATGATAGCTTCTCCCTTCGTCACGGCCGGTCTCTACGAGCTTGGGACCCAAGGTGAGTTCGCCGACGACGGTGTCGTCGCTTTCCAGACCCTGGGCGCGACCTACTTGGCCACGGTTCTGGCCAAGTTCCTCGTTCGTCGGCCCCGACCTCTGACCTACGATGGACGCTTCGACGCCCACGCCCGCTCAGATGGAGACGCCCGCCTCTCTTTCCCTTCTGGTCATAGCTCGATGGCCTTCGCGGCCGCCTCCTTGGTGGCGGTGATGGCGAGTGCGCGCTCCCGAGGGGCCACCCGGATCGGGGCGATGGCAGGAGCCTACGGTGCGGCCGGTTTGGTGGCCTATCTGAGGGTGGCCAGTCGAAGGCACTTCTTCACCGACGTTCTGGCAGGCGCCGCATTGGGGACGGCCACGGGTTGGCTGATTCCTGAGCTTCATCGTACTCGCTCTGGATCCCAGGCCGGGAGCGGGTTCATGATGGCCTGGGGAGGTCGCTTTTGAGTCGGCTGGAAAGCATCGGAGACGCGCTCTGGGATCGGGTCCAGGATGGAGTGACCGACGCCCGGCAAGCCTACGCCGGTGCCAACCGTTGGGCTCGTATGCGAATCTGGGTCTTGGTGATCCTCGGACTCGACGCGGTGTTGACTGTCGTCGGTGTCTTGGCTTTCTCGGCTTCCCCACGGGTGGAGGCCTGGTTCGAGCCTGGCTTTCCTCACGACATGGTCATCGTTCGCAACTTGGACGACAGCCCGCTGCGGGACGTGGTGCTTCTCATCGACGGGCGCTTCCGCCATCGCGTCGACAAGATTCCGGCCGAGGGTTCCAGCGGTTTCGACTTGGTGCGGGACTTCGCGGACGGCACAGGTCGCGGCCCCGACGACGGCTACGTTCCCCAGACCCTGGTCGTCACCCATACCCGAGGAGAGCGCGAGATCGCACTGGAGTGAGTCAGCTGCAGCCTGTCGTGGCGCCGCAATTTCGACAAACGTGACATGCGCCGGAGCGCACCGTCAGCGCACCGCACTCCGGACAGGGTGGCCCGTCGGCGCTGAAGTCGACTTCTGCTGAGGGCGCCGGAAGCGGGGGGGGCGTCGTGAGCAGGGACAGCTTCCCCGTGAGGACCTCGTCATCCTCCGAGAACCTCAACTCCAGCCACCGAAAGATGTAGTCGACGATGGAGGTCGCGGTGGGGATCTCTTCGTTCCCAGTGTATCCCGAGGGCTCGAAGCGCATGTGGCTGAAGCGTTTCACGAGGACGTCGAGCGGAACGCCATACTGAAGCGCGAAAGAGATGGATGTTGCGATGCTGTCCATGAGGCCTGAAATGGTCGATCCCTCTTTGCTCATGGTGATGAAGATTTCTCCGGGCGTTCCGTCTGGATACAAGCCGACGGTGATGTAGCCCGCGTGCCCTGCGATCGAGAACTTGTGGGTCAGCGCCGCCCGTTCGGCCTCCAGTTTACGGCGCTGGGGCTGCTCGACCGCGGCGCCCGGGCCGTCAATGGCCTGGGTCGCCAAGGGTTGGGTTCGCTTGGACCCATCCCGGTAGATGGCCACGGACTTCAGGCCTGCCCGCCAGGCCTCCATGTACAGATCGAACACGTCATCGACCGTGGCGTCGCTGGGCATGTTGACTGTCTTGCTGATAGCTCCAGACAAGAAGGGTTGGACCGCCGCCATCATCGCTAAATGGCCGCGAGGTGAAATGCTCCGCGTCCCGCCGGGAGGACGGAGCGCACAGTCGAATACCGCCAGATCACGCCCCTCGAGCCCGGGGGCGCCCTCGATGGTCCCTCGGGCGTCGATGTGCGCTTCGATCTTTCCTCGCTGTGCATCGGTGTAGCCAAGCCGCTTCAGCGCAGCAGGGACGGAGCGATTGACGATTTCGATCGTCCCACCTCCGGAAAGCTTCTTGTATTTCACGAGCGCGAGGTCTGGCTCGATTCCGGTGGAGTCACAATCCATCATGAAGGCGATGGTTCCCGTAGGAGCCAGCACGGTGAGCTGAGCGTTTCGAAAGCCGTGGCTTCGGCCCAGGTCCAAGGCTCGAAGCCAAGCCTTCTCGGCTTGTTCAGCCAAGGGCTCTGGGCCGCCCTTGTCCTGCTCGGCGTGTCGCTCCATCACCTCGATGAAGGCAGCTTCGTTCTCTGGATAGCGGCGGAAAGGACCGAGCACGCCGGCCAGCTCCGCACTCGTGGCCGCTGCCTCACCGCTCATCAGCGCCGTGATGGCGCGTGCGAGGTTTCGACCCTCTTCCGAGTCGTAGGGCAGACCGAGACTCATGAGGAGCGCGCCGAGGTTGGCGTAGCCTAGGCCCAGGGGGCGGAAGTCGTGGCTGTTGGTTGCGATTCGGTCGGTCGGATAGCTCGCGTTGTCGACGATGATCTCTTGGGCGATGATTGCGATCCGAACGGCGGCCGAGAAGCGTTCGGTCTCGAATTGGCCGTCGGAATCCAAGAAGCGAAGCAGGTTGAGTGAGCCAAGGTTACACGCCGTATCGTCCAGGAACATGTACTCGGAGCAGGGATTGGAGCCGTTGATTCGCCCCGAGACCGGGCAAGGGTTCCAGGCGTTGATGGTCCCGTCGAACTGAAGGCCTGGGTCACCACAAAGATGCGCGGCTTCAGCGCACCGTCGCATGAGCTCTCGAGCCCGGACCCTCCCAGTCTCTCGGCCGTCGCTGATGGCCCGAAGCGACCACTCCAAGTCTTGCTCGACCGCCTCCATGAAGGCGTCGTCCACTCTGGCCGAGTGATTGGCGTTCTGGTGGGCGACCGAGCGATAGGCCTCACCATCGAAACTACCGTCCCAGCCCTGCTCGATGAGTGACCAGGCCTTCCGCTCTTCGAGCGCTTTGCAGTCTATGAAGGCCTCAATGTCCGGGTGGTCGGCGTTGAGGATGACCATCTTGGCGGCTCTTCGGGTCTTGCCGCCTGACTTGATCACTCCTGCGAAGGCGTCGAAACCGCGCATGAAGCTGACGGGCCCGGAAGCCGTCCCGCCACCCGAGAGCGCCTCCATGCTTCCCCGAAGCGTGGACAGATTGGTTCCGGTCCCGCTACCGCCCTTGAAGAGGCGGCCTTCGACGCGGGCCAGCTCGAGGATCGACTCCATGGAGTCCTCGACCGAGTTGATGAAGCAGGCCGAGCACTGGGGGTGGGGAGAGACCCCCACGTTGAAGAACACCGGCGAATTGAAGGCGAAGCGTTGGTGGAGCAAGAGGGCGCGCAGTTCGTCTTTGAATGCGACGGCCGACCCATCGTCCTCGAAGACTCCGTCTCTTCTACCCCAGTCCGCGATGGTATCCGCCACTCGCCGCACGAGACTTCGGACCGAGCGCTCGCGGTCGACTGCTCCGAGTGACCCCCGAAAATACTTGGAGGCCACGACGTCGACCGCCGTCTGGCTCCAATCGCTGGGCGCCTCGACTTCGGACTGCTCGAAAACGACCCGACCCTTGGCATCCTTTATGAGGGCTGTCCGTTGGCTCCAGTTCAGCTCGTCTTCGGGCGCCCGACCGGGGTGGGAGAAGACGCGGGAGACACGAAGGCCCGAACGAGGGGGGCGCTCACCGGCAGACACAGAGCGGAACGCGTACACAGTCAGATGTGAACACGCGTTCAGCCCAGGAGTCGAGCCCAGGGTGCCTATGCTGCGGTGCCGCGACGGGGCGCGAAGCGGTGGCTGAGCTCCAGCCAGCGAGAGACCTTGGTGAGGTCTTCCGCCCTCTCAAAGCGGACGCGGACGGCCTCGTCCCCCTCGAAGGGGTGGGGTTTGGCGATCCCTGATGACTTGGCCGTTTTGGCCTCTTCTTCTGGAAGCCAAAGGTCGAGGAACATGTGGTCGCGCTTGAGCTCGACCGTAAGGAAGCAAACCCCGCTTCGAGAGTAGGTCTCCACCCCATCGCTTCGTCCGCGCTTCACATCCTCCAAGTCGGAGACCCGGTTTTGGAGCGCCTTGAGCAAAGGGCGGAGCTCGATGTCGAGGGACGGTCGAGCAACCACGAGAGGATGAGTACCCAAGCCGTTTGCGACCTGTCCAGATGGTGAAGGCGAGGTTGACGCGGGTATGCCGCCAAAGTGGGCGTTCAGAAGAAGATGTTGACTTGAGTGACGGCGCCGAACGTTCCGTAGCGTGGACGCCTGGAGACCATGTGCTCGTACTCCAGCTGTATCCCTAGGAACACATCGGGGAAGATCCGGGCCTCGAAGCCGCCAAGGGCCCCTGGACCCCAATTTGCCGAAGCCAGGGGACCGTTCAGAAAGAACTGAAAGGCGGTCGTCAGCCCAAGGAAGGGGCGAAAGCGATCCGTCGTGAAATACCAACGGGCATCGAGGGGCGTGAGGTGGAGGAGAAAAACGGTCAAGGGCTCGCCGACGAGCTGGTCTCGAAAGTCGAAACCGATCCGGCTGGAGAGCCACAGGTTGTCGCTGAGGCGATAGCCGACTCGGGTGCCGATAAAAGGCGCGCTGCTGGAGAGCCCGGTCCGATTGGAGATCCAGCGGTAGCCTGCCTCGTAGCCGAACTGGGTGCTCTTGTACTGCGCCTCGACTTCGGAAGCGGCGAAGAGACTTGCCGCGGCCACCGCCCAGGCCAAGAGAACCCTCCGACTTTCATTCCATCTCGTTCGCTTCATTGACCGCCCCATCGTGTTCCAGGAAAAGGACGACGTGTCGAGAAGGTGGCTCGCGTGTTTCCTTGCTTTCGGTTCTTGCGCTCACGCCGAGATCCACCCCGACGCCGTCGTCCACCATGACCAAGCGGTCGAACATCTGGCCGCCGGACGCTGCGAGCAGGCCGAGGAGCGCTGCCGGCTCGCTTTGGAGTACGGGCGCCACTTTGCCCACCCCCACAACTGTCTTGGGCTGGTGGACCTCGAGTGCCGCTTCGACCTGGACGACGCCGCGCGCCACTTCAAGGATGCCCTGACTCGAGACGCCGACTTTGCCGAGGCGGCCAACAATCTTGGGATCACCTTCTTCCGCCGAGAGCCAGCCGACTACGAGCAGGCACGTCGCCTCTTTGAGCAGGCCCTGGAGATCGATCCACGTTACGCGGATGCCCGAGCGAACCTGGGCTTGTGCGCGCTCCGGCAGGGCTTCTTGGCCCAGAGCAGCGGCCGAGAAGATCGGGCTCGGCGTCACTTCGCCGAGTCCCGCAGTCAGCTCATGCGCCTGCGTGAATTGGCCCCGGAGCGGGCCGACGTCCACCACCACCTCGGCTTCGTGGCCCTGCAGGAGGGACGGCTCGACGAAGCGGAGGGTCACTTCGATGACTGTCTGGCCAGAGCGCCCGATGACGCCCTCTGTACCTACAACCGCGGAACATTGATGCTCAGACTAGGGCGCTGCCCCGATGCGATCGCGGCCCTTCTATCGGTCTTGGCGCAACCGGACGGGATGGAGCTCGAGGTCTCCGCTCGCCACAATCTGGGGCTGGCCTACGAGCAGTGCACGGAGCATGAGCAAGGCGCATTGCGGGATAGCCTGGCAGCAGTTCGTCGAGATCCGGCGGCGCCCGAGACTCACGTGAGTCTGGGCCAGGCCTACCTCTCCCTGGGTCAAAGGGAGCTTGCGCGCATGGAGTGGGAGCGGGCGTTGCGCCTGGCCCCCGGTCACTGCCCGGCCCACGCTGCCCTCGCCCGGGAGGCGGACTCCGAGAAGAAACGCAAAACGCACTGCATGGCCTATCTCACCTGTGCGGGTGAGGCAGCCGATCAAAAGGAACGAGACTGGTGTCGTCGAATGACCCCTTGAAGGCGTGGCCGGAGGTCAGAGCTCTTCTCGAGCATCTGGAGGGTTCGAGCGAGGTCCAGGCCCCGAAGCCCGCCGCCCAGGCTCCGGCTCCGAGAAGCGCGGCCCGCGGCGGTTCGGCTCGGACGCCGGTCAGCCGCCTCGAACTCGGGCTGTGGGGGCTCGGAGCTGCCGCCTTGCTGGCCACGTGCGGCCTCAGCGGATGAGGATCGTGCTCGCGAAGTTAAGGGCGACCCGCACGGTCGCGTCGATGAGTTGATCGGGGCCAGGTCGGAGCGGCACCACCAGTTCATTCTTCCGTCCAAAGCGGAGGGTGTGGAGACCGGGACCGGCCCGCTCTGAAAAGCGCTGAAGGAACGATGCCGGGACGACGACTTGGGGCTGTCCGTTGGGACCCTCCCGCTCTTCACATCGGATCCGAACCGTGCGGTTCGCGTCGATGATCTCCACGAAGACGGACTCGCCGACCACGACACCCGAGACGATGGGGTCTCGCCAAGCCAAGACGAAAGGGCGCTCTGTTTGGGCACTACTGACGTAGCCCCGCGCCAGGTTGAAGGCGGTGCTAGAGGTCGGGACCAGGTCGAAGGGCACGTGGCTTTCTTGAGAGAAGCCGCCCACCGTGACGCCAGCCCGACCGACGCCCGTCGAGAGTAGATTTCCCTGCTCAGGAGAGCCCGGCGTGGAAGGAATGAAGAGCTCAGGGTCCACCGGGTCCAAAGCTCGGAGCTCGTAGCGTCCTAAGCCATCGAAGTCGAAGCGGGCCTCGTAGGCCGTTCGAATGGCCCGAAACTCATCGGGGCTGCTTGCGGCTTCTTCGAAGCCGATCCGGCCGATGTCGACCGGAACCACGTCGGCAGCGTCGAGGGCTCGGACCTCGCACTGGGCATCTCGGAGCTCCTGTCCCTCCACTTCATCCAGACGGCTGATGCGAGCCGTTGCCTCGTCGGCGAACCACTCCAGTCCCGGACCTGAGCCCTCGACGTTGTACGAGCTGACGCTCACTTCGTTGGCGGCGGCTGCTGCGCCCGAAGGGTCGAGCTCGATGCGACGCTGGTACACCATGCGGAGCACCCGAGTGATCTCTCTATCCGCGGGAAGCTCCTGGACCGGCGTCGGGAAGCGCTCGACGCCGGTGGGAAGCTCTCCGTCCAGAGGGCCAGGCGGAACGTCCGAGCCATCGTCAGGCTCGGGTGGAGTCTCCGGTCGCTCGAAGCTCGAGACCGGGCGACACACGGCCAACCCCGGGACGCAGGACGTCGCCTCTTCGCAGGCGCTGCAGAAGTCGTCGATGCAGCGAGGGCGAGGCTCTGCGCAGTCTCGGTCACTGTCGCAGAGCTCGACCAGCTCTTGACCGGGGCTGCAGCCGGGGACGCAGCGCCCTCGATAGCAGAGTTCGCCGGGGCTGCACTCCACCGCGAGGCTAGGACTATCGCCCCCCACCACGCAGTCGTCGTCGCAGTTGAGCAAAGCGCCCGCCAAGGCCAGCAAGGGAAAGAGCCGGGCTCTCATTGGAGCGGATCCTCCGTCCTCGGATCGATGGGCGGCTTGGGCCACGGTGTCATGAAGCGCAGCTCCAGCCCCGCCTGCACGCTGCTGCTGGTAGCCAGCCCGCCGAGCGGAATCCCGGCGTAGGCGCCCGGCTCGAACCAGCCGAAGAAGCGTCCGCGCAGGCCCGCGTACAGGTTGCCTTCCGTCCGACCGCCGCCTGCGAAGACGCTGGTTCCTCGAAACTCGAGGAATGAGCCAAGATCGAGCCGAGAGAAAGGAAGCACACCCACCCCAAGGCCATAGGACAAGGACGTGAAGTCGGACAGGGACTCGGCCGAGCCCACGGGCACGAAGTAGTCGAACCAAAGTTGTGCGCTCAGGCTCAGCCAGCCTCGGCGCCAAGCACTGCTCGCACCCAGCGCGAAGTCGTGTCGGTCGACCAGGAAGGTGTGGGGCTCCACGAAATGGACTTCGCGGCTGAAGTCGTCGGCCACCACTGTGGTCGGCGCGAAGCGCGCTTCGGGGGTAAGCGGGAGGCCGTAGCGTCCTCGGAGGGCGAGCGCGATGGGGGCGCCTCCGAGCTTCGGGAGCCACAAACGGTACTTGATGCTGAGGGCCGGATTACCGGTGGTGTTGACGTCCCGAACCTCGACGTCCTGGAGAGAAAGGAACTGGATGGGCACGTCGAGCTGTAGGCCCAGGTTCTCAGTGAAGGCCGCCTCCGCGAAGACGAAGAGGGCGGCGGTCTGGGCACTCCGCAGAAGCCGAGCCTCAGCGTAGACGAAACGAGTACCGCCCCCGAAGCCCACGTCGGCCCCGTCGAGGACCAAGCCTCGAACGGGGCGTGGCCGGTCTGAGGACTCCGTTGCCCGGGCAGGGGCAGGAGAGCTCGTCTCGGCCCGGACGGGTCGAGTCGGCGCCGGGGCCGGCGGAGCGGGGGTCGGCCCCGACTCTGCCGCCGGTGGGGAGGCCGCCCGGCCGTCGGAGCCGAGCTCATAGGCCTCGATCGGCTCCAGCACGCCCTCCTCGTTGGTCCTGCTCGTCGCGTTTTGGGTAGGGGTCGAGGCCTGCGGGGGGGGCGCCGAAGACGGAATGGGCGGCGCATTCTCCCTTTTCGAAGCCGGCTGTCGGAGGAGTGTCAGCAGGCGCTGAGCCTCGGCATTGCCGCTCCGTGCCGCCGCCAACAGCCCCCGGCGTGCGATGCCCAGCCTTCGGCGAGCCCCTTCGAAGGCCTGGACCATGCGCATCGTCTCGTCTCGGGCGCGGAGGAGGGGAGGCCGAGGCTCATCGACTTTGAGACTGGCACGGACCCCTCGTTTCCGTAGATCGACCAGGAGTCCTTGAGCTTGGGATCGAAACTGGTCCGCGCCGTGGAAGGCGTAGGCCAGCTCCTCGTCCGTCCAACGAGAGGGTGCTGGGCTCAGTTCGACCCGGATGAGGCGTTCCAGCAAGGGTGTGCCGATGCCGCGTCGATCGAGCACGCGGATTCGATAGGCCGCCGAGCCTTGGGCGCTGGCCGAACGGACGACCACCCCCACCTTCATCACTTGCTGCGCACCTTGTTGGGCCAAGGAGAGAATCTCGCCCCGGCGGGCCACGTTGATCGGACCAGCCACACGTTCGACTAGGACTTCGAGATTGGGGCGGGAGGTGGCAGCGAAGCCTTGCCATGGGCCCTCCAGGCGATGTTCGAGAAAGGCGGACTCGCCCCGCCTCAGCTCCAGACGCGGCGAGGCGGGCTGGGGCTCGAGCTGCTGGGCGACCCCAGGGTCGACTTGGGCTGCCAAAATCAGAAGCCCGAGCACGCCTTTCGTCTTAGCCGGCGCCGAAGAATCCTGCCAGGGCCCCGGAGAAGCCCAGATGAGTCCTCCTCCGCTTGCCAGCCCGTACAGGGGGCGCTTAGGCCTCTCCCATGAAGCTCGCCCTCTACACGGACGACCTCCTGGACGTCGATGCCTCCCTCGTCTCGGTCGGCGTGTTCTCCGACGAGCCCGACCGCGGGCTGACTTTCGCCGATCTCAACCGCCGCCTGGACGGCATGCTGGAGCAGGCCTGCCGTGACGAAGACTTCTCCGGCCGGCCCGGCCAGTCGGTCATCGTCAACCTGCCTCCCGGCCGAGAGCTTCGTCGGGTGGCCGTCTTCGGTCTTGGAGAGCGAAAGGCCTTCGATGGCGAAGGGGCTCGAAGCTATGCCGGCGCTGCAGCGCGATGGGCGGGTCGAGTTGGCGCCTCGTCCATGGCCCTGGGCTTCGTTCATGCCGAAGAGGCCGAAGGTTCGACCCTGGGTCTATTTCAAGCTCTGGCAGAGGGCCTCCATCTGGGACGCTACCGCTATGATGAACTTCGGACGCGGGAAGTGAAGGCGTCGCCCTTGGAGGCCGTCCACGTGGCCTTTTCGGCCGACGACGTCCATGGACTCCGGGGTTCGGACTTGCGGGACGCCCTGGACCGAGGCGGCCTGATCGCCCGAGGCGTGATGACGGCCCGAGACCTCATCAACGCGCCCGCCAACGTCCTCACGCCGGTCGAGTTGGCCGAGCGCGCGAAGCGGATGGCCAAGGCCCACGAGCTCAGCTGCAAGATCCTGACCCCTCGAGACATGGAACGGCAGAACATGCATCTCCACCTCGGGGTCGGGCAGGGCAGCCGCAACGAGCCCCGCCTCATCCATTTGGCCTATGAGCCGGCCGGCAAGAAGAATCGACCCGTCCTGGTCCTAGTGGGCAAAGGTCTGACGTTCGACGCGGGCGGTCTATCCATCAAGACCAGTGAGGGCATGATGGAGATGAAGATCGACATGGGCGGCGCGGCCGCGGTGATGGGCGCCATGCACGCCATCGCCGCCCTCAAGCCCGACGTCGTGGTGCACGGCGTCATCGGCGCGGCTGAGAACATGCCGGATGGCAACGCCATCCGCCCCGGAGACGTCATCAAGGGCAAGCGCGGGATCTCGGTTGAGATATTGAACACCGACGCTGAGGGACGCCTCGTTCTGGCCGATACCCTGGCCTATGCCCAGGACCTGGGTCCGGACTATCTCGTCGACCTGGCGACTCTGACCGGCGCCTGCATGGTGGCCCTGGGGCGTCAGCGATCGGCCGCCTACTATCGAGAAGGACCGATGCAGGCGCTGTTCGAAAAAGCCTGGGCGAAGAGCGGGGAGCTGTTCTGGAGGCTTCCCCTAGCCCGAGAGCTCAAGGACCAACTCAAGAGCGACGTGGCCGACATCAAGAACATCGGAGACCGATGGGGTGGGAGCATCACTGCCGCGCTGTTCCTCGAAGAGTTCATCGACTCGGAACTACCCTGGGCCCACCTGGACATCGCAGGACCGGTCTTCGCGGCCGCCGAAAACGGCCATATCCCGAAAGGGGGCACCGGTTTCGGCGTACGGACCTTGGTCGCCATGTGTGACCAATTACAAACTCAGTCCTGACCCGTGAAGTTCGGTAAGTCGGCCGGAAGACCGGAACTTCCCCGCTCTCCATGCTGTCCTATGAGTGCGCATGGTCAGAGCCGCCACCATTGCTGCCGTGGTTTCGCCCCCTGACGAGGACGACGCCCTCGTCCGTCGAGTGGCTCAGGGCGATACCGAGGCCTTTCGGGTGCTGGTCGAACGCTACCAAGACCGGATCTATGGCTTCACCCTCAGGCTCTTGGGGGACGCCGCCGAGGCCGAAGACATTGCCCAGGACGTCTTCGTCACCCTCTATCGCCACGCGGAGGGCTTTCGGGGCGACGCCCAGGTTTCGACCTGGCTCTACCGCATCGCGAAGAACCACGCTCTGAATCGCATCAAGTACCTCGACCGGCGGGGGCGGAACACAAAGACGGCGCTCCATCTGTTGCGTGATGAACCCGAAGATGGTGGGCGCCGGCCGGACCAGCTGCACGAGGAGCGAGAGACCCTCCGACACGTGCAAGCAGCGCTCGAGACCCTGGACGAGGACTTTCGTCTGGTCGTGATCCTTCGGGACTTGGAGGGCCTGTCCTACGAAGAGATCGCCGAGGTCACGGGCTTGCCTCGAGGCACGGTGAAGAGTCGAATTCACCGGGGAAGAACGGCTCTCGCCCAGCGTTTGGAAAGGCTGATGTCATGACGCTCATCGGATCGTTGATGGAATTGCTAGGAGGGAGCCGCGGTCGCGCGAAGCTCCAGGAGTTGGCGGAGCAGGTCGAGTTGACCGAAGCCCAGGAAGCTTGGCTGCGTCGACGCTTCCAACGCTACCCGGAAGAGCAGGCTATCTTCCGCGAGAGTCGTCGCTGGCTTGCCCTGGGCAAGAGGCTTCAGAGCCCGTCGCCTCGGCCGGGTTTGGCGGATCGCGCCTTGGCCCGGGCCCGTCGTGAAGAGGAGCAGGAGATTCAGGCTCAGGTCGCGGCCCGCCCTCGATGGACCTGGTCCATGGTCACGGGTGCCATGGCCGTCTCGGTCTTCGTCTACGCGGTCGTCGTACAGATGCCTGACCGACAGGTCGGCGTGGCGAGCACTGCCGGTTGGAGCCAAGAGCTCAGCCCGGACTTGGTGATCAGCAGCGAAGCCGGACCGGCGGAGGCTCGGGGCCGTTTCGAGTCAGTGGTCGAGCGCTTCGGCGGCCGCGTCGAGGCGCGGGAGGGGGGTCTGGTGGCGGAGCTGCCCGGTTCTGCCCTTCTCGAGCTCATTCAGAGCCTTCGAGAGCTTGGTCCTCTCGAGGTCGAAAACGAGGCGGGCGAGCTCGCTCGTGAGGGCCGAATCGTCGTTCGGCTTTCCTTCCGCTGATAGTGCTGAGTCCCGGGCCTCAGAACATCCCGGCCATGTAGGCGGTCAGAGCGGCGCCCGCACCCGCGCCCGCCACCACACCCAGTCCCAACCCAAGCCAGAAGCTTTCGCCGCCCGGAGAGTCCAGGGCGTCGAGCGTTTTGTGGCTGGGGCTCGATGCAGGATTGAGCTGGGGTGAAGAGATGGGTTCCGCGCCAAGGCCCCGGTTCTTCACCACCGAATACTCTCCCCCCTGAGCGCGAGGGGGGGGGTCGGGCAGCTCGATGGAGGGCGTTCCGGCCTCGGTTGCGAAGCTCGGCTCGGATACGGCTTCGACCGTCTTCTTTTCGATGAGAGGCCGGGTTTCTTTGAAGGCGTCCCGAGCGCGCTCCAACAGCTCACCCTCATCTTTGGCGTCCCAGACGAAGTCCGGGATGGGGGTGAGTGCCATGAACGGATCGTTGTCCGACATGTCCGAAAGCTCGGCCCCGACATCATCCGGAACTTCGAAGAAGTCGAGGCTGGTGGACTGACCGGTGGGTCCCAGCAGGCGGTCCAGCTCCCGCAGGGTCTCGTCCAGGTCCCGGGGCTTGAGCTCGGCCTGCTCGGGCTTCACTTCGCCCGCGACCAGGGCTGCCTCGAAAGCGGGATCCATCTCGGGCACATCGGGGTCGTCCCGGAAGAGTCGACGCAGCAGCAGGCCGAGACTGGCCGGCGCCACTGGGCCGCCGCGCGCCATCAGCTCATGGAGGACGTCGGCCGCCATCTCCTCCGCCGTCCGGTAGCGTTCCTGGGGATCCTTCGTCAAAGAGCGGTTGAAGATGTCGACCAAGCCCGGACCATGCTCGGGAAACTCGGCCGAGAAATCGGGAAGTTCGTTGCGGGCTACTGACGCCAAGGTCTCCTTGACCGAGCTCCGGGCGAAGAGCGCCTGACCTTTGAGGATCTCATAGAGAATGGTGCCGACGCCATAGATGTCGGCTCGGTTGTTGACGCGCTTGCCGGCCAAGACCTCTGGGGCCACGTAGCGCGGTTTGCCCTTGAGGACTCCCTTTCGAAGACCACCATCTCGACTCGTGACGTAGCTAATCCCAAAGTCGGTGATCTTTACCTCCCCGAAGAAGGAGAGCATCACGTTGCTGGGCGTCATGTCTTGGTGGACCACGCCGAGCGCACGACCATCGCTGTCCTTGAGTCGGTGAACGAAGGCCAGCCCCCGGAGGACCTCCGCGATCATGGTCAAAGCGTAGCCGTAGGGAATGGGTTCTTCGGTCTGCTGTGCGGAGCGGATCATCTGATCCAGGTTTCGCCCACGCACGTACTCCATCGCGAGATACGGGATGCCTTCGACCACCGGCTGATCAAAGACCTTGACGATGTTTGGGTGCTCGATGCGAGACATCACCTCCTGTTCGACGTCGAACATGGCGATGTGGTCCTCACGCTCGGCGTCAGCGCGTAGACGCTTCAGCACGACCAGCTTCTCGAAGCCCTTGGTTCCCTTGACCCGGGCCATGGCGATCTCGCCCATGCCGCCCCGGTTGACGGTTCGGAGCACCTCATACTTGCGGCTTGGGTCTCGAGCGCTCAGCACGGGATCGGCCGTTAGCATGGACGAACTCGGAGCTCCCGAAAAGGGCCGGTCGTCGTGTGAGGAGCTGTGTGCAGGGTGCCTCATGTGTCGTCCTCTTGGTGAGCGAGCTGTTGCAGCGCCCACCGAACGTCTTCGGTCGGAAAGCCCTTTCGTGTGAGTCGACGTCCACCGCGCTGAAGGTCGTGTTCCGATTCGAGCAGGGCCAAGGCCTCAGTCCGAGCCTCCCAATCCGCGAAGGCCTTCCTGATGGCTCGATCCGAGACATCACCCTCGAACCCCCTCTTCATCAGCTTGGACCGAGCGAGGAGGGGGCTCATGCCTCGTTTGCGCCTGAGCTCGGCCGCAAAACGAGCCGCCAAGGACGCCTCGTCTTCCAGCAGCTGTAGGCGTTCTGCCTTTTCCAAACAGGCTTCGATCTCTTCCGCTTCATGTCCTTTGAGACGAAGCTTCTGACGGAGCTCAGCCCGGCCATGGGACCGCGCCGTCAGGATGCGTAGCAGCCGGTCCCAGGCCTCGCTCACGAGCCCGACTCAACTGCGCGTTCGGCCCGAGGAGCCGGGCCGAGATCCGCCGCTCCCGCTGGGGGCGTCCTTGGCGCCCTGGGCTTCAAAGCCGTCCCACTTGCCGTCGGAGGCCGACTCGACACCGCTCATGCGGAGGCGGAAGTTACCGGGGTTGGATGCCTGTCGCAGGGCTTCGTCTACCGTGATTTTCCCAGCGCTCAGCAGCTGCATCAGCGCTTGGTCGAAGGTCTGCATGCCGTAGCTCACGTTTCCGTCGGCGATGGCCTGCTCGATTTCCTTGGTTCGGTCCTTGTCCTCGATCATTTCTCGGAGACGGGCCGTGTTTCGGAGGATCTCAAGTGCGGCTACTCTGCCTCGACCATCTTTGGTCGGGACCAGACGCTGGCAGAGTATGCCTTTCAGCGTCGCACCCAACTGAAGCCTGATCTGCCGCTGCTGGTGGGGTGGGAAGACGGACACAATGCGAGAGATGGTCTCTGTGGCATCCAGGGTGTGCAGGGTCGACATGACGAGGTGACCGGTCTCGGCGGCCAGAAGGGCCGTTTCGATGGTCTCCAGATCCCGCATCTCGCCGACCAAGATGACGTCGGGATCTTGGCGTAGGGCAGACTTCAGGGCGGATGAGAAAGACATCGTGTCGACTCCGACTTCGCGCTGGTTGATGACTGAGCGTTTGTCCCGGATCAGAAACTCGATGGGGTCCTCGACCGTCATGACGTGAACGGTTTTCTGCGTATTGATGTGGTCGATCATCGCGGCGAGGGTCGTCGACTTGCCCGAGCCGGTCGTGCCCGTGACCAGCACCAGGCCTCGTTCTTCCAACCCGATGGTCTTTAGGACCGCTGGCAGCCCGAGCTCATCGATGGACTGAACCTTGAAGGGGATGACGCGAAGGACGATGCCGACCGTCCCCCGCTGCTGGAAGACGTTGACGCGGAAGCGACCCAAGCCAGGAACGCCGTAGGCCAAGTCTAGCTCGTTGAACTGTTTGAAGCGCTCCCGCTGGTAGTTGTTCATGATGGAGAGCGCCATCCGCTGCATCTCTTCGGGTGCGATGCGCTTGCCGTCCTTTAGTGGGACGAGGCTCCCGTTGATTCGGAACATCGGCGGGAGTCCCGCCTTGAGGTGAATGTCCGAAGCGCCGCCCTGAATGGCGACGGCCAGGATGTCGTTGAGCTCCATCTTCCGCGGCGGAGGCTAGCACGGGTCTGGGGCCGACTCCCATAGGACGGCCGAAGGATGGTCAGGCTCCTAGCGCAGAGGGACCACGGTGCCTCCAGGTGGGGGCTTGTCGGTCCCGAGGCGGTCCGGGTTCTTGGGGCACTGACGGCAGTGGAAGGAGCGCCAGCGCACTTCTGCCGCGAAGGCCAAGCAGGTCTGGTAGTGCTCGCACTCCATGACTCGGCAGCGAGCGATTTCTTCGTAGTCGAGGTAGGCGACCGGTGTAGGTCGAGTTCCGCTGGGAAGGTGGACGAGATCGATGACGTCCGCGTCGTCGCGGGGGGTGCGCGGACGACGGGCGAATGCGGTGGCCCAACCTTCGCGTCCCTTGCTCACGAACAAACGCTCACCGAAGACGGCAGCGTTGGCAAGCGCGGAGCGGGAGGCCGGGTCTTCAGCCACCTCGTCGGGTCAGTAGCTCACGAATTTCCTGATTCTCTTTTGACAAGCGAGCCAACTGTGTCTCAGCCCGATTCATCCGTTCCGACAGCTCCGAGTGCATCACGGCCAGGTTCTGAAACTCGTCCATGATCATGTTGGCGTCGACCTTGACCGCAGACGGACCTTCTCTGGGGCTGGGGGGCGGCGTGCGAGGAACCGATTGAATTCGGCCCGAGGAGGCCGGCGCAGGCGCTGGCGCGGCCGCGGGTCGGGAGCTTGGAGCGGGCCCGCCCGTCCGGGGGGCTGAAGGCTGGGCTTTCCCGCCCGACTTGATGTGGTTGAAGACGGACAGCGTGATCCCTCGAAGGGTCTCCAGCACGCCATTCCCTGAGGCTGCGACGGCGGGGATGGACTTGATTCCACGGTCGTTGAGGGTGGCGTCCAGCTCGGCCTCACTAATCAGCTTGGGGAGGTCCCGCTTGTTCCACTGCATGACGAGTGGGATCGATGCGAAGTCCAGGCCGTTGGCCTTGAGGTTGGTCTTGAGGTCGTGAAGGCTTTGCCTGTTCTCGTCCATCATGTGGTCTTGGGAGTCGGCGACGAAGACGATGCCGTCTGCACCCTTTAGAACCAGCCTGCGGGTTTCGCTGTAGTAGACCTGACCCGGCACGGTGAAGAGCCGAACCATGAACTTCATTCCGCTGATGGTCCCGAGGTTGAGCGGGAGCAGGTCAAAGTAGATGGTTCGGTCCGTTTCGGTCGCGACGCTCAAGAGGTCGGAGCGGGTCTCCGGACGCATCTTGGCGTGTACCTGTTGGAGGTTGGTCGTCTTTCCGCAGCGGCCGGGGCCGTAGTAGACCACCTTCGCGATCAGCTCGCGGGATTTGTAGTTGTAGGTGGGCATGGCCCAGTACGAGTCTCGTCCGGGCCGGAGGGGCCGTCAAGTCGAGGGCCTGGAGAGGCGGTCGAGCTCAGGGAATGGGTGGGCTGGAGGAGGATACGCGGAGCTCGGCCAGAACGAGCTGAGCGCGCGGATCGGGGAAGGAAACGAGCGCTCGGGACAGGGCGAGCTGTTCGCTCGGGTGGTTTCGTCGATAGGCCTCCATGATCACGGGCAGTGTGCTCGGGTCCCGAAGCGAGGTCAGGTGCTCGATGAGCTCAATACGGAGCTCGGCCAACCCTGGTCGGGGCTCTTCCTCGTTCAGCGGGTTGGCGGCCAGCATGGCGGCGAGGGATGGTCCGGGGTCCGGTTCGGCTGCCACCAAGGGAACGATGGAGCGCTGGACCCGGGCGTCTGGATGAATGCGGAGCATGGGGACGTGGGCATCCATAAGCCGTGGATGATGCTCGGCCAGGATCCGAAGGACCTGGCCTCGCTCGGCTGGGTCGGCCTCTTCGTTCATCCCGTGGGTCAGCATGTGATGAGGGAGCTCGCTTAGGGCCATCGTTCGATGGGTCTGGCGGGCGACGGCGGCCACCCGACGGTCGGGACTCTGCATCAGCTCCTTCACGACCGGGATCCACTCTGGTGGTCCGATCAGACTCAAACGTCGCAAGGCCCGAATCCGCTCCGCTCGGACCTGCCCTTTCAGACGCTCTGCGATCTCCTCGAGCTCTGCTCTCAGGCGTTTCTCCGAGCTCCTGGTCTTGGCGTCTCTATAGCGATGCCCCTCGGAGGCGGCGGCGTCTCGAAGAAGGAGAGCGCCCCTCCAGCTGGGCGTATCGGGATGGAGGAGGAAGGAGCGGCCAAAGCCACCCACGCCAAGGGCGCCGTCGGGTGCCTGGGGCATCTCGGCCAGGTCGAGGGCGGCGAAGGACCAGGGCGTCCGACAGACCTCGACGCGCTCCACCAAGGCCTCAATCGCAAGCCTCCCTGCGCCGAGGTCCTTGGCGCAGCGCTCGGCATGGACCCGGGCTGCTTCGGTCAGTCGTTCTCGATCTCCGTCGGGCTCGAAGGCGCGATGACTGCGAAGCGGCGGGCCTTCTTCGCTGGCGTCCGCGAATCCAAATCCATGCAGTGCGAAGACGAAGCGACCGACGCCCTCAGCGTCCAAGGTGATCCGAGCCGACGGGCCAGCGTCGAAGATGCGAAGCATCTCCAGCTCGTTGCGGAGCACGTCGGTCGTGATGTTTCGAGACTGAAAGTCGGGATGAACCACGTCGAATCCCCGGTGAATCTCCAGTGAGCCGTCCCGGCCCCGCACGAAGGCCCGGCTTCCCGTCCACACCGGCCGACCCGATCGTGATACGCCGACCAGGCCGACTTCGACCGCCTGGTCGGGAGCGACCCGTTCTTCGATCACGAAGAGCTGAACACCTGGGAAACTCGGTTGAAAGAGCTGAGACAGGCCCTCAAGGCTGATGTCTCGACCCACGAGCCGTCTCAAAGCCGCGGCGGCTCTCGGCTCCATGGCGCGCCCTCGTGCCAGGCTCTCGAGGGTGGCCTCCATCTTCTTGGACTATCGACGAGGGCCTATTTATCGTCCACCCCGTGGCCCCAATCGCTGCGAGAATGAAGCGCTTTTGGTTGCGTGACATCTGGCATGTCGACCACTGGCCGGCGAAGGCTCCCGCAGGTCTCGGTCGTCTCGTGGTTTTCGCCTGCCGAATACTCTTCGTCGTGGGCTCGGCCTTCGCGCGAGATCGTCTCAAGCTGCGAGCCGCAGCCCTCACCTACGTGACCCTCCTGAGTCTCGTGCCTGCGCTAGCGGTCGCCTTTTCGCTCTTCACGGTCTTCGGAGGACTGGAGCAGATCGGCCTTCAACTGGAGGCCCTGCTCGTACGGAACCTGATTCCGAGCCAGCAGGACGTGGTCATGGACCATCTGCACGGGTTCATCGAGGGAGCCAACGCCGGCTCCCTCGGCGCCATCGGCACCATTCTTCTCTTCTTCGCCGTGATCGCCCTGGTGGCCGACATCGAACGTGCCTTCAACGACATCTGGGGCGTGAGCCGAGGGCGCTCTTGGCTCGAGCGTTTTCAGATTTTTTGGCCTCTGATCACGGTCGGCCCGGTGCTGGTCGGCCTCTCTTTCTCCATGACGGCCGCCATTGCCGCCAACGACGTGGTGCGGAGCCTAGAGGACGCGGTAATCGGATTTCGAGTCCTGGGTCGGGTGGGGGCTCTGGTGCTCACCTGCCTCTTCTTCGGATTCATGTACCACATCGTGCCCAACACAACGGTTCGGTGGCGGGCGGCGCTGGTCGGCGGGCTCGTCGGGGGGAGCCTGTGGTTGATCGCCCAAGAGCTCTACGCCAGCTATGCCGCCAACGCGATTACCTACTCCGCCATCTACGGATCGCTTTCGGCCATCCCTCTCTTCATCGTCTGGGTCTATCTGTCTTGGAACGTAGCGCTGCTGGGTGGAGTCGTTACCTTCGCGGTTCAGAGCGCACGCACTTACGAACCCGAGCGTCGCGTGAGCCAGAAGGAGCGGGAGCTGGTGGCGGCCCAGGTCAGCTTGGCTGTTGCGGTCCGCTTTCGTTCCGAGCAGGGGCCCACTCCCACCCAAACCCTTATCGATGATGCCAAAGTCCCCCCTCGGGTAGCCCATCAAGTTCTTCAGGAGCTCGTCCATCAGGGTGTTCTCCTGGAGGTGACGCCGGAGGAGGGCGACGAGATAGGTTTCGTCCCGGCTCGACCGCTGGAGAGCATGTCGCTTTGGGACGTGCTGTACGCCCTCCGCTCGGGCCACGAGCCCGTCAGCCGAGGATGGGATGCCTACGGTCGTGTGGCCTTCGATCTCATCCAAGGCGCCGAGACCGAGGCCAAACGATCGGTCGAGCAAGAATCACTGGCCGCTCTGGCTGAGCGAATCATGGAGGATCTCTCCGACGGGACGACTCGGGCTAGCACGCTCCTCGAAGCCGCGAGGCCCGAAGGCGTGGCCCCGAAGCAGAAGCCCGTGTACTGAGCCGGCATCCCTCATGTCTTTCATCGCCTTGCTCTCGGGGGTCGTCCTCGCGTCGACTCCGATCCCCACTCGACTGACGGCGGACGTCTCGGACAGTTTGTCCCTGCGCAGCAACCCGGCGGGAGCAGCTTTCTCGAACGGTGGTGAGATCCGGGGGCTCTACGGCTTCCAGCCCCAGTCCGCCGTGAACGGGGGCGTGGAACGAGGCTTGGGTCGGGTTCACTCCGGTGGCCTCTATCTTCTGGCCCAAGAGGGCATGTTTAGCCTGGCCGGTGGATATGACTTCAGCGACGTTCGAGAGGGCGACTCGGCGGAGACGGGTTTGGTCGGAGTGGCCTTGGGTCGGGACCGCTTCGGGGCCGGTCTCGCGGTGGAGATTCGTGACGACTTTGGGGTGGGCAAGGCCGAAGGCTCCGTTCGGGCTGGCCTCCAGTGGCGACCGAGTGACTTCCTGGGATTTGGCTTCTCGGTCCAGGACCTAGGCGATGCGCTGGACGAGCGTGAATGGGAGCTGGGGGTGGCGCTCCGCCCCTGGACCGACCGCATCCTCTTTTCGACCCAGTGGGGCATCGCCGAAGACGTGCCGCTGAGCGACGAGAGCTTGGACCTCCGCTTCTTGGGGCAGATCGAGCCCATCGACGGCGTGACCTTGGGCTTCGCCACCGATTGGGACTTCGAAGACTTCAATGGTCAGCTCGCTATCGACATAGGCCGCATGGGGAGTGAGTTCGCGGTCTTCGACCAAGGGGATGGGGCAGCCTTCGCGGCCCAGGTCGTCACCCGTCGGCGTCCCCGACCCAGCATCGTCCGTCGTGCCACGGTCTTGGTCGCCGACTTCGCCGGCGACCTGGTCCCGGGGCCCACCTTTTCGCTCTTCGACGGCGGTTTTCGCTATGGGGCCGACGGGGGGGCCCAGCTCTTTCTGGATCGTTTGGCCAACTCGCCCTACGTGAGCGGGGCGCTGATCCGCATCGGCTCACTCCGAGTCGGATGGGCCCGGGCCCAGGAGCTGTACCAAGGCATCGGCCGTGCTCGGGCGGCCGGGAAGAAGGTGGCTTGCGTACTCTCCAGCAAGGACGACCGGAGCTACTACGTCGCCTCGGCCTGCGATCAGATCGCGATCCTCCCCATGAGCATCCTGGTCGTAAACGGCATCGCCGCCCAGTCTCTGTACTTCGGGGCCGGGCTGGACCGGCTCGGCGTGGACTTCGAAGTGGTCCGGCGGGGAGACTACAAGACGGCGCCCGAGACCCTGACTCGAAGCGACTCGAGCCCGCCAGCCCGGGAGGCGCGAAGTGCTCTGCTCGACGAGGCCTACGCCAACTTGGTGACGGGCATTGCAGAAGGTCGTTCTAAGAGTGAAGCCGAGGTCCGAGCCTGGATCGACCGGGGCACCAGTACCGCGACCCAGGCTCTGGACGAAGCGTGGGTCGATGCCCTGATTCATGACGACGAACTTGATGACTGGGTTCGCAAGTGTTTCGGCGGGGCGGGCCTCGTCGAGGCCGACAACTACCTCGAGCCCGAGCGTCCGCGCTGGACCGGCCCCAAGCGCATTGCCGTAGTCCCTATCGACGCCACCATCACCGGCGGTCAGAGCCGCAAGTTACCTTTCGGACTGGGAGGGACGAGCGGCGCCGATACGCTCGTTCCTCTCTTGGGTCGTCTGGCCAAGGATGGCCGAGTAGCGGCGGTCGTGCTTCGGGTGGACTCGCCGGGGGGAGAGGCCGTGGCCTCGGAGCGCATTGCGCGAGCGGTCGAGAAGCTGGCCGAAGTGAAGCCGGTTGCGGCCAGCTTCGGCGACGTCGCGGCCAGCGGTGGCTACTTCGTGGCCGCGCCCACTCGGCGGATCTTCGCAGAGCCGACCTCGATCACCGGCTCCATCGGGATCTTCTCCGTCCGAGCCTCCTTCGCCCGTCTTCTCGGTCGGCTGGGAATTTCGGCAGAACTGGAGGAGAGGGGTGAGTATGCGGGCGCGGGGGCGGCCTTCGTGCCTTTGGATCCCGCGGACCGGGCGCCGGTGGAGCGCCAAATCGACTTCCTCTACGACCGCTTTCTCGGCGTGGTGGCTCGCGGGCGTTCCATGTCCAAGGCCGATGTACGAAAGGTAGCTGAAGGTCGGGTATGGTCGGGAAGGGACGCCCTCGAACGCAATTTGGTGGACGAACTGGGGGGTCTGGATGAGGCCATCACCTGGGCTCGAGCGGCCGCCGGAATGGAACGGAGAGACGTCGAAGTGGTGGTCGAGCCCAAAGCACGAATTCCATATCCTGAGGGTCTGCGGGTCCTGCAGAGCCGCGTTCTCGAGCGGATATTGTCCGAGATGCCTGGTTCGGCCCGGCCGCTGGCCGCCATCGCATGGCTGACGGCCGGCACACCGACCTCGGTCGCCCTGCCGGAAGCCTGGTGGAGTCTCGACTGAAGCGTCGGCGATTCGACGAGGAGGCGGAGCTTTGCTAGCGAGAAGGCTGTGGAGGCCAGGGACGCAGGGGGGCTCAGCGTCGATCTTCCGCTCCAGGGCAGCCTGGAAGAGCAGCCGCTCCCCCTGCTTCTGGCTCGGCTGACTCGAGCCCGGGCCAGCGCCATCATCGACCTGGCCAGCGGCGACATCCATCGACGTATCTACGTCGAAGGAGGACGCCCCATCTTCATGCAGTCTAACGCCGAGGGCGAGAACGTCGCTGGCCTTCTCTACGAACGCGGTCGCATCACCGAACGCGACGCGAACCGAGTGCAAGAAGTTCTGCATCGAGGCCAGAAGACGATGCAGCGTGCCCTACTCGACCTTCGTTTGGTCGACGAGGCCGAGCTGGCTCGGGCCTATCTCGTCTTGGCCGGCCGACTCCTGCCCAAGGGCTTCGCGATGACCAGCGGGCCCTGGCGGCTGGCCCTTGGAGACGGCTTCGCGGGCCGGGTTCCGAGTGGGGACTTCGAGATGCCCAGCCTTGCCCTGGACGGCATCAGGCGCTTCCTGCCCCTGCCCTCGGTCTTTCGCTGGTTTGAAGGGCGAGAAGACGTCCCACTGCGTTCAGGACCCTCGCCGGAGGCGTGGTGGGCGCCCCTCCACGCCGCCTTTCCAGAGCTGGGCGCGGTGGAGGAAGGGGCCGAGTTTCGCAGCTTGGTGAAGGAGCGACCCCGGCCGGGAGCGCTCTTGGGGCTCTACGCCGCCGTCGCCCTCGAACTCCTATCCTTCGTGCCCCTCAGCGCGGAGGATCTGCGGTTGAGAACAGCTGTCGAGGCGGCTTCGGATTCGAGTTCCCCCGACCTCTCTCGAGCCCTGGATCAAGTGGCTGAGGTCGGGATGGGGCTGGACCTGTTTCAGCTCTTGGGTGCCACCGCCGAAACCACACCTGAGTCGCTCGATCTCCGCTACATCGAGCGGGCGATTCGCTGGCGGCCCGATCATTTCGCCGAACTGGATCCCCGGCGAGCTCGGCTCATGGAGCTGCGGCGGCGGCTGGACGTCGCCTACGACACCCTGCGCACGCCCGAGCGACGTCGGGAATACGAACTCTTCCTGGATCGGCGGGCTCGCGGGCTCACCACCGATGTCCGGCAGATCGCAGATGCCGAAGAGCTCTACCAGCGGGCCCTCCCCCTCATCGAAGGTGACCACTGGACCGAAGCGACCCCGCTCTTGATGCGGGCCTTGCAGCTCGACCCCGAACCCCAGGTCCGAGCCAGCCTGGCCTGGGTCGAAGCTCGGGCCGGGGCCATCTCCCGCGAGCACGCGCTCGACACCATCGAAGCGGCGCTGAAGGAAGAGCCACTTCTCACCGAGGCTTGGGTCTATGCCGCTCGGCTGCATACCCAAGCCGGTCGGAAGACCCAGGCCCAGACCTGCTGGCGACGGGTCCTCGAACGGGACCCTCGTCATCGAGAGGCTCGAGCGAGCCTCGACTAGTGCTCCGGTCATGAAGTTCGTTCAGTGCGCCGTCGAGGGCCGCCGGGATACGATCTGAACTCCCTGATCGGCGCACTACAGCCTCAAGCGGGCGCCGTCGGCGATGCTCCGTTTGGCGCCCCAAAGGATGAACAGGGCTAGAACCAGGAGGATGCCCAAGCTCAGGGCTGGATTCACATCGCTGATGCCGAGCATGCCGAAACGCAGCCCGTTGACCATGTAGAAGACCGGGTTGAACCGACTGACGGTGGACCAGGGATCGGGAAGCATGTCCACCGAGTAGAAGACCCCGCCCAAGAAAGTGAGGGGCGTGAGCACGAAGTTTGGGACTACTGCCAGATGGTCGAACTTCTGAGCCCAGGTCGCTACGAGGACGCCGAAGGCTCCAAAGATGACCGTCACTACGAAGCTAAAGCTCAGGGTCCACAGAAGGTTCTCCACCCTCGGACCCACGAAGAGGGTCGCCACCAACCACACCATGAGCCCAACCGCGTGGCCGCGAAGGACCGATGCACTGACGTAGGCGAACAGGATCTCGGAAGGGCCCAAGGGGGCGACCATCATGTCTACGCTGGTTCCGTTCACCTTGCTTTGGAAGAGGCTGCTCGAAGAATTGAGGAAGGCGTTGCTGATCATGGCCAGCATGACCAGGCCTGGGATGACGTACTCGATGTAAGGCACGCCGTCGATGCGGTCCAGCCGGGCGCCCAGAGCCACGCCAAAGACGAGGAAGTAAAGACTCGTGGTGACCAGGGGACTCAGCACGGTCTGAAGCCAAACCTTGGAGAAGCGACGGATCTCTTTGCCCAGGAGGGTCCGTGTACCGACGGCATTCACGGACCGCTCACCAGGCTCATGAAGACATCCTCGAGCCGTGTCTCTTCGAAGCGAAGGTCGACGATCTCTGCCTGCTGTTTGACTGCGGACAAGATGGTCTGCAGGCCATCGGTCCCTTGGAACGGGACGGTCAGGGTGCGATTCGCAATCTCGGCCCCAGGGTACAGACCGTCGGGAAGGGCGGTCAGGGCTCGGTCGAGCTGAAGCACGACCCGATGGGCTCGATGCCGCTCCATGAGCGCTTCGCGGTCTTCCACCACGATCAGCTCTCCACCACGGAGGACCCCAATCCGATCACTGAGCTCCTCTGCTTCTTCTAGGTAGTGGGTCGTCAAGATGACGGTGGTCCCTTCGTCCCGAAGCCGTACCACTTCGGCCCAGAGGTCCTGTCGAAGCTCGACGTCGACGCCGGCCGTGGGTTCGTCCAGGAAAAGCAGGCGAGGTCGATGAACCAGGGCCTTGGCCACCAAGAGGCGTCTCTTCATGCCCCCGGATAGGGCGCGGGTGTAGGCGTCTCGATGATCGTAAAGAGCAAAGGTCCGGAGCAGAGCGTCCACGTGGGCCCGATCCGGTTCGGTGCCCATCAGGCCCATCTGAATCATCAGACTCTCCCGAGGCGTGAAGAACGGGTCGAAGTTGACCTCTTGTGGGACGAGGCCCACGTCCCGTCGAGTCTGACGAAAGTCCCTGAGAACGTCGGCCCCGAAGACTCGAATCGAGCCCGCATCAGCCCGCGTCAGGCCCGTAATGCAGGAGATCAGGGTCGTCTTGCCGGCGCCGTTGGGACCCAGGAGGGCGAAGATCTCTCCCCGCTCGACCCGGAGGCTGACCTCGGAAACCGCGATGAAGTCCCCGTAGCGCTTCACGACCCCTTGGAGCTCCAGGGGGGGCGCTTCGTCGGAGCTCAAAGCTTCAGTCTTTGATGCCGAAGTCGTTGGTGGGACGCAGGGGCTTGATCGGTCGATTGCCGTCTCGAGTCGACTTCTTCTCTCGCTTGACCCGCTTGCTGGCTAGATCCGGGCTGCCGTCCACTTCGTTGACCACCTTGGTCGCGCGAATGGTGGACTCGATGCTGCGAATGGAGGTCTGGGTCCCATCGAAGCCATCGATGGCCTTTTCGACCTCGAGGACGACCCGCAGGACGTCAGAGGCGGCGGTCAGAAGGTCGAGGTCGAACTGGGTCACGTCGAGGGCTGACACCTTCCCGCTGCCCACGTCCAACACGAAAGTGTGGACGTTGAAGTGGTCTACGTCCTTGGCCAGTCCACCGAGGACCACGAAGTTGGCGTTGGCGGTGCGACCGGCCTGCTGCGCAGCCTGAATGGCCGGCGCCGGCAGAGCATTTTCGGAGATGGCGTCGGCGACCCGTCCGATGGCCGGCCCCCCCACGGTCTGGCCGAAGCCGATCGTCACCTCAGCGGCGTCCTGCACTTCGACGACCATCATCGAGGGGTCCACGCCTTCGGCGGTGGCACCGATGATGTGGGTCCCGGGCAGGACTTTGACCAGCTTCACCGGCGCCGTGTCCGTTGTGCGTCCATCGATGGAGATTTCGGCGCCGGGCAGGACCGATCGGACCAGCAGCTCGACCCGGGGGGAAGAGCGAAGCTCACCCTTGAGAGCCGCGAAACGAGCTCGGTAGAGGCGAGAGTACTCTTTGGCCGGCAGCTCCATGTTCGGGGCCATGGTGGCCGCGGCTCGGAGCACCTCTTGGGCCTCTTCGTCTTCCGCCGCCCAGAACAATGCGCGGGCCAGCTGGTGATGGGCGACGATGAAGTTCGAGGCCTCGGCGAGGGCCGACGCGTTCTCCTTCATCTTGGCGATGGCCTCCCGGCGATGGCCGATAGCGTCGCGGATCCGGTGGGCGCCCTCGGCGCTTCGAGCGGCCTCCAGGGCTTCGTTCACCGCATCCAGCGAGGGCTTGCTCTGGCCTTCGACCGCCACGCCCGCCCGAAGCACCTGGACGGTCTTCTTGGTGTCCAACTCTCGGTTCAGGTACTCGGTCGCCGTGTTGGCCTTGGACTGCTTCGCGCTCCGGAAGATCGGCTGATACGGCACCACGAGGACCGTAGTCGTGCCTTCGCTCGGCGTTGAAGGCGCTGCGGCCGGCGCCTTGTCTTGGGCGGCCGCGGAAGTCGCAAGAAACGCGGCCAGCGAACAAAGGGAACGCATGACGCGCACCAGGCCCCGATGTCACCGGTCCGTCAACGCGTACCCGCCCCGAGCCCCCGATTTCGGGCCCAGATCCCCAGGAGTGCGGACCACGCCACGCCGTGTACCACCAGTCTCGGCCAGCTCGCCGGTGTCCAATGGCCGCTCATCAGCTCGACCCAGCTAGCGTGGTGGAGCAGGGGCGCGGTGAGGGCCAAGCCTGCCGCCGAGGCAGGCCAGGCGCCGGCGGCGGCGAAGGGCAGAATCCCCAAGACATACCAAGGATGAAGGGTCGGCGAGAGGAGCAGCGCCAGCAGGAGGAGCTGCCCCGTCCAGACTGGGACTTGGGCTGCTTCCGGTCGAACCCGCAGCCGCAGCGCCATCACGAAGACGAAGAGGAGTACGAGGGCACCCCGAGCCAGCTGCTGAGCGGTGAAGCTTTGGCTGCCAATCCGCGCCCAGTCGCCGCCGAGCATCGTTTGGGCGCCAGCCAGAAGGAGTCCAAAGACGCCCTCTCCCCCCTGCCAACGGCCCGCGTAGGCCAGGCCGCCCCGGGCCGCGCTCGGACCCAAGACTACGAGGGGCCAAGCGATCGCGGCCGCGACCCCAGCGCCGATGGCCAATGCGCGCGGGTCTCGACGCCCACCAACCACCAGGCCTAGGCCGCCAGCCAGCTTGCACAAGG
>JBCCQA010000041.1:0-37787 GCA_039024635.1 Myxococcota bacterium | reverse complement strand
CAGAGGGGCATTCTAGAGCGCTTGGGATGCGCGGGTGCGTCGAAGACGTTCTGGGCCAGGACGCGCCTTGGGCCCAGGAATGGGACGTCACCGCGCTCGCGATGGACCTCGGCCGTCCTCTGCTCAATCTCCTCTTTGAGCCACGTGACCTCTTCCGGTGTGAAGAGGTCATGGGCCAGGGTCAGCGCATAGGATTCTGGTTTTCCACGGGGCGGCTCCCGCCCGAAGGCCAGGTCTTTTCGTTCGCCTGGCCAAACGAGGAGCCCCGGCCAGTCTTGCATCTTGCGGACGAGACCTGCCTGGACCGGGTTCATGGCGGCGTAGGCGATACGGTCCAGGACCGCGTCTTCATCGATGGCTTCGATAGCCGAGAAGCGACGCTCGAAGACCTGGCCTCGTGTTGTGTCCAGCTTGTTCAGTGACTTGGCCAGAGGCCCCTCGAATCGGCACATGAAGTTGCTGAGCTCAGAGGCATCGTCTCGGAGGACGAGGTGAATGTGATTGGACATCTGGGTTACTGCGGCGAGCTTCACGCCCGGACAGGCTGTCAGGGCCTTTGCGAGGAAGAAGCCTACGGCATTCGTGCGCTCCTCGTCGGGCCTCAGTCGGAACTCCGCGCGGGCACAGCGGACGGTCACGGACCACCAGGCGCCCGGCTTCAGTTGTCGTAGCCTTCGCATTTCGCGTCGCTTCCGCAAAGACCGTGCCCGGTCGTGGCTTCAAGGTTCGAGAGAAGCGAGGCAACGATACTCGCACGAGGGTGACGGAATCCGTCATGGGTGGTGCAGGTCAGATTGCCATAGATGGGTGGCACCGGGTCGGCAGCATCCGGTAGGCGGCCCAATGCATGTCGTCCCTCCCGAAGCATCGGTCGTCGCGTTTGTCCTTGGGCAACGCCTCGCTGCCCGAGCCGGTCTGTTCCTGCAGCACTGGTTGGGTGGGCTCTGGCCCCTATCTGTGACTTGCCAGCCAGCCTCGCCCCTTTAGCTCGACCAGCGTGCAAGCGGCGAGCATGGCTATGAGCGGCCCGGTGGGCATGTGGTATCGGTCGTTTCCGTTGGAGACGGCATACAGCGCCCCGAATGCCAGGCTACTCAGGACGTAGGGTTCCGTGAACACGTGCCGCCACCCATCACGTCGGATCCACAGCACAAAGCCAACCAAGCCCAGCGCGCCGACGATCCACCAATATAGGGAGGAGATGATCCTGATGGGCATCAGAGAGGCGGTTGGTAGCCCCGGGTTCCAAGCGACGCCGATGGTTTCTCGATCCCAAGTGGCGCGCAGCCGATTTAAGCACCGGCGAATGAAGAGCCCAGGCCTTTCCTTGATGTGAGCCATGGCCTCCTCGCGGAGGAAGGAATCTCTCTCCGCGTCGTTGAGGTGTGAGACGCGTTCGGGAAGTGGCATGTAGTTTCCCTGCGACTCCGGATTGTTGCCCATCCACAGGACGGCGCCTCCGTTGGCAGAGATCAGGACGAAGTGGCCGAAAGCCTGGTGGTTCCGAATCGACCAAGGGGCGATGAGGGCCAGGGACAGCACGACCGACGTGCCGGTGGACCAGATGGCTCTCCCAATCGGCAGCCCTCTCGAGACCTCGCACACGCCGAAGATTATCGGCAGTGGCAGGGCCTGAGGGCGCACGTAGGCGGCGCACCCAGTTAGAAGGCCAACCGCCACGCCCCGGCCCCAAGGGTTCTGTACCCTTGCCCATGCCAAGAGGCTCCCGAGGAGCAAGACGGTGAATAGGAGCTCGCTAGCCATGACGGTCGTGAACTGAATGAAGAGGGGCCACACAGCCAACAGCCAGCCGGTCACTTCGGCGATGCGCTCGTCGAAGACTCTGCGTGCGATCTCGATACCGAGGTAGACGATGTAGAGCCCCAGCAAGACGTTGGGAATCAAAGTCCAGCGGGGGTCGATGCCCAGCACTGCGTAGAAGGGCGTGTAGAAGAAGGCCGTTCCTGGCGGCCAGAACGCGCTCGGGTTTCCCTCCTCAAAGGCGTAGCCGAGACCTCGTGCAAGGTTACTGGTCAGCGCGTGATAGGCCGAAGGGTCGGATATCAACTCGACCGGAACTAGTAGGGCCCACAACAGACGCAAAGCAGCCGCCACCGAAAGGATGCGGACCACGCTTCCGGACCGGAGCAGATGCACCAAGATGCCTTGGACTACGGCGTTCCTGTCGTCAAGGCGTCCCATTCTGCAAGGGCGCCCCTTGATACCTACTTCAGGCCGGGGCAACAGTGGGGTTGGACGTGGAGGCAAGGGACGAAGATCGACCCATGGTGGTCGACCTGGACGGAACTCTGATTCGCACGGACTCCCTCCACGAGCTCCTGCTTCGAGTTTACGTATCGGGTCCCCCTCGCTTGTTGGCGGCCATGGTGGCACTGGGTGGTGGGAAGGCCGTGTTCAAGGATCGCGTCGCGGCCATGGCTTCACTCTCTCCCGAGGCGCTTCCGTACAACGACGACGTGCTCGAGTTTCTTCGGGCCGAAAAGGCGAAGGGTCGGCGCCTCGTTCTAGCCACGGCGTCTCACGAGTCCGTTGCCCGTGAGATATCCGAGCACCTCGGCCTGTTCGATGCCGTGATCGCGAGCACTCGCGAACACAACCTTCGTGGCAAGCAGAAGCTGACCGCCATAGAGAAGCTCATCAACGGAGCTTCCTTCGACTACATCGGCAATGCCTTGGTCGACCGGCCGATGTGGGCCGCCGCCGGTCGAGCGTACGTCGTCGCTTCCTCGGATGCGGGAGCTCGGCAACTCGCCGGGGTGCCGGTCGAGCGCAGGTTCTCCGCGCCTCGTCCAGGTCTGAAGACCGTCCTGCGGGCGATGCGAATCCATCAGTGGGCCAAGAACATGCTGATCTTCGCCCCGCTGTTTCTTGCCCAGAAATGGAGCGAACCCAGGCTTTGGCTCTTGGGTACGTTGGCCTTCGTAAGCTTCGGGATGTGCGCGTCGGCGACTTACCTTTGGAACGACCTTCTAGACCTACCAGCCGACCGGCTTCATCGTAGCAAGCGCTTTCGGCCCTTGGCGAGCGGCGCCCTTAGCATTGGCCAAGGTCTGTTCCTCTCACTCGTTCTCATCCTCGGCAGTTTCGCCATTGCTGTCTTCCCAGTCGGGCCTGCTTTCGCCGGATTGCTCCTTCTGTACGTCGTGACCACCGTAAGCTATTCGGTGATCCTCAAGCGCAAGCCGATCGCCGACGTCGTTACTCTCGCGTGTTTGTATGGGTTGCGGATACTTGCCGGCGGAGTGGCGATGTCCGTCGTCTTGACGGACTGGTTGATGGTCTTCTCGATCTTCTTCTTCCTGAGCCTGGGCTTCATGAAACGACTGGCTGACCTACCCATGTCTAGCACGACCACCTTCGACCGGGTTCCAGGGCGGGGCTACGGTGCGCTCGACCGGCCTGTGGTGGTGACTCTGGGCATTGCGGCCGGCTATTGCTCAATCATCATCCTGGCGCTGTACATCCGCGATCCCAACGTGGTCGAGCTCTACCCACGACCTCAGTTCTTGTGGGTCGTTTGCATGACCCTTCTCTACTGGTTGTCACGTTGCTGGATTCTGTCGGCGAGAGGCCATATCGACGACGATCCTGTGGTCTTCGCCCTGAAGGACAAGATCAGCTTGGGATGTGGCGTCGTCACCCTGGTCTTCGTTCTATTGGCCGGGCTGACGATCGGAGACTTCGGTTGATGGCTTGGGTCTTCTTGGCGGTCGCGATCGTCGCCAACGTGCTCACAAACGTTGCTCTGAAACGGGCGGCGCAGTCGGTCGAGGTCTTCAGTTTCCCAGGCGTATTGTCGGACCTGATAACGAGCCACTGGATGTGGGTAGGCTTTGTTTCGGCGCTCGTGTTGGTCGGTTGCTATATGATGGCCATTCGATCCCTGCCCCTCAGCGTGGGTTACGTCTCGGTGACATCTATGGCCATGGTCGGCATCACGCTCGTCGGTGTGCTGAGTGGGTCCGAGGTCCTTAGCGTTCCGAGGATCATCGGTATCTGCCTTGTCTTGGCAGGCGTCGTACTCGTCGGCTCGTCTCGATGAGCGATAGCAAAGTCGGACGGCGAGCCCTTAGGTTTTCTGACGCTGTCGCCAGTAGTAATTCCGAGCCAATGGATTAGCGCAAGGAGCCCGTTCATTGCCGAGGTAAGCAATGACACGGTCCTCCCGAGCTCCGTGCTGGAAGAAGTCCGTTCTGAGCAGGTAGTGGGAGACAACGTTGTCTTCGAGTCGGCGAAGAGGATGGTCGAGAGAGAGATACTCGTATGGACTCCAGATGCGGAGTAGTGGGCTCGCGACGCCGAGGACTGCGAGCTGTGACTTCACCTCGGGACGCTCGGCCACATACGCTCCAGCAAAGGCCTCGAAGGAACCAGATTCGACGCGCAGGTAGCCCAATCGCCGGTACAGGATAGCCAAGACGGGTGCGACCGGTCTCGCGCCGACCGCTGCAGCGAGCAGGCCGACCGAAGCCAGCACGAGGGCCCAGAGGAAGTGTCGTCTCGTGATGCGCATGGCTTGGTCCTAGGCGAACAACCCGTCGGCTGCCTTTAGAGACAGTGCGGAGAGCAACAGGGTGGGGTTGGCGGCGGGACAAGAAGGAAAGGCGCTAGCCCCGAGGATGGCCAGGTTTCGTACGCCATGGTGTACGAGGTTTGCGTCCACGACGCCTTCGTCGGGTTCAAGACTCATGCGAGCCGTACCTTGAATGTGGGGCTCTGAACGCCCAATCTCGATCCATTTCGGGTCTTGGTCCTCGGCGGTGTGGGTTCGTGCAATAGGCAGCTTGGAACGCATGTCTTCGAGCCAGCCTTCGAGCTCACGGCGGCCAGCTCGAAGCCATGGATCAGCGACAGTGTGCTCTACGAAGACTCGGTCCGACACTGCATCAACTCCCACCCTATTGGCCGCGTGAGGTTCCGTTTCGTAGACGACTTTCATGAAGGCCCGAGACCTCCATCTCGATCGGACCGCGCCTAGCCAAGGCGCGTTCCAAAACTCGAGGATTGCGCCCGCCGCTTCGGCGCGGCGCGGATGGTCGAGGAACATTGTTCCCAGCCCACTGACCTGTTGACCTCCATCCAGGGTCTCCAAGCCGTCGAGCTCCATCTTGACGTCGATACCGCACTGCTCGCTCAGATAGCCGCCCAGTGCATCGTGGCTGAGTCCAGACCGTATAACGATGGCCGGGTTGTGGATCGCGTTGGCGCCCAGAGCGACCACGTCCGCCCCTTCTCGACGCAGCTGGCCTTCCTGATCCAAGTACTCCACGCCCGCTGCGGAGCGTCCTCGCAGCAAGACTCTCTTGGCGATGGCGCCGAACTGAAGGCTGATGCGAGGGTCGTCGAAGACACGGCCGAAGTGAGCCTTCACTTCGAACTTTGCCTTCGTGGGACATCGCGAGCACATCGAAGCGGTACAGCATGGCGCCCGACCCGCTTCGGGCGTGCTGGAGCGAGCGCTCGGCAGCGGGCACACCTGACCCGGGTAGGCTTGGGCTGCCGCCTCGTCGAAGGAAGATAGCATGTGTGGTGGGAACTTGTAGGGCTGCGAGCGTGGATACTCGGGGGACTCTACTCCGGCTATGCCCATGAGGTGCTCTGCCTCGGTCAACCAGGGGTCGAAGGACTCGTAGCTGAAAGGCCAGTCGAGCGCTCGACCGTAGAGGGACCGTGTCCGAAGGTCCGTGGGGTGGGGTCGGGGGGTGTTGCCGGTCCAGCAGCGTGAACCTCCGAACTGAAAGGTGTGGTACCAAGGCTTCTCTGGCGTCCGGTTGTCGACCATCGCCGTGAATTCGAGCTGACCATCTTTCGACGCTGCTGCTTCCAGAACGATGACCTGGGCATCGGGTGGGAGATGTCGGAGGGCTCGGTGGATGAAGAAGGCACTAGCGAACCCAGTGCCCACCACGACGATCCTCGGTGCCATGCCGACACCTAGCATGGCCACGGACGCCGGGGCAACGCTATGGACTGACGACTGTTTCGTCAAGAGTTGGCTTGGAACTCTTGTTCGAGAGGGTAGTCGCCGAGCTGCGGAACAACAACTAGGGTGCCACCCAAAAACGAAGGTTGGATTGCAAGGGGTTCTTGGCATCTGACCCGGGTTCCGACGCATCTCGCTTCGACCCGGGGCGACTCGACCTTAGCGCAACTCGAGCGCAGCTCGTCCGGATCGCGGGGAGCGTTGGTTCTCATCGTCCGCCGCTTCATAGTGCGGCCTGTCAGTGGACGGCCCGGCATCGGGCAGCGGTGCCTGATCAGAAACCTTGAGGCTCGCCGCTGACGGAGGCAGGTCATCGCCTAGCGGGGCGGCGGCACGCACTTGACCGTCCGTTAACCTTCAAAACAGGCTAGTGGCGGAGTCGTTCCTGGAGCTCGATGGGAACAGGGTGCGGTGAACGGTCGAGGGCCTTCATGGTCTGGCGGCCGTACTTCCTTAGAATTGCCGACCAGAATAGGGACGAGACTCGTTGGCTTCCGGGAGGCCAAAGCGTAGCGAGACTCCATGACCGCCAAGTACCTCCGTCCTCTCGATGTCGGCCGCGACGCGGAGGATTTGCATGCTGCCCTCGGGGATGAGGCCTCCTGTCTGTACATGCCGCGACCGGCCACGAGCTCCGTCGAAGAGACGCGTTCGCAGTTGGTCCAATGGACCCTTGGGGAAGGGGTTCATTCTTGGAGCATCGTCCATGAACACGACCACAGGGCACTTGGACGAGTCTCGCTGTTCCCGAGCCGCGGAGGACAGGTCATGGAGGCTGCCGTCATGGTCGTGCCGGAAGCTCGTAGAAAAGGCCTGGCCCGTCGTGCCATGGCCGAGGCCCTCGATTTCGCCTTCGACCAACTGAACGCACGTCGGGTCGAGGCTGACGTAGATCCGGACAATGCCGCCTGCCTCTTGCTCTTCGAGAGGCTAGGCTTTCAGCGGGAGGGCCACTTGCGTGCCAAGTGGCAGACCCATATCGGCGTTCGAGATACCGTGATGCTAGCGATGCTCTCCAGCGACGAGCGTCATTGGACCTAGGAGAACCTCTCTTCGGAGGCTGGAGCGTCCCGGCGTTCCAGAGTGATACACGAGCCTCTCTTCGCGGGCCACCCTAGACCGTGGCGTCGAGCTACCCAGCCGGCGAAGTGTCTTCGCACAGCTGGTCTTGGCTCACAGGTCCAATCCCCACGAGCACCCAAAGGAAGCGTACCGCATTGAATCAACCGCGCGCGTTCGAGAGCGCTACACGACCTGCTCGCACACTCATCTCCGTGACACCCAGAGCCTCGAAAGCTCCATCTCCTAAGGGTTGAGCGACGCCGTGAGCAAGGCGCCCAGATGGAAGCAGCACGACCTACGATTTCATGTGGACCCGTACCCTCACCAACGACCAAGCCTACTTCCTCGGCGAGTCGAGAAAAGGCACGTCGAGCGGTTTGATCCAGCTGTGGATGCTTCTCCCTGCTGATACCTGGCTGGAACATCACCCGGTAGTGAGCGCGTGGTCTTTGGCAAAGTCCACATACGCGCAGACCAGCACCGGGAGCCGCTCCTCTGGCGACTTCAACCCTCCAGGGCTAGACGCAACGCTCCAAAACCTCCAGCGGCCAAAGTGGCCAACAGGCCTTCGCGGCCGATGAAGTGATGTACGGCGCCGCGGTCGACACTCCAGCTCGTCTTGCCAAAGTACGAAGAGAGAACGAAGGGTCGCCTGCTCGCAGAAGTTCAAGGGCTTCTCCCAGCAACGCGTCCCGTAGATCTCCGTGGTGCTGTCCGACGCCTCGTTTCATGGCTCTGATCGGCCGCCCACGATTGACAGCGTTTAACTTGTATCCAACCATGGCTCAAGATGAGCAGTGCTCAACATGGACTGAGAACGACGAGGCGCCAGTTTCTTGCTGGCGCCGCCGGAGCGGTGGGTTGCGCCCACGTTGAGGAGCGTCCGTCAGAGCCGTTGTCGGTTTCGGAACTCGCTCGAGGGCTAGCTCCACCGACTCTGAGTGAGCGAGAACGCGCGGTCGTCCTCTATGAGTACGTTCGAGACGTCATTCGCTTTGGGTTCCAGGAAACTTTCGACGATGCCACTCCGGAAGAGACCCTGCGAGTCCGCCTTGGCCACTGCAACCCACAGGGGGAGCTACTATGCGAACTCGCTCGGTCCGTCGGGATTCGGGCAGAGCAGCACTTCGTAACCATCAACGGGGACCTCCTGAACGGGATCCTACGGGCGCCGTCGCGTATCACGCATAGCTATGTGCGTTTTTGGATAGGAGGTCGCCCGATTGAGGTCGACGGGTACGTATGTGACCCCACGTTCTTTAGAGGTGCCCAAGCTCGACTCAAACGTGGCAATGCAGCGGTCGGATTTGCCGTACACCGAGATGGCTCGGTGGCGTGGGACGGCTGGACACGCTGCATGAGCCAGATGGCTGATCCGTCTATGGTTCTCGAGGACCACGGGCCAGCAGATCCAAGAGCCTTCTACGGCAGCGATGCGAACGCGAACCGTCTCAATGCGTTCGAGCGATTTCTACTCCGGTCCTTCGCTCTACCTGCTGCGAACTCCTAGATCGATCGGATTCGACGAGAAGGCGGAGAACTAGGATGACGAAGCTGAGCGAAGGGCCTCACGAGCTGCCATCAACAAGCAAAGGATCACGCTGCCGATATCGATACGAGGTCTCGTTCGGCGGACTCCTTGGCTCCCGTCGTGCCTTGGGACGTGTCCACGGGTTCAACGGTGCATTGCTGACTGCGATGGTAGAGTCGGCGCTTGCCGAGTCGCGAGATCCTGCCTCGGGAACGGCGGTGGCGTCGTGACGTTCGGTTCTCCGCGGTGGCTCTTGGTGCCCTATGTACTTAATATCCTCATCCTGGTTCCGGTCTGCTACCAGATGCTCTTCGGTCGAGGCGTTGCGAGTGTCTTCGAAGGACAGGTGGCTGAGTCTCTCGGGCTGCGTGTGATGGTCGGCGCCTTGTGGTGCGCCATTCTGATAGCTTCCGTAGCGGGGATTATGTGGCCCGAGTTCTTCGCGCCCATCGTCCTTGTTCAGATCGTCTACAAGTTCCTCTGGCTGGTAGTGTTCGTGGTTCCGTTGTGGCACTCCGGTGGCCGGATTCCTAGTGGTATCACGTTGGTGTTCGCCTGCATCGTTGTTGCATACCCGGTCTTCTTTAGGATGGCGCTGAGCGATTGAGCCAAGCCGGCTTGGCCTGCCGGGGTTCTTCGGAACACGTGAAGCGTGAAAGAGTGTCGCCTGGGTCAGGAGACATCGTCGAGAGAGTGGGTTCTCGAAGATCATAGGGTGAGGAGCCTCCGGGAGGACTGATAGGGCTCCGATGGTCGGTCAGAAGTAGCGAGGGCGGCGCATAAGACCTTGCATGATGAATCATCGACGATTGTGTTTCTCGGTCTTCACATGCTTGCTCACGGTGGCCGCCGTGAGCGCCGCGCCCTCGAAGGCCTGGGCGCTCAACGTTGGGATCAACGGAGGACCCTGTACATTCTTCAGCATCGACGATGCGCTAGCCGCTTCCAGCCCTGGAGACGTCCTGTACGCCCGTCCCGGCGTCTACATCGAGCCGGTCCTGGTCGTTCGAGACGACGTCACCGTCGCCTCCTCGAACGGCTCCTGCGATGTGGTGACCTCACGGCAGGTGACCATCCTCTCTCAGTTGGGCGTCCGGATCTTCGACGTCGCTTTCGCTGGTTTGACAACCAAAGGTCTGATCTTGACCTCAGTCTCCAACGTCGAGGCCATGGTCGTCGGTAGTAACGGTGCGACGATTATCCTCGAAGACACCCGAGTCGAGAACGGAACCTCGATCGCCGACGGGGGTTGTGTGGACATTCAAGATACAGACTTCGCCATGCGCGACTCCGAGATGGAGGACTGCATCGCTCAGGGCTCGGGGGGAGGAGTATACTGCGAGGATAACTGCAAGATCTGGCTCTACGATACTCGATTCCTTCGAAACGAGGCGCAAGCGGGTGGACTCGGAGGAGCCATCTTCCACAACGGTGGATCGTTCTTCTATAACTCTGGCGTGTGGATCGCCAGCAACTCTGCGGAGAGGGATGGAGGCGGTGTCTACATGAGGAACGCGACGGGCTCAATTCGGGGCCAGATCAGTTCCAACGAGGCGGGCGAGAACGGCGGAGGCATCTATGTCGTTGGCAGTCCGGGGAACATGCTGGTTAGCGAACTCACGCTGAGCTCCGGCTCTCGCGTCGAGCATAACGTGGCTGCTTTCAATGGCGGAGGCGTTCGAAGCTTGGATGCGACTCTCAACGCCTTTGGAGAGGTCGAGATCGGGAACAACGCTGCCGGAGGATTTGGTGGAGGCGTGGCGGCCTTCGACACGGACTTCTTCTTTGATGCGACCCCACTCGACGGCATCGCCTTCAGGAATAACCGAGCCACCTTCGGTGCGGGATTGAGTGCCTCGTTTAGTCGGGGGACCCTCGAAGGCACGCTGTTCGTGGACAATCAGGAAGCGGATCGGGGGGGCGGACTATTCGTGAATGCCGAGAGCGAAATCTACTTCCTGAACGCGAGATTCGTGAGGAACTCTGCAGATGAAGGCGGCGGTGCCTTCCTAGAGGACGCCTTCGTCGGTTTTGCCGCCGACTTCGAACAGTGCGGTCCTGCGGTGCTGGGCAAGGACGACTACTGCTCAGAGTTCGTCATCAACGACTCCACTCGAGAGGGGGGAGGAGCATATGTAGGGGTTTTGGCGAACGTCGAGTTCCTCCACACCGGCTTCAAGGGCAATTTTTCAGGGCTAACCGGCGGAGCGGTGTACCTGTCCGACGATTCGAGCTCGGTGCGCATGTGGAACGATGTCGTGTTCAACGACGAGACCCAGACGGGAGCGGCAGTCGTCGCCGCCGCGGGTGAGCTCGACCTTCGTTCTAGTACACTTGCGGACAACCCTGCTCCGGCCGTGTACGGACCTGCCGCAACGGGCAGTTTCAACGGCAACGTCGTCTGGGACAACGCAGTCGACGTCGTCGCAGGAACGGTGCCCGGGGACTGCAACATCACACAAACGGCAGCCGGGGCGCCCACTGGCGTGCTCAACGTACAGGTGGATCCCACCTTCGATGCCGGCCATCCCCGAGCGCGGTATCGGCTTCAAGCCGGATCTCCGGCCATCGATGCTTGCGCGGCTGGGCCTCTTGAAGACGTCGACGGAACGCCCCGGCCGCAAGGACCACGATTCGACCGGGGGGCCTTCGAGGAGCCTTGAGAAGGCACGGTAGGCAGAACAGGACGAGACTCCCAAGGGTGTCAGAAAGCGGAAGTATGGAGCATATCGCTTCCGTACGGGATGCTTGGAGACGAGGGGGCAAGCCCGGCCACGGTCGGAGGGTTGGTCGACCGGGCGCTGGATGGCGACCCGGAGGCTTGCCGCTGCTTGGTCAGCGAGCTGTCGCCCGTCATCCAGACCCGGGTGGCCCGGGCACTGCTTCGACGGCGGGCGCAGGCTAGGGGACGCAACCTGCGGCAGGAGCTCGAGGATCTCGTGCAAGAGGTCTTCGCGGCTCTGTTCGCCAGCGGGGGTAAGGCCCTAAAGGCCTGGGATCCTGAACGAGGTCTGAGCTTCACGAGCTTCGTTGGCTTTCTCGCGGAGCGTGAGGTGGCGATGGCGATGCGCAGCGGGCGGCGCAACCCTTGGACTGAGGAGCCGATGAGTCCTGGGGTTCTGGGTGCGGTTCGCGGGGCCGCTGACAGCCATGAAGCAAGGGTAGCGGCCCGCCAGCTGATGTCGCGCGTGGCTGATCGTCTCCGTGAACGACTCACGCCGCTCGGGAGGCACTATCTGCAGGTTCTGGTGTTCGAGCAGAGGTCAGTTTCGGACGTGGCGGCTTCGACCGGCGCTACCCCTGCCTCGCTGTATGCTTGGAAGAGCCGGTTGGGGAAGCTCATAAGAGAAGTGAGAAGCGAGCTGCTCCCAGACGGAGAAGTCCATGAATGAAGATCGCTGGATGAAGGAGTTGTCGCAGATCCTGGAGGACGAGCCCAGGCTCGACCCCAGACTCGAAGCGCACGCAAATCGAGAGCTATCGTTCGGCGAGATCCAGGATCTCAAAGCGGACGCCGAGCGAGATCCCGAGCTTGCTGCGGCTATTGCCCTCCATGACCCGCTCTCGAAGGGCGTCCAGAGCAAGCTCCGAACGGTCATCCGAAGAGCCGGGCGTTGGCGGCGTCGGGCCAAGCATCTATGGAAGGGTGGCGCCCTTCTCCCCATCGCTGCTGCCCTGCTCTTGTACCTTCGAGCGAGTCCGGCCGTCCTTCCAAAATACGCGCTCGAGACTTGGGCGGGTGACTCGGTGTTTCGCGACTCGAGCCCGGGAGTGCGCACTCTACCCTCGATGCGAGAGGACTCGACTCTGCAAGTAATCCTCCGGCCATCCGATCCCGTCCAGGGCGACCTGGTAGCCAGACTCGAAAGCGTACAGGACGGCCAGCCTTGTGCCCACCATCTTGAAGCCGAGGTATCAGCGGAGGGCGTCGTTCGTTGGCGAGACAGGGCAGGGAGCTTTTGCCCGGGGTTCTATGGACGGGTCTCGTTGAAGGCTACCGTCGCCCTCGCGGGTCATCTTCCGGACGAGGGCTCCGACCAGCGTGGTTGGCAAACCCATGTCTTCGACGTTTGGATACGCCCCCAAGCAGATGATCGGTCACCGTAGCTCGGTCGCGGTATTCGCTCTCGCCCTACTCACGTCCGATTCAGACTGTTCCGGACGAGGACTGAAAGACGACGTGACGTCTCTCGGCCCTGTTCTCCTCTCAGGATGTCTCCGTAGGCCCACTGGGCAGGCCGGAAGAGCGTGCGAGGTCGAGGGGCCAACGACCCTGGTTCTTTGGCTCCCCGAGGACGATAGAGAAGCCCTCGGCTTAGAGTCGCCAGGACCTGGAACCTCAGCAAACTGGCGCACCGTGGAGGGGGGCCGGCAAGCGACGATCGAGCTCTCGGGAACAGCGACGACGCTCCATCTCACCCGCGGCCGGCGCCGGGTCTGGTCGCTTTCAATCCTCGAGCGCGCGAGGCTGTCCGTCATCAAGGAGGCCGATGACTCGCGTCGAAGAGGTGACCTGCAGCGCACGCGACGGTTGGTCGACTCTTTGCGCGGCGCGCTCCTCGACGAGCGAGAGGTTGCAGAGCTCGCAGCCCTCGTCGCCCGATTGGCCATGGCGAGCGGAGAGTCTGCTGATGCCATCGAACTGTTTGGGCGTTCTTCTCGAAGCGCCGCGCAGGCTGGATTGCCGGTCTTGGCGACGAATGAGCTGCTAACGGCAGGTTGGCTGCACCTCATCGACTGGAGAGTCTCGGAGGCCAAGGCGGTCTTGGACCGGGCTGCTGATCTGCTTCATCCCGAGGATGCCGAAGGTGCGGTTCACCTCCTCTACTACAGAGGACTGGTCGCAGAGCAGCGAGGAGACCTGACCAGCGCCCTCCGCCTCTTGGAGCGTTCGGAGCGCTTCGCGCGCCGGGTTGGGTTGGCCAGCAGCGCCATGACGGCTGCCCAACGACGAGCGCTCGTCTTGGCCTCGGCAGGTATGACGAGCGCGTCGCTGTCGATTCTGGAGGCCGAGCTGGTCCAGGCCCGGAAGCAACCCCGTTCCTGTGCTCATGCTTGGATGCTCTCTAGTAAGGTGTGGGTGCTCGTGATGGCTCGGGAGATGGGCCTTCGACCCCGCGAGTCTGCCATCGCACTGGGTCTCAAAGCCTCTGCGCTGTACGAAGAGCACTGCCACGACCGCGTCAACCACGAGAGTCTCCTTGCGGATCTCGCACTCGCCCACGCGCAAGACGGTAGGATCCCGGAATCGAGAACCTGGCTTCGTCGTCTCGAGTCCCTTGGGCCGAGGCCGACGACCTACACCGAGCTTTGGCTCCGCGACTTGAAGGCACGGCTTGAGCTGCTGGAGGGCCGACCGCGAAGAGCCTTGGAGCAGTACCGACGCCTGACCTCCAGGGCAGAGCTCCTCAAATCCCCCATGGCTCGATGGCGCGGCTTGGTGGGTGAGAGTCAGGCCTTGGAGAAGCTGGACCGTCTGGACGATGCTATCGACCGCCTAAGGAGAGCTGAGAAGGCGCTTGATCTTGCGGTTGGAGAAGTAGCACTCGGCGGACCTAGAACCCGGTTCGTAACTATACACGGCCGAAGTGCGGACAGCCTATTCGAGCTCCTACATCGGCGAGGCAGGGCACGGGAGGCCATCGAGGCTCTTCGTCGTGCCTCGGCCCGGTTCAATCAATCGTTGGCCGTAGGGGCTCGATTGTCGGAGCTGAGCACTGGGGAAAGGCGACAACGGGACCAGGCCCTAGATCGATACCACAAGGCCCGTCAGGAAATGGAAGCCCTGATGGCTAGGTCTTGGGGTCGCGCCGAGAGCAAGCAGAGCTCGACGACCCGGCGGTTGAAGGTACTGGGTCGAGCAGCCTCGGAGGCTATTCAAGACGCCCTAGCCATAGCGGGTCCAACAGAGATCGGCCTTCGGCCGCTGGCGGAAGGCGAGGTGCTAGGAGGCTCGCTGCTCATCGGTCAGACGCGCTACGACATGGCGCAGACTCCAGAGGAGGCGCTCATCGTCGCTGCGCGGAAGGGAGAGGGGCTCGCGGCTGGACTGCAGTTGATGCTTGAAGAGAGCTCGCGCGTCTTCTTGACCGACTTTGCCCGACCCTCCGAGAGCCCGGCCGAACCTTGGCAAGAGGCTGCTCTGCGCACGGGTGCCGTTTCGTTCCTTGTGGAAGGGGTGAGCCTTCGAAGCAACCCATCTGTGCGTCGACTGGCCTTGGTCGTATCGGATCCGCTTGGCGACCTGCCACGGGCGCGGGACGCCACCAGAGAAGTCGTAGCTCGGCTCCTCGCGGATGGCTTCGAGATCGTGGCCTTGGAGGGAGACGCCGTGACGAGGGGTCACCTGGAGGCGGCTTTGAGGGACGCTACGTACTTTCACTACGCGGGCCACGCCGGCGTCGAGGACCTACAACACTGGGGTCGCGGGATTCCGCTTCATGACGGCACATGGTTCACGGTTGCAGACATCCTTGCCTTGTCTTCGGGACCTGAGCGCGTCGTCCTTCTTGGTTGTGGCACAGCGGCTGTGGCGAGTGAGCACGTCGGTCTCGGGCTGGCTCATGCGTTCGTACTGCGGGGCGCACAGGAAGTGGTCGCTTCAACACGGGCCATCAGCGACGACTTCGGAGCTCGGCTGGCCCTTAGGTTGGGCGGACCATCGACCCTTGCGGAGTCCCTAAGGGCGGTTCAGCTCGAGGCAAGCGGCGAGACCGATGACTGGGATGCCGTTCGAGTCTTGGTTCGATGAAACCTCACTCGACCAGAATTTCGCTCGACGAAACGTAGCTTGCTCCGTGGGGGTCGATGACTTCGACCTGGAACTCTGCTCGCAGGACACTCCCTGTCGAGACGGGAAGCCCCAAGACCTCGATGGCCGCTTGGGGGAACAGGTCCGAGGCAAAAATCGGAAGGATGATAAAGTCATCCTGTCCGTTCTGGTACTCGACGCGAAGCACTGGATTCGAGAGGATCGACTGTCCAATTGCATCGGAGATACCGATGCGCAAGTCGGCCAACTGGGTCACAGGGTCTCCGATGAGCACGCACGTAGGACAGATGATGGGCCCAGGCGCGGGGTGGGTTCCCGGCTCGTCATAGTTCGTCGGGAAGTCCAGGCGGGGACAGGGATGGTTCGAGCCAGCAGGGTGCTTGCTGCTCTCTACGAGAGTGCCTCCGCAGGGGGCCGAGAAGGTCGACGTCACGGGATGCACAAAAGACAAGGGGGATAGGCCCACTGCGTTGAAGGTGAGCCCCTGGGGCCTCAGGTCTCGACCGGGAGCAGCAGATGGGCAACTCACCGGGTCTAGGCACCCTGTCCGAAGGCAGGCGTCCTTTATGGCTCGGCAGAAGGAGACCCGGACCGCCGTGCTCAACGCGAAGGGAGAGGCGAACGAAAAGTCGACCGGATGGCCGAGACCTACGCCTGAGCTCTTGATGTGGGAAATCACCTCGTGGGCCTCCAAGAGCGGCTCGTAGCTCCAGACCGTAGCCGCGACGGCGCTGACCGACGCAACCGCCCAGGATGAGCCCGTGTACGCCCCGGTGTGGATTCGGGCTCCGAGATTGGCGCTAGCGACGAGTCCGTGAGCGCCCGGTGCCATGAGTGGGGGCGTCGAGTCGGGTCGCGCCATGGCCGGGAGTCCATCCCGCCCGTCCAAAGCCTGGACGGCGTGGAGGAGAGGCGTGTAGCCGTCGGCGGGGGCGCTGTCGATGCCGAAGTCATTGGCGCATTCCGCGCTCCCTGGGGCGGGCAGGGTCTCCCATGCTGCCGGGAGGATCGGACCGGCCGGGATAGCGGCCTCGCTCGAAACGTTGCCCGCGGCCGCCACGACCAGATGTCCATGGCAAGAAGCTTCTCTGAGGACATCGAACACCGCGCGAACCGGGGGCTCTGCGATGGAGGGCATGCCGATCGCCAGCGGCGACGTATTGTGGGGCAGCCAACCCAAGCTAAGGTTGACGACCACGTTCCCGGGAGGCTGTGGCAGCAGGGCGTAGCGACGGAAGATCGATGTTGCGAGATCGGCGAGGCTTCCGTGGTCGCCACCGTTTGTCGTATCGCGGACCGACTGACCTTCCACGCGAAGGAGGGCTAGAGCGAGGGAGGTAGCTACCTCGGCCTGACATACCGGACCGCCACCGGGACAAGCCAAAGTCCGGATCCAGGTCCCGAGGTCTTCGCCATGATCCAGGTAGCCTGAGCCAGGAAGAGGGGGGGCTTGGTCGACGGCCGAATCCACCACGACGACCGTCGTCGGAGAGGTCGAAGTAGAAGGACGTGGCAGGGGATTCAGGGCTTCGATCTGGAGCAACGCCGCCGTTTCCAGCTGGGAAGCGTTCTCGGTCGTGAACGGATGGCCATGAGCGGCCACGATGTGACAGTCTGGGGCGATCTCCTCGAGAGGGTCAGTGGGGCCTCCCGCGCTGGGCAGACCACTCGGCAGGGGCTCACTCGGTCCCACCCAGTCGTAAACACAGTAGGCAGCGAGAGCCGTGCCGGGCGTTGCCCCCGGGAACAACCGGCTGCCGACCCACCCGGAGCCCGGCAGCGCGAGGCAGCTCGTGGAAACGGCCGGGTTGAGGATAGCCACCTGCCGGTCGAGGGGACAATGGGGATACGCTAGTGTGGTTTCGACCGAGATGAACACCAGGAGGAGAGACCACGAGACGGAACGAAGCAGGTGCATCTCAGATCCCTATGAACCCATCCCTCCAGTTCTGACTTGGAAAACAAAAAAAGCGTGGAGGGAGACCCGTCGAGATCGCCAGATGCCCCACGTCCTCCCATGGCGGCGCTAGAGCTAGAACAGAAACCCGCAAAGGGCGAAATGATCTCGGTCGCCCACCGCACGCAGAGCGCTCAGCTCGTCGGAGCTCGGACGCTCCTGGAGGCGGGATGAACCCGCGTCGTATCTACTTGGTTGCCTTGGTAGTCGAGCGAGGAGAGCTCTCCAACGCATCTCGGGGTTCTCGCGACTGTAGACCCTGAATCGCCGCGACTGGACTCCCGGCATCATCGCGACCAGTTCATAGACGGGCGGCGTGATAGCTCAGGTGGGCGCCGATGAATGTTGCGATCGTGAAGTAGCTGTGGTCGTAACCGGGCTGCATGCGCAGCTCCAGCGGCTGACCGGTCCCATCGCAGGCTGCTCGAAGCGCATCGGGTCGAAGCTGTTCGGCTAGGAACGGATCGTCCGTCCCCTGATCCACCAGGATGTGGGGCACCCGGGCTCCATCTTCGATCAGGCGGCTGGCATCCCAGGCGCGCCAGGTCTCTGGATCGTCGCCTAGGTATCCGGAGAGCGCTTTGCGGCCCCAGGGTACATCGGACGGGTTGGCTATCGGGGCGAAGGCGGAAACCGATCCAAATCGCTCGGGCCGGCGCAAAGCCGCTACCAGGGCTCCGTGTCCGCCCATCGAATGGCCCATGATGCCCCAGCGCTCGGTCTCGACTGGAAAGGCATCGGCGATCAGGGCCGGAAGCTCTTCGGTCACGTAGGTGAACATACGGTAGTGGGCCGACCAAGGCGCGCGGGTCGCGTCCACATAGAATCCGGCTCCGCTGCCGAAGTCCGAGGCTTCGTGCTCCCCCGGCAGGTCCAAGCCTCGGGGCGAGGTGTCGGGGGCCACCACCACCAGCCCCAGCTCCGCGGCCCAACGCTGAGCCCCGGCTTTCAGGGTGAAGTTCTCTTCCGTGCACGTCAGCCCAGATAGGAAGGTGACCACGGGATGACGAGTGGACATACCCGGCCCGGGCGGAACGAAGACACTGAACTGCATCTCAGTTCCGGTTGCGCTGCTGGCGTGGCGGTAGACGCCCTGCACGCCACCGAAGCACTTCTTTTCCCATGCGATCTGCACCGCGCCAAACCTCAGTAGGTGATGACGGAACGGATCGAATCGCCTTCGTGCATCAGGTCGAAGGCTTCGTTGATCCGATCCAGCGGAAAGGTGTGGGTGATCATCGGGTCGATCTGGATCTTTCCTTCCATGTACCAGTCCACGACTCTGGGCACGTCCGTTCGCCCTCGGGCCCCGCCGAAGGCCGAGCCGCGCCAAGCTCGCCCCGTTACGAGCTGGAAAGGACGGGTCGCGATCTCTTCGCCGGACCCCGCCACGCCGATGATGACCGACTCACCCCATCCTTTGTGGCAGCACTCCAGCGCCTGACGCATCACGTCTACGTTGCCGATGCACTCGAAGGAGTAGTCGGCGCCTCCTCCGGTCAGGTCCACCAAATACGGAACCAGGTCGCCCTCAACTTCCCCCGGATTCACGAAGTGTGTCATGCCGAAGGACTCGGCGATGGCCTTCTTCTTGGGATTGACGTCGACGCCCACTATCTTATCTGCGCCCACCATGCGGCAGGCCTGAATGACGTTGAGCCCAATGCCGCCAAGGCCGAACACGACGACGTTGGATCCTGGCTCGACCTTCGCCGTGTTGACGACCGCTCCAACCCCGGTGGTGACACCGCAGCCGATGTAGCAGATCTTGTCGAAGGGTGCGTCGGCACGCACTTTGGCCAAGGCGATCTCGGGAAGGACCGTGTACTGGGCGAAGGTAGATGTCCCCATGTAGTGGTAGAGCGTTTCGCCGCCTGCCGAGAACCGGGACGTGGCGTCAGGCATCAAGCCTCGCCCCTGCGTCGACCGGATCGCCTGGCACAGGTTCGTCTTTGGGTTGAGGCAGTACTCGCACCGTCTACACTCAGGCGTGTAGAGCGGGATGACGTGGTCGCCAGGCTTCAGATCGGCGACGCCCGGGCCCACTTCGACTACGACGCCGGCCCCTTCGTGGCCCAGAATGCTGGGAAAGATCCCCTCGGGATCTCGCCCCGAAAGCGTGAACGCGTCGGTGTGGCAGACGCCGGTGGCCTTGAGCTCGACCAGCACCTCGCCGGCTTTCGGCCCTTCCAGGTCGACGGTCTCGACGGTGAGCGGCTTGCCCGCTTCGCGGGCCACGGCGGCGCGGATCTGCATGGGACCGTGAACCTCGCACCGGGGCGGGACCGGAGCAAGTGCCAACTCGGCCTCCACACCGTAGACCGAGACCCGAACCCGATCGTTGGTCGCTGACAACTCCTGCGGATAGGCCCGTGCCGCAATTCGGAGGAAGCGCCACCGTATCGAGGATGATGCTCGCGACGGCTCAAGAAGGAGATCATCGTGTGCCGTCGCAGAGTGCATGATCCTGAGGTACATATGAGAGCCCACACTGCCAGCTCTCCCTGGACCCAGGAGGCAAAGCTGCCTGGATGGCCACGTGTCCCAATGGAGACCTATACGTACAGAGAACGGGGCTCGAGCAGATGGTGAACGACGCAATCTCCCAAGATCCACTCCACCGCATGTGCTGTTCCGTCCGCGTGTTTTGGCTCGTGCTGTTGACGTCCTTCGGCTGTAGGGCCGCACCTAGCAGCTCTGTCTCGGTCGTAGCCTGGAACGTGCCGGGCCCACGGCTGGCTGGGCCACGCCTCCTCGGCCACACGAACACGGTCGTCGACGTGATTGGCCCGGTCGACGGCTCGGCGGAGCTGACGATCCTAACGGAGGGCAATCACTTTCCAGCTTTGCTCCCTCTCGTCCTGGACGAGTTTCCCAGTTGGTGTGCTTCGCGAGAGGCATGCCGTGTTCGTCGAGACGAGATTCTTGTGATTACTCTTCCTCAGTTCATGGTCGTCGATGCTCTGGAGTCGGGAGGTCTCAGCTTTGGGACACTACGCGTCCCGCTGAGGCGAGGCGAGGGCGGGCTTTGGCCGGATATCGTGATGGCCGGAGTAGGCCCTCTTCGGAGGTTGGCCGTCGGCGGCTACGTTGGTGGGAGTGGGCGCAGCCTGGCTCGACATCAGGGCATGGGCCTTCTCGTTAGACGGGACGGTCCAGGCGACGTCCAGGACCTCCCGGGACTGGTCGCGACGCAGGCTCGGCTCATTCTCGCGAGCTCCCATGAGTCAGGTGCTCGACGGCAGTACCTCAGCGCCCTCTCTGCGGCCTTGCCTCCAAGCGCAGTCGAACGCCTACTCGCTCGAGAGGTTGATAGCTTCCCTGGCCGACTGACCATTCAGCATCGAGACGTGCCCTATGCGCTGTTGGCCGGGTACGCCGATGCGGGTCTGATCTTCGTGCACCTAGCCCAGTACTGGGCTCAGCAGTATCCCGAACATCTGGCAGCACGCTGTTTGCCTGACGCCTCACGGCTCGGCCAAGAGATTCTCGTGGCCTCTTCTTCTGAAGAGTCAGGCCCGGTAGCCAAGGCCTTCATGGATTTCCTCTTCGAGAAGGCCCCTGAGGCCTACGTTCGTGCGGGGTTCTCTCCAGCCGATTCGTTCTCGTTTGGCGAAGTCGTCGAGTTCAAAGAAGAAGCGTCCAGCCCGTGATGGCCGCTTGAGACCACAGCACAGTAGCTATTCGACGTTGGGATCAGCATCGGCATCGGAGTCTTCGTCAGCAGTGGCATGAAGAGACAGGCTGCCCTCCTCGGACGCTGTGGTCCTTCCGCCGGCTATTCGGTTCCTCAAGGACGATAGACTGGCTAGGATTGGTCGGACCTCTTCCAATAGCCGTTTGCCATCTGGAAGGAGTCTCAGCCCACGGGAGGTGCGTCGGAAGAGGCGGGCGCCAAGCTCTTCTTCGAGGGCGCGCATCTGACGAGAAAGAGGTGGCTGGGAGATCCGAAGCCGCTCGGCGGCTCGCGTCATGTGCTCTTCCTCGGCTACAACGACGAAGTATCGGAGCTGCTCGAGACTCACGGCGCTAGGGTACCAGTGAACGGCTCGCCGCGGAACATCCGCCGATGTTGAAGGAGGGCTCATACCAAAAAGGTATTGGTCGCCTCTGCCACGAAGCTCGATACCATCCGAATGGTCGAGCTGCTGTCGTCGAGAGACATGGAGCGCATGCGTCGCGTGGGGTCTGCTGCATCGTCCATCCTCCAGCAAATCGGCGAAGGCATCGAGCCCGGAATGCGCACCCGGGACATCGATGAGGCTACTCAGGCTCTTTGCCGACGGAATGGAGCGAGGTCGAGTCAGTTCGGCTACGAGGGCTTCCCTGGACGGGTGTGCGTGAGCCGGAACCATGTCGTCTGCCACGGGATCCCTGGCGAAGAGCGGCTCGAACAAGGCGACATCGTCAACGTCGACGTGACCATCGAGCTCGATGGATTTCATGGCGATACGTCACGGACCTTCCTCGTGGGGGACGTAAAGCCGGAGGCGCGCCGGCTCGTCGAAGCGGCGGAAGCTTCCATGTACGCTGGAATCGAGGCCGTGCGGCTGGGCGGTCGAGTCGGTGACATCGGTGCGGCCATTCTCGCTTACGCAGAGCCACGAGGCTACAGCGTGGTCCGAGAGTACTGTGGCCACGGGATTGGGCGCCGCATGCACATGAAGCCTCAGATCCCCCATTATGGGGTCGCGGGTCGCGGCTTCCGGATCCGGCCCGGCATGGCCTTCACCGTTGAACCCATGATCAATGCCGGGGGCGCAGAAACCTCTTTGCGGGCCGACGGCTGGACGGTCGTGACCCGAGACGGTGCACTCTCCGCTCAGTTCGAGCACACCATCTTGGTGACGGAGGAAGGCGTGGAGGTACTCACGGCCATGCCCTGAGGCGCGCTCTCGATCAACCCGTCGAATCAGCCTAGCGTCGAGGATGGAAGCGCTGTCTGTAGTCACTCGGTGCTACGCTGAGGACACGATGGAACGAACGCCTCATGACGTCAGCACCGCTAAAACCGCACTCTTCAGCAATGGTGTCGAGCGAGAGGCTGGTCTCTTCGAGGCGCCTTCTTGCTGCTTCAACTCGCAGTTTCTCCACGAATGAGGCGGGTGTCTGACCCACTTCGCGCCGGAAGATTCTGGAGAAGTTTCGCGGGCTCATCTGAGCGCGCTCCGCCATCGCGCTGACGGTGAGATCCGACGAGGGGTGGGCGGCAATCCATGAGACCAGGTCTCCGATAGCGCTTCGTTCTGTATGCTGAGCTTCCAGGGCCGAGCTGAACTGCGACTGTCCACCAGGTCGGCACATGAAGACCACGAGGTTTCGAGCGCATTCTAGTGCCAAGGCTCGCCCAAGGTCTTCTTCGACAAGCGCTAGAGCGAGGTCAATACCGGCCGTGACGCCAGCAGACGTATAGGTGTTGCCGTCCTTAACGAAAATCGAATCGGGTTCAACGTTCACCCTCGGGTAGCGGGTCGATAGCTCTTTGGCTCCGCGCCAGTGTGTGGTCGCCGTTTTGCCATCAAGTAGTCCTGCCGCGGCCAGGAAGAACGCCCCGGCGCAGACGGACACGACCCGACGAGACCTGTTTGCCAACCGCCGCAGAAGACGCGCAGAAGGAGAGGAAGCCTCCCACGTCCAGCTGAGATCAGCGGCCGGAACGACCAAGGTATCGATCGCACCACGGCACATGGAGGCTGAGTAGTGGCTCACCATGGATATCCCGTTCTGGGTACCGATCTCAGAGCCTTCATCGTCGGAGACGAGCTCCAATGAGTAGGCTGGGATCCTGCCAGTCGCCAGCCTGTTCGCTGTTGCAAAGACCTCCCAGGGGCCTACCAGGTCGAGCATCGCAACCTCTGGAAACGCCAGAAAGACCAAACGGCGACCAGATCCCCTCCGAGTCGAGCTAAGGCTCCTTGGACGTTTGTCAGGCATAGACATCCTCGGCTGGCCGAAATCGTCGGATCAATGTCCTTTACGCCACCCAGCCAGTCAACGACTATCCGCCCAGCTTTCCCACTCGGTGCAAGAGGGGGCTGGGCTAAAGGAGGCAAGAAGGAAAGTGAATGAGTCTCGAGAAGAGTGGAAGTCAATGGCGGTGGAGATAGACTCCGTCATTCGAAGGGGGCCGTGCTCGGCTCCTCATCCCCAAGGGCTGGGGCTCTGAATGAGATGCCCGCAGATTATTACAATACTGAACTTAATTATTTTTGTACCAGGAGCTTCTTTGGCTGAAGAATCAGAGAATACGCCGAATCTAGTCTTGGGAAAGGTCTTTCTCAAAGCCGACGGCCAGCCGAGGACGGTGGCGGTGGTGGCCGAAGAAGGCGCAGTCATCCACGACTTCATCCCTTCGTATTCAATCCTGGATTTCATATCCAAGAAGGACCTCGAATTTCACTTTGTGGCGCGGGAGAAGGGCCTGAAGACGGATGGGCTGGGCCGGGCCCAGTTCATGGCGGACACAGCTCTTGATGAGCTTCCGACCCCCGACATACTGATCATTGGTGGGATCGTGAACATGGACTTGATGAGCAGCAAGGAGTTCATGGGATGGCTTAGAAAGGCCTATGAGAAGTCCGACTACACGGTGTCAATCTGCTCGGGTGGGGTGCTTCTGGCTGCGACAGGAGCACTTTCCGGCAAGAAGGCTGCGGTGGGCCTGTTTAGCCAGAGGGCATTCGAAGAGTTTGGAGGCGTAAATGTCGCCGATTCCATCTTTGTCGACGGAAAGCTGTTCTCCGCGAGTGGAATTAGTGGTGGGATTGAGGTCATCTTCACGCTCTTGGAACGGTTTACATCAAGCAAGAACCTGCCTCGAGCGATCAGCTTGATGCTGGAGTTCACACCGGAAGATGAATATGACGTAGGTGGTTGGTCCGGAGCACCGAAGCATATCAGAGACTTGGTGGGGGATATAGGCAGTCAGCTTGGGTTCCCCGGTCCTCAGACGTCCTCCAAATGAGGTCCGGCTCGACTGGTTGCGCGGCGGATGACTCGACCTCACTCCGAGCTCAAGCTTGGAGTGAGGCGCGCCCAAGTCCACATCTTCCGCAAGAGGATATGGAGAAGACACATAGGAGCCCTGAATGGACTGGTGGACGTTACGACTTCTGAAATGGATCTCGCTTGGGGTTCTCATCTTGGGTCTCGCGATCGTCTTCGCCTCCTGTGAAAGACGACGACGATTGGATGCTCTCTACCGGTTGGCCCTCCCCGGATTCACTGGAGCCTGGAGCGCGGGCTGGCTGTTGTTGACCGAGAGCAGCCGCAGTCCCACCTCACCATGGATTCTTGCGAGCCTGCTTGCCTCGTTTTGTGCACTCCACATCGCGTTCGTAGTGGCTCATAAGACTGAGTTTGCGACCGCCTCTCCTGCTTTGGCATGGGGCCTATTGGGGTTCACGGCTGCATGCATGGTCTTCCGAGAGAAGGAGTCAGTGTGGCTGGCGGCGAACACTACGGCAATTGGAACCTTTAGCTTGGCCATGGTCGCGCGACGGAAGTTCCGGTTCGAGTCGGGCAAGGAAGAGCGGCAGATGGCAATGTACTTTGGGTTAGTAGCTTGGTTGGAAGGAGCCAGTCTCTTGTTCATGCTCTGCGTCTCGATGCCCTTGCGTATCTTCTTCGGAATCGACATCGATGGAGAGTCTGCATTCGTCGGCTGGGTTCATGGGGTGCTAACTCTGATCTACTGGCAGAGTGCGTTCTCGACTTGGAAGGGGCTCAACTTGCGCTTCTCGACTCTTCCCGCCCTGCTCATCGCTGCCTTCGTCCCTTTCGGGACCTTACTGGGGATTCGTTTCCTGATTCCGAGGCAAGTCGGCAGCTAGGGTCTCTGTGACCGCACACGCCGTAGCCTTCTGCCACCTGGCGGTGAGCGGACTGCCGTCATCAAGTCTTAGGGCGGGCGGCAGCTTCCCTGTTAGGGTCCTTCGGTCTCCTTGGGTGGCTCGGCGCCGGATGTGTCTCTACTCCCTGGGCGGAGCGTGTCGTTGTTCTCGACTCCTGCACAGGGAGCCTCGCCCAACGAAGACTCGTCACGGCCGGCCACTGTCCGGTCGACTCGGCTCGGACCATGAATGGACGCGCGTTGAGGCCCGTGTCCTGCCACACCCCAGAGGATAGCGATCCCGGTAGCGGCGGGGATCTCCAGGTATGCAGCTTGCGAGACGCTCCCAAGCCAGACGGTGCTCAGCTGAGCTGTCGGTCGCCCCTGAGACCTGGCGACCGCGTCGTCATGGTAGGCGCCAGTCCGAAACGAGGCGGGACCCTCCGCGCCTGGACAGGCATCGTCCAAAAAATTAGAAGCAGAGTATCTCGTTCGCATCGACGACCGCTTCTTCTGCCCCGGAGACTCCGGAGGGCCTGTCTACGATCGCCGGAAGCGCCTGGTCGGCGTCGGCTCGGCTCGGGCTCGAGGTGACCGCTGTGAGGAGGGGCCGGCCGAGGCGGTCGTGCGCGTGACGCGTGTGGACCGAAATTGCCCATGGCTCCGTTCAGTCGATGGAGCGCACTAGGTGCGTTGCGTTCCATGTCACTGAAGGGAAGGCGAGGGGCTAGGGACTTGCCGTCTACTCGGCGACGGGCTGCTCGTCACCAAGCTCCCGCAAGCGGGCTTTGGCCTGGTCGTTGTACCTGGAGGACTCGGCGTCGACGACCCGCCTATACAGTTGGGTTGCACGCTCGCTGTCGCCCTGTCCGAGGCGGGCTTCGGCCAGCCAGAAGCGGACGTTGCCGGCTCTCGGATGCTCCTCACCCAGCTTCTTCGTGACGTGCTCGAGACGATGCCGAGCCTCTCGTTCCAACTCGGGATAGCGTTCGAGCTTACTCAGCATCGACATCACGGCGAGGTGGGTCCAGTAGGCGCCGTTCGAGTCCTGACCCTCATTGGCGACGAGCGATCCGTAGGTCTTGCGGTAAACGCGGAGGGCGTCCTCGAACCGGCCTCGCGCCGACAGCAAGGTGCCCTGCTTGGACCGCAGGAAGAGGAGGTTCGCGGATCCCGGAGGGTACGCGGCTTCCGCGATGGCCAGGGTCTCCTCGAAGTAGGCTTCGGCTTCGTCCATCCTACCGAGAGACATCAGACTGCCCACGACGCCGTTACGGCTTCCCAGCGTATTTCGATGGGACGGACCGTAGATGTCGGTGAAGCGCTCGACGACCGTCCTGCCCATCTCGAGCGACTCTAGATGACGCCCGAGTTGACCGTAGGCAATGGTCAGGTTGTGGGCGACCGTCAGGTAGTGCCCATCCTTCGACGCACCATCCTTCTGCATCTGCTCGATGAGCCGCTCATAGCGACGGGCTGCTTCAGCGAAGTCCAATCTGCGGGCGTCCAGAATCGCTCGGAGGACCTCGACATCATAGCCATCGTCCGGGTTCATCGGCTTGAGACGCGGACGAATCACTTCTGCCTCATCCAATAGCGTTTGCGCTTCTTCAAAGCGTGAACGGTTTGTCGCGGTGTGGGCTGCCGTCATCAGCGCGCCGAACAGCAGTCGATTATCGGGCGGCTCCATCCGACGTAGGGCCGACAACGCCTCGTCGACGACGGTCGAAGCTTCGTCGAATTTGGCCTGGTCAAATAGGATGTTGGCCAACACCTTCTGCGTTTCTCCATGGAGCTTGGTCCGAGCATCGAGCAGGTCCAGAGCGGCTCGCGCCTGCTCTTCCGCCTTGCTCAGGTCTCCCAACTGGCGAAGCGTCTCACCCAGCGTCGAGTGAACTGTAGCGGCGATGGCGGGCTGCGACTCGAAGCGTCCCGCGACAGTATTGGTGGCTTTGGCTAGGGCGTCGCGGATGGTGATGTCCCGATCACCGAATTCCGGGCTGGCTGACTCCATTACGTCGACCATGAAGTCCACGACGGCGTTCGATGCCGTCAGGGCCTGCTCCTTGGCGTCTCGCTGGCGCCGAGCATCAAGGTAGGCCAGCGTCGTGCCGGCAATGCCGGCGCACAGCACGAAGAAGGTCGCCAGTGTGCCGACGACCAGGACCGTGTTGCGACGGGTGAACTTGGCGATGCGATAGGACAGACTTGGGGGCCGAGCCGCGATGGGCTCGTTCGCGATGAACCGCCGGACGTCTCTCGCCAGCGATCCAGCGGAGGCATAGCGTCGGTTTGGGTCCCGCTCCAATGCAGTGGCAGTGATGGTCTCAAGATCACCGCGGAATCGACTGTCCGCCGTCGACAGTCGTTCGGGCTCGTCTTCGGAGATGATGCGCGCTACCTCGGGCAGGCTCTTATGGTCGAGTTCGTGGGGTAGTCGTCGGGCGAGCAACCAGTGCAGGAGCACACCTAGCGCATAGACGTCCGTCCGAGCGTCGACGGCGCTCTCTCCCGAGATCTGCTCTGGGCTCATGTAGCCGACGGTGCCAATTATCTGGCCGGTCTCGGTGTGCATGGTGGACAGGGCCTCGTCGGAGCCCACCCAGCGCGCCACGCCAAAATCGAGGACTTTCGGCTGTCCTCCCTTGGTCCCGCTCGTGCCGCTGTCCTTCACCAGGATGTTGGCGGGCTTGAGGTCTCGGTGAACGATGCCCATCTGGTGGGCGTAGTCCACCGCGTCGCACACGCGCGCGAAGAGCTCGAGCCGCTGTCGCAGGTCGGCCTTCTTCTCATCGAGGAATACATCGATTCGCTGCCCTTGGACGAACTCCATGGCGATGTACGGCAGCACATCTCGTCCCGTCTCGACCGTTCCTGCGTCGTAGACATGGGCGATACCGGGATGCTGCAGTCGGCCCAGCATCTCGGACTCGTGAGCGACTCGACGTTTCAAGCCTTCGGACAGCAGTGACGAACGGACGACCTTCAGCGCTACCGTCCGATGGGGCTGATCCTGCTCGGCCTTGTAGACCACGCCCATGCCCCCGCGTCCGAGCTCGCCCAGGATCCGGTACCGACCAAACCGTTCGGGCGTTGACGGTTCAGCTTTGCCAAAGCCGCCGAGGAACTTGTCAGGCACCGTGGACACGGCTCGAAGAAGGCTTTCGAGCTCCGGCACCAAGTCCGGCGACTCCTCGGCGAGTCGTTCGAGGAACTCGGATCGGGCGTCCCGATTCAGATCCAGCGCCTCGTCGAACAAGGCTCGCAAGCGTTCATGCATCGCCACAGCGAGACACTCCTTCGGTCGAGTGCACGAGATCAAGCTTGCGCACCTCGTCCACGTTTATCTCCTTGGGGACCTCACTGCCGGACGGGCACCGGGCCTCAGATCTTGGATAGCGGCTCGAAGTGCAGCCTTTCGGTCCTTGGACTTCGGCTCTGGAAGGCCCTGGAGCCAGCTGAGAGCGATGTCTCTATGGCCCTGGAGGACCATGGCCTGGCTCACGAGGAGGTTCGCTTCGTCTTTCAAGTGGTCGAAGGCCGCCGAGTTCATGTCCTTAAGGATCCGACGAAGGCGTCTCTCGGCTTCGCCGTACTTCTTCGAAGGTAGGAGCGCCTTGGCCAGCTCCAACGTCGTCACGAAGTACGAGTAGCTTCCGGTTGCTCCCATGATTTCGATTCGCTTCAGAGATCGGCGAAATGCCGCTTCGGCGTCGGTCCAGCGTTCGGCCTTGGCGAGGATGCGACCGTACGCGAAGTCGAGGTAGCCCTGAACGTACCCACGTTTCGCCTCATCGGCTCTGCGGGCTTCGGCCACGACCTCCAAAGCGTCATCGATCCGATCCTGATCGGCCAGGACACGGCCGAGGAAGTTGGCGGTCTGCAGTGTCTCGCTCGACGCCGGTCCCATGACGCGCTTCGAGTTTTCCCACACCCGCCGAAAGACACGCGCCGCGTCCTCCAGCTGCCCAAGATTTCGGTAGGTCAGCGCCATGCCTTCGAGCAGATCCAAGGTGTCGGGGTGATCGGGTCCGAGCCTGTCCATGACGTCTTCCACGCACGCTTTGAAGAGCACCAGGCCTTCATGATGGGTGCCTTCACGCATGTGTACGTTGCCCTGCAGGGCGCAGAGATCGACACGTAGACGTGTTGGAAGCGAGCGGGAGCGATCTGCGATCTCCTTCGCCTCCTCCATGTACTCAAGCGACTTCTCGTACGAGCCAGCGAACATCTCGATCATGGCCATCCCGCCCAGCGTTTCCGCTATACGGAGGTCGGTAGGCTCGAGCTGTTCCCTGTAGTCCTCGAGGACGGCCCGCACCTCGAGCATGGCCTCGTCGTAGGTGTGGTCCTCGTCTTCGAACAGCGCGCGCCCCAGCTCCCTGCGGGCAGCCAGGACCTCGAGCGACGTGGATCCCGTGGCCTCAGACAGTGCGGCCACCGCCCGCCGTAGGACGGCCACCGCCTGATGAGGAAGGCCCAAACCAAAGTAGGCCTCACCCAGGGTTCGCCACAGCCGGCCAGCGACCAGAGGCTTGTCGGGGTACGCGGTCTCGATCCGCTCCCCCGCATCGTCGAGGACCTGAGCTACGGTGACGTCCTTGCCTCCGCTGCGGGGGTTCGCCGCGCCGAGCATGTCGGTCAAGAAGGCCGTGGTCGCGCGAGAGATTTGGAGTGCTTCTTCCTTTGCGTCGCGCTCGCGACGCACTTGCAAGAGCGCAGACGTAGCTATGACGACCCCGACGAGGAGGGCGGCTATGGTGGCAGCCACCCCGCCCACCAACGCTCGGTGTCGCCGTGTGAACTTGGCCGCCCGGTAGCGAAGGCTAGGCGCCCGTGCTTGGATGGGCTCGTCGCCGAGGTGGCGTCGAACGTCTGCCGACAGCTCGGCCGCAGACGCGTATCGGCGATCGCGGTCCTTTTCCAGCGCTTTGGACACGATGGTCTCAATGTCGCGTGAAAGACCATCGACGACTTCCGAGATGCGGGTGGGTTCGTCTCGCTCAACCAGGTGAACAACCTCCGGAAGCGACTTGTCCTGCACGTCGTAGGGAAGACGTCCTGTCAGCATTCGGAAGAGGACGACCCCAAGGGAGTAGAGATCGGAGCGGGCATCGACCTCTGAGGAACGGCCCAGGAGTTGCTCCGGACTCATGTAGCCCAGCGTGCCGATGATTGCCCCCGCCTGGGTCTGGCCCGTGTGTTCGAATTCGGTCCCGGCCACTCGAGCGACACCGAAGTCCAGGATCTTCGGGGTCCCGTCCTGCTCGCGGCCGGCTTCTACGATCATGATGTTGGCCGGCTTGAGGTCCCGATGGACCACGCCTTGCTGATGCGCATGCTCCACCGCGTCGCAAATTCGGGCGAAGAGCTCGAGCCTCTCCCGGGTGCTGCAGGCTCGGGCGTCCAGGTACGCCTCCAGACTGCGGCCCGTCACCAGCTCCATGGCGATGTAGGGCCATGTCTCCCCGGCCGACTGATCCATCCCCGCTTCGTACACATGGGCGATGCTCGGGTGCCGGAGTCGTCCCAGGATCTCGGCCTCCGCGGAAAAGCGATCCAGCACTTCGGGCTGCATCATCCGAGGGCGGATGACCTTGAGGGCGACCCGTCGGGCCGGCCGGGACTGCTCGGCCTCGAACACGACGCCCATTCCGCCCTGGCCCAAGACCCGAAGCAGCCGGTAGCCTCCGACCTTCTCGGGAAATCCAGCGAGGGGTCTATCCCAGTGTGTGCTCGGTTTGGCCTTGGGGGAGGGCGACGGACGAGGACCGCCAAGGAAACCGGGCGGCGCCGTTGCGTCGTTGCGCAGGAGCTCGACCAGTTCGGCATGAAGGGACGGATCCAGCTGCGCGATGTCGTCGAGGAGAGCGGCTCGTTCTTGTCCCTCCAGGCGTACCGCCCGGTCGAACTGGTCGTAGAGACGCTCAGCGTCGTCCATGACGCCCTTTCCGTGTCCTCGGCCTAACCCTGAAACCGCTTCCCGGACCCTGCGCCGGGTCTATCCAGGAACCCGCATACATGGTTTTTTCCCCAAGGGAATGAGCGAGGCCGGCCCCATAACCCAGCTTCTGGAACGGGCGAGGTCGGGAGACGAACCAGCGAAGGATGCGCTTTTGAAGCGCGTCTATCAGGAGCTCCGCGTCATGGCGGCGGCGAAGATGCGCAACGGTCCCCCCAACCATACGCTTCAGCCAACGGCCTTGGTGCACGAGGCTTACCTCCGTGTGCTCGGTGGAGACGCGGACTTCGACAATCGAGCCCACTTTTTCTTCGTGGCCTCCCGGGCCATGCGGGACATCTTGGTGGAGCACGCTCGGGCCAAGGCTCGGAAGAAGCGAGGCGGGGACCAGCGTCGAGTGTCGGCCGAGAACCTGGAGCTTGCAGTCGAAGCTCCGGCCGAGGAGCTTCTGGCCCTCAACCAGGCTCTCGAGGTTCTCGAGTCTGAGCACCCGCGTCCGCATCAAATCGTCCTCATGCGCTTCTTCGGTGGGTTGACGGGGCAGGAGTGCGCCGAGCTTCTCGGTGTGACCGAGCGAACCGTCGAGCGAGATTGGCGCTTCGCCCGGGCCCGCCTGCACGCGCTCCTCGAGCTTCAAGACCCCGAAGCCAGCTAAGTCCGGTCCGGCCCACGCTAGCCGGCCGTCAGTTCGGCCTGTTTTCCGACACTGCTAAGAGCGCTCCGTCACACTGGTCGGTGCAAACCAGAAAAACGGACTCGTCGTGTCGGCTCCTCATGACCGACGTCGGCTTGCGTCCATGAGGGCCACCGCCTTCGGAGACCGACATGCAGAGCACCCGATTTCACATCCTACACGCCTCGTTCCTGACGCTGGCCCTGAGCCTCGCCACCGCCTGCGGCAGTAGCGGGGGTTCGGGTGGCGGCATGTGCACCCCAGGCTCTGCCACCGGCTGCCCATCGGGTCAGACATGCAACGAACAGGGTCTGTGCGTCGACGACGGCACGACCTCAGGGCGCCTTGTCATCGATGCGGCGGGGGCGACCGCTTGCGAAGTCTTGCTGGAGAGTCCCAGCGCCGAGGTGTTGGCGATGACTCCGGGACCCGGGGTTGACGGGGCCCTTAGGGCGCGGCGGCCTCGGTATGCCGTGGCGCTGGCCGCCGGCGGAATGCGCTCCCTCAACGGAGGTGAGGGCACCCAGCTCGATGTTCGAGGCTCGCCCGCTGCGCTGTCAGTACGGACGGTGAACTGCTTCGATGCCAATGGGGTGCCGCTGCCTTCGGCGTCGGCCTTGGTCCGCTGACCTTCCAGGAGCCCAACATGACTGCTCTCCGACGCGTTCTCATCGCTCTTCTTTTAGGCCTCGGATACGCCTGCGGCGCGGACGACACCGGCTGCCCAGAGGGCTCGACCCAGTGCGCCTGTCTTCCCTCGGGCGGCTGCGACGCAGGTCTCAGCTGCCAAGCCGGCGTGTGCAGTCCCGTCGTTTGTCCTGCTGGGATCGAGGGCTGCGACTGTCTCGAAGGCAGCTGCGGCCGGACGTCCGGCGGGCAGCCTCTAACCTGCAACGCTGCCAACATGTGCGAGTCCGAATCGTGCCCGGTGGGTCAGCTCGGTTGCGCATGCGGAGGCGGCAGCCAGTGCATGGGCATGTCGGCCTGTGTCGATGGCTTGTGCAGGGCCCGGACCTGCATTCCTGGTGAGCTCGGGTGTGAGTGCTTGGCGGGAAGTTGCGACCCTGGACTCGCCTGCAGCGGCAACGTCTGCATCGATCAGACGGGTCAGGTCGGTGGAGGCTGTAGGTCAAACAACACATGTTCGACCAACGCGCGGTGCGACCAGACCCTAAACCCCGCTCGCTGCGTGTACTGCGACTTGGGGACCCTGGGTTGTCAGTGCGATTCGGGCGAGAGCTGTCTTCCTGGGCTCTCGTGTACGAACGGTCTATGTGCGGGTGACGAGGTCGTACAGAAGCGGACGCCACCGGCCAGCCCTAAGTGCTACACACCTTGTAGCGGAGATCTGGTGGAGGAAGGCGGCGAAGTTCGACGCTGCAACCCTGACGGCTACATGGATGGCTGTCTCGACAACCTCGTTTGCGAGATGGGCGAGTGCAAGCTGCCAAGTGAGCCCCGGCGAATGTGCACTTCGGACGGCGAGTGCCCTGAGTTTCAGCAGTGCATGCAAGGCTACTGCTATTCGAACTGCGATACCGACGCAGACTGTAGCGACGCACTCAGCTGTTTTCGGCACGTCTGTCGAACCCGTTGTTCGGTCGGCATCAGTGACGACTGCCCGACGGGCACCATCTGCGAGTCGGAAGACAACGTGGCGGGCTACTGTATGGCCTCCACCACACCCGACGTGACGGCGAACTTCGTGCCCGACACCGGGACATTCCAAGTGACCCAGCCTGTCCTCGGCTTCTCGAACGTCGAGACCACGAAGGAGTTCCAGCTCATCAATCGGAGCACGGGCTTTGTAAACTTCACGGTGACTAAGGCGTCTCATGGCCTCAACCGACAAGACGGAAGCTCGGAGAACATCGACCTTCCCCCGGACGGAACGTGCACCGGCATCGCCTGTCCATTGTGGTGGATGGAGATGGGTGAGTTCGGGTTCATCAGCTCAGACACGTCGATCGACGTACGTGTTCCTCCCAACTGCGAGAACGACGAGAGTTGTCCGACCATCACCGTCCGGCTGGCAGGTGAGGGCGTGAATGCGGTCCGGTGGCGCGGCATCATCAAGGTGGAAAGCCCGCTGGGAAGCCAGAACGTCGACCTGAGCTATGTCGCTCAGGCTGAAGGTCAGTGGGCTGGACGGATGGTGTACTTCGCCAACTTCGATGACGCTGGTATCGATTCGACGGAGCAGGGCGGCATCGGCTGGCTCGACCGTCCCCGCCGTTTCGTTGAGGCGCGACAGGGACAGGTTCGGGACGTAGCCGTGGCCAACGGTCTCATCCAGCGCTGGGGTGCGTTCCGAAATGGCGGCCTCGGCGGCGGATGGCGCGAGATGCTGGCGGTCCTAGTTGCAACCGAGTCTGAGCAGTGGCGCTGGCCTTCGGTCTCTCGGGACTGCGTGGCTCGCTTAGGGGCCTGCTACCTTTTCGGTCAAGGCGTCCCTAACGCTTTCCCCGTTCCCTACGTCACCAACCTCGAGTCTTCGCCGATTCCCACTGGGGTGTCGTCCTTTCCCATGGCCATCAACGTCTACGCGCCCGACCCGTCGGCGCCTGAAGAACTGGTGGGCCGTGTCGTGTCGAACACGGCCCTTCACTATCCTGGCGATCCACTCGTCGAGATGCGCTTCGAGGAGGACCCAGGTGCCGTGGATAGCTGTAGCCCCACGGTCCGGGACAACTGCGTGACCTTTCTCCAGACCCCGACGGGTTCGGGTGAAAGAGACGGGCTGCTACTCGATATCGATATCGGGGGGCGCTATCCCAAGCCGCGCGATGCAGCTTGCGCGGGCGGCTTCGTGGAGCAGGACATGCCGTGGCTCGTTCCTGGCTTCTTGGCCGATGTAGAGATTGACGGCGGTTTCTACGAACAGAAGTGGTGCGTGGACTTTCGCCTGCCCGGCTACGACGCGCCCATCGAGAACATCGAACCCGACGTACAGATCGAGAATCGATCCCTTGCCCTCGGCAATCCGATTCCCAACGGCGAGATCATCCGTCGTCGAGTGAAGCTCCTGGACGGAGCCATGATCGACCAAAGCACCGTCTTCATTATTTTCCGTGAGACGTTTCCGTCTTTCCTCGGCGGCGAAGACCTCACGGCTTACGGCTACATGCTGCTCGAACGGCGGCCGGTCGACCTGGACCGACAAGACAGCAACACGAACGGCGTACCAGACGACTACGAAGGCAATCGTCAGCCCGACGGGCTGATGGGGGGTGGCGTCCCGCCGAGCGTCCAATGCTCCGAGGACATCCTTGACCTGCTCGGCGTGGACGTCGTGACGAGCGCCAACGCAGACTCCATCGTCGCCAACCTCGTGGCAGGAGGAAATCCCGATCCGCAGGACGCCATTGTTCCGCCCAGCGGCAGTGTCTTCGGCTGCACCCCGTCATTGGGAAGCGAGGTGCACTACCTGTGCGAGGATACGGGCCTCTTCAATGGCGGCTTTGAGAACGCCTCATGCTGGGGTTCTGGTGGCTGGGACAACGACGATAGCTGCGGTCGCTCGCTCAACGGAGAGTGCAATGACGGCGGGGCGGGGAGCGTCGACGGAGTCTGCGGCCTAGGGACCGATGTGACCGATTGCGGCAATCGGTACCGCGACGCTCGTATCGCCTGCCCTTTGGAGAGCAACGTCACCTTCTTCACTGCGTCCGCTACGGAGCACAATCGAATCGTGTACCACGTGTGCCAGAACACAGGGACATGCGCCTCTGTCCTTCAAAACTGGACCGCGAGCGGGAGCGTCGTCACTCAGCTCGATCCGACCTTCACCTGCACCCAAGGTGAGGTCTGCGACTTCGATCCTCTGGATCGTCGAGCAGGCAAGACCTTCTATCGGCCCAATAACCAGAACGTCTACTTCACCGGGCTGCGCGCTTCGATCGCCGACGCTTTCCGATACAAGACCCGATTCCGCAATCGAGAGGGCACAAATCTCGGCTTCACACCGTCGCTATGCCAGCCGATCTCGACTTCCGAGCCCTACTGCTACGACCCGGTAGGCATCGAAGAGATTCGGGACAGGGTCGACTGCCTCGCGTCGATTTATGAGGCCTTCTACTCCGATCCGAATGACCCTGACCAGAGTACGCTATTCGACTACCTGGCTGAGAACTTTGCTGACTATAGCCCCGGCCCAGTCACGGGCGAAGAGCCCAGAGAGGGATTCGAGAAGCTCTACTCCGAGCTGCTCATCATGCTGGGGGACGAGGCCTACACCAACGCTTTCGAGTCGAGGTTCGATTTGGCCGGTCTCAGTACGGCCGGGTTCCCCGGGGACCAGTTCGAAGACGATGGTCTCGCCATCTCGGGCATCGCCGGCTACGAAATGTTTACGCTCCATCAGGCCGTCCAGTACTACTCCATGGCCCTCGACCGCTTCTATCGATTGTCGCAGGTCATCTCGGCGTCGCTGGAGAGCGGCTCGCCGGAACTGGCGCGGAACTTCCTTTCGTCCGATACGGTCACGCTCTACTTCGATCGCTTGATTCGGGCCTCGACTCAGCGTTCTCGCGCTTGGGCCGAAATCGCGCGCCGCTACCAAGGCTTCAACGAAAGCGGCTTGGCGCGTCGGGTCGCCACGAGAGCCTACAACCAGACCTATCTCGAGTCTGTGGCTCTGGCGAACGTCATCAACCGGCTCTACGATATCTCTGGGGGCACCAACAAGCCACAGCTCCTCATCGAGCTCGAGCGTGCCCAGAAGCGCTACTCGATGGCGCTGCTTGATCTGGGCAACGTCTATCAGTCCATCACGGACGAGGTAAACATCCTGGGCTTCTCGCCTGACTACGTTCCTTTTCCGGCTTTGGGCACGGGAGGCGCCAACGTCGACATCAACGCCTTCGAGAGAATCTACCAGTTCGCACAGACCAAGCTCGACGTAGCCCGTCGTCGAGAGGAAACGGCGCTCAACGAGACTCGGAGCTTCGACACCGACGAGGCCAGCTTTCAGGCCGAGCTGACTCGTTTGTCGCGAACCTATGAGAGCCAGCTCGGAGATCTCTGCGGAGTATTCACGGGTGTCGATGGCCAGGTGTATCCGGCCATCGAGGAGTTCGCTTTTCTGAGCGAGCAGTACGCCGAGTACGGAGATCCCTGCGGCTTCGTCGGCAACGGTAGGATCCACGAACAGATTGTGCAGATGGATCTGGCGCGCCTCGACATGCGGAGTGTGATCACCCAAATTGAGAACCTGCAGACTCGGATCCGCAACCAGGAGAAGCGAGTCGAAGACGTCTGCAAGATTCAAGCGAGCATTGCCAACGCGAACTTCGTAACGGCACAGGAGTCGTTCAACGTACAGGAGGAGATCGTCCTCTCCGAGAACCTCCTCAAAGCGGGGCTACAGGTCTTCGACACCGCCGTATCCGTTGCCCAGACCCTCTCCTGCGCCCCACTCGAATGCCCTTCCGCCGCTGTCGGAGCAGGGACCATCCTGTCGGCTTCGGCCATCCAGGTCGAGGGCACCTTGGTGCAGCAGGGCATCGCCGCGGGTCTTCGAGACGAGAAAGCCTCGCTCGAACGGGCGAACGCCCGCTGGGTAGAGCTCCAGCAGTGCACAATCGCGCGCACCGAGATCTTCTACGAGATTCAGAACCAGCTCCTTCAGCTCAAGGAGCTTCAGCTCTCGCTGCTGTCGGCACAGCTACGCTTGGGTTTGGCTCTGAGTGAGGTCTCGAAGACTCGACAGGTCGCTCGTCGTACCGAGCTGGAGCGTGATGAGGCCCTAGAGCTGTCCATCAACGTACAGGCGGCACGCAACAATCCGAACATCCGAATCTACCGAAATGACGCCGTTCTCAACGCCGAGCTCGCCTTTCGAGACGCACTGGAAGAGGCGTACCGGCTGACGCTCGTCTACGAGTACTATACGAGCCAGAGCTACGCGGCCCGGGATCAGCTCTTTCTCACCCGAATGGTCTCGGCTGGAGACTTCAACCTGGAGAACTACATCACGGAGATCCGAAATGATTTT
>JBCCQA010000040.1:0-39283 GCA_039024635.1 Myxococcota bacterium | reverse complement strand
TCCTTGGCCTTCGAAGACGGGGGCGAGAACCTCGCTCCTGGAGAAGGCCAGGCCGAGGTCGGAGGGGGCCGAAACCAAGACGCCTCGCTCCATGACGGAGCTCGCTGCTACCAGACCCGCCCCGAGAGCTCCCGTCAGTCCCACGCCCAATAGGCCGGTCGAATCTGGATCCACGTTCACCGCGCTCCTCAGCAAAGGGTCGGCCATGAAAGCCTGGGCGACCTCGGCCAGAACGAGTTGTTGGACCCATCCTTGGAAGCTCGCTTCTGCGATGAATCGAAAGGCGTTCATGTCAGCAATGGCCGTCTGTAGAAGTGGACCCTCGGTTTCGGACAGCCCGGTCCAGTCGGTCATGGCCAGGATGAGTGGCTCGGTCTGAGCTAGTTCGGCCCATTGGGGAGCGTCCAGGAAGCCCCGGGACCCGCCGAGAGGATGACTGGTGATGAGAATGGGAGCGTCTGGATTCCCAGCCTCGGTGAGGGCCTGCTTGGACAGGCGAATGGAGAAGGGGATCTCTCGTTCACCCACCACTTGAGGCTGTTGGGGATCAGGAAAGCCGAGGACCGGCATGCCTTCGAAGCCGGTCTCGGTCAGGAAGTTCGGCACGAACATCACGCCGTTGAACTGGATGGTCCACGGCGACGCCTCGTCGAAGAGGATCTGCTCGGCGAGCGGCGCGCCCCCTTCGTCGACGAAGCCCGTGAACCTAAGCTCGGTTTCCGCCCGCCAGCGTCGATAGGCGGCGAGGACTTGGGTAGTCTGAAAGATCTGACGCTCGCGGGTCCCGGTTCGAAAGTCCCAGGCTGCCTGCAGGCGCTCGACGTCGATTCCCGCTCCATCGAGGAGGTTCAATAGGTCGTCGAAGTTGGGCTGCCGGTCCTCGATCTCGGTTCCAGCGGTGGTGCCTTCGACTAGGGCCTCGAAGCCCGGCGCTCGGGGGATGAGGGCGCCACTGCTCCGACGCAGTCCCTGGAAGGCGATGATGTATCGAGCGCCTATCTCCAGGAGTCGGGCGGGCCGGATGAACAGGGCCTGATCCCTGGCGTCCGTGCTTCGTACGTCGAGCTCGGTCCAATACGGGATTCGGCTCAGCGTGAAGTCCTGGAGGTTGACCTGGAAGAGAAGGATGGAGGCGTCCTCATCTAGGCTGTCGGCGATGGCGTCCTCGCCCGGCAGGCCGGCGCCATCCAGGTCCTCGAAGGCGGTGACGATGCTGATGTCGGGCGGAACCCCGTCCAGGAAGCCGAGTGCGGTCCCGTCGAAGCTGCGGCTCGCTGAATTGACGGGGAGAGCGTCTGGAAAATAGACCAAGCCGAAGCCGGAGCTGCTGCTGGGGTCCTCGACGATGGGAAGGTTGGACGGATAGGGAAGAAAGCAGTCCGCCTCGATCACGGCATCGCACTGAGCGGGACCGAAACTAGGTCCCATGTCTTCGCTGCCGGCGTCGGTCGGCCCCTGGTCCGGACCCGGCTGGGTCATGTCCACCGCGCCCGACCCTGACCCCAAGTCTGCGCCGGGTCCCCCGGCCCCGTCGTCATCGTTGCTTCCGCAAGCTGTCAGGAGGCCAAGGCCGAGAAGGAGGGTTCGTTGCCCCATGCGAACCAGGCTCCCGCGACCCGGTCGGCGGGGCAAGAAACACCCTCCGGGGCGGAAAAAAATTTTACCCCCGGCTCTGTCTAAGTATAACTAAAGCGATGGGAATCCGAAGCATGAACTTCGCCTTCGAGCGGCAAGATGATCACTCTGAGGCTTTGAAGAAGCAGCTTTCAGCGGGCATCGATGCATTCGTCAAAACCGGGCGTTCGGTTAGTGAAGAGAAGGCCAATGCCGTCATCGAGGCGGTCGAGGCCACGCTTTCCGGGGAAAGCACCGGACGTCGCCGTCGGGCTTCTGGGGCAGGACGGGGCGGAAAGGGGCGTTCGCGCAACAAGCTCGCGCGATGGACCAAAGCAGACTTCGATGCCCTCCGAAGCCTGGACTGGGGTCTACTGGACCCCACCTGGGAGGGCTTCAAGGAAGGGAGCATTCAGGAAGATGCTGACCTGAGGGCTGACCAGCGCCGAGCGATCATCAACGCTTACAAAGAGGTGCCCGGAGACCGACGAGCTGAGCGCTCCGAGAAAGCGAACGTCATCGGTCGACTCAAGCACTTGGTCACCGCCTACGAGGCGGCCGAAGCCCAAGGCTGGAAATAAGTACTTGCCCTAGACCCGAGCCGCTCGCTGTCGCGAGCGGCTCGCTTCAATCCACTGGAAACAGCGTAAGTGCCTGAAAATAGGCGCGATTGGCTTTGAACCAACGACCTCTACCGTGTCAAGGTAGCGCTCTACCCCTGAGCTACGCGCCTAGAGAGGGGCCCGGGAGGTACACCGCGGCCACGTCCTCGTCAACCGGATGACGTGCTCTTCTCCTTCAGAGGCGGGGGAACTGGATAGACCTGCTCCAGGCGCCGGTGGCTGCGGCGAAAGCCCGCGGCTTCCTGGTGGACCTGCAACTCCCAACGGGCCGTAAGCGCTTGCTGACGAAGAGCTTCGTGCTCCCCCGCACGCTGATCCTTTTCCGAGCCCTCGGCCTCTTCGAAGGCCTTTCGCGCCAGGTCGAGCTTGAGGAGAAGGAGGTCGACCTTTGCTCCAGCCCGGCCGAGGGCCGACGCAATCTCCTGGGCAATCTCGGCTTCGAGCATCTCCTGGCTCGCTTGCGGACCGACATGGTGCCGAAGGCGGTCGAGGTAGGGGCTCTCGTAGCCCGACGAGATGAGCCTTTCTAGGAGGCGACGTTCGACTTTCTTGAGCATGCCAAGTGTGTGGGTCACGAAGTTCGGCCCGGTTCCCGTCGAGGACCGGCGGGAAGCCAGCTGAACGCCATGTTCGGCACACTACAGCTTGGTTCGAAAGATCGAGACCTTGTTCGGTTCTATGCGCACCTTCAGCGTCTTGGTTCCCGACGCGGACTCGGCCCTCAACTCCAGACATCCGGCCGGTACCTTGGCCTTGGATATCGGAGTCTCCCCGAGTCGACGGTCTCGCCAGAAGATCTCGCTGTGGGGCCGGGTATCGATGGTCAGGTAGCCCGGCGGGAGGCGTTCGTCGGGTGCGCAGCCGGCGGGCGCGGGTCTGGCCGGGACAGGAGCCGGCTCGGCTCGCGCCCTCGTGCCGATCGCAGCCGATCGTCGTCGACGAGGCGCTCCTTGCTCCGCAGCTCGAGGTGGCGGGGAAGAAGGCCGACACAAAATGCGCACCATCGCCTCCTGACCTGGTGGAACCTTGATCCTCTCGGGCTCGGCCAAGCAGTCGTGCTGGCTGCGCTCGCCCTTCAGGATGTGTTCACTTCCTCCGTCGACCTCTTGGACGAGGGCGGTGTGAATGCCCAGGTCTTGGCCTCCGTCCAGGAGGCGGGTGGGAATGCCGTCCTTTACCTCCACCCGAAGACGTCCGGGATGGGCGACGAGCTCTGGGCGGAGCGTGCTTCCAGCGAGTGTGGCGTCCATCTCCAGCTGTCGGCTGAATGGATCATGATGCTCCAAACGGAGGCTCAGCTCGTAGCGCTCCCCGAAGCGGAGAGGACCGATGTCGGCTGGGGTTCGCGCGAAGCTTCCGTCAGGAAGTCGCATGGGTTCGCCATCGAGATAGATTGTGGCCCCGGTCGGCTTCGACTCCAGCGAGACCGACCCCAAGCCGGTGGTCGAGGTGGGCATGGCGGGGGCGAATCGTCGCCACAGGACGAGTCCGCTTGCGCTCATGACTACGAGGGCGATGACGATGAGCGCGACCGGCAAGGCGCGTTGCTCGGGCCGAGCCGCGACGGGCTGGGTCTCGGCGGCGCGGGTGGCGCCGCTGCTCTCCCACTGGGTCAGTGAGCCCGTTGCGTGCAGGGGGCGCTCCATTGAAGTCGCAGCTCCGGTCGGCAACTCCATGGCTACGGGATCGGTCGGCACCGCGTGGCGGGCGAGGACGTCGTCTTTGGAGGCGAGCTCCCTAAGCCGCTGCTTCTCCTCCATCTTGTCCTGGAAGAGGCCTTGCATGTAGCGGCTCAGTTCGGCTGTGGAGGAGGGCTCGGAGCTCGACTCCAGGAAGCTCTCCAGCTGGAGCTGCATGTCCTCGGCGCTGGCAAAGCGCTCCCGGGGCGACTTCCGAAGAGCCTTGAGGATGATCGCCTCCAGCTCGACCGGAAGTTTGGGCGCGACCTTCCTGGGTGGAACGATGGGTCGCTTCGTGATCATCTCCAGGATCATCAGTTCCGACTCGTGCTTGAAGAGTCGCTTCCCAGTCGTCAGCTCGTAGAGAAGGATGCCCAGCGCGAAGATGTCCGAACGGGCGTCGACCGGATGACCCAGGCACTGCTCGGGGCTCATGTAGCTGAACTTCCCTTTCAGCATGCCGGTCTTCGTCTGTTCGCTCTTGGTGGCCGCCTTCGCGATACCAAAGTCGACGACTTTGACCGCGCCGTCGTAGCTCAATAGGACGTTCTGCGGAGAGACGTCACGGTGGACGATCTCCAGCGGTCGTCCGTCGGTGCCGACCAATGTGTGAGCGTAGTGAAGGGCCCGGCAAGTCTCGGCGATGGTCCGAGCCGAGAGCGCGAAGGGGAGCGGGCGGCGGTGCTGCAGCCCCCGCCATGCCACGGCCGAGAGGTTCTCGCCCGCGATGAACTCCATCGCGATGTAGTAGGCGTCGGCCTCCTTCCCGAGGTCGAAGATTTGAACGATGTTTGGGTGATTGAGCTGGGCGCTCGTCCGTGCTTCATCCAGAAACATCTCGACGAAGGTCGATTGCTCGGACAGGTGGGGCAGGATCTTCTTTATGACGACGAAGCGGTTGAAGCCGGCCAGGCCTCGTTGCCGGGCCAGCCAGATCTCGGCCATGCCTCCCGTCGCCAGCTTCTTCACCAGGGTGAAGCGGCCAAAGCTCCGGACAGGCCCGATGGAAGGCTGGGAGGACGCCACTGCCGCCAACCTACTTGCTCCGCCCCCGGGCGCAAAACCCAGGGCAGGAGACCGAGTCCCGACTTGGCAATCCGGGCGCCTTGTGGCTTGAAAGCCGGATGCGCGGCGCATTTCCCCTTCTCCTGTGCCTCGGCCTGGCCGGCTGTGGCGGCTCTAATGCCGACGAGATCGTCGGTCTGGGCTCCCAGACCCGATTCCTAGCCAACCAGCCCTTCATCCTCACCGTCTTGGTGCAGAGCCCGCCGAGCTGCGCCGAGATCCGCTTTGACGAGGCCGAATGCGACGTCGACATCGATGAAGACGCCCGAATCATCCGGGTGAACGCCAAGGTTCCCTTCGAGGAAAGCGACGGTTGCGTTCCCGACACAGGGCTAGAGAGTCTACCTGTCGACTGCGCCATCGACGCCCTCCCGCCGGGGACCTACACCGTCCGAAGCGGTGGCAGTCAGCCCTTCCAGGCCCCCATCGAGCTTTTCTGACGCCCTTTACGTTCGCCTCAGGAACAGCCAAGGTCCTTCGCGAACGCCCTGGAGCCCTGCTAGCATCGACGGGTGTCGGGGCTGCTTGGCTTGTGGTCGAACGGCGAAGGAAGCGCCAGCGCCCTCCTCGATGTGGTGCTGATGACGGCCCTGGCCGAGGGTCGCTTTGACCAAGCCCAGCAGGACAGAGTGGGGCGGATTCTGAGGGACGCGCCCGACCTCGCCGATACCGACTGGGACCGGGTCCTGGAGCGTGTGGAGGTCCTAGGCCTCCAAGCCCCGCTCTTCTCCGAAACGCGGCAGGAGCTTCCCGGTCGGATTCCGGACCCTCGGTCCCGACGTCGCGCGCTGGAGCTCGGTTGGCAAGCCATGGGCGATCCCCCGAGCGACGAGGCTCGCGCCGTCCTGGGTGGCATCGCCCAAAGCCTGGGCATCAGCGAGCTCGAGCTCGAGTGCCTCGCTAAGAGTGAAGTGGGGCCAGGTCTGTCGAGGAGCCAGTTCAACGATCCAGCCCACGGGCGGAAGGCGACTCTCTTCACCGCCCTCGAGGCTGCCCCGGACGACGAGCAGCGCGGCCTGGTTCTGTTTAAGATCGACGGCGTTCGCCGCCTGTTGTGGCGCTTGGAGGGGTCCACCCGCATCGTGAGCTTTGCCGAGCGCCTTCGTTTCGAGGAACTGGTCTTCCGGGTCGATGTCATCCTGGAGCACGCGATGCGACGGCGCCTCGTGCGCATCCTGGCGCCGGGGGAGGCCCTCCACGCGGAGGAACACCGGCTGATGCGCTTGTTGACCGAACGTCTTCCCGACGCCGCGTCCCTGCTCGTGGCCCACTTCGGACCTCTCGGACCGGCCGACCGCTCCTTCCTCATGGGCTTCGATCCCGACCGTCTCGAATCGATCCAGCTCTGAGCACGAGCTCGGCCACGGTTGAACGTGACGAATGGCCTCGGATGGCCTACCTCCGGCGAATGGCGAGCAAGAAGAAGAAGGCCGCGGCCGATCTCGCCGAGCTGGTCGACGTTCAAGGCACCCGCCAGGCGGCTATGGACAATGTCGTTCGCCAGCTGCGGACGGTCGCCCGGGTCACCGCCATTGCCCTGGTCGTCATTTGGCTTCTGGCCCTCGGATTCTGGACCGGACTCGAGTCCACCATTCCGCTGTGGGTGGCCAGCGCCTTGACCCTGGCCGCCGCCATCGGGGCGGGCTTGGTGTGGCGGAACTTTCAGAAGTCTAAAGAGTTGGGCCTGATGATGGGCGAAGGGGGCGCCCCTGCCGACACCGGGAAGCTGGACGCGCGGGTCGAGAAGGGGGACGCCGCCGCCATCCTCACCCGGGCCCAAATGGAGATGCAGAGTGACCCCAAGAAGGCCTTGGCCACCTTGGAGAAGGCACCTCTGGAGAAGACCCAGAAGGTCATGGCCAATCAGATCCGCGCCACTCGGGCCATGATTCATTTAAATCAAGCCGAGGTGAAGGCAGCTCGGGCCTTGGCCGAGGACATCGACTTGGCGAAGGCGCCGGATGCTCGCTCCAAGGCGAACCTGGTAGGGGTCGTGGCTGAAGCCTGGGCCCGCAGCGGCAACCCCATCGAAGCGAGCGAGCTTCTGGATGGCTTCGATCCCGACGGCGACGACATGGACGACGTCAGGATCCAGCTCTACCGCGCTCGAGCTTTCGCCGAAGCCCATCGCAATCGCATGCCTTCCATGCGCAAGGCGCTGAAGGAGCTAGAAGCGGTCAGCCCTCAGCTCCTTGCCGTCTTCGTCGGCCAGAAGCGCGTCCACCCGGTGCTGATGAAGGAGGCCCGCAAGCGCCTCGAAAAGAGCGGCCTCATCCCGCGCCAGCGCATCCAAGGTCGATGACCTTGGGTCCCGGCTTGGGCCAAGCCCAAGCCACCCATCTCCGGTCGCTCCATCGGACAAACGCTTTCGCGTTTTCCTCCTCCGCTCCCTGCGTGCGCCATCGACCTCTACGCGGTCGATGACTTTGGGTCCTGGCTTGGGCCAAGCCCAAGCCACCCATCTCCGGTCGCTCCATCGGACAAACGCTTTCGCGTTTTCCTCCTCCGCTCCCTGCGTGCGCCATCGACCTCTACGCGGTCGATGACTTTGGGTCCCGGCTTGGGCCAAGCCCAAGCCACCGTCTCCGGTCGCTAGGGTGGCGCTGGCTGGGCCAGCGCCGGGCCCCGAGTAGGAAACGCCCCTAGGTTTGCCTGGAGGGGCTCAGGACGAGAGGGATTCGCTCGATGGAGCTCACGAAAGCGACGTTCAGCTGCAGCTGCTCGTCGAGGTTCATCTCGATAGCGAAGTCGGTGCCTTCTCGGAAGTGATGAGGCGCGACGTGGAGGACGCCCAGGACTTGACGGTCTGAAGAGGTCACATCCACGCCTTGCCATAGGCCCATCGATACGCCCTGGCCGTGCTGAGGTCGGGGGAGCGGGACTCGTCGTCGGGCGGGGAGTGAGTCGTTTCGTTCGAACACGAAGCGAGTCTCTCCGCCGGGGAAGACGACGCCGATGGGCACCGACAGTACGTCCAGGAGGACGGCGCCGGAGAGGTCCGTCTCACTCCGCGCCACCAAGGCTGCGCCGTGGGCTACACAGGTGTCGGGGTTCAAGTGGGTCAGGGGCTCTTGTCCCATGGTCTCGGCGATTCGACGCCGCACCAATGGCATCCGTGACTGGCCGCCGATGATCACCACGTGGTCGATCTCGTCCACTCGAAGTCCGGCCTGGGCGATCGTCTTCTCGACGATGCCGATGCAGCGCTCGACCAGAGGTGCGGTGGCGGCTTCCAACTCTGCCCGGCTGAACTCGAGATCGAGGTCGAAGGTCCGACCCCGGCGATCATGACCGACCATCGGCACGTGAATCCGGGTACTGGCTTCGTTGCTGAGGGCGCACTTGGCCGCTTCGGCCGCGTTCAGGAGGCGCTGGGCCACGACGGGCTCCTCGGTAGGGTCGAACTTGGCCGTCTTCTTCACGTGGTCGACCAGGTGGTCCATCACCGCCCGGTCGAAGTCGATGCCGCCCAAGAAGCTTTCTCCGTCGGCGGCCTTGACGTCGAAGATGTTGTCCACCAGCTCAAGGACCGAGGCGTCGAAGGTGCCGCCTCCCAAGTCGAAGACCAGGGCGCGGCTGTCCAGCTTCTGGTCCATTGCAAAGGCGATGGAGGCCGCGGTGGGCTCGTTCACGAGGCGAAGGACTTCTAGTCCCGCTTCCGTCCCTGCCTCCAGCACCGCGTCTCGCTGGGCCTTGGCGAAGTGGGCGGGGACCGAGATGACGCATCGACGAACCTCGGCCCGGAGGGCGGCGCTCGCCTGACGACGAACCTGGTCCAGAACCAGTCGCGCCACCTCATGGAAGTTGACGACCTGTCCGTGGACGACGGCGCCCAGTCGGCGTTGGGGGTCTTCGTGAATGCGATAGGGAAAGCGGCTCCGGTGACGGTTGACGTACTCGCTCTGTTCTCGACGTCCGAGGAAGCGCTTCCATCCGTGGAGCGTCGTCAGAGGATCGGTGAGGAGCATGTCCTTGGCCAGCCAACCCACCAGGGGCGTGGAGGGGTTCTTGAGCGAAACAACGCTGGGAAGGACCGGGCTCTGGCGACCGTGGAGGATCGACAAAGGACCGGGCCGCTCGGGACCGAAAGCCACCGCGGCCGTGTTGGTGGTGCCCAAGTCGATCCCGAGAACCCAGTCGTTCGGCGACACCTCCCCAGACTACAGGATTTCGGACAGGGTCTGCAGGGCCCGATCGATCTCGGTGCTGGAGGTGTATGGGGCGGGACCGAGGCGGAGCCGAGTCCCACGCACGTCGGTCCGAATCCCCCTCTCGTCCAGAAGGGCGCACAGGGTCTGGGCTCTTGGGTGCTCGAAGGTGACGAAACCGGCCCGTTCCCTGCGGTCCCGTGGGGAGCCGAGGGTCAGACCCTTGTCCTGGAGGGCCCGACGGGCCCAGCCCTCGATGATGAGTTCGGTGCCGTCCTGGGTAGCTCGACGTAGACGTTCGGGGCTCAGGCCCTGGGCGTCCATCCAGGCCAGCACCGCTCGGCCGCGATAGAAGGGGCTCGGGTCGAAGGTCGAGCCCATGAATCGGAAGCCGCCGGCGCAGTAGCGGACGACGCCGTCGTTGGTCTCCAGGTGCTCAAAGTCGGCGAACCAGCCGGTATGTCGGGGTCGCAGCTGGCAGTCGGGGGGAAGGAGCATCCAGCATGCCGCCTCTCCACTTTGGGCGTACTTGTACCCGCCCCCGACGACGAAGACCTCGCCGGGCCAGTCGTCCACCGCCATCGGGAGGACGTTGAACGAGTGATATGTATCGACCAGGACCGGAACGCCGAGACTGGCCGCGTCCTGGAGGATGGTCTCTAGGTCCAATACGACCGAAGCGTCGGTGAAGAAGACCTGGGAAAGGGCCAGGAGCTGCGTGGGTGCCTCTCTAAGGGCCTGGCCCAGGCGGTCGGCCAGTCCTGGTCCGGCCTGCACCCACTGGACTCGGAGCGACTCCTCGGCCGAGCGGCTGAGTTGCCGGCGGAGGGAGTGGAACTCGCTGTCGGTGGTCAGCACCCGAGCCTCGGGCGGGAAACAGGACAGCAGTCGATACACCAACTCGTGGGTGTTGGGCGCGAGCGCGAGATCGGCTGCACGCTCGCTGCCCAGGCGCTGCACCACCCGGCGCTGAAACTCGGGCAGAACTTCGCCGAAGACATGGGCCCACTTCTTGTCGGCCATGGCTGCTGCATCGTCCCAGGCTTGCAGGTGGGCTTCTCGAGAAACGTCGGGCCAGGCCTGGTGGCTGTGGGCGGTCAGAAGCACGTCATCGCCTGCACCGGCCAGAAAGCGGGCATAATGCGGACGAAGTTGCTGGCTCAGGGCGTCGACCCGCTCGGACAGCGCGGACATGTTCCCGACCATGCCCGAAATGCCGAGAGGGACGAAGCCGAATGGGACCCGTCGATGGACCTGAGGCCTCTCCGATGTTGAGGAACGCTGGGTGCTGAACCCCCGCCACCTCGCCCAAATCCTCCAAGCCAACGGAGAGGCCCTCGAGCACGAGGTCCCTGGCTTCGAGCTGGGCGGACGCGAGCTCCGCTTCGACCGCACCCATCTGGTCGGTGTGATCAATTTGTCGACCGACAGCTGGTACAAGGAGTCGGTATGTCGAACGAGCGAAGAGGCCGTCACGCGAGGTCTCCAGCTCATGAGAAACGGAGCTTCGATCATCGACATAGGGGCCGAGTCGACCCTTCCTGATGCCGCCCGAAGGGACGCCGAGCAGCAGGTCGGGATGCTCCTCCCGGTGGTCGAACCCTTGGTGAAGGCGGGCGCGCTCGTGAGCGTCGAGAGCTACCGACCCGAGGTCCTCCTTCGCTGCGCCGAGGCCGGGGCTCAGGTCTTCAACCTGACCGGCATAAAGGAGGCCGACGAGGTCTTCGACCTGGCTGCGCGTTTCGGCGCCGCCGTGATCCTCTGCTACATCCAGGGCGCCAACCCCCGCGAGGTGGAGAGCTTCGAACGCAGCGAAGACATGGTTCCTATCTTGGAGGACTACTTCCGCGGGCTCTTGGGTCGCGCCGAGGCCCGGGGCGTCCACAAGTGCTTCGTCGACCCCGGTCTCGGCTTTTACTACAAGAATCTCCAGGATTCAGGCGAGCGTGTGAGCCACCAGATTCGGACCTTCCTTCACGCCTTCCGGATGTGGCGGCTGGGCAAGCCGGTCTTCAACGTTCTGCCCCACGCTCCCGAAGCTTTCGGGGCCGAGGAGCGCCGAGCCGCCGAACCCTTTTTCGCCGTCCTCGCGGCTCTGGGCGGAACCCACGTTCTGCGGACCCACGAAGTCTTCAAGGTACGCCGGGTGCTCGACGCGCTGGAGATGTACCGGTCGTGAAGCGAGCCTTGGTCACCGCGGGCTCTTCAGATCTGGGCGCCGCCCTCGTCGAGGCTCTACTGGCCGATGGCCATCAGGTCTGGGCGCAGTATCGCTCGGGCCGGGGCGCCCTACCGGCGAATGCGGAGGGGCTTCGACCGGTCCAGGCCGACCTAGGAGACGAGGCGGGTCGCGAGCGGCTCGTCGCGGCCCTCGGCGAGGGCCCCTTGGACGTGCTCATTCACAATCTCGGGATCTATCCCGAGACCTACATCGAAGACATCGACCTCCAGACCTTTCGCCAGATCTTCGAGTTGAGCTGCACGGCCACCTTCGACCTCACCCAACGTCTCTTGCCGACTCTGCGCTCGTCTCGAGGTCGCGTCGTATGCATCGGAGACTCGGGGGCGGACCGCATCGAAGCCCGGGCCCAGGCGACGCCGTATCACATCGCGAAGCTGGGCCTTCACGTTCTGACCCGAACATGGGCTCAACGCGAGAGCGAGGTCTGCTTCAACATGGTGTCCCCCGGCTTTCTGGAGAACTCGGTCGGCGAGCCTGGCGAAGCCATCCCCAAGGGCCGCAAGGGATCCTTCGAGGACATCGTGGGTGCGGTTCGCTACCTGCTCTCGCCCGAGGCCGCCTACGTCTCCGGCGCGAACCTCGTGGTCAGCGGGGGTTGGAACCTGGGTTGAGGGAGGCGCTCAGTCGTCCCCCCAGGGTTCGGCGGGAGGGCTCCATCGTTTGGCCGCGAACCCAGGTTCCAGCTGGCTGAATCAACAAGAAGAAGATCAGCCCCAGTGCACCGCCCGCCGTACTCACGGGACCGAATATTGGGGGCCAAAGGCAAAGGGCGGTGATGGCGATCAAGGCGAGTAGGGTCCCCAGGGCGAACGCCAGCTGAAGTCGCCGAGCCTGGCCAAGCCAGCGGCGGGGATCGAGGAAGGCGACGACCAGGGGCCGGCCGGGCGGGGCCTCGACCCTCCAACCGTCTTCGGTCTGGCTCCAAGAACCTCCGATCCACACCGGGGCGTCTTCGACTTCGACGCTCAGGGTGCGCAGGTGACCTCGGCCCTTTCCGGCCTGGGTCCAAGCTTTGGCGTCCAAGCCCTCCTGGATCTTCGCCTGGAGGACCGATGGGTCGGGCCAAACCTCTGCTCGCGCCGTTTCGTCGACCTCCACGGTACGACCGTCGTGCTCGGCTTCACCCTTGCTAATCTCGGACCGGTGTTGGCGGTCATGCCAAACCAGTCGTCCGGCGCTGTCGATCCGCCCTCGCTGCTCGACCTGCCAGCGCGCCCAGCCCGAGCGCTTGGGCTGAACCTCGACCCAGGCCGTGACGCCGTCGGTGGGACCTTGGAGCACCCGAAATCCTCGCTCCCTGCCCAGCCAGCTTCGACGCTTGAGGGCGTCGGCCGCGATCAGGACGCCGTTGAGCCAAAGAGCGCCGAGGGCGAGAAGGCCCACCCAAGGCTGGACATCCATGGGGCTTACTCAGGCGAGAGCGGCCGCTTCGGCCTCGGCCCGCCTCAGGTCTCGGGCGGCCAGGTCGGTCTCTGCCGCGGCCCGTTCGGCTGCCGCGACATCCCTGGGGACCGGTCGTCGGAAGCGGAAGAAGTACGTCTTGGCCAGGTAGCCCACCATGCTGGGCTCGTCCAAGCTGGGATCGATCCGGGTTCGAACCTCTTGCTCGTGAGCTTCGGGGAGGACCGACCAGTGCAGCCCTGCTCGGTTGTGATGGATCGTGTGGTAGCCGTTGTTGCAGATAAGCCAGTTCAGGCCTCGGCCCACGAAGTTTCGGCTGTGATTCCACTCCGACTCGATGTCACACCGGTCGTGTTGAATGAGGTTGATACGGAGGATGCCTCGTGCGCCCCAGAGCTGGGGGAGGACGATGAAAAAGAGGGTGGTCCAGAAGTCGAAGATGGCCAGGAGGATGGTGAGGCCGAAGGCGAAGTAGGTCTCCCGCTGGTACTGGCGCCGGAAGTTGTCTCGACCCTTGATCGCGCCCCACTTCTGAACGCCGTCGAAGGTCTTGGGGCCCGAAACGTTGGGGAAGTGGACCAGGTTCATCAGGTTCCAGCCGAAGTCGACGTTGAGAGGGGAGGCCCAGTCCGGACGTCCGTCGTCTTCGAAGTGGTGGTGGACGAGGTTGTGGGACGGCGTGTTGGCCGAGGCGGGGTACAGATTGCCGAAGCTCAGGAGCAGCTTGTAGCCCTCGTTCCAGGGCTTCTTGGTGAAGACACCCTGATGGAGATGGTTGTGGATGATGATGGCGTTCACGAAGCTGAGCCCACAGGCCAGGACGAAGAAAGCCGGATTTCGGCAGGCGGGGACGAAGTACATGGAGGCCAAAACGCCCATGTAGACGGCCGAGAGGCCGAGTTGTCGCCGATCCGCCGGGTGTCGCAGCAGCTTCACGATGCGGGGACTAACAGGACCTCCAGGAGGCTTCAAGACATCCCTGACCGAGGAGCCTCAGATCCGGCCGAGCGTTCGAAAACGGGGGCTTACGGAAAGGCCGCGAAGATAGACCCGCGGGTCGTTTTCGTGTACCTCGGCCGGGTCCGGAGGACACCTTGACCGCCCTGATCCACACGATGACGTCTCTGCCCTACAAGCAGTTCCGGCAAAACCGTCACTTCTACCTGTGGTACGACGGTACCTGGGCGCTGCTCCTGCTCGCCGGCATCGGGTTGATGGCCGCCACCAGTTTTCGCGGCATCGGCCCTGAGTTCAGCCCCTGGTTCCTGCTCGCCTTCCCCTTTGTCCTCTACACCCAGATCACGGGCCACGTGTTCGTGCACAACGCGACCCACAAGGCATGGCCACGGAGCATCAACCGTCTGGTGGGCGAGATCTGCGGAGCCTGGGTGGTCACACGCTTCGCGTCCTGGGAAGTGGTCCACCAACGGCATCACATCTATTCCGAGAACGCCGAGAAGGATCCCCACCCGGTCATTCCTGGCTTCTGGCGGTACGCATGGCGCACCATCTTCACGGTCGAAGAGCAGTTGCAGAAGGCCTACTACGACAGCTTCGGTGACACCCCGGAGAACCGACGCTACGAGAAGCTCCGGGCCGTGGTCAGCTTCGGGACCGGCGTTCTACTCCTAAGCTTCTGGCTGATGCTGCTGGGTCCGGCCTTCTTTTCGGCCGTGTTCATTCCCTGCGCCGTGCTGGGCGGGATCTTCATCTTCCACTTCAACTGGGCGACCCACAACGGCTTCTCTCCCATCCACGATTTTCGACCCGTGAATCTGGATCACGGGCTCTACTGGTTGGGCAACCGACTCTTCTTCGGGATCTACTTCCACGCGAACCATCATAAGCGCCCCGGCGTGTTCAATCCTCGCCACATGCCGAACAGCCTCCCCATCGAGCCGGCACACCCTTCCACAGAGAAACAGGCGGCCTGAGGGCCTCCTCAAACCTCGAACCAGTACACGCCCTCCACTGCAGTGTCCGCGGTATCGACCAGGTCGAGCCCGAGAGCTTGGCTCAGGCGTTGGGCCGCTCCGCTTCGAAGCAGGCGCTGAGAGAAGAAGGCGAGGAACTCGAATCCCGCCCTCCACCGGTCTTCGAAGAAGGGGAGGCGAAGAGGCTGCTCCTGGCGGAGTCGGACCCGGCACTCGACCCGGCTCAGGACCGAATCCAGTCCCCGTCCCCTCACCTCGACCGATAGCGCGGCCGGCTCCAGTCCAAGCTCGATCAGGCCGCCCATCATCCAGCTACGCGCTTCGGGGTTGTCGTATTGAGCTAGGATTTCAGGATCCTCGGCCGCGCCCAGGTTCGCCGACACCATGAGTCCGTCGCCGGGCCGAAGGAGGGTCTTCAGGGCGCTAGCCAGCGCCGAAAGCTCGAAGTTGGGAACCAAACCCAGTGCGACGAAGACGACCGGCGCTTTGCCGAAGGCCTCCCGTGCGCCGGGCGCCTCCAGGTCCATGACCACGGCTCGCGCGTCCAGGCCAGCTTCCGAAGCGGCGGCGGCGCTTCCTGCCGCCAGCGCCACGCTGGTGTCGACGGCAAAGTAGGACCGGGCGCCGCCCGCCTTCGAGATGGCCCGATCCTTGTGACCGCTCCCGCATCCCAAGGAGACCAAGGGCCGTCCGTTGAGCTTTCGACCGCCCACCGTGGGGTAGAGGGCCTCCACCTCGGGGTCGAGTCGGGCCGGGGACCAAGCGTCATGGTAGCGTAACCACCGGCCCGCCTGGGCATGGGAGTCGTACAGCAAGCGGGGAGGAAGGCGCCCTTCTGCCAGCGCGGCCCCAAGGCGTGCGTCGACCGCGGCCGGTCGCTGCCCGGCATGGAGCCAGACACGATCGAATCCTCTCACCCTGGCACTCCGTGAAGGGCGTGGTAGGCCACCACTGCACCGGCGGTAGCGACGTTGAGAGAAGCTCCCTTTCCGTACATGGGGATGAAGATCTGCGCGGTGCAGAGCTCCAGGATCTTCTGGGGGACCCCGTGGTCCTCGTGGCCGAGCAAAAGGCAGCTGGCTTCTGGGAAGTCGAAGCTCTCGTAGCTCGAGGCGCGGGGGGTGATCTCCAGAGCAAGCACCGACCAGCCCTCGCTCCGGAGATCCTGAATGGCTGGGCCCGCTTCCTCCCAGGCCGACCAAGAGACCCGCCGGTCCTTGTTGCGTCCCACCCGGGTGATAAGCTTGTGGGGCGGTCTGGGCGTGATGCCCGAAAGGTGAACCCTATCGACCCCCAGTGCGTCTCCCGTCCTGAAGATGGAGCCGACGTTCACCGGATCTTCGACGTCGTGAAGCCAAAAAGCGAGTCTCCGCTGGGGTCGATGCAGTCGGCGCATCAGGCGCTTGGTCTCCGTTCGAGGATGAGCCACCGATCCAAGATGTTGGAACGTCTCTGAGCTGGCAAGGCGACGGGCCGCCGATTGCGCTAGGATCGAGCCGTGGCTTCCCTCGCGCCAGGCTCCCAGATCGATGGGAAGTACACCGTTCTGGCGTCCATCGGCGCTGGAGGTCACGCCCAGGTCCATCGGGTGCGCCACGAGCTGATGGGTCAAGAGCGCGCCCTAAAGGTCCTGCACGTCGACGCAAACCGGCCGGGCTTCCGCGAGCGCTTCTTGCAGGAGGCCCGCTCCATCGCCATGTTGGACGACCCTCACATCGTCAAGATCTCGGACTTCGGTACCTTGGACGACGGTCGGCCCTACCTGATCCTAGAACTCGTCGAAGGAGAGACTTTGGCGGAACGACTGAGCCGTGGTCCGCTGCTCGTCGACGAAGCCGTCGAGTTCGCGGTTCAGATCCTCCAAGCACTAGCCCACGCCCACGCCCACGGAGTCGTTCACCGCGACTTGAAGCCCCAGAACATCATGCTGGAGCGAAGGGAGGTGAAGATCCTCGACTTCGGCCTGGCGCAGGTCGCGTCCTACGGCATCGAGGATGACGCTCAGATCATCGGGACGCCGAGCTACATGGCGCCCGAGCAGGCCGCCGGGGAGCCGGTCGACGGACGTGCCGACCTCTACGCGGTCGGCCTCGTCCTCGAGGAGATGCTGGTGGGTAAGACAGTGTTCGAGGGCGCCAGCGCTCTTGCGACCCTCCAACTTCAGATCACGGCGCCCCCGCCCCCGTTACCCGAGGGCCTGAAGACCGGCGGCCGTTCTTCGGCGCTTCAGGCTCTGCTTGATCGAGCCTTGGCCAAGGATGCAGGCGAACGCCCCCCCGATGCCGAGTCCATGATCCGTTCGCTTTGGCCCCTGCGCCGACGCTCGGAACAGGAAGGGCAGCGACGACGTCGGGTCGAGAAGAGTCTGGCCGCGCTGGAGACTCAGGAGCTTCCGACTCAGAGGACGAGGGCACCCTTGGCTTGGGCGCTCGGACTGCTGGCCGTGTCCATGGCCGTGGCAGCCCTCGTCATCTTCGGCTGAATCTCGACGAAAATGGCCTCATTTAGTTCGAAGGAAAGAAGGGCCTCCGCCACCAACGCATCGATGTCGACGGAGAGTTCGTCCAGGGCATGGCGAAAGGCGGCCTTCAGTTCGTCGACGGGACGGGCGAAGCGGTAGAAGTGACAGGCAGATTCCCGGAGGCCAAGCTTGCTCTGGGCGATCCGAGCTAGGATCTGCCCCCCCGACAGGTCCCCCAAGTACCGAACGTAGGCGTGGGCAACGAGGAGGCTGGGCTGATCCTCTTCAGCCTCCGCCAGTCTGTCCAGGAACCGGGCAGTGGCGGGGCTGGCCTCTTTGGGGGCCTCGGTGCCCAAGGAACGCAGGTCTGCGCGCAGGGCGGGTCCTCGGGCCAGGGCTCGCCAGGGAAAAGCGCTCAGACACGGGTGTCGCTGCACCTTCGACTCCAGCTCGCCGTAGACCTGGTTCAAGGCCTGGAGGTGAAGGACGTAGTCGGACAGGGCGAGGGTGCCCCGAAGAAAGGACTGCACGAACGGCGTTCGCTCGACCTTTCGATGAACAGCCTGGGTCGACGATCGCAAACGCTCAGATGGGCTCATGCTCATTGCCTGGCTCCTCTTTGCCAGATGGAGGACAGCGCACGCCGCAGGGTCTTGCGAGGCGCTTCGTCATCCCCTTCCGTCTTCCTCCGTGTGCGCTGAGAGTGCAAGCCGCCCAGGAGGTCGATCACCTCTTCCCAGCTGTCGAAGCGCTCCTGAGGCTTCTTGCAGAGGAGGCGCTGGACGAGGCGGGAAGTTCGGCCGTCGAAGCCTTCCAAGCGCTCGTGGAGAGGGATGGGCGGTTTGTGAATCTGGGCCCGAAGGGTCTCGGCCGGCGTGGAGGCAATGATTGGAGGTTCTCCGCTCGCAGCCGCATAAAGAGTGGCGCCGAGCCCGTACATGTCCGTCCGGTGGTCTAGCTCGGTTGGGTGAAGGATTTGCTCGGGGGCCATGAAGGCGGGTGAACCGCAGGCGGTCCCGGGATCGATGGCTTCCAGACCGCTCCGGTGGATGGCGAGGCCGAAGTCGACCAACTTGGCCCGACCGTCCTTACGGATGAGGATGTTGCTCGGCTTGACGTCACGATGCAGGATATCCTGGCTCCAAGCCGCCTGCAGCCCTCTAGCGAGCTCGATGCCGAGCTCCAGCAAGCGGTTGACAGGCAGCCTTCCCGTGGCGGCGACCAGATCTTCGAGGGTCATGGCGCCGACGTACTCGAACACGATGAAGGTGTGAGCCGAGTCTTCCACGTCGAGGACGCGAACGATGTTGGGGTGATCGAGTCGGGCCAGGGTTCGAGCCTCCAGACGGAAGTCCATCTGGGCCGAGGCCTCGGGCCGGAAGACTTTGACCGCGACAGGGACCCCCAGGGCCTCGTGGAAGGAGCGGAACGTGACGGCGGTCGAGCCTTCGCCGAGCCGCTCTTGAAGCATGTAGCGCCCGAGCTGGTCGCCGGCCCGAGGCAAGCGATGCTGCGGCAGCGTGGCGACCCGTTCCGGCTCCGGCTTGGGTATCGACGCGGTCGGGGTCGGCGGCGATGGGGGCGCTATCCCCGGACGAGGCGCGCTCGTCGTAGAGCGGGGCGGATGGACTGAGTTCGAAGCGGGACGCGGAGCGGACTCGAGAAGCTCCCGCCAGCTTCTCGGCTGACGGACCGGAGGACTTGGGCCTTGCGTAGGCCGAAGGCCGGAGGCGCGGCCGACTTGGGCCGCCGAGAAAGGCGCCGACACCAGAGTGTCTTGGGGTCTGGACTCGGAGGGGAGATCCTCGGGCATGGTCGGCGGCTCGGTTGTCTCTGCCTGCTCGGAAGGGAGCTGGAGCTCACCGATGATCTGAGCGACAGGGGTTTGGACATAGCCTTTCGCCGCCATCTTGAGGGTGGTCGCCATCTCTTGGGCGATGACCCCCTCTTCGACCAGCAGGTCGATGTAGGAACCCCCTCGGTCTGACCAGTTTCGCTCCAGACTGGCCAGCCATCGTTCCGTGGCGCCCAAGGCACTGAGGTGGGGACGAAGGAACTGGGCCTCGGAACTCATGGTTCCAGCCCGCTTTCCGGGCTCGTCCAAGCGAGCAGCTTTTCGGTGCTGTCCTGAAGGAGATGCCACAGCAGCCGAGCTGCGGAGGGGAAGTCGTGAAGGATGGTCCCCAATGTGCTCTCGGGAACGAAGGTCAGGGTGGTCGGCTCCATCGTTCGCGCGCCGTAGGGCCAAGGCGCCCCCCAGGTCGGGGAGCACTCGCCCAGGAGCCCACCGGTCGGGACGATGCGGCTCACGCCACGACGAGTGATCTGCACTCGGCCCCGGGTCACGATGGCGAGGCCCGCCCGATCCTGAAGGACTTGGTTGGCGGGGAGCTGTTCCGATGGCAGGGTGGGCAGGATCTTGGCCAACTCGAGCCAGGATAGATCGCTAAGGAGCGGAACCTGTCGCAAGGGACCGAGCTCCGGGAGGAGCCCTGGGCCATCGTCCTCCTCGGCCAAAACCGCTATGGCGATGTTGTCGGGGGCGTCCCGAGTGCGGGCCAGGTCTACCAGGACTTCCGGAATGTCCGAGGGCGCGAAGAACTCGGGAAGGGCCGACAGCTCGGCCGCGCTCGAGAGCGTATCGGACAGTCCGTCGCTGCACAGCAGAAGCAAATCGTCGGGGCAGCGCTCGAACCAGGAAAGGCTAGGGGCGCCCTGAGCGCCAAGGGCCCGGGCGAGGGCGGGGGCATCTGCGTGGACTTCCGGTCCGGTGCGCTGCACGTGGTCCTCGGTCAAACGATGAACCTTCCCTTGGCGGAGAAGGTAGGCCCGGGAGTCACCCACGTGGGCGACCAGGACCCGGTCTCGAAAGGCGAGTGCCATGACCACGGTGGTGGCCATGCCCTTCCAGTCGGGGTGGGTGGTTCGGGCGTCGGCGATGTCCGCGTCGGCTCTCTCGATGGCGCGGCGGACGAGGGCCTCGACCTCTTCGAAACCGTCGGAAGACGGAACTCTCAGAAGGTCCCGTCCGTCTTTGAGCACGGCATGGGTGGAGGAGCCGGCCAAGCGAGCCGCCACCTCACCGCCGGGCTCGCTCCCCACGCCGTCGGCGACGAGCGCGAAACCCAGGTCGGCGTCCACGACCACCACATCCTCATTGCTTTGGCGCTGGCAGCCCAAGTCCGTCTTCCCGTACGCTACGACCATTCTTCGACCTCAAAAGATGAACAGTGCGCTCGCCAAAGCGAGGGCAGCGGCCAGGGCGCCCGCGATGATGGGCACAACGCGTGAACGCCTCGATCCCGAAGGAGACGAGGTCGAGTCCGTCCCCGAACCCCTGGCATCGTATCCGGTTGCGGGCATGACGGCGGGCGCGATGTCCGCCGAGTTCAGGCCAATCTCTCGGGCATCGAACACGTAGGTGAATCGGGAAGCCTCGGAGCCCGATAGTCGCCCCGGAAAGGCAACCCTCGAAGGCATCGGAGCGGTGGTGCCCGGTCGTGGGCGGGGGGCAAGACCCAAGTCATCGACCACGCGGGTGGCCCAACATTCCAGGTCCGGTGCCTCAGCCGAGACAGCCCAGTCGAGGCGGCAGGGCGTACAGTGGTGTTCGAACTCCCAGACCGATCGCTCTCCCCTAGAGCCGGTCAGCACCCAATGATCGACCTGAAAAGTCTTGCCGTCGTCACGGGCGGCTCGCGTCCGCCGGGCGGCTGCAGGCAGAGTCGAGAGGGAGCTCGGGGCATCCTCGACGAGCATGAAGGATCGCACCGACTGATCGCTCCATTCCGTCGAACGCTCGAGGGCTTCGTCCAATGGCAAAGACAGAACGGCGAAGTCGGCGCCGTCTTCCAGGGAGCGCGTCACGCGCTTGCCCCTTTGTCCGAGAACGAGGCCGAGAGCATCAGCGGCCTCGGCTTGTACGCGATGGTGGTCGGGGCTGGTGATGATGAGTACGTCCATGGTCTCGCCTCAGTCCCAATCGAAGCCCTGAAGATCCGATAGCCGATTGTTGGTCTCGGAGCTGGGCGGCACCGGCGCATCAGATCCACTGAATAGGTTCGGGATGACCGGCGGCGCTTTCGGCCGGGGTGCAGCTCCGAGCACGGGAGCCGAAGTCGGACGGGGTGGCGCGGGAGCGGGCTCCGGCGCTGGTGTCGAAAGGAGCTCCACCAGCTCTTCCTCGTTGCCCCAAGCGGACAGGGGGTCGGGGTCAGCCGAATCCACCGGAAAGGCCGTGATCTCCGCGCTGGGCTCGGGGCCCGGAAAGGGAGGTGGTGCCGGTGGGGGCGGCACTTCGGCCAGGCGAGGCTCGTCCTCGACCTCGGGGGCCGACCAAGATGGAACGGACAGCTCTCGCACCGCGGCAGCGATAGAGGACCAGTCTACGTCGGGGGCAGCGTTCATCACGATGGTTCTCCTGGGAGCTCGGGCCTGGCCAGGGGTGGCACGACCTCGAGGCTGGGTCCGGATGCCCCTCGAACAATCCGGACGTGGTCTGGGGCTACCTGGGCCCGTTCTCTTCGCTCGGGCCCGAGCTGGGGTCGGATGAGTTCGGTCCGCTCCACGCTACCGCAGAGGAGGAGGAGCTCCTCCAGCCAACGGGCTTCCACGAAGGGGAGCGGCAGCACGCCTTCTCTCGGTCGCAGGACGGGGGGCTCGAGCTCCAAGTAGAGAGCCCGTCGATCGCCGGGGGAAAGGAAGACGACACGGGTCGGACCGATGAAGTAGCCCTGGCCCAGATGGCGAGGGAGACGTGGGGCGGGCCAGCTTCGCGCGGATCCCGTCTCGTGGAAGGCGACGAGATGGAGGCCATCTTCGTCCCGGAGAAGGGCGCAGCGGTGGTGTCGGCTACAGGCCAGGACCTCGAAGGGATCCTCTCGAACGAAGAGGGTATCAGGTCCTTCTCCGCCAAGGTCGACGATGCGCCGGTCGCCGGCTAGCGTTGGTTTCTCGCCGTCTAGATGGCAGAAGCGCCGGGCTCGGGATCCTCGCCAGCATACCCGTTCGCCATCTTCGGATACGGCGGTGACGCTCCGTTCACCCAGGACGAGGAGCTCTCGGCCGAAGATGCGATGGTCACGGACCGAGGTCGGACCGAGGAGGGTGGCGATGGCTGGCATGTGAGGCCAGCGTCTCTCGGGATGGCCCGCCATCAGGACGCTCACGACGCCCATGAGATCGGTGCGCCTTCGTCCATCCAGCCAGGCCTGAGCACGGGTCTGGTCGCTCGGTCGTTCGTTGCCCATGCACTCCCAGGCCGTCACACCCAGTCCGAACTGATCCGACGCGAAGACGGTTCGGTTGAGAAAGGTCTCGGGACCGATGTAGCCAAGCGAGCCGATCAGGGTGGAAGCAGCGTCGTCGGGCGAAAGGTGACGACCCGAGCCAAAGTCGGTCAGGAGCCAGCGCCCTTCCTCTCGAAGGATGTTCTCCGGCTTGACGTCTCGGTGGATGACCCCGTGCCGGTGGGCGAAGCCGAGAGCGGCTGCCAGGTCGCGAAGCAGACGGACAAGCTCCTCGTTCGGGAGCTGCCCCTCTTGCACGAGCCAGCGACGTAGGGAGCCACCGCTGATGCGTTCGAAGACTAGGATGGAGTCCTGATCGGACCCCGAGAAGCCGGCATTCAGGCAACGAACGATGTTGGGGTGGCTCAGACGAAAGGCGAGCCGCATCTCTCGGGCCCAGGCGCCCTTGGCCGTCTCCAGCGCCGCGTCGGGGAAGAGCTTCACGACCACGTCCTCACCGGTATGGGTATCGACGGCGGAGTACACGAAGCCGGCCGATCCAGCGGCGATCCGCTCTTCGATCCGATAGCGTTCATAGAGGATCCTGGGCGCTTGCTCCGTGCTCATCTTAGGCGCCGAGCTGGGCCACGAGATCGCGGTGTCGACTCCCCTCGTTCTTGAGCTTTCGAGCTCGGCGAACGAAGTCCGGGCTCCCAATGACGAAAGTCGTTCCGTCGCGGTCTCCCAGGCGCTCGTCACCGGTCTGAAGAATCTCGATCGGTGCCTCCGAGAAGTGGCCGAAAAACCCACTCAAGACTCCGCAGAAAAGATCGTCACCCACGTGCCCGCTCGGGCCGATATCCTGCATCGGGCTTGCGCGGAGCCGCATCGAGATGAAGTTCTCGGCATGGGTCCAATCGATCTCCAGCTTTCCCATTCCGTAGCTGGTCCACATGTCGTCCAAGAGCCGAATAAACTCGTTCATACTCCGGTCGCGGAGAGGTACCTGGGCATAGTCCGAGAGCTCCTTGTCGAAGCGCTGAGCCAGTCGCTTACCGAAGAACTCGCCGCACCTCTGGAGGATGGCGGGAGTGGCCTGTCCCGCCTCATACTCCAGAGCTGTGACGAAGCCACGGAGCCAATCCTCGTTGACCGCGATGAGGCGGCCGCCGCTACGGGTTTCGAAGATACCTCGCTGGACATTGAAGGCCACATGGGCCGGACTACTAAAATAGTTACAGTTCTTTCGGATCGCGACGCTCATCGGGCTCTCCTCAAGCGACTTCCCGCAGAGGGCTCAGGCCATCGGCTACGCGACCTAGGAAGGGTTCGAGGAGCTCCCAGGTCTGGGCGTCCACGCGTTGCTTGGTGTTCTCGGTTAGGGCGCCGTAGCTTTCCTTGATGAACTGCCCCGAGAAACCGAGGCCGGATAGAATGGTCTTGAACCAGGACAGGAGTGCGTCATCTAGGAACTGCTGATCGTCCTTGATCATGGCCATGGTGCAGTAGCGAAGCGTCAGGCTCAGGTCCTCCTGAGACTTCGACTCCGGATCTTTGTACTTCTTCGTGACGTCTGGAAAGGCGCGCATGACGTCGGCCGTGGTCGCGTCGATAATCTCCTTCTCCTTGCTTTCGATATCTGCAGCCGCAGCAAAACGTGCCTCCAGTGAAGCCGCGTACTCCTTAATCTGCTGCTGCTCTGCCTTTGTGACGTAGCGGCCCTCGGCATTGCTCATGATGTCGTTGATTGTCTTATTCATTGCTCGTTACTCAGTCCCAGTTGAATTCGCCGAACACTTGATCGGCGGCTACGCTGCCCTCTCCACAGGAAGCGCCCATATCGTTTAGTTTTTCCCGGCCGGCGAAGGATGCTGAAAAGAAGGCATCGACCGACAGGCTGCGCCATCCCTCGGCGGAGATATCGGGGCCGCTCGCTCGCTGGGTGTTCGGACCAGCAAAAGCGACCCGGAAGAATCGCCGTACGGCCTCTTGCGCTTGCTCCGCGCCGAGGGAATCGCCGGCCGCCGGCTTGAGGGCAGTTACCGTGGCCACGTCAGAGCCTCGAGATGACTTCCTGGGCCGTGGCCCCTTCTTGCACCCAGAACTGGGCGGCATTGATGCGCTTGGATGAGCCCACCAGGAACTTGCAGAAGTCCTCACCGCTCGAGTAGCACTGGATTTCGATGCCGCTGAGCTCTCGCTTGGCGAAGCCGGAAAACACGGAGGCAAACATGCCGGCGTAATAGTGACATACGACGCTTCCTACGTTTCCGATGCTCTTGGCTACGGCAGAGTCGTAGAGATCGATGAAGATGAGACCCTCCTTGCGGTGAGATAGGTCGAAGCTCCACTTCCCCCACCCCGAAGCTTGAAGCGGCCACCACCAGGTCTCCAAGAGGAAGCCAAGAGATGCGTTCTCGATGGGGCGGTCAAACTCATTGGGAAAGCGTTTCGCGAAGTTCTGAACGTCCTGCCGGCCCCATTCGTAGCCGCAGCGGTACATGATCTCACCCGCCGCGTCGCCGATCTCCTCTTCGAGTGCGATCTGGAAGCCGACGATGAAGTCTTCGCTCACGAACATCGCACGCTGGGCGTACTTGTTCACGAGCTCGCCGAGTTCGTTGTTCGTGTAGAATCCGTCCCGGCGATAGTAGTTGTGAAGGGTCTTTTCGTCGGTGCCTCCGACTTTGGTGACTGCTAGCTCCATATCAATTCCTTCAGCCCATCGTCATGGACAGCTTCTTGAGCTCCTGAACGTCGACCTCGACGGAGCTGAGTTGAGTGATTCGACCTCGAGTGATGATCTTTCCCATGTCGATCAGCGTGCGACCGTCGGCCGGGTGGAGAATCGGAAACTCGGCCCTGCGGCCGATCAGGTCTTCGACGTCGGTGGCCGACTCGATGAATCTTCCGTTAGGCAGCGTAAGCTGAATACCGTCGGACCGAACCTTCGCTTGGCACGCGAGCCGGGAGTTGGGGCGGGCATCCTTCAACATCAGCAATGACCGCTGCTCCCTTGGCGTCTTGGGCGTTAGCGCAGCGGCATCACCTTCCACGTAGACGTGACATGTCGCGCAGAGGCCCTTTCCTCCGCAGGCTGTGACGATCTTCTTGGGGGAGCGATGGAGGACTTCCAACAAGCGAGTGTTCGTCTTGACTTCGATAGGATCCGCCACGGCTTCAAGTCGTACAGCCTTCATAGACCTCCATGTTGAGCCTTTGTGTCGAGCATGCAAGGTGTCGAGAATCGGTCAACGGGGCAGTCACTCCGGCTCCAACGGACATGAGCTCACATGCGTTAACCATGTCGAATCGAGTTGAGACTGCGTCGAGTCGGCGAGAATGGTGGGGCGGCGTGCAAGATCGGAAAGGAGCCCTTCTCGTCTGTCGACTCGTCGACACTCGATTCCGTCCAAGGAAAGATCAAATATTCTCGAGAAAGGTGATCCAATCGATGGCGTCCGGAAAGAAGGCGAAGAAACAGGTGGGGGAATTTGCACTGTCGCGCTCGAGATTTGAGCCATATATTCAAGCGATTGGACTCGATGAACTGAGTTTGGAGCAGGCGGAGGTCGATCGTGATGGGCAAAAGAAGGAAGCCTCGCTCCGATCATGGGCTTGGAGCTCGGGGCGAGTGGCCTGGGCTCGGTTGACCACCATCGAGACCGAGGCTGGTTTCAGAGTTGCGAACTGGGCAGCCTTCCCTTGCTTCGACGTCGATGCCCCGATGTGCCAAGCAGAGCTGATCGAAGTGAAAGGCAAGCTCTTCCTCCTCGTCCTGGACGCCCTCTACGACGGCCCAGAGGGGAGAGGTCCGGGGACTCGGCAGCTCGACTTGCTCGGACGGTCTCTTCAATGGGCCACGCCGGTCGACCGTCGACCGGATTGGTCCCAAGGCTTCATCACGCCGGGGGCGATTTGGAGCCGGGCGGGCACGAGCGAAGCCCTCGAGGAGGGGATCGAGGCTTTCCACCGATTTATGCAGGCCAGTGTGGTTTGGCTCCAGGGAAGGCTGGATGGCCGAGGCCGCGAGCGAGCACAGCTCTACGCCCGGATGCGTGCGCGCTTTCTCGAGAACGAACCGTCCCGGCCTTTCATGACCAAGACCTTCGGTGGAGCCTGGTCCGAGGCGTACATGGAAAACTTCCTCTTTCCACCCCGGGAGGGACGACAGGTGGCTCTCGAGAAGCCGATCTCTGCTGTGTCGAGGTCGCTGCTCTGCTAGGCGGGGGCGGTGGGGAAGAGCGACGTCGAGAGGTCCAGTGCGGCCGGTTTGATCTTCGTTATCGCGGTCATCGCCGGCGGTACCGTTATGGCGGCAGGGCTGTTTGGCTACTGGGTCCCCGTGTTCCTGCGCTGAAGCTCGACCAAGAGGCCATGGCGAACGCCTCGAGGCGTGATATGGAAGATGGGGGCCTTCAGGCGTGCCAAGATCTCCGAGACGAGTACGAGGCCGCCGATCAACGCGTCGGCCCTCATGGCCGGGATCACGTCTCCGCGGATTCGGTTGACCGAAGGCTTGGCGGCCCAGAGGCCAATCATTTCTTCCAAAGCTTCCGCGGTCACGACTCCGCCATCGTGGGCCTTTAGTAGAGCCTTCATGTCGAAGGTGTCTCGGCTGATGCCCAAGATGGCCAGCGCCGTTCCAGAGACGCCAACCACCCGTCCGGGGTCGAAGTCAGGTTCGAAGGCGGTCAAGGCTTCGCGGCTGCGCCTTCGCATCTCCTGCTGGGCGCGGGCGTCGGGTGGATCGATGAGGTTCGAAGCCACCGAGAGTGCGCCAACGGGAAAGCTGTCGCCCTTCCAGACTCCGCGACGGAGGCCACTGACCTCGCTGCTATGGCCACCGACGTCGAAGCTGACCGCCAGGTCTCGACCGTACAGAGTTTGGGGCCCGAGGAAGGCAAGCTCTGCTTCCCGGATTCCGCTGATGACTTCGAGCTCGAAGCCCGTTCTGCATCGGAGCTCGGCTCGTATGGCCTCCTGTCCTTCCGCGCCTCGCAGGCTGGCTGTCGCGACGCCCAGGCGGTGTGTGGGGAGGCCCTCCGAAAGCGCCTCTAGCTCGCTTAGGGTTCGTTCGACGGATGCCCGTGCAAGGCGGGGTCCCTTTCGACCTTCGACGATGCGGGTGGCTCGGACCCGCTCGTCCAGAATCTCGATTCCGTCCGAACTGAGTTCGGCCACCGTGATCTTGACCGTGTTCGACCCGAGGTCGAGGACGGCGACGGCGCCCATGAGCTCAGCGTGCAGGGTAGGGAGACCAAGCCGGCGTCAAGTAGCCCCCACCCTGGCTGATTTGCTTCTGGTTCGAGCCGTCGACACCCATGATCCACAGCTCCGATTTACCGGTTCGGGTGGAGATGAACACGACGTGGTTCCCGTCGGGAGAGAAGGACGGCTCTTCGTTGTTTCCTTGGTCTTGGGTCAAGCGACGAATCTCCTTGGTCTTGGGGTCGACCGTGAAGATGTCGAAGACGTTTCGCTCGTCTCGCGCCGTGAAGGCGATGAGATCGCCTCGGGGGGACCAGTCGGGGGTTTGGTTGTAAGTGCCGCGTTCGGTCACCCGTTGCACGTCGCTGCCGTCGGCGTTCATCACGAAGACGTGAGGGTCGCCCCAGCGCGCAGAAACGAAGGCGATCCGTCGTCCGTTGGGGGACCAGCTGGGAGACGAGTCGATGGCCCAGTGGTTGGTCAGACGCTTCAGGCCTTTGCCTTCGGCCGGCTGCACGTAGACTTCCGAGTTGCCGTCCTTGGTCAGGGTCAGGGCCAAGAGCCGACCGTCGGGCGAAACAGCACCTCCCGTGTTCAGACCCTGCCGACCCGACAGGAGCGAGGCGGCCCCCTTGTCCACCGACGCGACGTAGAGATTGGGGTTGCGAGCCAAGAAACTCGTGAAGAGGAAGCGACGGCCATCCGGGTACCAAGCGGGCAACATGTTGATGGAGCCGTTCTTGGTCACTGGACGGGGGTTGGTGCCGTCCATGTTGCATAGCCAGATCTCCCGTCCCTTTCGGGTCTTTCGGACGCTGAGGATTTGGGTGGTGAAGATGCCCGGCTTGCCGGTGAGCTTCTCGACCACGTCATTGGCGAATCGGTGGGCCAGGGCCCTCGCCTCCTCGGGTCGACCTTCGTAGCGCTTCTGAAGGAGCTCCCGACCCGAGGTCACGTCGTAGAAGCGGAAGTCTACCGTGAGCCGGGTCGATACCTGGAGCGCGGCCGCCTTGATCAGGCCTTCGGCACCGATGTTGAGCCAGCTTTCGAAGTCGATGGCCGAGGCGACCATGGGTTCCTTTACGGGGTCGGCGAGATGGGACTTGGGGTTCAAGACCCGAAAGAGGAGCGAGGTGTCGAGGTCCCATCGCAGTACTTCGGTGATCTCCTTCATGGGCGCCGTGAGCTCAGCGCGATCCAGATTCTTGGTTTCCGAGACGGCGAGCGGAAAGGCTCGAAACTCTGGGTTGGTGATCTCGATGATGCGCTCGCCGGTTTGGGCTCGGGCTTCGAGGGGTTGGCCGAAGGCCAAAGCGGTGAGGAGGAGGTAGGCGTACTTCATGAGCTTCGCTTTCGGGGTTGGGCCGTCACTCTCCACTGAAGCCGAAGATCCGACCCTCGCGGGCATAGGCCGAAGCGATCTCGGAGGGCGGGGCGGGCAGCTTCACGGTCTTCAGCATGCCGGTGATGGCGCCTATGAACTGTTGATTGGAGTGGGCCTCGACCACCTCGTAGCGGAGTACCTGGCCGCTGGCTCCGATCCAAACCCGGAACTGGGCGCGTAGCGAAGCGCGCTCCAGGGGCGAGATGGTCGATGGCAGCTTGTAGGCCGCCTTCATGGCGGCCTGCACCCGGGCCGCGTAGACGTCGCCCTGGGCGTTGGGGTCGGTGGTGTTGCCTTCTTCAAAGCCCTCGGGGCTACCCTCTGGCTCTTCGATTTTGGCAAAGGCATCGTCGAGGCGGCTGTCCGATGCGCCGAGAAGCTGTCGGGCAGCGTCCGAGAGCTTGGGTGAGGTCTTTCGTGGCTGAGTGGTTTTAGGCGGCGTCTGCTTTGCTTCGACGGGGACGGCGTCGGGCTGGGGTGTGTCCTGGCCGACCACGGCCGGCTTGGACTCGGGGGGCGGCGGCCGTCGCACCTTCCGGGGGAGCAAGTTCGGGTCTCGGGGCTTGCCGAGCTGAACCAGCTCGACCGGCAGCGCATCCTGGAAGGCGGGAGCGGGCCGCCACTGAGAGAAAGCGATCGAAGCAACGATGAGCAGACCGTGGAGGACTGCGGAGCCACTAACGACATAGGCGAAGCCTTCATTGCGCGGTCGGAGGTAAGCTTCGCTCACTTCGTCTCCAGCGGATCAGTGACCATGCCCAGCTTGGTCACGCCCGCCCGCCGAATGGTCGCCATGACGTCGACCACCGTACCGTAATCCAGATTGCGGTCTGCGTGGAGGTACAGCTCCTTTTCGCGTCGTAGCCGGTCGTTGGCGCCCAGCTTTTCCTCCAGCTCGTCGAAGGGAATCGGGGTCTTGTCGTTGCTCCCGATGAAGACCTGCTTATCTTTGGTGATCGTGAGCACGAGCTTCTTCTCCGTCCCCTCCAAGGGTTGAGCCTGTGTCTTGGGGAGGTCGACGTCCACGCCCTGTGTGATCAGGGGCGCCGTCACCATGAAGATGATCAGCAAGACCAGCATGACGTCGACGAGCGGCGTCACATTGATCTCGCTCATGGCCCGGCGTGGGCCGCCGCCAGAACTCATGCCCATGGAACGACGTTCCTCACTTCAAGGAGTGACGCTTCACGATGTTTAAAAAGTCCGAAGCGAAGGACTCCATCTCCGTCTCCAACACCCGGAGCCGGGAGACGAAGTAGTTGTACGCGATCACGGCCGGGATGGCGGCGGCGAGCCCGGCTGCGGTGGCGATGAGGGCTTCAGAGATCCCGGGGGCTACGGTGGCGAGGTTCGCACTTCCTGCCGCACCGATGTCCCGAAAAGCTCGCATGATCCCCCACACCGTCCCGAACAGACCGATGAATGGACCTGTCGAGCCGACCGTAGCCAGGAAGGGTGTCAGGCTCTCGAGACGGGTCACCTCGGCCGACTGGGTCCGGCGGAGCGCGCGTTCGACGTTTTCGATGCCCTCGCCGAAGTCCTCCTCCGAGGCCTTCTTCTTTAGTCGGTTGAGCTCGGCGTAGCCGGCCCGGAAGAGCTGGCAGACCGGGGCATGGGTGAAGCTCTGGCTGCTCTGATACATCTGGTCCAAGCGCTTGGACTCCCAGAACTTGCCCAGGAAGTCGGCGGAGCTGGCCGAGGCCCGACGGAGCTGGAGGGCCTTCTGGACGATGATGGCCCAGCTCACGACCGAGAAGACCACCAGAATGCCCAGGGATCCGATGCCGACCGCGTCGGAGTTCTCGATGCTTTCCCACAGCGTGGGTGTGGCGGACCGCAAGCCCTCCGTCGCGCTCGGCGTGGGCTCCGTTTGGGCCCACAGGTTGACCATGATGGGGTCGTTCCCCGGGGAGCCCGGCATCCCGTCCGAGCTATCATGAGGCTTGACCCCGGGGCAGCGGAAATTGCCGACACAGGTGCTCCAAAGCCGGGTCGAGCGAAGTATGTTGTGGAAGTCCGATGAAGCGCACCTGCCTGCTTTTTCTTGGGCTCTTTGCCTGCGGCGACGCAGACGGCCCGCCGGCCTTCGTAGGTCGGGAGGTCCTCGAGGTCCGCTTGGATGCCCGGGGCTCGAGTCAGCTCGAGACCTGCCCCGAGAGCCGGACGGTCGAAGCCCTGGAGGCTGCAGCCTTCCCCAGCGACGGATCGCCACAGATCACCCTTCCGGCGGACTGCCGGACGAGTGAGGTCGACCTGTCCATCCTCGAGCCCGGGGTCTATGACGTGGAGGTCCTGGGTCTAGGGTTTTTGAGGGGCCTGGCGAACCAGGTGCTCTACGGAGGTGCGACCCGGCTGGAGGTCCCTGGGACCGGTCAGCTCGTCTTGGTCCCCGAAGTAGCCTTCGTCGAAGTGGCCTGGACCCCGCCGGCTGGGGTCGATCTCTGCGCAGAGAACGTGGACCAGATCTCCATCCTGGTGGAGTCCGAGGACAGCGCCACGCCCCTCAGGGGTAGCACGAACGATTGCGGCAGCCGCGGCTTCAAGTTCAACGATCCGGTCCGGCCGGGCGCCTGGCGGGTGTCTATCGAGGGGAGTCGCCGGGGTCAGGTTCGCTTCGCCAGGGCCGAGGAACGCATCCTTGATGCGGGACTCAACGAGCTGGAGCTAGCCTTGGCCCCCAGCGGTGCCCGCCTTTCGGTCGACTGGAGCTTCGGCGGCGCCAACGGCACCAACCGAGGCTGCGACCTGGCCCAGGTGGAAGAGGTCGATATCGACGTCCGCTATCGCGGAGAAGTCCACCCATTCACCTTCCCCTGCGCTGCCGAGCGGCCACGACCTTTGGACGAGCTTCTGCTGCCGACCGGAGCCGTCGTCCAGCTCCAGGCCAGAGCCGAGGGCGCTGCGCTGTATCGGGGCGAGCAGAGCTTCACCGTGGATCGCCTGGGCGACTTCGAGCGCCTCATTCAGCTGTCGCCGTTTGGCCAGGCTGACGTCCGTTGGGCCCTCGACGAGCAATGTGCCGACAGCGAGACTCTGGCCGTGCGCATAGCAGATGCCGATTTGGAGCTCGTCTTCGAGACGATGGCCGACGCCCAGGACCTTGGGCTCGTGAGCCCGGAGCTGCCCTTTGGTCGGTACTTCTTGTCCATCGGCGACGTCGAAGCCCCAGGCTGCGACGCGGGGATCGACTTTTACGTCGACGCCGCCTTCGTGGAGCTGGAGCCGGTCGTGGTGGGCGCCCCGCGCTGACGCGCTTCGACCAGTCTCGGCAATCCCCCCAGGTCCTCGTAGACGCTGGCCGTCAGACTTCGCTCTTCCAACAGGCCTGCGACAGCGTCGGTCTGAGTGGGCCCACACTCCAGAAGCACGAAGCCCCCGGGCGCCAGCCGCTCTGGGAGCTGGACCACGAGCCGCTCGATCGGCTCCAGGCCATTCTCACCCCCATCGAGGGCAAGCCGAGGCTCATGAAGCGAGACCTCGGGCATGAGGCCGTCCACCTCCCTACTGGGGATGTAGGGGAGGTTGGCCAAGATCAGGTCGAAGCGTCGGGGCTCGGGAGGGAGCAGGTCTGCCTGCACGAAGCTGAGGGCCAAGCCGAGGCGCTCCGCGTTTTGACGGGCGACTTCGAGGGCGCTCGCCGAAAGATCGGCACCGTATACGTCGGCTTCGGGCCTTTCCGTCTTGAAAGCTAGGGCGATGGCCCCCGATCCGGTGCCGACGTCGATGACCTTGGACGTTGCGCCCTTAGGAATGCGGTCCAGAGCTCTCTCCACCATGAGCTCGGTGTCGGGTCGCGGAATTAGGACTTGGTCGTCGACCGCCAGATCCAGGCTCCAGAACTCCTTCCGACCGAGGATGTAGGCCACCGGCTCTCGCTCCAAGCGTCGACGAACCAGGCTCCGGGTCGCCTCTCGTTCTTCAGCGGTCAGGGGCTGGTCGAAGCGGGCATAAAGCTGGATCCGCGGCATGCCGAGCGCGGCCGAGAGCAAGAGCTCGGCGTCGAGCCGGGGGTTGTCGATGCCTTCGGCTTCGAACTTGTCCCGGGTCCAGTCGAGGACCCTCATGACGGTCCAGTCTTCAGCCATGAAGCCGCTCGGCTTGAGCGTGGTTCCGGAGTGCGGTGATGATCGGGCCGAGCTCCCCGTGCATGATCCTGGGCAGGTTGTGCAACGTGAGGTTGATGCGGTGGTCCGACACCCGGTCTTGGGGAAAGTTGTAGGTCCGGATCTTCTCTGAGCGGTCCCCGGTGCCGACCATGGAGCGCCGCTGGTCGCCGGTCTCTTTGGCCAGGCGCGCCCGCTCTGCCTCGGCGAGTCGAGAGCGTAGGACTTTCATCGCTTTGGCCTTGTTCTTGTGCTGGGACTTCTCGTCTTGGCAGATGACGATGGTCTGGGTGGGGACGTGGACGATGCGCACCGCCGAGTCGGTCGTGTTCACGGACTGCCCGCCGTGGCCTCCGGCCCGAAATACATCGATGCGAAGCTCGTTGGGATCCAGTTCGAACTCCACTTCTTCCGCCTCCGGCATCACGGCCACGGTGACGGTGGACGTGTGAATCCGACCTTGACTCTCCGTCGCCGGGACGCGCTGCACGCGGTGGACCCCGCCCTCCCAGCGCAGCTCACCGTAGACGCCCGGACCCTCGATGGTGGCGATGACCTCTTTGAAGCCGCCCGAGCTTCCACCATGGGCGCTCATCAGCTCGGTGCGCCAGCCTCGTTCGGCGGCGTAGCGCTGGTAGGTCTCGAAGAGCTCGCCCGCGAAGAGGGCCGCTTCGTCACCCCCGGCCCCGGCCCGGATCTCGAGGACGACGCTCTTGTCGTCCAGCGGGTCGCGCGGAAGGAGAGCGATCCGAAGATCTGCCCTCAGGGTCGAGGTCTGGACCTCCAGGACTTTGATCTCTTCGCGAGCCATATCGCGCATCTCTTCGTCGTCCCCTTCCAGCAGCTCCTTGGCCCCGGCCAGGTCGTACTCGGCCTGTCTGAGCGCACGGTAGAGCTCGACCACTCCCTCGAGCCGGGTCCGTTCTTGTCCGAGCTCTCGGAGTCTGTTCGGATTGGAGGCGACCTCGGGTGAGGACATCTGTTCCGTCAGCTCCTCGAAGCGACGCTCGATTTTCTCCAGCTGGTCGTCCACCACCCACCATGCAGCCTCAGCCGAAGCGGCTGAGCAAGCGACATCTGGGTCACTGAGGGGGACGGATCAGGTGTAGGGGCCGGTCGTCGAGGGTGAAGCGCACGGTTTCTCCAAACTCGACCGGGTAGCGACGATGAGAGCCATCGAGGAAGACGCTGATCCCTCCGGTTCGGGACTCAATCTCCAAGGCATCGGTATGATCGAGGACCGCGCTCCGAAAGCGAACGCTGTGCCCCGGGGGCGCGTAGGGTTCGCGGACCAGAAAGGCGAATTGACGGGCGTAGAGGGGTAGCTGTGGACCACCGGCTGAAGACAAGGCCGATGTGGAGCCGGCGGGCGTGCTGACCCACACCCCCGAGCTTCGCTGCATCTCCCGTCCGTCGGGCCAGCCAAGCTGGTAGCGGCAGATGATGGCGGGATTGTTGGTGCAGAACAGGGCGTCGTTCAGCACCGGCTCTGGGAGCAGCCGCGAACCTACCTGCACCCGCAGCCGATGGACCGGTCGAGGGCGCACACGCTCGGCCTCCACCTCGTCCAAGAGGGCGTCGAAGTCCTGGCTGACGCAGCTCGTGAGGTAGCCGACCGAGAAGCTCGGGGCCGAGTTGACCGCGATGACCGGCGTCTCGTCCCAGACGGAGTGCGATACACCCAGCACCATCCCATCTCCGCCCACCACCACGATGAGATCGACGTCTTCGATGGGTTTTGTGGGAAGTCGGCTGCGTTCGCTCACGACCACGCCTCGCCGCTTGAGGATGCGTCGCACCTCTCGGAGAGAGTCGACGTGCTCCTTGTGGGAAGCCTCGACCCCCGCCACCGTCGGGTTGTCGTTGGCCACCATCTGTCGAAGACGTCGTGCCTCGGGGGTGTCGGCCTTTTCAAGGAGCGAGTACGTGGTCTTCTTTACCGCCAGGAGCGCACGCTGAATTCTCATCGACCCTCCAGCCGGTCGCGCAGTCGGAACAGCGCGATCTCCGTCTTGGCGTCGGCCAGGAATAGGCCGTCGTCTCGTTCTCTGGGCGCGCAGTAGGCCAACCTTAGGGCCTCATCGAGACGACCGAGCCAAAGGTCTGCTCCTTCCTCCATGGGCGACCCGTCGGTGGGCGGCGTCTCCAGATGCTCGAAGGCGGCAGCGGGGACCTCTGCTTCCACGATGTGGATCTGCTCCGAAAAGGAGGCGATCACGGGAAATATCGGTTGGCCCAGAGGCCGGATGTCGCCGACCGACAGACGCAGTCCAGCCTCTTCGTGGGCCTCGATGACCGCCATCTCCTCCACGCTTCGTCCTGGCTCGATGACGCCGGCCACGATCTCCAAGGACAAGGGCTCACCGATGGCCACATGCTGAGCGACGCGGAGCTGGCGACGCAGAAGTACCCAACGCTGGCCGTCGATGTCGGCGTGGACGCAGATACCTACCGCGTCTTCTTTGCCCGGCGCTCGCTCGACCCAGTCGACCACGTAGGGCGCCGTCCGCCGGCCGTCGCTGAGGACCGACTTGGCGCGCACCCGGCGTCTTCGAAGGTAGCCAGCGTCCGGCGCCGACTCACGGGTGAGGTCTTGTACGAATTCCACGTCCACGACCCGAGGTCCACCGTCGGCCACAGTCGGACGCTAGACCCCTCCGAACGGGAAATCTCGAAAAAATCTGGCCCGATCGGTGCTTTGGGTCAGCGCTGGCGGGAGGAAAGCGAACTATTCATCGCGCCCTCTCATCTCGCCGCGTTAGCCTGTCCGCCATGTACCACGAGGTCACGGCCTTGCGGATGCAATCCGAGACCCCAAGAACCCAGCTCGTGGCCTGGTCTGCCCCGGAGGCGCTTCGCCACCGGCATCGGGAAGTGGGTCAGGTTCTGAAGATGGACAGAGTCGGCGGTGGTGATCCGGTCTATCTGGCCCTGGCCTCACAACCCGGCGACGAGCATTTTGAGACGCTGGTGAGTCCCGACGCCGTCGACGCTCTTCGGCTCCGGGAGGGCCAGGTCGCCACCGTCCGCGACATCATCGGCCGAGGCTTCCCCGTCGGCGAGGCCCTGGGGAAAGACGTTCTTCTGTTTGGGGTGGGGTCGGCCCTGGGACCCATCCGGGCCGCGGTGGAGGCCATTCGCCGTCGGCGCTCGGAGTTCGGATGGGTGCGGCTCTATGCCGGGGTCCGAAGTGGCGAGGTCTTTCCCTTCGAGCGGGACTTCGAGACCTGGACGCGGGACCGAATCGACATTCTTGCCTGTCACTCCAGGCCCTGGGTGCAGGAGCGCTTTCTGGAGGACGTTCCGGATCTCGAGGACGCCATCGCCTTCGTATGCGGAATGGAGTCCATGATGGAAGGGGTCACCCAGGCCCTGACCGAGCAAGGTCTTCCCCAAGACCGAGTTCACCGGAACTATTGAGGCATGACGACGCGATACATCACCCTTTCCGACGTCTTCACGGTCGAGGTCACTGGACCTGACCGCATCCGGTTCCTAAACGGCATGCTGAGCAACGACGTCTCCAAGCTAGAGCCTGGCCAAGGCCATTTCGCGGTCAAGGCCACGAACAAGGGCCGAACGCAGGGGCTGCTGCGAGTGAGAGCCGGCCCGGACAGCATCTTCCTCGACCTTGTCGGCGACTCGGCCGAACTGGTGGCGGGGGCCTTGGTCCAGCACTTGGTGGCCGATGATTGCGAGCTGGTCGATCGCTCCGATAGTCGGCGAGTCTTCTTGGTATTGGGCGCCAGCGAAGGGCTCGGCGTACTCCCGGCCGAGGACGCGGGCTTCGTCCAGAGCGGCGGGACGGTGCTCATTCGAGACGATCGCTACGGGTTAGCGGGCTTTGAAGTTCACGTGCCCGACGCCGACGTCGAAGCCTTCGAGGCGGGTTTGCTGTCCGCCGGAGCCACCGAGATGACTGCCGGGGAGCTGGAAGAGGTGCGGGTCCTCGCCGGCGTTCCGCAGATGGGACGTGAGCTCGACGAGTCGGTCATCCCCATGGAGGCGCGGCTGGGCTTCGCGATAGACTACACGAAGGGCTGCTACATCGGTCAGGAGACCATCGCCCGCGCGACCAATCTCGGCGGGGTCAAGCACCGCATGGTCGGGCTCCGCTTCGGAGATCAAGAGGCCGCCCTGCCGGCCGTGGACACCAAGCTCTTCGACCTGGAGACGGGCAAGGACGTGGGCGAAGTGACCTCGGCTGTATGGTCCACCGAACTGGGTGCTGCCTTAGGCTTGGGCTACGTTCGGGTCACCCACGAAGCGCCGGGGACCACGATCCGAGTAGGAGAGGGCGACGGGACGGCGAGCGTAACGAGTCTTCCCCACCGACCCCTCCGGGTACGGTCCGAGGCCTTTCGGCTCGAGTAAGGCCCTGACTCAGCCGAGGCTTCGACGTCGTCGGCGGGCAGCGAAGTACAACCCCAAGAACATCCAGGGACCGAGCTGGGCCAGGCTTCGCGTCTGAGGGAGAAAGCCTCGAAGGCTCTGCCCCAGGGTCAACCGAGGGCGAGACTCGGCACCCGCGCCGGGACCGAAGAAGGCGGGATCCTGGGGACGGTCGATGCAGGTCGGCGTGCCTCCGCCGACGGCTGCCAGACCCTCCGCGCAGCGACAGGTGGCAAAGCCCGACTTCACTACGCAGCTGCCGGCCCCGCAGTCGGCGTCGATGCAGGGATCGAAAGGTGTACCCACTCCCGAGGCTTCGGCTGTGATTCCGAGAGGGTTCTCGGAGGGAACGCAGGCGATGCGAGCCCTGCCGTCGGGGCCCTGGACCTCGTCGGCTACCTGACCGTTGGGGCATTCGCAGGCCGCTTGTCCCTCGACTACGGTGCAGCGGGCGCCGGCGCCGCAATAGTTGAAGGCGCAGGCCGAAGGCTGGGGACGGGCCTCGTCATCGTCCGGGCACTGAAAGGGGCTGGGTTGGAGGGAGAGGTCGATGAAGCTGTTCCGTCGATCGGACGCGGTGCCCGGCTCGAAGACGGGGTCTTGGCCCATGTGCTCGGGGCTGAGCCTGGTGTAGTAGCGGGAGGCCACCGAGTAGGTTGCGCCGCCGGGCGTGGTCACCGGTCCGGGGAGCGTGCCCACGAACTCGGGCACGAAGATCCGACCTTCGGACTCGTCGGCCACTCGGGCGACCCAGTCGAAGTAGCTCACGTTGGTGGCGGCGTCGACCATGATGGCCTGAGTGTCCGGGTCGACGACGACGTAGTTCCGTGGGCGATAGGGTCGGGTGCTCAGGACGTAGACCAAGATCCCCATGTGGGGCCGCGCCGCCACCGCGGTGAGACGAATGGGAATCGAGGGCGGACCTTCGTAGCACATCTGGATGGGGGGAATTGAATCGCTCCCGCGCTCGGGTCGGAGCTTAACGGCGAGGAAGCTGGAGCCTTCTCGAATGTAGGGTTCCATTCCAGGCCGCATGTTGTCCGAGACGTTGAAGCGGTTGTCTTGGAGCCACTGGATCAGAGCATCCGTTCGATCGGCGCTGAGCTCTGCGTACTCGTAGTTTTGGGTGAAGCTGCGCTGTCGAACGTCGACGCCGGCCGTTCCACCGCTGCCAATGTCGGCGTTCGGTATCGCGGCGAAGGACTCTTGGTCACCGCAGCCGCTAGAGTTGTTTACGAAACGGGCCGTGCTCGCCCCGCAGAAGGAGCTCGGAAGCCGGAAGGTCGGCGCGGTTTGGTTGTCGAGGAGAGTGAACATCAGGGGATTCGACTCAGAAACCTGGACGTCTCTTGGCACCGGCACGAGCCAGGCGAACTCTTCGGGCTCCCCCTCGTAGTCGACCTGCACGTGGGTGCAGGTTCGGGGCCCCTCGACCTCGAAGACGATCCGCTCCGCCGACTGATCCACAGGCAAAGGTTGATTCGTCGCCTGGGCGCAGAAGGTGCCTCCGCACGCCCAAACGTCCAAAGAGACCGCGCCGGCTAGGATGACACCGAGCGTCAGGTGGAAGACCGAGCTGCCCATGCCCAACCTACCCCTCCGTCTCTACCTCAGGCGGCGAAATCAAATGCGACCGCCAACACACGGCAAAGGGCCGAAGACCGAGTATCGGTCGTAGGCCCACGCAGTGAGCGGGGCGCAGGAAAACGCGAAGCGATTGTCCGAGACGGCGAACGTAGAAGGGTGGCGCCGGCCAGACCGGCGCCGGGGCCCAAGGCCCGCAAAGGGCCGAAGACCG
>JBCCQA010000039.1:0-41202 GCA_039024635.1 Myxococcota bacterium | reverse complement strand
GAAGTTGTTCACCAGCCGGTAGATCTCGTTTTGGACCCGCTCTTGTCCGGCCACTCGTCCATCGCCCTTTCCCCAGGGCGCATCGAAGAGGTGGAAGCGTCGGACCGAGCCCGTCGGCAGCTCGAGAGTAGTGGATCCGAAGTGGTCGAAGACGTCCCGGAGGTACTGCGCCGCGCTTCGCAGACCGAGCTTTGGAGACTCCAGGAAACCGTCGAACCACTGGCCGAAGCTCAGGAGGGCGCGGTCCTCGCGAAAGCTGGTCTGAACCCGATTCGACAGGGATTGGAGGAGCTCGCGTGCGCTGTCCACCCCGAGAGGCGTAGCGCGCTCCCAGGGTTCGACCAAGTCAGTGGGGCTGCTTGAGAACAGCCACCCCGACGACGAGGAGGAACAGGCCGATGCAGGCCAAGCCGACCAACAGGGTTCCCCGGTCGAGGCGAGTGGCGGCAATCCAGCGTGTGGCCTCGGCCCGCCGGGACTCGCTCAGCGCCTCGTCCACCCCCACGCGACCGAACTCGGCGCGGGCCTGGATGTAGTCGCCCTGGGTCACGGCCTGCAGGCCGGCCTCCAAGCCGTTCCCTTTGCGCTTCGCCACGAAACCAAAGCTATCAGTCCGGGCAACGACCGGCGATCAATTAGCGGACTGAACGTCCGGGCAGGTCGGTGGGCGCCCTTCTTGATTTCGGTGGAGGCAAGTGGTGGAGAGTGGATCAAAGTGGCCAGATCGGCCATCGTGGGATCAGCGTGTTTCGAGGTCGGTACGAGCACTCCGTGGACGAGAAGGGACGAGTGGCCCTTCCGGCCGCTTTTCGTCGCGTTCTGGCCGACGAGAGCCAGCTTGTCCTCACGACCCACATCTCGGAGCCCTGCCTCGTCGCCTATCCCATGGCTGAGTGGCGGGCCTTCGAGGGCCGGCTCTCGAGCCTGCCTCAGTTCGATCCCGACGTGATGGTCGCTCGGCGCCTGTACGTCGGCAGCGCTATGGACTGTCCGATTGATCGGCAAGGTCGCTTGCTTCTTCCGAGCGTGCTTCGAGACTACGCCGGGATCGAGCGGGACGCGAGCTGGGTCGGGAACATCAAGACCATGGAGCTCTGGTCCAAGTTGGCGTGGACGGAGCGGGAACAAGGCCTGCGCAGCGCGGTGGCGCCCGAACTCCTGCAGAAGCTGGGAGAGCTGGGGCTGTGATGCCGACGCCCGACGCCCGACATCGCTCGGTGCTCTTGGAGGCTGCCGTGGAGGCCCTGGTGCAGGGGAACGGCGGTACCTACGCTGACCTAACCTGCGGTCTCGGCGGCCATACGGGAGGACTTCTCGAGGCCGATCCCGAGGGACGCGTTCTGGCACTCGATCGCGATCCAAAGGCCTTGGCCATCGCGCGAAAGCGCCTGGCCGACCACGCTTCCCGGGTTGTGTTCGTGGAGGCCTCCTTCTCCGAACTCCAGACCCATGGGCGGCGCCACGGCCTGTGGCCTTTCGACGGCGTACTTGCCGACTTGGGGGTGAGCTCCCTTCAGTTCGATGATCCGGGACGAGGCTTCAGCTTTCGTCAGGCTGGGCCCCTCGATATGAGGATGGGTCCAGGTGTGGGGGCGAACGTGGCCGAGCACTTGGCCGACATCGACGAATCGGGCCTCGCTCGCGTCTTGGCCCGCTTCGGAGAGGTGCCCCGCGCGCGGAGCGTGGCCCGAGCCATCCTGAAGGCCCGAAACGAAGGAGGACTAAAGAGCACCCTGGACCTCGCCAGGGCCGTCGAGGCCGGCGGAGGAGGACGTCGTGGCTCTGCGGTTCACCCGGCCACTCTGGCCTTCCAAGGGCTTCGAATCTGGGTGAACCGAGAGCTGGAGGAGCTGGACGCCCTGCTCGATGTTCTTCCCGAGGCTCTAAGGCCTGGAGGACGAGCCGCCCTCATCAGCTTCCATAGTCTCGAGGACCGACGCGTGAAGCGAGCCTTCGCGGGGCCGAAGCTCGACCCTGCGCTCCGCCATCTTCCCCACGCCCCCGAACTCGGGCCTTGGCGGGCCCTCTCCAGTCAAGCGCCCAATGAGGAAGAAAAGGCCCGGAACCCGCGCGCCCGCAGCGCCCGGCTGCGGGTGGCAGAGCGGAGGCCGTCGTGAGGCAGGACCCCCTGATCTGGGCCTTGGCCATCGCCGCGCCTCTGGTCGCGGTGGGTCTGTTTCACGCCTGGACCCACGTTCAGACCCTTCGGCTCGGCTACGAGCTCTCGGATGCGGTCGAGAAGCGGGAGGTCTTGGAGGAGCAGAACCGCGCCCTCCGCATGGAGCGCAGCACTCTGCGAGCACCTGAGCGGCTGGAGCGCCTCGGGCGAGAGATGAAGCTGGCGCCCCCAGGTTCGGAGGCGCACTGATGGCCCGCACCACCAACATGGATCCGGACAGCGTGGGGGTCCGTTTGGGGAATGCGGCCGACGTGAAAGCGAGCCGTCGAAGCCGCACCAAGGGGGGCGTCGGGAAGAAGCGGGAGGCACCGGTTAAGCGCCGCCCCCAGGCTCAGATTCGTCGGGGCACGGTGGCCAAGACGAAGTCGTCCACGAAACGGACGGAGAGCCGGACGCGAACCGATGCTCCGGCCATTCGCTTTCGGCAGCTGGTCTTGGTCTTGGCCCTGGCCGTGGTCGCCTGCGTCCTGGTGGCCCGCAGCGCCCAGCTCCAGCTGATGGATCGAAGTCGTTTCGAAGGGGCGGCTTTGGCCCAGGCCCGACACGTCGTCGAGCTTCGCGGTAGGCGAGGTCCGATCGTGGACCGGCACGGCGCCGAACTGGCGATGTCCTTGGACGTGGAGACGGTCGTCGCCGACCCGGCCCAGGTGAAGGACCCCGATGCGTCGGCCCGGCGCCTCGCGCCTATTCTCCGGGTCGACCGGTCGAAGCTGGCCAAGAAACTCTCCAGCGGACGGCGCTTCGTCTACCTGCGGCGCCGGGTGTCGCCCCGCATCGCTACTTCGATTCGGGCCGCGTCGGAGCCGGGCGTTTTCATGATCAGCGAGCCCAAGCGATTCTATGGCGGGAACCGTCTGGCCGCCCACCTGCTGGGCTTCTCGAACATCGACGGGGCGGGACGGGCGGGCCTGGAGCGACGCTACGACGCAGCCTTGCGAGGTCGGCATGCCCGTCTCGATGGCCTACGGGACGGGCGGGGCAACGCGGTCTTGGTCGACGGAGCGGAAGCGGCCCAAGACCTGGACGGTCGCGGTCTGAGGCTGAGCCTGGACCGGACGGTTCAGCATGACACCGAGGTGGCCCTTGCCAAGGCGGTGCGCTGGCAACGGGCCCGGTCGGGCGTGGCCATCGTCCTCGATGCCCAAACGAGTGAGGTCGTCGCCATGGCCTCTCAGCCCGACTTCAACCCCAATGACCTCGGCGACAGCACCGCCTCCGAGCGGCGCAATCGCGCCGTCGAGATGGTGTACGAGCCTGGCTCGACCTTCAAGATCGTCACCGTGGCCGCCGCCCTGGAAGAGGGCGTGGCGTCGCCGGAGCGGCGCCTCGACTGTGAGTCCGGAAAGTGGCGGTTCGGTGGCCGGACCATCCGAGATGCCGACCATGCCTACGGCGATCTGACGGTGGCCGAATCGCTCTCGGTGTCATCCAACATCTGCGCCGCCAAGCTGGGCATCGAGCTTGGCCGCGATCGACTTCACCGGTGGATCCAGCGCTTCGGGCTGACCCGAGCGACGGGCATCGAGCTGCCGGCCGAAGCCCGCGGCCTGCTCCGCAGCCCGAGGAGCTGGCGAGACATTGCTTTGGCCAACATCAGCTTTGGGCAAGGTATAGCGGTGACGCCGCTCCAGATGGCCCAAGCCCTCAACGTGATTGCCGCCGGAGGCATCCGCCGCGCCCCCCGAATCGTGGCGGCGACCGAGCTCGAGCAAGGGCACTGGGTCGAGGCGCCAAAGCTCAGGAGCGAAAGGGTCCTTCGGCCGGAGACGGCTACCGCTTTGACCCGGATGATGGTCGGGGTCGTCGAGGAAGGCACCGGCCAGCAAGCGGCCATCCCCGGGTTTCAGGTCGCCGGCAAGACCGGCACGGCGCAAAAGATCGACCCGCTGACCCGCGCCTACAGCCGAGAGGACTATGTGGCCTCCTTCGGGGGGTTTGGTCCAGCGGAGGCGCCGGAGTTCACGGTCTTGGTGGTGTTGGACGAGCCTCAGGGGAGCATCTATGGGGGCATTGCCGCAGCCCCGGCTTTTCGGCAGATCTTGAGCGCGGCTTTGCGCGCCCGAGGGCACGTGGTCTCGGAGCCGAAGACCGCACCCGCCCCTGGAACGGAGGCGAGCGCTCGAACCCAGCTGGTCCCGAAGGGAGCCCCTGGTGAAGCACCCGAGCCGCGAGGGCTGGAGTTCGCGCTCTCGGACCAGGCCAAGGCCATGCTGGGTCTGAACGAGTCGCTCCCCAGCTCGGATCCGGGCGTGGTGCCCGGGCTCGTGGGTCTCGGAGCCCATGAAGTGCTAGAGCGATGTGAGAAGGCGGGCTGCGTACCGATCTTCGTGGGCACGGGCCGGGTCGTCGAGCAGACGCCTGCGTCCGGCACCGCGATGGTTCCGGGGGCCACCTGGCAGGTGCGCATGAAGCCGAGGTTCGACTGATGAGACTCGAAGATCTGATTCGCGGCATGGCGATCGTCGACCGACGTGGCCACTTCGACGCCGAGGTTCGCACCATAACCGCCGACTCACGGAAGGTCGGAGACGGCGACGTCTTCGTCGCCATTAGGGGAGGCCAAGCTGACGGGCATGGGTTCATTGAGCCCGCCGTGCGTCAGGGGGCCAAGGCGGTGATCGCCGAGGAGTGGCCCGAAGGGATGGACGAGAGTTTGGGCAAGAAGCCCAACGTCGTGCTTGTAGAGGACGCGCGACGCGCCTTGGCCCTGACCGCGGCCAACCTGTTCGGCGAGCCGTCTCGGGACATGGTGTTGGGTGGAGTCACCGGCACCAACGGCAAGACCACTGTGACCCACGTCCTGGATGCCGTGCTCAGCCACGCTGGCAAGAAGACGGGCGTGCTTGGTACGGTCGGTGCTCGCTATCCCGGCAAGAGCTTGCCACTTCAGCACACGACCCCCGACCCCCTGATCTTGCAGGGCATCCTGGCCAAGATGCTCAACGAAGAGGTCAGCCACGTGGTGATGGAGGTGTCCTCCCACGCCCTCGATCAGCAACGGGTCGGCGGCGTGCACTTCAAGGTGGTTGGCTTCACGAATCTGACGCAAGACCATCTCGACTACCACAAGAACATCGACACCTATGCGGCAGCCAAACGGCGACTCTTCTCGGAGGTGCTCCCGGCCAGCGAAGTCCAAGGTCGTATGGCGGTCGTGAACCTCGACGACCCGAGAGGCGAAGAGATGGCCGAGGCTTGGGGCGGGAAGACGCTGACCGTCTCCTTGGAGCGGGGCGATGCAGATCTCTTCGTGAGCGAGGTCGAGTACGGTTTGGGCGGCACTCGGGCCGTGGTCGAGAATGCGAAAGGAAGCTGGGACCTCACCGTCCCGCTCATTGGCGCCCATAATCTGTCCAACGTGATGGTGGCCGTCGGCATGGCCGAGGCCATGGGTCTTTCGCCGAGTCGGATCGCCGAAGGTCTGAAGCGAGTGGCGCCCGTGCCTGGTCGTCTGGAGCCCATCGAGAACGAAGACGACAAGCGGGTCTTCGTCGACTACGCTCACACCCCCGACGCGCTGGACAAGGTGCTGGCCTGCTTGGCGCCGCTGACCAGCGAGCGTTTGATCGTTGTGTTCGGCTGCGGTGGGGACCGAGACGTCGAGAAGCGTCCTCTCATGGCGGCGGCCGTGGCGCGCCATGCGCACGTCGCCGTCGTCACGTCGGACAATCCCAGAAGCGAAGACCCGGCCGAGATCGCCTCCGCGGTCGAGCTCGGACTCAAAGAGGCGGGCTGGAGCCGCTTCGGCACCGTGGTCGCGCCTCGAACCTTCGCCACAGAGCTCGACCGACGAAAGGCCATCGAGCTCGCCGTGAGCTGGATGGAGCCCGGCGACGTCCTGGTCGTGGCCGGCAAAGGCCACGAGCGAACCCAAATCATCAAGGACGCGGAGCGTCCCTTCGACGATCGTGAAGAGACCCGTCGCGTCCTCGCGGGTCTTCCGCCCGCCCCGCCGCCGCCCCCGATTCCCCCTTCCGACGTAGAAACGGCTCAGGTCGTGGACTCGGTCGACATCGACCCGGACATTGTCGACGAGGAGTCCGAAAAACCGCCGGAGAGAGACTCGTGATCTGGCAACCCCGGCCCGGCTCTTCGGAGTCGGTGGCGCGGGCCGTCGACGGTGTGCACGTCGGGCCCGTTCGAGCGCTGGCCGGGGTTGGGACCGACAGTCGAGAGGACTGCACCGGCGGACTCTTCGTGGCCCTAGTCGGGCCTCGCTTCGATGGTCACGCCCACGTCGGGGAGGCCCTGGCCAAGGGTGCAGCCGCTGCCCTCGTCCGGCGAGGTCGTGGCCAAGAGGCCGCCACCCGCATAGAGGTCGAAGACACGACGGCTGCCCTCGGCCGCTTGGGACGGAGCGCTCGTCGGACGAGCTCGGCCACCGTCTTCGGACTCACCGGATCGAATGGCAAGACGAGCAGTAAAGAGCTCTTGGCCGGGCTTCTGGAGGCCATCGGCCGAGGTCCCTGCCATCGCACCCCAGGGAATCTGAACAATGCCATCGGCTTACCTATGACGCTTCTAGGTTTGGGGGAGCATCGCAGTGCGGTGATCGAGATGGGCATGAACGCACCGGGGGAGATCGATGAACTGACTCGCCTGTGCGAGCCGGACGTCGTCCTCGTCCTCAACGTGGGTCCGGCTCACATCGGGCGACTGGGGTCTTTGGAGGCCATCGCCGAGGCCAAAGGCGAGGCCTTTCGGGCGGCACCACAAGACGCCATCCGTGTCGCCAACGCCGACGACCCGCGCGTGATGGCGCAGCTCGAGGCGTCTGGGCATTCAGGCCTCAGCTACGGTTGGTCGCCTCGGGCCCATATTCGTATCGCCGAACGTAGCCCTTTTCCGGGTGGGCAGAGCGTTCGATTCCACGAGCCGGACCTCGTGATAGAGCTCCCTTGGGCCGGCGCGCATCAAGCCAGCAATGCGGCCGCCGCGGTCGCCTGCTGCGTGGCCGCTGGCTTAGAGCTTCCGTCACGGGTCGATCTTCGAGCCCAGCTCGCGCCCCTCTCGGGCCGAGGGGCTCGTCTTCGGCGGGGCCCATGGACGATCGTCGACGAAAGCTACAACGCCAACCCCGCCTCTACCGAAGCTGCCCTTCGGGCCGTGATCGAAGAGGCCGGGGAGTCGCCCGTCATGCTCCTCATGGGGGCCATGGGTGAGCTTGGTGCCCACGGTGAAAGGGGGCACGCCAAAGTTGGCCAGCGAGCAGCGGAGCTCGGCGTCGCTTTCGTTGGGACTTTGGGAGAGGGCGCCGAAGCCACGGCGGCGGCCGCAGCAGCAGCGGGCGTCCCCAGTCACCACGAGCGTGAAGACGCGGAGGCTCTTCAGAGCCAGGCCGAAGCGGTCCTGGATGACCGCCCTTGGTGGATCCTGGTCAAGGGCTCTCGTGCGAGCCGAATGGAGCGCTTCGCCCAGCGTTTGGGAGCGGCCTGATGCTGTACTGGCTCCTGTACGAAGTCTTGGCCATCAACTTCTTCCGCTATCCGTCGACCCGAATCCTGCTCGCGGCGGGATTTTCGCTCCTGTTGTCCATCGCGCTCGGGCCCTTGTTCATCGCCTGGCTTCGGCGTTTGGCCATCGGGCAGGAGGTTCGGGACGATGGGCCCCAGACCCACGGCAAGAAGCAGGGCACGCCGACGATGGGCGGCACGCTAATTCTCTTTTGCGCCACCGTCCCCACCCTGTTGTGGGCCGACATGACGAACCGCTACGTTTGGTTCGTTCTCATCGTCCTCCTCGGCTACGGCTTCGTCGGATTCGTCGACGACTACCGAAAGGTTGCGCTCAAGAATCCCAAGGGCCTGCCGGGAAAGTACAAGCTCCTGGGGCAGGGCGGCTTCGGCACGGTGGCGATGGTCTACCTGTTCTGGACCACGACCTACGACACCACCCTCTCTTTTCCTTTTCTGAAGCCGGAGCTCTTCAGCCCCGACATTGGCCTGCTGTACGTCCCCTTTGCTCTCTTGGTCCTCATGGGGACCTCCAACGCCGTGAACTTGACCGACGGACTGGACGGATTGGCCATCGTCCCCGTGGTCATCAGTGGCGGCGTCTTCCTCATCCTGGCCTATGCTTCAGGTGCCGTCATCTCGGGCTTCAACCTTGCCGAGTATCTGGGCATCCCGCGGACGCCGGGGGCAGAAGAGCTGGCCGTGTTCTGTGCTTCGCTGTGCGGCTCGGGCCTTGGATTTCTTTGGTACAACGCTCACCCGGCCGAGGTTTTCATGGGCGACGTCGGGAGCCTGAGCATCGGCGGAGCTCTGGGAGCGCTGGCCGTGGTCACCAAGAACGAAATCGTCAGCGCCATCGTGCACGGCATCTTCCTGGCCGAGGCCCTCTCGGTCATCATCCAAGTCGTCTCCTACAAGACCCGAAACAAGCGGGTCTTCAAGATGGCGCCCATCCACCACCACTTCGAGCTTTCGGGCTGGCCTGAGCCCAAAGTCATCGTGCGGTTCTGGATTCTCTCCGTCCTCCTCGCCCTCGTGGGCTTGGCGACCCTGAAGCTTCGGTGAGTCCATGTTCTTGACCCAGGCCAAGCTTCGTTTCAAGAGCGTGTCCACCGCCGTCGTGGGTGCGGGACGCAGTGGTCGGGCTGCGGCCGAGCTTCTTCGGACCGTTGGCTCCGAAGTGGAGGTCTTGGACGACATGGCCGGACCCGGTCGTCGCCCCATCGAGACCCGAGCCATCGAGCGAGCTCGCTACGTGATCCTGAGTCCCGGGGTCCCCCGGAACCGACCCGAGCTGCGGAGCGCGCTGGCGGAGGGTCGACTCTTGGGCGAGGTCGACCTGGCGGCGGCCTTCCTTCCCGTGCCCATGGTGGGCGTGACGGGCACCAACGGAAAGAGCACCACCACCGCCCTCATCGGCGCCATCCTGGAAGGGGCCGGACGTCGACCCTGGGTCGGAGGCAATCTGGGCCCTCCGGTTTCCAGCCTCGCGCTCCGCTTCGTCGCCGAGGACGACCCGGAGATCGGACTGGCGGTCCTCGAACTCAGCTCCTTCCAGCTGGAGTCGATCAGCGAAGCGCGCTTCGAAGTCGGCGTTTGGCTGAACTTGAGCCAGGACCACGTTGAGCGCTACCCGAACATGGAGACCTACGGTCGTGCCAAGCGACGACTGCTGGAGCTGCGGCGTTCTTCGGGGACCGGCATCCTCAACGCCGAGGATGCCTACGTCGTCTCCATGTCCAAGGGTCTTCAAGGAAAGTTGCGATGGTTCTCCGGGCGCACCTGGCGCGGGATTGGAACCGGTTTCATCGAGGGCTCCCTCATTCGGCGGATGGGCGAAGAGGTCGAGCGATTTCCTCTTCACCGGTTCCCACTTCCCGGCCGCCACAACATCGAGAACGCCGCTGCCGCCGTCGAGTCGGTCCGGACGCTGGGGGTCTCGGCGCCTCTCGCGCAGCGAGGTCTGGAGGACTTCTTGGGGCTACCTCATCGCCTGGAGACCATTCCGAGCCGGGATGGTCGTCGCTGGATCAACGACTCCAAGGCCACCAACGTCGACGCGGCGCTCACCGCGCTGAAGAGCTTCGACGGGCGGCTGACCTTGATCCTCGGCGGTCGGAGCAAGGGCGCGTCCTACGAACCCTTGATCGAGCGGGCCGAAGCCTCGGAGGTCCAGCGTATCTACGCCCTCGGCGAGGCCGGACCCGAGATCGTGGCGGCCTTTGCTGGACGGGTCGAAGTCGAGCTAGTGCCGGACTTGGCTCGCGCCGTCGCCGCTGCGGCCAAGGCGGCCTCCGAGGGCAGCACGGTGCTTCTCAGCCCTGCCTGCAGCTCCTTCGACCAGTACCCCAACTTCGAGGCTCGCGGAGACGACTTTCGGCGCCTCGTTCGAGATCTCTCATGAGCGCCGATGCACCGACGACCATGCCCACGCCTGTGACCCGGCCCGCCGAGCTGGTGCGCCTCGTCGACCCTTGGATGGTCGGTGCCGCTTTTTTCCTCGTCGGCTTGGGCGTCGTGGTCGTGTACGGGGCGAGCGCGATCCGGTCCGCCGAGTCCGGGCTGGGAGAAGCTCACTTTTTGCTTCGGCAGCTCAGCGCCGTTGGGCTCGGCGTTCTCTTCCTCGTCGTGTGTCGTCGCGTTCCCGTCGACGCATGGAGTCGGCTCGCTTATCCGCTGCTCTTTCTGACCCTCGTCCTCCTGCTGGCCACTTGGTTCCCGGGCTTCGGCCGCACCGTCAACGGAGCGCGACGGTGGCTGTCCTTCGGCGGTTTTTCTTTTCAGCCCTCCGAGCTCGCCAAGCTCTCGATCGTTCTCTATCTGGCCCACTCCTTGGCTAAGAAGCGGGAGCAGGTCTCGACCTTCTCGATCGGATTCGTGCCCCACGTCTTGGTCGTCGGCGTGGTGGCGGGTTTGGTCTTGGTTCAACCCGATCTCGGGACCGCGGTCGTCATCGTGGCCACGGCGGGTATCATGCTCTTCGTGGCCGGAACCCAGGTCGGCTACCTGGCCGGCGCGCTTGTGTTGTTTCTGCCGGTGGTCTTGCATTACGTAGCAACGCGTCCTCACGCGCTCCATCGTCTCTTGGCTTACGTGAACCCCGAAGCCCATCGCTCGGGGGTCGGCTACCAAGCCTGGGAGAGCTTGGTGGCCTTCGGCTCGGGTGGACTTCACGGCGTGGGGATCGGGGCGGGGAGCAACAAGCTCTTCTTCCTGCCTGAAGGTCACACCGACTTCGTGTTCGCCGTCGTAGGTCAAGAGCTGGGCTTCATCGGTGCCTTCGCGGTGATTGTGGCCTTTGTCGTGCTCCTGGGTCGGAGCTTCGCTGTGGCCCGTAGTCTGCCCTGTCGCTTTCCTATGTTCCTGGTCTTCGGCATCGCGCTTTGGCTTTCGCTTCAGGCCGCGATGCACGTGGCCGTGACTTTGGCCCTGCTCCCCACCAAAGGCATCACCTTGCCCTTCCTCTCATTCGGCCGAAGCTCGATGGTCGTGTCCTTGGCCGCTCTGGGCATTCTTCTTCGGGCCAGCGCCGAGGCTCGGCTGCTGAAAGGGCGCGGATGAAGATGCTGATTGCCGGTGGCGGCACCGGGGGACACCTGTTTCCCGGCGTCGCCGTGGCCGAGGAGGTATTGTCGAGGAAGGCCGGTAACGAGGTCTTGTTCGTCGGCACCCGACGAGGGCTCGAGGCCCGCGTCATCCCTCGGCTCGGCCATCCCATCGAGTACGTCGAGGTGAGTGGTCTGAAGGGCACGGGCCTTGGTCGTCGCCTCGGAGGCTTCGCCCAACTACCCGGCGCCTTGATGCAGTCCATGGCCGCCGTTCGCCGATTCGACCCCGACGTGGCAGTCGGGGTCGGCGGATATGCGTCGGGGCCGGCCATCATGGCGGCTTGGATGCTCGGCGTGCCCTGCGCGCTCCTGGAGCAGAACAGCGTGCCGGGCGTGACCAATCGAATCCTGTCTCGGTTCGCCCAGAGCGTGTTCACGACCTTTCCGGTCGCCGCTGGCCACTTTCCGCCCGGCAAGGTTCAGCCTCTCGGGAACCCCATTCGCAAGCAGCTGCTCGCCAACTTTCTCGACAGCGGGGCCGGCCCCAGCGAGTTCACGGTTCTTGTCTTGGGCGGAAGCCAGGGTGCCCACGGACTGAATCTCCGCGTAGCGGACGCCGTCGCACGATTGAAAGACCAGCCCGTCCGATGGGTGCATCAGGCCGGAGGCAAAGACGCTGAAGAGCTGCGCCGCCGCTACGCTGAATGCGGTGCTGCAGCAGAAGTCCACGAGTTCATCGAAGACATGAGCGCCGCCTACCGTCAGGCCAGCCTCGTGCTCTGTCGGGCCGGCGCCTCCACGCTGGCCGAAGTGATGGTGGCCAAGAAGCCCAGCGTCCTCGTTCCTTTTCCTTTCGCGACCGACAACCACCAAGAGCTCAACGCCCGAGTCCTGGAAGAGGCCGAAGCGGCGATCGTGCTTCTGGAGGGCGAGCTCGACGGGTTGAGACTGGCCGAGGTTGTGGATGAGCTCCGGCAAGATCCCTCTCGCCTGGCCCATATGGCCCGGGCCGCGGGTCGTCTTGGACGGCCCGAAGCTGCCCGCGAGGTCGTCGACGCCTGCGAGGCGATGGCAAGCCGATGAGCCGGCTGGGACTGGCGGCCCGAGTGCGACGGATTCACTTCGTGGGAATTGGGGGCATCGGCATGAGCGGCATCGCTCGGGTCCTTCTTGAGCTCGGCCACACCGTGAGCGGAAGCGACCGTCGTGAGGGGCCGGGCCTGGACGGCCTTCGCGAGGCGGGCGCCTTGGTTCGCGTCGGCCACGAGCCGGAGGCCGTGGAGGGCGCCGACGTCGTGGTCGTGTCCTCCGCCATACCCCTCGACAATCCCGAAGTCGTGGCCGCCCGGCAGGACGGCATTCCCGTCATTCCGCGGGCCGAGATGCTGGCCGAGCTGATGCGCAGCCAGGCTGGGATTGCGGTCGCCGGCTCCCACGGCAAGACCACCACCACCTCCCTCATCGGCTCGGTGCTAGCCCACGCCGGGCTCGACCCCACCATCGTAGTCGGCGGAGCCTTGCGTCGATGGGGCACGGGTCACCGCGGGGCCGGGGACTTAATGGTCGCGGAGGCCGATGAGTCCGACGGCTCCTTCTTGCTCTTGGCGCCCACCATCTCGGTCGTGACCAACATCGATCCGGAACACCTCGAACACTACGGCGGCTCCACCTCGAAACTCGAAGCAGCCTTCAGTCGATTCCTGGGCAAGACGCCCTTCTACGGTCGGGTGGTGGCCTGCATCGACGACCCGGGCGTCGGACGGGTCTTGGACACTCTGGATCGCCCTCGATTCACCTACGGTCTCGACGCCCGGGCCGACTTTAGCCTGCGCGTTGGCACAGTCGAGCGGAGCGGACAGAGCATTCGAGTTCGGGGGCCCGACGGCGAGCACGCATTCTGGCTCCCCATGCTCGGGATCCACAACGCCCTCAACGCGACGGCGGCGGTCGCGGTCGGTCATGACCTGGGACTGGAGCCAGAGCGGGTCGCGGAGGGCCTCGCCGCTTTCGAAGGTGTCGACAGACGCTTCACGATTCGGGGCGTCGTCGGCGAGGTCGAGGTGGTCGACGACTATGGTCACCACCCCACGGAGATCGTGGCTACGCTTCAGGGCGTTCGAGAGGCCCGTCCTAGACAGCGGATTCTGGTGGGCTTTCAGCCCCATCGCTTTTCCCGAACGCGCGACTTCTTGGGGGCCTTCGCCCGGGCCTTCGATGGGGCGGACATGGTGGTGGTGGCGCCGGTGTATGCGGCGGGGGAGGCGCCGATGGCCGGTGCGACCGCTGATGATCTTGTCGAGGCCATGCGCCGCCATGGTCATCCAAGCTGTCGTTTGGCCTCGAACTGCGAGCAAATGAGCGCCTATTTGATCGAGAAGAGTGAGCCCGGGGATCTGATTTTACTACTGGGCGCCGGGGACATCAGCGATCAAAGCCCGCGCATTCTGGGGTCTTTGGGATCTCACGACGGAAGGGAGGCGTAGATCGATGACAGCTTGGTCAAGATTTTTTCTTTTTCGGATCGATTACACCTATGCGGGCGATCCAAAATCATATAGCGTCACCGGGGGTTCGAAGCCGAACAATCCGCGGCGATCTGTCGGTGATCCCGACCACTTGCCGCAGCGGCTGATGATCACCGGTCCGCGAAAGCGGAGTGGTGATCAACTTAGATCGATCTTTAGATCAAAGGTCGAAGTTGGCAGGTACTGAACACATGTCGAGGCAGAGCATGAAATGGCGCCGGACCTTCGGCATGGTCGGTCTCAGCGCACTGATCGGCTTTTGCGTCCTTGGGCTCGTACACAGCATCCGCAACAGTGATCGATTTGCCCTCAAAACGATCGAAATCGAAGGCTCAGAGCGCGTTTCGGCGGAGGGCGTCCGTCGACTGAGCGGGCTTCAAACCGGTCGAAACCTCTTCAAGCTCGACCTGGTCGGGGCGGAGATCCAAATCGAAGCCCATCCAATGGTCCGAGAGGCTCGCGTTCGGCGCGAGCTCCCGGACGGGGTCCGCATCAGCCTGACCGAGTGGGAGCCGGCCTTCTTGGTCGCTCTCGGCCGGACCTACGTGGCGGATCCATCCGGTCGCATCATCAAGGCTTTGGAGCCGAGAGACGCCATGGACCTCGTCCTCGTGACCGGGGTCGACCGCTCTGAGGTGCAGGAGAGCCGCTTGCCCAGGCTGGCGAAGGCGACCGAGCTCTTGTCGGCCTGGGACGCAGTCGAGCTGCCTCCGGCCTCTGAGCTTCATCTTCCGCCCGATGGACCCGCGACGCTGAGGACTCGGGCGGGTTGGGAGGCCGTGCTGGCCGAAGGCTCCGAGCTTCAGACGGTGGCGGAGGCAGTAGGCAAAGCCGAACGCAAGGGCCCCATTCAGCGGGTTCGGGTCGATGGAGGGCGTCGGCAGGGGCGTATCACCGTGGCCTGGGAGGTCGACGATGGCTAAGCGTGGACAGCATCTGGTGGGGTTGGACATCGGCACCACCAAGGTCACGGCCCTGGTCGGCGAGTGGGGCGAGAACGGCCTCGAGCTGACCGGTATGGGCGCCGCGCCGTCCAACGGCATTCGCAAAGGGGTCGTGGTGAACATCGCCTCCACGGTCTCGGCCATCAAGAAGGCCGTGCAGGAGGCCGAGCGCATGGCCGGCTGCCAGATAGACGCCGTCTACACCGGGATTTCCGGGGGACACATACGGGGCTTCAACAGCCATGGAATCGTGGCCGTGAAGGATGGCGAGATCACCCGGGCCGACATCGATCGGGTGATCGAGGCAGCCAAGGCGGTGGCCATTCCCATGGACCGGGAGGTCATCCACGTTCTCCCCCAGCAATTCATCGTGGATGATCAGGACGGGATCAAGGAGCCGCTGGGCATGCACGGGGTTCGACTGGAGGCGAAGGTCCATATCGTCACTGCCGCCACGACTTCGGCCCAGAACATCATTCGCTGCGCCAACCGCTCGGGCCTGGACGTCTCGGCCATCGTGCTTCAGCAGCTGGCGAGCGCTGAGGCGGTGCTCACCCAGGACGAGATGGACTTGGGTGTCTGTTTGGTCGACATCGGGGGCGGCACGGCCGATATCGCGCTCTATTCCGACGGGGCCATCGTCCACACCAGCGTCCTGCCCATCGGCGGCAACCACCTGACGACCGACATCGCCCTCGGGATCCGAACCCCGCAAAAGGAAGCCGAGAAGATCAAGCTCGCCTACGGCTGCGCCCTGGTCGAGAACGTAGACGAGGAGCAGATGGTCGACGTGCCTTCGGTGGGAGGGCGTAGTCCGCGCGCTCTGTCTCGTCAGGTGCTGTGCGAGATCATCGAGGCCCGGGCGGAAGAGATCTTCCAACTCGTCCGGGACGAGATCCGGAACACCTCCTACGAGGACCTGCTGGCCAGCGGCGTGGTTCTCACGGGGGGCAGCGCCCACTTGGAAGGCATTCAAGAACTGGCCGAAGAAGTCCTGGGCCTTCCGGTGCGCTTTGGCGGACCGGTCGGCGTCGGCGGACTCGGCGACGTCGTGAACGGCCCGGCCCATGCCACTGGCGTCGGCCTGCTGCTTCACGCTCACAACCAACTGGTCGTGCGGGATGAGGTCCCGTCCAACGGCTTCTACGGCCGCGCCGGTCAGACCCTCAGCGGCTGGCTGCGCAGCTTCTTTTAGGAATCACGGAGGATTTCGATGTTCGAGTTCGACGAAGCGATGAAGAACGAAGCCGAGATCAAGGTCATCGGCGTGGGTGGAGGCGGCGGAAACGCCCTGCGAACCATGATGGACGCCGGTCTGAGTGGGGTGGAGTTCATCGCCGCCAACACAGACCTGCAGGCGCTTCGGGGCAACCCGGCCACCCAGAAGATCCAGCTCGGGGCCCATCTGACCCGAGGTCTGGGCGCGGGTGCCAACCCAGAGGTAGGTCGAAACGCGGCGCTCGAGGACAGGGACCGGATAGCGGAGGCCATCGGTGAAGCGGACATGGTCTTTGTGACGGCGGGCATGGGAGGCGGGACCGGGACCGGGGCTGCGCCGGTCATCGCCGAGGTGGCCAAAGAGCTGGGCACCCTGACCGTGGGCGTCGTGACGAAACCCTTCATGTTCGAAGGCCGTCGGCGTCAGAAGCAGGCGGAGCAGGGCATCGCTGAGCTTCACGGTCTCGTCGACACCCTGATCACCATCCCCAACAATAAGCTCCTGACCATCGCCGGGGAGACGACCTCCATGATGGATGCCTTCCGGAAGGTGGACGAGGTCCTGCTGAACGCGGTTCGCGGCATCTCGGACCTCATCAACGTGTCGGGCTTGATCAACGTAGACTTCGCCGACGTGCAGACGATCATGGCCAATCAGGGCTTGGCGCTCATGGGCTCGGGGGCCGCGTCCGGCGCCACCCGGGCGGTCGAAGCGGCCAACGCCGCCATCCACAGCCCTCTTCTCGATGACGTAGCGATCCAGGGGGCGACCGGGATCCTCATCAACATCACGGGCGGCGGCGATCTGACCCTGCACGAGGTCAACGCGGCTTCGACGGCCATCGCCGACGAGGCCCACGAGGACGCCAACATCATCTTCGGCTCGGTCGTCGACGACGGGGCAGGGGACGAGGTGCGCATCACCGTCATCGCGACCGGTTTCGATCAGCCCGCCGGTCGCCGGCGGCCGCCGGTACGAGAGGTGCCGAAGCACGACTCGTCCTGGCCAGGCCGTCGGGACGACGATCGGGACGTGCCAACCATGATCCGGCGTCAGCGAGAGGCGAACCTGCGGGAGCGACCGGTCTCCATGGACACCGAAACGGGCCAGCTCGACATCCCGACCTTCCTGCGCCGGCAGGCCGACTGAGGGGCTCGCGGGGGTAGACACCCTCTCAGGGAGCCACTAGGGGATGAAGGGCTCGGGGCAAGCGCGCGCATGCTGAAGGTCGACCCCTCCCTCAACCACATTCCAGCTCGGCGGGAGACCATCGTCGCCTTGATGGAGTCGATCAATCAGCCCCTGGTGAACATCCCCAGTCACGGCACCGCATCGACGGGTGCCTTCATCATGGGGACCCGAAACCCTGACGGCTACTTCACGATGTACGTCTACCTCCATCAGCCGGAGACGAAGGCGGTCATCATCTACGTCAGCGAACCCCGAAGCCTGACCGTCGACCAGTACCGGGCAGAAGAGGAAGAAGCGCAACGATTCGTGGAGTCGATGGGCTTCATGATGGACGACATCCGGTTTCCGGCCTTGAACGTGCCTGAGCAGGAGTCGGTGATTTCTCGCGTTCCGCTGTTCAGACCTCCGGAGCGGACCGTGGACCTCTTCGAAGTGGCCGACAGTCGAGATGTCGAGCCCCACAGCGATCCAGGCATCCAGGATGACGCCGCCTTCTTCGGAGATGGCCCATCCGGCATGGGAAGCAGTCTGCCCACGAGCGGTCCGAGCTTCGACGAGGCCCCGTCCTCGGGCGCTTCCGTCCTGCGCGGCAGCCCCGTTTCCGGACCTGGGCTCACCGGACCCGGTCCCCAGAGTGGGGGACGGCTTCAAGGGGTGCCGATCAGCGGTCGACCCATCAGCGGCCAGCCCATGACGGGCCCGAGCTCCAGTGGCCATCCACGGACGGGTCCGGGCTCGACCGGGCCTTCGGACCCCCGGACCACCGAGTCCATGAAGCGGATCGGGCGATTGCTCGGGACCTTCGGCGTCCTGCTCGGCATGGGCTTGGGCGGCTGCGCGACGCCGTCCGACCCCGAGGAGGCCTCGCCCAAGGACCGGGCGACGACAGCCCAGCTCGACTTGGCCGCCCAGCACCTTGCGCGCGGGGCGCCGGCCGACGCGGTGAAGGTCTACGAGGGCGTGCTTCGGAAGACGCCGCGGGACAAGGACGCCCTGCGGGGACTGGGGCTGGCTTACTTGAACCTCGATCGATTGGATGACGCAGAGCGTTATTTGAGCCAGGCGGTCGAAGCCGACCCCAATTGGTCCATGCCAAAGAACGAGTTGGCGGTCGTCCACCTTCAGCAGGGGCGCTGCGCCGAGGCCCAGGCCCTCTTGGTGGCGGTGCTGGATGACATCTTCTATCCGACGCCTGCTTACGCCCGTCACAACTTGGCCAAGGCCCAGGCTTGTCAAGGCGACCTGACTTCAGCCATCGAGACTTTGGAGTCAGCGGTGAAACTGCAGCCCACCTTCTGCTTGGGCTATCTGACCCTCTCGGAGATGACTCAGCGGCAGGACGCCCACGAAGCCACCATCTCGGCCTGCGCCCGCTTCATCGAGTTCTGCGAAGGCGATGAACGGGTCCGGCCAAATATTCTGCCGCAGCACAGCGCGACGTGCTATCGACGAACCGCGGCGGCCTATGCGAAACTCGGCGACGTCGAGTCAGCGCGCTCGTCGCTGAAGAGATGTCTCAACACCGGAGCCCTCGAAGCCTCGTGCCGAGAGATGCTCCGACTGCTTCCTCCATGACGGGAGGACCGCGGCTGCGGCCGCTGGAAGGAAAACGGAACGCTCCATGACGGACGAGAAAGCGCTCGCGGCCCTCATCAAGCCCCAACTCAGCCGTCGGGGACTCACCGTCAGCGCGCTCGCCGAGCGGACCAAGGTACCGCGCAGCACCATTCGCTGGTTGCTCGGCGAAGACGTGGTGGCCGTCCTTCCTGGTCGCATCTATCTTCGTGGACAAACCCGAGCGTTGGCGAAAGAGCTGGGCTTGAGCGAGGCCGACGTCATGGCTGCCTTCGACGCTTCCTTCCCCGTGCCCGACGCCTACGACCCTGACCCCACCGAGCCCCTTCGCCGTCGGGCCGCCCTTATTGGTGCGAGCCTGGGCTGTGCGGCTCTGGTCATGGTCGTCATCGCTTTCGCCTCCGCCTTCTGAGTCGTGACCCGAGCGTTGGTCGTGGGCGGAGTCGCCTACGGCGAGACCCACCGAGTGGTCCGACTGCTGACGCCCGACGGTCGAATCGACGCTTTCGCACCCGGCGTACGAAACTCTCGAAGGCGATTCGCTGGCGCCCTGGACGCGCTTCAAACCATCGATGCGCAGCTTCATCGACGGACGCGGGAAGATGGCCTGCGGACGCTGGAAGCCGCCACCGTCCTCGAAGCTCGACTCGATCTTCGTGAGGACTTGGAGCGCATCGCGCTCGGCAGCTATGGCGCCGAGCTTTGCTGGATGTTGGCCCCAAGCGGGGCTCAGAGCGGCCTGTTCGAAAGGGCAGAAGAGCTTCTGAACGGCCTGAAGACCCTTGCCGCCAGTCGTCCTCTGCGCCGGGCCTTCGAGCTCCGACTCCTGGCCGAGCTGGGCTACGCCACGGACCTCCGAGTCTGCGTGGCCTGCGGGACCCTGGCGGCCGAGGTCGGCCGATTGGACTTCGGCGAAGGCGGTCGGCTTTGTCGGCGGCACGGCGCCCCAGCCGGGGTCCGATGGGTCGGGCCCCGAAGCTTCGCTTGGGCGGCCTCGATCCTCGAAGCCGAGGCGCTCTCTTGCGAACATGGTCTGGACGCCGACGGCCAGGCTCGAGCAGAAGCCAACATCGGTCCACCTTTGGACCTCTTTTTCGATCAGCTCCTGGAGCGACGGCCCAAGAGCGCTGAGCTCCTGCGGAGCCTCAATCTCTGATCGACGCCGAGGAGGGGAAGGGGTACGTCCGAGCGCCATGGAAAAAGCGCCGCCCGCCGCGACCTTCCAGGAGCTTATCCTCCGCCTCCAAACCTTCTGGAGCGGACGCGGCTGCGCCATCGCCCAGCCCTTCGACGTCGAGAAAGGGGCGGGGACCTACAGCCCCCACACCTTCCTGCGGGCCCTCGGCCCCGAGCCGTGGCGGGTGGCCTACGTCGAGCCTAGCCGTCGTCCGACCGACGGCCGCTACGGCGAGAACCCCAATCGCCTCTACCGCCACCACCAGTTCCAGGTCTTGCTCAAGCCGTCGCCCGAGGACATGCAGGGCCTCTATCTGGAGTCCTTGGCCGCGGTTGGCATCCACCCCGAGCATCACGATATTCGCTTCGTCGAGGACAACTGGGAGTCGCCGACCTTGGGCGCTTGGGGTCTGGGCTGGGAGGTTTGGGTGGACGGCATGGAGCTGACCCAGTTCACCTACTTTCAACAGTGCGGGGGACTGGAGTGCCGGCCCGTGTCTGGGGAGCTGACCTACGGCCTGGAGCGGATCGCGATGTACCTGCAGGAGGTCGACGATGTCTATGAGCTGCAGTACGCACCGGGTTTGAGCTATGGCGAGGTCTTCCGCAGAGACGAGCTAGAATACAGCCGCTTCGCCTTCGAAGCGCTCGACGTGTCGACGTACCAGCGAATGTACGACGACAACGAGAAGGAGTGCGGTCGGCTGGTCGAAGAGCAGCTCGTCATCCCGGCCTATGACCATCTGCTTCGCGCCGCCCACGCCTTCAACTCTCTGGACGCCCGCGGGGCCATCAGCGTCACCGAGCGCCAAGGCTACATCCTGCGCATCAGGGACCTGGCGCGTCACTGCGCCGAGGCCTACGTCGATCTGCGGGCTGAGCTCGGTCACCCCTTGGGTCTGGTCGAAGCGGCGGCGCCCGAGGCCGAGGCGGCCGAGGAGGCGCCGGTGGAGCTTCCGCCCCAGCCGGCTCGCCATGAACTTCTCGTCGAGATCGGGACGGAGGAGATGCCCGCCGCCGAAGCCCAGCCCGCGGCCGAGGCCCTGTGCCGAGCCATCGTGGCGGGGCTGTCCGAGCTGCGCCTGATCCATGGCGCTCCCACCGTCTTCTCCACACCACGGCGGTTGGCCGTCATCATACCCGATCTGGAGGACCGACAAGAGGACCGAAACCTGGAGGTCTCGGGCCCGCCGGCCAAGGCCGCCTTCAAAGACGGAGCGCCGACCCGGGCCGCGATCGGCTTCGCACAGAGCCAAGGGGTCCCGGTCGAGTCTCTCGAGCTGCGCGACACGCCGAAGGGCGACTACGTTTTTGCACTTCGCAAGGAGACGGGGCAGAGCACTCGTAGCCTGCTGCCCGACCTGATCCGGAAGAGCGTGGAGTCGATTCCCTTCAAAAGAAGCATGCGCTGGGGGGCCGGAAGCGAGAGCTTCGTACGACCGGTGGCCTGGCTCCTGGGGCTCTTCGGGGGAGAGCTCGTGCCTTTTCGCTTTGGGGGACTGGACGCGGGTCGCAGCTCACGGGGCCACCGATTCATGGCCCCCGAGTCCTTCGACGTCGAGTCTTCGGCCCAGTGGTTGGAGGCGCTACGGAAGCGCTTCGTCATGCCCGACTTCGAAGCGCGGAAGGCCGCCATCGAAGCCGCCGCTCAGGCCAAGGCCAAAGAGGCCGGCGGGCAGCATCAGGCCGGCGATGCCTTGCTGGCCGAGATCGCGCAGCTGGTCGAATGGCCGGTTCCGATGCTGGGCCGTTTCGATCCCGCCTACCTTCGCATCCCTCGAGAGGTCCTGGTTTCGGAGATGGAGCAGCATCAGCGCTACATCCCCATCGCCGATGACAAGGGGCGTCTGCTTCCCCACTTCGTAGTGGTAGCCAACACCAAGGTGGAGAATCCGGACGTGAGCGCGGCCGGCTACCGCCGAGTGCTCACAGCCCGCTTTCAGGACGGGGCCTTCTTCTTCGAAGAGGACCAAAAGCGACCGCTGTTCGATCGGGTACCGGAGCTACGCACCGTTCGCTTTCACCGAGATCTGGGTTCCATCCACGACAAGCTCGACCGAGTTGCCTCCCTGGCCATGTGGTTTGCGGGGGCCTTGGCGGGGGCGGCGCGCATGCCGGCCGGTCAGATCGTGGCGCCCGGCGATCTGTTGAGCTTCGCGAGCGGGCCTGCGCCGGCCGACGAGGATACGCGCTTTGCCTGGTCGGTGGCGCGTTCGGCCTACCTGTCGAAAGCCGACTTGACGACCCAGATGGTCTTCGAATTTCCGGAGCTTCAGGGGGTCATGGGTCGGACCTACGCCGAGCTGGAGGGCGAAGCAGCGGACGTCGCCTTCGCCATCGACTCCCATTATCGACCGCGCTTCGCCAGCGACGCCCCGCCGGCCGACGTGCTCGGGGCACTGGTCGGGCTGGCCGACCGCCTGGACACCATCTGCGGCATCTTTGCCGTATCGAAGGGGCCCAGCGGAAGCGCCGATCCCTTCGGCCTACGTCGGGCGGCGTTGGGCATCCGAAGCATCTTGAGCCACATGGACTGGTCCGTGTCCATCGAGGCCGCCGCCCAGGAAGCGTTGCGCCTCTTGGGAGAGCGGCGCCACCGGGCCGAAGCCGAAGAAGACGTTCGTGCCTTCTTCCGGGGTCGACTGAAGGCTTACCTGGTGCAGGAAGGTGTGGGCGCCGACGTGGTCGAGGCCGTGCTGACGGCGAATGCCGACGATCTGGTCCAGGCAGAGGCCCGGGCACGAGCGCTGACCAGGGTCCGAGTCGAGGCCAGCGAAGAGTTCGAGGCGGTGGCTACGACCTTCAAGCGGGTCTCCAACATCTTGAAGCAGGACGGTGGACCGCCCGTGGGTGAAGTGGATCCTAGTCGATTCGAAGACGAGGCCGAAAGGGCTCTTCACGCCATGAACGCGCAGGTAGCCGAGCGCGTCGCCCAGGCTTCGACCGAAGGAGCCTACGATGCCGCCCTGTCCGAAATCGGATTGCTCCGGCCGGTGGTCGATCGCTTCTTCGACGAGGTGATGGTGCTGGCCGAAGATCCCACTCTGCGTTCGAACCGGGTCCGCCTCGTCCGCGACACCCACCAGATCTTCGCGCCTCTGGCCGATCTCGCGCGACTGAGCGGCTAGGGCTTCCCTCCTGATCCCCTTGCGGCATGGGGTCACTCTTTGGCAGCTCTAGAGGCGGGACGGATTGGAGAACACGCAATGAATCGAACTTGGCTATCGCTACCGATCACCTTGCTCGCCTGCGGGACAGGCGAGGTCGAACAAGAGCGCGAAGACGTCTTCGCGGACCTGAATCGGCGAAGCGACGTGATCGAGGCGCCTCGGACCGGCGGCGTCACCTTCGACCTTCGACGCCCGACCATCGTGACCTTCGACCAGTCGGAAGGCCCCATCGATTTCGGCGGGAGTTCGTTGATCTGCCCCGACGGTCAGCAGATGCCCATGGATGACTGGTTCGACACTTTGGAGGAGACCTGGGGCATCGACATCAGTCAGACCGCATGGTTCGCCGTTGCCACCCCCGAGGAGCCTGCCGACCCGGTGGAGCTTCGGGAGGCAGACATCGCCCGAGCCTACGGTCTCGGCCCTGAGTGCATCCAGTGCAACGTCTGTCCGGACGGTGCCTTCGTCTGCATGAACATCTGCCGCAACTCCGGAGGAGGAGCGGCGATTGGAGGAGGAGCGGCGACTAGAGGAGGAGCGGTATTTAGCTTCTCGTGTCCCGCCGCATGGGGTGCGGACGTGGACCGAGCCCTCTTCTGCCTCGAGGCGCAACACATCTGGGAAGTCATCCGCAGCGACCCACCCCCGAACCCCGATCCCCTCGACCCCATCGACCCTTCACCGGAGGTCACCGACCCCGAGGACTTCCAGGGCGGCGGCTCGTCTTCTTCGGGAGGCTCCTCCTCGAGTGGCGGCTCCTCCTCGAGCGGCGGCTCCTCCTCCAGTGACCGAGGGGGCTCTGCCGGCGGCGGCGGCAAGAATGGCAGTTTCACAGGTGGCGGTCCTGCCGGGCGACCGAGTCCAGGCGGCTACTGAACCGGGTCCCCCGCTCCGGACCCTTGGGTCTGCAGCGGGAGCCTGACGGCGAGCTTTCCCTCGCCATCACTGCGCCCTCGAGCGACCTGAATCGGCGGGTCTCCCGCAGCGATCTGGACGTAGATCCACGCGTCGGCGTCGACCAGAGGCCGACCGTCGAAGGCCTGCAAGAACAGCTCGACGGGAGCCGTGGGGGCCAAGGACCGGCCGAGCTCAATCCCGCCGGCCCCGACGTTCACGACGCCATACGACAGGCCGTCGTCTCCCGGCGCCTCCATGGACCAGCCGTAACGTCCGGGCTCCACGAAGATGGAGAAGCTACCCGCTTCGTCCGAGAAACCGGAGAAGCTGCGCCCGCTCGTGGAGACGAAGGTCAAGAGGACGCGGTCGAGGGGGGCCTGCCGGCTATCGGTGAGCTGGCCCCGCGCCTCGGCCCGAGGCCGAGTGAGTTCCAGCTGCAAGGGTAGAGGGCTTGTCGGCGACAGCCGGGCTTCCAGGATGTCGTCTGCAAAGGGGGAGCCCGGCGGAGGCCGTACGCTGAATTGGAGGGGCCCAGCCAGGACCGGGATCGGGGCATCGACGCCGGCGGGCTCGCCGCTGGGGAGGACGGTGAACACTCGACCTCTTTCCTCGGTGACGCCGGCGCCGCTGAAGACGGCGGTGCCGGTGGAGGAGTTGACCAGCTGGAAGCGCAGCTCTGCCCCCTGGACCACCGGTCGGTCCTGGTTGTTGACGCTCCGGCCTCGAAGCTCGAACTGGGCCGGCACCCTGAGGCTGGCCAAGGTGGGCTCCAGTCGGATTTCGTAGCCCTCGATGCTCTCCTGCCCCTCCTCGAAGCTGACCTGTGCGCGATAGCGCCATGAAGGCGGGGCCGAAGGCTCGGTCTCGGTGGCTCGACGGGCTCGAACCTCATAGCGGAAGGCCGGAAATTCAGGACGTCGAAAGACCGTTTGTCGTCGGGGAAGGTCCAAGGTGAAGCGCCCCGCAGCGTCGCTCCGAACGACCGGCGACTGCAGCTGGTCGGGGCCGATAGCCCACACGTCCACGTTCGCCTGAACCAGGCCATCGAGGGCGTCTCGGACCACCCCCGAGATCCGGCGAGCCGGGAACAACTCGAAGGTCTGGCCGCTGCTCGGACAGCTGGTCACGCTCAGGCCTTCGAAGAGGGCGGGGGCCGTCGAGGCTCGGGGGCTCACCCGGACGTCGTAGACCTCGGCCCTGCTGAGGCGGATTCGGCTCACCTGCCGGTCTGAGCCGGGTCCGACCGAGGGAAAGGCGGCGTCGGGAAGGGCGGTGGTCGTGCCCACGAAGCGATGGACGGGAAAGTCGGGGTCTCGACGATGAAAGGCCAAGTCGGCGGTGAGCTCGTTGCGGCTTCCGCTCGTCGACGAGGTCCGAGAGCGAAGGCGGACCTCGGTCCTGATGTCGCAGTCTTCGGGTAGCCGAATGGTCGTTGGGCGGCCGGGGGCGAGGCCGTCGACCGGCACGACCTCTTGAGCGCCGTCTCGTGGCTGGATGACCGCGATGAAGTCGCCGTCCAGCACGACGCAGCGGCCCTCCAAACAGACCTGCTCCCCGGTGCACGGGAGGCTGCAAATCTGTGACCCGGAGTCCGTTTCGCTTTGGTCGCAGGCGCCCAGCGCCAGGCCGACGAGAAGAACGGCCCTCAAGACGGACATGTCTCATTCCGATCCTTGGTGAAGAAGAGGGTCCAATCGACCCGGGTGACGTTGCCCTCCCCGAGGACCTCGCCGAAGTCGTCATCCTCTGGCGGCTGCTCGCTCGTCGAGGACCAGGCCACGCCGTCGGTGATGAACAAGGTGAGTGAAGCAAGGCGAGGACCGAGCCGGGCTGCTTCGCTCACCGTCTCGCCAAAGTGATCGCGGGGGTCGAACTGGATCATGTAGGGCGGGATGTCGCCGTTGTCGTCGGTCCGCTCGGGGTCTTCGTCAATGATCCTCGCGGTGGACTCTTCGTTGTTGGCGACCAGCCTCAGAAGAAGAGTGTCGGAATCGGGGTCTGAAATCCCGGGCACCCGAAGCCGGATGTCTTGGCAGCGACCGTCCGGGTCTTGGATGAAATCGGTGGGCTCGTCGCCAGCCGAGACGAAGAGCACGCCAACGCGCGGAGAGACTTCGTCGAACAGCAGAGCCGGACTTTGCTCAGAGGGGCTCGGCTCGCCGTCGGGGGGCAAGAGGCAGGCGGAGAGGGCCGTCGTCAAGAGTATGAGGGTTGTGCGCCCCACGTCTTCGTAGAATGCCCGAGCCGAAGAGAACATTCCAAGCGGGCTTCAGCGAGGCCCTGGAGGATCGAGGTCTTCGGCCCCCAGCAGGGCCCCGGCCGAGCCTTCCTCGTCAGGAATGGGGCTGGGCTCGTGGCTCCGCTTTTCCAGATGCCGGAAGACCGTGCGCGGATCGACTCCGAGCTCCTTGGCCGTCTTGGTCCGGTTTCCTGCGTTCCGCTGGAGGACCATGTCGATGTAGCGGGTCTGGAAGCGTTCCTTGGCTTCGGAAAGGGGCAGTACTTCCTCGAGATCCTCGGGCTGGATGTCGAGGTCGGCCGCGGTGAGAAGCTCCCTCTCGGCTAGCACCACCGCCTTGGCGATTCGGTTCTCGAGCTCCCGCACGTTCCCCGGCCAGGCGTACTTTCGGAGCGCGACCAGGCAGCTCTTGGTGAAGCCCAAGACCGGGCGTTCATGCTCTCGGGCGGCTCGGGCCAGGAAGAACTTGGCCAGCACCTCTAGGTCTTCACCCCGCTCCCGAAGAGGGGGTAGTCGGACGTTCACGACGTCGAGCCGGTAGTAGAGATCCTCTCGGAAGCGGCCCGCGCTCACTTCTTCGTCGAGCCTTCGGTTGGTGGCGGCGACCACTCGGATGTCGACCGCCTCTTGGGTAGCGTCGCCGACTTTGGTCACGATCCTCTCTTGCAACGCCCGCAGCAGCTTCACCTGAAGGGGCAGGGGCATCTCACCGATCTCGTCGAGAAATAGCGTCCCGCCCGATGCGTTCTGAAAGCGGCCGTCCCGGGTTCGATCCGCTCCGGTGAAGGCGCCCCGGACGTGACCGAAGAGCTCCGACTCGAGAAGATTCTCGGGAATGGCGCCACAGTTGATGACGACGAAGGGCCCGCCTCTTCGAGGGGACGCTTCGTGGATCTCTTTGGCGATGAGCTCTTTGCCGGTCCCCGTCTCTCCGCTGATGAGGACCGAGATGTCGGTGCTGGCCACCTTGCGCACCCGCCGAAAGACCTCCTGCATGGAGGCGCAAGCGCCGACGATGCGCCCGAGACGATGTTCGTCGAGGCGGGTATTCAGCTCGGCCCGCTCACTGACCAACTCTTCGATACGTTGGGCTTGCGAGAGCAGGAGGCTCGCCTGGGCCGCAAAGATCTGCATGAGCTCTAGCGAGGCCTCGTCGAAGTGTCGGACTGCGCTGTGGGAGCCCACGTAGAGCAGGCCTTGAAGCTCTTCTCGTTCCAGGAGCGGACAACACATCACGCTAGCCAGCTGAAGGTTCACGACAGACTCGGAGGCGTTGAACTGGGCGTCGGTGCGGGCGTCGGACACGACGAGAGGCTCTCGGTCGTTCATGACCCGTCGAAGAATCGAGTCGGACAGCTGCTCCAGCGAAAGCTGGACGTCGTGGTTCTCGACGTGGCGAGCCGCTCTGACGACTGGGCGCCCCTTCTCCAGCAGGACCAGGAAGCCTTTGTCTGCACCGGTGATGTCGATGATTCCGTCCAAGAGCATCTCGACCAGGTGGGCGGTGGGGGCGTTGGCCAGAAGGCGTTTCGAGAAGTCGAGGAGGCGGCCATGGGCCCGCTGGAGCTCGGTGCTGGAAGCGTTCTCTTCCTCTTCGGTCTTCGGGAGGCCGTCGGCGTGATAGGTCATGGCCAGCAGACCGATCCGCACCACGTCGCCCGTCTCCAGGACCTTTCGCTTTTCGCGGCGTCCATTGACCACCATGTCCCGGAGCATGCCGACCACCATCACCGCGTCGCCCTCGACGACGAATTGAGCGTGGGTCGGCTGAAGGTCCGCGCCCCTGACATGGATGTCGTTGTCCGGGTCCGCTCCGACGCTGGTGATGGCGCGGGCAAGGGCGTGGACTCTAGGCGCCTGTCCGGGGGCTTCGATGTAGACCGCCGGCATCCTGTGAAGTCATACCAGGATGCCCGGACTTTCGACCTTCATTTCCGGTCCCGACGCAGCAGCGCCTCCCGTTTCGTGCGGAGGCGGTTGTTGGCGTGGACGACGCTGCTTACGTAGCCTGCGACCGCCACACCCAAACCGACATACTGAAGCGTCACCCAACGATCGAACTCGGCCGAATCGGCAGGGAGATCCGAGGCCCGAGCGAAAGCCGCCAAGTTGAGGCCTAGACCGGCCAGCTGGACCGAGAGAAGGGTCGCGCCCCAAGCCGGCCGGTCGAGCACGAACTGGGGCGCACCGAAGGGGAGAAGCGTGACCGACCAGTGGGGAACTTCGACCAGCTCCAGTCGGACCTGGGGCTCGATCGGTGCTGCCGGCGGCTCCAAGGGGCGACGCTCCCGGAGCGTCCGCAGGGTGGGCTCCATCTGCTGCTTCACGGTCTCGAAAGACTGGATGACGTCGGGGGGGACGGTGAAGGGGTCCAAGCCGTGGTCCGGATCTCGAAGCAGCAGCGCGGTGAACTCTTCTCGGGCGTCCTCGACCCGGCCGACCAGATGAAGGCTGACGCCGAGGAGTTCCCGAGCCCGGACGAGCCGAGCTTCGTCCTGCATGCGGGGAGGGTGGAGCCAGGGCCAAAGAACCTCCACCACTTTGGGGAAGTCTCGATACTCGAAGGCGTTCTGGGCGTAGCGGATGGCGGCCTCTGGATCCGTCGACGGGGCGGCGGTCTGTCCGACGCACACCGCCAGGCTTAGTGCCCAGCCCAGCCCCATGCCTAAGCCTTGCCCGCGTTCAGGACGAGATCCAACCCTTGATCTGGCGACCCTCTCGCTGGGTCAGCGGAATCTTGAACAAGAGGACGTCGTCGACCAGGGGCAGGAGGCCGTCTTCCCGTTGTTCGAGCAGGCGTCCCTCCTCTGTGACTTCGATGGTTCGGGCCTCGAATCTGCCAAACTGGGGGAGGGGTCGGTCCACGGGCAGGGCGTCCAGGCCCAGACGGTCCAAAATCTTCGCCTTGTCCCGGACCACGCGGACGGTGTGGATCCCGCCCGTCAGCTCGACCCGGGCTCGGAACTTTAGGTCAGCCACCAGGATCTCGTCGACGTAGATGTCGGCGTAGGCCCGGCCGACCTGGACGGTCAGGGTTGCGCGGACCGGAGGGGGCTCTTGGACGGGGACCGGGGGTCGGGGGCGTCGGGTGCTGGGGACGGCGACCGGGGTGGCGGCGGGCGCCGCTCCTGGGGGTTCGGGCGCCGGCTCGGGGGGAGGCGAAATCGGGGCTTCGGAGGCCGCAGCGGCCATGCCTTCTTGGGTCGAGGCCAGGCTGGGTGTTTCTTCGGCGAGGGGGGCCTCGGGTGGGGCAGGCCGGAGCGCGAGGCTGGCGCCGGCGGCCGAGCCGACCACGCCTAGAAGAAGCGCTGCGCTCACGGCGAGCCTTCTCCTGCGGCGACGGCCCGAACGGAGCGTCTCCAGCCAGTGCCGCGCTCGTGGCTCCTCGGGGTCGTGGGCCAGGACTCGGTTGAAGGCGTCGGAGGCTCGAGCCAGGCGACGTTCTTCCACCGCCGCTTCTCCCAGAGCCACGAGACCGTCGAGGAGCAAAGGCGTCTGGCGCTCCAAGAAGCCGTCTCGGTCCAGAAGCAGACGGCGACTCATGGTCTCGATAGGGGTGAGACCCAGAGGCTGAAGCTCCTCGAACAGGGCGTCGTGCAGGGCCTGGGCCGTGGGTAGACGCTGCTCCGGGTCCGGAGCTAGGCAGCGAGCGATGATGCGGGCCAAGCCGTTGCCCATCTTGGGCTGAAGCTGCTGGGGCGGCGTGTACACACCATCCAGAATTCTTTTGAAAAGAGCCGAGGGGTTGGGCCCGGCGAAGGGGAGGCTGCCCGTACTGAGCCAGTAGAGCAACGTCCCCAGGGAGAAGACGTCGGCCCGATGGTCGGAGCGCTTGCCGTCGATGAGTTCGGGCGCCATGTGAGCCGGCGACCCGATGAGGGCGCCAGTAGCGGTGAGCTGGGTCGAACCGCCAACCATCTCGGCGATACCAAAGTCCATCAGCTTCAGCTGGCCGTCTCGATGGATCATCACGTTCTCGGGCTTGATGTCCCGGTGGACGACGCCGGACTGGTGGGCGTGGGCCAGGGCCGAGGCCAGCTCTGCCGCCACCAGCATTGCCATCTCTGGCCAGGGAAGGGGACCTTGGGTCTCGACGAGCTCCCGGAGGGTCGGGCCGTCGATGAGCTCGGTGACGATGAAGCTCGGGGAGGCGTTGGGGCCCGAGTAGTCGTAGATGGCGAGGACGGCTCGATGCTCGAGGCTGGCCACCGCCACCGCCTCCCGGTGAAAGCGATGCCGGGCCTCGTCTTGCCGGGCTAGGAAGTCGTGCAGCACTTTAACCGCCACAGGCCGAGGCAGCTTGGTGTCCCGCGCGCGGTACACCACGCTCATGCCGCCCTGGCCCAGCTCGCCCTCGACGACGTATCTGTCCAGCTGCGGCGCGGCCACGACGGGCCTCAGCCTCCGAACTCGATGCCCAGGGCCCGAGCGGCAGAGACGATCTCACCCTGAGGATCGACCCGCTTGGGTTCGCCGATGGCGTCGGCGATCGGAACGGCGCCGATACGGGTCCCGTGGAGGGCGACCATGTGGCCCCACTTCTCCTGGTCCACGAGCTGGACAGCGGCGGATCCGAAGCGAGTTGCGAGAAGGCGGTCGTAGCCGGCCGGTGTGCCACCTCGAAGCAGGTGGCCGAGGACAGTGACCCGGGTCTCCATCTCGGTGCAGTCCGCGATCTGACTGGCGATGGAGGCCCCGGCGCCGCCGAGTCGCGGCATCCCACCCGGAACCTCCTCCTCGATGTACTGCTGATGGCCCTCCAAGGGGGCGGCCCCTTCGGCCACGACCACGATTGAGAAGAAGCGCCCGGCCGCCTGGCGGCGGCGCACTTTGTCGCATACACGCTGAATGTCGTAGGGGATCTCGGGGATGATGATGGCGTCGGCCCCGCCGGCGATGCCCGCGTGGAGGGCTATCCAGCCGCAGTCTCGACCCATCACCTCCACCACCATGACCCGGTCGTGGGACTCGGCGGTCGAGTGGAGTCGGTCGATGGCTTCGGTGGCCACCTCGACCGCGGTGTGGAAGCCGAAGGTCACGTCGGTGGCCGAGATGTCGTTGTCGATGGTCTTGGGGACGCCGACCACCTTGACGCCTTTGGCTTCGAGGCGGTGGGCGATGCGGAGGGTGCCGTCGCCCCCGATGACGATGAGGCCCTCCAACTCCAGGATGCGCATCGCCTCGACCAATTCGTCCGAGCGGTCGACGGTCGAGGTCGTCCCGTCCGCGTTCTTGACCGGGAAATCGAAGGGATCCCCCTTATTCGTTGTGCCCAGGATGGTGCCACCCTTGCTCAGGATGCCTCGCACCGAGTCCCGGATGAGGTTCTCGACGTCGTAGGGCCGAGTGAACAAACCATTGAAGCTGTCCCGAATCCCCAGCATCTCCCAGCCCAGGTGGCTGACGCCGTGCTTCACCGCCCCGCGGATCACGGCATTGAGACCGGGGCAATCACCGCCCCCGGTCAGGATCCCGATGCGCCGCTTGCTGCTCACGGTACTCACGATGCCGCCCTAGCATAGCAGACGCGCAAAAGAAGGCTGCCAGAGGCTGGGGTGAGCCCTTTTCGATCACGCGTGGCCAGCATCACGGCGCGCATTGACAGTGCCAGAAGGTATTCCTAGGTAACGGGACATGTCCGCACTAGCCGCAGAAGAGACCGCAGCGACCTCGGCTTCCACCATCATTGGCGCATTCGAGGCCACCGTGGCCCGCCGAGGCGACAACCTCGCCGCCAAGTATCGTGGTGACGACGGTGGATGGACCCAGAGCTCTTGGAACGAGATGGACCGGGAGCGGAAGACCTTGGCAGCCGGTCTCTTGGAGCTCGGTCTTTCGAAGGGCGACCGAGTGGTCATCCTTTCGAACAGCTGTTGGCGCTGGATGGTCGCCGACCTGGCCATTCAATCCTGCGCCAGCGAGACCGTTCCAATCTACCAAAGCAACCTGCCCCACGAAGCCGAGTACATCATCAACGACTGTGGCGCAGTGGTCGTCTTTGCCGAAGACGCGGAGCAGCTGGCCAAGCTGAACGAGAAGCGCTCGGAGATCGGCAACGTCCGCAAAGTGGTCGTTTTCGACGGTTCGGACGACAGCTCGGACTGGACCATGAAGTACAGCGAGCTCATGGCCCAAGGCGAGGCCGCGCTGAGCAAGCAGGCCGCCGCGCTGGCGGAGCGCCAGAACTCGGTCCAGGGCTCGGACATTCTCACCATCATCTACACTTCCGGCACCACCGGTCGTCCCAAGGGCGTCGTCCTCACCCACGACAACATGTTCTATGAGGCCAAGACCTCGATGAGCGTGGGGCTCATCGGCGACGAGGACATGCAGCTCCTCTTCCTGCCCATGGCCCACGTCTTCGCCAAGGTTCTCCAGTGCATCTGGTTCTACGGCGGTCACCAGATGGCCATCGATGCCGACACCACGCGCATCGTGGAGAACCTCGGCCAGGTGAAGCCTACCGTCATGGCTTCCGTGCCGCGCATCTTCGAGAAGGTCTTCGCCAAGGTCGTGGGCGGCGGGCTCGAGACTCCCGGCATCAAGGGCAAGCTCTTCAAGTGGGCGGTGGGCGTGAACGACCGCTACGCCCAGCTGATGATCGATGGCCGTCCCGTACCCTTCGGCCTGGAGTTCCAGCTCAGCTTGGCCAAGAAACTCGTCTTCTCGAAGGTGAACCAGCGCCTCAACGACACTTTCGGGGGCAACATGCGCTTCTTCATCTCCGGTGGCGCGCCGCTGCCGAAGAAGATGGCCTACTTCTTCAGCAACGCCGGCATCCTGATTCTGGAGGGCTACGGTCTGACCGAAACCTCGGCTGCGAGCTGCGTGAACCGGCCCGACGCCAACAAGATCGGTTCGGTGGGTCTTCCTTTGCCCGGAACCGAGGTGAAGATCGCCGAAGACGGCGAGATCCTCATCAAAGGGCCCGGCGTGATGCGGGAGTACTACGGCCGACCCGAAGCCACGAGCGAGGTGAAGCTCGATGGCGGCTGGTTCGCCACCGGCGACATCGGAGTCATCGACGGCGATGGCTTCGTAAAAATCACCGACCGCAAGAAAGACCTCATCGTCACCGCGGGTGGAAAGAACGTGGCGCCGCAAAACATCGAGAGCGCCTTCAAGTCCGCCAACCCCCTCATCAGTCAGGTCATGGTCCACGGCGACAAGCGGAAGTACCTCGTCGCCCTCGTGACCTTGGAGCCCGAGGCGGCCCAGAAGCTGGGCGCCGAGAACGGCGTGCAGGGTGGCTACGAAGAGATCTGTCGCTCCCAGGCTGCTCGGGACGCGGTGCAGGCGACCTTGGACGGGGTCAACGCGAACCTCGCGAAGTACGAGACGATCAAGAAATTCGCCATCTTGGACAAGGACTTCGAGATCGGCGAGGAGCTGACGCCTACGCTCAAGGTGAAGCGGAAGTTCTGCAACGAGAAGTTCAAGTCCATCCTCGACTCCTTCTACGACGAGCAGGTCGCCGACTGACCCTCGCGCCCGGGATCGGGTAGTCTCGGCTGGTGCTCATCGGCGCCGCCCTTTGTTTCTTCACCCTTGGTGCTCCGGAGCGCGACGTCGACGCGCTCTGGCGCTCCGACCTCGTGGATGAGGGGTGGGTCCTTCGACGCTGGCTCGACCTTCCCCCGGACCGAGTCGGCATCGTCGAACGACGAGGGGCACGGGACCGGCTCCGGGTGTTGGTTGCCGATGGCCGTCGCTGGCGGCTTCGGGCAGTGGCCGAAGCCGAAGGCGAGCTTCGGAGTGTGGAAGCGGCCGCGCTGGGCAACTCGAACGACCTGGTTCTGTTCCGCCGCCGGCGAACGCCCGACGAGCTCGTGGAGCACGTGCAAGTCCTGGGCTTCGACGAACAGGGTCGGGGTCGAGTGACTTGGGAAGAGCCCTTCGTGATCCCGGACGCTGCCCACAAGCTCGACCTGCGGCTGGGGCCGACGACGTCTGAGGTCTTCGTCGAACGACCCGAGGGGGAACGCGCCCGCATCGTTTGGCGTCGCGGACCCCGAGTCCTGAAGCTCTCCGGTCGGAGTGGCCCCATCTCGGTCTCGGTCGGGGCAGAAAGAACGGTCTACGAGTGGCGCACCGAGGGTCGGGTCGGTGCCATCCGGGGTCGAGAAGACTACGTCGATTTTCTGAAGCCCTTCTCGCCAGTCTGGGTCGAAGGGCTAGAAGCAGAGGCGGGCGATGGTCCCTCGGCCGCGGTCGTGGTCGATGCCGACTTGGATACGGGCTGGTCCATGCCCGATGACGGGTCCCGTAGACTGACCCTTCACTTCGAGGAGACGGTCTCGGTCCAGATGATCCGGCTGGTTCCCGGTTGCGGAGGCGGCGACCAAGGTTTTCGCGAAGCGCCCGCGGCCCGGACCGTCGCCGTCTCCATCGGAGGGGCCTACGACGCCATCCTCGAGCGAGAGAGCGATCTCCCGCCCGGTATCGCGGGTTGGGGCACCTTTCCCCTCAGTAGTCGCCGGGGGGGTACCCAGTGGCTGCTCTTCCCGAACAAGCCCCGGCGGGCGGGGTGGGTGCGCTTCGAATTTCTCGGGACCGGCGGGGGCTGCATCGCCGAGCTGTCGGTGCACTGATGAATTCGTCCCAAACTTGCGTCCAAGAACGATTCGCCTTCTAGTGCCTCGACCATGCGCCTGGTGCCGGTCCTATTCCCCTGCGACCTGGGGCACAGCGCAGCAGGGCGCTACGAAGAGGGAGGCGAGCGGGGGGCCCCTGACATGCTCCTCGACGTTCTGGAGGGCGAGGGTGTCCGTTTTGCGCCTCCCCTCACGGTGAGCGTGCCCGTCCCCAGCGAAGACGATCCCGAGGATGCCCCACTCAAGTTCGACGGCAGCGTCACCGAGGCCGTGGTGGCCTGCGCCGACGCTGTGGAGCAGGTGAACGCCAACGGCGACTTTCCCATCGTCCTGGGCGGTGATCATCTCGGTCTTCTTGGCCAGGTCCTGGGCCACTCTCGAAACCATCCGGAAGGCATCGGATTGGGCGTGCTCTGCGACGCCATCTTGGACATGGAGACGCCGGCCCCACCGGCTCTGGGCGACGTCGCCAAGCGCAAGGATCCGGCCTTTACCAGCACCGGTGACGCCGAGCGCATGGTCCTCGCCGCCGCCATGGGCCTTCTTCCCGAGGACACGGCGCTCGGGAAGGCGCTGCAGACGACCGCGGTTCAGCCCGAGTTGGTCACCGTGGCCGGTGTCCGCGCGCCCATGAACGCACGGGTCAAGGCGAGCGCGAAGGCCAGCAAGGCGGATGTGTGGACCATGGAGCGGATCGAGCTAGACGGCGAGTCGAGCTACCGCGCCGTGCTGCTCCAGCATCTGGCCATGGGGCCCACCATCCTCAGCATCGACGTGGGAGGTTTGGACCCTCACCTGATGACCGCCGTGCGCGACCCGGTCTCGGACGGGCTCGACTGGGCCTTTTTGCGCCGGACCCTCGAGCAGTGCCTGCCGCATGTGGATCGGATCCTGGGGCTCGACATCTGCCAGCTCGACCCTACGCGCGACGACGCCCACAAAGGCGCGCTGTCTCGCTTCGCCGAGACGATTGCCCCCATGCTTCGGCGATTGACGCGTTGACGAAGGCCCCAGGCTGCCCGATAGCCGGAGGATGAGCCAATCGGCGCCGACCCCGGAGAAGCTGGCCGAGGTCGAGGAGCAGTTCGAAGAAGAGATGGGCCAAGTCGAGGGCCTGGAGGGTCTGATGAGCGTGCGCTCGCGCTTCTTTGGTCCCAAGGGCAGTCTCACCCTGCTCCTGCGCAGCGTCGGCGCCTTGCCGCCCCAAGATCGACGGGAGGCGGGCCAGCGGACCAACAAGATAAAGCAGCGCTTGGAGGGGCAGCTCGAAGGCCGAATCGCTGAGGTCGAGTCCGAGGCCCGAGCGGCCGAACTCCGAAGAGACCCGGTCGACTTGAGCCTACCCGGTCGTCCGGCCCTGCCCACGGCGGGGCGACACCCGACCGCCCGCACCATGGAGGACATCGTCCAGATTTTCACCGCCATGGGGTTCGAGCTGGCCGAAGGCCCGGAGGTCGAGACCGATTGGTACAACTTCGAGGCCCTCAACTTTCCGCCCGATCACCCCGCCCGGGACATGCAGGATACCTTCTTCGTCAAGGGTCGAGGCCTAGGCGAACCCGAGCTCGTCCTGAGAACCCACACTTCGCCGGTCCAGATCCGGACCATGGAGGCCCGCGGTGCGCCCCTTCGGGTCATCGCGCCAGGACGGGTCTTTCGCTGCGACTCCGACGCGACCCACTCCCCCTCCTTCTTTCAGGTCGAGGGTTTGGCGGTCGACGAAGGCATCTCGATGGCCCATCTGAAGGGTGTCTTGCAGTCCTTCATCAACCAGATGTTCGGCGAACGTCCGGCCCGCTTTCGGCCCAGCTTCTTCCCCTTCGTAGAGCCCGGAATGGAGGTCGACATGCAGTGCGCGAACTGTGACGGCGCCGGATGCCGGATCTGCAAGCACACCGGATGGCTGGAGATCCTGGGGGCGGGCATGGTCCACCCCGCAGTGTTGGAGGCGAGCAAGATCGACGCCGAGCGCTACACTGGCTTCGCCTTCGGCTTGGGCGTGGACCGCATCGCGATGATCCGCCACGCCGTCGACGACTTGGGCCACATGTTCCGCTCCGACCTTCGGGTTTTGGAGCAGTTGAGGGGAGGCTGAGGTGAAGGCTTCACTGGAGTGGATCAAGTCCCTCGTCCCAGAGCTCAAGGCGAACGCCGCCACCGTCCAGCGTCGCCTGGACCAGGCGGGGGTGGCTGTCGACGGCGTCCATCGTCCGGCCGACGACGTGGCGGGGGTGATCGTCGGCGAGGTCTCCAGCTGTGAGCCCCATCCTGAGTCCGACAAGCTGAAGCTCACGACGGTATTCGACGGACAGGCTTCCCACCCCGTCGTGTGTGGCGCAGCCAACGTGGCCGTCGGCCAGAAGGTGGCCTTCGCGCCGGTCGGTATTTCGCTGCCCAACGGCCTGCACATCGAGCCCCGCAAGATCCGAGGTCGAGAGAGCATGGGCATGATCTGCGCCGCCGACGAGTTGGGTCTGGCACTGCGATCGGAGGGCATCATGGTCCTCAAGCCCCGAAGCAAGCCGGGCCGTCCGGTGGCCGAGGTCCTTCGCCTGAACGACGTCATCTACGAGCTCGACCTAACGCCCAATCGGGCCGACCTCTTGTCGCACTTCGGCCTGGCCCGGGAGTTGTCCGCGCTCTTCGAGCTGCGGACCCCGAAGCCCCTGGTTCACTTGGTAGAGGCGCGGAAGGCCAGCCGCCCCCCCGTCAAGATAGAGCTGGAGGCCAAGGCGCGCTGCCCCTTCTACGGGGCCCGGGTGATCCGCGGGCTCCAGGTCGGCCCGTCGCCTCTGCTGGTGCAGCAGCGTCTCTTGGCCTTGGGTCAGCGCCCGGTGTCCAATGTAGTGGACGCCACCAATCTGGTGCTGCTGGAGCTCGGGCACCCGCTCCACGCCTTCGACCTATCGAAGCTTCAGGGCGGGGTGGTCCGGGTTCGGACCGCGGTCTCGGGCGAGGCTCTGGCGCTCCTCGACGGAAGCCGGCGCAAGCTGAACGAAGAAGACCTGGTGATCGCCGACGGCGAGGGCCCCATCGCCCTCGCCGGCGTCATGGGCGGCGCCGACTCCGAGGTGGGCCACGAGACGACCGACATCTTGCTGGAGTCGGCCTGGTTCGATCCGACCGGAGTGCGACGCACAGGTCGACGGCACGGCCTTCACACCGAGGCCTCCCACCGCTTCGAGCGGGGCGTGGATCCCGCGATGGTGCAGACTGCGCTTGATACCTGTGCCGGCCTCATCGCGGAGCTCGCAGGCGGCACGGTGGAGAAGGGTCGCATCGAGGCCGGAACGCTGCCTGACCGAACGGAGCTCGTGCCAATTCGCCCCGAGCGAGCCACGGCTCTGGTCGGGCGCAGCATCGGACGAAGCGAGATCCGCGAAGGTCTCAAGCGGCTCGGCCTGCGCGCTGTGCCTTCGGCCAAGGTGCCCAAGAAGCTTCAACGAGGCCAGGAGGGCGCGCTCTGGTACCGAACGCCATCTTGGCGGCAGGACCTTCACCGCGAGGTCGACCTCATCGAAGAAGTCGCTCGGCTGCAGGGCTACGACGAGATCCCGAGCTTGGTGCCGCCTGCTTCGGGCATCGTGCGGACCGAGGCTCACGCGCCTCGGCTGGCCCTTCGTCTCCAGCAGAGTCTCACCGAGCTCGGCTTCTACGAGACGCTGTCCCTTGGCTTCTGCGCCGACCGGGACTTCGAGGCCTTCTCGGCACCAACTAAGGACAGGGTGGAGCTGGCCAATCCGCTGGGCGAAGAGACGGCCTTCCTGCGCTTCTCGGTCCTGCCGGCGCTCTTGGCGGCGGCGCGCCGGAATCAGGACCAGCTTCCCTCTCGCACCGACCTTCGGATGTTTGAGCTGGGTCGGAGCTTTCGCTGGGGTCAGGCCCGCCAGGTGCAGCCGGTCGAGACGCCTTTGCTAGGGCTGGTGATGCGGGGCCGACGCTTCCCGTCCGGTTGGGGCGCGGAAGCGACAGAGCTCGACGTATTCGACTTGAAAGGTGTCCTGGAGAGCCTGCTTGTTCGCCTGGGCTATGGGTCCCCGTCGGCCCGTAGCGTCGAGGCGCCCCATCTTCATCCTCGGAGTGCCGGTGTCCTGAGCCTGGACGGGCAGGACGTCGGCGCCTTCGGTGAGCTCCATCCCGACGTGGCGGAGGCCTACGGCTTGGAGGGGCCGCCGCTCTTCGTGGCCGAGCTCATCTTGGAGGCCCTGGAGTCGGCCCGAAGGGGTCCGGCCAAGCTGGCGGGGCTCAGCAACCAGCCTCCGGCCCAACGAGACCTGTCCTTCTTCGTCTCGAAGGCCCATGCCGCCGGCGAGGTGCTCGAGCTGATTCGAGCCTCGGCCCGCTCGGCGCCTCTGGAGACGGTGGAGCTCTTCGACGTCTACGAGGGGGAGCACGCCCCCGAGGGCAGCCGCAGCCTGGCGGTGGCCATGAGCTTCCGGGCCCCGGATCGGACTCTGAAAGACGAAGAGGTCGAGGCCGCCCAGAGGGAGATCTTGGAGGCCCTGGAGGCCAAGTTCTCCATCCAGCTTCGGAGCGCTTGAGGACGATCGGCCTGTTTCCTTCGCAGCGATTTCTTCAATGTTCACCGGTAATTAGCTGGTCAGACCGCCTTGACCCCGTGGTTGGGCTGGGGCAGCGTGGCGGCGAGCATGGCGGGCCGGGATAGACGACCTCAACCGGGCGCAGCGCCCGTCTTTCCCGAACCCGACGACCTGTTCGATCCCGACGCCGCCCTGGAGGCGATCCGGGCCAAGAACACGGCCATCCCCGAGGCGATGATCGAAGCCGAGGAGGCGCCTGAGGCTCGTGAGGCCCCAGGCCTCGGCGGGCCCCTGGGTGAGGACCCGCTCCCCGTACCCGATCTGGCCGGTGAGGCCGACGAGCTTGGCGATCTCGGCGGAACGGACGTCGAGTCGGTGGTCGACGAGGTGGTCTTCGAGGCCGAAGTCGAGTCGGACCCGGGCCCGGCTGCATCCGGGGCCGAGGATCCAAAGGAGCGTTCGGGGCCCGAGAACGACCCTTTCTTCGAGACGAGCCAAGACCCCCGGATCCCGAAGGACCAAGAGAGCTTTCGGATCGGGGAGGTCGCCCAGCTGGTCGGAGTGCGGCCCTACGTGATCCGCTATTGGGAGGCTGAGTTTCCCAGCATCGAGCCGGACAAGACCGAAGCTGGTCAGCGCCGCTATGGTCGAGAGGACGTGGCTCGGCTCCTGCAGATCAAGCGCCTACGCCACGACCACCAGCTGACCGTGGCCCAGACCCGCGCTGTCGTCGAAGAGGGCGCCAGCCCCTCCGCGGTCGGGCCCGCCATTCCCAACCTGGCCTCGGAAGACCGCAGAGCCATCAAGACCGAGCTGACTCGCCTTCGACGGGAGGTCTTGGACCTCCTGGAGTGGGTCCAGGACTGAAAGACCTACATGGCCGACGGAACACCCAGCAGCTTTGCCTCCGAAATCATGGGTCGGACCCTGACCAAGGCCGACTTCGTGGAGGCGGTGTACACCAAGATTGGCGGGCTCTCACGCCGGGATGCGGCAGAGATCGTGGACCTGCTCTTCGAGTCCATGAAAGAGACGCTCGCCGCCGGCGACTCGGTGAAGATCTCGGGCTTTGGGAACTTCGTGGTCCGAGAGAAGAAGCCCCGGGTCGGGCGGAACCCTCAGACGGGTCAGGACATCGAGATTTCGGCTCGGCGGGTGCTCTCGTTCAAGCCGAGCCAGGTCCTGAAGGATCAGCTCAACACGTGAGCTAGGGGCCGCCAGGGGCAGCCCACTAGGCAGCGTCGCTCTTGGTGGTCTTGCTGTCGGCCTTCTTGCTGCTGCCGCCCTCGGTCTTGGCGCCGCCGTCCTTCTTGGTCGCCCCGTCCTTGGACTCACCGCCGGCTTTCGACTCGCCGCCGGCCTTCGACTCGCCGCCGTCCTTCTTGGCACCGTCGGGCTTGGAGCTGTAGCCATCGGCGTACCAGCCGCCGCCCTTGAGGCTGAAGGCCGACTGGGAGACCAGGCGCTCCAGGCTGTGGCTGCCGCAGATGGAACACTCGGTAGGCGCCGGGTCGGACATCTTGTGCTGGATCTCAATCTCCGCGCCACAGGCGCTGCAGGCGTAGTCGTAGAGCGGCATCGCGAAATCCTAGCTACACACGGATTCCCGCACGTCTAATCCGAAACGACCATCTGGGCGCCAGACGGCTTCATATCGCGACTTTCTTGACTGTCGACCCCCGCCCGGGCGATGTCCCGACTCCGCGGTGCCGTAGCCAAGTTGGTAAGGCATAGGTTTGCAAAACCTACAATCACCGGTTCGAGTCCGGTCGGCACCTCAAGCGGGTGTAGCTCAGCTGGATAGAGTGTTGGCCTCCGAAGCCAAAGGCCGCAGGTTCGAATCCTGCCATCCGCGTACCGACCTCATTGGAGTTTTCATGCTCTGCCACAACAAGAGTTGCGGTTGTCCGCCACCTGTTCTCCACTTTCGATTCCATTCCCTTCCTTAGGG
>JBCCQA010000038.1:0-46186 GCA_039024635.1 Myxococcota bacterium | reverse complement strand
GCAGCTCGAGACCACGACCGCCACGGTGCCGCTGACCGGCATCAGCGGTACGCCGCTCCCCAACGGCTTCGATCCAGACGATCCAATGGATGTCGCCGAGCTCGGGCCCGTCTTCGCAGTGGGCTGGGGCGGAACCATCCTCCAGCGCCAGATGGACGGCTCCTGGATCGACGCCCCACGGGCGGTGGGGACGGCAACGGTGACGACGAATCTGTTCGACATCTACGTACACGACGACGAGCGCGCTCTGGCGGTCGGTGACGGGGGCACGGTCTTCGCCTGGGACGGCACCGAGTGGAGCAATCCAGCTTTCCGAGTACCTGGCGATTTCTCAGGCGAACTCATCGAGCCCCGAGTGGCGCTCCAGGGAGTATGGACGCCGAACGGCGACGACTTCACGATCGTGGGCTCCAGTGGCGCCGCCTACCGCTCCCAGGGCGTGGCGACCGGCTTCGCCTCCTTGGACACGCGGATCGCCGAACCCCTGCGGGGCGTCTGGGGCACGGGCAACGGCAACGTCTACGCGGTAGGTTTGGACAGCATCATCCTACGATTCCAAAACGGACAGTGGCAGCGACAGCGCAACGACGGCATCGCCAGCCTACCGACCACCTTTCTCTTCGGAGTTCACGGTCAGCGGGCCAACGACTTCCTGATCGTGGGCTGGCGGGGCGTTGCCATCCGCCGAGCCAACGGTCTCTATGTTCAGGAGGAGACCCTGGTCGATGTCGACCTGCGCGACGTCTGGGTTGCCCCTCGGGAGCAGATCGTTCCCTACCCCGACGAGCTGCCGGACGTGACGGTCAATCTCGACGTTGGCTTTGCGGTCGGCACCAACGGTACAATCCTTCGCCGCCAGCCTCCCTTGCCGACGCTCGAAGAGCTTCAGGCCCCGTAGCGTGGCGGTCTCTGCTCAGAGCTCGTACTTCTTGGACAGTTTGTGCAGGTACTTTCGGTCCATCCGGGCCGCTCGAGCCGCACCGCTGACGTTCCCTTCGTGGCGCTCGAGCAACCAGCTCAAGTAGCGTCGCTCGCGATCCTCCAGCCATCGCTCCTTTTCCTGCTGAAACGAAGCCGAGGGGTCGAAGGCCGACGAGCGCCCGCCACTCTTGGGCCGGGCGTCGGTGGTCAAACCGTCGACCTGGAGGGCGGAACCGGGGCGAACGGCCGACAGGTAGAGCGCCCGCTCCACCGTGTTCTTCAGCTCTCGAACGTTGCCCGGCCAGTCGTGGCTCGTCAGTCTGTCCAGGGTCCGGGAATCCAGGGAGGGCGCACTCACGTTCCGAGCTTTGGCCGCCTCTGAAAGGAAGTGCTCGGCCAGGATTGGGATGTCCTCCGGCCGGTCTCGAAGGGGTGGGATGCGAATGGTGACCACCGACAGGCGGAAGAACAGATCTTCACGGAAGGCGCCGCGCTCCACCTCGCGCTGCAGGTCTCGACGACTTGCGGCGATCACTCGGATGTCCACCGGGATGGACTGCTGAGCACCGACCCGACGCACTTCTCGAGCATCCAGGACCCTCAGCAGCCTGGGCTGAAGGTCCAGGTCGAGCTCGCCCAGCTCGTCGATGAAGACCGTGCCCCTGTCGGCGAACTCGAAGGCGCCCCTACGCTGTTGGTAGGCCCCCGAGAAGGCGCCCTTCTCGTGCCCGAAGAGCTCGGACTCGATCAGGGTCCGCTGAACCGAGCCACAGTCCACCACCACGAAACCACGTTCGCTTCTTCGGGAGGCCTCGTGAATGGCCCGGGCCACCTGGCCCTTTCCCGTCCCCGTCTCGCCCTCCAAGAGGACGGTGGCGTCGGTCTCGGCGATGCGCGCCAGGAGACCGAACATCATCTTCATCGACATAGAGCGGCCGATCAGGGACCCGAAGCGGTCTTCGGGCCAGGGCTCGACCTCGACCTCCTCCCTTAGAGGGACGAAGGCGATCTCGACCTGCCCCGCTTCGAAGACCGCCCCAGCCTGGAGTTCGGCCTCCCGGATCCGGGCCCCCCGAACCTTGGTCCCGTTGGTCGAGTCGAGGTCGGTGATCCGCCAGCTTCCGTCAGGCTGGCGCGCGATCCGGAGGTGCCGCCGGGAAACGGTGGCATCTCGAAGGACCAGATCGCAGTCCTCCATCTTGCCCACCGTCACCACGTCCCGATCCACGACGCAGGACTTTCCCGCATCGGGTCCGGACCTCACCTCCAATTGGAGTCGCCAAAGTGAGGGAGCCCCATCCGTCACCTCCCTGGTCCTATGCCATGCGCCGCCCCGCGTCGACGGTCAGGGGCCGATCGGTGACAGAGGCGCTTGACTCACCGGTTTAGGCGTTTAGAACGCGGCGGGGGCCGCGTGTTCCAGCCCATGCTGGCCCGCCCCAACACCGGAGGAACCACGTTGAGCATCATCGAGGTCCAAGAACTCGGAAAGAATTACGGAAGCGTTCAGGCTCTTAGCGGCATCAGCTTTAGCGTCGAGAAGGGCGAGATCATCGGTCTTCTGGGCCCGAATGGCGCCGGCAAGACCACGACCATGAAGATACTGTCGGGCTACCTTCAGCCCTCGGAGGGAACGGCCAGAGTGGCCGGGTTCGACGTGGTCGAACGGCCCCTCGAAGTGCAGAAGCGCCTCGGCTACCTGCCCGAGAACGCCCCGCTCTACCTCGATATGGCGGTCCAGGAGTACCTGGGTATGATGGCCGAGCTTCGGGGCATCCCTAAGGAAAGGCGCCGAGCACTCCTTTCCGAGGCCGTCTTCTCGACCGGCTTGGAAAAGCAGCTCACCCGCCCCATTGGGACCCTTTCGAAAGGATTTCGGCAGCGGGTCGGCCTGGCCCAGGCCATCCTCCACAAGCCGGAAGTCTTGATCCTCGACGAGCCGACCAACGGCCTTGATCCCAACCAGATCGTCGAGATTCGAAGCCTCATCAAGCGACTGGCCCAAGAGTCGACCGTCATCGTGTCGACGCACATCCTGAGTGAGGTCGAAGCGACTTGCCACCGGGCCATCATCGTCATGGAGGGCCAGCTTCGCTCCGATGCCCGCCTCTCCGAGCTCCAGGCCTCGAGCAGTGCCTTGGTCGGCGTCGACGCCGCCACTTCCGGTGTAGACCAGGCCCTCTCCACGCTGAGCGGGGTCCGGTCGGTGGAGCGGATGCCGCCCCGGAACGGCGGCTCGGTCGACCACTACCGTGTCGTGGCCGACCAGACCGAAGGCCTCTGTCCCCAGATCTTCGAGCTCGCCAAGTCTCAGGACTGGAGGCTTCACGAGCTTCGTCTCGACGCGCGCAACCTCGAGACGGTATTCCGCAATCTCGCCCAAGGAGGCTCCCTGTGAATCACGTCTTCGCTGTGGCCCGCAAAGAGCTTCGGGCCTACTTTTTGTCCCCCATCGCCCTCATCTTTTTGGGCACGTTCTTGTTCGTCACTCTCTTTACCTTCTTCTGGGTGGAGGAGTTCTTTGCCCGCAACATCGCAGACGTTCGGCCGCTCTTTTCCTGGCTGCCCGTCCTCCTCATCTTCCTTTGCTCTGCTCTGACGATGCGGCTTTGGACCGAAGAGCAGCGGGCGGGGACCTTGGAAGTCCTCCTCACTCTGCCGGTTAGGACCCGGGACCTGGTCCTCGGAAAGTTCCTGGCTTCTTTGGCCCTGGTCGGCGTGGCGCTGGCCATGACCTTCGGGGTGCCCATCACCATCTCCATGCTCGGCGACCTGGATTGGGGACCGATCTTTGGGGGCTACTTGGCCGCCGTACTTCTCGCCGGTGCTTACCTGGCCATCGGGCTGTGGGTCTCGGCACAGACCGAGAATCAGATCGTGTCGCTCATCCTGAGCGCGCTCATCTGCGGCGTCTTCTACTTGATCGGCGCCGACGTACTGGTCGACGCCGTACCTACCCGACAGGCCGAGATCCTGTCTCAGATCGGCACTGGGAGCCGCTTCGAGAGCATTCGACGCGGCGTAATCGACGTTCGGGACCTCGTCTACTACGCGAGCATCATCGTCGTGTTCTTGGCCCTCAACGTGTTGAGCCTCCAGGCCAAAGGCTTCAGCGACGGAGCAAGGGTCGCCGACAAGCGCAGAAACGCTGTCCTCGTGCCCGTCCTTCTGGCCGCCAATCTGGTGGTGTTCAACGTGTGGACCTCGGGCTTCGGATTCCTACGGGCCGACCTCACCGAGCGGGGGGAGTACAGCATCAGCAGCGTCACGAAGGACATGTTGCGAGGCCTCGACGAGCCCTTGCTGATTCGTGGCTACTTCTCGGCCAAAACCCACCCCTTGCTCGCCCCCCTCGTACCCCGAGTCCGAGACATCATCGAAGAGTACGGCGAGATTGGTGGCGGCCGGGTCCAAACCGAGTACGTCGACCCACGTGAAGACGAGGAGCTCGAGAAAGAGGCCCGACAGCTCTACGACATTCGGAGCTTCCCGTTTCAGATCGAGAACCGCCTCGACGTCGAGGTCGTGAACTCCTACTTCAGCATTCTGGTGAAGTACGGAGACCAATTCGAAGTCCTGAGCTTCCAGGACCTCATCGACGTATCGGCCACGGGCTACGACAACGTGGACGTGCGACTACGAAACCCGGAGTACGACCTGACCCGGGCCATCAAGAAGGTGTCCACCGGCTTTCAGACCCTGGACGTGGTCTTCGCCAGTCTGGAAGAACCGGCGCGACTCCAGGCCTTCATCACCCCCGAGACCCTGCCCGCCAACTTCAGCGACGCACCCTCGGTCGTGAAGACGGTGGCCGAGAAGCTGAAGGAAGAATCAGGCGGGAAGTTCGACTTCAGCGTCGTCGACCCCAGCCAGCCCGGCGCCGCCGAAACGGCCGAGAGCCTGCAGCAAAAGTACGGCTTTCGGCCCTATTCCGCCTCCCTCCTCGGAGGGGAGACCTTCTACCTGCACCTTCTTCTCAACGTAGGCCAACGCTACGAGCGGGTGACTCCCTCCGCCGATGGCCTCAGCCAGGCCGACCTGGAGAAGGCGCTCACGGAGTCTTTGGAGCGAGCGGCCCCCGGCTTCCTGAAGACCGTCGGCCTCGTGAAGCCCGAGATCCCACCGCCGAACCCGCAGATGCCACCTCAGCTCCAGCAGCAGAACCAGGACCGTACGCGGGCCATCCAACAGACCCTGTCCGAGAACTACACGGTGGAAGACGTTGATATCTCCGAAGGTCGGGTGCCAAGCAACGTCGATGTCCTGGTCATCGTGGCGCCAGAGAACTTCGACACGAACCAGCGCTTCGCCGTCGACCAGTTCCTGATGCGGGGCGGAACCGTCATCGTCTACGACTCGCCCTATCGCCTCAATCCGAGCTTCAACGGCTCATTGGGCGTGAAGAAGGTCGACTCCGGCCTAAAGGATCTCTACGCCGCGTACGGCCTGGTCCTGAAGGACGAGCTGGTCATGGACCCTCAGAACGAAGGCATTCAGGTCCCAGTGGAGCGAAACTTGGGGGGCTTCACGGTCCGTGAGATCAAGTCCGTCAGCTATCCCTTCTTTTCGAACATTCAAGCCAGCGGCATGGCCCCGGTTCCCGCCATCGGGGGGGTGCCATCGGTAACCGTACCATTCGCCTCGCCCATTCTCGTGACCCAAAGCGAAAACGAGGCGGGGGAAGACGGACCAGAGATCATCTCTCTGCTTGAGAGCTCACCGCAGTCTTGGACCACTACCGATACGGACGTGCAGCCCGACTTCACCCAGTATCCCGAGGATGGCTTCGCGGTGGGTAACGAAAAGGACGCCCACACCCTGGCCGTCATCTCGACAGGAAGCCTCGACAGCGCCTTCGCGGGCCAAGACTCACCCACCGGTGAACCCGTCATCGAGGCCTCCCCCGAGTCGACACGCTTTGCGCTCGTGGCCAGTACAGCGATGGTCAACGACCTGACGACCCAGCTCTCTCGCCAGGCCCGGAGCAATCTGCAGCTCACTCAGAACCTCGTCGACTGGGGCGTTCAGGACACGGACCTGCTTCAGATCCGCTCTCGGAGCGCCTTCGCCCGGACCTTGGCCCCTATGGACGCCGACGAGCGCCAGACCTGGGAGCTCATCAACTACGGCATCGTCATCTTCCTGCTCGCTTTGGTCATCGCGCTCACGGCCGGTCGCCGGCGGAGCATGCAGGCGATGGATCTGACCAAGCCGAGCGCTTCTTCTCAAAACCTCGCGGAGGCCTCCTGAATGAGCACGCTCAACAAGACCTTGTTCGCTATCTTCGCCCTTCAGCTGGCGATCCTGGGGGCGACGCAGTTCGCCGGTAGCGACAGACTGGCCGTTCAGCGCGTCGATCTCTTCCCGGGCTTGGAGACCGAGAAGGTGTCTCGGATCGACATTTCTGGCCCGAGCGGCGAAACGAAGGAGCAAGTCGTTCTCGCCCGGAAGGGAGAGGACTGGGTCGTCGATTCGGCCGAGGGCTACCCCGCAAAGGCCTCTGACGTCGAAGACCTGCTGTCGAAGCTCGCGAAGTTGGTGAGCAGGAACGTCGTCTTGGAATCCTCCCGTTACCACGAAAAGCTTGAGGTCACCGACGATGCACATCAGCGGAAGGTGATCCTGACCGTGGGCGGAGAGCCCAGAACCTTCTTCTTGGGAAGCTCTCCCAAGTTCAAGAACACCCACGTCCGATTTGAGGCCGAGGACCAGGTCGTACTGGCTCCCGTCTCGACCTCAGACTTCGGCAATCGGGCCTGGAACTGGGTCGAACGGAGTTATGTCGAGATCCCCAAGAACGATGTGTGGCGAATCGAGATGCAGAACGAAAAGGGAAGTGTAGTGCTCGAGCGCGACCCGGCCAGCGGCGCCTGGAGCTCGCCCGATATCCCGGATTTGGCCCAGAGCGAAGTCGACACCCTCCTGGGCAAACTGACCAGCGTTCGTCTGGAGGAGCCGGTCGGGAAGACCGAAGCACCTGAGTACGGTCTGTCCGCCCCCGTGGCAACGGTCGCCCTCACGGTAGGCACCTCGACTTCAACCGGGCTCCCACCCTTGGAGACCAAGAAGCGCACGCTCCGAGTGGGCGCCAGCGCCGAAGGCAAGAGCCAACGATTCGTGAAGTTCGACGACGAGACCTTCATCGTGCGCGTCAGCAACACGAACCTCTCGCCCATCCTCGAAAAAGGCCCCGAAGACTTCGCGTCATCGGAAAACTGAGCCCTGTTAATCGGCTCCCTCGACCGCTTGCGGGTCGAGAGCCGCTTCACTAGCTTTCCTTCGTGGTCCCCCTTTTCCGGACCGGCCGCTGGCTCCTCACCCTGGGCCTGACCTTGAGCCTTTGTGCAAGCTGCGCGCAGGTCCAGCGAACCCGCCGCATCCGGGTGCTTTCGAACGCCCCCCGTGGAAGCGAGGCCCAAGTGTCCGCGAGCCGTGCCGAGCAGAGCCCGCGCCGCCGCCTTCCGGCCAACTTCGACGTCGACTACACGGAGCAAAGGATCGCGCCCGCCCTCGCCTTCGTTGCAATAGGAGGGAGCCTCAGCCTGGCCGGAGGAATCCTGATCGCCGTAGACTCGGAACAAGGGCAGGCTTCGGACTTCATCGATTCCGGCAACGACGCTTGGGGTCTCATTCTCCTAGGTCTCGGGCTGCCTACCCTTGTGGTATCGGCAGGCGTGCTCGCTGCGACGGCGAAGAAGCCGGCCCCCGCGATGGGACGAGTCCGCGTCACGGTCCAAACGCCCGATGGACGGGAGGGCTCCCGCTGGATTGACGCGCGACGCCCGGGCGACTGGGCCACTGGCTTCGAGCGAAGCCACGGCGCCTACTTACTTTCGTTGGACCTTCCTCCCGAGAAGAGCGGGGTCGGCACATCGACGAGCTCGGCGCTCCCCCCGTGAGTGGACGGACCAGGTCGCGCCCCGCCTTCGCTTTCGCTCTGTTCTCGACTCGAGGCCGGTCACCCAGGCTGGCTCGGAGTCGTCCACACCCGCCTGTCAGTTCAAGATGGACAGCGGGCCCTGACACAGCTCGGGGTTGCCGAAGCGGTCTCCATCGACGCCCATGGCGTTCATCAGAGTGACGAGCAGATCGTTGTGGTAACGACCCGAGAAACTGTTGAACTCGCCCTTGCGAATCGTACCGCCGAGATCCCCGGCCAACAGATAGGGCATGTTGGTGTGGGTGTGCGTGTTGCCCACCGCGATCTCCGACAGCCACACGATGAGGGTGTTGTCGAAAACCGTTCCGTCGCCTTCGGGGATGGCTTTGAGGGCGTCGACGAGCCGAGCCAAGAGCTCCGCCTGATAGGTCGCGATGTCGGTCCAGGCTTCCTGGGAAATCTGGTCGTTGAGCCCGGTATGGGAGATGTCGTGGTTCGTCGCCAGGCGACCCACCCATGGGTAGCTCACTCGGGCCCAGGCGTTGGAGAACTGAAAAGTGGCGATGCGGGTCAGGTCGCAGGCGAGGGCGGTGGCCAGCATGTCGATTTGAAGTTCGGCCACCCGGCGCATGGTGGCGTCGTTGTCGACGTCGGGCTCGTCGTCGCCGTTGACGTCGGCCACCATGGGCTCGGTTGGGGCCGCACAGCCGTTTCCGCTGCCGCCGGTCTGCTGGGCCAGTCGAGACTGAAGCTCGACCACCCGGGCCTGATGCTGGTCCAGCACCTCTCGCTCGTCCGAGGGGACCTGCCGACGCAGCGCCGAGAACTGGGCCCGTACTGCATCCATGACCCGCAGCTGTAGCGTCTCGTCCTCCGGCCTGAGCGCCGCCCCTGGGAACAGCGTCTGCCACAGGGTCCGCGGCTCGGAGATGGGGCTCAAGGGCTGCCCCGGCCCCGCATAGGAGAGCCGACTCATGTTGGTGGAGCGGAAGTTGTCGGCTCGCACCCCAAGCTGAAGGCTGGGAAAGGGCGTGCCGGGCTCGAGACGCTGGACCAAGTGCTGATCCAAAGAGCTGCCGTTGGCCCAGCCCGCCAGCTGGCCATTGTTGCTCGGCATGGTGCCAGACTGGAGCTCGACGCCCGTGAGCGCCGTGCCCATGCCTCGGGCATGGGGTCCACCAGGCCCCAGGGCGGCCATGTCAAGGCCGCCCACGAAGCTGATCTCTCCTTTGTACCGCTCGAGGGACGCATGAACCTCATTGAGCGTGAAGTCCCGGACCGAGGCTCCAGGCGTGGGCCACCACGTCTGCACCGGCACCCCGTTGGGGGCATACATGAAGACGAGTCGCTTGGGCGCCGCGCCCGGGGCGCGAGCTCGCAAAGACGGAAGGAGCGGAAGGCCGATGACGGCGCCGCCGATGCCGCGGAGGAAGTTGCGGCGCGTCGTCACGGCTCGGCTCCCGAAAAGCGGGTCGTGAAGCTGGTCGACGTCACCAAGGTCACGAGCATCTCCTCGAATCGATCCGTCGCGAGCAAAGACTGGGTCATGGCGTCGATGGTTTCGAAATCGGAGCGGGTCTCAAACCGTCCCATCGCGTAGCGGAACCACTGGGTGGCCATGCAACGCCCTACCTCATCCGCCGAAGACAGACGCTCAGCCAGAGAGGCCGCCCCGTCCAAAGCACCGCGCAGCGTTGGGTCCTCGGTCTGGGTCAGGGCCCCGCTGGCATCCACAGGGAAGCCGTTTTCCGAGTCACGCCACGCGCCCATGCCGTCGTAGTGCTCGAACAGGAAGCCAACTGGGTCGATGTACTGATGGCAGCTCGCACACTCGGCGTCTTCGGTGTGCTGTTCGAAGCGCTCACGGGTGGTTCGGTCGAAGACCGGCTCTGGAGGAACGATTGGAGTGCCCGGCGGGGGCGACTGGAGGTGCTGGCAAAGAAGGCGCTCTAGCACGAAGACTCCGCGGGCGATGGGCCCCGAACGGTCGGGCTTCGCAAGAAGCGCCAACAGGGCCGGCTGGGTCAACAGGCCACCCGTCCGCTTCACGCCGCCCGAGACTGGGCCCAAAGCGCCGCTGGTGGGCGTCGGAAGCTCGTAGATGTTGGCCAAACGGGGCGTGGCCCATACCTGGTCCCCGGCGAAGAGCGTGCTCCAGCCCCCCGACGGATCCAGAAGCACGTGATCCATGTAGGCATGGAGAGAGGCGCGCAGCTCCAAGGCCACGTCGGGCGCGAAGCGTGGGTAAAGCTGCGGCGCCTTTGTCATGCTGTCGAAGTTCTTGGTCTCTAGAAGCTGGGCGTAGAAGTTCTCCATGCCCTCTCGGGCCCGAGGATCCGAGAGCATCGACCGCGCCTGGGCCGAAAGACCCTCCGACGCCGACAGGGCCCCGCCTTCGGCCTGGTCCAGGAGCGCCTCGTCTGGGGTCTCGTTCCAGAGCAAATAGGCCAGGCGCGTGGCCAAGGCAGGACCGTTCAGGGCCAAGATGTTCTGGTCTGCCTCCTCCGGGCCGGTCTCGACTCGGTAGAGAAACTGGGGCGACTGCAGGACCGCTTGGAGCACGCCCACCACGCCGGCCCGGTGACCCTGGCTCGAGGCGAGGTCGTCGTAGACGCTTCGAAGCAGGACCTCCTCCTCGGGATCGAGGGATCGGCGGAAGGCCTTTCGACCGAAGTCTGCGATGAAGGCATGGCCGCAGTCGGCGTTCTCTTCACAACCGGTGAGACCGACCAGATCCTCGACGGCGTGATCGGCGATGCGTACAGCGGCTCGCTGGTAGGCCTCGACGTGAGTGGGGGTGGCGGCGTTGGCGGACGCGAAGTTGTCGAAGCCGACGACTTGGTTCTCGCTTGGCAGACCCTCGTCGGCGTCCTCGATCCTCAAGAGAGCCTTCACCGTGGCCGCGTACTCGGCGCGGGTCAGAAGCCGCAAGGGTGCGGGACCGGTCGGTATGCCCTGGTCGAGCGTGTCTCCAGGCGGAGACGCGGATTGAGCCCCCGGCGTGGGGGTCGGCGGCCCGAGAGTTTCCGGGACGCAGGCCCCAGCAAGCGCCAGCAGGCCGGGAAAGACGAGAAGTCTCAACGGCATACGTCCTACAATGTCGCTAACCACGCCGTCAGGTCATCGACCAGTCGGTCCGTGTTCTCGGGGGATAAAATCTCACCGGCCAGGACGTGGGCGTCAGAAGCCCCCGAGAGCTCGAGTCGCTTCTTAGGGTTTGCTCCAATATTCTCGAAGGCGGTTCGAACAGCTTTCGGGTCGATGACTTCGTCGTCGCTGGAGTGGACCACGAAGGTGGGTCCATCGATGGCGGCCAAGGGTCCGCTTCGGGCGGCCTGCACCAGAGCCTGCATGGGGAAGAGGGCCTCGACGGGATAGCGGGTAGTCCAGTAGCGCCCCTGGGCCTCGTTGGCCGGTTCCCAGCTGCGCTCCGTCCCGGCCACCCAGGGCACCCAGACCCGGGCCCATGGCCACAGCAGCAGCTCGGCGGAAGCACTCTTGGGTCCGAAGTTGGGAGATATCCAAAGATGGGCGTCCGGCCCTTCGACGCCGTACATGCTCACGTAGGCGTCGATGGTGGCTCCTGTCGAGACCCCGAGCAGCGCGACCCGCTCGCCCAGGCGGTACCCTACCCGAATCGCTTCTCGGTAGTCCCGAATCCAGGCGTCGGCGGTGGCCTCGGCCAACTTCGTCCCCGGCAGGCCGTGGCCCGTCAGCCGCGTTTCGAAGAGGTTGGCGCCCAGTCGTGCTGCCACCCGCTCCGGGACCGGCGCCAGCTCCTGACGAGTGGCGGAGTACCCGTGGACGTATATGACGCTCCAGGGCGTCCGACGATGGACTTCACCATCGGCCCACAGCACCCGTTTCTCTGTGCCCGGCGTTGGACCATGCCTCGCCTCCGAGGCGGCGATCCAGTCCTCCAGTTCGTCGAGCTTTGGAACCGGGGGAGTCTGAAGGTTGGGCGGCGGCGCGAACTCTCGGGGCCCCACCCAAAATCCCAATGCGACGCCTGCGCCCACGATGCCCGCTACCACGCCCCATCTTGCCATGACTCAGTCCCCCTCCTCAGCCCGCGGCGCTGCGATTGAGTCGGGCCTCCAGGTCCAAGGGCAGCCACACCTCGAAGCTAGTCCCCTCTCCTACCCGGCTCTCGACCTCGATGCGGCCCTGATGCTCTTGGATGATCTGGTAGCTGATGCTCAAGCCCAAGCCCGTTCCCACCCGCACGCCTTTGGTGGTGAAGCCGGGGTCGAAGATCCTCTCCAAGTGTTCGGGCGGGATCCCTCTGCCCGTATCCTCGATCCGAACGCAGACCCATCCCTCGTCGCTGCGGGTCGCGGTCTTGACCAAGCCCGGGGGCTCGATGGCCTGGACCGCGTTGACCAACAGATTCAGGAAGACCTGGTTCAGCTGACTCGGAAAGCACGGAACGAGGGGTAGCTTCTCGTCGAGGTCGCAGCTGATTTCGATGCCCGTCTTCCGTTTGTGCTGCACCAGGAGGAGCGTATCGCGGATGCCTTCGTTGACGTCGGCACGCTTGAACTCGGCCTCGTCCAGTCGCGCGAAGGTCCGAAGTCGACGAACGATCTTGCTGACCCGCTCGCTCCCGCTCCCAATCACCGACGCTGCTTCACGCAGGACCCCGAGCCCCTTCTGGATCTCGGGCTTTCGTAGCCCTTCGTCTTCGTCGAGTGCCTGATCGATCTTGTCCAGGGCCAGGCACATCGACTGGTGCATGGATGCCACCGCTCCGACCGGCGTGTTGATCTCGTGGGCTACGCCTGCCACCAGCTGGCCCAGGGCGGCCATCTTTCCGGACTGGACGAGCTGGGCCTGGGTCGTTCGGAGCTCCCGGTAGGCCTCCTCGAGCTCAGCCAGCATCGCCTCCCGCTGACGGGCCTCGTCGAGCTGTTGCTCCTTGAGGGCGTTCTCGACCTCTAGCTCCTTCCGCGCCATCTGCTCCTCCTGGGCCCGGCGCTCCTGGGACATGGCCCGCTCCATCTGGAAGCTGAGGTCTTCGTGGGCCTTGGCGTAGTTCCGAGCCAGGAGGAGGGAGACCACGACGTAGGTGCCGCAAAAGCCGTACAGATAGTATTGGGGTCCGTCGGGATCACCGTAGCCCAGGAGGGTAGGAAAGAGCTGGAGCGCTGCGCCTACGCATCCAAAGCCCCCACCGATGGCTACACCAACCGCGCCCGGTACCCGGTCCCGAATACCGATCACCAGTAGGACCGCGGCCTCGACCATCAGGACGCTGGACAGCGTGTATACGGTAAACAAAGGCAAGACGAAGACGAAGACCGTTCCGACCAAGCTCAGCGCCAAGTAGGGCCGCGTGCGATGACGCCCAGAGCCGCAGAGGGTCAGGATGAACCGATAGAACGAGTACGAAACCCAGATGAGAGCGACCCGGAAGGTGGTGAAGAAGACTAGGGTGAAGTGGAGGTCCGCGAGCTGGTTCGAGATGCGATTGGACAGCGCGATGACCCCCAGTCCGAAGCTGGTGACGGCGAAGTAGAGGTATTCACGAGACTGTCGGCGAAAGAAGAATAGGAAGAGATGGAGCAGCGCCACCGTGAAAGAGACGCCGGTGAACCAAAGCTCGCTCAGGCCATGGGTCCCATGCTCCCGCATCAAAGCGGTGACCGCCTCCGGCCGACCAATCTTGAGTCGGAAGCCGCTGGGAACGCCGAGCCAGCTCAAGAAGCTGACCATGCGCGAACCGTGGCGGACGGCGATCAGGTGGGGCCCTGGCGTCCGGAAGGTATAGGAGGTGGCATTCAGGTGATGGTTCTGAAAAGGTACCGGACCCGAGCCAACCGCGGCCTCGATGGAGCCCTCGCGAAAGATCCGTTCACCGTCGACAAAGATCTCCACCGCGCCGATGTGAACGGGGGATATGTAGATCGGCCGGCCCGTCAGCTTCGAGGGCACGTCGACCGTCAGATGATACCAGGCCTGGTCCGGGACCCCGGAAAGAGCCATTGTATCGTCCAGCTCTTCCCAAGCGTCTGGCTCGTCTTCACTGAAAGCCCAGCTCGGCGTGTCCCCAACCCTTCGACGCCAGCCTGCTCGGAGCTCCACCACTTCGCCCTCGGGGACCTCGAGGCGGACGAGGCTGGGCTCCGTCGTCCCCGCCCAGGCGACCGCGATGACGAAGCCGAGGGCGAGCATGGCTCAGCGGAAGACGTCGAAGCCCGCGTAGGAGGCCGCGGGTCCAAGCTCCTCCTCGATGCGAAGGAGCTGGTTGTACTTGGCCATCCGATCCGAACGAGAGGCAGAGCCCGTCTTGATCTGGGAGGCATTGGTTCCGACTGCGAGGTCCGCGATGGTGTTGTCTTCGGTTTCGCCACTCCGGTGGCTGACCACCATCGCATAACCGTTGGCGGCACCGAGGGCCATGCAGTCCAGAGTCTCGGTGAGGGTGCCAATCTGGTTGACCTTGACGAGCACGGCGTTGGCGCAGCCCTCTTCGATGCCCCGCTCGAGTCGTGAAGAATTCGTCACGAACAGGTCGTCTCCTACCAGCTGGCATCGATCGCCGATGCGCTTGGTCAGCTCGGCCCAGGTGGCCCAGTCATCCTCGCCCAGGCCGTCCTCGATGGAGAGAATCGGGAACTCCTCGGCCAGTCCGGCCAGGAAGTCGACCATGTCTGTCTTGGACAGGTCTCGATTCTCGGACGCGAGTCGATAGCCGGTTTCGGTCTGAAGCTCATTCGCAGCCACGTCGAGGGCCAGTCCAACGTCTTTGCCAGGCTCGAGCCCTGCCGCCTGGATCGCCTCCATCAACAGCTCCAGCGCGCTTCGGTTCGAGGGCAGGTCGGGTGCAAATCCACCCTCGTCCCCCACCGCCGTTGAGAGCTTGCGGCTATTCAGGATCTTCTTGAGGTGATGGAAGGTCTCTACTCCCCAGCGCAACCCCTCGGAGAAGCTCTCGGCACCGCGAGGCACGAGCATGAACTCCTGGATGTCGAGCGCGTTGTCGGCATGGGCCCCGCCGTTGATCACGTTCATCAGTGGAACGGGGAGACGGCGCGCGTTCACCCCGCCCAGGTACCGGTACAGCGGCATCCCGTAGGCATCGGCCGCCGCGTGTGCGCAAGCTAGACTAACGCCGAGCAAGGCGTTGGCGCCCAAGCGATTTTTGTTCTCCGTGCCGTCCAAGGACAGCAAAGTCGCATCGACGTCGTAAGGATCCGAAGCGTCGTAGCCCAGCAGCGCGGGCGCGACTTCGTCATTCACGGCATTGATGGCCTTCTGGACGCCCTTTCCCAGGTATCGGCTGTCGTCGCCGTCCCTGAGCTCCAAAGCCTCGTGCACTCCGGTCGAAGCCCCAGAGGGCACCGCCGCCCGTCCGTGGGCGCCCGACGACAAGCGCACCTCGACCTCGACGGTCGGGTTGCCTCGGCTGTCCAAGATCTCACGAGCGTGGATGTGCGTGATGTCGAGCATGCCTGCGCTTAGCAGGCGGCGTGCCGAAGGTCGATGCGAATGACGGCGTCCTTGGGAGCCTCTACGTCTTCACCGGCACCGGCATCGTCGGCTCCAGGCGACTCGAGCGGGACCCGAGGCCGATCCTCCAGCGGGCGTCGGTCCCCGTCGCGTCTGATCGCGTCGATGATGAACGCGTCGAGCACTGTTGAGAGTCTCTCAGAGCCCTCCGCCCGGCCGCAAGACCTCGGGGTTTCTACAACAGCCCGAAGTTCGGTCGCTGATCGAAGCGGTGGTGAGCCTCGATGAATCGGACGGTTCGGGTCCGCCCTCGCATGACGCAGGAGTAGGTGACGGCGCCACCTCGACGGAAACGCACCCCCTTAAGGAAGTCGCCGTCCGTGATCCCGGTGGCCGAGAAGAGCAGCTCGCCGCTGACCAGGTCGTCCAAACTGAGGGTCGAGTTGGGGTCGACGTCCACCCGCTTGGCCCGCTCGACTTCCTCTTGGTTGCGAGGTTTGAGCCGACCGACCATGTCCCCACCGACACAGCGAAGCGCAGCCGCGGCCATGACCCCCTCGGGGGCGCCGCCGGTGCCCATCAGCATGTCGATACCGGTGTCCTCCTCCCGGCAGGTCGCAATGGCGGCCGACACGTCTCCGTCCGCGATGAGCTTGATGCGGGCCCCCGCCTCTCGGATCTCGCGGATCAGCGCTTCGTGCCGAGGCCGGTCGAGAATCACCACCGTCAGGTCCTGAACGTAGACGCCTTTGGCGTCGGCCACCGCCTGAAGATTGGCAGTGGGAGACTTCTCGATGTCGATGACGCCCCGTCCCGCCGGCCCCACGGCGATCTTGTCCATGTACATGTCGGGGGCCCGGAAAAAGTGGCCGCCTCGGGTCATGGCGAGCACCGACAGCGCGTTGGGCTGGCCAGTGGCGCACATGCGGGTGCCCTCTAGGGGGTCGACGGCGATCTCGATGGTCTGGTCGTCCCCCTCCCAGCGGCCGACCTTCTCACCCACGAAGAGCTGAGGCGTCTCTTCTTGTTCACCCTCGCCAATCACGATGGTGCCTCGGATCTCCAAACTGGCGAAGGCCCGGCGCATGGCGGCGCCCGCCGCCTCCTCCGCGGCATGGGTGTCGCCTCGCCCCATCGTCCGCGCGGAAGCGATGGCCGCCGACTCGGTCACCCGAATCGCGTCGAGGGCTAGGTTGCGCTCGTGGGCCTTCTCACGCGTCATGACCATGGGGTTTGAGCTTCTTTCTGAACGACTCGGGCAGTCGGCAGACCGAGCCATCGGTTCGCACGCAGGCATGTCGGGTCTCGCCAGTGGCCAAGAGCTGTCCATCGGAGACGCGTGTGAGGCGGTAGGCCATGCGCAGCGAACTGATCCCGACCTGGGGCACGTAGGTCTCGAGCTCCAACTCGTCGTCGTACTGGGCCGGCGCTTTGTAGCGTGCGTGAGCGTCGGCGACCGGGAGCATGTACCCCGCCTCCTCGATCCCCGTGTATTCGATAGCCGCTGCCCTCAAGAACTCGTTCCGGCCCGCCTCGAAGTAGCGGAAGTAGTTGGCATAGTAGACCACGCCCATCCGGTCCGTGTCGCCATACAGAACTCGAAATCTGATTCGGTGGGCCTTCACGGCCGGGGGCCCTAGCGTCTTCGTCTCGATCGGTCAAAAGCAGACTCCCCGAGCCCCTACACTCGCGTCCCGCAGTTGATGCAACGCGTCTTGTCGGAGCCATTTCGGTGACCGCACTCACGGCAGGTCTTGACGCTCTCGGCGTCATCCTTGCGCTTCTTCGCTACGACGCGACCCCCGCAGCCTTCGCAGAACGCACCTGCCCCTGCTGACCTTCCGCAGCGTGGGCAGCGGGCATATCGAAAGCCCCCGGCCACAGGCCCCGGTGCGACGGCGCCGCCCGAGGCACCGGAGCTGGGAGCCCCTCCCCCGTGGGGTTTCGGGGCTGCCAACCGCTGTTCGGGCGAAGGCCCCAGCCGCGCAGTCCCCTGCCCCTGCGCCTGCGGGACCGTGGGCGCAGGCGGAGCCGGAGCCGGCGTCTGAGGAAGGCTGGGCGCGGCCCGAGCTCCAGCCGGTGCCTGGGGCGCAGCAGGCGCCGGCCGGGCGCGGATCGGCACCCCGGGGCGAGGGGCCCCGGCAGCGGCGCCCTCGGAGGGCGTCCCCTTGACGTATCGGTAGCCCGAGAGATCGCCCGTTCCCCTGGGAGGTGGACGCTTGAAGCCACAGCCGCCGCAGGCCCCGTTCCACCCTTCGGCCCCGCAAGCCGGACAAGCGACCATGATGGGATTCTAGACCGAAGCCCGAGACCGGGCCTAGTGGACCGGATGCGACCTCATCCCACCTCGGCCAGGGACAGCCGATGGGAGAAGCGACGCAGGAGCTCGGTCCGAAGAGGCAGCAGGTCAGGCCCCAGCACCCGGGCGTCCTGAGCCAAGAGTGCGTCCGCTTCCTCCCGGGCCCACTCCACGACATGGGCGTCCCGAACCAGGTCGGCAAGGACGATGTCCGGGAGCCCCGACTGCCGGACGCCGAGCATCTCCCCTGGCCCTCGGATCTGGAGGTCTCGCTCCGCCACTTCGAAGCCGCTGCTGGTCTGTTCCAGGACCTCGAGTCGCTCACTCGCTTCCGACGTGATCAAGAAGCAGTGCCCGCTGTGCTGGCCGCGGCCCACCCGTCCTCGGAGCTGATGGAGTTGGCTCAGACCGAAGCGATGCGCATCTTCGATGGCCATCACGGTGGCGTTCGGTACGTCGACTCCGACCTCGACCACGGTCGTACACACCAGGACCTGAATCTCGTTCTTCCCGAAGCGAGTCATAACGTCGTTCTTCGCCTCCGAACTCAGCCGCCCGTGAAGAAGGCCCACTTCGAAGCGAGGAAAGCGAGCTCGCAGTTCATCGAAGGCCTCGGTTGCCGCCCGAAGCTCCAGCTTCTCGCTCGTCTCGACGAGGGGAAAGACGATATAGGCCTGTCTCCCCGCCTCGACCTCTTCGTCGATTCGCGCGTAGGCGGCCTCCCCGTTCGAGAGGAGCCGGGTCGCGATCGGCGTCCGTCCCGGCGGCAGCTCGTCGATCACCGACACCTGCAGATCTCCGTAGGCGGTTAGGGCCAGGGTGCGAGGAATCGGGGTTGCGGTCATGACCAGCACGTCGGGCTGGACATCATCCCGCTGCCGGCGGAGGCGAGAGCGCTGCTCGACGCCGAAGCGGTGCTGCTCGTCGATGACCACCAAGCCCAGGTCCTTGAAGTCGACATCGGGTTCCAGCAGCGCGTGGGTTCCGATGACCACGTCGACATGGCCGGTCTTCATCCAGCGCAGGAGCGCTTGTCGAGATTTACGAGGCGTAGAGCCTGTGAGCAGCGCGATTCGGAGACCGTTGGCCTCCAGATCGCGACGCGCGTTTCGCGCGTGTTGTTCGGCCAAGACCTCGGTGGGCGCGAGAATGGCAACCTGACGCCCGCCGTCTCGAACCAAAGCTGCAGCCAGCATTGCCACCGCCGTCTTACCCGAGCCCACGTCGCCGAGAAGGAGGCGGTTCATGGGCCTCGGGGCGGCTAGGTCCTCGACGATCTGGGTGCAGGCTCGAGTCTGGGCCTCGGTGAACTGGAAAGGAAAGAGCTCCTTCGCCCTCAGCTCCCAGGCCGAGACGGCCGCGTGGACCAAACCCGGCTCGGCCTCCCGACGTGTGCGCTGAATTCCCAGAGCGAGCTGGAAGTAGAGCAGTTCGTCGAAGACCAGGCGCGACCTCATTCGCTCCAGACCGTCGTTCTCGAGGCTGTCGGGGTGGTGAACGCGTGCCACCGCCTCGTCCAGGGGGACCAGGCTCCTACGCTGCAGGATCTCATCGGGCATCGGGTCTTGGATTTGCTGACCGCAGGCCGCCGCGACCCTCTGGACGATGGAGCGCAGGCTGCGAGCCGGCACGCCCTCGACGTCGGGGTAGACGGGCACCGGCCCGTCGTCTTCGCCGCCCCCCAGGGGGTCGGACTCGGGATGAACCATCTGGCACTGAGCGCCAAACCTGGACACTTTGCCACTCACCCGAACCCGGGCGCCGACCGGGAACTTCTCTTCCATCATTTGGCGCCTGAATCGGAAGAAGCGGAGGTTGAGGCGGCCCGTTCCGTCTCCCAGCACCACCTCGTAGATTCGACGCCCTCGACCGGCCATTCGGCTCTGCCCCAAGAGCACCTCGCCCTCCACCGTCGCCCGCTCGCCCGGCGCGAGGCTGGCGATAGGCCGCATCGTCCCCCGGTCCTCGTAGGCCTTGGGTACAAAGAACAGGAGGTCCTGGACGGTCCGGAGGCCCTTCTTGGCCAGCTTCTCCGCCGTCTTTGGACCCACGCCCACGACCTGCTCCAGCGCGGTCCCCAGCCGGGCCCGGGCCATTGGGGTCCGACTTCCTGGTGGCGGCCCCTCGGGCGCTGCGGGGGCGACGGCAGCCCGTAGCGACCTGCTCCGAGTCCGCGGCCGCTCCATTGGAGCAGGCTTGGGCCCCGGCCCTTCTGGCCTTGCTTCGCCGTCGGCCGGCGGAGCATCAACGCTGCTCTCCAGCAAGCCCAGCGCTTCGACCAACCGACGGTGCCGCTCGCCCGGGGACGCAGCATCCAGGCCCGAAGCCAAGGCCACGACCGCGCTTGAGATGGCCGGACCTGGAGCCAGCCGCCCCGCCTTCTTGAGCGTGGACTCCAGGCCCTTCACGACCGAGGCGTTCTTGGGACTCTTGGCCGCGAAGCGTAAGGGGCGAAGAGCGGCTTCCAGCGTCTCCACGCCCGGCTCAGATGAACTCGACCTCGAGAATCTCGAACTCTTTGGCTCCCTTCTTGGGAAGCTGAATCTTGACCTCATCCCCGACGCTCCGGCCGATGAGCGCGCGGGCGATGGGGGCGGTGACGGATATCTTGCCTTCCTTGATCTCGGCCTCCTCGACACCCACGATTTGATAGCGAGACTCTTCTTCGCTCTCCAAGTCCATGATCGTCACGGTGGCGCCGAAGACCACCTTCTCTCCGCTGAGGCTTGTGGGGTCGATGATCTCAGCCAAGGCCAACTTACTCTCGATTTCTTTGATACGGCCTTCGATGAAGCTCTGCTTCTCTTTTGCCGCATGGTACTCGGCGTTCTCACTAAGGTCGCCGTGTGCCCGCGCTTCTTCGATCTCTTTGCTGACCTTGGGTCGCTGCACGGACTTGAGGTCCTTCAGCTCGTCCTTGAGCTGCTGGTACCCCTTGGTGGTCATTGGTTCGCGATCGCTCATGCCAGCTCCTGCAAGGCCTGAGGCTCCAAGTCGCCGCTGCGGAGCGCTTCGATGGCCCCCACTACGGCGGCCGCCGCCGAGGCCGTCGTGAAGTAAGGTACATTGCTCATCAAGGCCTGTCGACGGATGGAGAAGCTATCCTTGATGGCCTTCTTTCCGACGGTGGTGTTGAAGACCAGAGCCACCTCTTCGTTCACGATGGCGTCGACGATGTGTGGCCTGCCTTCGTAGACCTTGTTCACCCTTCGGACCTCGATGCCCCGTTCGTTGAGGAAGCCGGCCGTACCACCAGTAGCCAGGATGTCGAAACCCAGCTTGACCAAGCGCTGAGCCAAGCCCGTCATGATCTCCTTGTCGTCGTCCGTGACCGAAATGAAAACGGTTCCCTCGTTGGGGAGGATGATGCCCGCGCCCAGAGTCGCTTTGGCGAAGGCCCGATCGAAGCTATGGTCGAGCCCCATCACCTCGCCGGTCGACTTCATCTCGGGTCCCAAGAGCGGGTCGGCACTCGGGAACTTCACGAAGGGAAAGACGGACTCCTTGACCGCCACCGCCCGGGGTTTTGGAGACTCCCGTAGGCCTTGTTCGGCCAGGCTGACGCCAATCGCCGACAGAGCCGCTACCTTGGCCAGTGGTACACCACAGGCCTTGGACAGGAAGGGCACGGTCCGAGAGGCCCTCGGGTTCACCTCCAGGATGTAGCTCTTGCCATTGGCGAGGGCGAACTGGACGTTCATCAGGCCGACCACGCCCAGCTCCAGGGCTAAGCGCTTAGTCTGGGCCTCCAAGACCTGGACCTGGGCTTCGGATACGCTGTGGGGAGGGGTAGCCATGCCGCTGTCACCGCTATGAACCCCAGCCTCCTCGATGTGCTCCAGCACGCCGCCGATGATGACCTCCCTGCCATCACTCACTGCGTCCACGTCGAGCTCGATGGCATGGGCGAGGTACTGATCGATGAGGACCGGCCGAGCCTCGATGTCCGGCGTCGCCTCCAGGGCCCGGCCCATGTAGTCGATCAAGGAGGGCTCGTCGTAGCAGACCTCCATGGCGCGGCCGCCGAGCACATAAGAAGGACGCACCATCACCGGGTAGCCGATGTCACTGGCCGTTCGGGCTGCCTCTTCCACGCTGCGCGCGACGCCGTTCTCGGGCTGTTCCAAGCCTAGCGAGGTCACAAGCTCAGCAAAACGCTCACGATCTTCGGCCCGATCGATGGCGTCGGGTGAGGTACCGAGGATGGGGATGCCCAGCCGGGCCAGATCATCGGCCAGCTTGAGAGGCGTCTGCCCACCGAACTGGACGATGAGGCCCTTCGGCTTCTCGATGTCGACGATGCGGAGGACGTCTTCGAGGGTGAGAGGCTCGAAATAGAGTCGATCCGCGGTGTCGTAGTCGGTGGAGACGGTCTCGGGGTTGCAGTTGACCATGATGGTCTCGAAGCCCCGCTCCCGCAACGCCATCACGGCATGGACGCAGCAATAGTCGAACTCGATGCCTTGACCGATGCGGTTCGGACCTCCGCCTAGAATCATCACCTTCGGTCGGTCGCTAGGTCGGGCCTCGTCCTCGTCTTCGTAGGACGAGTAGAGGTAGGGCGTTTCGGAAGCGAACTCACCGGCACAGGTATCAACGCGCTTCATCACCGGGACGACGCCCTTCTCGAGCCGGGCCCGTCGAACTTCGTCCGGACTCAGACCGCGAAGCCGGGCCATCCTACGGTCACTTAGTCCATTGCGTTTGGCGTTCTCCAGCACCTCGGCCGTCACCTCCTCGGCCTCGGTCCAGCGGCGCTCGGCCGAGACCACCTCTTCGATGTTCGACAAGAACCAGGGATCGATCTTGGTGCGTTCGAAGACCTCTTCTAGCGTCATCCCGGTCCGAAAGGCCTCAGCGACGATCCATAGGCGCTCGGGCCCGGCCCGGACCAACAGATGCTCCAAGAACTCCTTCTGGCCGCTCTCGGTCACTCCAAGCTGAACCGGCTCGCCCGCCACCTTGGGGATGGCTTCCGGTTCGAAGCCGTCGGCCCCGATCTCCAGACCCCGGAGGGCCTTGCCCAGACTCTCCCGGAAGGTTCGGCCAATCGACATGACCTCGCCCACCGACTTCATCTGGGTGTGGAGGCGGCGATCTGTACCCGGGAACTTCTCGAAGGCGAATCGCGGGATCTTGGTCACGACGTAGTCGATGGCCGGCTCGAAGGAAGCCGGCGTCGTGCCGGTGATGTCGTTGGGGATCTCGTCCAGCGTGTAGCCCACGGCGAGCTTGGCCGCGATCTTGGCGATGGCAAAGCCGGTGGCCTTGGAGGCCAGCGCAGAGCTGCGGCTCACGCGAGGATTCATCTCGATGACCACCATGCGTCCTGTCGCAGGATCGACACCGAATTGGATGTTGCAGCCTCCGGTGTCGACGCCGATCTTCCGGATGATCCGCAGCGCGGCGTCCCGCATCCGCTGCATCTCCTTGTCGGTCAGTGTTTGGGCCGGCGCGACGGTGATCGAGTCCCCGGTGTGAATACCCATGGGGTCGAGGTTCTCGATCGAGCAGATGATGACCACGTTGTCGGCGCGGTCGCGCATGACCTCCAGCTCGAACTCCTTCCATCCGAGGATGGACTCTTCGAGGAGGGTCGTACTCGAAGGCGAAGCAGCGAGCGCCCACTTCACCTGAGCCTCGAATTCGTCTCGGTTGTAGGCGATACTGCCGCCCGTGCCTCCCATCGTGAAAGAAGGCCGGATGATGACGGGGTAGCCGATCTCCTTTTGGACCTCCCAGGCCGCCTCCAGGCTTCCCACGACGCCTGAGCGGGGAACGTCGAGGTCGATCTCACCCATTGCGATCCGAAATTGCTCCCGATCCTCGGCCCGGTGGATGGCGTCCAGCCGAGCGCCGATGAGCTCGACGTCGTAGCGCTCCAGCGTCCCTCGCTCCGCCAGCTGCACCGCACAGTTCAGCGCCGTCTGGCCCCCCAACGTCGGAAGTAGAGCGTCAGGCCGTTCTCGCTCGATGATCCGCTCCACCATCTCGGCCGAGATGGGCTCGACGTAGGTCCGATCCGCCAGCTCGGGATCGGTCATGATGGTGGCGGGGTTCGAGTTCACGAGGATGGTCTCGTAGCCCTCCTCTCGCAGGGCCTTGAGGGCCTGGGTGCCGGAATAGTCGAATTCGCAGGCCTGCCCGATGACGATGGGACCGGACCCGATGATGAGAATGCGCTCGATGTCGGTTCGCTTGGGCACGACGTTCCTTCCCCGCGGAGCGGGCTTCGCGGGAACAAATCCAGCGGGAGGGTCGAGGTCAACCGACCTCGTTCAGGGCCGGCAGGGAAGCTCTCAGGAGGGGCACAGCAGGCCGAAGACCCGCGGAGGGAGAGCGTGAAGGCGGGCGGCTCGAGGCACCGCCGGCCCCGAGGGGACCTCAGCCCGCGATGAGGGGAGCGATGACCAAGGCCACGACGCTCATCAGCTTGACGAGGATGTTGAGCGACGGGCCGGCCGTGTCCTTGAAGGGGTCGCCGACGGTGTCACCGGTGACGGCTGCGGCGTGCTTGTCCGATCCCTTGCCCGTGTTCTTCGCCGCGTCCTTGGGCTCCTCTTCGACCTGCTTCTTGGCGTTGTCCCAGGCCCCGCCGGCGTTGGACATGAAGATGGCCATGGCCACACCGGAAACGGTCACGCCGGCCAGCATCCCAGCCAGCGCGTTCTTGTCCCAGAAACCAACGAGAACGGGGAGGACGACCGCCATCAAGCCGGGTGTCATCATCATCTTGAGCGCAGCCGCGGTGGAGATGTCCACGCAGCGGGCGTAGTCCGCTTTCGCGTTACCGTCGATGAGGCCGGGAATCTCGCGGAACTGGCGCCGCACTTCTTTGATCATGTCGTTGGCAGCGCTTCCCACGGCCCGCATCGCCATCGAGGAGAAGAGGAACGGGAGCATAGCGCCCACGAACAGACCGGCCATCACTAGGGGGTTGGCCACGTCGATGGCCTCGATCTTGGCCTGGGTTCGAAAAGCCGAGAACAGAGCCAAGGCGGTCAGGGCCGCGCTGGCGATGGCGAAGCCCTTTCCGATGGCGGCGGTAGTGTTGCCCACCGCATCCAAGTTGTCGGTCCGGTCACGCACCTCGGGGGGCAGGTGGCTCATCTCGGCGATGCCGCCCGCGTTGTCCGCGATGGGCCCGTAAGCGTCGACTGCGAGCTGGATGCCGGTTGTGGAGAGCATGCCCAGAGCGGCGATGGCGATGCCGTACAGCCCGCAGAAGTAGTAGGAGAGGACGGTCGCGACCGCGATCAGAATGATCGGAATGGCCGTCGACTGCATGCCCACGGCCAGACCCGAGATGATATTGGTGGCGGGCCCGGTCTCCGAATCGCCCACGATGGTGTTCACCGGCCTGCGGTGCTTGGCGCAGTAGTATTCAGTCACCAGACCGACCAACAAACCCACGATGAGGCCGGCCACGGTGGCAATGAACACGTTCATGCCGTTGATCTTGGTTCCAGGGATTCCTTCGCTGCCCAGAATGGCCTGGGCCACGAAGTAGGTCGCGATGAGCATAACGCCCGCCGCGCCAAATGTGCCTCGGTTGAGGGCCGACTGAGGATTGCCGCCTTCGCTCGTGCGCACCAAGAAGGTGCCGAGAATCGAAACGACGATGCCCACCGCTGCCAGGGCGAGAGGGAGCGTGATGGCCCGGAAGGCCGGCTCGGGATGAACCGCGGCGTAGGAGCCCGCAATGACCATGGCACCGATGATGGCGCCCACGTAGGACTCGAACAGGTCAGCGCCCATGCCGGCGACGTCACCGACGTTGTCGCCCACGTTGTCGGCAATCGTGGCCGGGTTCCGAGGGTCGTCTTCCGGAATGCCTTGCTCGACCTTGCCCACCAGGTCGGCCCCCACGTCGGCAGCCTTTGTGTAGATCCCACCGCCCACGCGGGCGAAGAGAGCGATGGACGAAGCCCCCAGCGAGAAGCCGGAAACGACGGAAAGCGTGCGAACGTGGTCGAAGCCTCCATCCTGAAGCAGGAAAACGCCGCCCTCGTAGTAGCCGACCATCAAAACGCCCAGTCCCAGCAGAGCTAGGCCCACGACGCTCATGCCCATGACCGCGCCGCCGCGGAAGGCGACCGCCAGGGCGGGGGCGAGACCCGTGCGAGCGGAAGCCGTCGTCCGCACGTTGGCCATGGTGGCAACCCGCATGCCGAAGAAGCCCGCCAATCCCGAGCACAGCGCGCCCACTACGAAGGACACGGCCACGAGTGGCGAAGAGTCGGTGTTGCTCGCGTTCGCGATGCCGAGAAGGATGGCCACGGCCACGACGAAAAGGCCGAGGATCTTGTACTCCCGGGCCAGGAAGGCCATGGCGCCTTCCCGTATGTAGGCACCGATGGTCCGCATCTCATCGGTGCCGGAGTCTTGGCGTCCGATCCAGCTGGAGGAAATGAAGGCATACACGAGGGCGAGTACGCCGGCGCCAGGCACCGCGTACATCATGACTTGGGGGGTCATCGTGCGCGGCTCTTTCCGCTAAGGGCCCGAACTCGTCAAGAGCTCATCTGGGACATCGTTCGCACCGTCGAGCTAGAATGCGGCCCATGCGCTACCACACCCCCATCGTCTCGATGCTGGTCTGCGGTTTGGGCGCAGGCTGCCCGACCGATCCCCTTCAGGAGGCACGAGAATTCGAGAAGAGAGGCGAATTCGCCCAAGCCGCCCAGATGTTCCTCGAAGCCGCCCGCAGCGACCCGGCCCTTCTCGGCGCCTGGGACGGCGCGGTTCGCATCCATTGCGAAGTGCGGGTCGATGTCGCGAGCTGCTTGGAGGTGCTGGATCTGGAGCTCGAAGTCCTGGGTTCCGTGCAGCGCCACGCGGACGCCTTGGCCGAAAGCCTGGAGCGCAGGGCCCGGGCCCGGCTGGAGCAAGGCCTGCTGGACTCGGCCGCCAGCGACCTCCAGCGCGCCGAAGCCGCGGGTCCGGAGCGAGGATCGGTGCATGCCGTCTGGGCCCGGCTCCACTTGGCCCGGGGCGATCCGTCGAAGGCTCGCCGGTCCCTGGACGCGGCCCGCGCACGCACGCCCGATCTACCCGAGCTCGAGGGGCTGTACCAAGTCTTGGAGGCTCAGGCTCCGTCCGACCCTGAGGGCTTTGGTGGGGCGCCAACCGCCGCCCCGTGACGAATGCTCGAGTGGGCCGGATGGGTAGCCTCGAAGGGGCGCTCGCTCATCACGACGACCGTCGAGCCAAGCTCGAACCAGCCCAGCTCGTCCCCGGCCTCCACCGGGAGGTCGAAGCGACGCTGCAAGGGCGCGGGATCGTCGACGTTGGTCCTGAGCTCTTCGTCGAAGCTCAGGCGAATCGAGCCCACGTTGGTGGCCCCGACGAAGGCGACCACGACGGCGCCGAACTGCGCCGTCTCCATGAGGATCAGGACCCGCTCGTTTCGAACGTAAAGGTCCGAGATCAGCCGTCGGCCCAAGGCGTTGACCGGGTACAGGGTCCCCGGCACGTGACGCCGTTCGACGATCCGACCGGCGCAGGGCGCATGCACCCGGTGATAGTCTTTGGGCGAAAGGTACACGCTGAAGAAGGCCCCTTGCTGAAACCGGATGGCCCAGGGGGCCTGCTCCAAGAAGGCCTTCCAGGCGAAGCGTTGGCCCTTAACGATGATAGGCGGGCCGTCACCGTCGAAGCGCCCGGCGCCCTGATAGGTTCCGTCGGCCGGGCTCGCCAGGCTCGTCCCGTCGGGAGGCGGACGCGCCCCTTCCGTCAGTCGACGACGAAAGAAGTCTGCCACCCGTGGGTAATCAGCGATCCCGAGCTCGGCCTCGTCCATCTGGGCGCCCACCGCCCGGGCATAGGCCCGAACGGCGACACGACTCGGGACCCGAGAAAGACGGCCGACCGCCCGTGAAAGCCACCGTGTCGGATCCACAGGCTCAGCTCATCGCGTCGATGGCGTCCAGGACCTCGCGTGCGTGCTCCTTGGGGCTGACCTGCGGGAACACTTTGCGAACGACACCCTCTTCATCGATCAAGATGGTCGTTCGAAGGATGCCCATGAAGGTCCGCCCCATGAACTTCTTCTCTCCCCAGCTGCCATATTCGGCGATCACCTGAGCGTCGGGATCCGAGAGCAGAGGAAAGTCGAGGCTCTGCTTCGACTTGAAGCCGGCGTGGGTTCGGACCGAGTCTCGGCTCACGCCGAGAATCACGGCGTTGCGGTCCGCGTACTCCTTCGAGTGGTCCCGGAAACCGACCGCCTCGATGGTGCAGCCCGGGGTGTTGTCCCGAGGATAGAAGTACAGGACGACTTTCTTCCCCTTCAGGTCGGCCAGGCTCACGGTGGTGCCATCATCGGCAGGAAGGGTGAAGGCAGGCGCCGCGGTCCCCTCCGTCGGGGCCGGCTTCACCTGCGGATCGGGGCCTTTGGGAACCTCCGGTTGCACGGGCGCGATCGGGGCAGGCTTCGCCGCCGGCGCCTTGCTCGCGACGGCCGTCTTCTTGGCCGGCGCCTTGCTCGGAGCGGCCTTTTTGGCCGGCCCCTTCTTCGCGACGGCCTTCTTCTTGGTCGAAGCTCTCTTCTTGGCGACGGCCTTCTTCTTGGTCGAAGCTCTCTTCTTGGCGACGGCCTTCTTCTTGGTCGAAGCCTTCTTCTTCGCGACGGCCTTCTTCTTGGTCGAAGCCTTCTTCTTAGCGACGGCCTTCTTCTTGGTCGAAGCTCTCTTCTTCGCCACGGCCTTCTTCTTGGTCGAAGCTCTCTTCTTAGCGACGGCCTTCTTCTTGGTCGAAGCTCTCTTCTTAGCGACGGCCTTCTTCTTGGTCGAAGCTCTCTTCTTCGCCACGGCCTTCTTCTTGGTCGAAGCCTTCTTCTTCGCGACGGCCTTCTTTTTGGTCGATGCTCTCTTCTTCGCGACAGCCTTCCTTTTGGTCGAGGCCTTCTTCTTTGAAGCGGCCCGCTTCTTGGTCGCCGTCTTCTTTTTCGTCGCCGTTTTCTTCCTGGTCGCGGTCTTCTTCTTGGTCGCCATCCTCTCGGCTGCTTAATCGCGTGCGACGCTAGGGGCAAGGTCCGCCGGCGGCAGCAGGAGCACCGCGCCGAAGCGGCGGAGTGCCTCGTCGCCGGTCTTCTGGAGGTCCCGCTGATTCAGGCGGGCCCCGATGGGCGCCGCCACGACGGGGACCCATCGCCCAAGCATCCCGAGGCCCCGGCGCAGGGCCAGGCGCCGGGCCAGCGCGCCCAAAATTCGGGGCGAGGCACGGACCATCTCACCCAAGCCGTGGGCGCGGCCAATGGTCTGGAGCACGGCGTCACGCCCCGCTCTCCCCTCGAGCTTGGCACCATACGCCGTCGCCACCGAGACGGTGACCGCCACCTGGCAGTAGGTGAACAGGATCCAGTTGAGCGGGATGCCAAAGACGCCTGCCGCCCCCGTCAGACCACCCTCGACCGCGGCCACCGTGACCCAGCGCTGAATCATGACGTGGGCCACGCGGTCTTTCGAAGCCTGGGGCTCCAAGCTCCGAATCAGCTGCATGTGGAGCTCGGCCCGCCGCTGCTCCTCCTCGATGAGGCTCTGCAGACTCTGACGGGCCGCCTTCAACGGACGGCGCAGGCCGGCGAAGGGGTCCACGTTTCAGACCTATCACCCTCGCATCCGCTTGGGCACGCCTTCGCTCGACCCGTCGGAGCGAGGAGGCTACGACCCTGCCCATCATGCCGCACCGCGAAATGCTGCTCGCGCTGGCCCTCGTGATCAGCGCCTGTCAGAGCGGCGGCGGGCAAACGCCCCCTGCCGCCGCCGACCTCGAGCTGGCCATCGACTTCGAAAGCTACCGCCTCGACAACGGGCTGACGGTGATCCTCCACGAGGACCAGAGGCTGCCCTTGGTGGCAGTCAGCGTCTGGTACGACGTCGGCGCTCTGCAGGAGCGCCCGGGGCGCTCCGGATTCGCTCATCTCTTCGAGCACATGATGTTCCAGGGCTCGGCCCACGTGCCTGAAGACCAGCACTTTCGAATCCTCCAGGAAGTGGGCGCCACGGGCGTGAACGGGACCACCAACTTCGACCGGACCAACTACTTCGAGACCGTCCCCTCGAGCGCGCTGGAGACCGCCCTGTGGCTGGAGTCGGACCGCATGGGCTTCCTGCTCCCGGCCCTGACCGAGGCCAGCCTCGCCAACCAGATCGACGTGGTGCAGAACGAGCGTCGGCAGTCGGTCGAGAATCGACCTTACGGCCTCATGTCCGAGAAGCTGACCAAGCTCCTCTTTCCGGCGCCCCACCCCTACAACGGAGACGTCATCGGGACCCTGGAGGACATCGCTTCGGCCACCCGAGAAGACGTGGCCGACTTCTTCAAGACATACTACACCCCCAGCAACGCCACCTTGGCCCTGGCTGGCGACTTCGACTTGGCCCAGACCAAGGCCCTCATCGAGAAGTACTTCGGCACGCTGAAGGGGCTACCCAAGCCTGCTGCGACCCAGGTCGAGACCACGCCCATCGAAGCGGAGACGGTAGTCCACTTCGTGGAGCCGGTCGGCAAGCTGGAGAAGATCTCCGTGGCCTGGATGGGCCCTCCGGCCTTTGCCGAAGGCACGGCCGCCCTCGACCTGTTGGCCCACGTCATCAGCGGAGAGCGCTCCTCTCGACTGGACCGAAAGGTCTCCTACGAGGATCCGATGGCCCAGTCAGTGACCGCCTACTTCAGGGAGATGGAGGCGGCGTCGGTCTTCCAGATCGACATGGTCATGAAGCAGGGCCGAACGACCGACGAGGGCCTGGCCGCCATCGACGAAGTCCTGGCCGGCTTGCGCGGTCGCCCCCCCACGGCGGCGGAGCTCCAGCGGGCCCGCAACGATTGGGAGACCTCGACCTTGACGAGCCTGCAGTCCCTCGGCGGTTTCGGCGGAAGGACGGAGCGACTGCAAAGCTACCACCACTTCCTGGGCGACCCCGGGAAGCTTGGATGGGACGTCGCCCGGCACCGAAAGATCGATCTGGCCGCACTCCAAGAGGCCATGAAGCTCCTCGACGACAAGCGTATCGTCTTGAAGGCCGCCCCTCCCGCCGAAGGGGATGCCTCGTGAGTCGCCTGGTCGTTGCGCCCTTGCTCGTCTTCCTCGCCGCAGGCGCTTCGGCAGCCGAGGACTGGCGAAATCAGGCCCCGCCCGTTCCCCCACCCGACCCGCCGGTCCTGCCGGCGTTCCAGAAGAGCATCCTGGCCAACGGCCTGGAGATCTACTCGGCCCAGACTTCGGACCTGCCCGTCGTCTCGTTCAGCCTGGTGACCAAAGGCGGCTCGGCGGCCGACCCTGCCGACGCCCCCGGCCTGACCAGCTTTAGCTACGCCATGCTGGCCGAAGGGGCGGGAGCCCTCGACGCCTTGGCCTTCTCGGATCGCGTCGCCGACCTGGGCGCCAACTTCGGCGCCGGTGCGGGCCGTGACTCGGGGAGCATCAGCATCAGCGGACTGGCTCGAAACGCGGGCGAGATGCTGGAGCTGGTGCGTATGGCCGCCCAGTCGCCTCGCCTGCAGCCTCAGGACTTCGAGCGCCTGAGGGCCCAGACCCTGGCCTCGTTGACCCGCAGCCGGACTGCGCCCCAGGGCATCGCCTTCAGCGAGCTGCCGGCCCTGCTCTATGGCCCCGATCATCCCTTGGGCCATCCGCCCCAGGGCACGACCGAGTCGGTGGCCGCCTTCACCCTCGACCAGGTCAAGACCCACTTCGGACGTATGCTCGGACCGAAGGGTTCTGCGCTGATCGCGGCCGGTGCCCTGGAACACGAGCACGTGGTCGCCCTAGCTGAGAAGGCCTTGGGCAGCTGGGCTGGCGAGGCCCGGGTTCCCGAGATCCCGCCCGTCGCCCCGCCGGCAGCACGACGGATTGTCCTCATCGACAAGCCGGGTGCGCCCCAGACGCTGATCGTGGCCGGGAGACCTCTTCCCCCCAAGGGTGATCCGGTCGAAGTGCCGCTCGCCATTGCGAACGAAGTCTTCGGAGGGAGCTTCTCGTCCCGGCTCAACCTGAACCTTCGCGAGGACAAGGGCTACACGTACGGCGCCAGCAGCCAGGCCATCTTCAGACGAGGCGTGGGCGCCTTCGTCGCCTACGCCGCGGTTCGAGCCGACGTGAGCGGGGCGGCCCTCGCCGAGATGTTCGCTGAGATGGCCCAGATGACTAGCCGGGCCCCGGGCGAGGACGAGATCCGGCTCTCCAAGAACGGCGTGGTCCGCACCTTGACCGGCCAATTCCAAACCGCAGGTCAGGTTTCGGGCGCGGCGGCCGGGCTCTTCGTTCAGTCCTTGCCCACCGACTATTTCGCCCAACTCGGCCCCCGCTACGACCGAAGTCCGTCGAATCAAATCCGGTCCGCGGGCACGCGCTTCATCGATGGTGAGCGCATGGTCGTTCTCCTGGTTGGCGACGCGGCCTCGGTGCAGCCCCAAGTCGAGCTGGCAGGCTTCGAGGACGTCGAACTTCGTAAACCCTGAACGAACGACTCGCGGCGCGACCGATGGCCAGGCCTGGATTGCATCCCAGGCCGCGCTTCGGTGACCATCGTCTCATGATGTCCGTGGCCCTCCCCCTGGTCGCGACGCTCGCCGCGTCGAACCCTGCTCAGGCAACTCCATCGTCTGAGACCAGCCAGAGGGTCGCACTGACCGCCCGAGACGCCGTCGACTTGGTCCGAGGCGAGGAGATCCTCGTCGACTTCGTCGACGACATCTCCACTCAGGCGGTTCGGGCCTACGAGGACAACCTCGACATCGAGCTGGAGCTCAACTCCATCCATTCGGAGGACGAGCGGATCTACACCGGCCACGTCGACCTGAGCCGCATCCGCGAAGTCTTGGCGGCGCTGCAGGACCGGCAAGACATCGAGTACGCCGAGCCCAACTACGTGTTCGAGCTCATCGAGCCGGTCACCGGCGACGAGCGCACTGAGACCTTTCGTCCTGAGAAGCCAAGCCCGGTGGTCAACGACCCCCGCTACGGCGAACAGTGGTCCTTTCCGCTCATCGAAGTTCCGGCCGCTTGGGAGACCGCCAATGGTCAGGGCGTGGTCGTCGCAGTCATCGATACCGGCGTCGCTTTCGAAGACCATAAGGGCTTCCGCAAGGTCGAAGACCTTGGAGGGACCGCCTTCGTCACCGGCTACGACTTCGTCAAGGACACCCACCACCCCAACGATGACCACGGGCACGGCACTCACGTAGCTGGGACCATCGCCCAGACCACCAACAATGGCGTCGGCGTAGCCGGCGTCGCGCCCGAAGCAGTCATCATGCCCCTCAAGGTCCTGTCCAAACGCGGGGCCGGGACGGCGGGAGACATCGCCGACGCCATCCGCTTCGCAGCCGATGAAGGGGCCCAGGTCATCAACATGAGTCTGGGCGGCGGTCCCCGCTCCTTTGTGATGGAGTCGGCCATAAAACACGCCGTGAAGAAGGGCGTGCTGGTGGTCTGCGCGGCCGGCAACGGCGCCCGCGAAAAGGTGGAGTACCCCGCCGCCTACAAAGGCAGCCTGGCCGTGAGCTCGATCGGACCCGACCGCAAGCTCGCCTTCTACAGCAGCTACGGAGCCCAGGTCTCGGTGACCGCCCCGGGGGGCAACAAGCAGCTCGGTGAGGCAGCCGGCATCCTCCAGAACACCATCCTCCCGGTCTCGGTCGACCGGACCGACGCCTACCTCGCCTATCAGGGCACCTCGATGGCCGCGCCCCACGTGGCGGGCTTGGCCGCCCTCGTCATCTCGGCCGGGGTGGACGACCCCGAGATGGTCCGCCACATCCTCGAGAGCACCGCTACCGACCTGGGGCCTCGGGGACATGACCCGCGCTACGGCCACGGGCTCATCAACGCCCGGGCCGCGGTCCAGGCGGCCAAGAACACCCGCAGCGGTCCCGGATGGCTCGCGGTAGCGGCCGCGCTCCTGATGGGCCTTCTCACCCGCGGTGGGGCCAGCCTTCGACTGGGCGCACTCTTGGGCGGCGGGGTCGCGGCCAGCGCCTTCGGGTTGGCAGGCATGGGAGGCTTCGTGGCAACGGCGCTCTGGGCCAGCGTGGGCATCCCGCTCATCCTGGTCGTGGGCATGCTCCATCAGCGACGTTGGCGGGCCGTCCTGCTCGGTCTGGCCACCGGCTGGGCCATGCTGCTCCTATACTTGGGCATTCAGCTGCCTTGGGATCTCATCGGGATGCCCGGGACCGGCAGCTGGCTCGACAGGATTTGGCTGCTCATCAATGCGCTCGCCACCGGCTGGTTGGCCTGGCGGATTCGAGGCCTGATCCAGCGTGCCCGAGCCGCCTCCCAAGACCGAAGCTGACCGCGAGTTGACTGAGGCGCCTCCGTGTTTAGCCTAGTGAGATGGAGGCGATCCCCGGCACCGCCCATGGACTGCTGGAGGTGGTCGCCCTCCTGGTCCCCCTGGGGGTCAGCCCATTGCTGGGCCTGGCAGCCCTGGGCTTCCTTGCCCAGAACGAGCTCCTGCAGCTCCCACCGGGCCTCGCCTGGCTCCATCCCGGGTGGGTCTGGGCTAGCTTGGCTGTGCTGGGACTCAGCCTGCATCTCGGAAAGAGCAGCAAGCTGACCCGCCCCTTGGCTGAGACCCTGGGCACCGGCGAGTCCTTGCTGGCGCTCCTGGCGGCCTTTTCCGCCGTCTATGCCCACCCATCCGTCGGAGCACTGGCCAGCGAGGCGGCCTTCGGAAGCAGCCTCGTGAGCGCCACGGCTGTTGCCCTCATGCTGGGCACGGTCCTGATGCTTCGGGCGGCCTTCGATTTGTTGATCTGGCTCTCACCGGTCCCCCTCATCGACGGGCTTTTCGAGCTGGCCAAGGCCGTCCTTACCTTGGTTCTGGCCCTGCTGGCCGTCCTAGCCCCGGCCTGGGCCCTGGGGTTTTTCGCGCTGAGCCTGCTCTTCGCCCTTCTGATGGCGCGTTGGATGGTCCGAACCCTGAAGCGGGGCATTCAATCGTTGCGTGGACGAACTGGTCCGGTGCATGCACCGCGCTGAAGTGGTGATGACTTTCGAACGCCTGAGTCTGCCCCTCCTGCTGGTCGGGGGACTCGTGTCTTGCTCGGAGAGCATCACGACGTCTCCCGTCCCCGACATGGCCCCAGTCTTCCCAGACACCGGTCCAGACCGGGCCGACTTCGGCGTCTTCGACCAGGGCATCCCGGATCCCGTCGACATGGGCGAGCCCGAAGACATGGGTCCGCCACGTTTCAACGACCCGGCAGCGCTCTTCGAGGGCCAGCGCTCCATCGCCAACGCCCGCATGCGGATTCAGGTCCGAGGCAGCGAGACATCGACCCTGACCCCGATCTTGATGCTCTCACACGGCCCGAGCGTGGGCTTTGAGTACCTCGTGGAGCCTACGGACTTTCTCCTCGGTCCCGGCGGCGTGGAGGATCCCAACCGTTTGGTTTTCTTCATCGACCTTCCCGGCGCCGGCCGCTCGGACGAGGGCTCTCTGTCCCGCCCCGACGTCACCATCGAGAACCAGTACGCCTTCCTCATCATCGCTATCGAAGAGTATTTCCACACCTTCGACGATCGGCCCTACGACGTCATCGGCCACCACTTCGGCGGGCTGATAGCCACCCTGCTCGCCAATCGACGACCGGATCTGGTCGAGGACGTGGTCCTCATCTCGCCCTACCCCCTCACCTTCGCCGAGCGCGGCATCTACAACAGCGCCTACCGAACCTCGGAGCGGATCTCGGCCAGCGACCGACAGTTCATCAATGACCTCCAGGGTGTCCCTCGCTGCTTTTTCGATCCGAACCAGTGCGCCCTCGAGATCTACCTGATCTTCGCCCGCACCTGGGTGTGCCGAGAGAACGACCCGGCCTTCCAGACCCTCGACATCCGCTTCGTGAGCGCGGGCGGGATCTCGGGCTTCGGCCCTACCAACCTGTACCCAGGGAGCATTGTGGAAGACTGGGAGGCCAATCCCTTCGACCTGGCCTCGGAGACCGCAGGCGTGCAGGCCCGGACCACGATGATCACGGGAGCCTGCGACCTGATCCCCGAGACGACCTACGACATGTACGCCCAGATTCCCGGACTGACGCGCATCGAGTTCGACGAGTCGGGTCACTTCCCCATGGTCGAGCAGCCCGAGCTCTTCGAGCAGGCCATCTTCCAGGCGCTGGACAGCGAAGACTTCTGAGCCCACTGTCGACGCCGGACAAGACCGGTGGAGCACAGAGAATCAGCCCGCGTCCTCGTCGTGGACGACGAGGCCAACCTGCGTAAGGTCCTCTCCGCGCAGCTGCGGCAGGGCGGCTACGAGGTGACGACCGCCGCCAACGGCCAGGAGGCACTTGACCTTCTGGGAAGCGATTCACATGACGTGATGCTGACCGACCTCCGAATGCCGGAGCTCGACGGCATGAGCCTGCTCTCCGAGGTCAGAAACCTACACCCTAGAATGCCGGTCGTCGTGTTGACCGCCCATGGCACCGTCGACACCGCCGTCAACGCCATGAAGATGGGGGCCTTCGACTACCTGACCAAGCCCTTCGACAAGGCCGAGCTCGAGCTCGTCATCGGAAAAGCGGCCCGGGCGGCTCGACTGTCGGAGCAAGAGCCGGCCCCCGCATCGACGGGACAGTTCGGGATGGTCGGTCAAAGTCCCGCCTTGGCCGAGGTCTTCGAAACCCTTCGTAAGGTGGCGGACAGTCCGAGCACGGTCCTCATTACCGGAGAATCGGGAACGGGCAAGGAGCTCATCGCCAAGGCCCTCCACGAACAGTCGAGCCGCACAGACCGGGCCTTCATCAAGATAAACTGTGCCGCCTTGCCCCGCGATCTGATCGAGTCCGAGCTCTTCGGCTACCAGAAGGGGGCCTTCACGGGAGCCGTCACCTCCAAGCCCGGCCGCTTCGAGCTTGCCCACGAAGGCACCCTCTTCCTCGACGAGATCGGCCTCATCCCCCCCGAGATGCAGGCCAAGCTCCTGCGCGCGCTCCAGGAGTCGGAGTTCGAGCGAGTGGGCGGCATCGACACCCTCCAAGTCGACGTCCGGCTGATCGCGGCCACGAACCTAGACCTGGAGTCCGAGGTCGCGGCGGGGCGCTTTCGGGAAGATCTCTTCTATCGTCTCAACGTCGTACCCCTAAAGCTCCCCCCACTTCGAGAGCGCCGAGGCGACATCCCCTTTCTGGTCGACCACTTCCTGGCCCGCTACCGACGACGGCTGGGCCGGGACGTACGACGCGCCTCCTCAGAAGCTCTGGAGCTCTTGGTGAACCACGCGTGGCCCGGCAATATTCGAGAGCTCGAGAACGTCCTGGAGCGCGCGGTGCTCTTCTCCGAGAGCGATACGCTGCACGCGGAGCAGCTCCCCGAGAAGCTGAGATCTCCCACGGAGGATCAGGCGGGAAGCCCTTCGGAACCCCAGCTTCGGGTCGGGCCGCTCAAAGCGATCGTAAAGCGCCACACCGTGACCCTCGAACGTGACCTGATCCTTCGGGCCCTGGAAGAGACCGGCGGCAACGTCACCCGGGCCGCGCGACGGCTAGAGATCTCCCGGAAGAGCCTCCAAAACAAGATGCGAGACCACGGCCTTCGCGAGAGCACAGGCGATTGAGCGGTCCGTCATGCACCGACATCGGCACCGGTGGTTCATCCCGCAGCAGCCTCGGGTCGTCGTCTTGACCTCACTCCAGGCTGCGACTAGCCCTATGGGTGATGTGGGGGAGGTTGCTCCGTCCGGCCGGTCTGGTGGCTGGGGCCCTCTCCCTGGCCAGCTTCGCGAGGGCGGCGGAGTCGGTCCGGGCCCTGGAGGGCGTCACCTCCGACCGAAAGCTCCCTGAGTTTCGCCTGTCGGTCGGCTTCGAGCAGCACTGGGAGAAGGCCGATATCTCTCGAGAGTTCGTGCAAAACGCGCCCGATGGCACCTTCGACGAAGTCCGGGAGCTTCGATACGAGGCCATCCGTCGAGAGCTGGTGGTGCAGGCCCGGGTCGGTCTGGTCCAGCGACTGGAGTTCAGGCTTCGGGCCCCCATCGTGCTTCAGGCTGACTCCGAGATCCGCTTCGCCGAAGGCGTGGAGGGAAGCTCCACCGTCTTTGGAAGCACCAACGCGGACGATCCGGCCTTCGCCAACCGCTTTCCCATCACCACCGTCCCCCAGGAGCGAAGCCGAGCTGGCTTCGGTGACCTGGGCGCAGGCCTGTTCTGGTCGGTGACCGAAGACCGACCGGACCGGGCCTTTCCAACCCTGACCCTCGGTCTCAACGTGACCTTCCCCACCGGAGACCCGTGGGATCCCGCCGACGTCCAGGCCTTACCGGACATCGAGGGCAGCGGCGGCGTGGGCAGCGGACAGACCACCTTCGATCTCTCCTTGGCCTTGTCCAAGCGGAGCGCCTGGGGGGCGCCGGCCTTCGACCCCTACTTCGAGCTCGGCGTCGAGCTCCCTCTCGCCAACGCAGAGCTGGAGGACTTGGGCTACGAGCCTCCCTTGGTGGGCCGAGTCCGGGCCGGCAGCGAGGTCGTCATCGCGGAGGACGAGCGCAAGGGCAGCTACTACGGCTTGGACTTCGGCCTCGCCTTTCGGTTCATCGGCTCGGGTAGGACCCGAAGCCAGCTGAGCGACTACTTGCCCGACTTCGATCAGACCCGCTTGGACGACGGCTTCGCCGGTCGGGCCGACTTCGCGAACCCCGCCAACTACGCCCGCTTTCAGGACGGCCTGGACGTGAGCTGCCTGAGCGACCCCGTCACCGGAGAGCCGCTCTTGCCCGGCGTACCCTGCGGCGAGTTCACGCGGGTCGACGAACACTTCCAGATGGACGGCCACATCGGCTTTCGGATCCAGCCCCTTAGAGTCTTCAGCTTCTCGGCCGTGGCCACCCTGGGCTTTCAGAACGATCACTTTATCACCGGTGACAGCCCGGGGGAGGATACCGACCCGGCGGTGGTGCCGAACGACGTCTGCGGCTCCACCCCCTGCACGGGCCGCATCAACAGCCGCAACAGCCGTGGCCAGGACGAGCGCTCCCGCTTCCACGACCCGCGCTACGATGCGGTCGGCGGACGCTTCATCGCCAAAGGCATATTGCGGGTCGGCTTCATGGCCACTGCCGTGCTTCGCTTCTGAGCATGAGCGGCTCCTTGGACGCCAGTGCTCGCCGCCTGATCGCCCTCGCCCTGGAAGAAGACGTCGGGCCCGGCGACGTCACGAGCGTGCTCGTAGCCCCCGACGCCTTGGGGGCCGCGGTCTTTCGGGCTCGGGAGCCAATGGTGCTGGCCGGGACCGAGGCCGTGCGCGAAGTGTTCCGGCAGCTCGACCCAGCCGTGCAGGTCGACTTCCACCAGGGAGACGGCCAACGAGCTGTGGCGGCCCAAGTTCTGGGGCACCTACAGGGGCCGGTTCGAGGGATGCTCACCGGGGAGCGGACGGCTTTGAACCTGCTCCAGCGGCTGAGCGGCATCGCGAGCGCGGCCCGCCGGGCCCAGGATGCCGTCGGGCCCCACCCGACCCAGATCGTGGACACGCGAAAGACGACGCCGGGCCTTCGCTCCCTGGAGAAGGCAGCCGTCCGGGCAGGAGGGGCGGCCAATCATCGGGTTGGTCTATTCGACGGGGTCCTGATCAAGGACAACCACATCGCGGCCCTCGGCGGCGTGAAGGCGGCAGTCGAACGAGCCCGCGCCGAGATACATCACCTCCTCAGAATTGAAGTCGAGTGCGACGACCTCGACCAAGTGGACGAGGCCGTGGCGGCCGGCGCCGACGTCATCCTCCTCGACAACATGAGCGACGAAACCATGTCCGAGGCCCTTGGTCGGATCAACGGACGAGCGCTCACTGAGGCCAGCGGGGGCATAAGCCTGGAGCGAATACCGAGCATCGCCGCGCTAGGGGTGAACTTCATCTCGATGGGCGCCCTCACCCAAAGCGCACCGGCCGTCGACATCGGCCTGGACTGGGATGGCTGAGACGCCTCGCCTCGCCTCGGGCTGGTGCCTGGAGCGACACGCGCAGCTGAGCTCGACCAACGACCGGGCGGCGGCGTGGGCCCGTAGTGGGCATCCGCTGCCGGCCGTGATCCAAGCTGACAACCAGACGGCGGGCCGGGGCCAGCGTGGGCGTCGCTGGTCTTCCCCCGCCGGGGCCGGTCTGTACGCCTCTTTCGTCAGTCGACCCGAAGTGGCGCCGTCTCAGTCTCCGATGCTGACCCTCCTGGCTGGCCTCGCCGTCTTGGACGCGATCGGTGGACCCGTCGCCGCCAAGCTGGCTCTGAAGTGGCCCAACGACGTCTGGGTGGCAGAGGAGCCCTGGAGGGGGCGCAAGCTGGCCGGCATTCTGGTCGAAGGGGCAATCAGCGAGACTCAGCTCGACCATGTCGTGTTCGGGATCGGCTTGAATCTATGGCCGGCCGTGCGAGAGGGCACGCCGGTGAGCCTGGCCGAGCTCGGCTTCGAGACCGAGCGCTCGATCGAGTCGTGGTGTGAACGGCTGTCCGTCGCGTTGGACACGCGCTGTCGGGACTTCGCGCGCGAAGGCGCCGCGCCCCTGGAGGCCGAATGGACGGCGCGCGCCTTCGGCTTGGGGCAAAGGCTCCTCTGGGGCGACGGCCAGCGAAGCACGCAAGGCACCCTGCGGGGCATCCGCGAGGGAGGACTTCTCGTCCAGACCGAGGCGGGCCCGGACGAGGTGTTCCACCATGGCCGGATCGAAGCCTTCCTGGACTGAGCTTCCTCAGGTTGGGGGCCCATAGCCGAAGGGCCCCACTTAGACGCCGAGCGCCGATCGAAACCAACCGGTCGGGAAGAGCAGCCACTGGGCTAGCGCAGACCCGACGACACTCGCCATTCGCGGCCAATCCGCGGTTTCTGACGCATCTGGCAGCCGATGGCCGGAACGCCGAGGAACATTGACGCCTCCATAGGGCTCTGTTACCAACCTCGTCCCGGCCCGAGCGGGCCGGCATCCCATGGGGCCATAGCTCAGCTGGGAGAGCGCTTGAATGGCATTCAAGAGGTCGTCGGTTCGATCCCGATTGGCTCCATCCCCCAAACGACAGAGGTCGCTCGACGATCTGGGATTCCTCCGGGAGTCCGGGAGACGGCTTGGCCCACACGTGTCCATTTGTGCACCAGAACTCACAGCTGAGTTTCGCGCTGACCAAGCCTGAGCTCCTTCAGGAGATTCTCCACGTTCGCTTTCATGTCGTCGCGTTCGACGGTCTCCGCGTCTGAAGGCCTTTCGAGATCGAGCCGGGCTTCGTCCCGCTCGTATTCCCAACCCCAACGAGGTCCGGCATGTCGCCAACCATGTCCACGACCGATCCATCGCTCACCTCATGTACAGTTCGCATCGGCCGCGCCCCACCTGTCACTTCACACAATCGAGGCGTCGCACTACGGTGTCGCGGTGAGCTCGACCCTGTCCGTCGGCGACCTCCTGCTTCGGCCCTTTCGGGAGGAGGACCGCGATGCGATCGGGCGCTACGCCGACAGCGAGACGTACCTCCGCAACCTCGGTCCTGGCTTCCCGAACGCCGAGGCGATGGTCGAACACAACCTTGCGTGCGGCGATGACCCGAGCGAGCTCGGCTGGGTCATCGAGCGGGACGGCGAGGTGGTAGGCTCGGTGTTCCTCGGCATCGATCGAACCAACGCCACGGGGCATCTCGCCTGCCTGATCGCGCCCGATGCTTGGCGTCAGGGGGTGGCGCGCGCCTCAGCCATGGCGGTGATGGACCACGGCTTCACCGTGGAGCGCCTGGAGAAAATCTGGGCACGGTCCGAAGCCGGCAACGCCGGCTCGATCAGGGCCATGGAGTCGCTCGGGATGCGACTCGAGGGAACACTGCGGTCCCACCGGGCGACACGCGAAGGCGGTCGTTGCGACGAGGTGATTTACGGCATCCTCGCGACGGACTGGCCCTCGAGCTGATCCGCGCCTTTCCGGCGGCATGTCGACGGAAGAGGAGGCGACTGCTTTGGCATGCGCACCACAGCCGTACAGCGAAGGTTGTAGAGCGCCGAGACCTGCTTGGTCAGCGATGCAGCACCTTCGCATAGCGATCCCAAGGAAATAGTGGGGCCTCTCCCAAGAAGACGGTGTGGAAGTGGGCCAGCCCCTGAGGATGGGTTCAGAACAGCCAACGAGACAGCGTCCGGGTGACGAGGGGCATGACGGCGTAGGTCATGAGTATGACCATACACAGGGTCGAAAGCAGAACTGCGAGGGGCCGCGGGAGGTCCCGGAAGGCCACAGCGAGGACAGGTGCGACGAACAGAATGAGAGGATAGAGTCCGATGACGGTGGCCACCACCATCTTGGATCTTGGTGGGGGGCGTCGCCCTGCATTCCCCGGTACTCTGAACCAGAACTCGAGCCCGGTCATGGTCTGGATGTGAGCGTCGCCTCGGGTGAAGGCCTTGCCCTTCTCCAGCCACTCTCGGGCAGTTGACGAGGTCCGCCAAGCCTCATGCTGAGCTGGCGTCGCGAAGCGAAAGAGCAGGACATAGTCTTGTTCGGCGGGGTCCGCAGGACGCAACACTTGGGCCCCGAGGTGCCCTTCGAAGGCGGACGCAGCGTCGATGATGCTAGACAGCCAGATTTCGAAGTCGGCCTGTAGCTCGGGGTGAATCCGTCGGCGCACGACCACCGACACGCTGCCATCCGTCTCCGGCGTCACCCCGACAGGCTGAGGGGAACGCAGGCCTGAATCAAGGACTCACGCCCTGTGTCATGAGCTGTCTGAAGAATGCCACGAGTGATTGCACCGATGGTGGAAGAACGCTGTGTCCGGCCTCCGCCCCAATTGTCCTGTAGGATGATGACACCGGTTCCTGGAATGTGCGCCCACAGGGAGCGCCAATCCTCAGGCGAACGTGGTCGAACTCAAGCGCCCTGCCGACAGTCCAGCACATCTTCCAAGGCTGTCCGCAGATCAACTGTTCGAAACGGCTTGGCAATGAACTGAGCATTGACCGGCCCAACTTCGCTCGCCATCCAATCTGAATCTGCGTCGCCGGACATGAAGACAATCGGCAGCTTAGGAAGGCGAGCCTCAATCTGACCGGCTAGCTCAGGGCCCGTCATCTCGGGCATCAGAACATCGGTCACGAGGACATCGACAGGAACCTGTGTGGCATAGGCAAACGCGTCTGCTCCGCTGGCGAACGAAGTGACTTGCCTGACAACGTTCTGCAGCTGGCTCTCCACGGCTCTACGCACCCAATCGTCGTCCTCGACCAAGACCGCATGCACGTCTAGCTTTCTGTCTTGCAGTGCAGGAGTCTCCGGAAGATCTGCGGTTCGGATAGCCTCGTTCTCCACCAAGGGCAGATGGACTCGGAATAACGTTCCAATACCGATCTCACTTTCTACGTCCACGAACCCTCCCGCGCGCGACGCTATTTCATGAACGATGGCTAGACCGAGTCCGGTGCCCTTTCCCTGCTCTTTGGTCGTAAAAAAGGGCTCAAAGACCATCTTCTTGGTTTCAGCCTCGATCCCGCAGCCATCGTCTCTTACTTCAATGATCGCGAACTCGCGCCGTCGGTCCGTTCGAGCCGTGAGCCATATACTTCCAGCTCCACAGATCGCATCTCGAGCGTTCACGACAAGGTTCAAGATCAACTGATGCAGCTCACTCCGTGCCAAACGAACCCCCAATCTCGGAACCCGATGGACATGCAGCTGGATCGACTCCGGCAGAAGCTGTTTGAGCATCTGCTGAATTCCGCGGAGCTCAGAGTTCAGGATCAGATCCATAGGGTGCGAGGGATCTCGCCGCCCTACCACCAACAGCTGGTCCGTCAGCTCCTTGGCCCTTTCCGCCACAGCTTGCATCTCTCTTAGCGTACCAAGCGCGCTCGATTGACCCGCGACGTCATCCTCTAGAACCTCGATGTAGGCGAACATGGCCGTCAACAGGTTGTTGAAGTCGTGGGCGACGCCTCCCGCCAGGCGGCCCAAGGAGCCCAGCCTTTCGGCCTTCTCGAGCTCTTCCCGTACCCGACTGACATCTGTCACTTCATGTACGGCTACTACCCACCCACATGTTGGGTCCTCGTTGACTTGATAGGCTGTGCAACTCACATCCCTTCCAGGCTCGAGCGGAGTTCGGAGAACGCATGCCTGCGGCGCAGTACGACTCGCGCACATCAAGAGCCCGTCCGGTTTGATCTCCGCAAACGGCAGACCAATGAGTTCGTCACGACTTCGTCCAAACAGCACTTCCGCTGACGAGTTCGCTCGAACGACTAGCTCAGCGGCATTCAGAACCAGGACTGCATCAGACGATGTCTCGAGAATTGACTGCAGCTCATGCTGTGCGGAACGCTGTTCCGTTACGTCCCAGCTACAGCCCACGACGCGAGTTGGAGCCTTTCGCTCACTCGTGGGGACAGTAGCCGTTGCCCTGATCCACCGCGTCTCATTCCCTCGGACTATCCGAAACTCTGTAAAAAACGACTTCCCTTCGAGCGCCATCTGAAACGCACGTCTAGCCTCGTCAACATCCTTTGAATGGAGACGGGATGTCCACGCGTCGAAGTCTCCGTTGAACTGCCTTGGCGAGACTCCATGTATCTCGTACATTCTCCTATCCCATTCCAGACGGTTCGTAGTGAGGTCGATGCCCCAAGTGCCGATACCCAAAGAGGCCGTCGCCATACTCAGATAGTCTGAAACCTCGCGAAGCTGACGTTTCTCGATGGCGAGTTCTGTGACGTCGGCGTGCAGAACCATCGCTCTGAGACCGTCGGCCTCCACCGGAAAGACCTGAACGCTTGACCACCTTGATTGCCCGGAATGTCCACAGGGGTAAACAGCTTCAAACATCTGTTCTCTCCTGCTCAGAACCGCCAGGAAGCCCTCCAAGATGGACAGAACACTCTCGTCGCGCTCGGCAGCACGACGGAGCTCATTGAGGTAGTTTGCGCCTACGCCAGTGGTCCTTTGGTCAGTACTGGTCCCTTCCGTAACGCGGCGCCAAGCTCGATTGACTGAACCAATTTCTCCATCGCCGTTCAGAAGGCAGGCCGGACCGGGGAGACTGTCGAGCAACTGCTGATGGACTACAATCACTCGACCAGGACACATCGTCGCAGACTCCAATGCAAGTTGACGGTCACATCTACCAAGATCCACGGCGCTAGCATGGATAGCCGATGGCTCCGTAGATTCTGCACCCGGCGCAGCCTATCCAACTGGCCGGGCGTACATACGACAGCAGTCGTGGCCTTCGATGAGGGCCGGCCTAGCAAGGCCATGGCCGTCTCTCGGATCGTGCAGTCGATTCGTGCGCAGTCACTCTCTGCATGAGGGCTTCGTGCTTCGCAGACTGTCGAACGAAGTCGACAACTTTGCTGGAACTGCTCTTGTCCAACTTGTGAAGACGGAACGTTGAGGCTTAACGGAAGGCGCAGGGCGCATAGAAGACGCATCATGAAGACGACGTCTCGAAGAGAGTCGAGACGAATAGACGTTCCAAGGATAGCTGTTCCGCGACCTAAAGGGCTCCTTTTGGCAACCGAGTCGTTGTTGCATGGCAGACGAGCTTTGGTCCGACGATGTGCAGCTGACTGAGTGGAGTCACGGAGAGATCGCGGAACCCATGACCAGTTCGTGCGATGTGGGTGAACAGCAGCTGGTAGCTGGTGAAACCGTTCTGAGTATCGCGAGCAATCAGAGCTTGCTCTGCGAACGGGTCGCAAAAGACCTCCTCGCCGAATGCTACGGAATCAGAAGACCGAGAGACGCCTCCATTCACGTGATGAGAGAGACCTTTCACGCACTGGAAACGGGAGGCGTAGCCCCCACGACGATGGATCCCAATGGACCACAGATCGAGCTACCGCCAGCACCCGATGAGACGACCCGGGAGGCCGCGCACAATGCTCGCCTTACGGTAGAGATGCTCGCACGTTGCGCAAATGACGTCCTAGCGACCCCAAGCAACGAGCGGACGCTGCGGATTAAGTACCTTCTGGATATCTCAGACACCCTTCTGGAGGCATCCGAGGCTGTGATCGGGTCCTACGCAGAGCACTTCGCTCAACGAGACCAAGCAAAGATCGAGGTTGAACCCAGCTTCACAAGAGCCATCGCGGATGTTGTTGGGCGACTTCGTCTCGTTGCAGCAGATACTCAAGGCATGATCGCCGAGCTCAGAGAAGCGGCTAGAGGCCTGAACGAGGCCGCAGGGGAGCAAAAGTGTCTCGCTGGGTCGCTGGCCGGGCAGGCCTCCGCTGTACGGTGTCAGGCGACGGAGACCATAGCAGTCACGCAAGACCTGACGGCAGCCATCTCAGAGGTCCGCATGGACGTTTCAGCCAGTTCAGACTGCGTCTCGGAGACGCAGCAACTCTGTCAAGGCGCGCAAGGCGCAATGACTCGACTTCATGAACGAGCTCAGTCGATCGACAAGAGTATCGCCATTGTGGAGGACGTTTGCTCGCGCACTCGCCTCCTCGCCCTCAATGCTCGGATCGAGGCTGCCCGAGCTGGCCCTGTCGGCGCCGGGTTCAGAGTCGTAGCCGACGAGGTCAAGACGCTCTCCGGCGAGTCAGCGGAAGCATCGAGCACAATTGAACATGACCTGAATCAAGTCCGAGATGAGACGACTACGACCCTCGAATGCGTCGATGATGTCGTCGCTGCCATGTCTACCGTCGCTGGACTC
>JBCCQA010000037.1:0-48837 GCA_039024635.1 Myxococcota bacterium | reverse complement strand
GGGTGGGCCCGGCTTAGCCGGGCCCGGGACCCTAAGTACGCAACGAAGGCGCAGGGAGGCTAAGCCGACCGTAGAAGGGTGGGCCCGGCTTAGCCGGGCCCGGGACCCTAAGTACGCAACGAAGGCGCAGGGAGGCTAAGCCGACCGTAGAAGGGTGGGCCCGGCTTAGCCGGGCCCGGGACCCTAAGTACGCACGGCGCGTTCCTTCATGATCCGCTCCATCTCGGCCGCCGTTTCTTCGACGGCGCGGGTGGAGGTGTCGATGACGGGCCAGGTGGGGTTACGGGCGTAGAACTCGCGGCACCAGCGGAGCTCACGGGCAATGTTCTCCCGGGCTGCATACTCGGCGTCGGGGGGGAGACCCAAAGCCTTCAGACGTTGATGGCGAACGCGGACCAATGAGTTGAGATCGATGATGAGGGCGTAGATCTTCTCCTGGTCGATCTCGAAGAGTTCGTTCGGCGGGGGGATCTCGGGGACCAAGGGGACGTTCGCCACCTTGTATCCCTTGTGGGCCAAGTACATTGAAAGCGGCGTCTTAGAGGTTCGGGACAGGCCGACCAAGACCATGTCCGCCCGCTTGAGGTTCTGTAGGGACTGACCGTCGTCGCTCTTGACCGCGAACTCCACCGCCTCGATGCGCTTGAAGTACTCGGCATCCATCTGGTTCTTGATGCCCGGGCTGAACAGAGGCTGGGCGCCCAGGTAGATGGCAAGCTTGCCGACCAAACCCCCGATGACGTCGGCCGCCTCCACCCCGAGGTCCCCGGCTTTTTGAATGAGATGGTCCCGGTGCTCCGGGTCGATGATCGTGAAGATGACAAAGGCCTCCTCTCGAGCGGCCTGCTCCAGCAGTTCCGTGATCTCCACCTTGGACCGGACCCGGGTGAAGGTCTCGGTGGAGACCTCGACCCCTCGAAACTGGGTCAAGGAAGCCTTCAGGACCTTCTCACCCGTTTCGCCGGTGCCATCGGCGACGATGAAAATGCGGGGCATGGTTCATCGAGTTGGGCCCATATTCTTCGGGAGTCAAAGGCTCATTGGCCGAAGCTCGGCCTGAGCTCCCTGACTGGCCTGCGCATGCCTTCGACGAGCCCAGCCGTAGAGCCAAAGACCCGCCAGGAAGACGAGCACGGAGAGCGCCTGACTCGTCGAACCGGGACCGACGGTCCCCCGCTCCGGGTCGCCTCGAAAGACCTCGGTCGAAAAGCGAGCCAGAGGATACAGGAGCAGGAGCACTGCGATGATTTGCCCGTCGAAATGGCGCCGCGCGAAGGCCCACGCCAGGCCCGCGCCTAGCAGAGCCGCAAAGGTCGCGTCGTAGAGCTGCGTAGGGTGGACGAGCTGTCCCTCGGTGGCGGGAAAGGCCATGCCCCAGGGCAGTTCGGTCGGAACGCCGTAGCAGCAGCCCGCCATCAAACAGCCCATCCGACCAAAGGCTGCCCCCACCATGACCGCCGGTGCGAAGAGGTCGGAGTACAGAAGCGCATTCAGCTGGGGACGTCGACGAAAGTAGAAGACCGCCATCAGCAGCGCGCCGATCATGCCCCCGTACCAAACGTAGCCACCCTCCCCTAGCCGAAGGACATGCAGAGGATCCTCGCGCAGAAGCTCGGGAAGGGACTCAATCACATGACCATCGGCTGCCACGTGGCCAGGGGCCTCGAAGAGCACGTGGCCGAGCTTGGCCCCGATGACCGACGACACGAGCATGACGATGAATAGGTCGACCACCTGCGCGCGATCGACGCCGGGCGCGCGCCTGCTCAGCCCCAAGACCATGAGCAGGGCTGCCACGTAGCCCACCATCATCATCACGGCGTAGGACGGAAGAGGCAGGCCGAAAACGCTCAGCACTGGAGCCACGGCCGAATGGTGGGGCCAACGGGACCCGGAGTCGAGCCGATAGCCTCAGCTTCGAAGGCGGACGAGGGAAGAGAGGAGCTGATGGACCTCCTCGACAGCCTCCAGCCAAAAGCGAGCGGCTGTTTCCTCTCGCAGTTTGGGGTCATCGAGTACCCGGATGGTGATGGACCCTTCCGGTAGGGCCCGGAAGACATCCTCGTCCGTTGTGTCGTCCCCCACGTAGAAGGCGAGCGCCCTCGGCATGCGCTCTTCGATAAGCCTGGTGAAGGCCGTCCCCTTATCGTGCCCGTCTGGGCGAGCCTCGATGACCTTCTTGCCCACGATGACCGAGAAGCCCTGCGGGATCGCCTCCCGGAAGGCCCGGTGAGCGACGGGCTCGATGCTCGGATCGAGGCGGCGGGTGTGAAGAGTGAGGGCGTATTCCTTGTCCTCCAAGAACAGAGCGGGCTGTTGACGGATGAGGGGTTGGAGCTCTTCCTTCATGCCCCGGATCTTGGTCTTGGCCTCTTCGACGTCGATGTCCGGCGGTGGACGCGGACGGCCGCCCGGGGCTGACCACTGGAGACCGTGCCGGCCCAAGACCCAAACTTCCGGAACGTCGAAGACCGTATCCAAGTCTAGGATACTTCGACCGGTGACGATGGCGATCAGGTTCTCGCGACGACGAGCAAGCTGAGCGATCTGTTTGGCGACCTCGCTTGGCGCACGGGCTCGGTCGGGCCGCTCGACGATGGGAGTCAAGGTCCCGTCGTAGTCGAAGCCGAGCGCAACCTCTTCGGCTGCAGCCAGCTCGGCCAGGACATCTGCCTCCGCAATAGAGAAGTGGACGGCGCTCACTTAACCTTGGCCTCCGAACCGGAGCGGAGACTGCCGCTCACTATGGACTCCAGCCACTTGTGCACGTCGTACTCTCGGACGTGGTCACGCATCTGCTTCATGCGACGCTGACGCTCGCCAGCCTCCATGGTGAGTGCCCACTGAAGAGCGACCGCCATGTCTTGAATGGAATACGGATTGACCAGAAGCGCAGTATCCAGCTCGGCGCTGGCTCCGGCGAACTCCGAGAGAATGAGCACTCCATCGTCGTCGGTCTTGCATGCAACGTACTCCTTAGCGACCAGGTTCATGCCGTCCCGAAGCGGGGTGATCAAACAAACATCGGCCGCTCGGTAGTAGGCCACCAACTCTTCTCGAGGGAGGCCCCGGTACAAGTAGATCACCGGCGTCCATCCGGAGTTGCTGAAACGGCCGTTGATTCGACCTACTGTCTCGTCGACCCCGCGCTTGAGTTCCTCGTACTCCTTGACCGCGGTGCGGCTGGGCACGGCGACCTGGACGAAGCTCACCTTGCCCCTGAACTCGGGATGCAGCTCGAAGAGACGTTCGATGGCGTAGAGCCGCTGCAGGATGCCTTTCGAGTAGTCAAGTCGATCCACTCCCAGCACGATCTTCTCGGCCCCGATGTTTCGACGGATGATTTCGCTACGCTCGGTCGTGCCTTGGGCACCCGCCATCTGCTCGAACTCCGCCGTTTCGATACCGATGGGATAGGCGCTAACGTCGATGCTCCGATTGTCCCATCGCACCCGACCCGAAGCGAGATCCACGTCAGCCTGGAGGATGCCCGCGCAACTCTCGAGGAAGTTCTTCACGTAGATCTCGGTGTGGAAGCCAATGAAGTCGGCGCCCAGGAGGCCGACCAGGATCTCCCGTCGCCATGGCAAGACGCGGAAGACGGCTTCGGGGGGGAAAGGAATGTGGTGAAAGTAGGCGATCGGATTTCGACGACGACTACGCTCCCGAACGAGCTTGGGAAGGAGCATGAAGTGGTAGTCGTGGACCCAGACCAAGTCGGCATCGCCTTCCTCCGCCACCACCGCTTCCGCGAATCGCTGGTTGACGTCTTGGTAGCTCGCGAACTGGGACTCGGCGAAATGGCAAGCGTCGATGAAGTAGTGACACAAAGGCCACAGGGCCCGGTTGGCGAAGCCTCGGTAGTAGCTCTCGACGTCCTCCTCCGACAGAGGCACTTGGCGAAGGAGGAACTGCGGACCTTCGTGAGGGACCTCGTCCCGCCGAGCTTCACCGTCGGAGTCACCGGCGATCCAAACCCCGCTGCTGCTCCGCATCACCGGGGTTAGGGCGGTCACGAGGCCGCCCGCGCGCAGCTCGAACTCGACCTGACCGTCCTCGCTGACGTGGCGGGTATAGGGCTCGCGATTGCTGACCGCCAGGATCCGGCGAGCACCTAGGATGTCGGCGGTGCTGCTCATGGCGCGGACGCTAGCAGGTCCCCGGAGGACCTTCAGCTCTGCTCGTCGAGAATGCCCAGGACGTCGGCCGCCGACAGAACGCTGGGCGCCGAGATGGCGAGCCGGGTGAGCCCCGCCTCGGCCAGCTGCCTAAGAGCGTCCTGCAGCCCTTTGGGGGTGGCGGGGGAGGCGGAGAGCAGAAAGGCTCGCCCAGGGCCGACGGCGACTTGGCCGGGAAACTCGAAGAGCCACGGCGCCTCGTCCGCGATAAGCACCTGATCCTCTCGGGACCAGAGCGCGTCGAAGGTCCGTGGGATGCCGGCGGCATGGGCGATGGCGGCGACGAAGGGACGGCCGAGGCGGATCCGTGCGAAGAAACCAGCGTTTATCTGCCGACCTCGGTCGCCCAGCAACCCAGTCGAGACCTGAATGCCCGCCCGCTGGAGGCGCCGAATCCCGCTCCCGTTCACCCGAGGATCCGGGTCCAGGCAGGCCACGACGACCCTTGCGACCCTGGCGCGAATCAAAGCATCCGTACAAGGCGGGGTCTGCCCCCAATGGCAGCAAGGCTCCAGGGAGACGTAGGCAGTCGCGCCTTCGGCGGCGGCGCCGGCCGCCTCCAGGGCGATGACCTCGGCATGAGGCCGACCGCGGAGCTGTGTTCGCCCCTCGCCGACCACGCGACCCTCTCGAACGATGACCGCCCCGACCGAGGGGTTGGGCCAGACGGTCCCCAGCCCGGACTCGGCCAGGTCCAACGCCCGCTCCATGAACCGAGCTTCGTCTTTGGCCATGGAGCAAGCTATCCTCCGGCGGCTCGGCCTCCAAGCATGGGTGTACGGATCAAGATGTGCGGGTTCACGCGAACCCAAGATCTGGAAGCAGCGGTCGCCCTCGGTGTAGATGCCGTGGGCCTGGTCCTCGACCCTTGCCCCCAGCAAGTAGACCGAAGCCGTATCCCGGACCTCCTGTCGGCCAGTGAAGGAGCACTCTCGGTGGCGGTCACGGGACCCACCGACGTCGACGGCATCGCTCGCACCCTGGAGCTTGGTTTCGACGTCATCCAGGCCGTGCTCAGCGTCGAGGCGTGGGCTCGACTCGACCCCGCGCTTCCGGTCCTTCCCGTACTCTTCGATGGTCCCGAGCTGGTGCAGAAGGCTGATTCCCTGATGGAGATCGCTCGTCCACCGACACCGCTCGGCCGCCTGAACGTCGATGGGGCCGGCGGCGGGGGCCGGGGCGTGGAAGCGGACTGGAGCCGGGCCGCGGCCTGCGTCGAGTTGGGGCCCATCATGCTCTCGGGAGGCCTCCGAGCCGACAACGTGGCAGCAGCCCTCGAGGCCGTCCGCCCCACGGCCATCGACGTCTCCTCTTTCATCGAGGAAACCCCCGGCGTAAAGACGCCGAGCCGAATGCGGGCCTTTCTGCAGGCCGCCCGAGAGGCCGAGCGCGAACGCCCTCACACGGCCTTCTCCCACTGACCCCGCCGACGCCTCCGAAGTATGAAGGAGGTATGCTCGCGCTCTCGCTCCTTCTTGCCGCCGCGCCGACGAGCGCTTCCGGCGAGTCCGTACCCGTCTTCGGCTCCTCTTCGGCCGCCTGCGAAGCGCGGACCGAAGGTTCGAGGGTCGTCCTCTCGGTTCGTCCCGGGTTTCGTCCAGAGGACGTGGCCGAAGTGCTGCTCTCCCATGTCGAAGGGTTGCAGATGATCCAGGACGGCCGTCGGATCTTCCTCGAGGGCGTGGATCTCGAGGGGCTTCGGTCCCATCTGAGCTCAGCCCAAGTGGCGCCAAGTCCGGACGACATCGACGCCCTCTTGGCCGCGCTGGGTCGAGACGCCGAGCCCATAGACGCCGCCCGCGAACCTCCCGTGGTGCTGGACGCCGACGAAGTGGTTCTCACAGCTCGCGTCCTGAGCGTCCGGCGCCAGCGCTTTCCGCTCGTGTTCGTCGAGGTGAAAGTCCTGGAGGCCCCGGAAGAGGCGGCCGTCCAGGCCCCCCGGCGCCTCTTGGTACTACCTCGGGTCCGCTCCACTCGTGGGCTCGTGGACCCGGCCGATGACCGTTCCAAGGTCAACGTTGGAGCCTGGTACGCGAAGCCCGGCGATCGCGTTCGCTTGGTCTTGGAGTCGCAGACGGAAGACGAAGAGGTGTGGGTGGCCGCTCTCTTTCAGAGACGGGAACAGGTTCAGCCCGGGAGCTGAACGCGAGGCACGATGGGCGTGGGCGCCGGCGGCCCGATGAAGAAGCCCTGAACGTAGTGGGCGCCGGCGTCGATGATGGCTTTGAACTCGGCTTCGCTCTCGATGCCCTCGGCTACGACCTGGGCGCCCATCCGGTGGCAGAGCTCGATCACACCCTCCAAGAATCGGAAGGAGCGCTCGTCCTTGGTCACGGAGCGAACGAGCTCCCTGTCCAGCTTCACGATCTCGGGCGCCAGGTCCGAAATGTAGAGCAGATTGGAGTAGCCGGCGCCCAAGTCATCGACCGCCAGCGACACTCCCTTGGCCCGGATCTCGCTCAAGATACCGTGGCAGTGACTCTCGTGGCTGAGAGGAACGGACTCCGTGATCTCCAGATAGATGGCGTGGTCGTGTCGGAAGACGGGGTCGTCCGGGCGGACGATCCAGCCATCGTCGAACTCCCGCGGATGAACGTTCAAGAAGAGAGGATGCTGACGACAGCGTTCGATGGCCAGCTCCCTGAGGACCCGACCCAGCTCACCGGCCACGTTTTCTTCGATGCCGGCCTCGATGACCTGGGGCGGGCTGACGAAGTTCTGGTCGTCGGAGCGCAGGAGCGCTTCGAAGGCCAGTACAATTCCAGTCTTGACGTCCACGATGGGCTGGAAGGCGACTTGCAGGTCTTCCAATCCGACGCTGCGACGCACCATGGGCGCGAGGTCTTGTGTGATCCCTCGGCGGGGCGTCGCCATGTAGAGAGTGTACCCGTATCTCACCACACAACGCCAACGAAGTAGCGTCCTCGGCTTCTTGGGCGCTTCGGCCCTACGCCGGCCGCCTTTCAAGGCGCCCCTCATCGGGTTAGAAAGAGGCGTTGGCCTCGACCCGGACCAAGAAGCTCGGCCCCTACGACGTGGGGCCCGAGATTGGCCGAGGCGGCATGGGCGAAGTCCTGAAGGCGCGGCACCGCCTGCTGGAGCGAGACGTGGCGCTGAAGCGGCTCCACGCCGACCACAGCCAGGACCCGGAAGAACTTAAGGAGCGCTTTCTGAGGGAGGGGCGGGCCCTGGCCCAACTTCGTCACCACAACGTCGTGGCGGTCTACGATCTCTTCGAGCGCAGGGGTGAGCTCTACTTGGCGATGGAGCTCGTCGACGGCGTGGACCTGGCCACGCTGCTTCGGGAAGGAGCACTTCCCATCGACGTCGCCTGCATCATAGGCATCGAGGTGGCCGCGGCCCTGGAGGCCGCCCATCGGATGGGCATCGTGCACCGAGACATCAAGGCCGGCAACGTCATGATGAGCCGAGACGGCGCCATCAAGCTGATGGACTTCGGCATCGCTCGTCAGGCTGAAATCGAAGGCGTCACGAGAACTGGGCTCGTGATGGGCACGCCGCGCTACCTGGCCCCCGAGTTGCTCCAGGGCCAGGACGCCGACCCTCGAAGCGATGTCTACGGCCTGGGCGCCCTCCTCTATCACTGCGTTTCGGGCCGACGGCTCTATGAAGAGGCCACACCCGAAAACCTGTTCCACCTCATTCACTCGGGCCGCTACCGACCGGTCCGCACAGTGGCTCCGAGCGCGCCTCGGGCCCTCCGCCGCTTGATAGAGGCCTGCCTTCATCGAAAGCCTGATAAACGTCTCCAGTCTCCCTCGGCCCTGCGCCAAGGCCTGGAAGGCCTGATGTCGGATCGAGGCGGCTGGGCCAACCACGCCGAGCGGGTCGTCGGATTCCTGGCCGCCCGAGGCCGAATCTCCACCGAGGAAGCCAGTCAATGGGTCGACGCAAGTGACCTCATCATGACTTCGACCTTCACCGAGAGCAGCTCGCCTGGGCGACGCTTCCTGGGCGCCCTTCTCATGATCCTGTTCTTGGTCATGGCAGGAGCAGGCGCCGCAGCCTACCTGGGCCTCCTCGATCCGAGCTCCCTCCTCCCCGCGGACAGCCCCTCACTCCCCTGGTTCTGAGTCGAAGCTCGCTTCCAGCTGTCGGGGCTCGTCGAAGTCTGGATCCAAAAGGTCTTCGTCCCTGAGGCTGGTCGCCAGCTCCTGGTGGTCGAGGAAGAAACGGGCCGTCCACAGTCGGGAGTGACGCCTGGACATTGCAATCTCTTCCAGGCTCGCCACCGCGACCCGCCTCAACTTGTTGACGATGGCCTTGGCCATCGCGACCCGATTGACGTAGCGAGCTTCATCGACCTCGACGCGCAAGGCCTCTTTCAGAATGACCTCCAGCGCCCCGCGCTTCTCAGCCAGACGAGGGATCAGGGCACTCAGATCGGGATGGCCATCCGCCGCCACCGATTCCTCTAGTTCCAAAGAGATCATCACCTCGGCCCCGTAAGACAGCTCGGTGACGCTGGAGGGTACGTCTGCGAAGTACCTTCGGAAAAGCTCGGCGTCGACGTCGTTGTCGCAGAGCTCGAGGAGTCGGCGACGGAAGCCTTGCATCTCGTCGTCCCAGGCATCGTCGGCCGACTCCAGGGCGGCCTGGGTCTGGACTTTTCGCGCATCCAGCCTCACCAGCTCTTCCTCCAAGAGTCGGATCCGGTCCGCGGCCTCGGAGAACTCCCGTGCCAGGTGCTCGGTGTCTTCCGTGGCCGACAGTCGGGCCGCTGTGTAGCTCGCTTCGAGGCGATAGGTCCGCAGACTGGCTCGAGGCGACAGCTCGATCATGTCATCGGCCTAGGGCGAGCCCTTCCAGGGGTCAACCGAGCCCCGGGAAGGAGGACGCTCAGACCTCGAGCTGGGCTACCGAGTCGAGGACCTGACTCGGTTGATAGGAGTAGTGCTGATAGCCTTTCCGACCCGTCACACCCGACAAGACCAGGGTGGTCTCCAAGCCGGCCTGAATCCCGCCAATGATATCGGTCTGCATGTTGTCACCGATCATCATGGTGTCCTCCGAGTGGACGCTCAAGTAGTTGAGTGCTGTCCGCATCATCAGCGGATTGGGCTTTCCGACGAAGAAGGGCTCGACGCCGGCCGCCTTCTCCATCAGGGCGGCCAGGGCCCCGCATGCTGGCTCGATTCCTCGCTCTGTCGGCCCACGTACATCGGGGTTGGTAGCGATGAAGTGAGCCCCATCGGCCAGGAAGCGGACGGCCTTGGTAATGAGCTCAAAGTTGTAGCTGTGTGTCTCACCCAAGACGACGTAGGCCGGATCATGATCGGTGATGACGAAGCCCGCCTCGTGGAGAGCCTCTGTCACCCCGCTCTCGCCGATCACGAAGGCAGTGGGATTGCTGGGCCTCTGGCCCTTCAGAAAGCTCGCGGTGGCCATGGCGGAGGTGAAGATACGCTCTGCCTCGACTTCGATGCCGATGGTCTTGAGTCGATGAGCCAGATCACGGGGCGTATAGATCGGGTTGTTGGTCAAGAGCAGGAAGGGCGCCTCCTTGTCTCGAAGTCGCTGGATGAACGCGTCGGCTCCTTCGATGAGGGTGCGTCCTCGAACGAGGACGCCGTCCATGTCGATCAAATAGTTGCTGGCCACGAGGGCTGCTCTAGCTACTCCCGGGCGGCGAGACAAGCCGAGGCACGAAAGCGAGACGAAAGACATCTTGCGCAGGAACCGACTCCACGGAGGAAAAGAGCTTGGCTAGGGTCGGACGGTGAATGAGATGGAGCAAGACGTAGTCGGACGCTCGTATGGCTTGAAGAAGGCCGTCTCGCGTCAGCTCTTCTTCCCCGCTCGAGGCCAAGGCAAAGGCCCGCACCAGTCCGACAGCGAAGACGGTGGAGAGCACGGCGCTCCGCAGGCCCTGCCCCTGGTAGGCATGAAAGTTGGCGTAGTGACGAGCCGCCGCGTAGCGCTTGATCGCTAGACCGTACATCGCCCAGTGCGCCTCGTTTCTTCGCCAGTCTTCTTCGAACTGACTCGCCCCGTCGGGCTTCAGGTAGCGGGATTCAAGCGCAGCCAGGAGCTCGGCCGCGAAGCCCCGTTCGGGGGGCAGCACCTTGCTGGCGCTCTCGATCAAAAACAGCAGCTGGTTCCAGTCTCCAGCCGCCCAGTCGACGGTCTCCAGGACCCCGAGTGGGCCCTCGCGCTCCGCCCGGGCAAGGGCAGGTTTGACTACGTCCTCAGGACGGCTGCCCGCCAGGACGCGATGACGAATCCGCTCCGCGACGACGGCCCAGCTAGCCAAGAGCTGCTCCGGACGCCCGTCCTCTCGGACCAGCCATCCCGCGCCCGCGGACTCCCACAGCTCGAAAAGCGACCAGCTCGTAGGCCGGTTGGGCGCCACCAGCGGGGGGAGATGGTCCCTCGCGTCGTGGCCCTCCAGGGCATCGCTTGCCGGGAAGGCGCGCGGTCCCTGAATGGGTCGTCCCTCCGCTCGGTCCGTTTTGAAGAGGAGCCCCGCCGCCGTGGGGCAGAAGTGGGACAGGCTGACGAAGCGTCCTCGCGGCTGCTTCACGACGACTCTAGGAAAGACGCGGCAGCCTAGGGGCTGGGCCTCGACGCCGACCGCCGTCCGGATCCCGCAGCGCTCTCCCTTGTGGAACGTGCAGCCTCCAGGCCCGTCGCTCCGGAGGATATACAGGGGATCACCTGTGAGGGTGGGCTCGCTCCGTAGCGCTTCGTTTAGGGACCCTCTCAGCCTTCCTGCTTCGAAGGCGGCGGCGAGTCGGGTCCGAACCTCGGGCTGGGCTACGACCCGCCAGGCGCCCGCACAACAGGCGCCGCTGCCCCGACAGGCATAGTCGGCGTGAAAACCGAGGCTCTTGATGCGGGTCTGCAGACCCCGCTTGGGGCGAACGGCTGTCTTGGGCATGGGACCAACCCGTAGATCGGATCGATCTGAGTCGACTTAAGCGCCTCGCAGCGAGACGGAGAAGGGCTCAGGCGCCGCGGCGCGCCCGGAAGTCCTCCATGTAGCGGGCAAACTCCGGGAAAATCATGAGCGCGTCTCGGTCCAGGGTGGGCGGCAGCTCCCCTCGGCCGGTTTCGGTGAGGGTCCATCGTTCTCCGCTCCGGGCCAGCAGTCCGGCGTGGTCGAGTGTCTCTGCCGCCGTCTCCAGCCGATGGTCTAGGACCAAGCGACCGTCCCACTTGATTCGCTCTGCTCGGGCGTCGGCGTCCAGACCCAGGGCGGCGCAGACCTCGTCCCGCAGCTCACTCAACGTAGCAGCCTCTCGAGCCCGAAGGGCGTCGACGAGGGGTCGCATGAAGACCTGGTAGTCGGGAAGCATGGGGGCAAGCTATCCGCTCCGCCCCATTCTCCCATTGAATTCCAACCTTTGGGCTCAGTCTTGGGGGCGTCGATGTGGAAAGCACGGCCTCTTCGTGTCAGCGTCCCGCCATGCGCATTCTCGCGGCCGCCCTCGCCTGCGGCCTCCTATGGTCGACCCCCAGCTTCGGGCAGGACGCCGGAAGCTACGTCCCTCAGTCCTCGAATTTGGTCCTCCGCTGGAAGAACCCCCAGGCCAGCATCGAACGGGCCGAGAACTTCATGATGCGAGTGGGTCTCGTGCCCCCGGGCACCGAGAAGGGCTTTCTGCTCCAGCAGCTGCAGGCCCAGACCCCAGCCCTGGCTTCGATGGACCTTAGTCAACCGGTTTGGGTCGCGGGCTTCGGTTCAGCCGACGACCCCAAGCCCATGATGGTGTTCAGCCTCAAGAAGGGCGCGGACCCAAAAGCCATCGCTTCGGTCATCAATGGTGCCCGCATCGTTCGTCACGGCGGCATCGTGATCGCCCTCGACCAGAGCCTGCCCGCGGAACTCGGCAAGAAGAAGCAAAAGCAAAGCTACCGTTTCGCGAGCGCTGGCGTGGCCGAACGATCCAACGTCACGGTCGATCTTGTGGGCGAGATGCTCCAGAAGATCATGAGCGGTTCGACCGGCGCCCAGCCCGAGCTGGCGGGCCTCGAGAAGGCGATGGCTCAGTTCTATGAGGACATGAAGGGCCTGACCATCGGCGCCAACCTCACTGGAGAGGCCCTGATGATGACCATGGGCTCGGTGTACGACAAGGGCTCAACCTACACGCAAGGCCTGGCCAAGATGCGCAACGAAGAAGGCTCGGTACTGAAGGGCTTGCCGAAAGGCCAGTACGCCCTCGTCGGCGGTGGTTCGGCCAGCCAGCTGAGCGAGCAGAGTCTGCCCATGGTCCAGTCGATGATCCAGTCCATGAAGCCGGCATTCGCGGCCAATGAGAGCACCGCGCCATTGGCCAGTCAGCTGGACGAGCTGGTTCGTCTGATCGGGGAGAGCTTCGGCGCTACCCAGAAGACTTTCTTCGGCTTGGAGATCCCGGGCGGGCTCGAGACCACCCGGGTCGTCGGTTACAGCGAGGGCGACAGTGCCAAGATGAAGAAGGCGATGCGGGATCTGTTCGATTGGGTCAAGACGACCCTGGCCAAGGCCAGTGAGGCCTCGGGCCAGGAGGCGCCGATCGAGCTCGTGAAGAGCGACAAGCCGAGCAAGCAGGCCGGCGTGGCCTTCGACAGCTATGGCTTCGCACTCAGAGGCGAAGAGGCAGTCAGCATTCGAGGCGAGATGGGCCCCCTTGCCCGACTTCTCGACCAAAGGATGCAGATCGGCGCCGTCAGCAAGAGCAAGTCGGTCTTCGTGTGGAGCAGTGACGCCGCTTTCATCCAGCAGGCGGTGACCGCGGCCAAGGCGCCGAAGCCCTTCTTGGCCTCCAGTCCCCGCTTCAAGGCTGCCAGCGATGCGCTGCCCAATGCTCGCATCGCCGAGTACTTCTTGGATGTGGGCCCCATCGCGGCCGCCATCATGTCGATGCGGATACCGGCCATGGCCTCGACGGTGCGCTCCGCCCTGGGGACGGTGCCGCCCATCGGGTACACCGTGAGTAAGGCGAGCGGGGCCGAGATCCGGGCCGACGTCTTCGTGCCTCTACAGCTGGTCGAGGCAGGCATCGGCCTCTCACAGCTCTTTCAGGGGGGGACCTGAGACCTCAGCTGACTTCGAGGTATAGCCAGACTGCACATCCGAGGACCACCAGGCCCGCCAAGACGGCCAAGGTTATCTTCCAAACGCTCCACGGCCGCTCCCCCGCCACTTCGCCGGTGCGGGCATTGACGACCACTCGAAAGACCTTCTGTCCGTAGCGGAAGCTCGAGATCCATACCGGCAACAGGAAGTGCTGGAAGTGGACGGCCGGATGCCGCACGTCGAGGCGATCGATGCGCTGAACGTCACCCCCGATGTCGGCCCTGACTGCCGCTTCGATCTGAGGCCGCATCCGCTCCTGGGCCAAGATGAATCCGGCTCTGAGCTCGACGTCGTAGCGCATGGCCACGAAGCCGCTCAAGAAGCGACCGTCGAAGGGAACGAGGGCTTCGAGATCCCAGGGCTCCAGCCCCCGAATCATCTTTCGGGGGAGCTTATTCGACGCGCAAATCAGGACGTCGTCAAAGAAGCGCTTTACGACCCCAGCTGCCGGTGCCCAGCTGGTCCGCTGAACCCGACGCGTGCGACGCTGGCCCTTGGAGTCGGTGTAGCTCTCGGTCACGTAGTAGTGCGTGCCTCGCTGGCCTCGGTAGGCCGACACGGTCTCGGCGTCGTAGGTCCAATAGGGAAGGTAGACCCCATCCATGCCGCTGCCTCGGGCCCGCTTCCCGAGATCGGAAGGGGCAAACCACAGGGTCTTGAGCCAGGCTCGGAAAGCCCGACGGGCATGGAGCTCGCTCACCCCGAAGGGCAGTAGGCTCTCCGGGGGGACGACGGCGTCCGGCCGAGGCTCGACTACGACCGGCGCATCACAAAAAGCGCAGCGATCGGCGTGACCTTCGACCACGCTGATGGCCCCGCAACCCTGGCAGCGAACCTCGGCTCCTTTGGGCACAAGGGCTCGGGCATCGATGGTGTGCTCGACTTTCGCAAAGTAGTCGTGCTCCTGAATCGGCTGCAGTCCCGAGCTTGCGATCTCCTGACGATGTCCGCAGTACGGGCAGACGAGCGCCGTTTGGCCTGGCGCAAACGCAAGCTGAGCACCGCATCCATCGCAGGGATACTGCTCACCGGCTAGGCCTTCCACTGTATCATGGTCGCTCAAGGCCGACTTTCTTCCAAGGGCGTCCACGGATGATCGAAGGAGCCTCGAAAATCCGAGGCCACGAATAGTCGAGGGGCGCGACAGCGCTGCCTCGGTTCCAGTCAAAAGAAGCCGCCGCTTCGGGGTTGGACCGGATCAAGGCGCCTCGTGCTCCCCCATCCACGACCTTGCGAAGAGCGCTGGCACGCCGATTGAAGAAGCATCAGTCATGCGAACGACCATCGCCGCGATCTGCGGCACACTCCTCTTATCCACGGCTTGTGACGACGAGGAACCCCAGGATCCTCAGTCGCCCGACTTCTCGATTTTGGTGTCGGATCAGGCCTCCATGGAAGCGGATCGGATCCAAGTCCAGCGCATCGAAGCGACCGAAGGCGGCTTCATCGCCATCTATCGCATCGAGCAGGGCGCTGATCCTGCCCTTCTGGGAGCTGCGGCCTTCGAGGCCGGTACATCCTCCATCAGCGTCGACTTGGACGAGGAGGTCCCTGAGAACGGGACCCTCCTCGCCCGTCTCCATCGCGACGACGGCCAGATTGGCGTCTTCGAGAACGACCAAGATCCAGCTCGCGATGCGCCTATCCTCCTCGACGGACAGGAGGTGAGCGCCCAGTTCGAGTTCGTCCGTGAAGTGTCCGAGGACGCACTCGCGGCCCAAGATCCCACGCTCCTCGAGCTCTCAGTCCTGCCCGTGGGCCGAGTCGACCTTCAGGAGCCCGGCTTCCTTCGGGTGAGCCAAGCCGAGGCGGGTCAGTCCACGCTCCCGTCCATCGGCGCCCGCTCATTGGCCGCCGGTCGCCATCTGGACATCGAGGTCGCCATCGCCCGTGACCTGGTCGATCAGGAGCAGATCGTACTCACCCTCCACGACGACTCGGATGACGACGGCGTGCTGAGCTGGGACGGTAGCCCCCAGTCCATGGACCCGCCCCTCCGTGACGACCAGGACGAAGTGATCGAAGTCGTCCTGACGGTGAGCAGCACATTGAGTCCTGCCCAGTCGATTCTCGCCCAGGACCAGGTAGCCACGAGCAGTACCGCAGACATCAGCCTCGTCTCGGTGGTGGCAGCCGAGGCGGGTTTCGCGGCGGTCTACGCTCTGGACGAGAATGACGCCGTCGTCCTTCCGAGCCTCGGCTCGGCGGCGGTCCCTGCCGGTCTGAGCGTACTTCCGAGCATTCCTGACGTCGCGGTGGGGTCGAGCACGGTGGCGGAACGACTGCGCGTCCTGCTCCATCGGGATACCGACGCCAACGGCCTCTTGGAGTGGGACGGAGGGGACCTCGACGCACCGGCGATCGACGGCGACGGCGACCCCATCCAGGCCGAGCTGGAGCTCATCCGGGCCGTTCCCTAAGTGCGAGAAACGGCGTTCGGTTCTGGCGCACCCCAGGAGCTGATAGTCTCGAGCCGTGCCGAGGGTGACCATCGTGGGCTCGGCCGACGCTTTCAACAGCGCCGGCCGAGCCCACTCCTGCTACCTTCTCGAAGCCAAGGGCGCGGGGCAGGTCATGGTCGACTTCGGGGCCACGGCTCTTTCCCGGCTCAAACAGCTTCCTCGAGAGCCCAACGCCTTGGACGGCATCCTGATCACGCACCTGCACGGCGACCACGTCGGCGGAATTCCTTTCCTGCTCATTGACGCCATGTTTCGCGCCCGTCGAACTCGGCCTCTCCACGTGTTGGGGCCTCTGGGCACGCGAGAAGCTCTAGACGCTATGTTTCGCGTCACCTACGGACCCGTCGCCGACTACGATCGGAGCTTTGACTTCGAGATCGAAGAAATGGCGCCCGACCAGGGCCGTGACTGGCTGGGCTGGTCGATCGAAAGCTTCCCCGCTGACCACATGGACCCGCCTGAAGCCCCCCTTTGCCTAAGGTTGCAGGCCAATGGAAGAAGCGTCGCCTTCTCAGGCGATACCTCGATGTGTGACGGTCTGTGGCGGGCCATCGAAGGGGTCGACCTCGCCATCGTGGAGTGTACGGGTCTCCAGCACCCCATCGGTCGTCACTGCGCATGGACGGACTGGGAAGCGGCATTCCCCAGGCTCAGCGCTCGACGCTTGCTCATGACCCATCTCGGGGACGAGGTTCGAGCCGCGGCGGCCGAAGGCCGCATCAGCGCCCCGGGCGTCGACTTTGCCGAGGACGGCATGGTCATTGAGCTCTGACTCAGTCGTTTCGGCAAAGGGCCAAGTAGCGGCCCACGGCCTCGGCGTATCCAAGGCGAAGGGCATCTGCCGTGAGCGCGTGTCCGATCGACACCTCCAAGACGCCGTCGATCTTCAGGAAGCTAGCCAGGTTGTCCAGGTTGAGATCGTGGCCCGCGTTGACCCCCAGACCGAGATCCTGAGCCCGCTCCGCCGTGGCCGCAAAGCGAGCCCATGTCGCCTCGAAATCACTTCGGAGATGAGCGATGGCGTAGGCCTCGGTATACAGCTCTATCCGGTCGGCGCCCACCTCGGGCACGGGGTCCACACGCTCCGGCTCCGGGTCGACGAAGATGCTGACCCGACAGCCGAGCTCCTTAAGCTCCGCCACGATCCCTCCCAAGAAAGCGGAATGAGCCTGCACATCCCACCCGTGGTCGGAGGTCGATTGATCGACCGAGTCAGGGACTAGGGTACACTGGTGAGGCCGGACTCTTCGGCAGTGCTCCATGAAGCGCCCCTCCATCGGGTTGCCCTCGATATTGAACTCCCGGTCGGGCCAATCCTTCAGCAGGGCCGCCACGTCGTCGACATCGTGGGCTCGGATGTGGCGCTCATCGGGGCGAGGGTGGACGGTAATGCCCGCCGCCCCCGCTTCGAGGGCGAGGCGGGCCATCTCGACCACCGAGGGCACGTCACCCTGGCGGCTGTTGCGCAGGAGCGCGACCTTGTTGACGTTGACCGAAAGCTTGGTGCCGCTCACCGGCCGAGCAGGCCGGTCTTGAGGCCTTCGTTCGGAGGCTTCGGCCCCACGAAGGACTTGAAGACGGCCTCCTGGAAGTAGTCCCCGGGGATGGTGCCCTTCTTCTGGCCTTTCACCATGACCGTCGTGCCTTCGCCGGGGACGTAGGTGAAGGCCATGGTGTCGCCCTTCCGCATCTCCGTCATCCAGCCGAAGAGCTGGTCGGCCTCGGACTTGATCTTGTTGATGTCGACACCGTTGTTCTTGAAGCCGTCGGTCCAGGCGCCTACCTGGTCTTCCTGGGACACTTTCTTCTTCATCAAGCTGTCGATGACGAAGTGCATCTTGAGGTGCTTCGGCGTGTCCTTGGACAACACGGTCCCGGCATCGTTGGTCTTGGACGGCAGGTAAAGCCCCGCGACGTACACATCAATGCCCAGGGTGGCTTCACGTAGGCCCAGACCATTGAGCACGAGCTCGCTGCCGCCCACGCTTTGGCTGTCGGGGAAGCTTACGCCGGCCATCTTGGCCGCATAGGCAGGAAGAGCGATCAGCGCCGCGAACAGCGCAACGGTGAGGGTCCGCATGGCCGGCAGATCACACCCAGAGGGCGGAAAAGTCGAGTACGTGTGGGCGCTCAAAAGCGACTGAGAATCGCGCCCACGACGAGCGCGATCACGAGCGAAATGATGATCTCGTTCATGGCGCGTGGACGGGCCGTGACGCCCCGAGTCAATCGACTCGGAGCACCACGTTCGACCTTCGGTTCAGGACTGCCCCCCGCCCACGGCGGGGTCGGGCTCGATGATGGGCAGGATGGGACCATCCTCCATCGGATACTCGTCGAACTCGATCTCGGCCCGGTCCACATCGATGTCCAAGTAGCTGTAGTTCGTGATGCCGGTGCCGGCCGGAATCAGCCGACCCATGATCACGTTCTCCTTGAGCCCACGAAGGTGATCGACTTTGCCGCTGATGGCGGCCTCGGTCAGGACCTTTGTCGTCTCCTGGAAGGACGAAGCCGAGATGAACGACTCGGTTGACAGCGAGGCCTTCGTAATACCGAGCAGCATGGGCTCGCCCACGGCCGGGCTGCCTCCCAAAGCCATGACCCGGTCGTTCTCCGCTTCGAATGCGTGTCGCTCGACCTGCTCGTCGACCAGGAACATCGTATCTCCGACCTCGCGCACCCGAATACGGCGCAGCATCTGCCGGACGATGACTTCGATGTGCTTGTCGTTCAGCTTAACGCCCTGGAGGCGGTAGACCTCCTGAATCTCGTCGACCAGGTAGTTGGCGAGCGCGTTCTCCCCCAACACCTTGAGGATGTCGTGAGGGTTGGCCGCGCCGTCAACCAGAGGCTCACCCGCCCGAACGCGGTCGTTCTCGTGGACAACGATGTTCTTGCTCTTCGGAACCAGATACTCGTGGGTCTCACCCAGCTCGGGCTTCACCAAGATCTTGCGCTTGCCCTTGGTATCCTTCCCGAAGCTCACCAGTCCATCGACCTCCGACACGACTGCGTGGTCCTTGGGCTTCCGAGCCTCGAAGAGCTCGGCCACCCGAGGAAGACCGCCGGTGATGTCCTTGGTCTTGGTACTCTCTCGCGGCACCTTGGCAATCACGTCGCCCGGTCCGATCACGTCGCCGTCGTTGACCACGATGTTCGAACGGTGGGGGAGCTGATACTGAGCCGGCTGGTTCGACTTGGCTAGGGTCTTGGGCTGGCCCGCCTCATCGCAGACCATGATCCGAGGACGCGCATCCTGGTCCTTGGACTCGATGACCACCTTTCGGGACAGGCCCGTGGTGTCATCTAGCTCCTCGGAGTAGGTCACGCCCTCGATGAGATCGCCGTACTTGATGGTTCCGCCGAGCTCCGAGAGCAGGGGCATGTTGAAGGGCTCCCACTCCGCGATCTTGTCGCCCTTCTTGGCTTCATCACCATCCTTGAAGCGGACGACCGCGCCGTAGGGGATGCGGTACTGCTCCCGCACCAGGCCCGTCTCGTCGGTGATTTGAAACTCACCGTTCCGGTTCATGGCGACGATCGTCCCGTCCGACCGCTGCACCGTGTTCAGATTGATGTACTTGACCTTGCCGCCGAACCGGCTTTCGAGGTCCGACTTGGCGCCCCGGGCAAGAGCCGCACCACCCACGTGGAAGGTACGCATCGTGAGCTGAGTACCCGGCTCGCCGATAGACTGGGCAGCGATCACGCCAATTGCCTCACCCAAGTTGACCTTGCGGCCACGGGACAGGTCCCGGCCGTAGCACTCGACGCAGATGCCCTGCTTGGTCTCGCAGGTGAGAGGCGAGCGGATCTTCACCTTGTTGATGCCCGCGTCTTCGATGAGACGAACCTTGTCCTCCGTTATCTCTTCGCCAGCCTCGCAGAGCATCTCTCCGCTGTGGGGGTGAAGGATGTCATCGAGGGCTACTCGACCCAGTACGCGGTCGCCGATCTGCTCGATGACCTCGCCCGACTCGATGAGGGGCTCCATCTCGATACCGTTCAGGGTGCCGCAGTCGAACTCCGTGACCACGGCATCTTGGGCGACGTCGACCAAACGACGAGTCAGATAGCCCGAGTTGGCGGTCTTGAGCGCCGTGTCGGCCAGGCCCTTTCGCGCGCCGTGGGTCGAGATGAAGTACTGGAGCACGGTCAGACCCTCGCGGAAATTCGCGATGATCGGTGTCTCGATAATCTCACCCGAGGGCTTGGCCATCAGGCCACGCATGCCCGCGAGCTGTCGGATCTGCTGGGCCGAACCACGCGCACCCGAGTCCGCCATCAAGAAGATCGGGTTGAAGGTCGGCATCTTGCGGGTCTTGTCGCCGTCGGGCGACTTCACCTCTTCGGACGAGATGCCCTCCATGAGGGCGCGGGAGACGGTCTCTCCGACCCGAGCCCAGATGTCGATGACCTTGTTGTAACGCTCACCGTCGGTGATCAGACCTTCGATGTACTGCTCCTCGATCTCGGCGACCTCGTCCTGCGCCTTGCCAACGATGTCAGCCTTCTCGGCTGGGATGCGCATGTCGTCGATCGAAATCGAGATACCGGCCGCCGTCGCCTGGCTGTAGCCAATGGACCGGACCCGGTCGGCGAGGAGCACGGTGTCCTTCTGACCGCATGCTCTGTAGCAGTGGTCGATGAGGGCGCCGAGAGCCTTCTTCGTCATCACGACATTGACGTGCTTGAAGTCGACCTGAGTCGGCACCACTTCCATCAGCAGCACCCGACCGACGGTCGTCTCTTGGAGCTCCTTGGTGAACTCTCCGTTCACCGGTCGGTCCATGACGCGGACCTTCACCTTCGCCTGTAGATCGACGGCGCCGTGGTCGTAGGCGACCCGGACTTCGGAGGGCGCAGCGAACACTGTGCCTTCACCCCGTGCAAAGGCCCGTTCCCGGGTCATGTAGTAGCAGCCGAGAACGATGTCCTGGGTCGGCACGATGATGGGCTTGCCGTTTGCGGGGCTGAGGATGTTGTTGGTCGACATCATCAGCACCCGGGCCTCCATCTGGGCCTCGATGCTAAGAGGAACGTGAACCGCCATCTGGTCGCCGTCGAAGTCGGCGTTGAAGGCCGTGCACACCAGCGGATGGAGCTGGATCGCCTTGCCTTCCACCAGGACCGGCTCGAAGGCCTGAATGCCCAGACGATGCAGAGTCGGCGCCCGGTTCAGCAGAATCGGGTGCTCCTTGATGATGTCCTCGAGAATATCCCAAACTTCGGGCTTCTCTTTCTCCACCATCTTCTTCGCCGACTTGATGGTCGTGACGTAACCCTTCTCCTCCAGCTTGTTGTAGATGAAGGGCTTAAAGAGCTCGAGGGCCATGATCTTGGGCAGACCACACTGGTGGAGCTTGAGCTCCGGACCGACCACGATGACCGAACGACCCGAGTAGTCGACGCGCTTTCCGAGAAGGTTCTGACGGAATCGACCCTGCTTGCCCTTGAGCATGTCGCTCAGAGACTTGAGGGGCCGCTTGTTGGGACCAGTGATGACCTTTCCGCGTCGACCGTTGTCGAACAGCGCGTCCACCGCTTCCTGGAGCATACGCTTCTCGTTACGGATGATGATCTCTGGTGCGTTCAGCTCCTGAAGGCGCTTGAGGCGGTTGTTTCGGTTGATGACGCGACGGTAGAGGTCGTTCAGGTCGGAGGTGGCAAAGCGGCCTCCATCCAGAGGAACCAGAGGTCGAAGGTCCGGTGGAATCACCGGAATAACCTCCAGCATCATCCACTCGGGCTTGTTGTCCGATTCGCGGAACGAATCGACGACCTTGAGACGCTTGGCGATCTTCTTGCGCTTGGCCTCGGAAGTGGTGGCCTTCATCTCGTTTCGCAGCTCGTCGGCCAGAACGTGGATGTCGAGGAAGCCACCCCGGTCGGGGCTCTTCAAAAGCTCACGGATGGCCTCCGCTCCCATGCCGGCTTGGAGGTAATCCTCGCCGTGCTCGTCCAGGATTTGCTCGAAGCGCTCCTCGGAGATGATCTCGCAGCGCTGGTACTCTTTCTGCTCCTTCGGATCGATGACGATGTAGGCCTCGCAGTAGAGGACCTTCTCCAGATCCTTGAGCGTGACGTCGAGGAGGTTGCCGATTCGCGAGGGAAGCGACTTGAGGAACCAAATGTGGGCGACAGGGGTGGCCAGGTTGATATGGCCGAGGCGCTCGCGGCGCACCTTGGACTGAATCACTTCGACGCCGCACTTTTCGCACACCACGCCCCGGTGCTTCATGCGCTTGTACTTACCGCAGAGGCACTCGTAGTCCTTGATGGGTCCGAAGATCTTGGCGCAAAACAGCCCGTCCCGCTCCGGCTTGAAGGTCCGGTAGTTGATGGTCTCGGGCTTCTTCACCTCACCGTGTGACCACTCGCGAATCTTCTCAGGCGACGCGATTGAGATGCGGATGGAAGAAAAGGATGTCGGGTCCTTCGGCTTCTCGAAGAAATTGAAGATGTCCTTCATGTACGTTCCTCCTTCGACTTCACTCGCCACTCGCGTCGGCGGCCGCCTCAGGGGCGTCCTCCGACTCGGTCGACGGGGGCTGAATGGCGCGGTAGCGCGCAGCGTCTCGCCGCGCGATGGTCTCTCGCACCGTTTCTTCGTCGAGCAGCTCGACGTCGAGGCCGAGCGACTGTAGCTCCTTCATCAAGACGTTGAACGACTCGGGCAGTCCCGCCTCGAGAACGTTCTCGCCTTTAACAATGGCCTCGTACATCCGGGTTCGGCCCAAGACGTCATCCGACTTCACGGTCAAGAACTCCTGAAGCGAGTAGGCCGCGCCGTAGGCCTGCATAGCCCAGCACTCCATCTCGCCCAAGCGCTGACCGCCGAACTGCGCCTTGCCGCCCAGCGGCTGCTGGGTGACCAGAGAGTAGGGTCCGATCGAACGGGCGTGAATCTTGTCGTCGACCAGGTGGTGCAGCTTGAGCATGTACATCACACCCACCGTCACGTTCTGGTCGAAGGCCTCGCCGGTGCGTCCGTCGAAAAGAATCGACTGAACGGCACGACCCGAAGTTCCGAGCAGCCTGCGAATGTCGTCCTCGGCCGCGCCATCGAAGACTGGGGTAGCGGTATGGACGCCGTTTCGCAGCTTCTTGGCCAAGCGGTAGAGCTCCGGCGCCTCCAGCTCCTGGAGCATCTTTTGATGCTTCTCGGAGGTGAAGGTGTTCATCAGGATCCCCCGGATGTCGTCCGCTTGTTCTCGCTGCCGTTCTGCCCAGGCGTCGTAGTACTCGCCGAGGCGGTAGCCGATGCCCTTGGCCGCCCATCCCAGATGGGTCTCCAAGATTTGCCCCACGTTCATGCGGGACGGAACGCCGAGCGGATTCAGGACCACGTCGACCGGGTTGCCGTTCACGTCGTACGGCATGTCCTCTTCAGGCAGCACCTTGGAGATCACGCCCTTGTTGCCGTGACGCCCGGCCATCTTGTCGCCAACCTGAAGCTTGCGCTTGATGGCGACGTAGACCTTCACCATCTTGATGACGCCCGGAGGCAGCTCGTCGCCCTTCTTCAGGCGAGCAATCTTCTCCTGGAAGACCATCGTGACGAGCTCGGTCTGGTCTCGCACCGACTCGGCAACCTTCTTGACCCGAGACTCGGTGGTCTCGTCGCCAACCTTGAGCTCCGGCCAATACTTCTCCGGGACCTCCGAAAGGAGAGCCTCCGAGAGTTCTGTTCCCTTGGCGATGAGCTCCTTGCCCTTGTCGTCGACGAGACGAGCGCTGGTGCCCTTCCCTCCGAGAAGGCGAATCATCTTTCGGCGGCCCGAATCACGGATGATTCGAATCTCGTCGTTCTGATCCTTGAGGAGGCGCGCCTCCTCCTCATCCTCGATCTGCTGAGCCCGCTCGTCCTTGTCGACGCCCTTGCGGCTGAAGACCTTGGCGTTGATGACGGTGCCGACCACGCCGGTCGGAACCCGTAGTGAAGTATCTCGGACGTCGCCGGCCTTCTCACCGAAGATGGCCCGGAGGAGCTTCTCTTCGGGAGAGAGCTGAGTCTCGCCCTTGGGCGTGATCTTTCCGACCAGCACGTCACCGGCCCGAACCTCGGCCCCGATGCGCACGATGCCCGACTCGTCGAGGTCGGCCAGAGCCTCCTCGCCGACGTTGGGAATGTCGCGGGTGATCTCTTCCCGACCCAGCTTCGTGTCACGGGCAATACATTCGAACTCTTCGATGTGGACCGAGGTGAAGACGTCTTCCTTCACCACACGCTCCGAGATCAGAATGGAGTCTTCGAAGTTGTATCCGTTCCAGGGCATGAAAGCGACGACGCAGTTTCGACCCAAGGCGAGCTCGCCCATCTCGGTCGAAGGTCCGTCGGCGATGACGTCACCCTTCGCGACCCGGTCACCCACTCGCACGATGGGCTTCTGGTTGATGCAGGTCGACTGGTTCGACCGCATGTACTTGTGGAGGTTGTAGATGTCGACTTCGGCCGCGACGTCCGTCGACTCCTCCGAAGTGTCGACGCGGACGACGACGCGGGTAGCGTCGACCTGCTCCACGTAGCCGTCTCGTCTCGCAACCACCGTGACGCCGGAATCCCGGGCCACGATGCCCTCCATGCCCGTCCCCACGAAGGGAGCCTCGGTCCGAACCAGGGGAACGGCTTGTCGCTGCATGTTGGAGCCCATCAAGGCCCGGTTGGCGTCGTCGTTCTCGAGGAAGGGGATCAGCGCCGCCGCCACCGACACGAGCTGGTTCGGCGAGACGTCCATGAGCGTGACCTCGTCCGGCTTCACCATGACGAAGTCTCCGCCGCGACGGACCGACACGAGGTCGTTCTCGAACTTCCAGTTCTCGTCCAGCTGCGCGTTGGCCTGGGCGATGATGTGGTTCTCTTCCTCCAGCGCGGAATGGAACTCGGGCTTCGGCTCCACCTGACCGTCGGCTACCGAGCGGTAGGGCGTCTCGACGAAGCCGTACTCGTTCACTCGCGCGTAGGTCGACAGCGAAGAGATGAGTCCGATGTTGGGACCCTCGGGAGTCTCGATGGGGCAGATTCGACCGTAGTGGGTCGGGTGCACGTCGCGCACCTCGAAGCCCGCTCGCTCCCGGGTCAGACCGCCTGGTCCCAGGGCCGACAAGCGGCGCTTGTGCGTGACCTCGGAGAGGGGGTTGGTCTGGTCCATGAACTGAGACAGCTGCGAGGACCCGAAGAACTCCTTCACCACCGCCGAGACCGGCTTGGCGTTGATGAGGTCGTGGGGCATCAAGGTCTCGGTCTCCTGGACCGTCATGCGCTCTTTGATGGCCCGCTCCATTCGAACGAGGCCGATCCGGTACTGGTTCTCGAGGAGCTCACCCACCGCACGGACACGCCGGTTGCCTAGGTGGTCGATGTCGTCGATTTGGCCTCGACCATTCTTGAGGTCGATGAGGTACCGAACGACCTCCAAGATGTCTCGCTTGGTGAGCACGCCGCTCTCCAGAGATTCGTCCAGGCCGAACTTCACGTTCAGCTTTAGACGGCCGACCCGAGAGAGGTCGTAGCGCTCCGGATTGAAGAAGAGGTTGTTGAACAGCGTCCGCGCCGTATCTTCGGTCGGGGGCTCGCCGGGACGGAGTCGGCGGTAGATCTCCATTATCGCCTCTTCCGGCGAGTCCTGGACTGCGTCACCCCAGGTCTTGCGGCGTTCGGCGAGCTCCGCATTGAGCGTGTCCCGAAGGAAGGGGCCGACATTCAGGTTGTCGATGAAGAGGACCTTGAACTTCTCAATCCCCGCAGCCTTGAGCTCGTCGAGCTTCTCCGCCGTCAAGTCGTCGTTGGCCTCGGCGATGATCTCGCCGGTGCTCTCGTCGACCACGTCTTCGGCGATGACCGAGCCCACCAGCTCGTCTTGCTCCACCGGGAGCTTCTCGATCCCCAGCCGCTCGATCTTGCGCACGATGGCCTGGGTGAACTTGCGGTTCTTCTTCACCACGGTCTCACCGGACTTGGGATCCTTGAGCTCCCGTGCCGCGCGCTGACCGAGAAGAAGCTCGAGGTTGACCGACTTGGAGAAGGCGTCGCCCTTCTCGATGTGGACCTCTTCCTTGTCGTAGTAGTAGTCCAGCAGCTCTTGGCTCGTGTAGCCGAGAGCTCTCAACAGCGTCGTCGCAGGCAGCTTCCGCCGGCGATCGATGCGAACGAAGAGGATGTCCTTGGGGTCGAACTCGAAGTCGATCCAGCTTCCACGGTAAGGGATGATCCGTGCGCTGTAGAGGTACTTGCCCGAGCTGTGGGTCTTACCCCGGTCGTGGTCGAAGAAGGCCCCCGGCGAACGGTGGAGCTGAGAGACAATGACCCTCTCCGTGCCGTTGATGATGAAGGTGCCGTTGACCGTCATCAGCGGGATCTCGCCGAAGTAGACCTCCTGCTCCTTGATGGCCTTGATGCCCTGAGTGTTCCCAGCCTCGTCCTTGTCCCAAGCGACGAGTCGGATCATCACCTTGATCGGGGCGGCGTAGGTCATGCCCCGTTGGTGGCACTCGTCGACGTCGTACTTGGGCTTCTCGAGGTGGTACGACACGAACTCCAGGGCGGCTGTGCCCTGGAAGTCCTTGATCGGGAACACGGACTTGAACACGCCCTGGAGGCCGAAGTCCTTTCGGCTATCGGGCGCGACATCCGCCTGCAGAAACTTGTCGTAGCTCTGCTTTTGGATCTCGATCAGGTTCGGGATTTCAGGGGGTTCAGAAAGACTGGCGAAGTTCTTTCGGATGCGGAAGTTCGTTTGGACGACCGAAGGCATCGGTTCTGCATGCTCCCCGAGCGGGCGTCCCCGCTCGTCAACTCCGCTGACACGACGACACGACCGATCCGAACACAGTGTCCGGAGCGTTTCGATCGCCGATACCAGCGGGAATACTGCTCACGTCCTCCCCTGCCCAATTCGAGTCAAGACGATTCGAGATGGTACACGGGCGACCCGAGGTTTTCCCTCTTTGCCTGGCGGCCCCCCCGCCAGGTCCATCAGAACAGCAAAGCCGAGGCCTGCATTTCGCAGACCTCGGCTCGACTCCTTTATCAGGGTATGACCTGATTACTTGATCTCGACCTTGGCGCCGACCTTCTCGAGGGCTTCCTTGATCTTGTCGGCCTCGTCCTTCTCGACCCCCTCCTTGAGGGCCTTCGGGGCGCCATCGACAAGCTCCTTGGCCTCCTTGAGACCCAGGCCGGTGATGCCACGAACCTCCTTGATGACCTTGATCTTCTCGCCCCCAACCTCGGCCAGGATGACGTCGAACTCGGTCTTCTCGGCCGCAGCCTCGCCACCCGCGCCGCCTGCGACAGGGCCGGCCATCATGACCGCACCGCCGGCGGCGGCCTTCACGTCCCACTTCTCCTCGAGCTTCTTCACGAGGTCCGCGGCCTCGACGACGGTGAGCGCCGAGAGGTCTTCGATGATCTTTTCCAAATCAGCCATTCTTTAACTCCAAACTTCTTTCTGGCGCCCACTGGGCGCCTTCGAACGAATGAGGAAGGCCGCCATCAAGCGGCCTCTTCGTCTTTTTCCTTCTTGGCCTGAATCACACCGATCAGGTGCGACGCGGGCGCGTTCAGCTGGGCCAGGAGCTTCGAAGCCGGCGTATTGATCACGCTCAGCAGCTGGGCTCGGGCCTCGTCCAGGGTCGGCAAGCTCGCCAGGGTCTCGACGCCCTCGGGTCCAAATACGTCGGACTCGATGTAGGCGCCCTTGACCTCGAACTTCTCGATCTCCTTCGCCAGGTCTTTGGTCGTCTTCCCCATCGTGCCGACCTCCTCATCGAACTTGAGCGCGATGGCGGTCGGACCGACGAAGTACTGGCTCAGGCTCTCGATGGGCGTGCCGCTCAGCGCACGCTTCATCAGCGTGTTCTTCACAACTTTGTACTCGACCCCAATCTCCCGATACTTGTTCCGGATCTCGTTCACGGTCGCCACGTCGAGCCCGACGAAGCTGGCGATGATGCCGCCTTTCGCGCGCTGCAGCTTGTCGGCCAGGTCGGAGACGGTCTCCTCCTTGGCTTGTCTGGTCATGGGCATGTTTCGTTCACCTCCTCTCGTCGAAAGCTTCCCGTCCTCGGGCATGGGACCGGAGCTCTCAACGAGAGCGGCCCCCATCTCGGCGGGCATGATTAAGAGGGTCCTCCCCTCACCCGCTGTCTTGGACAGGTCACGGGTCGAATGGTCGACCCGAACTCATGTAGTCGTTCAGCTCAGCCTGCGCTCCCCGGGTCCACGGCTATGCCGGGCCCCATAGTGCAGCTGATGGTCACCGACTGCATATACACCCCCTTGGCCGACGCCGGCCTGGCGCGGTTGAGGGCATCGATGATGGTGACCAGGTTCTGCTCGAGCTGCTTGGGCTCGAAAGACGCCTTGCCGATGGGGGCGTGAACGATGCCCGCCTTCTCGGTGCGGTACTCGATCTTGCCACCCTTGGAGTCAGAGACGGCCTGCGCCACGTTGGGCGTTACGGTTCCGGTCTTGGGGTTGGGCATCAGGCCGCGAGGACCCAGGACCCGACCCAGTCGACCCACCAGGGCCATCATGTCGGGGGTTGCGATGACGACGTCGAAGTCCATCATCCCGCCTTGGATCTGCTCGACCAGGTCCTCGGCGCCCACCACGTCGGCACCGGCCTCCTTGGCTTCTCCCTGCTTTTCGCCCCGAGCGAAGACGGCGACCCGCTTGGTCTTGCCTGTCCCGGCCGGGAGCACCACCGCCCCTCGGATCATCTGGTCGGCGTGACGGGGATCGACGCCCAACTTCACCGCGACCTCGACGGTCTCGTCGAACTTGGCGGTGGCGGTCTTCTTCACCACCTCGCAGGCCTCGCCCACGGGGTAGCGCTTGCTGGGGTCGATGTGTTCGGCAGCAGCCCTGAACTTCTTTCCGTACTTCTTCATCTTTCCTCCGCGGTCCTAGCGGCCTGTTCGGCCTCCCGCTCGATGGATGGATTGCTCAGCTGCGAACGACGTCGATTCCCATGGAACGGGCGGTGCCGGCGATGCTCTCGGCGGCGTTGTTGACGTCAGTGCTGTTGAGGTCGTCTATCTTTTCCTTGGCGATCTCCAGGCACTGGTCCCAGGTGATCTTGCCGACCTTCGACTTGCCAGGTTCCTTGGAGCCCGAGGCCGGCTTCTTATTCAAGTGGAGGCCCGCCGCCTTCTTGATCAGCACCGAGGCCGGCGGCGACTTCGTCACGAAGGAGAAGCTGCGGTCGGCGTAGACGGTGATCACGACCGGAATGATGAGCCCGTCCCCCGCCTTGTCCTGGGTCTTGGCGTTGAACTGCTTGCAGAACTCCATGATGTTGACGCCGTGCTGGCCGAGGCTGGGGCCGACCGGCGGCGCAGGGTTCGCCTTCCCGGCGGGAACCTGCAGCTTGATGTATCCAGTGATCTTCTTGGCCATGACGAGTCCGGGTCGCGGCGTGCTCCGTCGCGAGGAACAGGGGGCCTACAGCAATTTAGCTGGTTGATCCAGCGTTTGCGTGCGCGGCACCTAGCCCTGAGCCCTAAGGGTCTTCACCCATATGGCGAGGCGCAGAGGCCCCAAGCGCCGACGCGGCTACTTCGCCTGCTTCTCGACCTGCTCGTAGTCCAGCTCGACGGGGGTGGAGCGGCCGAAGATGGTGACGAGGACACGGAGCTTTCGCTTGTCGTCCTTCACCTCTTCCACGGTGCCATTGAAGGACGCGAAGGCGCCATCAATGACGCGGACGGTCTCCCCCTCCACGAAGGTGATCTTGGGCTTGGCCGGGGTGGCGCCCTCGGCCGCGGTCTGGGTAAGCCGACGAACCTCCCGCTCCCGAAGCGGGACCGGGTTCTTCGAGTCCCCCACAAAGCCGGCGATCTTGGGGGTGTCCTTGATCAGGTGCCAGGTCCGATCGTTGAGCTCCATCTGAACGAACATGTAGCCGGGGAAGAACTTCTTGTTCGACCGGCGCTTGGTCCCCCCCATCAGCTCCACGACTTCTTGGGACGGGACCAAGATCTCGCCCAGGTACTCTTCCAAGCCCTCCAGCTTCGCCCTCTCGAGCAGACTCTTCTGGGCCTTGAACTCGAAGTTCGACAGGGTTTGGACCGCGTACCACTTCAGCTTCTTGTTGGTGTGGGCCGCTGCAGCTTCCGCCGGCGAAGGACCGCTCTCGACCGAAGCAGCTTCGTCCGTGCCTTCGGCCTGGGCCTCGGGCTCGACAGGGGGCGCCTCGTTTTCGGGGTTCGGCTTGGCGCTTTCGCCTTCGTTCTCAGCCACTCGGGTTCCTCCTTGAATCGTCGACCTACGAGTAGATGAGACCGGTCAGTTGGGCCCAGACGTAGTCGAAAATACCCAGCATACCGGAGATGATCAGCGTCGTCACGATGACGATGACGGTGGAGCGCTGGGTCTCCTCACGGCTCGGCCAGGTGACCCGACGCATCTCACTGACCACGTCGAGGCTGAACTCGTGGGCCTTGGCGTTGTTGACCGCCACCAGGCCGGCCACGACGGCCACCACGATGCCCAACACGCCAGACAGTGTGAGTTGCTCACCGATCAGCTGGGCGTCCGTGACGCCGACGACGGAAAAGAGGACCGCGAACAGCTTTCCGAACGCGGCCGCCACGACCACGCCCAACAGAAGGTACGCGAAATAAACGATTCTCAGAGTGCCCTGCACGTCAAAAACTCCAGGCCCGTTCGGGTCACGGTAGGAGGGACTCGAACCCCCAACCTGCGGTTTTGGAAACCGCTGCTCTGCCAATTGAGCTACTACCGTCCAGTCCAGGCCGTTCCCGAACGCACTAGAGGACGGACCACGGACTGCCAAGCCCAAGGACGCGACCTCCACCGCCGTCAGGGAAAGCCTACAACTGGACTCGAACCAGCGACCTCTTCCTTACCAAGGAAGTGCTCTACCGACTGAGCTATGTAGGCGTCGGTACGCCCCGCTCCGTAGCGGGGATGGCCGGCCCCGGAGGACCGGAAGCGGGAGACGAGGCTCGAACTCGCGACATTCAGCTTGGAAGGCTGACGCTCTACCAACTGAGCTACTCCCGCATGGGGCGGTTCTTGCCCCCTCGGACTCCGATTGTCACGCGGCCTGGGCCGCAACGGTCGGCGACGTCGCGCCGAATGGAGGGAGAAGGATTCGAACCTTCGAAGGCGTACGCCGCCAGATTTACAGTCTGGTCCCTTTGGCCGCTCGGGCATCCCTCCGACGCCCCTGAAATCAGGACCGCCGCTGTTAGAGCCGAAGGCCCGGGGAGTCAAGAAAAGGCCGAGAGCCCATAGAAAGCTGGCGATCGGACTCGAACCAACAACCGGCTGCTTACAAAACAGCTGCTCTACCAATTGAGCTACGCCAGCGAAAAATCCGGTGTTCTGGCTAGGAACGGACCTGCTCTCTGTCAAGAAGGGGCCGCACTCCGACGCTGCCGCTGGACCTCGTACAGCAGGATGCCCGCCGCCACAGAGGCGTTGAGACTGTCGAACTCGGCGAGCTGAGGAATGGCCACTTGGTGATCGCAGCGCCGCGCCACGGTCGGCTTCACGCCCTCCCCTTCCGAGCCGATGACCAGGGCCAAGGGCCCGTCAAGCCTGGATTTGTCGGCCGGGCTGCCCTCGGCCACCGCCGCGGCACTCCAGACCCCCAGTGGCTGCAGCCGGTCCAGAGCGTGCTTGATGTTGGTGGTCCGGCACACGGGCACGTGAAGGGCCGCCCCGGCCGAGGCCTTCACGACCGAGGCGGTGATCTGGGCGGAGCGGTGCTTGGGCAAGACCACGCCATGGGCCCCAAGGGCATGGGCCGAACGCAGGATGGCCCCCAAGTTTTGCGGGTCCTGGATCCCGTCCAAGATAAGAATGAGCGGGGCTTCGCCTCGGGCGTCGGCAAGGTCCACCAGTTCCTCGACCTCACTCAGCGTGGCGGCCCCGGGCTCGACGATGGCGATGACCCCTTGGTGCCGGTCAGAGCCGTAACGCTTGCTCAGCTCGTCCTTGGACACCGTGTCGACGCGGACGCCTCTGGCCCGCGCCGCGTCCCGGACCCGGTGGGTGGCCCCGCCGGCGGAACGCGCCATCAGAACCCGGTCCACTCTGCCCTCCCGACCCAGGGCCTCGATGACCGGCTGAACCCCGGCGACTACCCGCTCTTCGGCGCTCATCCTTGCTCGAGACCCCGCTCGATCTCCTCCACCAGGGCGTCGGCCTCAGCCACGGGGTCGCTGGCGTCCCGGATGGGTCGACCGACGACCAGGTAGGTCGCACCCGCCTTGATGGCGGCCTCGGCCGTCATGATCCGAGACTGGTCGCCGGTGGCGTCACCTGCCCGCCGAATGCCCGGAATGACGAAGACCGTGCTCGGCGGCAGGGTGGCCTTCAGGGCTTCGACTTCGTGACCGCTGGCCACGATGCCTCCCGCACCAGCCCGCACCGCCAGCTTGGCCAGGTGCAGGACCTGATCTTGGACGCCGCGGCTGAAGCCGAGTTCGGCGACGTCCTCCGGGGTGTGGCTCGTGAGCAGCGTGACACCGAGACAGATGGGAGGCTCGTTCCCGGGAACGAGGGTTGTCTCCATGAGTCGTCGGCCGACCTCTCGGATCATCTTGGGACCGCCCATGGCGTGGACGGTGAACATCTTGATCCGCTGGCGCGCGACCTCTCGAGCCGCGGCCGCCACCGCGGCCGGAATATCGTGGAACTTGAGGTCCAAGAAGACCTGAGACCCCATGCCGTGGATGAGGTCGAAAACCAGAGAGCCCGCATTGGTGAACAAGCGAGGGCCCACTTTGAACATGCCCACGTGCTGCGCGAGCCTCTTGACCAGGATCTGCGCCTCATCAAGGCGGTCAACGTCCAAAGCGAAGACCAGTCGGTCACGGGCATTCACGGGTGCGCTCACTAGGACCTGAACCTACATCAATCGACGCGAGCTTACGACGGGTCCCGTGTCCGCTCCCACATCGAATGTTGAGGCGCCCTCGGTCGTCTGATGAACATGATGAAGCTGCTCATGGCGGGAATGCTCGCTGCCTGTGGGACGGCCTGCGTCCCTTACTATTACGACGAAGAAATCGTCATCGTGGAAGCCGACCGAGACCGGGACGGCCTGTCGGACCGAGAAGAGTTCGACTGGGGCACCAACCCCAACGACCCGGACACCGACTTCGACGGCGCCTTCGACGGGGAAGAGGTCTACGAGCTCTGGACTGACCCTCTGGACCCAGATACTGACGGCGACGGCCTCTTCGACGGCGAGGAAGCCTATCTTCTGGGTACGGATCCGCTGTTCCCGAACCGCTGATCTCCGGGCTATGCAGGAGACATGGACGGACTGGTCGAAAACTGGACCACCTACCTGATGATCGGGATCGTCATCGTGGTCGGCACTTCCCAACTCAATCGCCTCGTCGGCGCCTCCTTGGGCGTGCTGTTCTGGATAGCGATGGCAGTGGTCGGCCACTTCGTCTACGAAGCCGGGGCCGGGATCGGCTTTCCCGGCCTCATCTTCCCCGAGTGGGTCTTTCTGCTTCTGTGCGCGGGCCTGGTCTTCGCGCAAGTCATGATGATTCGGGGCGAGCTCAACAACCGGGCCCGGCGGGAAGCGCTGCACCGGGAGCGGATGTCCTGAATCCCTTCGCCCCCCCTCATGGCGCCACGCCGACGCCGTGACCGTAGGTGAGCTGACCGCCGGTGTAGCCCACCATCAATACCAGTCCGATCAACGCCAAGCCGAGGCCAAAGCCCAGCCAGGAAGCGAGCCGGGCCCGCTCTCGCCCCACGAAGGAGCGCACGCTCAGGACGAGGATGAGGGCCCAAGGCATCTTGCTGCTCCACACCTCGTGGGTCTCCAACAGCTCATGCTCGAAACCGACCGCTACAGCAGCGTCGTAGGCCGCCTCGCCGGTAGCCGATGCGAACATGGAGGCCACGACGCCCACCACCAAGAGGCCGATGGCCCCAAACTGTAGACTGCGTTGTCGAGACAGCAGGCCCGCCAACTCGAACCACGGATAGAGCAGCACGACGCCGATGGGCAGGTGCACCGCCATGGGATGGAGTTCGGCCACGTGGCTAGGCTAGTCGCTCTCGCCGCGGGCTCAAGTCACACCAACCGTTTGTGGCTGGTCCATGATCTTGACCGGCTGAATCGCGAGCACCTTCATGAACACCCGTAGCAAGGACGGATCGAAGCGGTGCTGAAGCTCCGATGCCATCAACGCCAGGGCGATGTGAGGCCCATAGGCTTCCCGATAGGGTCGGCGAGAGCTCAGGGCATCGAAGCACTCGCAGAGCCCGATGATTCGACCGTAGAGACCAAGCTTCACTCGAGGGAGGACCAGCTCGACCTGACCATCTGGCCTCCGCCGAGGCATCGCAAAGTCGACGTGACTCTCGTAGGCGGCCACGACCCGCATCATGGTCGTGCGGTCGAGGCCGCGGGTCTTTAGAACGTTCTTTGCACTCCGAAGCGGAAAAAGGTCGATGGCTCGCCGCTCTTCCTGGCTCAACCCTCCCTTTCGCTCCAGGACCTCTTCGGGAAGCTCGATGAGGCCCACCTGGGAGAACAGGGCTGCCATCCCCAAGTCGTGGAGCTGGCGCTTGTCCAAGCCGAGCTCGACCCCGAACACGATGGAGAGAAGGGCTGTGTTGACGGAGTGGAAGGGTAGGTACTCATCATCGGAGCGGCTCGTAGTCAGGCCGAGGAAGTGGGTGCGCTGCTCTGCGCAGAGGTCAACGAGGTCCTGAACGATTCGTCCCGCCTTGGCGACAGGCAGGCTGGGGCCATCGCTGCGAGCTCGCTCCAGGTACTTGCGCATGAAGAAGACTGCCCGAGCGTAGACCGTCATCAGGTACTTCTTGCGGTCCACCTGCTGATCGAGGTCCGGTTCTTCCTGCATTTTGTCGAGGAGCTCTCGGACCTTGGCGAACTTGGAGACCTTCATCGCTTCCAGCTCGTGGCCGTCGGCCCCGTGCTCCTCGGCCTTGCCTTTGAACTGGGCGGTAAAGAGGAACAGGAACTGTCGTATCTCTTTGGTGGTGATGGGCCGGTCGCTGACGAAGCCGCCGATGTCTCGTTGCTGCATCTCGCCGGTCAGGAACTTCACCGACTCCAGCGCATTGAAGTCGAACTTGAGGCGCACCGCGTTCAGGTAGACCGATGTTTCGACGGCCTGGAGGTTGAGACGACGATCGGTGGCGATGACGGTGTTGAGGGCGCGGCCGAGGTTCTCGATAGGCTTGAGGAAGACCTCGTTGTCGGGGCTGTGGATCTTGACGTTGCGGACGAGCATGTACAGCAGCGAAACGACCTCACGCCCCACCTTTTGAATGCGGACCTCCCTCCGCTGTCCGATCAGATCTTCGGTCATGGTGCGGCCAGATCCTGTGAAGGCCGGGACTCGATGATCTTCTTCACCCGGAGCGCCGCCTTTTGGGCGGCGGTCATGACTTCTTTGCCGTTCTTTCGGTTTTGCACTTCCCGAGCCAAGATCTTGAACGCGGGGACGGTGCACATGGCGGCCAGCCCCGTCACGGCCAGCATGCGCTGCTCCTGAAGCCGAGAGCGCTGAAACAGATTGCCTTCGTTCTCGAAGGCGCTTCGAAAAAACTTGAGGCCCGCCTCGCTTCGCGTCTCTCCCAGGGCGGCGTAGACCGCGACTTTCTCTCGTTGATCGAAGCCCGCGAAGGCCTCGGAGCGAGCGATCTTGACCAAGAAGTCGGCCGAGCGAAGAGGGGCCTTCTGGGCCAGAGCCCGATAGGCCCCGAGTCGCACCTGCATCTCTTTGTCCCGGCAAGCGCGTTCGATGTAGCGGAGCGCCTTTTCGTCTTTGGACTTGGCCAGGACCTTGAGGCCCTGCAGACGGATCATCAGGTTGTCGTTGCCGAGGGTCTTGGCCACCAGCTCGGTCAGGTTCTTGGGCTGGATTCGGGCCAAGAGCTCCAGCATGTCCTTCACGACGTTCGACGCCCCCGAACTCAGCCGCTTCGCGAAGGCCTCGGGCTTGCTCTTTCCGAGCTCGGCCAGGACCTCGATGAGCAGGTTCCTGCCCTCCGACCGCTCTTGCTTGACGAGCAAGTCGAGAAGGGCCTCGAGCTGGGCCTCGGTGCAAATCGACAAGTAGGTCCGGACTGACTCGGCATCGAAGTCCCTGGTCGAGCTCATGTAGCGGTTGAGGGCCTCCAGCCGCTGAGGGTCGAGCATGCGGTCCTTGATGAGCATGCCCATCTTCTCGGCCAGCTCTCGACGATCATCCGGAAGGGGCTTGTCGGCTACGCTCTGAAAACGCCTGAGCAGGGCGGTGACGGCCTTGATGTCCTCCGCCACCAGCTGGGCGTCCAAGACCAGGGTGAAGGCGTCGGAAAGCAGGGCCCAGTCCTCAGCGCTCCCGTCCTGCTCCAGTAGCTGGAACAGAATGAAGACCATCTTCGGGAAGAGGCGATCCTTGTCTTCCGTGATCAGATCGTCCTGGGCCTCGGCCCTGTCCTGAGGAAGCGCGGTCCGACCGCTGATGATCCCGCCTCGGACCTGCTCGATATCGTCGAGTTTCAGCTCCAGGTCCGCGACGTCCAGCCTTGCGAAGCGGGCGATGTCGTCGGAGTTGGCGGCCAGCTGCTTTCGGAGGTGACCGATGACCTTCTCGATCTCGATCTCCACCTCTTCCTCCGAGACGTCGTCGAAGCCGAAGGACTCGACCACCACCGTCTCGATGAACTGGAGCTCTCGCTTCCACAAGCGCGTGACCATGTCTTCCTGCATGAGGGCCGCTTCGTCCAGGTTCTCGATGGCGAGCAGCACGAAGCTGACGAGCTCGTCGACCGTGAGACCACGCCGAAAGATGAGGTAGCGGACGCCATCCTTGTAGAATCGGTAGGTGAGGTTCTCACGGTCCTCGTCCTCGTGGACCACCGCGTCCTTCAGCTTGACCGCAAAGGGCTCTATCTTGAAGGCCAAGCTCTCGTGCTCATTCAGGAAGCGAGTGAGGGCGGTGTGGGCCGGCTGCATGTACTCCGGAAAGCGAACTTCGGCGTGGCGATAGATGTGGATGTTCTTGATGCCCTTGAGCAGCAGACGAAAGGCCTCCCGAGCCTCCTCGACTTCTGGTGCTTCGGCCTCCACTCGATTGGCCCTCAGGACTTGCCGAGCTTCTTCTTCAGCGCTGACAGCGAGTCTTCGACCGCGTCGGCCGATGGAGCCTCGGGCTCGGCGGCACTCTCCGCGCTCGCTTCCTCGTCCTCGATCGCTTCGAACTCGGCGTCACCCGCCTCGATCTGCTTGGCCGCCACCTTGGCCCTCAGCTGGTCCAGTGCATCGTCGGTTCGGCTTCTACGGTCACTGCCGGGGTCTAGGAGTTCGGGACTATCGGGATGGGAGACTTCGGCCTCCACTTCGGCCCGGATGATCTTCTCCTCCATCCGATCGAAGGCAGCGAGGGCGTTGTGGACGCTGTTCTGAGCCTTGCTGCTGGCACCGACCCGAGCCCCTTTGGCCTGGGCAGCGGCCTGGCGGGCGAGGAGGGCGGCCCGCTTGGCCGGCATCTCGGCCAGTCGCCGAGCGAGCTCGTGTTCGGCCGCCTCCAGCTGCTCTATCTGCCGGTCCTGCTCGGCGATGGCCTCGGCTTCGGCATTGAGCCGCTCTTCAGCCGTGAGCTTGAGCTCCAGAGCACGTCGGGCCAGGTCCTCATCGCCCTTCTCCAGGGCCATCTCAGCCTTACGCTCATAGCCGGCGGCGTCGTCTTCGGCTTTTTGGCGCTTTCGCTCGATGAGTCGCTTGGTGGTCTTGGCTTCAACGATGGCGGCCCGGGCTTCCTGCTGGCCTTTCTTCATGTCGTCGATGGCCTGCTCCAGCATCTTGCCGGGGTCCTCGGCTCGCTCGACCAGCGAGTTCAGGTTGGACTCCAAGACCTTGGAGATGCGGCGAAGAATTCCCATGGTGCCCCGTTCACGGCCTCAACACGGAGACCGACACTAGGAATTCCATAGCGCGAAGACCCCAGGCTTTCCAATCGAGGCCGCCCAGAGGCAAATCCAACCATGCCGAGGCGGCGCGCGACTGAGGATCTTCCCGGATCCGGAGGCGTCCTCCTGCCCGTTCCCGAGGACTTCGAGGTCGAGGAGGCTCTCCCCTACCCCCTCGACGGAGCCGGCCCCCAGCTCTTCGTGCGTATCGAAAAGCGCGGGCGCACGACGCCGGAAGCAGGGCGCCATCTGGCCGCCGCTCTCGATGCCCCTGCGCCGAGCTGGGCCGGCCTCAAAGACCGAGCCTCGATCGCCCGCCAGTGGCTGAGCTTACCCTGGCCCGAAGCGCGCCCAGCCCCGGAGCCCGGTCCGATCGGAGATGGATTGTCCATCTTGGCCTCCACCCGGCACGGCCATCGATTGAAGACGGGGCACGTCAAGACCAACCGCTTCCGAATCCGACTGCGGTCGGTCCCTCCGGGAGGCTTCGAACGGGCACGAGCGGTCGCCGCTCGATTGGCTGAGACGGGCTTGCCCAACCGCTTTGGTCGGCAGCGCTTTGGTCGACGGGAGGACAACGTCGCGTCTGCCCGGGCCATTCTGTCCGGCGCGCGGCGACGGCCTCGGGACCGACGTCTCGAGAAGCTTCTGATGAGTGCCCTTCAGGCCGAGCTCTTCAATCAGGTCTTGGACCGACGGCTGGAGGACGGAAGCTGGCGACGGGCCCGGCCGGGGGACCTCATGAAAAAGCACGACTCGGGGGGCCTGTTCGTCTGTGAAGATCCCGCCCTCGACCAGCCCCGGGTGGAGACCCAAGCGATAAGCCCCACTGGTCCCATGTTCGGAAAGCGGATGCGGGCGGCCCAAGGCGAAGTGGGCGAGCTGGAGACGGCTATCTGGGCCGAGGGCGGCGTACAAGACGAGCTGCGACGGCGGTTGGGCGACGGTACCCGTCGCCTCCTCAGGGTGCCGGTGCAGGTGGAGCTGCACCCGGCCGAAGAAGGCTATTGGGCCGTCTTCACCCTGCCATCGGGCAGCTACGCCACCGTCGTCCTCGACGAGTTGGTGAAGCCCGAGGAAGGCGAGTTTCGTCGGGCGGCCCAGGACGGGCCCCCTCAGAGCTGACGGACTTTGGGATCGCCTTCCGTGGCGAGATGCCGGGCCTCTTCCTCCGTCCCGACCTTCTTGTAGCGAGCCCTGAACTCCAGGCGATCCCCGCCACCGTAGCGCCCCCATCCCTCGATGATGTAGTAGGTACGACCGTTCGCGTCGGTCTCGACGACCTCGAAGAAATGCTCCTCCAGGTCCTCGGTCTTGCGAAACCACTCCAGGCCTTTGCCCGTCCAGCGGCCTCGATGCTCCACCTCTTCGTCGGGTCCGGTGACGCGACAGCGGAGATCGTCTCCTTTTCGGGAGTTGAGGGCCTTCTTCGTCACCCGCTCCCCAGTCTGGACGTTCCGTTCTTCGAAGACGGCACGCTGCTCGTTGGGCGACTCGCTCCAGTACTTCTGGACAACGTCGAGGCGAGTGAGCACCTCGTTCCGCTTCAAGACCTCGAAACGACCCTTCCAGACCCCGTTCCAAGGGGCGAATACCTCGGCCGGCATCTGGCCTTCGGGGGTCTTGGGCCCGGCCGAAGTGCAGCCAAAGCCGGCGAGCAAGAAGAGGAGATATGACGCCAGACGACCCATGGCCTCGTCGTCGATGGGTCCACTCGACCTGTCAACTCGCGTCCGACCAGTGGGGGTAGTCGCGACGGAGCTTTCGGAGGCCGAAGTGGAGCTCGATCCAGTCGACGAGGACCGGGGTCAATGACAGGTCGCGGGGCTCGTCGGCGCCCGACAGGTCGAAGCTTCGAAGCGCACCATCGGGCGCCTTCAAGCGGAGGCGCCGCGGAAGCCCGACCACGCTGAGGTCGACCGCCTCGCCATCGTAGTGCTTGGAGTTTCGGGCACCGCGATAGGTCGCGTAGACAACCCCGAATGTGTCGGCCAGGGCCCGCGCCGCCCGCACCGAAGCCTCGGGCCCGTCGGGGTGGTGCCAGTCGATGTCCACGCCTTGGGCCCAGCTCGACTGATACGCGGTCAAGCGCGCCTGCCGATGGGCGATCTCCGCTGGGGTTTGGGACCGACTGAGCCAGTAGGATCCAAAGAGCAAGTAGCCGCGGGCCCGAGAGCGAACCGCCGACTCGACGACTACCGTCGCACCATGGGCCTGAAGCTGCTTGACCAGGTCCACGACCCTGCCCGCGAAGCCGGAGTTGGCCGCCCGCAACATGGCCAGTTTGTCGTCGTCGCTCTCCGGCTCCAGGTAGCGTGCCGCCCAGCGCGAAGAGACCACGGTTCCGTCCTCCGGCGCGTCCAGACTCCGATAGTCCAAGGGCGGATCGACGGCGAGCTCCATGCCGCCGTAGCGCTGAAGCTCGCCCTCGAAGACCGCGCCGACGCTCACAAAGATCCCGGACTTGCGGGCCCGTCCGCCGGTGAGCGTGGGCCGCTCGAGCGCGGGCGCCCGACACAGATCGTCGAGGAGCCGCACCAGACCCTCCGGGCGGAGGGGCCGCCGGGCGACCTCCCGTAGGGCGCGGGTCGGCTCGGGATCCTGGGCCGCCGCACTCCATACCCGCAAGGTCTTCGCGTCCACCGCTAAGCCATCCAGATCGAGGGTCCGACTTTGGAAACAGGACGCCGCAGCCGCAAGCTGGGCCGCAAGGCCTTCGGCTGGCAGCACGTCCCATCGTCGATCCGTAACGAGGGTCGCCTGCGCAAAGACCAAGACGTGCAGCAGAGTCGGGGCCATGTGCCCAAACATCTACGCAAGCCGAACGTGTTGGCCAAGGATGGTCACCAAGCGGAAGCAACGCCATCGAGGCTCAACGAGAGGGCGGCGTGGCATGCGCCGTGCTTTTTCCAGTGCCATGCGTTGGGTCGTCGTCCTTCATCGCTCGCCGCCGAAGTCCAACAGCCCGAGCGAGGAGATGGCCGGACTCAAGCAAGCCTTGCACGTCGCATCGGCCCTCACCGATCGGACCCAGCTCGTCGCCTGCGCCCTGGAGCAGGAACGCCCGTCTTGGGGCCCCTTGCTTTCCGACTTCGAAGGCCTGCGCCTGGTGGAGGAGCCTTTCGAGCGCGGAAGCGCGGCCGGGCTCGCCGCAGCCTTAGGTCGAATCGCGATGACGGATAGAAAGGCGGAGGTGGTCGTGGTCGAGTCTCTTCGGCCCCCGGCGTCCAAGGTGGGAGCCCTTCAGTCCTTGAACATGCTTCAGCGAATGCGAAGCGGCCGACCCGACGACATCGTGGCCGAAGGCGGCCTCGCCTTCGGCGCCGTGCCGGCTTGGCAGTTCCTGCTGGAAGAGAACGCGCCCGAGCTCGAGACCCTGATGCACGACGAGCAGCATCTCTTCGGGCTGGACCAGATCTATCCCTACCTGTCCGCAACCGACTATCGACACCAAGTCCTGCGCTTCGCCAGACCCATGCAGCGCGCAGACGCCCACGCTATGATCGAACGCTTCCGCGCCGCGGTGTGACGCTGCCTCGAACCCTTGACGCATTTTCCTCGCCCCGGAACCGCCCGCACCTGAGTACTAGGTGCATGCGTCATATCTTTCTGTGGACGCTCGTGGCCTGCGGGGCCTGCACGGCCCCAGCCACCGGAGGCCTGCAGTCCTCAGGGGACGGCGGCCCGGTCGACGTGTCGACCCCCGGTCCGGATGCGTTGGGGCCAGACGCCCGGGCCGACGTCGGCGTCGACTCGGGCAGACCGGACGTAGACCTGGGCGCGGACCTCGGCGACGCAGGAACCCCGCCCGTCGTCGACTTCCTGGCGGACCAGGGGAACTTCGAGATCGAGATCGTCGCCGTCGACATCCAAGAAGACCTGAGGCCCCTGGCCGAGACCATCATCGGTGAGCGCATTCAGATGGCCTTCGTTCGGGCGCCGCCCGACGGGACCCGCGCAGTACTGTTTGGCGCGACCCAGAGTTCTCTTCCCCAGACTGCGTCGACACGAGGCACGCAAGGGCGCTGGAACGCATACGCCTTTGAGGGCGGTCTTTGGACGGACTATCCGTGTGAAACGTTTTCTGGAGACTTGGTCTCGCTCGCCAGCGAAGACCCCCGCTTCGGGGCCGTCATCCAGAGTCTTCGACTCGCCGATGACGAACCTGCCGACGGACTCGACCTCCGGACACCCGAGGTCGAGATGGCGGGCGAGTGGTGGCTGGCCTACGACGACGCGAACGCAAGTGGTGGAACGGCGCTTGCGCCTCTCAACCTACAGGGGACGATTGTACTGGATGAGGATCCGCCGAGTGTGGCCCTCCGCCGCCGAATGCCACGAGGGCCGGTCGGCACGGGACCCTTCGTCCTACCCTTCGACACGTTCCTGATCGACGCGGACGAGTTCGTGCTCTTCGAACGCAAGCCCAGCTTTGGTCTCGTCTTTCGTGACGAACGCAGCACCATCGAGCCCGTGCCGATCCACGAGAGGGGAGGTCTATTTGGCTGCGTACGCCTCAATGAAGGTGGCCGCGAGTACGACGGTGCAGGATCCGTCGTGCTGACCGAATTCTCCGTGGCTCCCCAGCGATGGTTCGAGGGACCACGCGTAACCCTGGAGACAACCGAACCGGCTCGAGACTTGTTCGGACAGCCTTCTGAACTCATCCGCGCCGAGTATGCCGTCTTGTCGGCTCCCGAGCCGGTATCGGAGGTCAACTTCCGAGAAGGATCGGGCGTCACCTACTTCGCTGACCGAGTGGCCCCGGTTGCACCCTGCGAGGGCCGGCCTTGCGTGGGCCTGGAGGTGTTGGAGGGCCGCCGGATCGGTTTCATGGCGGCGGTGAGGCCCCAGCCACCGCGGGCGTTTAGGAGCGTCTCCATCCTCGCTCGAATCGACGCCGAGGACTGTCGGGACGACACGAGGGTAGACGTGGGCGTCACTGGAAGCTCCGGACCTGACGCGTCTCTGGAACTGTTCGGTGGTCTTGCCAGTGGCGTCCGCCTCCGTCGGTCGGGCGATGGCTGCAGCTCCGGATTCCTGAACCTGGGTCCATCGGAGCTAGGGGACGGTCGCTCGACCCGCCAAAGCGTCACGGTGGCGTATCAGTTCGCGGGCCGAAACCTGACGGGGCCGACGACCGTCACCGTGCTCCAGCTAGTTCCGACCGAGTGAAGCCCAGCCTGGGAAACCACCCCGGTCCGCGACTTTGGAGCGCCGAAAAGGGGGCCGTACATCGACGCCCGTGAGTACTCGGGGCATGCATCGAATCTTCATCGCGCTTCCGCGGGGACAGATGGAGATCTTTCAGCCCCAAAACGGGCGTTGGAGTCCAATCGAGTGCTTTCAGTTCAACGTTCGCTCTCCGCTGACGCTCCTGTTCGACCGCATCCGGAGTTTGCAGTTCGACGACTTCGAGTTCGCGGACGTCGACTTCGAAGACGGCTTCTTGCTGGAAGAGGACACGTTCGTCGCTTCCGGCTGGTACAGCTCGGGTCCAACTTCGGCACCAGTTCGGGTCACCGGCCTCGTCTTCCCTGACCAACGGCCACCCGAGAGGCGCTATGGCTTCCGACCTCGCGGCGCCGATGCATCCGCCGAACCCCTGCTCCTGCCTTGGGAGCCCATCGTCGTGAACTCGGACGAGGTGGTGGACCAGGACCACTTCGGTCGCCTCGCGGGGCAGCAGGACAACGGCGAGGAGGTCGAGCTAGAAGGTCTACCCTTCTTCGCGTTGACCGGGGGCTGCGGCTTCTTTCCCTCGGAGTTTCATCAGCTGGACTACGGGTACGCTCTCCCTCGGGCCGTCTGGTGGGCGCCCGGCCCTCTGGAAGTCCGTGGTCTGGAGGCCGCACGGGACCTGAACGGCAACCAGGGCGCACCTCTCGCAAGCGTTCAGGCTTCCGTCTTAGAGCTCCCCGAGCCCGGCGACAAAGTCATCTGGGGTGAGCTGACGGATTCGAACGACCGTCGCTGTCCTGACTGCTTCGAGCTTCTCGAAGACCGCTGGGTTGGTCAGCTCACGACTCTGCGAAGCACCGAACCCATCACTGCCGTGGAGATCGTATTCCAGGCCTTCTCGGACAGCTGCGATGGCTTCTCGAAGTTGGAGATCGTCGTCGAAGGTCAATACGGAGAAGACCGCTCAGGCCAACCGTTCGCTTTTCCCCTTTTCTTCTCTCGACCCGACGAAGGCGGTGGCTGTTCGACCAACGTCGGGAGTTTCCAGACCCGCCAGCTGACCCTGAACGGCGACATCGATCGAACCCTTCACCTGTCCGTGGAAGCCAAGGTCTTGAACCTGCCCGGGGCTCGGCTCGACATTCGGGCCATCCGACCCCTGTTCGAATGATGCCATCATGCGTTCGAGAGCTGGACTGGGGTAGAGACGCTACAGCTTCACGATGGCGTCCCGCTTCTTGACGGCCGTGGTGGCGTTGCGGGTGTCGAGGAGGAGGGGCGCGTGCTCGGCCACGAAGTCCCAGTCATAGACGTCGTGATCGGTGAGGATGAGCACGGCGTCCTGGCTCTTCAGGAGCTCGGGGGTGAGCTCGACCGACTTCACATCCAGGTCGAAGTTGCGGGTCTTCTTCATGACCGGGCAGTAGGGGTCGTTGAAAATGACGTGGGCGCCCGCCTCCTGGAGGAGGTCGATGATCTTTAGGGCCGGGCTCTCGCGGACGTCGTCGACGTTCTTCTTGTAGGCAATGCCGAGGACGAGGATGCGGGCCCCATTGAGGCTCGTCCGGTTCTTGTTCAGCGCACGCATGACGCCGTCCACGACGTGGTAGGGCATCTGGGTGTTGATCTCACCCGCCAGCTCAATGAAGCGGGTGCTGAAGTCGTACTCGCGGGCCTTCCAGGTCAGGTAGAAAGGGTCGATGGGGATGCAGTGCCCGCCCAGACCGGGACCAGGATAGAAAGGCATGAAGCCGAAGGGCTTGGTCTTGGCCGCGTCGATGACCTCCCACACGTCGATGCCCATCCGGCTGCACATGAGCTTGAGCTCGTTGACGAGGGCGATGTTGACGGCCCGGAAGGTGTTCTCGAAGATCTTGGTGAGCTCGGCCGCTTTCATGTCCGAAACCGGGACGACCTGCTGGATGATGGTCTGATAGACGGCGACCGCCGCGGCTAAGGAAGCGTCGTCATCGGCGCCCACCACCTTGGGGATGGTGCTGGTCTCGAACTTGGGGTTGCCGGGGTCTTCGCGCTCCGGAGAGTAGGCCAGATAGAAGTCGTCGCCCGCCTTCAAGCCTCCTGACTCCAGGATGGGCTGGCAGACCTCACTCGTAGTACCCGGGTAGGTCGTAGACTCCAAGACGATGAGCTGGCCCTTGCGGAGGCCTTTTTGGATCTGGCGGCAGGTGCCTTCGACCGCCCCAAGGTCGGGCTCCCGGGTCGCGTTGAGGGGCGTGGGTACGGCAATGAGGATCACGTCGGGCTCGTCGATACGGCCAAAGTCGGTGGTGGGGACGAAGCGGCCGGCCCCGATGGCAGCCTTCAGGGCCGAGAAGTCGATGTGCCGGATGTAGCTCTCGCCGTTCTGGAGGGCGTGGATCTTCTGGGGATCGATGTCGAAGCCCATGACCTTGAAGTCGGCCCGGAGGAAGGCGTCGACCAAGGGGAGTCCGACGTAGCCCAGACCGCAGACGGCGACGGAGGCGGAGCGAGTCTCGATGGACTCGACGAGGGACGAAGCCATGAGGGCCGGATAGCACCCTCCGGAGGCGCTCGAAAGACGGGAGTCCGGCCGGCCTCAGCGGGCCTGTTTACGTATCCGGCGGATGGTCTTTTTCACTTCTCGGCGATCCGGGGCCTCAGGAGCCAGCTCCAGGTAGCGTTCATAGTGAGCGATGGCTTCCTCGGCGTTCTCGAGGGTGGCGAAGCTTATCCCCAGGCCCCGCTCGGCCGAGGCCAGGGTGGGGTCCAAGCTGAGGGCCCTTTGGTAGGCAGAGACGGCGTCTTTGGCCTTGCTCTCGCCTTGGACGACCAGGGCGTGGCCCTCCTCCATGGCTCGAATCGCCATTTGCTTCTTGCTGCGGAGGGCCTGGACCTCGACCTGCCCCATGTCGACGTCGGGAAGGGACTGGCTGAGGACCGCGTAGGCGATGCCGCTCACGACCACGAGGCCCAGGATGGCGATGACGAAGGCATCGGAGACCCGTCGCTTCTTGGTCGCTTTGATCGGCAGATCGATCTTGGCCTGAGCGACGGTGGGGGCCGCGGGGATGGAGCCCGTGACGTCGGGGGATTGGGCTTTGAGCTCCTGAAGAAGGAGCTTGGCGGCAGGGGGGGGCGGGGGCCCGCTCGGCTTGCCGTTCGTGGGGCGCTTGTTCTTGGGCGGCAGCGGCGGCGGCGTGACGCCGGACCAGGACTCGGCGGCCGGCTGGGTACCCCAGCCGTTGGGCGCGATGTCGTCGGTCGGCACCCCGGCGGGGGCTGAGGGGCCCGCTTGGCTGATCGTCCGCCGCTTCTTGGGAGGCAGAGGCGGCGGACCGCCCACGGACGCCGCATCCCCTGCAGCACGGGGCCGGCTGGGCGGGAGTAGGACATCCTGCCCGCAGCTGGGGCACATGTTCCCGACGCCGTCTTCGTAGAGCGCGGCGCAGTGGGGACACTGGGGCATGGGCCGAGTGTAGCCTCGAATCAGACTCGAGCGGGATCCCCTCGGACCGGCCTTTTTGCGCTCTTCGAGGTCGAAAGTGGACGAAGTATGTCGGTCAGTGTGGGGGCGGCGGAGACTGTCTCCTTGACGCACCGCGAGAGGCGCGTACCTTGGGTGGGTTCTTTGAAAATCTGGGGCCGACCTGGTTTCGACGAGGGTCGTGAATCACGAAGCGCGTGTCCGGGAACCGTGCTTGCCGGTCAAAACGGTACGGAAACTTCAACTGCCAACGACGAGCCTTCGCTCGCTATGGCCGCCTGAATTTAGCGCATAGCTGAATTCTAGCCGTTCGCTCGGGTGACCCCGCCTGTGGTCCCCGGACGAGCGAGATCAAAGCAGGCTGGTTCGCTGCGCCGCCTCGACGCAGCGGACGAGATCTAGAGGATCGGACTTCGAGTGGTGTGTCTGCGAGCCACCGAGGTCCTAAACTCAACTCGTGAGACTACACACGTAGTGCTTCGCGCTGGACCGACTTTCGGACGCGGGTTCGATTCCCGCCGGCTCCATCCTTTTCCTCCTGTGATTTCAGGGTCTTCTGGGCCTTGTAAGTCCGACTGTAAGCCATCATCCGTGAGCCCGCTTCCTTCGAGAGCCCCATCTCGGGGTCCCGAGGGTGGCGGACCTTCGTCGTTGGGCGGCGAGATCTTGAGCGCTTCGACCTGGGCGCACAGCGTCGCCCACCGTGGGGTCGTGTACACGTCCATGATGCCCGGAGGCCGGCCGTGGGTGACCCACTTGAGAAGGTCCTCTCGGGCACCATCCTCTCGGCAGAGGGAGATGAACGTCCGCCTGAGGTCGTGGGCCCGTCGGTGTCGCAAGCCAAGCTGCGCGAGGTCCTGATCGAGCCGCTTCCATATAGTGTCGGTCCGCCAGGGCCGCATCCGTCCGCTCCTCGGGACCCAGGGGATGATAAGGTCTTCCGGCGTGGGCTCCCGGCCGAACTCTGCGGACCATCGGTCTTTCCAGGCTGCGAGCAGGACCCCCAGCAGCGGATGAGCCGGAACTCGCCGCGGCACTTCGGTCTTCGTTGGCCTGAACTCTCTGGCCTTGGCGTTGAAGCTCCGGTGGACGGAGAGCCGGTCCAGCGGCTCCGCTTCCTGGTAGTCGCCCCAGGTCAGCGCCACGACCTCTCCGGTCCGGGCTCCAGTCAAGCCGAGCAGTCCGTACATCATGCGGTTGACGTCGGGCAGCCTGGGGTCGAACAGAAGCTGGACCAGCTCGGCCCGGCTGAACACCGCTTCTTCACGCCAACGCGGGTCACGGTCGACGTTCTTCGGCAGTTCCGCCCGAGTCAGCCGGCAGGGCGACTTGTCCAGAACTTCATACGCGACGGCGTCCTCGAACAGCCGATGGAGCGTCCCGTAGATGTTGCGGACGGTCTTGTTGGCCAGGCCGGCACCCTTGAGGCCCTGAACCAAGTCGCGCACGACAGCCGGCTGGAAGCAGGAGGGATGGAATCGCAGCGAGACCTTGGGAGCCCAGGTCCTGGTTAAGAGACGAAGCGGTGTGGTTTGGGAGCTCGATCGTGCGTTCGGGCCTCGCTACATCAGCGCCGCGCACATGCGCTGCGTGAGACCGACAGCAGCGGAGCTGCCCTGGACGAGCCCGTCGAACTCCTTTTGCTGACCGTCGCGAATGTCGATGGTCAGGTAGGCGTCTGGTCTCGTGACGACGAGAGTCAGACCTGGACCTTTATGCCGCCGGGGACTGCATCGACGGCTTGGAAGACTGAGATTCGCACCCTTGTGGATCATGTCGACAGCGAGACAGGACAGCACTTCGTCCTTGCAGCAACGACCGGAGGGCTCATCTTTCGAGGTTCCTACGAACCCAGTGCTCCAGGGCGAATCGCTTGGGATCTAGAACCAGAGTTCGATCAGAGCGAGGCGTTCCCGGACGGCCAACGCTTTCCGAATGTGGCCGTAGCCGGTGGGCGACTCTTCTTGTCTGCTGAGCTCGACCCTGCCCGCCCCGGACCAGGGGGCTGCTTCGGCGCAACGACGGAGAGAATGCCTCCCCTCGATGAGAGGTCGTGTACGAATGGGAGCATCTTGCAGGCGAGAGAGAGGCGGCTATCGGTTACAAGGTCGATCGCCAGCTGAGGGGCCTAACTGCAGTCCCGGAGTCCTCGGGTGACTTGATGCTGGCGAACGTGCCTACACGTCTGTGGTACGGGCCATCTCGATCGGCCCGAGATGGGCGTCGAGGTCGACCTCGACGCAGCCGAGTACTTCGAGCGCGCCTTCCAGCCCTCGGACGTCCGAGTCTTGCGTTTGGCTCCGAACACGATGACTCAAATGATTCATCCGGATTCGCTTGAGCCGTCCCGGGCCATCGGAGCCTGGATCTCCCACCCGGACGGTCACGACACGCCCCTCGGAAACTCCTCGTGGATTCTGCTGCGAGCCTCGAGCGGTGAGTACGAGCATGTACGGGTGTGGGACCCGGATGAGCCTGTCCCCAACGAAGGGAGCCAGGGTCTTCGCGTCACCAGAACTGTTGAGTCTTCC
>JBCCQA010000036.1:0-52835 GCA_039024635.1 Myxococcota bacterium | reverse complement strand
TGTACTGCAGCTGCTCGCAGAGCTGACGCTCGCTTCGCACGCCGTACAAGGCCATCAGCAGCATCGACTTGAGCAGCCGCTCGGGCGGGATCGAAGCGCGCCCTCGCTCCGCGTAGACCTCGTCGAAGACCGGGGACATCTCGCTCAGGATGCCGTCGGCCAGCTTCTTGATCGATCGGATCGGATGGGCCGCTGGAACCAAGGACTCGGGATCCATGAGGCAAACCATCGAAGACTGGGCAGGAGACGAGCCGCGCATAGACAGTTTCGATCACATCGAAACCGGCCTGTCGATCCCCCTCAGGAACGGTTCGGGACCGCGTTTTTCAGCACGCCCCTAGAGCTAGAATGGTCCATAGGTACTGTTTTGCGTGGCTTAAAGGCCTTTGCGGAGGACCCCCCCCCCCCCCTGGTCCTACCCCGGTCTACCCTGGTGCTCGTGGCGGGCGTAACAGCGGATCTTCTGGCCGTTAACGGTCCTGCGCGTCTTCTTGAGCCCCCGTGACTTCAGCGCGTGGTCGATGGTTGTTATGGCCTTCTGGTCGGTGGCGCGCACACCCACGGATTCGATCACGTCTGCCAGTCGGAAGAACTCCCGCGGGTCCTCCTCCAAAAGGCGGCCCACCTTGGCGGCCACACCGTCCTCAGGCTGAAACTCGAGGTTGAGGCGCTGCATGGCGTCCTCTTCGCTCGTGGTTGGCCACCAGGGCGCCCAGAAACTCTCTCCCTTCCATGCGCTGAAGGCGGCGTCAGCCTCACCCCATAGTTGGTCTCGATTCGCCCGGATCCACTCTAGGTCGATCATGTTGTGGCGACTGGCCTCGGTCTCGAGGCACCAGAAGCGGCGTGCCCCTGTCCGGTCGGTTAGGAAGTCTCGGTCGTTGACCGTGCCACAGAACACGTTGCTCGGGGGTACGTCCCGAACGTGCTGAAGGTGGGAGGGTCTATACCGGTCAACCTGCGAGCTGATGTAAGCCTTGACGAGGTTGCCGTCCTTCTTGCCGTACCAGGAGGCCAGCTCTTGGAACTCGTGGATCCAGATCCCAGCGATGGCCATGAATGAGTCCTTGTGGCTCAGGTCAAGGTTGCTGTCCGAGAACCAGGGCTCAGCCAACGCACGGAGCGCCGAGCTCTTGCCGCCGCCTTGCTCGTCGCCCTGCAAAACGAAGATCGTGTCGACCTTGCAGCCCGGTGCCCGCGCGCGCGCCACGGCACTGACCATCCACTTTCGGATGTAGAAGGGTCCAAGCCTTCGGTTCCGGCCGTTCCTGATCCTCAAGGCGTCCACTAGCTGTCCAAAACGCCTCTGGCCGTCCCAATCGAGAGCGTCGAGGTACTCAACAACCGGTGAGTAGATGTGCTTTCGCGCTTCGGCGATCAACTGCTCCGCCACCATCCTGGCGTTGAGATTGGGCAGGCTGTAGCGGTCGACGATGGCGTCGCGCTCGTCGTTAATGACGTAGTCGTCCAGGCGCTCGCCGTCGATTTCCACGTACTGAGCCATTGCGTTGTAGCGGAGTCGACCCTCAAACATTGGATCCTCCTGAACGATACGACGAACGAGGGCCAGGTTGACCTGGGGGCTGCCGTCTTTGTTGTAGGTCACCCGGGCGCGGCCGTCCTCCCGGAATCGCTCTAGGGCGTTCGTGAAGCCTCGCCTCAGCTCCTTCTCGGTCCAGGGCGGTTCACAACGTTGGTTCCAAGGCCCGATGAGCGCCATCATGTCGGCGGGCTCGCGGAGCTTGCAACCCCGAACCAACGTGGCCATGACCGACATCATTACCGCGCTCCCGCCCTGGCCGCTGATCGCCACAGGGGCGCGCTCGAGGTACTCGTCGGGCCGCACTTGGACCGTCCTCCCGTTGGCCATTTCGGCGAGCCACTGCGGCATTTCTGGGGGCTCGAGGTCCGGGTCGGTCCAGTGGTAGCGTTTGTTGCTCTTGTGCAAGCTTGGCGCCGTGACGATGAAGCCACCTTCCGCTCGGATGTCGAGGCCAGGTTTGAACTTCACAGCATTCGGCAGCTTGATGCCCAGGGGCGCTTTGAAGAGCAGGTGCCGTCCCCCGCTCCCGGTGATCTGCACAGGACCCTTCGGCAGTTCGCCATGTTGGGCCCGGATCCGCTCTAGACTCTGTGCGCCCTCTGGTCCGTCCACATCGAGAACTACCAACTCACCCATAGGCAGGCCAAGGTTGAAGCTCCCGAAGTTCTGGACATCTTCCGGCACCTCCGACTGGCGCTTCCAGCCCGTAGAGACCGGATGTTTTCCGGCGTCCTTACAGTTCTCCCCCTCCTTGCAGGTACAGATCGGCTTGCCTGTGCTCGTGTAGCCCCTGATCCCGTGCAGCTTGATGACCCGAAGGCCAAGCGCCCCGTACCGCTGAGCGTGATGGAGGAGCTCCGTTGGCGAAGCGTGGTCAGGCGCTTGTACGCCGCTCACTTCACCAACCTCGCCCGGCAGACGTGCGTCGCTTGCCACGTTCCCCAACAGATTTCCCGGCAGCCCGCCTCAGTCGTCCAAGCCAATCCGTTGGCGTCGCTGTGAATGACCTCTCGGTCGACAAGTCGCCCCAGTCGGTCGCTCCATACACGGACGGTGTCGCCCACTTCGGGGCGTCGCCGCATGCGCTTGCTCTTCGGCAGCCAGGTTGACTCCCGCGTCTCTTGCTTGCGCTTCACGGCGTAGGCCCCCGAAAGCCCGTGCTCTCAGCCGGGTTGGCCTTGCGCCGCTCAAACCATGCGTCCAAGTCCTCGACCAAGTAGACCTTCAGCCCTCTCGTGATCCGAGTCGGCGGCGCCAGGCGCCTGGCACGAATCTCGCGCTTGAGGAAGGTCTGGCTGACCCCATATCGAAGCGCGGCGTCGGCTTCCCGTAGCGCCACGGGCTGCAGGGGCTCCAAGGGTCCAATGAGTTCTCTAAAAGGCTTCAAAACCCGCTCTAGGGTGTCGGTGTTCGTCATTTCCCCAAGCTAATGGGGCGGTTTGGTCCGCGCTAGAAGACAGGAAATATACGAATGTCTACCCGGCGTGTCGTTTTCTTCGCTTCACAGTGCCCGGGTCCACCCCGAAGACCGCCCCCGTAATGTCGGCCGCGCTCGTCCAACCCCGGCGCACGTAGGGCAGGGCGGCTTCAGCGAATTGCCTGAACGGCTTATCGGTGGCCATAACGATCTCCCGGTCGCTCTTGTCAGCCCTAACGGCTGCCGCCAACCCCGCCCGCTCAGCCTTAAGCCACTCGTAAAGGGCGCTGCGCGCCTCAACCTGCCTGCTGGCCCCGGTTTGCGTGATGGCGTCGGCGATGTCTTGGAGGTCGTCGGCTGCTTCCTGGCTTCCCAAACGCTTCAGTTCGCGCAGCTCCTCGAGGTAGGCGACGACTTCAGGCTCGCACAGGGCTTCGAGACTTTCGCAAAGGACTCTGGCCAGTGGGGGGCACTTCGTCTGCCGCCAGTCCTCGAGTTTGTCCTCCCAGCCCATTCCTGCCCGTTACAGGACCCCCCACACCATGCTCGGTCAAGGCATGCTAGGCTCCGCGGCCGTGGGGCAGGCTCCAAAGTTTGGCAGTGTGCAGGTCCGCACACGGAAAGACGGTTCCAAGGCCTACACAGCGACGGTTCCGGTCAAGCACGGGGAGGGCACTCGGGTCTCCGTCGGCACCTTCGACAGTGAGCACGCTGCGCACCAGGCCATCCTCCGCCACGGCTGGCAGACCCAGGCTAGCGCCAAGTCCAGGGCGCCCCTGGCGTTCGTAGCAGACCAGCACCAGAAGGCACGGCAGCAAGCACACCACGACAAAGGCAAGCCCTCCTGGGCTACGCTGCGCGCCGACGAGAACATCCTGGCGAAGTACATCTTGCCGAAGTTCGGGAAGACGCCCGTCGCCGACATCGGACCGGCAGCGCTGAACAGCTGGTACCTTGACCTCGGCGCCCAGGGCGTAACGCCAGGGCAGCGCCGCAAGATCCACATCGTCCTCAACCAGCTAATGAAGCGCGCCATCGGTATGGAGCTGGTGAAGGCCAACCCATGCACGGGCGTAATAGACAAACCCACGGGCCAACGGGAAGACGACCCCGACCGAGACGATTACACCCAACAAGCCTTCACGCCAGCCGAGGCCATGGCTTTGCTCGAGGTCTCCACCACCGACTGGGCATTCCCGTTTACGGTCCTCGGTCTGTTCGTGGGTTGCCGGAAGTCGGAGGGGCTCGGCCTGTTCTTGCAGGACCTACAGCTCGAGGGAACCAAGCCCGTGGCGCACATTCGACGAAAGCTTGAGGAGCGCAGAGGACAAGGACTCCTGACCGACACGCCGACCAAGGGACGAGATAAGCGAACGGTGCCACTGACCCAACACGCCGCTGGCCTGTTGCGCGAGTATCAAAAGCACGAACTCAAGCGCCGAGGACTGCGCAAGTTCGACCCCAGAGACCTAGTCACCACAGCCCAGCGAGAAGGCCACGAGGACAAACCGGTTTGGGACGAGGTCTTTTACAGCGCGTGGAAGCGGACCATGGAGAAGGCTGGCCTGCCAGACGACCGTCGCTTTCCACCTCACAGCCTTCGGAAGACGTTCGTCACCTCGCTGCTGCGGGCAAGTGCCCCGGTGCACGAGGTCTCGGCGTTGGCTGGGCACAAGGACCCCTCCATTACGCTGAAGTTCTATGCAAAGGCCTTGCCGGAAGACGACTCGCGCCAGCGGGCACACGCCGAAAGGGCCTTCAAATTCGTCAACGCGCCGTCAACGCAGGAGTGACTCAGCGGTCGGAAATACTGAAATACGGAATAAAAACAAGTGCTTGCCGGGGTGGCGAAATCGGTAGACGCAGGGGACTTAAAATCCCTCGACGAGAGTCATGCGGGTTCGAGTCCCGCCCCCGGCAATGCGGACCCACTGGGTCCGCATTGGCCACCGACGGGACTCAGGCGTTCAGACGAGACTTCATCTCGCCTTCGGCAACGAGTCCTAGTCTCGCCCCCGGCAATGCGGACCCACTGGGTCCGCATTGGCCGCCGACGGGACTCAGGCGTTCAGGCGAGACTTCATCTCGCCTAGACCATGTCTGAGCGACGATGGCTGGGCTGGTGGATGGTCAGTCAGGTCGACTCAGCGACTCAGCGATGTACTGACCCACCACCCGGGATCCTGCGACCGATGGATGGATGTCGTCATCGAAGTATTCGGGGTTCGTTCTGTGGTCGATGACGTCCCCCATGTTGACGAAGTGTATCGAGTCGCTCGATGTGGCGAGCGCCGCGTAGCGTGTGTTGAGCGCAATGAACTCTTCATCACACGCCGCGAACTCGCCGAAGGGAGGTGGCATGTAGTAGCCGAGGAGCACTGCTTCTGAACCGTCGCCAATGATCTGATTCACGAGCTCCACCATTCGGCCGCGCCCGGCGTCCGCGCTTACGATTAGGTCCACCGTCCCGAGGCAGTCGCCGCAGCCACATCCATCTCCACCTACATCGTTGCCGCCGCCGTCGAGGATGACCTGAGAGAAGTTTTGTGCCGATTCGGCGTACTGCGACGGAATGCTCCGCTCTCCGGCGAGAAGACGTGCGCCCCCCACTGACTCGTTCGTCAGCGGGCGACTCGAAGCCTCAGCGTACACGTCCGGAATGCTCCGGGACGTGTCGGCATTCCACTCCAGTATCGAGTCGCCGATGGCGAGGACTCGACCGCCCATGGGCTCAGAAGGGAGAGGGCTGTCCGTTCCTTGCTCCGATGCGGGCTCCAGCTCCGTTGGGTCGGTCCCACAGGCGATGAAGCCGGAAGGAAACAAGGCGAGGAGGAGCAGTCGTCTCATACCTAGGAAGAACGATTGATCGTCGATTGTGTAAGCTCCGAGCTTCAGAAAGTCAGGAAGGGCTCCATACCGGCCTAATTCTGGCCAAGGGGCCCCTTAGGGGTAATTCGTCGAGATCTTCGGCACCGTGGCAGGCCATGAAGATTCCGTGATCGACGAAGCCATCGAGTCTCGCTTGCTGGGGCCCGGCACCACACGAGACTTCCAACGTCGCAGAGGAGTTCCGACAGGGCCAGCCCCTCGATTGGGTGGTGAGTCGAGAGGACTTCGCCGGCACCTCGGTATCCGGAGGGTGACGTGGTCGGCAGCTCCATGAAGTGTGAGGTGGACGGCGTCGACGACTACTTGGTGACGAACTCGGGAGGACGTTCCGTGTCGGTCGGTTCGGTCCTTCGATTTTGCAAGGTGCTGGCGGACCGAACCTTGGGTTCGGGCAAACTGCCCTCAAACCGAGTACGCAGCGAGATGTCCAATCGCACCCTTCGTGCAGGTCGACTACATGAGACCGTTCACGGACGGTGACACCGGTGTTGCTTTCAATGACCTAGAGAGAGGCTTAGCACTGCAGGTTGACCTTCGTTTGAGCGTCTTACCCTAGGGTTCCGTTCGCAAGGTAATGTCCCGACGGTCAGCCCGCCGAGCCACCGGCTTCGACCGCCGCCTCTTGGTCCCTCGGCTAGTCCGAGGCAGGACTCCTTGCTCTCTTGAACGATGATGCAGTTGAGAATCGCTCGTGACGCACATGCGAGCCCGGGAGGGAGGCGCGCTGCGCCCGACGTTTGACTCGCTCTCAGGGTAGTCCTAGGGTCTCTGCTGTGAAAGGGTGGGTAGAGATGACGCGATACTGGTTCTTGGCCGCGGTTTTGGTGGTGGGCTGCTCGGAGTCCGATGATCCATCGGGGAACGGTGGCACCGACATGTCTGGTGGCAATTCGGGCCCTGTCGACACGGGCTCCCGTGACATGGCCGGAGGTCCAGCCGACAGCGGGATGGGCGCTACGGACATGGGAGGCGGAGGCGACTTCTACGTTCCCGTCGAGCCCACCAACGAGCGGGGGCCTGGGCGTGTCAATGGGTGTTGCGCACATCGCGTAGGTTTGGCCGTGGGCTCTGACGGCGAGGCCCGAATGGTCGGGTCCCGTCGGCGATCGGGGCGAACCTCTCTGTGGTTCGGAACCCGCAGCGGCGGAATGTGGACCGACGAAGAAGTCTCGGAAGCGCCGAGCATATCCCCGCCGGGTGAGCTGACGGCCATGGCCCTGGGGCCGGACGACTCGCCTCATATTCTGTACATTGATTCGGTGGGCCCCAACTTCGTTCTGCACTACGCACGACGAGCGGGCGACTCCTGGGAAGGCTCACCGGTCGCGGACGATGCGCTCATCGGCAACGGGTTTGCGGACTTCGACATTGCGGTCGGCGGCGATGGGACGGTTCATGTGGTGTTCTTCGACGAGGGGACCTTGTCCGCTCGCTACGCTCGCTGGAATGGAACGGCCTTCGACGTGTCTGAGATCGAGGCGCCGGCCGATGGAGACCAGCTTGGGGAGTTCGCGCGGATTGCTCTGGCGGACGATGGCACGCTGCACGTCTCGTACTTGGCCCAAGTCTCGGGTACGCCAGTTCTTCGACATGCCGAGGGTCCTGCACCCTGGACCGTCGAGGACGTGCCGGGCATGGGCAAGGGCGTCCACGGTACGATTCTCGTGGACGAATCCGTCGTCCACATCGTGTCAACGGACCTTCGCTCCATGCGGGCGCGCGGGATTTATTGGTCCCGACGGGAGGGTACAAGCTGGACCGAGACCGAGATCGACCCTGAAGCGGCGATCGTCGAGATGGACGCGGCGCTGGATCCGATGGGTCGCGTCCACGTAGCTCCCAGCGTGAGCTTCGGGGCGGCAGGGCGCTTTTTCTACTACTACCCGACGGCGAGTGGGTCCTACGACAACTTCCGTAGCAGCGCGCCTCCTGGTGATGCACCAGAGAGTGTGGCCATCATCATGAACGCGATGGGCATCCCGCGCATAGCCGTGCCCAACGGCTTCTTGGTGTTCGAATGAGGCGAGGGGAGATCGCGCAGGCTTTGGTCATTGGTCTGCTCTGCGCCCACTGCTCGTCGTCCGATGACCCAGATGGGGGGAACGGCGAGGCCAGAGACGCGGGCAGCGGCAACGGCACGGCGCAGGACGCCCTCCCGCCTGATTCTGGCGTCGGGGGCAACCAGGCCTTCGAAGTACAGAGCGAGGGAGGCGGCGCCGTTCTGCGGATCGGGGCCGACACCTTGCCCGACGGGATCGATCCCGCTTCGATTCGGGTGATCGAAGGGATTCCCGGCGCATCGCTGGATTCGCAGGATGGCCTTCAGCTAATTCGGGCCTTTACGCTGGAGCCGGACGGGCTCCAGTTCAGCCAGCCTGCTGAGCTCGAACTGACCATCGACGCTCCTGGACTGCTGGCCGGCGTCCTTGTCTCGGGGGATCGAGTAGAAGGCGTTCCGCTTCGGGCGACTGATGCGGCTCGAAGCGGACCCGTGGTTTTGGAGATTCCGCACTTCTCAGGCGTCTTCGTTCTGAACCAACCGGAGCTCGTGGGTGGGGTCGAGGTGATACGTGACCTGTCGGACACCAGCCCGCAGGCACCGACCGAAGCGCTCCTTGCCGCCTCTCCCCTTGGCGGTTTGTTCGAAGGCTCCTACATCGATGACGGCTTGGTCCAACCTGCCCTGGTCGAGCTGGACCTTCGGTTCGGGGTGAAGGCTTCCTTTGAGATCCAGGACCTCAATCGATTGACGCCGGTCGGTCTTACCGAGACCCGAGACTTCAACCTTCCCGCTTCGTGGGAGCCGCGGTTCCGGTGCATGAGCGTGGGCACCATGAGCGCAAACGCATTCGTCACCTTCGATACTGCAGTGGCCAGAGTGAACGATGGACCCGTCGTTCCTGCCAGTGCCTCGTCTCGTCCTACGATGCTGAGTGCCGAGTGCACCGACTTTGCTCCGGACCCAACGAACGACTGCGCCGATAGCCTCGGACCTGAAACGGAGTGTTCATTCTTTGACGACTTGGTTGATATCATCGGCTCCACCGCAGTGCGACAGGACTTCAGTCCGAGGGCGATCCAGGCACTTTTCGGCAACACGGCATACCCCTGCAATGAGGTCGAAGACGGAGTCCGCACCGTCTGCCCAGCGGATCCGGAACCCTTCCCCAGCGGCGCTACCTGGGTCTTCCGCACCGAGCTCGCGGCGCCTGTACCGGACGCCAACCCGACCCACTCCCTCATCTACGCCCTCGTCCTCGAAACCGATCTGGATCCAGAGAATGACTGGGTTCCTCGAGACCCCTTCATCTGGGACTACTTCCAGGGCGCGGACCGATGGTATCAGCTCAACTGGGATCACATCGGCCGTGAGTGGTCGGTTACGGCCACCCAGGTCGACTCGACGCAGGGTACGATGCAGGTGTCGACGGCAGCTCGGGCGGTCATCTCCGCAAACGTGATCACCTGGTACGTTCCATCTACGGAGGTCGCTCGCCCGACACCAGACTACCGCCTCACCGCCTTCGCTCACGATGGGCAGTTCTCTGAGAACGACCGTGGAGGGAACGTTACCGGCAGCGACCCTACGGCACCCCTTCGATCGACGAGTTTGTAAGCCTCCACCCAAGCAAGATCTTCACCGGGGCCTTCGCTCAACTCAATTCGTATTCTCCAAGACACAGGCTGACCTATCGTATGCCAAGACGGTCGAGAAGTGCCTTCATGTAGCGTCGACTAACGTTCACGACTTCGCCCGTCCGCAGATGGACGGACGCCCCTCCGCCCCGTCGGTCGACGGCCTGGACAAAGGTTGAGTTGACGAGTTCGGACCGGTGGACCCGAATGAATTGAGTGAAACGCTCCTGTAGCTGGTTGAGAGAGTCGTCCAGCAGGTACTCGAGTCCGCCGTGTTCGAAGACGGTGTACTTGCTGGAGGACCAGAAGCGGGAAATGGTATCGACCGTAAAAATCTGGATCATGCCCGCTCGACGTGCCGTCACGGTCGTCCTGGTAGCATCGTTTGGAGTGTGGCGACGCGTGGTCGAGCCTACGCGCTGGAGTGCCTTATTCATTCTCTCGCTAGAGACGGGTTTGACCAGATAGTCGATGGCGCTCACTTCGAATGCTTCGACTGCATGCTCGGAGTGAGCCGTCACGAAGATGACCGGAGGTAGGTCGCTTCTTCGAAGGAAGAGCTCCATCCCCGACTCACCGGGTATCGAGATGTCCATCAGTACGAGGTCGAAGCTCTCCTCGTCGAGCTTTCGTTCCGCCTCATCGGTGTCCTCGGCCTGACCAATCGTTGCCTTCGGGAGGAGGTTATCCAGCATCCTGACGAGCCGCCGTCGAGCAGGCTCTTCATCGTCGACCACGAGGACATTCAAGCGGGGCTCCGTTCGGGGACGCGGAGAACTGCCATGAAGCCTCCTTGCTCAGTCGGCGCTCCACTGAGGCTCGCGTCGTCACCGAAGAGTAGAGAAAGCCGCTGTCGTAGTTCGTTCAGACTTGTCCCGGTCCCGCCTCGCGTGAGGTGCTTCTTAGAGGGTTTGGCATCGGGGCCGTTGTCCAAGACCCGACAGACCAGGTCCGTACCTTCCCGTTGGAGACTGATCTTCAGCAGCCCATCTCTGCGTCGGTGAGTGAGACCGTGGAGCATGGCGTTCTCCACCAATGGCTGGAGCGACATGGGGGGGATCCAATCGGCCATAGCGGCCTCATCCACGTCGATTGCCCATTCGAAACGACGTCCAAATCGAGCTTCCTGAATGCTTAGGTAGTTTGAAACGAGGCGTAGCTCTTCCGCCACCATGACGAGGCTGCGCTTCGGCGCTTCGACCACATACCGAAGTAGCTCGGCTGTTTGCTCCACCGTTCGTTCGGCCAGATCTGGATCATCTCTGATCAGACTCGCGATCGTGTTCAGCGTGTTGAATAGGAAATGCGGCTGGGTTCGAGCTTCCAGTGCTCTCAGCTGTGCGAGGACCCGAGCCCGTTGCTCAACTTCCCGAAGCTGTTCGGAGTAGATGAGGCGTCTTCGAGCCCGGATCCAGTAGTCCAGGGTCAACCCAAGGACGATACAGAGGCTGGACGAAATCACGTAGAAGTTCGACTCTCCAAAGTCGAGTCCCAGGATGATGTGATGAATGCGTCCGAGCACTGAGGCCCCGAAGAGCGCGATCAGCAGTGCGAAGGCCGAAAGCAGAGGTAGGCGGACGAACAAGTTCGTCCTCATGGTCGGCAGTTTGGTTTCGAACCAAGGAAGGAGGTAGGCGAAGAGTACCCAGAAGCTCGCTGTGAACCCGATGAAGGGAACGTAGTTGGCGACCGATTCCCAGAAGATGACCGATGGGTCCGCGCTTCCACAGAGGATGAGGGCCAACATAGGCGGTCCGAACAAGACCAGAAGCGCCATGTCCTTCAGGAGAAGAGGCCCCATTCGCGGTGGGTCCGGAACGATCTGAAGTGGGTCGTCCATTGTGCGGTCCAGCGGGACTCTCTATCCTCCGTATCTCGACCCCGCCGAGCGCTCCACCAGCGACTAGATCAATCTCGGGAACTGCGAATCCTTCGACGGATGGACGGACGCTGAAGTCTCCATCTCGTCGGAGGGCAGTCGAGGCCTGACCCATGCCCCCGGTCGACGACAGGACGCCGGTCCGGTCTGTCTCTGGGCCGGCGAGTCGTGACGCAGATTTCCGGGTATCCCAAGGCTTCGAGCCGATGGAGGGTGCTGCCAAGGCCACCGAAATGGGCAGGGGAATGGAGTCGACGAAGTGTCGCTCAGGGGGTGCGATAGAAAACATTCTCGTCTGGCCGAGATTCGGATGTCGCGCACACGACGGACTCGCTGGTGGGCGAGTAGAGACCCATGGTCGCTAATTGAAGGAAGATGTCTTTCTCGGACTGCTCGTTCCTAATCTCGGCGACCTGGCGTTCGCGGCAGACTTCCTGGGTCGCCAGCTCACCGGTGAAGTCCACCAGTCCGAACAAGGCTCTGTGATGAGTCCGCTCGAGTGCGGGCTGGCTCTGAGGTACAAGCTCGCTATTCCGGTAGGTTTGCCGATAGCAGCCGGAGTCGAGGGCTAAGAAAAGTAGCCCAAGGGCAGTCCGAATCATCTTGGACTGACGCATACGAGTTCCTCTTTACGCGGAGTGTAGATTCCAAGGGTTCCGATCGCCACGAGTGCGTTCAAGGGCGTTTGCCTATCCTCGATACGGAATCCACCGACAGGACAGTTTCCATTGACGTCGATAGGATCGTCGGCGTCGACGCTTCCGAATAGGAAGTGGTCGTGCCATCGCTCGAACGACGCCGTAGGCTCTGGGTCATGATCACTGAGGGTGTAGGTGTGATGGTAGCAGGCCGACAGTGAAAGAAAGGAGACTAGTGCGGCCAGTCGGCCACGCGAGCGTCCTCTCTCCATGGACGTTGATCGGTCCGGGGGGGCCGATGTTGGAGGTGTCTTCATCACCTGCAGTTTGGACTGCGGGCGAGGACCTTACTCAGAGGGGTCTGACGAAAGGCCACTTTTGTCCGACGAGCGGCGGTTGAGAACCGATATTGGTCCTCAGTTGCTCTCGTTTCCGCACGAGCAGAACGACCGGGCGGGGCGTGCCGAGCCTGGGTTCTTTGACGTCCCATGGGTAGCCAGTGCGCTTCCCGCACCTGAAGCGGCGGTTTCTGCCACTCCGGCCCGCGTCGATCTCCATTATGGCGCATCCTCCGACTGGCGCGACCCTTGCTGAGAATCAGATTATGGTGGAGCAGCGATGAAAATGTACCGAACCCTGTCTTGGATGACGCTCTGCGCGCTCGTGGGGGCCTGCGAGGGCGGCACGAACGAGGACGTCGCTTCGGGCGCTTTCGACATGGGGGTCGGCCAGGGCACCGAGGACATGGGGGGCACAGGATCGGACCCTTCCGAGTTCCAAGCCCTGCTCGAACCCTGGCGCCTCAATGACACCGCGCGAACCGACAACTTCAGCTCGGCCAGCGGGAGCGAAGGCGCGCTCTACGACGTCCAGGTGGCCGAGATCCAGACCGTCGACTCGGTGCCCTACATCTACGTCGAGACCAACGGGCTCCCCCAGTACGACATCGAGGTGACGACAGAGATCGTCGAGGCCCTGAACAGTCGGCCTCGGGCCGCCACCGACTTCATGGACGGCCAGACTACGATCGAGGTGGGTGACGTCGTCCGCTTCGGAGATGACATCGGCTACGAGAGCAACCTTCAAGATTGCGAGAATGAGGGCGGATACTGGCCGCCGGGCCCGGGATGCCCCGTCGCCTTGGCTCGAGCCGAGTACTTAGCGGCCGAGCCGACGCTGAATTCGGAAGCCTGCGACACCGGGTTGGGAACAATCGGCCTCATGGTCAACGGCGCGGCCATCTTCAACTGGGGCGACGGGATGGCCTTCGGCGACGGCGTTTGGTTCAACCTCGCGCCCATCGCCGAGCAGTACGACGTCGATATCTGTGGGGGCCATGCGGCCAACGGCGAGTACCACCATCATTTCTACACCACTTGTTTGGCCGATCTCCTCCAGGACGACGGGATGGCCCACTCTCCCATCTACGGTTTCGCCGCCGATGGCTTTCCGCTGTACGGACCCTTCGAGGCCTCGGGCGAGCTTGCAGTCAGCGCATGGACAGTTCGGGACTACGGCGCGTCGGAGGCCGAGGGCGGCTGCAACAGCCCCGGCCAGCGGACCTGTGTCTTGGTCGACCCCTATGACGCGAGCCAGGGGGTGGATGGCTCCGTAGCTGCCGGGCCCGCACTGGGCGAGACGGTGCGAACACTATCCGGAAACGAACTCGCGGCAACCAACGGTTACTACTTCGAGGACTACACCTTGTCGGGAGCCGCGGTCGTCGGGGCGCAGCTCGACGAGAACAACGGTCACGATACGGGCGACGGCCGCGGCTACCACTATCACATCACCCTGACGGAGGAGGCCGACGCTCTCGTGCCCGCCTTCCCCTTCACCATCGGACCCCGCTTCGCGGGCACCCTGCCTGACAGCGCGGTCACCAACTGCTCGACTGGTGCCGGAGGCGCCCCTGGGGGTGGACCGCCCGGAGGTGGCCCGCCGGGCGGAGGCCCTCCTGGGGGCTGAAAGGAGCATCGAATGTCGAACTCGAAACGAGCCACCTATCTGACGCTGGGGCTGGGCGCTGCACTGGCGGTACTCGGTACACGGACCCTGGCCCAGACCTTCGCACCCCCTTCGCCGGTGGAGGTCGAACCTCTCGTTGAGCTCGAGCTTCAGGCCCTACGGGCCTCGACGTCGGCCTCGCCCGAGCATGACCACATGCCGATGGAGGTTCCGGAGGGCGCGCCGATTCCGGCTCTCAGTCTTCAGGTCTCACCGGATGCAGTTTCCGGCTTCAACCTCGAGCTACAGCTGGCCCGCTATGCGCTGGGCCCGCCGCCAACCGTCGACTCGATGGAGGCCTTGATGAGGCCGACGCTGTCGGACATGGGCTTCGTGGAGGGGCATGCCCACCTTTACGTCAACGGTGAGAAGATCAGTCGACTCTATGGTCGGCACGCGCACGTGCCTGGTTCGCTGCTGGGGCCCGGGCTGAATCAGCTCACCGTCACAATCAACAGCCATGGTCACCAGACGTGGTCGGTGAACGGCCGCGCTATCTTGGCTACGCTCTTCTTCCGCGGTGACGAGCTGGCCCACCGATTCGAGAGCTTCGCCATGAACGAACGCCCGTGAAATAGCCAGCGGCCGAACCACAGCCCACTTCATGGAAGCAAAGACCCATTCAAGGATCCAAAGGCACTGGCAGCGGGACGGGGAAGCCGGACAGGTTGCACCGGCTTGGCGCTCGGGGGCAACCGAAGCTCGCTCGGCGCGTCCACACCTTCATCTTGAGGTAGAGACCTATAACTGCAGCGGAGCGTGCTTGCCTGAAGCGGAGCACTAGAGCTCCGTGCAGCCGGGATAGTGAGAGGGGTCGTTCCCCCGAACATAGCATTGGGGTCCGTCGTATACGACGAAGGTGATGCCGCCGGCGTTGAGCGCTTCGAAGAGAGTTGAAGTGCGGGGGACAACATCAGCCAGTAGGCTGACCGAATCGAGTCGGAAGCTGGCCGGCATGCCCTCGTGGCAGAGGTCGAAGTTCGGATCGCTGCCGAGGCAGTCTTCGCCCAGCCAGCCCGGGAAGACGGAGCCCGTCTCCGCCATGCCGAAGTCGTAGCTGCCGCTGCCGCCGGTGATCCGGACATCGAGGCCGGTGGCGTCGAATCGGGCCGCCAAGTCGAAGGGCAGAGGGCCGGCGACGGCGGGACAGTCGTCGCTGTTCGCGCGCTCGAGGTCTTCAACTGTGCCGCTGCCGTCCAAGTCGACGAAAGAACGCAGGTCTTCACAAGAGTCGGGAGCGCCGTGGATGTTGAGGTTCTCACCGTAGCTCAATCTACTGATCGTGGAGCGCGACCGATTCAGGTTGAAGTCGCCGAACACGTCGGTCCGTACGCCAACGAAGTTCTCGACGTGGACGTTGAGGTTCCCGCGGACGAGCACGTCGACCAAGGCCGACTGGCTCTCGTTGTCGTTGATGCTGACGTCACCCGTGACGATCAGGTTGTAGAGTCTCACCTCCCCGGCGTGGAGGTTGACGTTGCCCTCGATGAGGGTTGGCGTCGTCGTCGAGCCGAAGACTGAGAGACTACCGACACTGTTGATGTTGATATCACCTCGGAAGGTCCGGACCCCGGAAAGGTCGATGGCCATCGATGACGTTCCGGCATTCAGATTCACGGGTCCGGTCGATGGCCGAAGGACCCGTCCCACCTGGACGGGATAGCACACGACGGCGACGGTGGAGCTCCCCACGACGATCACGTCGGCGAAGGAGGGACTGGGGCACACGCTGCAGGCGGCCAGAGCGCACGTCCCCGAGAGATCGAGGTCGACTCGACCATCCCGTAGGATGCGCGTCGCGGGCCGAAGCGCTTCGCTGTTCGAGCGGCTCTCGACGAGGTCTTCTCCACAGGCGACGGCGAGGACCAGGCCAACGAAGGCGATGGGCAAGGCGACTTGGCGTAGGCTCACGCCCGTATGGAGGTCCCGGACCTACCTTTCGGGTCACGACCAGCGTCGCTTTTTGAGACAGGCCGAGCAAGCAGTGCCCTCTAGCAGATCAAGTATCGGTAATCGTTCGGGTTCGTCGACTGCGGTATGGTCCGAGCCCAATGGGCCGGGCGTCAGGGCGCGCCCTCAGCCGCCGCTTAGCTGGGCGAGGGCCCGGCATTGGGCCGATCTCGGATCCACCTCGATCTGGGCGCCGTCCTCGAGGATGAGAAGGCGCTCCTCGTCGTTCCACTCTGGCCAGGCGAAGACCGGACCGGGTCCTGAGCTGGGGCTGGGCGTTTCGCCCCGGGCCAGGGCCGTCCATGCGGCCTGCATGGCGGCGATCGTCGCCTCATCCGTGGGTCCGGCCGAGAGTGTCGAGGCCGACTCGAGGGTGCCGAAGATGAAGAAGAGGTCCAGGCCGTGCCAGGCGCCGGCCGCTTGGAGCTGGGGCGTCGCCTCCTCAGGAACGTGGGTGAATAGGTAGCGATAGACCGGCGCTTCTTGGGAAACCCGGAACAGTTCGGCGTCCTGGCGAGCGCTGCACGTGAATCGCAGGTCGCTGGTCAGGGACACGTAGGCCGCCCGAGGGCTGGGATAGTCGTCGACGGGGTAGATCTCCAGGAGCCGGTCGATGACCGCGTTCGGCACACCGGCTCCGCCATACAGAGCCCGGACTGCAGCTTGGTACGCCGCTTCGGTCTGCAGGTTCGGCGCCCCTAGGCCGTTCTCCTCCCGAGTCGAACCCACCAGGATGGGCACCGCGTTGTGGGTCCGGGCGCCGATGAGCGACCGGGGCGCGTCGGGCAGAAGAACACCGTCTACGACGCCGTCGAAGGTCAGGCGGCCCACGACGTTGGTCCCGCTGGAAGAAGGCTCGAAGCCGGCCATGATCTCTTGAGTAGAGGTTTGCCGCAGACAGTCCTCGGTCTGGCAACCCACCCCGGCAAGGAAGGACTCGCCTTTTTCGTCGGCGACGGTCTTAGGCGACGCCACGCAGGCGCCGCTGTGAAGGGCTGCGGACGAAAAAAGGCCTGCAGCGGCGGGGGACGCCACGAGCCGACAGACCGAGACCGAGCCTGCCGACTGCCCGAAAATCATGACCTGCTCCGGATCGCCTCCGAATGCCCGTGCGTTCTCCTGAACCCATCGCAAGGCAGCCAGTTGATCGTGCATTCCGTAGTTGCCCGAGGGAACACCGGGCGCATCAAGGACCGGATGGGACAAGAATCCGAACGGACCGATTCGATAGTTGAGGGTGACCACCAGCACGTCCCGGTTCCGGGCCAAGGCAGCCCCTCCGTAGATCGGTCGTCCACCGTCGCCCTGCTCGTGGCCTCCGCCGTGGATCCACACCAGAACGGGCCTCGAGCGGTCGTCGGGCTCGCCGACCGGCGACCACAGGTTCAGGCCGAGGCAGTCCTCGGCGCCGACGAGTTGGCCCATGCCGTCATACTGAGGACACTGAGGAAGAACCGCGTCGGCCATGATGACAGTCTCGGCGCAGGCGGGTGCTTCAGGCACACTCCAGCGCCGCTCTCCGACTGGTGCCCGCGCATAGCGAAGTCCCAGGTAAGACCACACCCCGTTCTCTTCAGACCCCTGCACCACACCCAGGGTCGTCCGGACCCGTCCTGGGGCCGGTTCGAGCTCGGGTCCACATGTCTCGGTCCCGCCATCCATGATGGGGCCGAAGTCCGCGCCGTCGGCCAGGTCGCCGGGGCCGACTTGTGCATCCCGGGCCGGGTCGGTTCCGCCCAAGCTGTCCGCCTCGTTGCCGCAAGCCCCGGTGAGGACCACCAGGCCCACCCGCGTTGCGCATCTCCTAAGTTGATGGCTCATCTCTAGCCTCCAAACCCCAAGCGTACCTCAAGTTGCGACAGGGGCCCCTACGCCGAAGGACTAGGGTGAGGCCAACCGATGGAACCAAGTTGCAGGCGCTTACCAACCTTCGGCATCCGAGCGTTTGGCGACTTTCATCCCTTCATCCGTGTCTCCGGCCTTCCAGTAGCAGCTCACGTAGAGGTCCTCACGGTCGACCTGGCGGTCATTTCGAAGATATCCGCGTAGGATCCTCGCGGCGCCGTACTCGCCCGCCACCCAGACAGAGGCCCGGCCCGTGCGCCAGGGCAGGGCCATCACGGCTTCGGGCAGGGCCCCGTTGGGCGAAGTCGGTTCCGGGTTGAATACCCAGCTGAGTTCGATGCCTGGGGGATGCTCGAGCTCGGTTTGATCCTCCTTCGAAATGGCTTCGACGACAGCGTAGCCCTCCGCGTACGAGGGCAAGGCGGCCAGATTCACGCGTATGGCGGGCAGGGCGGTCATGTCGCCCGCCAGCAGGAACCAGTCGGCCTCGGTGTTGAGTCGTTTCACGCGACCCGGACCCATGATGGTGACCTGCGCCCCAGGTTGCACGTTCTGGGCCCAGCGGGCGGCGGGACCACTCACACCGTGGAGGACCATGTCGATGTCGAGTTCTCGTCGCTCCGCATCGAAGCGCTTGATCGTGAAAGTCCGCATGGCGGTGCCCACACTTTCGTCTTCGAGACGAAGCTTGACGTAGCCCCCTTCGAAGCCTGCGGGGAAGCCAGCCAGCTCCTCGCCAGCCAAGGTCATACGGACCATGTGCGGGGACAAAGTGATCCGCTTCTCGAGTGTCAGGTTTCTCGGCGTCTTGGCCATGGACCCAGCCTGCAGGACTGCGCCTCGAGACGGAAGCGCGGAAGGCCTGTGTCTCCGTGTCCGGCCCCTGCTCCAATCCGGCGCAGGAGGCCCCCGCAATTGAGAAGTGTGGTCTAATGGCGTGAATGCCCGAAGGGCCCCTCACCGACAGTCCTTCGACCTCCAGGCTGTCCTCCGATGTTCGTCTCCGCTACGGAATCGCCGTCGGCGGAATCGCGCTCGTCAGCATCCTGGCCCACGGCGTCGTCGCGCGAAGCAATGTTTGGGAAGAGGCTGATGCCCGCATCGTCAACGTGGCCGGCCGGCAGCGCATGCTGTCACAGCGTTTGCCACTCCTGCTTCTCCGGCGAGCCGAGCAGGACAGCTCCGACTTGCAGATAAGCTATGAAGCCCTTCGAGAGCAGTTCTTCCGCGCTCAGCAGGGCCTTCTCCACGGCGATGAAGACCTGGGCGTACCACCTACGGAAGAGGGTCCGTGTCGGGAGGCCATCGACACTGCGAGTGCCGCTCTCGTCGATCTGAAGAGCCAGATGACCACAGTCGAAGGCATGGTCGCGTTGGGCGAGAACCTCGATCCATCCAGTATCGAGCGCCTTCTGGCCGCATCCGACGCTTTTCTTCCTCTCATGAATGCGGCCGTTGGCGCCTACGAAGAGCGCGCTCGGGCCCGAGTTCGAGACTCCCAGACGCTGCAGTTCAGTCTCCTCGCCGTCACGCTGCTCGTCCTCGTTTTGGAGGTTCTGCTCGTCTTCGAGCCCTTGCGAAGGATGCTGAGTCGGCAGTTCGACCAGCTCCGGGCTTCGCTGGTGATGGCCCAGTCTGCGTCCTTGGCCAAGAGTCGCTTTTTGGCGACCATGAGTCACGAACTGCGGACCCCGCTTAACGGCGTCGTGGGCATGGTCAGCATCCTCAGTCGCCAAGACAAGTTCAAGGGCTCCGACCGAGAGTGCCTCGACATCATCGAGTCGTCCGCGAACACGCTCTTGGCGCGCATCTCCGATATCTTGGACTTTAGCAAGCTCGAAGCCGAGCGTATCGTCCTCGAAGACATCGCCTTCGAGCCTCAACGGCTGGGGCAGGATGCCATCCGTCGCCATGAGGCAGTAGCCATGGACAAGGGCTTGGAGTGTATCCTCGACATCAAGCCCACGGCACCCACGTGGATGCGGGGCGACCCGACGCGCCTGCGCCAAGTCATCGACAACCTGCTCAGTAATGCCGTCAAGTTTACACAGTCTGGTCACGTCAAGCTGAGTATCGACGCAGATGAAGACATCGTCTCCTTCGAAGTGGAGGACACGGGGAAGGGCATCGCGTCCGATGCGCGGGAGCACATATTTGAGGCTTTTCGCCAAGAGGATACGACTTCGACCAGGCGCTTCGGCGGGACGGGGCTCGGACTCTCAATCGTTCGAGGCCTCGTCCAGGCCATGGGCGGGACCTTGTCCGTCGATGGGCAAGTCGGCCAAGGTTCGCTCTTCACCGTTTACCTACCTCGTCTCGAGTTGAAGAATCCGCCTCCCAGGCTGACCGCCGATCTCGCCAGCTATCTTCCGGGGAAGCGAGTTCTCATCGTCGACGATCTCTCGGTCAATCACCGGGTTCTCGAAATGCAGCTGGCGGCCGTTCAGGTCAGCTGCGTCCGAGCTAGCGACTCGGACGAGGCCCTCCAGCTCGTCGATGAGTCGAGCTTCGATGCGGTCCTGACCGACTACAACATGCCCGGTCGAAACGGTCTCGAGCTCTGTCGAGCCCTCTTCGCGTCCGGTCACGCGCTTCCAGTCCTGCTTCTCTCCTCGGCGCCCGATGCCGTCTCCTTGGAGACCATGCAAGAAGCAGGCATTCGTCGACGTCTGGCCAAGCCTTGGATTCCTGAAGATCTGTATCGGGCGCTTGTCGAGGCCTTGAGCGACCCACGAGGAGATTCCCAAGTGCAAGACGACGGGTCATCTGAGGCGCAGTCTCGCCCCACGGCTCAACACACCAACGGCCCCAGTCCCAGCGTCCTCGTCGTGGACGACGAGCGAGTGAATCGTCTCGTTGCCGAAAGAATGCTGCGTTCCTTCGGGGCCGAGGCGGCTTCCGTATCGGGCGGCGAAGAAGCGCTGACGCTTCTGGCCGAGACGAGTTTTGATCTCGTCCTCATGGATCTGTCCATGCCGGACGTCGACGGCCTGGAGGCCACCCGACTTCTTCGCGATCAGGGCTACGAGGGCACTATCGTTGCCTTGACCGCCAACGCCTCGTCGGAGGATGAGGCTCGCTGTCATGAAGCAGGAATGAACGATTTCATGACCAAGCCGGTCCGCAGCGAGCGCCTCAAACAACTCCTGGCTCGATGGGTCTGACCGGCGCACTCACGTGCGGACCGCCTAGGGCGCGGCGGCCACGAAGGGCGCCTTGTGAATCCATGTGTCCGAGCTTGCTGCTTGGAGCATGAAGCGGGCCACATCTCCCACACTGATCTGCATCGAAGCCGTTGCTTCGAGGTCGGCCACGGCATTCCCGGTCGGCCCTCCATCAGCGATTCGAGGTGGCCTCACGAGAACCCAGTCGAGCTCCGTTCCCATGATCTCGACCGCCGCCGCTTCATTTGCTCGCAGCATGTGGCGCCCGAGGATCTTCATGATGGTGCGGATCAGACCCCGCGAGAATGAAACCGGCTCATTGGGTAGCCGGGTCGCCGAACCCGATATGGCTACGAGCCGTTTGACCCCGGCCTCGGCCATGGCTCGGCATATTCGTCCGTAGGCACCGACCAACATGGTGGCCTGATCCGCCGTGTTCCTGCGCGGGCCAAGCCCGCTAAGTACAGCGTCTGTGTGCTTGATGCTCTTGGCTATGGCTTCGGCGTCGTCGAGTTCTCCCACATGGAGCTCGACGCCCGAGGGCAGCCTTCCAACCGAGGCTGGCCGGGCGTAGACCGCCACCTCGTGCCCCGCATCGAGTGCCTGCCGTACTATGGAGCCGCCCACGCGACCGGTGGAGCCAAACACGACGATTCTCATACCGGCCGAGTGCCCCGTGCCCGGTGCGTAGGCAACATGGACGAAGCGACGACGAGACGACATCGCGACCGAAGTGGACGAGATTGCTCGTCAGAAGGAGTTGCTACAGGAGCGGCCCTCGCTTCGGGCAACCAAGTTAGGCGGCGGGTCATGAGACAGAGCTCAGGCCAGTAAGTCGTTGCACTCACAAGAGGAGCGTTCCGGTCGATACCTGAGGCCGACGTTCCCAGCGGACCCAGTGAACGGGAGCTGCGGTTTCGCTGCCCAGGACATTGAACAGTTGCTGTGGCGATTTCTAGAGATCGCCCAAGCTCGTCGTAGCGTGCCTTCGGTACCGGGGGCTTTCGGTTCGAAGCGTTCAGCGCATGAAGGGGTCCGAGAAGCGCTCGTCTTCCAAGGGCGAGCGGTCGGTGAGGGTTCCGAGAAAGGCGACGACGGCCGCGATGTCTTCATTGGAGAGATTCAGACGTTGAACTTGGCCGGCAGGTCCACGGAGGCGAGGGTCGAGGTTTGGATGAGGCTCTATGCCTCGGGCGTAGTGCCGCACGACGTCTCTCAGAGTCTCCAGCGAACCATCGTGCATATACGGCGACGTGAGAGCGACGTTCCGGAGCGTCGGTGACTTGAACTTTCCTTCATCCTGAGGTCGACCTGTGACGGCGCCCAGACCGAGATCTTGGTTGGGGTCGCTTCCATCGCTGAGTCCGTTGTTCCGGGCCTCCTCCATCCAGAAGAGCGCCAGGTTCCGGGGTTGACCGGGGCCCGGCGGTGCCAAGGCCGGCAGGTGGCAGACCGCGCAGTTGGCCCCTCCTTGATTGGGCGGCTGAAGGAACAGGGCCTTCCCGCGGTTCTCTTCGTCGGTGAAGTTCGAGAAGGGCGCTCCCGGGTTCATGTCGGCGGCTAAGAGCCCTTGGTCGTAGCGACTCTCGAAGGACAGAATCGAGCGCACGAACTGGGCTAGGGCGTCCGCGACTCGCTCGGAGCTGATCACATCGTCTCCGAAGGCAGCCTCGAACAGGGGTGGATAGTAGGCTTCGGCTCGAAGCCGGTCCTCGAGTTCGCTCAAGGTGAGACCCATCTCAACGATGTCTTGAATGGGCATCAAGACCTGTTCTTCGACCGATGAAGAGCGTTCGTCCCAGAACATGGCGCCGGGGCCGTAGTAGCGGAGGTTCGCGATCGGCATCGAATTCCTGGCCGTCAGGCTGCCTTCGAATCCTTCGCTCAGTCGGTCGGGGTCGGAGAAGCCATCCGAGGCCAAGTGGCAGCTCGCACAGGCCTTGCTTTCGTTTCGAGACAACAGGGTGTCGTAGAAGAGAACCCGTCCGAGCGTCGCGCCGGCGTCCGTCACCTCATTTGCGGCCGGCGTATTGTCCCGACCAGCAACCACCGGCGTTCGGAAGTGAGCTGGCAGTTCGGGGTTGGCGTAATTGTAGGGCTGAGACGGCAGGCGCAACACGGCCAGTACATCGGGATCGTCCATGGGAGAACCGTCGATGAAGTCTGGATCCCGGTTCGGATCCGCGGGAGCCGGTTCGTCGGCCGAAGGTGAGTCTTCGCCGGGCTCGGCCTCGGCGACGGGCGTCTCTCCGTTCGAATCGATGTCTCGGTCTCCCAGCTCTTCTTCGAGCCCGCAGGCAAGGAAGGCGAAGCTCCCAAGGACGAGGATTGAAAAGCGGGTGAAGAGCCAATCGCTGCGCATGCCGAGGAGAGCAGCAATGGGTGTGCCACAAGCTGTGCCCACCGCGACGGGCCTGAGTCGCCGCCGCATCGTGCGAGATCTGCAGACCAACGGCGGATGCCGCAGGACTCGTCAAAGCCTTGCGGACGCAGGCAAAGGTCAGCCCAAACCGTAGCGCTTGAGCTTGTCGTAGAGGGTCCGCAGACCAATCCCCAGACTCTCGGCTGTCTTCTTTCGGTTACCGTCGAAGGTCTCGAGGGTTCGGGCGATGAGGCTCCGCTCGGCGTCCTCCAGCGTTCGAATCTCCAGCGCCGGCGAAGGTGTATCCGACGACTGCGTGGCCGGATCGGCCCAAAAGTCGTCGACCTCGACTTGATCGCCGCCGGATAGGATCAAAGCGCGCTCCAGGGCGTTCCTCAGGGCCCGAATGTTGCCGTTCCAGGATTGCGCCAGCAGATGCCGCTCGGCCTCGGGCGACAGGCCGACGGTGCTCCGACCCAAGTCTGCGGCCAAGGAGTCCAGGAGGTGTTGGGCCAGGGGAACGATGTCTTCGGGTCGTTCTCTGAGTGGAGGCAGTCGTATCGGGAAGACGGCCAGCCGATGATACAGGTCCTCCCGAAAGCGTCCGTCGGCGATCATCACAGCCAGGTCTTGGTTGGTGGCCGCAACCCAACGGACGTCGACCCTCAGCGTCTGATGGCCGCCCACTCGTTCGAAGCTTCGTTCCTGCAGGACTCTCAAGAGCTTCGCCTGAAGGGGAAGCTGCAGTTCTCCCACCTCGTCCAGTAAGAAGGTGCCGCCCGCTGCAAGTTCGATCTTTCCTCGCTTTCGGGCGTGAGCTCCGGTGAAGGCGCCTCGCTCGTGCCCGAAGAGCTCGCTTTCGAGAAGCGACTCGCTCAGGGCGGCGCAGTTGACGGCCACGAAGGGGGCTCGAGCCCGAGGGCTGGCCGCATGCAGAGTCCGAGCCGCTATCTCCTTGCCCGCTCCGCTTTCTCCCAGCAGCAGTACCGAGGCCGGGCTCGGAGCGACTTTCTGGATGGCTTCGACAACCGGCTTCATGGCCGGCGCTCCCCACGTCAGCGGTGGGGGGCTCGGTCCTTCTTCTCGCTGCTTACGGAGTCGGCCGTGTTCGATGGCGCGCCGTATGGTGAGAATGAGCTCCGTCAGGTTTCGAACCGGCTTTTGGAGGTAGTCGAAGGCCCCGGCCTTCATCGCGGCGACGGCGGTCTCGACCGTGCCGTGGGCCGTCAAGACGACCACCACCATGTCGGGGTCCGTCTTTCGGTATCTCTCGACGAGCGCCAGCTCCGACAAGCCGGGCATCTTCATGTCAGTGAGGACGACCTCGAAGCCTTCCTTCTCCAACAGAGTGAGCGCTTGGTCCCCGGAAGGCGCGGTGACGACCTCGAATCCGCCGTCGCCCAGCGCCTCGGACAAGAAGGCACGGATTCCATCTTCGTCGTCCACGACCAGGACCCTCCCTGCTCCATTCATGCGAATGCCTCCGAAGGAATGCTCAGCGCGAATCGAGCTCCTCCTTCGGGCCGATTCGATGCCTCGATTCGTCCCCCGTGCGCTTCGACGATCTGCCGCGAGATGGTGAGGCCGAGCCCGGTCCCTCGGGTCCGATGGGTCCTGAAGGGCTCGAAGATGGTCTCCAGATCCGCGCTATCGATGCCGGGTCCTTCGTCATCCACTGTGACCTCCAATACCTCGCCGTGCGGAGTGAGCCGGACGGTGATCGTGCCGCTCGAATCGCTTTGAAGCGCATTCTGGATGAGGTTCGCAAAGACGTGATGCATGCGCTGAGCATCCAAGTTCCAGTAGCTGCCGCCGTCTGCCACGACTTTCACTCTCCCCTGGGCGCCAAGTTCGTCCACCACCGCGGCGATGAGCCGAACCAAGTCGGTTCTGCTTCGGTCGATGTCCCGGGAGCGAACGAACTCCAATAGGTCGTCCACAAGCCGCTCGATACGGACCGTCTCTGACAAGACACGCTGAGCCTTGGACGCGAGTCGGCCTTGCTCGGACACCGCCGCTTCGAGGAGTTGGGCGTGGCCTTTGAGTGACGTGAGGGGATTTCTCAGCTCGTGGGCCAGTACTGCCGACATCTGACCCAAAGAGGCCAGGCGTCGATCGTCTTCGAGCTCCAGCTCGAGCTGCCGCCTCTGGCGGAGCAAGCCCCCAAACCCGAGGGCGGCCAGTATGACCAGGCCCGAAGCGCCGAGCGCCGACGCCCACACCGTTTGGGCTCGGGCAGTGAGCTCTCGGATGGCCTGAGAACGGAACTCCATGACCACGGTCGGATGAGCGGGGGCACCGAAGGGTAGCGGTGGTCGACCGGGCCTTGGGCCGGGTGCTGGGAGAGGTCGTCGACCCGGCCTCATCCCGGGAGGCGGGCCCGGAAGGGGAGCACCAAACGAGAGGTTTGGCGGTCTGCCCGGAGGTGGAATCCGATGCTGCGGCGGTCCCGGTGGTCCGTCGAAGAGGGGGAGTTCGACCCGCGTCACCCCCGTGGGCAGGATCTGCCCGTCGTCGCCTAGGGGCGGGTCGCCTGCTGAGTGGGTAGGCCCAGGGTGCGGTGGGCGAACCGACAGGTGGAGGAGACCGTTCGCCCGATGACGCTCTGCGAAGGCCTCCAGCTCCTCGCTGCGGCCCCGAAAGGACTGCCTCAGCTCGGCCACCCAAGCCTCAGCCTGGCCTCGTGCCGCGGCGTCGGTCAGTCGCAGACTCGAGCGGTACAGCAAGCCCGCTGCCCCCAATAGGAACAGGCACAGCAGGACGGCGAGGGCGAAGGGAGCGACGGCCCACCAAGCCAAAGAACCGCGAGCGCTCTGCATTCGCGGCGACACTAGCGCTTTGGTGGCCGATGGTCATGGGGCACGCAGGCGAGGACCTCTTCGGGCACAAGACGGCAGGTGCCCATCAGGGCTCCCTTGGGGGTTTGGACCGTGCAGGCGTCACCTTCGTTCGCGGCTTCACAGGCCGCGAGCGCTTCGGGCGGGGGGCTGGCCCCCGGTGGGTGAGACAGGACGAGGGACATCAGGGCTGCGGTCAACATGGGCCAGGACGAAGCACGGACCGTGCCGACGGCTCGGGCTGCGCTCCGGACTTGGAGCAGGTTCCGAATCGGCGGAATTTGCCGAAGCGGTGCGTGACCGGCAGCTCGCCCGCCGCCGGCTCTTCACCCTTGGTCCGCTGTCCGTCCCGGTGCGCCGAACACGAGGCGGGTGAGAGAGCCACGTAAGTCATGGCCGGGGCCGAGCGTTCGATGAATCAGGCATGCGAACACTCATTGCCCTTCTTGGCCTTTGGATGACCGCTGCGGCCTGCGGCCAAGACACCGACCCGGACCAGGCCGGCAGTCGACCCCTCTCCTCGCCCGACGTCGGCGAAGAGACCGAGGATGTAGGACCCTCGGTCGACCGGCCGGACGGGGGATCTCAGACTGTCGAAGACATGGGCTTCCCGGATGAATCGCCGCCCATGGTCGACCTGATCTATCCCGCTCGAGACGCATTGGTGACCGGCAGCAGCCTTACTCTGGTGGGGCGCGCTTCGGACGAAGGTCGGATCGCGGCCGTCCGGGTGAACGGCCGCACGGTCGATACGGTGGACGACTTCCGAACGTGGACCGCGACCGTCAGCGTGCCCGTCGAGGGGATTTGCCTCGTCGTCTCGGCCGAAGACGATGAGGGCAACGCGGCCCCGGAAGCTGCCTCCGTTTGGCTCGGACGTTCGACGGGAATTGGCGTCGCATTCGGACAAGATTGGGACCCGGCCCGTCGCAGAGTCTTGTTCTTCGATCAACAGGTCCAGGGTGTCTTTGGCATCGACCTCCGTCGAAGCTACGTCTTTCCGATCTCGATTCAGACCGATCCAGGTCCATCATTCGGAGAGGGCCTTGACCTCGCTTTCGATTCGACTCGAGACGTGATCTACACCGCCAATCGAAGCCCGCCCGGCATCTACGCCATCGATTCGGACGGTAACCGAAGCGTCTTGTCGGGAAGCGACAGTCCAGGCCTGGGGCTGGAGCGACCTATTCGCCTGGCCGTCGACCAGGGTCGAATCTTCGTCTTCGATCCTGGTTCGAGCGGAACCCAGCGTCTGTTCGAGGTCGATGCTTCTACGGGCGCGCGCACCGTTCTCCTCGACTCTTCGTCGCTCGCGCTGGGCACGGTGACGGACATCGAAGTCGACGTCTCTCGAGACGAGGTCTATCTAATGGACAGAGACCGAGATGAGCTCATCGCGGTCGCGATCACGAGTGGAAGCACCCGGGTCCTCTCATCCAACCCAGGCCCGGGGCAGGGGCCCATCTTTCGCCAGAACAACGGCTTGGGAATTGACCGAACGGCTGGCATCCTCTACAGCTTCGACCTGAACCGAAACGTTCTGGCCATCGACATGCTGACGGGTGACCGGGTCGAGGTTTCGACTGGTCGTCTTAATCACGACGTGCGCAGTGTCCTCGTCGATGCGGAAGAGGATCGACTCCTGATGATGTCGTCGTTTCGCGATAGGGTGATTGCGGTGGATCGAAGCAATGGGATCGAGTCCGTCGTAGCGGGGGCCTTCTTTCCCCGCGGGGTCGAGGCGCTCAGGGACGCCGTCGACCTCGCAGGCGAAGACGCTTCGATCATCGTCGACGCCCAAAGTGGACTGCTCCGGTTCGACGGAGCAAGCAGCTCCACCATCGGGCCTGAGGTCGAGAGCGCGAGCCGAGCCCATCGCCTCTTCGTCGAGGAGCAGAGCGTCACCTACGTCGCGCGCGCCGAAGAGCAGAGCTCCGAGCAGCGAGTGGTCCTGGAAGACGCACTGACAGCGCCTCTCCCCGCTCCACTGGATCCTGCCCTGGCCATTGGGAACTGGGGCGCCATCACCCAAGGCCGCGATCATCGCTTCATCTGGGATCGTGAGGATGGACGCATTCTGCAGGTGGCTCGGGCCGATGGAGCCGGCACGACCCTTGGCGTTTTGGGATCCAGTCGTTTCGTGGGCGGGATGGCCTACGACGAGGGCTCCCGTGCGCTTTGGGTCGCCGACGCCGGCTCCGAGGACCCCACCATCTTCGGGCTCACGAGCGGCAGCACACTGACTTGGACACTCTCGGAAATCCCGGCCTACATCTATGGATTGGAGCCGGGGACTGGGGCCTGGCCCATGGTGGCGGTGGGCGAACTCGCCAGCGATTCTGGTCCTTGCTTCGTGGTCGGCCTGGACCCTGTCGCTCGGCGTATCGAAGTCATCGCCGACCCAGAGGATCTCGTGGCTGGGTGCCCGGACCTCATCCGTGTCGGCCCCCTGGGGCGGATATTCGGCCTGGACGGTCAGAGGATCTCACAGATCTCTCCCATCGGTGAAGGCTCGGTCATTCTGTACAGCCGGAACGTTCAGTCTGTGTACGACTGAGGCTATCATCCCCAAATGGCCTCGGCCCGTGTCGTCCTCGCCGACCCTTCCGGACGGCACGTCACCCTCCATCCGGGCCACATCATTGGACGGGTCTCCAGCGCTGCGCTCCTCATCGACGATCCCCGGGTTTCGGAAGCCCACGCCATGATCAGCCTTCGGCGGGGCCAACTCCTTCTTCTCTCCCTTCGGCGACGGGTGCGGGTGAATGGGGAGCTGCTGACCGAAGTTCCTCTTCGCGACGGCGTGGAGATCGAACTTGCCGACGGCGTTCGTCTCGAGGTCATCCAGTGTGTGACGCCCGGTCTGGTCTTGGCAGCATCACACCCCGCGATTGGTCATCGGACGCTGGGATCGGTCGCCAGCTTGATGGGCCGTCCAGCTCGGGTCATCGGGCGCTTCGTGCCTGATGCGCCCGCCCACGTGTGGACCGTGGATGGAGGATGGCGACTTCGTATCGGCGACGCGACACCGCGTCCCGTGACGGGAGGTGAGGCTTTCGAAGTCGAAGGTGAGCCTTTCGTGCTCGACGACGTCGAAGACCAGGGCGCCGCCAGCACCGTGGCCGCGCCCCGTGGGGCGGAGGTCACCATCATCACCTACTACGATACGGTGGAGGTGCTGACGGACGGCCGACGCCCCGCCTTGATCGGCGGCCGCGGAGCTCGGATCCTGAGTGAGCTGGCCAGCTTCGGCGCGCCCACCCCCTGGGAGCTTTTGGCCCGAGAGGTTTGGCAGTCCGACCCGGCCGTCAGCACGGCCGACCTTCGACGTCGATGGGATACGGCGCTGAGCAGACTGCGCCAGCGATTGGTCACGCTCGGCCTGCGGTCGGACCTCATCCAGGCCGACGGGGCTGGGGCCTTCCGCCTTACCTTGACCGAAGGCGAGACGGTGGTGGACCGGTCGTGAACTGGACGGAAAGCGACGCGGGCTGGAGCGGTGACGAAACCGAGCCGCGCGCCGCAGGTCCTGTTCACCACCCTCGCTACGAATGGACGGACGTCCTCGGGGCCGGAGGAATGGGCGAGGTCCACGCTGTTCTCGACCGTCGCCTTGGGCGAGAAGTAGCGCTGAAGCGCGTTCGCGCGGGGCGCGCCGGACCTGAGGCCCGAGACCAGCTGTCTTGGGAGGCTTTCGTGACCGGACGCCTCGAGCATCCGGCGATCGTCCCGGTCTATGACGCCGAAGATCCGCGAGAGGAAGGCTTCTTCTTCACGATGCGGCTGGTGCGCGGACGCTCCCTCGGTGCGGTGATTCAATCCACACCCGACCTTGAAGACCGGCTCAAACTCCTGCGTCCGATGCTCTCCGTGTGTGAAGCCGTGGCCTACGCTCACAGTCGGGGCGTGCTCCACCTCGACCTAAAGCCCCAGAACGTCATGCTCGGCCCCTTCGGTGAGGTGCAGGTCGTGGATTGGGGTCTGGCTGCGGTCACCGAAGAAGGCAAGACTGTTCGGGCACCTCTTGGCCGAGAGCGGGTCGCGGGTACTCCGGGCTTCATGAGTCCTGCCCAGCTCGCGGGGGGCCCACCCAGCTCCGACGACGACGTCTACAGTTTGGGCTGTATCCTTCGCGCCATCCTCGCTCCGAGTAATGAGGAGGGCCTACTCGGAGCGCCTGATGAGCTTTGGGCCATCGTCGACAAAGCCAGCGCGCCCGATCCCCACAAACGCTACGCTTCGGCGGTCGAGCTGGCTGAAGACATCGAACGGTTCCTCGGTGCGCGTCGCGTCGAAGCCTACAGCTATTCTGCCTTGGACCTCCTCCATCGAACGCTTGCTGCGTGGCGTTCGGTCTGGATACCGGGCCTGCTTCTTTCCCTTGTTCTCGCCGTCAGCACGACCATCGGCTACCGGCTGACCCTCCAAGAGCGTACCCGAGCCGTGTCAGCGGAACGCCAAGCCAAGGATGCCTTCGCGGCCGCTGAGTCTCGGCTTGGCGCCGTGCTCGCGGCTCAGGCTTCGAGCGCCTTCGGGTCCGGGGCTTTGGCCGAGGCCGAAGTCCTGGCTGCCCATGCACTCCTTCGGAGGGAGGAGCCTGGGGCGAGGGGTATCCTAGCCGCCGTCCGGGCCGCACCTCATCCGCATGCGGTCGAGGTGTTCCAGGCCACCGACTGCCGGCGCCCCATCTTCACGGGACCAGCCGGCTTCGTCTGTTTGGATGAGGGCCAGGTCGTGTACCGGCTGGACGACGAAGAGCGTTGGCGCATCTCTTTCCGGGGTTTGGATGCCCGTCGAGTGAGAGAGCGCCTCGCCCTTCGGGGCCCCCGAGAGATCCGGCTCGTCGCCATTGCGGACGGCCAGACCTTGGCCCAAATGACCCATCGATATCGGAGCTCCTACCTCCTTTCGACCCACTCCGAGCTTTGGGCCGGCGGGAGCTTCGGGACGGTCGTGAAGCTCATGCATCGGGACGGAGAGCACCGAACCATCACCGCCTGCCGTGACCTCCATACCCACAGCCATGCCGTGGGCCGTGACTTGGCGGCCGGCGTCTGCTCCGGACCGTCCCTCGCCCTGTTCAGCATTGATCGCGACGAAGGTCTGGGGCGTTTCGTTCTGCCCGAAGCCCTCGCCTCCGCCTTGGCCGTGGCCATCAGTCCTGACGATCGTTGGATCGCCGTTGGCGGGGTCGATGGTCACGTCGGGCTGGTGGACGTCCAGGCCAGGAAGGTCACCAGCCTCGTTCGCCTAGCCGAAAGCGCCATCGCCCATCTTTCTTTTCACGAGCGCGGCTTGATCATTCGTCCGGAGGGAGGCGTCACGCGTCTATTCGATCCTTGGACGGGGAAAGAGCTATTTCGGTGGCCTGAGTCCTCGAGCGACCAACCCATGGTCGTAGGAGATGCCATCATCACCCACAGTCTCAATCGTCGATACACATGGCGCTTTCGCGGTGAACTGCGGCCCCGCCTCTTCTCAAGCGACGCCGGCCTGAGCAGCGTGGTCGTAGACGACGAGTGGATCGCCGCCGCCCGCGGAGACGGGCTGGTCGATGCCTTCGATCGAAAAGACGGACATCTTCTGGCCAGTATGGAGGTCTCGGACGCGGTGGTGAAGCGTCTAGCCCGTGGCCCGGGACCCTGGCTCTATGCCGTCTCCTCGTCGGTAGGGGGTCTGTCCGTCATTCAGACTGACCGGTGGGAGAGCCAGTCCGTCCCGGGCAGTCAGGCCTATCGTCGGGTTGGGGTCTGGCGAACGGGGGAGGTGCTGCTTCTCGGTTACTCTCCACAGGTTACGACCTGGATACCCGACCGTCCCGCCGCGCCCATCGACATCGACGGACCGAAGACGACCTTCGTAGACTTGGAGTTGGACCCTCTCCGACGCCACGCCCTGATCGCTGCCGCCTCGGGGGATGTCTATCGACTCGAGCCGCCGGCGCATTTTCGACAAGTTCATTCGGGGAGCGTCGTCCGCTACGTCGCTTCCCGCTCCGACGGGCTCATCGCTGCCTCGGACCCGGACGGCATTCGACTCTTTCATCCGGACGACGAATCGGAGCGACGCCTTCGCCCAGAGGAGATGGCGCTCGATCTGGTGTTTTCGGAGGATGGTCGAACGCTTCTCTCGGCCCACGGCAGCGGCGAGGTCTGTTTTTGGGACGTAGCCGAGGCTCGTCTCCTGGGACGAGTGCGTGCCCATGCTGGCCGCGCCTCTTGGGTTGGCGTCCATCGTGCGCTCGGCGCGAGTGCGGGCTGGGACGGAACGGTTCAACTCTACGACCTCGACGCTCTTCGTCGACCGGCTCAGGCTCTGGCGGAAGGGGCCCGAAGCAGCTGGGCTATGAGCGTGGATGAGGCCATCCCTTAGCCCTGGCTCGGAGACCCAGACGGGAGCGTGCTCCAGAAGCCTGTCGAGCCCTCGGTCCCACAGGGAGCGGGTGCGGGCACGAATCCGGTCCTGAGCACCACTCTGTCTCGTTGCCCGGCCCTTTAGACTGGCTCGATCTCCACCATGCTCTATACGCGTACGGAGCGCGAAGCTCAGATCGAGATTCGCGCTACGCCACTGCTCTACGTGACGTCCTATGTGATTCTCGGCCTACTCCTTCCGACGTGCATCGTTGGAGGCCCGGAGGCGAGCCAGGCTGGATCGATTTTGTCGATCTTGGCCGGTCTGGCCTTCGTCCTGCGTATCACCGGATCATGGAGCACCAGCAGCGAGGTTCGCTCGGCCCGGAACCCACTCACCTACCGCTTCGATCGCCAGGAGCTGCGCAGGCGCTGGGCCGGGGGAGTGCGTCCTCAGCAGAAGATGCATCCCGGTCTTGGCTCGGTCTTTCGGCAGTGCTGAGCATCGGCGGTGTCTTCGGAAGCCCGCCGTTCGCCTTGGCGAGAGCCTGTTCTTTGGACCGGGCTCTTGGCCGTGCTGGGCTTCACGCTGATCGTCGACCCCTCGGCTTCACCGATGCCTGACGAGCCCGACTACCTTCGGCTTGGGCGCTCGCTCGCTGCAGGCGAAGGCTACGTGTGGGGCGAGCATCCTGCCGTCAAGCGAGCGCCCGGCTATCCAGCCTTCTTGGCCTCGGTTTTCGTGCTCTTCGGTCCCGAGGCCACGGGGCTTGCTCGCGCCCTGCAGGGCCTGATCTTCGTCGTGGTGCTGGGCCTTTGTCTGCCCCCGCTGTTAGGCGGACTGGGCGTAGAAGACCCTCGGCTCAGGCGGGTCGGCCTAGGGCTCGTCGTGCTCAATCCGCTCTTCCTGTGGTCGGCCACCCGGCTCTATCCGACCGTCTTGTGTACCACCTTGGTGACAGGGCTCGGCTGGGCTTGGCTACGGTCGAGCTGGCGACGGGGAATCTTGGCCGGACTTCTCATGGCCGGTTTGGTGCACTTGAGACCGGCCTACGTCTTGCTCCCGGTCTTTGCGGTCCTGCTTCAGACCGTGCTCCGAGTCCCGGGCCTCAACAAGCGCGCCTTGTTGCCCGTGTTTGTCTTCGTTCTGGCCGTGACGCCCTGGGCCCTTCGCACGTCCCTTCTGACCGGACGACCGAGCGTGATGGCGGTGAGCGGTTTCGGGAACAACCTACTGTACGGCGCCTTCGAGTACCGCGACTTGAGTTTGGGGATGCAGCGCTTCCTAGGTCGAGCCTCCCAAGGCGACGCCAAGCCAGGCCTTCGTCCAGCCAATGACATCCGGCCCCAGGCCTTCTTCGATGCTCAGGCTAAGATCCTGGCCAGTGCACCCGGGGAGCCGAACTCGCCCCGGTGGTTCGCTACGCTGGACGAGATGCGGGCCGAGCGGGGTTGGGAAGAGCTCCGGACCCATCCGGGAGCCTGGGCGGTGGCGACCGCCATACGGAGCGTGAAGCTATGGGTCGGCGTCTTTCAGCAAGGTTGGCCGCGCCCTGTCTTGCTGGTGGCTCGGCTCTTTGCTCTCGTGCTCTTCGCCTTGGGTCTCTTCGGTGTGCTCGTGATGTTTCGCGAGCGTCGAGCGCGACTCTTCCTGCTCGCGCCCGTCTTCTACCTGGCCCTAATCCACCCGCCCCTCCACACCGAGGGACGCTATAGCTACCCAGCGCGACCGCTTGCCTTGGCGCCTGTCCTTCTGGGCGGGCGCCATGTGATGAGGAGCCGCCGGGCCGAGGCCGACGAGTGACGGCGGACCTACTCGCTCAGCGAGCGCGCTTCTAGATCACTCGAAGAGCCCGACGAAGCCGTGGATGAGCTCGCCGATGCCGTAGATGACGACGAGCGCGACCGGCACCAAGAGGAGTCCCTTCACCGTTTCCATGCAGCTTCTTCTGCCCGAGCCTGCCGGGGATGGCCAGCATGGTCCCGGGCCCGTTTCGTCAGAGCCACAGCCACCAATCGCCCAATACGACGACCTGAACCGCGATGATCAGGTTGCTGACCGCGTGGGCGACAACCGCGTCGCCTAGCGAGCCGCGGCGGGCGTAGACCCAGGCGTACACGAGGCCGGCCAGGGTTCCGGCCACGGGTGTGCTGTGGGCGAAACCAAAAGCGAGGGACGACAAGATGGCGGCCGCGCTCCAGGGAGGGGGCGGTGCCTCCTTCTCGAAATCTGCGCCCCGGAGTCGACGGAGTAAGAAGCCCCGAAAGGCAAGCTCTTCGACCACAGGGGCCACGCCCACACCTCCGACGAACCGAAAGAAGATCCATCCGGCCTGGGCCCAGAGCGGCCACGCTTTGAAGACCTCCAGGCCTCGGCCCACCGCCTCCTGGTCCGCCACTGGCAGGGTGACGATCCAGAGGACGTAGGCGAGGACCCCGGCCAGGCTGGGAACGAGCCAGCGCGGTGCCGATTCGAAGAGGGCGGTCCGCGGGGCCCAGGTCCATATGGCCGCCGCTCCCAGGAGGGCGGTCAGAGGATAGGCGCGGGGGAAGGCGAAGACGAAGAGCCCGGTCAGCATCGAAGCGCCCACCACGATCATGAGCGGCGCCAGATAGGGTGTGACGGGGTTGGGGGCCGGCGCCCGGATCTCCTGCTTCATGGCTCGGCGACGAAGAATGGCCACGGTGCCCAGAGCCACCGCGATGAAGAGCACCCAGCCCGCTTTGCTGTGAAAGCCGCCGATGGCGACCGTGGGCGAGACGTACTCGCCGATCAGAATCAGGGCCACGATGCGGACGATGTTCGCCGTGTAGCTAGCGAGAAGCGCGAGGGGCAGGGCCCACCAGCCTCGCGGACCGAGCTCTCGTCGAAAATGGAAGATGTAGAAGGAGACGAGAACGGCGGTCAGTCCAAGGCCCTCGATGCCCGAGCAGACAGGGGCGATGATGACGCGAAAATGCTCCAGCCCCAGTAGCCTTGTGTCTGGGTTGATGGCGATGCCGTCGACGAGGAGCTCGAGAAGAAGGGCCGACATCAGGAGGGTCAGGTCGGCCAGTTCGTCCCAAAGGTAGCTTGCGCCCCAGCCCGCCCCGAAGGCCAAGCTCCCGATGAGAATGCCCGCAAGGACCCGGTGCCAACGCCGACGAAGGAGCGAAAGGACTCCGGCCAGCGGGAAAGCCGCGCCGATGGCCGTAGCGCCAACGCCGGCCCCGAGGACCATGAGTCCCAGGGCCAAGCTCAGGCTGGGTTCGCGAACGAAGAAGGCGGCTGCGGCGGCGAGCGCAAAGTAGGCAACGCCGTGGACGAACCAAGGCCAAGTCGGTCGGGCGTGGCCCCCCTGAAGCCCGCGCCAGTCAGCCGTCGGTATGCGCCAAACCGTACCTGCCCCGCAGCAGAGCGCCCAAGGACCAAACCATCCAAGGACGCTCAGTCCCGAAACCTTGGCGGTCGCCGGCTGAACGTCGAAGGCGAAAGAAAGGAGCAGAAACTCCGCGAGGAGCAGGCCGACGACGAGGAGCGCTCGTCGCGCCACGGGCTCTTCAGGCTTGGTCGTCGCGACGGCGGCGATGCAGGGCAATTGCGGTGCCGCCGAGAACGATCAGGGCGGCCTGGCCGGCCACGTTCGGGTCGAGCTCGGGCACAGCCCTTCCGCCGCCCCCGGTCACGGCGGACCAGATGCGACGCATCACGTTCTGAAGCCAGCCGGCCTCGGCATCCCGGGCCTCGAAGCCCGGCGCGACGCCCAGGGCGATGCTGGCGAAAACGGTGGAGAATAGGAGGGTTCGAATGGTCTTGCGCATGGAGTGTCTCGTAGTCGGTTTGTTCGTCAGCTCGTCAAAAGTACGGCGCTCCGCTCGAAGAACCTTGCGCCGAAGGAGGCATCCGCCCCAGCTATGCATTTGTTTGAGGGATCTTGGGCGGTCTCGTCAATGGCCTCGGCAAGAAATTTGGGTTGGGCCTGTCTAGACGGCCAAAAGGCCAATGCCGTCCGGGTTCACGCGCAGCTTCGTCGTCTACGGAGGCCGAACGGCAGGAGCAGCCAGAGCAAGGAGCTGGCGGTCACGCCCTGGCAGCCATCGCCCTCGTCTTCGCCCCCGGGACTCGGCGCCGTGACGCCGGCATCGGGCGCCGGCGCCACGCCTGCGTCGGCTTCGCCGCTGCCCGATCCCATGTCGGCGGGGGCGCCCAGGTCTTCGACGCCCGTGTCGGCGGGCCCCATGTCCGGCGTCCCCATGTCCTCCATCCCGTCGTTGCAGCCGGTGGTAGAGATTCGGCAGCCCTCACAGCTGAGCGCGCCGCCCGCGAAGCCTTGGCTTTCACACGTCTCGCCCCCGAAGTCGTCCAAATCGCAGGTCTCGCCGAAGTCCAACTCCAGGGTTCCGTTGTCGCAAAGGGTGCTGTTGCTATCGCCGGGGAATGACGTGTTGCCGTCCGGCCGACTGTCTCCTCTGGTCCACTCGCCGTTTGGGTCCGCGAGCTCCTGCCCGTTCGTGTACCCGTCGTTGTCCGAGTCCAGGGCGAAGATAGCGCTCCAGTCCACGGCTCCCCCACTCAGTGTCGCCTCCACGTCCAGGCCGAAGACGTTTCGGGGCGTTCCGCCCCCGAACTGGTGACAGGTGTTGCAGCTGTTCGGTGCGTTCGGGATCTGGATGACGTAGGTGGAGCGAGCACTCGCCGATGGGGGGGCCAAGACGACCAGGCAAAAGCCCAGCATCGCCAAAGGGATGGGCGATCTCATCGCTCATCTATGTCGGCCGGCGCGCCTTTCGGCAAAAAAACAGGACTGCTGCGAGAGGCGGGGAAAAAGGCGGCGGTGCAGGGATGATCTTCGCGCCCTTGGGTCCAGACCCGCGCTTGCCAAGGGTCTACGGTGTCGTTAGCTCACCCACATGTCGTCGCTGGGGCGAGGCGTCTTTTGGGGGCTGAGCCTCTTCCTTGGGCAGCTCCTTCTCGGGGCCCTCGCGTCCTGGCCGATCCTGTCCAATGCGGTCCTGAGCGGGGCGTGCTTCGCCATTCCCCAAGTGGTGTTCCTCCGGTGGCGGCGCCGAAATCTCGAAGAGACCCTGCCGCTGCCCTGGATCCATGAAGCCCCCGAGGCGCTGTCTTCGCCCCGGGGGTCCTCGACCTGCTGAGGTCTTGTCAGGCCTCGCCGGTGGGCTTCACGAACTCGGCCGAGATTCGAATCCGGACCTCGTGGCCGACCACCACGCCTCCGCTCTCGAGGGCCTTGTTCCAGGTCAGCCCGAAGTCTCGGCGGTCGATGGTGCCGGTGGCCGTGAAGGCCCGGTGGGTGTTGCCCGAGAAGGGGTTCTTGGTGGCTTGGGAGGGACCGACCACGTCCAGGACGACCGACTTCGTGACGCCATGGAGGGTCAGGTCGCCCGTCACCTTGAGCTTCCCCTTGCCGGCCCTTTTCACCTTCGTCGACTTGAAGGTCATGCTCGGGTTCTTCTCGACGTTGAAGAAGTCGGCGCTTTGCAGGTGGCCGTCGCGCTTGGCTTGGCCCGTGTCCACCGATGAGAGGTCTACGGTGACCTCGACCGAGCTCTCGGCGATGTTCGCCTCGTCGAAGTGCATGGAGCCGGAGACGGCCTTGAACTTGCCCGTGACCTCGCTAATGGCGAGGTGGGTGACGGAGAAGGCTACGTCGGCGTGAGCCGCGTCGAGCGCCCACTCCTCGTGATTGTCGGCGCCGGCGGGGCCGGCGACGAAGACGAGGGCGGAAGCGAGGGTCAGGTTGGTGATCTTGCTGAAGTTCATTTCTGTTCGTCCTTGTGAACGCCTGGAGCTTCGTGCTCTTCCGGCGGCTCGACAATGAGTCAGCTCGGGTCAACAGCGTTCGAAATCGGAGAACAGTGACGGGAATGAGGCTCTCGCCGCGCCGCGCCCTGCAAGCCTTGCTCGCCGTGGTGCTTTCCGTCCTCGCCTTTGGAATTGCCTTGCGAGACGTGGACTTCGGCGTGGTTCAGGCCCGGGTGGCGGCGGTCCCCATCGCTGTCTGGGGGACCTACTTCCTGGGGCAGCTCGCGGTGCACGGCGTGCGCGTATTGCGATGGGGACTCCTGGTTCGACCGCTGGGACCGGTGAGCTGGCGGGAGATCATCGCAGCCGGTAGCGTCGGCTTTCCTGCCACTTTCTTCCTCCCCCTGCGGCTGGGAGAGTTTGTTCGGCCGACGATGACCGCCCGCAAGCTTGGCTTCACCAAAGGGCTGACGAGCGTGGTCATCGAACGCGCGGCGGACGGCCTCCTGAACGTGATGATGTTCTTCTCGGTCTCGGCCTTTCTCCCTGGTGCCCTCCCTCATGCCGTGCGGAGGGGGTCTCTGGCTGCTCTGGGCTTCTTCGCTCTGGTCATGCTCTTCCTGGCGGGTGCCCTGGTTTGGCCTGGGCCTTGCACCCGGGTCCTGGGGGTGGGCCTTGGCCTGCTGGGGCCGAGACTAAAGGCCAAAGGACTCGTCCTTTGGAGCCAGTTCCTCTCGGGTCTTGCGCCGCTTCGGCATCCCGCACGGACCGTGGGCTTCGTGGGCCTCACCGGAGTCTTCTGGTTGGCCAACGGCTACGTGACCTGGGTCCTGGTCCAGGCCTTGGCTGGCGAAATCAGCTGGATGTCCGGCCCCTTCGTCGTATCGGTGGCCACGTTTGCCATCATGGTCCCGGCGGGTCCGGCCTTCGCTGGGACCTTTGAATTAGGTTTTACCCTAGGCTTAACCCCTTTCGGCGTGCCGCCCACGGAAGCCGCCGCGGCGGCCCTGGTGGCCCATGGGGTGCAGGTACTGACCATGACGGTCATTGGCGCCGCGGGATTATTGGTGGCAGGCGCCGGTGGCCTTTCAGGTCTGACGAGAGCGCGAACATAGGGGAGGTGACATCTTGTCGACACCGTGACCCGGCGCATAGCGTCGGAGTGCATGTCACCGGGACCTACATCGCCGTATCGAAGGGGTGCGGGGCGGGAGATGTCCCTCTCCCAGGCCAAGGTCGCAGAGCTGCCGGTCCCAAGCTTCGAACTACCGGTTCCCAGCTTCGATTTGCCCCGGTTTCAGGGCGTCGGGACTGAAGGACAGTTTCAGTGGTTGCGAGGCGTGCTCTTGGCGGTCCTGATCCTGAACCTGGCCGACGCCTTTTTGACCCTTCACTGGGTGTCTTCCGGCATGGCGGTCGAGGCCAACCCACTTCTGGCCGAGCTGGTCATCGAGAGCCCGCTTCTTTTCGTGGCGACCAAAATGAGCCTGGTCGGTCTGGGCTCCATCCTCCTGTGGCGGAACCGCCAGCGAGGGAGCTCGGTGGTGGCCATCTTCGCCATGTTCATCGTCTACTACCTACTGCTGCTCTATCACCTGCAGGCCTTTCAGCTCGGCCTGGGCCGGGAGGTCGAGCGGGTGGCGATGATCATCGGGCTCTGATCCCGCTATGCGCTTGCAGCGCCGCGCATCCAGGCGCAGGACGAAGACATGTACCCGGTGACCATTCACTGCCATTCCTGCGGCGGCGAGATCGAGCTCATCGACAAGGTGAAGCGGTCCGACGACTGCGAGCACTGCGGCGAGGCGCTGCACTGCTGTAAGAACTGCAACTTCTACGATCCCTTCGTGCACAATCAGTGTCGCGAATCGACGACCCTTTGGGAGCCGGACAAAGAGAAGGCCAACTTCTGCACCTACTTCATTCCGAAGGAGGGCGAGCACGTGCAGGAGGACCAGGCGGCCGCTCTGTCGAAACTGGAAGCGCTCTTCAAGAAGTAGGAGCCCCTCTTGTTCAGTCCCTCGGTTTTCTGAGTCGGGGTTCAAAGGGACCGCTAGGCTCCTCCTCTACTTTTGACCCATTCAGCGATCGGTTACCGAGGCCCATGAGTTTGGCCATCGGGTGCTTTCGAACCGTCGCGCTGCTGACGCTCCTGAGTTTCGGCTTGGCCTGCCAGACCGCCACGACGTGGAGGGTCAGCAAGACCACCATGGACCGCCGAGGCCTGGCGAGTAGCGATCGCTTCGTACGGGCCCACCTCAGGGATGGCAGCCTCGTCGTCCTGTCGAGGTACGGGCTGGAGGACGGTCACCTCGTCGGCCACGGAAGAAAGTACGACCTTCAGCGTCGACTCGTCGCCCGCGGTTCTTTCACGCTTACGGGCGAGGAGATCGCCCTGCTGGAGTCGGCGGATCTGGACCTCATCCAAAGGTCCACGGCCGGCGCGATCGTTGGCGGAGTCCTCCTCGGCCTGGTGATCATCACGGGGCTCACGGCCGCGATCATCGCCGCCACCGGGTCCTGTCCGACCTTCTATCGAGACGGGGTCGAGGGGCCCGTGGCCGAAGCCTTTTCCCACGCCATGGCGCGTCCCTTTGCTCATAGGGACATCGACGCTATCGGCCCTTTCGAGGGCGAGAGCTTCGAACTCACGATGCGCAATGAGTTCCCCGAGACCCACTACGTCCAGGACCTGAAGCTGGCCAGCGCACTCATTCCCAGCGGCTTCGACCGGGTGCGTCGAGTGGAGAACGGCTCGGCCATCGCGGTTCGCGAGCTCGGCGGACCGACCCTTTGCTTCGGCTTGGGTCAGGACTGCGCGCCCGCCCTAGCCCAAGCGGATCGCTTCGAGGCTTCGGTGCCCGCCGATCCCGAGGATCTCGCCGCGAGCGCTCAGGTCGAGCTCGACTTCGGCGGCGTGCGTTTGACGCCAGACAAGCGCTATGGGTTGGCGCTGACTGGGCACCGCTCGCTGATGGGCACCTGGATGCTGTATCGGATGTTCCAGCTGCTGGGCGACGAGGCGGGCCACTTCATGGCCCGACTGGAGCGGGAGCCGGCCCTGGTGGCACGGGTCTTTCGTTTTGGGAGGGCCATGGGCGCACTGGAGGTCTTCATCGAAACACCGGACGGTTGGCATTCGGTCGGTGACTTCCGGGAGGTCGGGCCCATGGCCGCCGACACCCAGCTGCTGCCTCTGCCCGAAGGGCTCTCTGGCGAGGCCCTCGCTGTGCGGCTCGAGATGGCGAGAGGCTTCTTCGTGCTCGACGCCGTCCAGCTGGTGGAGCTCGGACCGGAAGTCGAGCTGGAATGGTCGGCTCCCTCCGTCGTCGAGGCGAAGGGTTTGGACGCCGCCCAGGCCGCGGCCGCCCTCCGGGATCCCGAGCGCCCGCTCATCACGCTGGGGGGACAGTCCTTGCGGCTGGCCTTTGCCCTGGAAGGGGGCCGACGTGAGCTCTTCCTGGACGCGACCGGCTTCTATCACGAGTGGATCCGACCCGACTGGGCCGACAATCGGGCCCAGGATCTGGAGGCCTTCGAGCGCTACCTCGACCGGCCCATGGCAGCCTTTCGAGACTTCGCGCCGGTCTACAAGCATATGGAGCCCTGGCTCGAAGATGCTTTTTGGGCGGGGACAATCCGAGCGCCCCTATGAAGGCGGTGCTCAAGATCGGCCTCTGCTCACTCGTGGCCTGTGCGCGCGTTCCTTCGGATCGCTCGAAGCGGACCCTTCTTCGCGTAGAGTATGCCCGGCTCAGCGATGTACCGGTCCGAGGCTCCGCCGTCCGAGTGCTTCCGCGCGAGCGGCCCGTGGCCATAGAAGGTGAGCTGCTTTCGGTGGACGGGCCCGTCATGACCGTCCTGACCCCCACCGGCCTTCGGAGGGTCCGTTGGGATGAGGCCCAAGAGGTCCGAGTCCTGGACGCCGCGCAGCCGACTGACAACCGCCAGAGGCCGGACATGTCGGTCCGGATTCTCAGACCCGAGCACCTGTCCTCCTACGCCCGCTTTCCGGTGGGCTTGGGGCGTCTTGGTCTTCGGGCCGAAGACGTCATCCGACCAGCGCCCATCCCGCCGCGGCGTGCGGAGGCAGCGCCTCGAGAGACGGTCACCTCTACGCGAACATCGACATCGGTCGCGACGTCCACGTCGGCGCCCGCGTCGACCGAAACCTCGAGCTCCAGCCGCTCGGCGGCGCCCTTCGTCCGCCAGCCGATGCCCCGGCAAGGGCCCGACGGCCCCTGAGCCTCGGGCTCGTCATCAGCCGCCCTGCATCATCATGTGCTGCATCAGAGAGGCTCCGGCCAGCGACCAGCCACCGTCGACGGGAAGGATGACGCCAGTGATGTACTGGCCTTGGGGCGAGGCCAGGAACTCGGCCACGTCCGCGCAGTCTCCGGGATGGGAGAGTCGACCGAGAGGGATGGTCTCTGTGAGCTTGTCCTTCATGGCGGGGTTGGTCAGGAGCCGCTTCATGCCCTCGGTCCCGTCGACCGCCCCGGGGACGATCGAGTTCACGCGAATGCCCATCGACCCCCACTCCAGCGCGAGCGTTCGGGTCAGCATGTCGACCCCGGCCTTGGCCGCGCAGACGTGGCTCTGCATCAGCATGGGCACATAGGCCTGAGGGGCCGAGATTTGAATCAAGCAGCTGCCGGGTTTCTTCAGATGTTCGAAAGCAGCTCGAGCCACGTTGAAGCTACCTTGGAGATCGATACCCACCACCGAGCCAAAGGCGTTGCTCGACATGGCGGCGGCGGGGGCCAAGAAGTTGCCTGCAGCCCCGCTGATCAGCACGTCGATCTCGCCCTGGGCCTCGACGCAGGCGCCGATGGCGCCGGTTACGGCCTCGGCGTCTCGCACGTCGGCGGTGGTGCCGAAGGCCGCGCTCCCCAAGCGCTTCAGGGCGGCGACGGTGTCGTCGACTTTGTCCTGCTTACGGCTGAACACCGAGACATTGTCGCCTCGGGACGCGAAGCGCTCCGCGATGCCGCGGTTGATGCCCGAAGTACCGCCGGAGACCAGAATGTGACGTGGTTCGCTCATGGGGCTGCGTAGCATCGGCCGCGGCCTCGTGTCATATCGGTTGGGGGCTCCGGCCCACCGGGAAACCTGAGAATGCCGTACCTGTGGATGCTCGGACTGCTGGCTGCCCCGCCACCGAGCACTGTCACCTTCGACATGAAGCCCGACGCGGCGGCCTTGGTCGAAGCTCGGGTCCGGGGTCAGCTGACGGGTTCGGGGCTGGAGGTCCGCTTCGACCGAGGCCCGTGCGAAGGCGAAGGCCTCTGTGTTCGGGCGGAGCGAGATGCCTTCTTGTTGCAGACCTTCGAAGCGAGGCCGCCGCGCCGCTTCGAAGGTGGCCTGAGCGCCCGGGCCGAGATGCTAGCCATCGCTTTGGTCTCGACCCTTCGCGCCCGGGCCGGGGTAGGCTCGGCACCAGCCCAGCAGCCTCCGTCGGAGGGGGTGGCGACCGCGCTTCCGGTCGAGGGCAAGGTCCGCCACTGGGCCTTGGGACTGAGCGGGCAGGGGGGGCAAGATGGACTCGGCTGGCACCCCCGACTGGGCCTAGAGCTGGGCTGGAGCCGAGTCTGGTTTCTGGCCGCCGACGCTTGGCTGGGCAGCTCTGAAGGTGCGCCCGATCCTCGTCTGAGCCTGGCGCTCTTTCGCTTCGGTGGGGGCCTGGCTGCGGGGCGACGCTGGACCGTAGGTCGGTGGACCTTCTCCGGCGGCGGGCGCTTGGGGGTCTGGGCCCTTCATCGCCAGACCAGCCCCGTCCCGGGGGAGACAGGCCTTCAGGGGACCGAAAGCCAAACCACGGCTTCGCTCGTCCTGGGGCCGGCTTTGAGCCTGGACTGGGCGCCCAGCGACAGCTGGAGTTTGATGCTCCAGGCTCGGGCCGACGTGGCGCCGCAGCGCCTGACTCTGTCCCTTCGAAGCGCGGAGGGGCGCCTCCAGGTGGACCGGAGCTGGCCGATACACCCCGTCATTGGCCTGGGCCTTCGATGGCGACCCTGAACTCAGAACACTTTGACCCGAAATGGAGGCGAGGGCTCTCCATGGGGGGTAGGTGTGCGTGAGGGCAGCATCGAGCCCGAGCTCGTGGCTCGGGCGGTGGGCGACCGAGAGGCCGCAGGAGAGCTGCTCGCGCGCCTCCTCCCTCGGATCCGGAACCTGGTGCGGTACCTGGTCCGGCGAGATGCAGAGGTGGACGACTTGGCGCAGCAGGGGATGATCGCGGTGCTGAAAGGCCTGCCGAGCTATCGAGGCGACGCGCCTATCGAGCGATGGGCCGATCGGGTCGTGGCTCGAAGCGTCTTCGCCGACCTTCGTCGCGAGCGTCGGGAAGCCGAGCGCCGGCGCGTCCTAGCCCTGGTCCCCGAGCCCGAGTCGACCGCCACCTCCTTCGGCCTGCGGCGCGATCTACTTCGCTGGCTCGACGGCCTGCCCGAGGCTCAGCGGGACGCCCTTGTCCTTCACCACGTCGTGGGCCTGACGACGCCGGAGTTGGCCGAGTGGCTCGGCGTCTCGCCGGACACCGCCAAGAGCCGACTTCGTCTCGGCATGCAGAAGCTCCGCGAGAAGCTCGGACCGGAGTGGGAGGCGGCGTCATGAAGTCGCCCTTCCCGCTGGACGATGCGCCCGGGCCGGCCCTTCCCATCGACGAGGCCAAGGCCCAGCTGATGATCGCCCGGGCTTTGGAGATGGCCGGTCCCCGGCAGGTTCTGCCCCCGCCGAGCCGCCGTTCCGTCGTGCGTCGTTTGGCCATGGCCGCAGGGCTGTTCGTGGCGCTGTCGGGGAGCGCCTGGGCCGCGTGGCAGGTCGGGCTGGGGACAGGGTTGAGCGCCCTCTTCGGGTCCGCGGCGCCCAAGCCCGAGCCGACCTCGACGGAGGCGAGGTCCGACGAGGACGTGCCTTCGGTCGAGCCGCCGGCAGAGCCCGCTGCGGCCACGCCCCCCATCGATACCTCGCCCTCTGATGGGCCTGTGCCCTTGGGGCCGGAGGCGAGGGAGGACCTCGAAGGCTCGGAGCCTGTTGCTGCGGATGACGACGCGGCTTCGCCGCCCACGACGCGGGCACGTCCGCCCAGGAGGTCCGCCTCCCCAGTCCGGCCCAAGCCCGTCGACCTGTTGGCGGAAGCTAACCGTCGGCGCCGAATGGGCGAGTGGCAGCGGGCGGAGGGCCTCTACCTGCAGGCGGCCCGTCGCGCCGCTTCGCCTTCGATCCGTCAGACCGCTTGGGTCGCCGTGGGCGAGCTGCGGCTGGAGTCCATGGCGCAGCCCCGGCAAGCCGTGGCGGCCTTTCGTCGGAGTCTTCGGCACGCCGGACCTCTCGAGGCCGAAGCCCTATGGGGCCTGGCTCGGGCCCTCCGGGCCTCCGGCGAGGAGGCCCAGGCCAAGGACGTCGCCCGAAAGCTGCTGGAGCGTTTCCCGACTCGACCCGAGTCGAAGCGAGCGCAAGAGTGGCTGCGCCTTTGAGAGCAGCGCACCTGTTCATGACCGGGCTCATGCTCGGGGGATGTACGGTGGACGACCCGGTGGCGGAGCTCGTCGGGGACGGCGGTGATTTGGGGCCGACGAGCGACTTCGGCGGCCAAGACCTGGGAGTCCTGGCCCGACCGGGCTGCGACGCACAGGCTTCTGTGCTGGCTTGGGACGGCGCATCGGCTCCCTTCGGTCTTTGCATCTGTGGAGACCTCACCAGCTCGAGCCCCTTGGAGGTCCTGAACTCGGCCGCCGTCGGCGGACAGACTTCGCTGGAGGCAACGACGCGCCTCGGTCGCGGTCTATGGCTATCCCGGGGCCTCTCGGCCACCGCGCCTGCGGACCTCGAAGTCCGGGAGCTCTACGCTCGAGAAGAGGTCCAGAGTGACGGGTCGATTCAAGTCCGACGCTTCATGGGCGCGGGCGGCGATGTTCGGGCGGCCCGGGTCGAGGCCCCCTTGGGCTTGTCGTTGCCGGCCGGGGCGAACTTGGACGTGGGCACTTTGGACGGGCCATTGCTGCGCGGGCCGGGACCGGTGTTCCAGGGCTGCGAGTGCGGACCCGTCTCGGATCCGCTAGCGGGCGAGGGCGTCGGCAGCTCGGCTTTGGTGGGAGACGTCGATCTGGCCTGTGGGCCTCTTCAGAGCGGGCCCTTAACCCTGGACCAAGCCAGTCGCTGGACCGTCGACGGGCCGACGCAGCTTCGCCTCGAGGGTGATGCGAACCTCGATGCCAACCTCACGGTCGAGCGCGCCGCCGGCGCGTCGGGTGCTCGGCTGGACTTGGTGGTGGAAGGCAACCTCGTCTCCGCTGGACGCCTGCTTCTGGGCGAACCGGAAACGCCCGTGAACCTTCGGATCCTGGGCGGGGGCACCGTTCAGCTGAGCGGCGAGACCGTGATCTACGGCGACTTGGACGCCCCATCGGCACGCTTGGTCGTCAGCACCGGCCTCGAGGTCCAAGGTCGGCTCCGCGTGGCCAGCGTGAGCGCCAACGGGTCCATTCAGGTGTTTGGTGCTGACGGCGTACCTGGCCTCGGCAGGAGCTGTGAAGACGATTTCGGCTGTCGCGCACCCTTGGTCTGCGCCGACAGCCGCTGCGCGTCCGAGCCCTGAGCGAGCTCAGGCAAGAATGGCCGTGGCCACCTGGCCTTCGGCCGCCGGCCAGATCTTGTGAACGTCGCGGTTCGTTCCCTTGTACGGGCCTAGGCCCAGGCCTTCGACGACGGCTTCCAGCACCTGATAGCTGGTCCCGCCGGCGCTCACCGAGCCCTGTTTGAAGCTCGGCATGCGTGTCGCGACCATCGATGGACCTCGGCCACCGCTGTGGTCCTGGCCATCGCCCATGTCGGTGACCTGAACCACCACCGTCGTGTCGATGAGCTTCTTACCCGGTGCGGCCGGGTCGTCCTCGTTCATGAGCCGCTGAATGAGGTAGGCCACGCACCGGCTCAGGTAGTTGGTCATCTCGGCGTTCTCGACTGCCGGTGCGGAGTGACAGGAGTTGTGATGGTCGCCCGAGAACTCGGTGTCGTGTCCGTACCATACAGCCTGGTGCCAGCCGAGCTGGACCGTGAATACGTTGGTGACGTTGCACTTGAAGGCGGCGACAATCAGATCCGACTGAAGCTCGGACTGAAGTGCAAACGCACCATTGCCCGCGTTCGCTCCCGAGACCGGATAGCCCCGAGCGTTCCAAGCGGGCGAGCTACAGGCCTCGTCAGGTGGCGCCTCGGTGCTGGCTCGAAGCCGAGCCTCCAGCTCGTCGAGCGCCTGCTCGTTGGCCTCGAGCGTCTCGCGTTCGAAGCTCCCTAGGCGGGTTCGGAGCTGGGCCAAGGCGTCCCGATGCATGTCCATCACCCGCTGTTTGCGCGTGAGCCGCCCGTCGTCCCCCCCCATGGCGGGGCCGCTTCCGAAGAGCTGCTCGTAGGCCCGGCCGGGATCATCCTGGGCCGGTACCGAGTTTCCGCCCTTGCGGCTGATCAGCTGCTGGGGATTGGTCTGCACGCCGAGGAAGTAGGACGGGAAGGGCGTGCCGGTTCCGATGACGCTCGCGATCTGGTGATCGATGGAGTCGCTCGTCCAGTCCTGGGTCCAGCGGAGCGGCCCCATACACTTGCGGGTGTTGCCGTGGCCGCTCCCGGGGATCGAGACTTCACGGAAGTTGCAGACCGATTTGACCCCGTCGTAGGCCAGAGTCGAGAGGTTCATGGTGTTGCCCTCGGGCAGCCACAGACCTTTGGGTGCACCGTCGGGGGTGTAGATGAACACGACGCGCTTGGGGTCGCCCGCGCTCTGGGCTCGGGCATTTCGGGCCGCCATCAGCCCGCCCACCAAGGGTAGGGCCCGGGCCGCGCTGGCGCCGAAACCGGCCCCGGCCAAGGTTCGCAGGAAGCGGCGTCGGTCGAGTCGTGGGTCATGGATGTTCACGGATTGGTCTCCTGGGGGCTTCGGTCCGTCATCGGCGGAAGGGGAGGACGCTCCCGAGCGCGAGCTCGATGAGGAGCATACGAGGGTCTTCATTTGCGCCTTCGAAAGCCTGAAGGAGCTCGCTCTGAAGGCAGGTGTAGGCGCGTCGCTGCTCGGTCGAGAGCTCCTCGCGCTGGCCGGCGTCGACGTCTCGCTCCACCAGGGGCAGGCCGGTCGCCCACCGGAAGGCCTTTCGGATCAGGCATCGATCGAGCGCTTGGGTCTCGGCGATCTTGTTCGACAGGTCCTTGGCCCCCGCGAACTCGATGAAGGCGGGGTCGGCCGTCGAGTCGACGCCGAACAACGTGCCGTCGAGGGAAACCACCTTCTCCAAGCCGGCGATGGTCTCGAACACGCTTCCGGCGCCTGCGGTAGGTCGCATGCGGCCCACGTGGTCGAAGTCCTCCATGCCGAACATGGGGTTGATGGTCTTCTCGTGGCAGCCCGCGCAGGCGTCGATGCCGTTGGTGTAGGTGAAGTAGAAATCTCGGCTGCTGAGGGCGCCCTCTTCCTGCTCGCGCTCGGCCACCAGGGCCTGGGCCATGGCGCGCTGCTCGTCGATGTCGTCGCCGGCGAGAGGGGAGTTGGGCGGGTCGATGTAGTGGCACAGTGCCTCCTGTCGGGCGTGGACCGCCCGGAGGATGGGCGCCGATCGCTCAGCGTGGGCGTGTACGGTCATGAAGGCGCCGCTGGCGATGGGGCCGCCTCGGCCTTGGACTTCGGTACGCTTGAAGTCGGAGCCGAAGTTGCCGGGCACGCCGTAGTAGTCGGCCAGGGTGTCATTCAGGAAGGTGTAGTTGCCGTCGTAGAGCTCGGAGTAGGGCACGTCGTCGTACACGACGTAGAGGAAGTGTCGGCGTAACTCCTCCAGCATCGCAGCCCGGACTTCGGCCGTGAGCTCGGGGGTGTCGGGCCGGTTGACGGTGAGGACGTCCTCCAGCTTGTACCACTGCACGAAGAACTCGCCGACGTGGGCCTGACCCTCGGGGCTGTCGATCAAGCGCTCGATCTGGGCGCGGAGCTGAGCTTCGGTCCCTAGGCGATCCTGCTCGGCTGCGACCATCAGCTGTGCGTCTGGTCCGCCGCCGGTCAGCATGAAGCTGAGGGCCGAGGCCAGCTCGAAGGGGCTGAGCACGAAGTCTCCGGCCTGGGCCCCTTCGAGCAGGCTGACGGCGGGCGGAGCGTCTGCGGGGGGCGGGATGGGGGCCGAGGGGGCGGCTGGACGAAGGAGCGAAGCCTCTCGGATGTAGAGGTTGGCGTCGTTGCCCTCGTCGTAGGGTGGCTGACCGGAGTCGTTTTCGAAGGCCAGCTGGACGGTCGGGCGACCAGTCACGCCGCGGATTTCGAAGCGATAGGGTCGCATGTCGCGGTGCGGAACCTCGACGCGGTCGATGACCAGTCCGTCGATCCGGACGGTCAGTTCGGGCCAAAGGGCGCCGTGGTTCGAGCCTCGGGCCACGACTTCGACGACGGCGGGATCGGTGAGGGCTGCGCCGAAGCTGATGTTGACGCTTCCGTTCTGGAAGAAGGCCCAGGCATCGCCTTCTCGTCGTCCGTTGCCACTTTGGAACTCGTGGCTCCCGATGGACTCGACGAGCTCGAAGTCGCCGCCCGTACCCGAGCTGGGGCCGACGTCTGTCCGGTCGTACCAGCCTTCGGCCCGGGCGGAGGCGAGGTCGACCCCGGTTTCGATCCGGTACAGGAAGTGGGGTGAGCTTAGCGCGGCAGTTAGGGCCATCTGGAGGCCCTGACCCGGGAAGTCCTGGAACAGCGCTCGGTAGGCCTGGCGATCGGCGTCGCTCACGGGTCCGCGAAAGGCCAAGGGGAGGAACTCGTCGATGAAGCGACCACTGCAGTCGCCGCTGCAGCTGAAGGGTCGACCGCTTGCGACGGCCCAGTCGGCGATGGCTTCGGCGTTGCGGATGTACTGGTCGAGGACGACGCCGTTGATCCGCTTGCCCAGCATGTCTCGGAAGCCACCGCGAGCGCCGTCGTTGTTGGCGATCAAGCTTCCGAAGTCGGCCTCCAGGCCGAGGAGTCCCTCCAGGCTACGTTGATACTCCCGGCTGTTCAGGAGCATGAAGCGCCGGGCTCCGCGCGGGGCGGACGCGTCGCAGTCGGCTTGGGTGAGGGGCACGCTGAAGGACTCGATGTAGGCCGCGGTAAGCTCCGCGCAGGGGCCGATGCAGGCCTCGGTGTCGGCGAGGGGCATGGTCCGTTCGATGTAGGTGGCGAGCTCGGAGCCGTGCTGGGTGAGGGCGTCCTGGGCGTCGAGGCGAAAGTCGCCGTTCAGGTCGCCGCTGGAGAGGACGGAGCCGTCCGAGAAGTCCCCGTGGCAGTTCGCGCACTGGGCGTTCCACCAAGCGACCCCGGTCCCGAATTGATCGGCGGGGGGGAGTTCGTCTTCTCCGCCAGCCGGCGGAAGGACCCCGTCCACGGGGGGCAGCGTGGTGTCGCCCGGCGAGCCGGGGCTGGGACCGAGGATCTCACCGGTGCACGCGCTGAGGACGATGGCGCCGAACAAGGCGGCCGAAGCAACACGACAGGGGGGCGTCCAAGTCATCAACCCTCATGGAGAGCGCTCGGAGGGGGTTCGGGTCACAAGGCGAAAAAGAAAGTGTGCCGACCTTCACGTACATGGTCCCCCAACAGGTTTCGGCATCCGTCCTTGGGGGGCCGGGCGTGGCTCGCCCTCGCTAGACGGCTGCGGCGAGACCGTACCAAAACAGGCCTCAGAGAGGCGGCCTCAGCAGGATACGAAGACCGCCCGCCGGTGGTGGGTGGGGTCGTCGACCATGTCCACGATGGCCCGGGCCAAGTCGGCCCGGGAGATCTTCCAGACGGTGCGGTCGCTGAGGTCGGCGTTCAAGCGGTAGCGCCCTGTGGGCGGTGCATCGGTGAGGTTGGGGGGCCGAACCAGGGTCCAATTCAGGTCCATCCCCCGAATGACGCCCTCCTGCCCGTCGTGATCCTGAAAACCGGGGCCGAGCAGTAGCGGGACGATCACCCATCGCATGATCCAGGGGAGCTGCGGCCGAGTCTCGGAAGCCCCAAAGGTCGAGACGACGAGCAAACGGTTCACGCCGGCGGCCGGCAGAGCCTCCTTGAGGGCCTCGGCGACCCTCGTCCGAACCTGGGACCTGTCTCTACCCGGCGCCCCGACCGCGCAGACCACCGCGTGGTGACCAGCCGCGGCCTCGGTCAGGGCTGAGACCTCGAAGGGATCCTTAGCCGCCACGATCTGGAGTCGGGGGTGCTCCAGCTTCAGTGGGTTGCTTGCCCGGCAGAATGCGGTGACCTCGGAACCGTTCTCGAGGGCCCGTTCGACGACGGCCCGACCGGTCCGACCGGCCGCGCCGAGCACGAAGAGCTTCTTGGCGTCGTTCATGGGCGAAGCATGCCTGTTTCGTCAGCGGCGGGGCATCCGTGTTGTTTAGCCTTCGTGCTCGTTCCGAGCTACATCCGTGCACTTGCTGATCGAGGGGGCATGGGTGAGCGTCCTTGGATGAGTCCTTCGTCGCCCCCGCGGAAGCTTCGCATCGACCTGGTGTCGGACGTCGTGTGTCCTTGGTGTATCGTGGGCTACCGGCAGCTCGAGCGGGCTTTGGAAGATCTGCAGGGTGAGATCGAAAGCGAGCTGCACTGGCACCCCTTCGAGCTGAATCCGAGAATGCCCCGGGAGGGTCAGAACCTGCGGGACCATATTCTGGAGAAGTATGGAAGCTCGGCCGAAGACAGCGAAACGGTCAGGACCCATCTGACCGAGCTGGGCGATGAGCTCGACTTCAACTTTCGCTTCACGGCAGATCAGAAGTTCTACAACACCTTCGACGCCCATCGCCTGATTGCCTGGGCGGACCCAAGAGGCCGGGCCCACCAGCTGAAGATGGCCTTGTTCGAGAGCTACTTCAGCAAAGGCGAAGACGTGAGCGACCATCTGGTCTTGAAGAACCTCGCTGCCCAGGTCGGCCTGGACCCGAAAGATGCGGACCAGGTCCTGCGAAGCGACGCCTTCGCGACGGAGGTCCGTGCCGAGGAAGCCGCCTGGCAGACCCGAGGCATTAGCGGCGTCCCGGCCTTCATCCTCGAAGGCAAGTACCTCATCACCGGCGCCCAGGGGGAACAGGCGCTGACCGCCGCCCTGCGCCAGGTCCAAGCGGAGTCCCAGGGCCAGGAAGCCAACCCCCAGCCTCATGAATAGGGTCCAAAGCTACTCAGACGGCCCAACCGCCGAGCGCTCCCCCCCAACCGGTTGTTCTTGACCGTCCGGTCGCTTTGCCGCAGCCTCCCGCGTCCATCGGTGAGGTAGCTCAGCTGGTTAGAGCGAGGGTCTCATAAGCCCTAGGTCGACGGTTCAAGTCCGTCTCTCACCATCCTGAAATCAAAAAGGGATTCAGGTTACGGCCGAGCCGTCATTCCCAAAAAGTACCTCCCGGGGACGTCCGGCGGTCCCGCCAGAGTCTGATGGGTTCCAGCAGAGGCCTCCGAAGCCAAAGGCCGCAGGTTCGAATCCTGCCATCCGCGTACCGACCTCATTGGAGTTTTCATGCTCTGCCACAACAAGAGTTGCGGTTGTCCGCCACCTGTTCTCCACTTTCGATTCCATTCCCTTCCTTAGGG
>JBCCQA010000035.1:0-58064 GCA_039024635.1 Myxococcota bacterium | reverse complement strand
CGGCCAGACCGGCGCCGGGCCCCAAGGCCCGCAAAGGGCCGAAGACCGAGTATCGGTCGTAGGCCCACGCAGTGAGCGGGGCGCAGGAAAACGCGAAGCGATTGTCCGAGACGGCGAACGTAGAAGGGGTGGGCTGGGCTCCGCCCAGCCCGGGACCCCCGGTCAGGAGTTCATCGAGTCCAAGAACTCCTGGTTGGCCTTGGTCGGCTTGAGCTTGGACAACATGAACTCCATAGAGTCGATGACGTTCAGCGGGTGGAGCAGCTGACGCAGGATCCAGACGCGGTTGAGAACGTCGGGGGCCTGAAGCAGCTCCTCTTTGCGGGTGGCCGACTTGTTGATGTCGAGGCAGGGGAAGATCCGCTTCTCCATCAGCTTGCGATCCAGGTGGACCTCGCAGTTACCGGTACCCTTGAACTCTTCGAAGATGACCTCATCCATCCGGCTCCCGGTGTCGACCAGGGCACTGGCGATGATGGTCAGCGAGCCGCCTTCCTCGATGTTTCGAGCGGCACCGAAGAAGCGCTTGGGCTTGTGGAGCGCGTTGGCGTCCACACCACCGGACAGGATCTTGCCCGAAGGCGGGATCACCGTGTTGTAGGCTCGAGCGAGGCGCGTGATCGAGTCGAGGAGGATCACGACGTCTCGGCCGTGCTCCACCAGGCGCTTGGCCTTCTCGATGACCATCTCGGCGACCTGTACATGCCTGGATGCGGGCTCGTCGAAGGTCGACGACACCACCTCGCCGTCCACGCTCCGCTCCATGTCCGTGACCTCTTCAGGTCGCTCGTCGATGAGCAGGACCATGAGCGTGATCTCGGGATGGTTGGTGGCGATGGCATGGGCCATGTCCTGTAGAAGAACGGTCTTGCCGGCTCGCGGCGGCGACACGATCAGGGCTCGTTGGCCCTTTCCGACCGGCGTCAGCAGGTCCAGGATCCGGGTCGAGTAGTTGTTCTTCTTGAACTCCAGATTGATGCGCTGCTGGGGGTACAGAGGCGTGAGGTTGTCGAAGAGGATCTTGTCCCTTGCGACTTCCGGCGCCTCGAAGTTCACGTTCTCCACCTTCAGCATGGCGAAGTAACGCTCGTTTTCTCGAGGGGGCCGAATCAGGCCGCTGATGGTGTCTCCGGTCCGCAGGTTGAAGCGCCGGAGCTGGGAGGGTGAGACGTAGATGTCGTCGGGGCCGGGCAGGTAGCTGTAGTCCTGGGACCTGAGGAATCCGAAGCCGTCGGAGAGCACTTCCAAGACGCCTTCCGAATAGATGGTGCCTTTGCGAGCGGCATGGGCAGTGAGGATCGCGAAGATCAGCTCCTGCTTCCGCATGCCAGCGGCACCGTCGATGCCCATGTCTCGGGCCATTCGGGTGAGCTCGGAGATTCTCTTCTCCTTGAGCTCTTTGAGGTCCATTTTGCCGGCCGGTGGGCCGTCCCACTCGACCTCGGGCTGGTTGGTCTCGTCCAGGGTGTCGTCGGCGGGCAGCCCGACGTGCTGCTGCTGGTTGGCGTCGCCGTTCTTGGGACTCCGCCGCCGCTTCTTCTGAGGGCGACGCGGGGTCTCGGTACCTTCGCTCATACTGTGTCCTCGAAATCCTCGATGTAGGCGTTGGCCGCGAGTTGCAGATCACTCCGAAGTCAGGGAGTGATGGCCAACTTTTGGCGGTTCGGTCCGAGCGGGAATCGCCCGAACTGGGGCCAAGCTAGTAGGGCTCAACCCGGGGGTCAAGCGCTATCGCCTAGTCGTCGGCGTCGATGGGCGCATCTTCGGTCAGGATGCGGTGGAGCGTGTCTTCCGAGCGGGCCAGACCAAGACGGCGCAAATCAGCCAGGATGGCGGGATGCTCGGTGAGGACCTCCATCACCACCTCGCCCGGAATGCGCATCACCCACGAGTCGGAAGCCACCTTGACGGTGGCCGTACGGGGGGAGCCGGTTACGACGCTAATCTCGCCGACCACGGCGCCGTTCTGGAGCCGGGTCAGCTCCTCGTCTTCGCCGTCATCGTTCTTGGCCAGGATCGACAGGCTCCCTTGCATCACGATGAAGATGGCATCACCGGGTTCGCCCTCACGACAGAGGATCGTCCCAGCACTCATCCGCTTTCGCTGAGCAGCAGCGGCGAGCCGCTTCCGATCCTCGCCCTTCAGCCTCGAGAATAGGCTGGAGCCCGAGATGATGTCGTCGGTGTTCTCCATGGACTCGTCTCACGCAAGCTGCGTTCTCGGCGGCTTTTTGGCAATGGCCGAGCCCGAACCCACGGGCTAGGTTCCAGTCCGTGACCCGCGTACTTTTGCTCCTGGCCCTTTTCGTGGCCGCCTGCGACGACGAGGTTCAGAACACCACCGTCATTCGCGACGAGGTCTGCCTTCAGGGCCGTGATGGCAACGCCTATTGCATCGATCGCTACGAGTCGAGCCGCCGGGACGCCACCGGTAGCTCAGTGGGCAGCGAGGACGAGGGCCCGGCGGAGAGCGAGGCGGGGCGACTTCCCTGGAACGACGTGACGTATTTTCAAGCTCGCGACGCCTGCGACCGAGCCGAGGTCCGCCTCTGCACATTGGCCGAATGGCAGGACGCCTGCGACGGGACGATCGGCGAGGGGGGTACGGTCTTCACCTATGGCGACGACCAAGATGAATCGCTCTGCAACGTAGACGGCGTCGGAGGGGCCGACCCCGCCGGAAGCAACCCAAGCTGCACCGGCGTCAACGGGCTCTTCGATCAAGGCGGCAACGTCTGGGAGTGGGTCGGGGCCAGCGCGGACGAGGCCGTGGTCGTGGGCGGTGGTCCGTCGAGCGACTTGGCCCATCGCTGTGACTCCGGCGTCCGACTTCCGGTTGTCAGCAGCCCCCAAGACAGCTCGGACGAGTACGGCTTCCGCTGCTGTCGGGACATCTAGGCTTTCCGCAAGGGCTTCGCGTCGTCGGCGCAGAGGCGTCCCATTCGAAGTCTCCTTGCTCGGGGGGCCTTGAGGGGAGGGGGCTCGGTCGGGGACGGTGGCGGGATGAGCGCTAAAGAGTTCTTCGTCGAGGGTCGGGTCCAGGGGGTCGGCTTTCGAGCCTTCGTCCAGCGAGCGGCCGTCGAACGCAGACTCAGTGGTTGGGTGCGCAATTTGGCCGACGGTCGTGTTCAGGCCCAGGTGACCGGGGATCCGAAGGCGCTGGTCGAGATGGAGCGCTTGCTTCACCAGGGGCCGACAGGCGCTCGGGTGGAGTCGGTCTGCAGCCGACCTTGCTCCGAGGAGCCTTGGGACGAGTTCGACGTCCGCCCGACCGTCACCGACTCCGGCAGCTGACGGGCTCAAAGAGCCCAGCCTGTCATTTCGACAGCTTGGCCGCCATCGTCGCCACCCGGTGGCCGGTATGATGAGCGTGCGCGAGGTCGGTTTCGGAGACACCGTCCCGACTCGCGGTCACTGAAGGGCCGTACGGATTGCCGCCGGCTTTGGCCACCGAGCCGTCGGTGTATCCCGTGGCCACGATGATCCCACCAAAGTGGTAGATCGAGTTGAAGAGGGCCAAGAGCGTGCTCTCCTGTCCGCCGTTGGCGTTTTGGGCCGAGGTAAAGCCGGCGTAGGCCTTGTCGGCCAACTTGCCCTGAAACCACAGCCCGCCCAGGGTGTCGATGAAGGCCTTCAGCTGGGCCGAAACGTTGCCGAAGCGCGTCGGGCTCCCGAAGACCACCGCGTCAGCCCACTCGACGTCTTCGTGGGTGGCGACCGGCTCCAAAGCCACATCCTCCCGGAGCTTCTTCCAGGCCTCGTTGTTTTCGATGGCTTCTGCCGGGGCCGTCTCGGCCACCATGCGAACTCGAACTTCTGCTCCGGCCGACTTGGCGCCCTCCGCCACCGCCTCCGCCAGGGCTCGGTTCGTACCGGTTTGGGAGTAGTAGATGATGCTCACCTTGGTCATGCCCGAAGACTTCACCCGGCCGAGGCGCCCGACAAGCCGTTCAGCCGAGAACTGACCGTGCTCGAAAAATGCCGTGGAGCACCGGCACCTTGAGCCGAATCATGGGTCAGGAGACGAGGGGCCCCTCAGAGGCAGGACACGTCGTACTGAATCCGGACCACCGATTCGGCAGGTGGAGAGCGCGGAAAGCGGACGGCGTTCGAAGCGAGGTCGAAGCGCCAAAGCTGGCTACCGCTGGCGTCCTGAGTCGGGACCAGGACCTCGTCCACGAAGACCTCCAAGCTTTCGACGACGGGCGCACCCTTCAGCTCGAAGATCCGAGTTTGGCCAAAGAGGTCTTCGGCCAGGGCCTCCATGAAGGCAGAGCGGTCGGCTTCGCAGTAGGAGCGAGCCTGGCCCCTGAGGAGCGGGCTCCGGCCCACGAGGCGTGAGCTGAGGAAGGCATGGCGTCCCGCCGAAGTCGCCGCCGCGATGGGGCCATCGCAGTCTCCGGGCGGGAAAGGGGCGGCCAGCGTATGGGCCGTCACCAGGTCGATCGACCGACCCGAGGCGCCTTTCATGAGAAGAATGAAGTTGGCGTAATGGTCGTCGCTTCGGCCCGACTGATCGGGCTCGCTGCTTACGAACACGACCGCGAAGTTGCTGTTCGATCGCAACAGGCCGGCGTTGTGATCCTGGAGCTGCGGTGACGTCAGGGCCTGATAGGCCGCCTCCAGACCCGCTTGCTCGATGGGAGAGCCGTCCGGCTCGGCCATGGATACGTTGGCCCGAAAGACCGACTCTGGGCTGGGTACGATCGACGGTGTGATGACCCGGGTGTCGCTGGGGCCCGTGACGGAGCTGGCCAGGACCGTTCCGGGCGTGGCTGAAATGAATCGCCCTTGGTCTCGGTCGACGTCGGTTGTCGTGATCGCGACTCTGTAGTCGGCTGCGTTGGCCCCGTCGACGAAGCTCGGGAAGGCCTCGGCCAGGCGGACATGCTCGTCGGCGGCCGCGCGGTCAACCACGAAGAGCACGTCGGCAGGAGCGGGCGTGGGGACGACGAAGGTCTCGACGTTGAAGGGGGTTTCGACGGCCTGACCTGTGATCGGGATGACCAGGTTCATGTCCGGAAAAGGTCCGTCGGTGCCGATCCGCAGTCGAAGCGCCGACGCGAAGAGACCTTCTCGGGTCGGCGCGAAGCCGACGCTGAGCTCGGCCGACGCCTCTAGGCCGAAGAAGCGACCGATGGGCGGAGTCGGACCGTCGACGATGGCGAAGGGGGCTCCTGCCGACAGAGTGGTCTCCTCCAGGGCTTGACGAGAAAAGAGGCGATTCGTGTAGCGCACCGGACGGTCCCTGCCCCTGCACCCGGGCGCGACCTGCCCGAAGTCGATCCGCTTGGGCTCGAAGTCGGGGTTGATGCCGGGGTCTTGGCCTCGACCGCTCAGCGGGATCTCGAGCGGGGATGACGCGTTGCCCGAGAGCTCGTAGCGGAGGCTCGCGCCGTAGCTTTGCTCGAACTCGGGTCGGAAGCTGACGTCGACCCACACCTCTTCTTCGGGTTCGAGACGGCGGCGCTCGAATGCCGGCTCGGAGAAGGCTTCGCCCCCTTCGGACTTCTCGGGACCGCTGACCAGGCACGGGTCGGGGCCGGGGTTCCGGATGACGAAGCTCAGGGTCGAGCCGTCGTCGCCCTCGACGTCGCCGAAGTCCAGGAAGTCGGGAACGGCCGTGGCTTGGCAGGGCCCCCAGTCGATGCCTTCGCCTTCCAGGGGGATGTCCAGCTGGGGCGTGTCCCGGTCGTTGCTGGTGATGCGCAGGGTCGAGGCGAAGGGGCCGGCGGCGGGCGGAGAGAAACGAAGCCGCAGACCCTCCCCCGTCGTGGGCGGAATGGGTCCGCTGGGGGCTTCGACGAGCTCGAAGGCACTGGTGCCGTTCAAGTCGGCTTCGACAGACTCGATGATCAGTGGTTCGAAGCCCAGGTTGAAGAGGACGATCGACTGCTCTTCGCCCGGGCCATCGACCATCGTCGGCCCGAAGATGAGGCGGCGCCCGACAGAGTCGATGTCGGGGCCTCCCACTCGGGCCGTCAGCCCGATCTCCAGGTCCTTGCCCTCGCCCTGATCCGCCCCGAGCAAGAGCGTGGCCCCAAAAGGCGGCGGCCGGAGCTGGGAAAAGGGCGGCGCTTCAAAGCGGACCTCGAAGTCGGCACTCTGTCCCGGCTGAAGGGAACCCACCTCGCTCGGGCGAACCTCGAAAACGCCCTCGTCGTCCTCGGTGACCCGAGCGAGGATGGAAGCCGTTTCGCCATCGCCGTCGTTTCGGCAGGTCAGGACAGCCTGGACCGTCGTCCCGAAGTTGGTCGCGCCCAGATCAAGGGTAGCGGGCTCGCAGGACAGGCGGCCCGGGTCCGAGGCTTGGAGAGGATCCGACGCCTTGGTGCACCCCGCCACAACGAGGAGGAGAAGACACAGGCCGCCTCTTTCAGACCGCATCTGGGTGCGGGCGGTCATGGGCTCTCCAGCTCCAAGATGACCGGGGCGTGATCGCTGGGGCCCTCGCCGCTCCGGGTCTCTCGGTCGACCTGGATGTCGCTCACCTCCTGAAGCACCTGAGGGGTGACCAGGAAGAGGTCGATGCGCATGCCCTCGTCCCGCTGGAAGCCCCGGCCACGGTAGTCCCACCAGGTGTAGGCCCGCTCGTTCGGCCGGACCTTGGGGTGGACGTCGACCAGGCCGAGATCGGTGAGCTTCTTCAGGGCGGCACGCTCCTCGGGGCTGGTGAACAGGCGGGGCGTACCGTCGGGAGCCCAGTAATGGTCGAGGTCCAGGGGCGCGATGTTGAAGTCGCCACACAGGACCAGCCGCTCGGTCTTGCTCAACCTCTCCTGCAGCATCCGGTGAAGTTGGTCGATCCAGCCCAGCTTGTAGCGAAACTTATCGCCGCCGTAGCTCTTGCCATTGGGCAGATAGATGTCGACAATGGTCGTGCCCTCGACCTCGGTGATGAGGAGTCGCTTCTCTTCTTCCTCGTCCCCTTCGTCGAAGCCCTTGCGAATCGGACCCAGACCCCGACGGCTGGCGATGGCAACCCCGTTGTAGCTGGCCTGGCCGTAGAAGCTCACCTCGTAGCCCATGTCCACGAAGCCGTCCTCGGGGAACTCTTGGTCGGTGATCTTCGTTTCCTGCAGGCAAAGGACGTCGGGCGCGTTGGCCTCGACCCAGTCGAGGACGATGTCTTCCCGGGCCCGAATCGAGTTCACGTTCCAGGTGACGATCTTCATGCGGGGGTCACGCTCCACTGGATCTCAGCGCCACCACGGTACTGGCGAACGGGACCCTCGGCCGTTTCGCGCCAGGTGTCCGGGGTCCAGGGCTTGGCCTCGAGCTCGATGAACTCTTCGTTTACGGGGAGGCCATAGAAGGCCGGGCCGTTCAGCGAGGCGAAGGCCTCCAGCTTGTCGCTGGCCCCCTGGGCCGCGAAGGCCTCGGCGTACACGGCCATGGCGGTAGGGGCCGAGAAGATCCCGGCGCAGCCGCAGTCCTGTTCCTTACTGGCCTTGGTGTGGGGCGCCGAGTCGGTGCCCAAGAAGAACTTTGCTTCGCCGCTGCAGGCCGCTTGGGCGACGGCATCCCGATGGCGGGCCCGTTTGGCGACGGGCAGGCAGTAGTGGTGGGGCCGAAGGCCGCCTGCGAATAAGTCGTTCCGCGTGAGCTCCATGTGGTGGGGCGTGATGGTCGCGGCCACGCCGGCTCGGGCTGCGCGGACGAAGTCGACGGCGTCCGAGGTCGTGATGTGCTCCAGGACTACCTTCAGCCCGGGAAAGTCGCGGACGATGGGCTTCAGGTGCCGCTCGATGAAGACGGCCTCCCGATCGAAGAAGTCGACGTCGGGGTCGGTGACTTCGCCGTGGACCAGAAGCGGGATCTCGAGCTTTTCCATGGCTTCGAACACCGGCCATCCATCGTCGATGCGCCGCAGGCCCGAGGCGCTGTTGGTGGTGGCGTTGGCCGGGTAGAGCTTCACCGCGAAGAGATCATCCTTGGCCGCCTCCAGATGGGCGGGGCTAGTGGCGCTGGTGAGGTAGGCGGTCATCAGAGGCTCGAAGTTCGAACCCTCGGGAATGTGGGCTTCGATCCGAGCCCGATAGGCGCGAACGCCGTCGACGTCCTGGACGGGGGGGATCAGGTTGGGCATCACCACCGCTCTTCGAAAGGTCTTCGCGGTGTCGGGGACGGTGGCGGCGAGCATCGATCCGTCTCGCAGGTGCACGTGCCAGTCATCGGGCCGACGGATTCGCATCAGGTCCGAGGGTTCCTGATGCGGCGCCGGGATCAAAGGACTTTGAGTCGGGGTGGGGCTGCGGGTTCGGGCGCTTCATCCGCGCGACGAAGGGTGGGGTCCAGAAGGTGGCTGACCGAGACGTTCCCCAAAGCGTTCATCATGATGGCGCGGAGGTTCGGGTTGTCGGCCTCGAGCTGCGTGAGAAGCCGCTTCATCTCGACCCGCTTCAGGTTGTCCTGGGAGCCACAGAGGTTGCAGGGGATGATGGGGAAGGCCTGCTCTTCGGCAAAGGTACGGATTGTGGCCTCGTCGGCCTCTATCAAGGGCCGAATGACCGTGAAGCGATCGTCGTCGGTCCGGTAGGCAGCGGGCATGGCCTGGAGCTTACCTGCGTAGAACAGGTTCAGGAGAAAGGTCTCCAGGCTGTCGTTTCGGTGGTGGCCCAAAGCGATCTTGTTGCACCCGAGCTCTTCGGCCGTCGTGTAGAGGATCCCGCGCCGGAGCCGCGAGCACAGCGAGCAGTAGGTCTGGGTTGGCGCAACGTGCTCGGTCACTACCGAGTAAGTGTCCTCCTGGACGATACGATGGGCCCAGCCCTTGGCCGTGAGCCAGGCCTCCAAGCCCCTGCCGTCGTAGCCCGGCTGGACCTGATCCAAATGGACCGCCACCAACTCGATAGGAAAGGGTAGCTTTCGGCGCATCTCGTGAAGGAGCACCAGCATGGCGTAGGAGTCCTTCCCGCCGCTGATGGCGACCAGTATCCGGTCACCCGCCTCCAGCAGACCAAACCGCTTGCAGGTCCCCGCCATGGACCGAGCGAGTGCACGCTGGGCTTTGGACCCCTTCACGGCTTGTGGTGCTCCCCCATCTCACCGCATTCGGCAAGCCCAGCCGTCCGGTCGTCTGGCGTCCGGATCCGGACGGGGCCGCACCCTATCCGGACGACATTCGGACGAGATCCAGACGGTCTGAGCGGCGGTGGGCCTTGAATCGAAGCTCCTTCCGCCTCGCGGCGGGTTGGCCCGGAATCTGAATTGGCGAGGGCCAACGGCGGCGCGGAAAGCGCCCCGAAAGGAGACACCGACATGCAAGACTTCGACACCATCCGAACCGAACTCCTCCCCGTCCATCAGGAGCTCATCTCCAGCCTCATCGGCGCCGGCCTGGGTGTCCGAGAGGGGACGGTCCTCACCCCCGGCCTCCCTCCCTACGTTCGACTGGACTGCGATGGCCGAGCCTTGGTCTACATCCGCATCCGACCCAAGAAGCGGGGCGTCCGTGTCGACCTCTCGGGTCTTTGGTACCCCCACGGTGACGTCGACCTCCGTATCCCCGGCTCGTCCGGCATGGCCTCGTACATGGTCGAGTCCATCGCCGAGGTGAACGTCCTGGTCCCCTTCCTCTGCGGCGTCATCACCCATACCCGAGCCCTCCTCGAGGCCGAGCGCCTCCGAAAGAAGCGAGCCTGAATCCTCCTCTGGCAGCTGCCCGGGGCGGGACTCAGCTTCGATCGGCTGCCGGCAGGCGCAGGCTTGACGCGGTCGGCCCGATTTGAGCCCCATCACGCTCCATGACGGCCCTCGAAGGTGCGGACCAGCCCTCGAGCCCCTATCCCGAGCTGACCTGGGTCGCCGTTCTCGTGGGCTACGGCCTCGGGGCGCTGATCACGGTCAGTATCGGGTACGCCAGCCTGATCCTCGGGTTTTCCATCGAGGGGTCGGAGTTGGCCGCCATCCTCGGCTGGGGCGTTTTGAGAGGCGGGCTCCGGCGAAAGTCCATCGTCGAAAACAACATCAACCAGACCGTGGCCTCGGCCGTGAACGGCGCTTCGGCAGGCATGATGTTCTCGGTCCCCGCCCTCTTCATCCTCAACGAGCAGTACGAAGGCGTGGTCGACTTCGATCCCTGGCTGATGATCCTCGCCTGCATCACCGGCGGGATCTTGGGCATCGCCTTCATCATTCCTTTGCGTAAGCAGATGATCGACTACAACCGCCTGGCCTATCCGGGCGGCATCGCGGTGGCCGCCGTCCTCAAGTCACCGGGAGCCGGCATTCAGAAGGCCCGCCTGCTTCTAGTCGGCGCCGCCGTCTCGGCCTTGTTCCATCTCTTCGTGACCAAGGTCGTGCACACCGAGGTAGCGCCGGTAGGCGCTGCCCTCGGCCTGCCTGCCTACCTCAACGTCAACTTTTACCTATCCTTGCTTACGATCGGAGTGGGTTTCCTGTCCGGCAAAGGCGGCCTCGTCTTCGGCATTGGCGGTTTCCTTTGCTACTGGCTGCTGGCGCCGCTCCTCAACACCTTCGGCCCCGAAGCCACCCAGGCCGTCGTCCAGGCCGGTCCGGGTGCCCTACGTGGGACCCTCTTCCAGCCTGGGGGCATTGGGATTCTCATCGGCGCCGCCCTCGGCGGCGTCGTTGGCGCCTTTCCTCTCATTCGCAGTGCGCTGAAGAGCATGCAGGAGGCGGCCGCTTCAGGCCGGGGCGCGGACGGTGACGAGCTTTCGATCAAGGTCCTCTACAGCATGGTGGGCCTCGGCTTCGTCGGCCTGATCGTCGTGGCCTGGAACGGCTCGGCCTCCATGACGCTGCCCGCCGCCTTGGGCATGGCGATCGTAGGCACCCTGTGGATCTGGGTGGCGGGCGTCATCGTCTCCGAGTGTCTGGGCCGTACTAACTGGTCGCCGCTGTCGGGCATGACGCTCATCGCCGTCACCATCTTGGTCTTCGTGGCGAAGTCCGCGGGCATCCCGACCAAGGAGACAATCATCGTGTCCGTCACGGTGGGTGCGGCCATCTGCGTGGCTATCGCCCAAGCCGGCGACATGATGCTCGACCTGAAGTCGGGCTACATGACCGGGGCCCAGCCCAAGGCCCAACAAGTCGGGCAGTTCATGGCCACCTGGCTCGGGCCGTTCTTGGTCATGGGGCTAATCTTCGTGCTCCACAACAAGTACGGACTGGGCTCGGAGCGGCTGCCCGCGCCCCAGGGCCAAGCCTTGGCCAGCATGGTGGGCGGCATCGTGGGTGGGGACGTGCCCGCGTTCCGCTACTTGGCCGGCGGAGCGCTGGGCGTTCTCCTCTCGCTGTCGGGCTTGGGCGGCATCGGCGTCCACATCGGCCTCGGCTTCTACATGCCCTTCTTCATCGTCCTCACCTACACCATTGGCGTGAGCCTTCGGGTCCTGGCCGATCGCACTAAAGGACGGCACTGGTCCGAGAACAGCGGCATCCCCGTGGCCGCAGGCCTCATCGTCGGCGAGGCCTTGGTCGGCGTCGGGAACGCCATTGGTGCCATCTTGGTGGGAGGTGGTTCATGAAGCTCGTAGGCCTTGTCTTGTTCGGCGTGGGCATGCTCGCTGGCGCCTACTTCTTGGTCGAAGTGCCGGACTTGGTTCGCTGGGAGGCGCTAGGTCCCAGCCTGGGTGTGGCGGGCCTCGGAGTGCTTGCCATGCGCTTGGCGGGCGGCGAGTCGGAAGCGGCGGAGGTCACACAGCAGGGCCTGCAGCGGGCGAAGGACGCTCTGGTCCAACTCAGGCGGCAAATGCGGGCCCGCAGCGAAGAGGCGATTCCGGACTACATCGATCGGGCCTTGATGCCGTCCTTGGACGCCTTCGTCGAAGCCCGAGAGTCGATTCAGCGGGCCCACGGACTCGACGCCTACGCAGCGGTCATGGACCGCTTTGCCCAGGGTGAGCGGGCTCTCAATCGATCCTGGGCAGCGGGCGCTGACGGCTATGCCCACGAGTCCGAGCGGTCCTTCGCGGTCGCCCTCGGGCGCTTCGATGATGCCTCCCAAGCCCTCGATTCTCTGTGAGATCCGTCGCGTCCTTTGCGGATCTCGGATCCTCTGAGATGGTGCCTCCATGAGCTTCGCCTCCGCGGCCATGGTTCTGCTCGCTCCAGGGCTGACGGCCTCCGCAAAAGCCCCCTGGTACGAGCGGCCGTCCTGTGCCCAGGCCGTGCAGTCGGTCATGGAGCTGAAAGTCGAGGACTCCGAAGCGCAGATCGAAAAGCTCGAGCGTAGCCGGGACCCCGACGACATCGCCTGCAGTGTCTACGCCCGAGTCAACTTGGCCGAGATGTACCTGACCCTCTACGGCGACACGCCGAAGTGGGTTCAGTATCGACTCGATCAGCTCCAGAGGATGTACGGCTTTTCGAGGGCCTTCGGAAAGTACGGCCGCCGCTTCAAGGACATGGAGATCGAGGCCCGCATGCGCCGCATCCGTGCTCTCTTCGAGAAGGGCGAGAAGACATCGGCCATTAGCGAGGCCCGTACGACGGACCGCATGCTGGACCGGCGTCGCCAAGGACCCGTCAGCCCCACCGTCGACTTCGTGACCGGCGTTCTCTACACCACCCTTGGCGACGCGCCCTTCTACCAGCGCGCCCTCCTCCAAATGGCGGGCATCGGTGGTGACGCGGACATCGGACATGCCGCGCTGAATCGGCTCGCCCACGGCGACACCGTGTACGCCATCGAGGCCACGTACATCTCGCACCACTTCGCGACCACAGCCCACAAGGAGGGGGAGCGCTCGGACTTCGGCAAGCCCTGGGACACCGGCCGTCGCCTGACCCAGCTGGCCGAGAATCCTCAGTACGCCGTCGAGTATACCCGGGCGCTCCGCAAGGTTAAGCGCTGCGCCGACGCGCTTCCCGTGCTCCAGCCCCACCTGGACGTGCTGGCCCAGGACCGGTCCCACTGGAGTTCGGAGATGCGGGCCAAGCTGTACTTCGAGGCTTCGCGCTGCGCGGTCGAAACCGGCGCTCTCGATCTCGCGGACGAGATGCGGAACCGCCTCGTTGCGCAAAACCGACCCAAGTTCCAGAAGGACCTCGACCAGCTCAGCGCCAAGATCGAAGCCGCTCGCCAAGCTGCGTCCGTCACCCCAGCTTCCCGCGCCGTCGGCGACGAGGGCTGAGCCTTGCCCCTGAGCCGGCTCAGTCCCCGGCGGTGTCCCTCCCGTCCGCCCAGCTGAAGCTGGCTTGCGGTCGGGCCGCGCAAGAAATGCTACAACTAGCACCGAGGCCAGTTGCATCCGTTGCCGCCAGGCTCTCGCGGGATCGCATCCGACTGCCGCGCTCTATCGAGCTGCCGATGTGCTAGTCGTCTTGACATGCTTCGAATCCGTCTCTTCTCCGCTTCCTTCTCGGTCGCACTCCTTTGCAGCTGGGCCTGCAGCGAAGAGGAGCCGAGCTTGGGGAGAGATATAGGGAATCCTTCGGATCTCGGGGGCGACGACGCTGGAGGCGGCGACATGTCGGAATGTACGCCCATGCCGGAGGTCTGCGATGGACTCGACAACGACTGCTCCGGCCAGCCCGACGATGGACTCGACTGCGGGCAGTGGTCAGGTGACGGGAGTGACGGCGAGCAGACGATCGAGCAGACCGTAGATCTGGACGACGATCCGCGACCCGAAGGGAGCGACGGTTTCGGCGTCAGCTACCGAATCAGCTCCATCGAGGGCGATCTCGTCACAGTCGGCGACCCGGCCCGCGGATTGGCGCCGGGCGACGAGGTCTTGCTCATCAGCCTTCGCGGCACATCCGACGACTTCGCGACCGTGGGCGCTTTCGAAACACGCTTCGTGGACTCGGTGGACGAGCGCGAAGTCACTCTTCGCAATCCAGTCGAGGGCGTCTACGGTCTCGATGGCGGCAACGCCGACCTTCAGGGGCAGTCGGTCATGCTTCAGCGCATCCCCCACTTTCTGCGCTTGGAGGTGACCGATGGCGGCGTGGTGACGAGCCGTGCCTTCGACGGGGGCCGCGGGGGGGTGGTGTTCGTACGGACCCAGGAGCTGGAGATTCAGGCGGGGGGTCGAATCGACATGTCCCACCGAGGCTTTCGCGCCACCAACGTCGCCGCCAACGGCCGCATGGGTCGGACCGGGGAGTCCATCTCGGGGCAGCCGGAGGCGGTGGAGGGCCAAGCACCCCTGGCCAACAGCGGGGCCGGCCAGGGTGGAACCTCGGACTGCGATGTCTTCAACTGCACGACCCGAACCATCGGCGCGGGCGGAGGCGGCGCCAGCTACGGAAGCCAGGGGATGGCGGGCGAAGACAATGGTGATCGTCACGTCGGCGGCAGCCCGGGCGCGCTCTACGGAGAGGTTGGGCTCGAGCGACTGTACCTGGGCTCGGCTGGTGGAAGCGGCGCCGGGGGTGTGAGCGGTCCCGGCACCTCGACCCTGGGCGGAAACGGGGGCGGCATGGTCGTCATCGTCGCGGACGACGTCGTCGTGAACGGTCTCCTTACGGTGGACGGACAGATCGGGGTCGTGAACGACAACTGCGGCGGCCGAGGTGGCGGAGGCGGCGGTGGAGGAAGCGGTGGTACGATCTGGCTCAGCGCCAACGTCCTGCAGGTCGCCGCTGATGCCCTCTCCGCCGTAGGGGGCGGCGCCCAGTGCAACGGAGGCGGCCCCGGCGGCGACGGCCGAATCCGCATCGACGCCAGCGCCGTGAACGGCAGCAGCTACGGGACCCCCGAAGCCCAGACCGCCATCGACGCAGCCAGCACCCCGGACCCCGGCGCCTTCAACGACCGCTGACTCTCAGGCTACTCGCCGGCGCCGGCCCTGGTCATCCAGGGACCATGCACGGTTCGAGGAGGCCGGCTCTTCGCCAGCCGACCCGGAGCAGCCAGGTCTTCGGGGGCGGGGTGGCCAGCTTCGCGACGGGGCAGGGCGGCCGCTGGCGCCAGCCGTCGAAGCCCGAGGCCGTCGACAGGGGGTCGACGAAAGAGGCCGGTAGCCTTCGTCCGCGCTGGGCTTGGTGCCTGCGGAAGTTGTTCAACACGTAGAGAAGAGCGTTTCGCACCTGCCGAGGGCTTCGGAGGATCCGGGCGTGGTAGCGATCTGAGAACACGGCGCCGCTGCGGTTCCAGAGTCGATTGAGCGCTCTGGCCATCCGAATCTTCAGGCCCTGCATGCCCCTCGAAAGGGCCACCCGATCCCGAGACTCCACGATGAGATGAAGATGATTGGCCTGGACCGACCAGTGGACGACCCGCATACCCATCCGCTCCTGGGCCGCAAGGAAGGCCAGCCGCAGCGTCCGGACCGCCTTCTTCCTCCGCCGGCTGGGAAGGCCCTTTCGGAGCCGAACGGTCACGTGCTGAGGCTCCCCAGGCTTGAACTCCTCTCGCGTCCGATGAGGCACCATTGGTCGCTCCGCTCGTCGCTTCCTTCCTGCGCCCTTGCGCACCCCACCTCGCCCCTTGGGTAGGAAGCCAAAGCAGAAGCTGTGCGCGCACCGGCATGTATTTGATTAGGCAGTAAAATGTCGGCTTCTTCGTCCGTCCAGAGGGGACCGCGGGAGGAGCGTGAGCTGTGCATCCAAGGATCGTACCCGGGGCGCGAGATTCATCCGCTCCACCGGGGGTGAATGGACATTGGGATGGGCCTGTCGGCGCGGCTGGACCCGTCCGCACCTGCGTCGGGACGATTGGGGGTTTTGTATCGGGAGGTCCTACGCGTCCAAGGGGTCTGCAACCGGGGCTAGGACCTTCACTCCAAGAAGAAGCCAATCAACAAGGGCATAACGAGCGCGAATTGATATCACGGCGAGGACCTACCAGACTTACGTCGAGGGAGGCGGCGCGCTGGAGACCGCTTCGCTCATGGCCGGCCCTGCGGACGTTCGGACGACGCAGTCTGCGTCCGAACGCGGGAGAAGTCCCTCAAGTCGGAGGTCGAGCGGAGCCGCTTCGAGTGAACAGAGGTCTCTCGTCACTCGACGCGGGAGCTCGAGTCGACGTCGAGGCTCACACTAGATGACTCGCAAGTCGGTCGGAGACCAATGCTGGAGCCTTCTCTAGCAACCACAGACAGTTCACCGAGTGCGCAAAGCCGCTGCACTTCGGAACGAGTCGCCACGACCTCCGTCCTATCTCGTCCGCCTGCAACCCCGTCTTGCGTGCTGTCGGTTAGCTCCATCCGGAAGGCCTCTGATACCCCATCAACATTCAGAGCAGATCTGACCCCTTCGACCTCCAGTTGCTTGAGAACGAAACGACCACGGACCGACGAATCAACAGCAGCAATCCTAAGGCTCGCTTCGAGGTCCCGGGATTTGTCGACAGCCGCGAAGGTGTCCGAGAACTCCAGCTCTGCTACGTTGCGCGCAAGCGACACGTCTACGAACCTCATTCCTGAGAACGGGTCGGAAATATCCCATCCGGACCGCCGCACGCGAGCGTGCACGACAGCCCAATGAAGGAAGCAGGGCGTACAGACGCAAAAGTCATCATTCGATATGCCCCGCTTCCGACTCGCATACAGCCTCAGTTCGTAGCGAACGAGATCTTGAGAGCACCCTTACTCTTCCCCGCCGACTCATCAAAGCCAGCCCAAGCCCACAGGCTACTGCGGAGTCCCTCGTGCTCATTGGACGCCGAGCCGACGAATCAAGAGCCGCGTACCGTTTCGGCCATCGGGAAGGGTGACCGAGTGACGAACGACGACGTGCTCGTCGGTCGTCACCCACTCGTCTCGGGTGAAGCCGTCGAATTGGACCTGCTCGGCGATGAGCCGGACGTCGCTTCCCTGAGCCAACAGATAGTCGACGACTCCGTCTTCGTCGGGGAAGGTCCGAGTCAACAAGGAGCGCCGGTCTCTGGCGAGGCCTGGGCGCGGCCGCCCGTCGCTCAGCTCGATCATGGACAGGCCGTCGGGCACCTCCACCACGAGCTCCGGCAATGGAACGGCTTGGTCCCCGTCGATGGACCAGACCATATCTGGCGCGAACATGTGATCGCCAAGGATGCTACCGCCTGCGTCCAGCCCACCCTCCGGGAAATCGATGGTCCGCTCGTCCTCGGGACCGAAGAGGGTCAGTCGGCCCCTGGTTACGACCTCACCGGGACCTACCAAGCCTTGAAAGTCGGTAAAGAAGAACGTGGTGCCGTTGCCGACCTCAGTCGCAGAGCCGTCATTCGAGAGGATGAGAGCCCTCGCACCCTCTTCTCGTGGGAAGATGTGGCACCCAAGCGCTATGGGCGTGACCCGAGCGACGGAAGCACCGACGTCGAGGGCTGCAAGACGAGCTCCGCTCGATGAGACCAGCTCGACTTGGTCCGCCGGTCGATCCAAGCCGCAGGCGTGGCCGTTTGGCTCGGGCAGCGCGGACCACTCTCTGCCGTCACGCTCCGAAAGCGGCACGACATTTTCGGAGATGGCTCCGACGTTGAGGCTGAGCCTCAGGCGATCGCCGAAGCTTGGCTGGGTAGAGGTCTCGAGCTGTCGGCCGTCGAGAAATCTCAGGACCCTCTCGGTCGCCAACTCCACCAAGACGTCCTCTTTCCCAGGCTCGACCGACTCCAGAAGCACCCAGTCCCGACCCCTTCTCAATCGTGTCTCATGGTTCGCGAGCACGGACCGTTCCTTCGACAGCAAGTCGACGAGAATCGTTTCGGCGCCGTGGATGAGGCCTCGATTGGGCCAAACGACGAGTCCTGTCGCTTCGGGGAAGCGCTCCTCCGTCCCTGCCGCTTCGTCGATCAGGACGACGCTGTCTCGGGCGCGATAGACGATGTGTCCGCTCGGGGAAAGGTCGGCCCAGCGCTCCTCTCGCCTGCTGCGAGAGCCGTCTCCACTGAGCGGCCGCGATGGATCTCCACTGAAGGGAGACAGAACGTCCTCCGCCACCTTCCTGCTCGTCTTCGAGCGAAGATCGACGACCCACAAGTCGCCTCCACCCGGGATCTCGCTGACCAGAACCCGCTGTTCGACCTCGTCGACGCCGTGAAAGAAGAGGCTATTCTCTTCGAAGTCGAGGTCCGGAATCGCGTTGAAGTCAGGCTCGGAGATCGGGGCTTCTGGGCCGCTACACCCAAAGAAGCCGAAGACGGCCGGCGCCCACCACCCGTAGAGTTTCATCACGACGATAGACTCAGTCGCTACGAAGCTAGTCCAGAACGAAAACCGTGGCCGCCTAGACTGCCTGAACCCAAGGGGCCAACGCGACTAGCGGAGGGCGACGGCGCGGTCGCCGGTGGCGAGGTCGAAGACGATGACGTAGCCGTACGAATGGATAGCGAAGGCGCGACGTCGGGCCTCGTCGACGATCATCCCTTCGTAGGGGTTGAAGGCGTCGAGGCGACGGCCCGACGGCTTGGGCAGCAAGGCGACGGCGCCGGTGGCCAGATTCACGGTCGCCAGGTCGCTTCGGTCGAGCATGTAGGCGCTGCCGGCCGGGGCGCCGCTCGCGAGGGGCGGGGTTGCGCAGGCATCCCCTTCCTCGAAGGGGATGCCTAGGCCGTGGGCCCCCGTGGCCGGATCGATTTCGACGGGGCGACGCGGGCGGCTGCTCACGCCGAAGAGTCGAGAATCCAGAGTGGACAGGAGATACGAGTCATCGGACGGCCCTTCCGGGCCCGTGATGACCTGCGACGTCCAGCTTCCGTTGCTGGGGTCGACGATTCCGAGCCTCCACTGAACAAGCGCTTCAACCAGGTTGCGATGGGATACGAACAGCTGATCCCGCAACGAGTCGCGCACCACGGAAAGGACGAGCCCAAGGGAAGGCTCGGGCTCCACGAGCCACGCTCTCGCCCCCGTCGCTGGGTCGATGGTCAGAAGGCCCCGGAGACTCTCGTCGATCCGGACGAGACGCCGCCGTCGCTCGTCGAAGGCCATGTTGGTCTCCTTGGACGGCGTCGGTTGGCCTGGGATTTCACGTCCATCATCGACCAGAGCGAGCTGACCGCTGTCGGGCTCGAATCGGTAGACCTCGAGCCCGCGGCTCGCATAGACGGCGCCATCTTGGGCGTCTCTTGCCAGAGCCACGCCTTCGATCCCCCGAAAGTTCGGAAAGGCGGCGTGGGTCTCTCCGCGGCTTCCGACGCCTCGGGTCGTGCCCGTCGCGACGTCGATGGCGATGATCGGTGCGGCCGATGCACGTGGGGCGAGCGCGTAGACAGAACCCCTCGCGTAGGCACCAGGCCAATACGGTCCTCCTGTCGCCACCTCCCGGCGGGCGCCTGTATCGAGGTCGACCTCGATGAGTAAGTCTGCGGCGGCCACGAAGACTCGACCTGCGGCAATGTTCGGCGCCATTTGGAAGTCCTTGCCGAACCGGGTTGCGGCCACCCACGGGCCCACACCGACGTCGGGTCCAGCCAACTCGGTGCGATCGCCGGTCTCGAGGTCGATGCCGATGACCCGGATGACGTAGGGAAAGGAGGGCTCGTCCTCTTCGGCCACGACGATCACGCGCTCGCCCACCGGGTCGAAGGCAAGCTGGCCCCCGCGGCCGAGAGAAGGCCCGGTCCCTTGGCTGGGTCCCGACAAGAAGGTTCCGGCGCCGGTCTCGAGGTCGACGCGGAACACTTCGGTCACGGAGGGGTCGCCGAAGCGTTCTTGCGTCGAGACCAGCCCGTAGAGCTGGCCTCGCTGGTCGTCGACGTCCATGGTGATGAAGGAGCGGGCGCCGAGATCGGATCGATCGCCCGTCGCGAGGTCGACCTCGATGAGGCTCGCCGATGGACCGACGGCGAGGACGCTTCCCGAAGCCCGCAGCGCCAGAGGTGCACCCTGTCCGGCGGGGTGCTGGGTGAGGCTCGGACCGGTCCCACGGTAACCGTCGCTGATGATCGTGGCGTCACCGGTCATGGGATCGAGGCGAGTCAGTGTCGACGTGCCATTCCCCACGCCCAAGTAGCGATCCTGCAGCAGGAGGTCGCCGCCGTCGTCGATGGTCATGCCGACCGTCTCCCAGCCGAGGGGTTGGTTTCGAACGAGGCGCTGCCGAGGCGCACGCAGGCCATCTGTGGTTCGAAGAACCACGCTGACCGTCGAGGTTCCGGCCGGCGCCGGCACGACGGCCTCCCAGCGACGAGCCGGGAGGTCCAAGGCGGCGGCTACGCCGTTTACCTCCACCGCGACGACCTGAGCCAGGTCGTCCTCTCCTGCTGCGTCGCGAGGGCGCCGAGTGTGACCGCCAAGGTGACGTCGTATGCGTTGTCACCGTTCGCGTCGGCCGGCGCTTCGAAGTCGGGAGGGGCAGCGAAGCGAAGCACCGTCCAGCACGAGTCGATCGCATCGGGCCCGCCGACGAGGTCGATCACGGCATCCGTGGGGGTCCAGACGATGGTCCCGACTGGGTCCGTCCCTTCTTCCACATCGAAGCGGTCGGGACTCGTGAAGCGCGGCGGCTCGGGCGAGGGCGGGGGTGGAGGAGGCGGCGAGGCGTCGGATGCAGTCCCGGCGTCCGGGGGCCCATCCGAGCCGTCTAGAGAGACTCCACCCTCGGTGCACGCCGCGGCGCCGAGGAGAAGCGCCGAAGCGACTCGACCAGCCTCTGAAGTTTCGGGGGCGCCTCATACCCGTCCGGAGTGCCGCGAGACCCACGCATCCGTCCGGGATAAGTTTGCGCCCTCGGTGGGGGTGCGGGTTGGCGAGGAGATCTGGGTCCCACGGGAGGGGCCAGCCGCCTAGGCTCTCGGGTTTGACTTGCGGCCAAAGCTCAGGAGCAGGGCGGCAGGAAGGACGAGTACGCCGGCGATGACGCAGGTGACTTCACTGATGGCCATGGCGGCACCGAAGGAGTTCAGGGCGCGGTTGGAGCTGGTGTAGAGCGAGATGTAGCCGATGATGGTGGTGAGAGAGCAGAGCACGACGGCGCCGCCGCTGCCTCTGACCGCCGTGACCATGGCCGAGACTCGGTCGTCGTTCAGCTCCAGCTCCTGGACGTAGCGGCGCATGACGTTGACGCCGTAGTCCACGCCGTTGCCGAATGTGATGGGGAAGGCCACGAAGTTCAGGAAGTTGAGCTTCATGCCTCCCGCCGCCATCAGGGCCGCCATCCACAGGATCCCGAGGAGAAGGGAGACGATGGTGTAGATCCGCTCCGAGGCCCGGCGAAAGGTCAGAAGCACCAGGAGCACGGTGGCCAGGAAAGCCGCGCTCACCGCCCGGGGGCCGTCGTCGAAGATGGCGTCCAGAAGATCGGCAAAGACCGGAGGCTGGCCCACCACTGGTGGCTCGCTTCCGTTGGCGAGTCGTATCTTCCGGGCCGCACCCGCCCACTCGACCAGGTACTTGCCATCCCAGCCGTTCCGCTCCGGGTGGTGCTCGATGAAGATGACCTGGCCCGCCCGTCCTTCTCGGTCCTGGAAGGGCCGGGCCACCGAGGCCGGAAGGTCCCGGATGGAGATGGGCTCGATATCTTCCGGGGGCGTGTTGTCGTCCAGTCGGGCCTGCTGCTTCTCGTCGGCGTACTCCTTCAGCTTGGGGATCAGGTCTCGAAGCTCTTCCAGGAGCTCCAGCTTGAAGCCCTGCTCCTTGGGAACGAAGTCGTCCAAGGTCCGAATGGGCCCGAAGGCCTTTGGGGTCTCTCTCTCCAAGCGTCGTAGCTGGGCGACCACGGTCGAGGTATCAGTCCGATCGTCGAGAAGGATGGCGATTGAGCTCCCGGTCAGGGTCTCGTTCACGATCTCACCTTGCCGATCGTTGACCCACTGGACTTTGGAGTCGGGGGCGCGGGTCGACTGTAGTTTGCGGAAGTCGAACTCGAGAGGGTTCTCGGAGACGGCTTGGACCACGACCAGGACGCTCAGCACGGCAGCGACACCGGCCGCCGCCAGTACGGCTCGGGGCTGGCGGGCGGCGAGGGCAGCAAAGACCACGCCGTAGATGCCGGCTCGCTCGTCTTCGCTGCCGCCCTCGGCCGGCGTGAGGGGTCGCCAGCGATCGACCAGGACCACTACCGCCGGCAGGAGGAGGAAGGCGGCCAGCCAGCACAGGGCCATGCCGGTTCCGCCGATGACGCCGAAGTCCCGGAAGCCTCGGAAGTCGGTAATGACCAAAGAGCCGTAGGCGAGGCCGGCCGCCGCCGATGCTGTGAGGGTTGCGGCCCAGGTGGCGGCGTGGGTCCGGGCTACCGCTAAAGCCAGACTGCGTCCGCTCCGCCGTTCTTCGAAGAATCGGGACAGCCAAATCACGTTGGGGTTGATGCCGTTCCCGACCACGATGCTGCTCAGGAAGGCGGTGCTCGCGTTCAGGTACTCCACGGCCAAGAAGGCGACGGCGAAAGTCATCACCACCGGCGGGATGAGGGCCGCAGCCAGGAGCGGGATGGCGCGGACGCGGAGGAAAAAGAAGTAGATGGAAAGGAGGACGAGGACGATGGTGATCAGGGTGGCGTAGACCACCGCCTGCGTCAGAGCCTCGCTCTCCTCTTTGATGTCCATCAGGTCGCCGCCGTAGAAGAACTCGAGGTCCTCGGCGTAGTTTACGTGGCCGAGGGCTTCGACCTCGCGTTCGATGGCCGAGATGAGGCCGGCGAGTGCGTTGGACTCGCCGCCTTTGATGGAGGTCCGGACGAAGATGGCGATGAGCGGCCGGTCGGGATGCTGAAAGAAGCCCTCGGGATACTGATCGAAGCGGGATCGGGCTTCTTTGGCCCGGGCCTCGATGTCCTCCAAGGCTTCTTCGGGATCGGGGGGGGGCTCGTCGGCGAGGCTGACCACCAAGGGATTGGCTTTGGCCACCTCCCACCGGAGCCGGGCGTAAAGGACGTCATAAATCTCTTCTAGGTCGTCGATGTCGGCGTAGAGCCAGCGGTTCCGTTCAGCGAAGTCGATGAAGTCGCCGACGTTCCAGTCGACGTAGAGGACGCCTTCCGTCTCCAGAGCTTCGATGCGGGGAGCCAGGTCCGATGCGAAGCGACGGAGGGCTGAGATGTCCTCGGATCGGGTCATCACGGTCAGGGTGGCCTTGCCGCCAAGGCGACGCTGAATCTCGTCCAGGTCGCGGACGCTTCGCTTGCTGTCGGGGAGCAAGGCGGTGAAGTCTCCGTTCAGCCGGATCTGGGCCGCGAAGGGCGCCGCCACGCCGAGACAGAGGAGGGCGCCGAGCACGAAGAGACCCGGCCTCCGGACTTGGGCCGCCGCTAGCCGTTCCCCGAGGGACATCGGCGGGGACAGTGCCGAGGGCCAGCCCGGGCGTCCAGCCTTTAAGCCTATGACCGCGGTCGCAGAAGAGGTCCCGTCATCAAGCAGGCGAAGGCGAGGCAGAACTGGGCAAGCCGGGCCACGAGGGCGATCGCGACCGCCCGCTCCGGCGCTTCGCCCAGTCCGAGCGGCGCTGCGAAGAGTCGGTAGGCGCCCTCAGTGATGCCGACCGCGTTGGGCACGAAGTCGCCGAGGCCAGCCCCCACCAAGTGGACGCCCTGGGTGATGAGGCCAGGCTGGAGGCCGAGCTCACCTCCAACCGCCCACAGGATGACCGCATACTGGAGGGTCTGGACCACGCGACCCGTCGACGTGAAGGCGAGCGCTCGAAGGAGGGGGCCCGAGGCGACCCGCTCTTCGATGCCTTTCGCCAGCCCGAAGCGCTTCTGCAGCCAGGCTCCGAGGCGACTCCTCCGGAGGACCAAAATGATGCCTACACCGATGCCGAGGGTGACCAGGCCGTTGCCCAACACGAGAAGGGTTAGGCTGTGGGTCCAGCCCACGTAGGCGCCCACGGCGAGGGCAGCCGGCACCGATATGACCGCGTTGGCGATCAGCACCGCCGCTTGGAGCTGGGTCGACTTGTCCACCGCCCCGGTCCCGGCGTGCTTGTAGAGCAGGGCGCCCCGGGCGACCTCGCCCCCGGCTCGGCCGGCCGGCAGGAGGATCATGATGGCGTAGGCTGAGCAGGCCGAACGAAGCCACTCTCGAAGGGGCACCCGGGATGCGGCCTCCCCATACAGGGCACGAAGCGCGAGAGTATCGAATGAGATCCAAAGGACCTCCAGGAGCAGGATCCAGTGGAAGAGGGCAGAGGTCTGTCGAACCGCGGCCAGCACCTGCTCCAGACCGATGTCTCGAATGATGAAGACGAGGGCGAGGAGGCCTCCGAGCAGGAAGAGCCAGCGCCCGTGCTTCCTGAGGAAGCCCACTCTCAGGCCCGGTCCAGCATCCCCCGCAACATGTCTTTCGACTCGTCGTCGAGGATCCTGGGGAACTTCGTTTGAACGCTGGTCCGGCCGCTCTCCTGCATGAAGCGCTTCACGGTGCCCGGAGGGAGAAAGTGGATCTCGGGGGCCAGGATGGCAGCGTCCTTGATTCGATGCTCCCGGTAGACGCGGTTGGCTGTCTGAAGCCCCTCGTCGAAGGCCTCGGCGAAGGCGCTTGGGGTGGGCAGAGACTGGCCTTCTTCGGGCTCGACGAAGAGGACGTAGCGGCTCTTGGCGGTGCCATCGACCCCGACGTCGGCCCCGGCCCCAAAGTCGACGGTTGTGAGTGGATGATGGCTCAAAGCTTCTGACACTGCGGCCTCGATCTCCACGTGGGTGGTCAGCTCCTGGGTCGTAGACAGGCAGCCCGCCAGCCGACCCATGAACTCAATCCGATGGGGAAAGACGGTGGTGAAGCGGACGATGTCGCCCAGCTCGTAGGCGTAGAGGCCGGAGCTGGTGGTCACGATGATCGAGTAGGGCTCGCCGGGATGGACCGCCCACAGGGGGACACGAGGCGCGTCCGGGCCTCGCTGCTCCACCGGCACGAACTCGAAGAACACGCCCTGGTCCGGAATCATCAGCATCCCCCGGGCCCCCGAGTGATCGCTGCAGGCGTAGATGCCGCCTTCGGTGGCGTTGTAGGTGTCGACCAGAGTGAATTCGTCGCCCCCCAGTCGGTCGGCGAGGACGCCCATGTAGGGCGCCGCGCTAACTCCCCCGCCAAGGAGCAGCCGCAGGTTGGGCCAGATGTCCCAGACCGTATTGGCGCTTCGGCCCCGCTCCCGAGCCACCTCGAGTAGTCGATCGAAGAGCAGCGAGAACCAGCAGGTGGTGCCACTCACCGCTCGGACGTCGTGGTCGAAGTAGGCGTCGGCGATGGCCTTGAGCTTCTTGTCGTAGTCCGACTCCTCCTTCAGCTCCCCCCGCGGTAGGTACACGGGCCGAGCCGTGGCCGGGAGGTTGGCGAACATCAGGGCCGGATTCGAGGTCACCTTCACCGGGCCCTGCTCCTTCATGGTGGTTGGAGGAAAGAGCCCCAAGGTGAAGCCGGTTGGAAAATCCACGTCCTTGGACTTCACCAGGTAGCGATACAGGGCGTCGGGGGCCCCTCGGAGCTGCTGCTTCAGCTGCCGATTCGTGATGGGCAGGAACTTCGAGCGACCCTTGTTGCTGCTTCCGGAACTGTTCCCGAAATGATGCACGAACTCCGGGACGAGGATGTTCCGCTCGCCCTCCATCATCCGCTGAATCGACGGATGGAAGTCGTCATAGTTGGCGACCGGGACGCGCTGCACCCAGTCCTCGTAGCTCTCCACCTCGGAGAAGCGGTGGCGCCGGCCGTACTCGGTGCCCTTGGCGTGACCGATCAAGGACCGAAGCTGGGCGATCTGGGCCTCTTCGATCTTGGCCAGCGCTCGGTCCCAGCGTGCGACGCGCAGTCGTGCCGCGGCGAGCATCCCGTGTCCCACGAAGCGTGGGTAGGGGGACTTGCGGAGCATCCGCAGCCCCTTATCTCGACGCATGGGGATTGTAGAGGAGTTTCGTCACAGCTGTTTGCGTAGCCAGCGGTCGGCACGGGCGACCAGTCGGCGGGTCCACGGCTCGGGGGCCAAACAACCCTCGTAGACCTCGAAGTAGGCCTCGGCCACCAGGCGCCATCGTCGGGTGCGCTCGAGCTCGGGTCGGGGTCCCGCCGGCCTGTCGAGGGCGCGTTGGATGGCGGTCTGCATGCTCCCGGACTCGGCCCCTTCATACAGGTCCCGGACCCCGAGGTGGCCATAGCCGCCGTCCCGGGGTCCGACCACGGAGGGGCAGAGGGCGAGGGCGCTCGCGAGTTCCGGCGGCGCCTCGACCCCGTAGGGTCCGAAGAGGACGAGCTCGGCCCGGGATGCGGCGCGGGCGAAGGCCCGGGGACGCGTGATCTCGCGAATCGGGGCCGGTCGCCCTTCGAGCTGGGGCTGGGCTCCATAGAGCAGCGTGCCCCGCCGGGAACCGGCGTGGGGTCGGAGGCCGACCGCCTCTTCGGGGAAGCCGTGGGGAATCAACAGAGGCTGGATGCGAAGTCGTTCTCGGAGTCGGACCACCTGCCCCGGCCACCGGGCGACCATCACGTTCCAGGGACAGGGAACGCCCCAGGGCAGGCTAGGCGCCCGCCCGTAGAGCTCCAGAACTACGGGCCTATCGGTCCGCCAGGCCGCGAGCCGCGCCGCCGCTCCAAGGACGATGGAGCCGTGCGCATGCAGCACCTCGGCCTTGCTCCGCCGCATGTGGCGCTCGAGGCTCTCGCTCCATGCGGCGACTCGCGGCCATCGGGCCAAGGGCGGTCGCCCACAGACGGAGGAGGCGGGCAATCTCCCCGAAGCGGGCAGTGGATGCCCCTCGCTCGCCCACAAGAAGGGCACGAAGCCGAGCTCTGGCTGAACTCGGGCCAAGGCGAGGGCGCGTCGCGGCGCGACCGAGCGGGGTCGGTCGAGGGAGCCCTCCACGGCGTGGAGGACGCGCATCGGTCGTCAGGCGCGTCCGATGCAGGCGTAGTCGAAGCCCATCGCCCGCATGCGTTCCGGGTTGAACACGTTTCGCCCATCGAAGACTACGGGCTGCCTCATGACCGACTTGATGCGCTTGAAGTCGGGTCGTCGGAATTCGTTCCATTCCGTCACCACGATGAGTCCGTCCACGTCCTGAAGCGTCTCGTACTGATCCTCACAGTACTCTATCTTGTCGCCCAACACTGCCTTCGCGGTCTCCATGGCTTCGGGGTCGCAGCCCCGAACGCGGGCCCCGCGGGCAAGCAGCGCCTCGATGATCTTGACCGAGGGGGCCTCTCGCATGTCGTCGGTCTGAGGCTTGAAGGCCAGACCCCAAACGCCGAAGGACAGGCCGTCCAGCTTCTCGCCGTAGTGGTCCTCGATCTTGGGAATGAGGATCTCCTTCTGGCGGTCGTTGACGTCGTCGACTGCGGTCAGAACCGAGAGCGGCATACCGGCGTCCTCGCCCATGCGTCGAAGGGCCCGGATGTCCTTGGGAAAGCAGCTGCCGCCAAAGCCCACCCCCGGGAAGAGAAACGAGGCGCCGATCCTCGGGTCGGCCCCCACCCCCAGACGAACCTTGGCGATGTCGGCCCCGAGACGCTCCGACAGGTTCGCCATCTCGTTCATGAAGGAGATGCGGGTCGCGAGCATCGCATTGGATACGTACTTGGTCATCTCCGCCGAGGCCGTATCCATGAAGATGATTCGGTTCGAAGTTCGGTTGAAGGGTGCGTAGATGTCGCTCATCACGTCCCGAGTTTCCTGCGACTCGCTCCCAATGATGATCCGGTCCGGCTTCATGAAGTCGTCGACAGCCGCCCCTTCCTTCATGAACTCGGGGTTACTGACCACGTCGACGGGAATGTCGGTGACTTCTCTGATGGCTTCGCGAATGCGGTGGGCGGTCCCGACCGGGACCGTGCTCTTGGTGCACACGATGGTCGGGCGCTTGATGGTGCGGCCGACTTCTCGAGCCACGGCCATGACCATCGAGAGGTCGGCCGAGCCGTCCTGACCCATCGGCGTCCCGACGGCAATGAAGACCACCTCGGCGTCCTCGATCCCGTTCGCCAGATCCGTGGTGAAGGACAGGCGGCCCTTCTCGCGGTTGTGAGCGATGAGCTCCTTGAGGCGGGGCTCGTAGATGGGGATTCCGCCTTCCTCGAGGATGCGGATCTTGTTTTCATCCTTGTCGATGCCGATGACCCGATGGCCCATCTCTGCGAAGCAGGTGCCGGCGACCAGGCCCACGTAACCCGTCCCGATGACAGCGAGGTCCACGGGGCCTCATCCCTCGCCCCGTGGGCGCTTGTAAACCACTATCGGGCGGGATTCGACGCGCCGGGTCGAAGCCCGCGGGAGACCCAAGACCGTCAGGAAAGGACGGGAAGGCGGAGGCTGCCCCGAGAGCGGGCGGCGGAGCTCGCGTGGAGCAAGGCGTGGCCGGGTCGCGGCGGTGCGGGCTTGAGCTCGCGTACGATGTGGCCCACCACGTCGTAGTCGAAGGTCTCGGTTATTTCGACTTCGACCAGGGTGCCGGCCGGCGCCTGACCGTCGTTGATGTAGACCGTGCCGTCGACCTCTGGCGCCTGATCGGCGCGGCGGCCCTCCAGAAGAAGCTCGGTCTCGCTGGAGACGCCGTCGACAAGGACCGGCAGGCGCCGGCCCATGAGCTTCGCGAGCCGCTCTCGTGAGCGGTCCTGGAGGAGGGACATGAGCTCGTGGTGGCGCGCGTCGACGAGTTCCCGGGGCACCTGGTCCTCCAGGTCGTATGAAGGCGTACCCTCCTCCAGCGAGAACTTGAACACGCCGACATGATCGAAGTCCTGCTCCTGAACGAAGTCGCAGAGCGTTTGGAAGTCGGCGTCGGTCTCGCCGGGGTAGCCGACGATGAAGGAGGAGCGGACTGCCGCGTCCGGTCGGGCAGCTCGAAGTCGATCCAGGCTCTTGTCGATTGTACTCCGCGGACCGCGCCGCATTCGCTTCAATACCGGGTCCGAGGCGTGCTGGAGCGGCATGTCGATGTAGGGCGCGATGCGCTCGTGACCGAGCACTTCGAAGAAGCGCTCTGGAAGTCGACGGGGGAAGAGGTAGTGGAGGCGAACCCAGAGGAGGTCGACTTCCACGAGTCGGGCCAGCAGGTCAGCCAGGTGGACCTTGGGGATCTGGTCGATGCCGTAGCCAGTGAGGTCTTGGGCGATCAGGTTGAGCTCGACCACGCCCCGTTCGGCCAGGGCGCGGGCTTCCAACTCCACGTCCTCGATGGAGCGACTCCGCTGGAGGCCCCGCAGGCTGGGGATGACGCAGAAGCCGCAGCGCTGGTCACACCCTTCGCTGATCTTCACGTAGGCAGAGTGAGGAAGGAAGGAGTTCAGCCGAGGCTGGGCCGCGTCGTTCAAGAACTCGGGGGAGCGAACCTTGACGCTGGCCTCGGGCTCGCTCCGGCGCAAGACCGTTACCACGTCTTCGTAGGCCCCCGTGCCGAGGTAGTGGTCGACTTCGGGTATCTCTTTGGCCAGCTCTTCGGCGTGCCTTTGCACCAAGCAGCCCGCCACGACCAGCTTGAGGTCCGGCCGAGCCTCCTTCATCCGCACCATGGCCATGATCGTCTCGACCGACTCTTCCTTGGCTTCGTCGATAAAGCCGCAGGTGTTGAGGACCATGACGTCGGCCTCGTCGGGTTCACCGGTCAGGGCGTAGCCGTCCTCGGCCAGGTGGCCGAGCATGATCTCGGAATCGACCCGGTTTTTGGGACAGCCCAGGGTCGTGAAGTGGAGTCTCTTGCCAGCGATTCGCGGGTCCTAGCGGAGGGATCACGACTCGTAAACGGAGCGCGGGCGTTCGGCCTGAGCACGTAGCTCGAAGGCCAGCTCGGTGGGCATCCGGGCTGCGACCCAGAGCTCGCCATCGCGGCGGGTCCAGCGCAGCTCGACGCCGGACAGGTTGAGCTCGGCCCCATCCTCCTGCAGCTCGGTCACCCAGACCTGGCCCAGGGCGTAGGCGAACATGCCGGTCCGTGAGGCCTTGGCGACCGCCTCTCGTGCCCCCCAGAGAAGACCGGGCGCCCAGTCTGGTCCTCGAGTCATGAGGGCGCGTTCCTGGGGTTTACACCAGCGCTCCATGACCCGCCGCACCCGGGGGCCCTCTGGCCCGTCCACCAGGTCGATGCCAAGGCGATCGGCGCCCCTCCAGGCCAAGGCTACCGCCCGACGGGGACCATGGCTCAGGCTCACACCCAGCTTCGCGCCGACCTGGGGCGCGCCCTCGGCGTCGGGAAGAATGGGCCCGTCATAGCCGAAGCTGGCCAGGGCTCGCCGAGCCGCTCGCCGCCCTGCGTACCACTCCCGGCGACGACGCTCGGCCTTCAGCGCCTCGAAGACCGGGCGCTCTTCTGGAAACAGGAAGGGCTCGGCCGGGAGCGCGGCCACGGTCTCGGCGGCCAGCGCCGTCTGGTCCCAGTCTTCGAGCCATGACTCCACGCCTTCAGCGTTAGCGACTTTCGTCGAGGCCGGCGACATTCGAGGCCTGAAAGGTCCGTCCCGGAAGGCGGCCCGCTTGGCACCGAACTTGAGAAATGGAGCGCCATGGATGGGTGCGAGGAGGAGGCGGCCTGGCTCCGACAGGCGATGGGGCCGGGCGCGCTGGGGAATTGGGCAGGGGAGGGTGAGCTTGCCGACTGGCTGCGGGGCTGGGGTGGGCTCGGCGCCCTTGGCCCCGAGGCCTTGGCCGAGTGCTCGGGACGACTAGCGGACGTCTTGCGACCCATCGTCGAGTTGGGTCGGGGCGAGGCCCTTCCCATTCGGGTCGACGGTCCGGAAGCCGCCATCCGCGTCTTGGGACGGGCCCGTGCCCGCCAGCCGGTAGAGTCCTTTTGGGTCCTGAGTCTCGATGCCCGGAGCCGGGTGCTGGGTCTGTCCGAGGTCGGTCGAGGCACGGTGAGTGCTTGCCTGGTTCATCCCAGGGAGGTGTTCCGGCCGGCCATCGCCCGGGGCGCCACCCACGTCGTCGTCCTTCACAATCATCCTTCGGGTCGACCCGAGCCGAGTCCCGAGGACCTTGCGCTGACCAAGCGGCTGGTCGAGGCGGGCCACTTGCTGGGTATCCCTTTGGTCGATCACTTGGTGGTGGGACGCGAAGGTCACTGCTCCGCCCTCGGGAAGGACTGAGGCCTTCGAGCCGGCCTACCCGTTCCCACCTTGCCCCCGGGCTCCCCTCGACGCACCGCCGGTGGCAACATGACCAAGGTGAGGCGCCCTCTCCTCGGTCTCTGTCTGGTGGCGATGGCGTGCGAGGCCGAGCCCGTCACTTCGGCGCCGGGGGTTGAGCTTCAGTTCGAGCCGTCCGAGCTTCGACTCGGCGTCGTCGCGGCCGGCTTCGAGCTCAGCGAGCCACTCCGGCTGGGCCTGGAAGGCGGACGGTCTCTGCGCATCTTGGAGGTCGAGGGGACCGACGAGCAGCTTCAGCTGGTCGAGCGCTCCGACGGCTTCTCCCTGCCCGGTCGACAGCTCGAGCCCCGTGAGGCCCTGGACGTTCGGCTGGTCTGGGTGCCCGACCAATCGGGCCCCATCCAGCGTCGTCTTCGGGTCGTGGGAGATACCGGCGACGCCAGCCTCACCGTGACCGGTGAGGTGGTGGAGGTGCGCTCCGTCGACCTCCGACCGACGCCGGAGCGGCCCGACTTCGGGTCGCGCTTCGTCGGCGAGCGTGTCGAGCGGGCCTTGGTTCTGATCAACGATGCTCGGGTCGCCGCTCGCTTCGAGCGCGCCGACGAAGATCCGAGTCTCGAGGCGGTGCCCGCGGCCTTCGATCTAGCGCCGGGCGGGGCCATCGGAGTGGACCTGATCTGGTCGCCGCAGGCTCCGGGGCCAAGCCCCGAGCCTCGTTGGTCGGTCAACGGACGCTCCGAGCTCTCGGTCCGGACCCTCGGGGAAGCGATCGCGCCGGGGACCCTGCGTTGTGACCCACAGCTGGACTTGGGCGAGGCCCCGCGGGGTGAGCTGCGATCCGGAGAGGTCGCCTGCCAAGCCGACGGCCCCATCCTCGTGTCCGAGGTACGCTTGCTTGGAAGCCCCGACTTCGAGGTGCGGCGGGACGTCCGTTTGGAGCGAGGCCTCGACCTGGAGATCGGCTTCGAGCCCACCGGATTGGCGGGGGCCCAGCTGGGCCGGGTGCAGGTTTCGACCGTCGAAGGTCAGCAGGTCGAGGTCGAGCTCACGGCCCGAACCCTGGGGCCGGAGGGCCCGACTTTGCGGGTCGGCTCGAGCTGGGACACGGCCGAAGTCGACCTCGACCTCCATCTGACCCGAGGCTCGGCCGATCCTTTCGTCAGCGGAGAGGACTGTCACTTTCAGGACAAGAACCCCGATTGGGGACTGGAGGGGCCGTGGGTGGACGACCCCTTCCTCGACCGAGACGCGCTCGTCGGTCCCGGCCCCGAAATCATCAACCTCGAGTCGCCGGTCGAGACCCGCTACGAAGTGTGGGTCCATGCCTTCGGTTTCGAAGGTATGAGCTTTCCTCGGACCGAGGCCACGGTGCTGATCGAACTCGACGGCCGCGACTTCACGGCCGACACCCGCTTCGACGCGTGCGGCGTCATGTGGCGCGTCGGCGCCCTGACCCGAGAAGGCCTCGTGTGGACCTGGAACCCCCTCGACGAACGCCGCGACTTCGCCCCTTTCGCCGACGAGCGCTGCCGCTAGTCAGCGCCAACGACGGCTTCTCCAGCGTCAATGCCGAGCCGCGCTCTCAGACTCCCCAATAAGAGCGCAACAGCCGCAGGTTTGCGGGCAATCGATTCGCCTAACTGGTCCTCGAGTGTTCGAAAGGGCGACTTGGGGCGTGCAGCCGAGGGACGCGACCCTCGCGTACCGGCGTCATCATGCCGGTGGCACGCTGGGGGAGATGGGCAGCATCATGGTCGACCTGTCCGGGCTGGCGAACATCGACTTCTCCACCGGCGCCGTGGTGGAGCGGAGTGGCTGCAACTGGGATCTCGCCGTGCTGCCGACGTCGAGCATGGAGCTCAACGCCAACTGCGGTGTCGGGAGCTTCCCCCTCGACCGCGGCTCGCCCGGCGCCGCGGTCCTTCGCTGAGGGCCCCAACCCTCGCCTTGGACCCACTCGATACCCACCGATGTCTGCGAGGATGGCGTAGGGTCGGGCGTGGGTCGGTCGCGCCGGCACCCTCTGGAGGGCCGCAAATTTGCAGTGCTGGCCGGTTTCGGCTTGAATTTGGGGGGTGCAGCAGTTTGGGCCTTATCGGCTCGGGGCCCGGCTTGGTCGGGGGTCCTCCGGGCAGACTTTCCTGGCCGCGCGCACTGGCGAGGCGCCTGTCGCCCTGCAGATTTTTGACCCGCCGTTTTCCGAGGACACCGTCCTCGCGGCCGAGCTCCAGAGTCGGGTGCGTGCGCTGAGCGCGCTCGAAGCGTCGGCCCGGGTCCAAGAGCTCGAGGTCGGTCGGGAGCCGACCCTCCACGTGGTGAGCGAGCTCGTCGGGGGGCAGCCCATCACGGCCGTGGTCCGAAAGGCCCGGCTGGAGGACCTACCCCTCTCCCAGCGGGACGTGCTGGGATTGGTGCGACCAGTGGTGGAGGCCCTCCTGGAGGCCCATCGCCATCGGGACGAGAACGGGCACGGTCTGGTCCACGGGAGTCTTTCTCCCCGCGACGTCATGCTGAACTACAGCGGGCAGGTACGGGTGCTCGGGGTCGGCATGGGAAGGATGGGTCGGCTGCCCATCGCTGCCGGCCGCCAGGGCTACGTGGCGGCGGAGGTCCTCCGGGGTCGACCCGCCTCGCCCCTGAGCGACGCCTTCTCCGTCGCCGCTCTCCTATACGAACTCATCGTGGGAAGGGGCCCCTTTCGGAGCCCTCGAGCCGAAGACGCCGAGCGGGCGGTGCTTCAGGGGACCTTCAGCCCGCTCAAGCCCAGCCAATTCGATGGGGCAGGGGGACTTCGAGACTGGATCAACGAGACCCTTCTGCCCAAGCCCGAGCTTCGCCCGGGTGATCTGGAGCAGGTGATCCATCTGCTTCCCGGCGTGGATCCTTCCACCCTGAGCGAGACCATGCGGCGGCTCTTCGAAGCCGAGGCGGAGGGCTTCCTGCGTATGTGTGCCGCCGTGTCCGGAGCCAGCCGGGACGCGCTGCCAGCCCTCCACGACGACCCAATGGACGAGGTCGAGGCGGCCGAGACCGAGCCCTCGTCGACCCTGGACCTGCCCGAGCTCGTGGAGCGGGATGCCGATCTGCGAGAGGAGCTGGGTCAGCTTCGCCAGGTCGCGCGCTATCACCTCGACGCTCGCGTTTGGAGCGAGGGCAGCATCGAGGAGTTCTACGGCACCGACCCAAACCTCGACCGGCCCATTCGACTCCGACTGCTCTCGCCCGCCGCCGACGGCCCCATCGACGCCGAGACCCAGGTCCGCTTGTTCAAGCGCGAGGCCCGCTACTTGGCCAGAGTCGACCATCCTTCATTGCCCCGGCTGCTCGACGCCGGTCGCGCTTCGGAGCGCTACTTCACGGTTGTCGGCCGACGCCCCGGAAAGCCTCTGGTCGAGGTCTTGGCGGCCGGGCAGCTCGTGGATGTGCATCGCCTTCTTCGGGATCTGATCGGCGCCATGGAGGCGGCCCACGAGGTGGGTCTCTTGCTGGGGAGCGTGGCCATCGACGGGGTCTCGTTGACGCCCAGCGGCCGGGCCGACCTGGTTCGGCTTCCCACCCTGCACTCGGCCCGAAAAGGGCCTCATCCTCTCTTGGAGGGGAAGACGGCTTGGGTGCCCCCCGAGTGGACCCAGGAGCGGCGCTGGGACGGGGCCTCGGATCAGTGGATCGTCGGCGCGCTGGTCAGCTGCGCCATCGTCGGCAAGGCGCCGGGCCCGTCGCTGGCCGCCCTGCAAGATGGATTGCTGGACCTGGAGGATGAGCTCCTTCAGACCCTGAAGAAGATGACTGCGCGTGACTCGCGGGCCCGCTATCCGTCAGCGAGCGCGATCGATATCGGCGGCCCGCGGCGAGAGCCGTCGATGGATCTCGTGGCGCGCTTCGCCGAGCTTTGCCAGCGGGCGGCCGGCCTGTCCTTGGCAGTCTCCGAGGACGAAGCCTTCTTCGACGACCCGGCCCGGGTCGCTGAAGCCCTGGCTCGTCGCCGAGGCCTTTCCGAGGCTCGGACCGAGGCCCTGACGCTAAGCGCCGCTCTGCGAGGTCTGGCCCGGCGGATCCGGCTTCCGCCGCTTGGTGAGGAGCTGACCCGGCTCGTGCCCGAGGTGGCGGGCCCGCTGTTGGAGTCTATGAGCACATCGGGCGCTTCGGAGTCGGCCGAAGTGCCCGACGGAGATGACCCCTGGATGTCGGTCTCTAGCTTCGAGGGCGACAGTCGGGCGCTCGATGCAGAGATCGTCCGGCTGTCGGAGGCCTTCGTCGAATCTCATCGGCACGGCGAGGCGCCCCTGGAGACTCGGATTCGTGCGCTTCGATCCCACTTCTCTTCACTGCTGGTCGACGACTTGATCCTCGAGACAGAGCAGCGCTTGAGCGCCAGCGAAGCGATAGCTGGTCCGCGCGGACGTCTGCTCGTGGCGGGCTTCGGCACCCGGGAGCTCGCGCAGAAGCTGGGCCGTTCCGGTCTGGACGTCGTCGTCACTCAGGACGGACACGAGGCTTGGGAGCTACTCCGCGGTCGGGACGCCTTCGTGGGCGCCATCTTCTCTCAGCCCCTTCGGGGTCGGGACGGGCTCTCCTTGATCAAGCTCTGCCGCAGCCACCCCGGCCTGGCTCGCTTGCCGATCTGGTTGGCCGCCGACTCCCTCGATCCCCAGACCCGGCAGGACGCCGAAGAGCGAGGCGCCCTCGCGGTGGACGGGCCGGAACGGCTGGAGCTTCTCCCCGACCTCGTCCTTCGTCGCTTGGTGGATTGAGCTAGCAAGCCGCTCGTGTGCCGATGACACCCCAGGGACTCAGGCGTCCAGACGTCGAGCCAGGGCCAGGATCTTTGCGTTCTCGGGCACCCGGACCAGAAAGCTCGTACGCAGGCTAGGTGGCCCGATGAGGTCGGCCCTCCGCAGAAGAAGGGTGCGGGCCGACCACAAGATCTCGTCCAGCCGCGGCCACTGCTCGGTGGCCTCCAAGGCCCGGGCTAGAGCGAGGTAGATGAACATGTCTCCCTCTTCCACCAGGCGGCCGGCCTCCAAGGCTTCGTGGGCCAGGCTCGCCTCTTCGAGGGCCTCATCCCGTTCATCGAAGTCCAAGAGGACGCGGGCCAGGACGGCCCTCGCGGTGGGGAGCAGTGAGGGGAAGCCATCCAGGAGTTGCCGGGCTCGTTCGGCTTCCTGCCGCGCCTGTTCGAGTCGACGCCGGAAGCGCTGAAGGAAGGCCATGTAGAAGCGGGCGATGCCTTCATTTCGGGTGTCCTTGAGAGCAAGGAAGGCGCGTGTGGCCCGGGCGATCTCGTCCTCCGAGCCTTCGAGCTGACCCTCTCTCGCGGCGGCGTGGCCCACGCGGCAGGTGAGGACGGCTTCGACGTGGGGCAGCCCCATGGCACGGGCCTCCTGGCGGGCCGCATCGAGGGTGCGCCGGGCCCCTCGAATGTCCCCCAAGCGCAAGCGATCTTGCCCCGCCTCTGCCATTTCCACGCAGGTCCAGCGGTGCTCATCCGCCTTTCGGAAGTGGGCGGCCGCTTCTTCGTGGTGCGCCAGGGCATGGGCGATGAGCCCGTTGTACTGGGCGCAGGCCGCTTTGGCCCGGGCCAGGTGGGCCGTGCCGCGGGCAGGCAAGGACTCGGCCTCCAGCGACGGGAACCGGGCTTCGACGGCCTGGGCCTGGTCCAGCTCCCCGGTGCGCAGCGAAGCGATCAGGACTTCGGCCAGGCAGATCGCTTCGTCGGCCGGGCTCCGCTCGGCGAGGGTATCGAGGCGGTGCAGGGCGTCCGCGGCCGGCTGGGCCACGCCGAGCTGTCCGGATGCGCTCGTCCGCAATGAGAGCGCGCGATACCAGGCCTCGCTGCCGGCCGACAGAGCAGCCACCGCCAGGTCGGCGGCGCTGGCCGCGGCGTCGAACTCCCCTCGCAGCGCCCGTACGTCGGCCTGGACCAGGCAAAGCTCCCCCACGTCATGGGGCCGGGCAAAGCGCTGGGCGCGAAGCGCGGTTTCCAACGCACTGTCGAAGTCATGGGCCTCCAAGGCGGCCTGGGCCGCGGTGTGAAGGTGGGGCGCCGCCTTCTCGGGAAAGCCGCCGGCTTCCCAGTGCCGGGCGATGTCCCGAGCCGAGGCCATCCCTGTCGAGCCCATCCACTCGGCGGCCCGCGCATGGCCCGCCACTCGCTCCTCCCGCGGGAGACTGGCGTAGGCCGCCTCCCGGATCACGGCGTGTCGAATGGCGAACTCGACGTCGCTTCTTTCGTCGTCAGGCCGAACCCGTCGGATGAACTCGCCGGCGAGCAAAAGGTCCAGGTTTTGGGCCAAGGCTTTAGGCACCATGCCGGTCAGCTCGGCGACGCCACTCTTCCAGAAGCGGCGACCGAAGATGCTGCCGGCCCGCAGAACGCGACGGGCGTCGGCGGGCGCGGATTGAAGCCGTGACTGGGCCAGGACCAAGACCGACTGGGGGAGGATGTCGCCTTCGCCTCGGGCCACGGCCCGAACGAGCTCCTCCAAGACAAAGGGATTGCCCTGAGCTCGCTCCACGATCGTCTTTCGGGTGCCGGGTTCGCAGGCCTCGCCCAGGATGATCTCGACCAAACGATGGCTCGCCTCGCTCGACAGCGGGGGAAGCTGGATGAGCTCGGGCCCTTCCCCCGACGCCGCTTCTTCGAACCCGAGTTCGAAGCCTCGACCCCCAGCCGCGAGAACCCAGAAGGCATGACCCTCCAGTCGTCGAAGCAAGAAGCGCAGGGTCTCCAAGGACGCGGCATCGGCGTGGTGAATGTCGTCAATGACCACCGCTGCCGGCTCGCTGCGTATGAACCAAGCTGCGAGGAGAGCGTAGAGCTCTTCGGCGTTGGGTCGGCCCTCGCCCGAGAGCATCGGGGCGGCCTCGATCGGAAGCGCCTGCTCCTTCAGTGCTTGCTCCCACTGCGCTCGGGCACTTCGCGGGGTCAGCCCCAGGTACTCTCGTATCCCTCGAAGCCAAAGACCCTGGCTCTCCGTTCTTCCCACTTCGCCTCGGAGTCGCAGGACCTTGGCGCCCCGCCGCTGTGGTTCCGCAGCCGCGGCCCAAAGCACGCGACTCTTTCCCGAACCCTCGTCGCCCAGGAGAAGATGATAGCGGGGTCGGCCTTCGGAGGCCGATTCACGAAAGCTGGCCTGCAGAGTCTGAAGCTCCAAGTCTCGACCGAGAAGCGGTGTGACCCGACCCAAGACCGGCCGGGGTTCTTCGGCCGGGGCGCGCTCGCCTTCGATGATCCAGATATCCCCCCGACTGGTGATCTCGTACCGGTCGACGGCCAGGAGAGCGATGGATTCGTCGGCCGAAACGGCCCCCCCCGGCGTGTCCTTGAGGCGAGCGAAGGCCGCATCCATGGCCGAGGCGACCGGAAGCTCGTGGCCTCGTCTGACCTGGCCCATACCCACCGTGACCTGCGCGTTGGGGAGGAGGTTGGAGAGCTCTACCGCGGCCCGCAGGCCGCGGAGCGCCGAAGGCAAAGGGGGCGTTGGGCTCTCCAAGATGCCGATGATGGTCCCGTCGACGAGCACGCGCAGGCTGAAGCCCATCGAGCTGAGTTGGGTTCGATGAAGCCTCGAAGCCGCCTCGGCGCCCGCCGGGTCCTGCACGACGATGAGAGAAGTGATCCGCTGCTCGTCCAGGGTCACGCCTTTGGCCACCGAGGGTTCGTCGAAGGGCGAAAAAGTCAGAGTACCCAGTAGCTCCAAGATTTCGTCCGCCTTGGGACGCCGTGCGGCGTCCTTGGCTAGCATCGAGTCCACAAGCTCCACCAGCGCGCCCGGGCAGGATGGTCGAAGTCGACCCAGAGGTTCGGGCTGGCTCATCACGACCTTCGAGAGCGTGGCCGAAGGTTCGGGCCCGAAGAAGGCCGGCGTTTGGGTCAAACACTCGTAGAGGACGCAGCCCAAGCTGAACACGTCGGTGCTGGCGTCGATGGACTGGCGCTGGGCAAGCTCGGGGCTCATGTAGGCCGGCGTGCCTTGAAGCGTCGCACTGACCTCGTCCGACACCAAGGCTGCCAAGCCGAAGTCCAAGACCTTGAGGGACCACTCCTCACGGTCGATGACGATGAGGTTGCCGGGCTTCAGATCCCGATGGATGATCCCTCGCCGGTGAACCGCGCCCAGCGCCTCCGCTACGTGTCGGCCTACGATGACGGTCTCCTCGAGCGTCAGTCGCCGCGTGCGAACGACGTCCTGTAGGGAGGTGCCTTCGATCCACTCCATGGCCAGGTAGGGCCGACCGTCTGGGGTGAGGCCGCGGGCGACGAAGGAGACGATGCGGGGATGACGCAGCTCGGCGAGGATCGCCGACTCCTTTGCGAAGCGTTCGGAGAAGAAAGCTCGGTTGCCTTCGAAGGTCTTGATGGCAACGTGCAGCCCGAGCTTGCGGTCGAAGGCACGGAAGACTTGGCCCATGCCACCTGACGCAGCGTGTCGCTGGACTTCGAATCGCTCATCGAGAACGACGCCCGGACCCACGTCTCGAGTCTCCGCCCGCTCTCGATGGGCCGCAACGGGATCGGGGTTGGACGCATCGATCGAAAGGGCTAAGCTCCGCGCCTACTCGGGTTTCACCTAGTAGAGGACGAACATATGACCGACGCCGATTGGTTCCCACGCCTGGACAACCCTCTGCACGAAGGTGCGAGCGCGCCGGATGCGGACGTCGTCCGCGCATCCGAGGAGTACGAAGAGACCCTGGAAGAAGGGGCGGCGCTTCGGCGGAAGCCCATCGAAGCAGGCGGCCTTGCCAACGTCATCCGGCAGCATGGCAAGGGCCGTATGACGGTCTGGGAGCGCATTCGCGTCCTCACCGAAAAGGACCCGACGGTGCTCTATCAGAACTGGGGACCGAACCTCGACGGCGCCTCCCTGGTGACGGCGATCATCGAACTCGAAAAGGGTCGAGAGGTCGCGGTCTACGGCCACGACTTCACGGTGAGGGCCGGGTCCATGGACGCCACCAACGGCAAGAAGCTGGCTCGGCTCTTCGAGATGGCCGGCAACCGGGGCATCCCGCTCGTCGGGATGAACGACAGCGCCGGAGCCTACGTCCCGGCCGGCGTCGGTGGCCTGGACGGCTACGCCGACGCGTTCACTGCGCTCCGCAAGATAAGCGGCGTCGTGCCCAGCTTGATGTGCATGTTCGGCTTCAACGCGGGCGGCGGTTCCTACCTTCCTCGGCAGGGCAGCTTCGTGATCCAGCCGGCCAACACCTTCTTCGGCCTCACCGGCCCCGGGGTCGTGAAGTCGGTACTGGGCGAAGACGTGACCCCCGACGAACTTGGTGGCCCGGGCGTGCACGGCGCTTCGGGCGTGGCCGACCTGACGGTCGACGACGAGGTCGCGGCGCTGCGAACGGTCCGGCGGTTGCTGTCCTATCTGCCCGACAACAATCGAGAGGGCGCGCCTTTTCGAGAGACGACCGACCCCCTCGCGCGACCGACCCCCGAGATCGATACCTTGCTCCGGACCGCCTTCAGCCAGCCCGCCGGCTTCAACACACCCTTCGACATCAAGATCATCATCCAGCAGCTCTGTGACCGCGGGGACTACTTCGAGATTCAGCCCAACCGAGCCCCCAATACCGTCACCTGCTTTGGTCGAATTGGTGGTCACGTCGTCGGCTTCGTGGCCAACAACAGCGCATTCGATTCCGGACAGATCGACGTGGACGCGTCGTTGAAGAACGCCCACTTCATCCGCTTCTGCAACCTATACAACATTCCGCTGATCTTCATGGAGGACACGACCGGCTTCCGGCCCGGTACCGAGCAGGAGCGCGCGGGTATCGTGCAGGCCGGTCGAGCCATGCTGGACGCCATCATCGATGTGCGGACCCCCCGCATCCTGCTCCTGGTTCGGAACGCCTACGGCGGCGCCTACGCTTCGTTCAACAACTACTCCACCGGTGCCGACGTGGTACTGGCTCTGCCCACCACCCGGGTGGCGGTGATGGGTCCGGCGGGTCGCGAGTTCGTGTACAAGAGTGAGATCCGCAAGCTGCGGGCCTCGGTTCCTGCCCGAGTCGAAGAGCGGACCCAGGCGCGCGTCGATGCGGGATCCCCGCCGGCTGCCGCCCGCAAAGAGGCAGAGGCCGAGGTGGACGCCTGGCTGAAGGAGCAAGATGCCGCCTTCGTCAGACGCTACGAGAAGGAGCTCATGAACCCCAAAGAGGCGCTCAGCCTAGGGTCCATCTCACAGATCGTCATGCCCACGGAGTTGAGGGGGGTGGTGGGCCACCACCTCGACTTCATGATGCGCCACTACACGCCGAGCCCGATGACCGCCATTCAGCGCGAGTTCCACTGAGACGACGATGAGCAACTCCGTACACAAAGATCGCCGCCTTCGTGAGCACAGCTCCTCTTGGGTGCGCAGTTTTGCCTGTGAGGACCTGAAGCCGCTGATCGTGTGCCGAGGTCCCATCCGCAAGGAAGCCATGGACGTCTTCGCCGAGATGGGGATGAGCCATGTCGGAATCCTTCTTAGTGAGAAGGACTCCATCGTCTATCCCAACGCCCTGGCTCCCGAGCTGAGGACGATTCGCCCCCAGTTCGTGCATCGCGTCTCGGACTACACCGGCGCCACCGCGGACGAGAAACGCCAGCGGATGGAGCAGATCGTGGCCATCGCCATGGCCAATGGCTACAACGCGATCTTTGCGGGCTACGGCTTCATGTCCGAGGACGCGGAGTTCGTGAAGACCATCGAGGATTCGGGTCTGAACTTCATCGGCCCGTGCGCCAGAACGCAGCAAGCGGCCGGACAGAAGGACGAGGCCAAGCGCACGGCCGAGCGCGTGGGTGTGAGCACCACACCCGGCGTCGACGACCTGGAGAGCCGAGCGGTCAAAGCTCGCTTCCCCAACGCCGACGCACTGGCCAGCGCTGCTCGGGACATGGGCTTGGGCGTGCCGCCGGAGGTCTTCCAGCGAGACTTCGACGAAGCGATCCGTCAGTGCCTCGACGCGGCTCGGGCCGACGGTCGGGACCTCGTCGACATCGACCAGCTCGCCGAGCAGGTTTCGGTCGAAGTCCGGGCCATGCTTCAGGCCCATCCAGGCCGAAGGATCCGGCTCAAGGCCGTAGGAAGCGGGGGCGGTAAGGGCCAACGGGTCCTGCCGGTGCCGGACAGAGAGGACGAGGCCAGCCGAGCCACCCGGGGTCGTGAGGCGTCCGAGCTCTTCCGAGAGGTCCTGGCCGAAGTGAAGTCGACGGGCCCCGGGGACACCAAGAACGTGCTCCTGGAGCTCAACATCGACCAGACCCGGCACCACGAGATCCAGCTGGTCGGTAACGGAGAGTGGGCCATCTCCTTGGGCGGGCGGGACTGCTCGCTTCAGATGCACGAGCAGAAGCTGCTCGAGATTTCGATAACCCAAGAGGCGTTGAAGGACGAGATCATCCTGGCTCGCCAGCAGGGAGAGACGGCCAAGGCTGAGAGTCTGACCCGGGACCTGACGGTGCTGGAGCGTATGGAGGGGGAGGCGGAGCGATTCGGCGTTGCAGTTGGCTTGGACTCGGCCTCCACCTTCGAGTGCATCGTCGACGAGGACCGCCACTACTTCATGGAGATGAACACCCGCATTCAGGTCGAGCACCGCGTGAGCGAGCTCTGCTACGGGCTTCGCTTCACGAACCCCGACGACTCCGAAGACAGCTTCGACGTCGAGAGTCTCGTAGAGGCGATGGCGATAATCGCTCGCCACGGATCGCGGCTCCCTCGGCCCACTCGCTTCAAGCGAGCAGGCGCGGCCGTCGAGGCGAGGTTGAACGCGACGGACTGCTCGCTGAGCCCCCATGCGGGAGGCACCATCATCCGGTGGTCCGACCCGCTCAGCTTCGAGATCCGTGATGATCAGGGAATCAGCATCAAGAACCCCGACACTGGCCAGTTCATGCAGTACCGGCTCGCTGGGGCCTACGACTCCAACATCGCCCTGCTGGTGAGCTCCGCCGAATCCCGCGAGGAGGCGATGGGGCAGCTGTGGGAGATCCTCAGGGTGACGAAGCTCCGGGGACGCGACCTCTGCACTAACCTCGAGTTTCACTACGGCCTCACGAACTGGCTCCGGCTCAACGGGGTCTATGCCCAAGCTACGACCGCTTTCGTGAAGCCGTACCTGGCCGCGGTGGCCGAACTCCACGCCTGCTGCCGGGAGCTCGACTTCGAGTTTGCGGCCGGTCTGGCCCTCAAAGCCGGGACCGCGGGTGCCCCCGGCGGGCCGAAAGGGCCCTTCGCCAGCCGAGCTAGGGAAGTGGTCGCCCAGAAGAAGACGCTCATTGAGCGGGCCATCGACCACCTGCTGGAGGAGCCTCACTTGCTTGCGGGCTGGCTCTGTCGGCATCGGTCGACCTTCGAGCAGAGTGGCGACCACTTCGAGTGGAAGACCAACCCGCTCGACGTCTTGGCCGATACCTATTTCTTCCTCAACATGGACTATCGACCTGACCTTCCGGCCGCGCACTGCATCTGGGCTCACGATGCAGAGCTGCTTGCCCGGGGCCAGAGCTTCTACCGCTCGGTCGAGGGCAGGCTGGGCACAAAGGACTGGTCCGAGGTCTGCGCGGTCCTCGATCGGCCCGAGCCTTCGGGGCGCTTCGACCTCGAGACCTGGGCGCGCGTCCGGTCCTCCCACGCTGGCTTTCAGCTCGGCATGGAGATCCTGGGTCTAATCCCCCGGGCCGCCTTCGATGTCGGCTTCTTCGACCTGAAGGTCGAGACCGACCTGTCGATCGACCTTCCAGAGAAGCTGCTGGGTGAAGAGGCCTACCTTCGCGCCAAACGGGTGTTGGCGCCGCCGCCTCAGACCAAGGCCGACGAGATCGCGGCCGTAACGGGGGGCATGTTCTACGCGCGAGAAGCCCCCGACCGACCGCCTCTCGTTCAGGTGGGCGACCACTTCGAGAAGGGCCAGCCGCTCTACGTCATCGAGGTGATGAAGATGTTCAACAAGGTCGGGGCGCCTTTCTCGGGGACCGTGGACGCCATTCTTCTGCAGGACGCCGACGGAACGGTCGTCGCTAAGGGCCAGCCCATCTTCAAGGTGACGCCGGACGAGAAGTTCGAGGTCGAGGACCCCAAGCTCGTTGCCCAGCGGCGGCAGGCGTACACCAGCCGCCTCATGCCGTCCGCTACCCTCAGCTCTTGAACAGCCTTGCCACCGTGTCCTCGGCCAGAGCACGGCCCGCCAAATGGCTTCGGCGGGCGATGCCCCAGGCATAGCGGTAGGACGCCCGGTCATGGAGCTCGTCCTCGAAGCGAATGGGACCCCAGTCCGTGTCCTGGGCTTGGAGCAAGATGGCGATGGCGCGCTCGGTCTCGGCCGGGTCGGGCGCCATGCCTTCGATGATGGGCTCGATCTGTCCCGGGTGAATCGACCACATGCGTAGGAAGCCGAACTCGTCTTTGGCGCGCTTGGCGTCGGCGCCCGCCACCTCGGCTCGCCCCACGTCGAGGGTGACGTTGTGGACCGGTACCACCGCGTTCAGGAGGGCAGCGGCCACGATCTGGGTCTTAGCCCGGCGCATCAGTGCGTGCTCGAACTGCACCGGGCTTCGAAGGCAGGCGCTCGACAGGGCACCCCCGTGGTCACTCACGAAGTCCATCGAGCCAAAGTCCAAGGTCTCGACCTGGGGGTGGGCCGCGATGGGGAAGAGGTCATGCAGCGCCCGCTGGGACTCGATGAGGACGTGAAGAGGCCACATGGCTTCCCGCATGGTGTCCTTCGCGATCTCCTGCATCACAGAGCTCACGTACTCGACGTCCCCTCGATCATTGGTCTTGGGAACCACCAGATAGTCGACCTTGTGGCCGAGCCGACCCAGGACCGCCTCGACCTCGTTCATGAACACGGGATGGCGGATGTCGTGGACCCTGACGCCGACCCGACCGCGCCGGGGCGTATACTCGGCCAGCATGTCGCAAACCATCTCCAGATGCGCGTGCTCCCGTCCGACCGGCGCGCCGTCTTCGAGGTCCAAAGTGAGATCGAAGGGACGGTCGACCGTGGCCTGGAGCGCGAGGGCCTTGTCGATGAAGCGCTCGTTTCCCGCGTAGTGTTCGCAGGCGGAAAGGACGGGCACGGTCCGGCCCGTATCGGCGAGTGCGTCTTCGGGAAACACGCGACCCATGCTCGTCTCTACCCCGATTCCAGCTTGGAGACGAAACGCTCGGACCACTCTCCGACGACGGCGCACACCGCCCTCGTCAGCTTGCCCAGTTCCTCCTTCGAAGCGACGAGGGGCGGCATCAGGTAGATGGTTCGACCCAGGGGTCGAACCCAGACCCCTTCTTCGACGAAACGTCGTCGCAGCCAGAGAAGGGCATCACCATCTACGAGCTCGACGACGCCAAGGGCGCCCATGGCCCGGACGTCGAGGACGCCGTTCAGGCCCCGAAGAGGGGACAAGCCGGAAAGGAGAACGGACTCCATGGCCCGGGCTTGAGCGAGGCGGGGCTCTCGCTCGAAGAGATCGAGGGAGGCGTTGGCGGCGGCGCAGCCCATCGGATTGGCCATGTAGGTCGGGCCATGCATCAGGGCGTCCTCACTTCGGTCAGACAAGAAGGCCTCAAAGATCTCCCGCGTGGCCACGGTGGCGGCGAGGGGCAGGGTACCGCCGGTCAGGGCCTTGGACAGCGTGATGATGTCGGGCACGACCCCGGCCGCCTCGCAGGCGAACATCGAACCCAGTCGTCCAAAGCCGACCGCGATCTCGTCAAAGCTCAGCCAGACCTCGGCCTCGGTGCAGATCTCTCGCAAGAAGCGCAGGACGGAGGGATCGTGAAAGACGAAGCCGCCCGCGGCCTGGACCAAGGGCTCGACGACCACGGTTGCCACACGGTCTCGTCGGGCCATGAGCCACGTCCGGAAGCGCTCCTTCTCCAGGTCGGTCCGCGGAAGCTGGGTGACCTGGCTGCTGGGCAGCACGTCCCGAAATCGGGTGTGCATGCCCTCTTCCGGGTCGCAAAGGGCCATCGTGGCGAAGGTATCGCCATGGTAGGCGCCGAAGAAGGACACCCTCTCCGTCTTTCGTCCCTGACCACGGTTCTGCCAGCTCTGGATGGCCATCTTCATGCCGACCTCGACCGAGACGGAGCCCGACTCGGTGAAAAAGACGTGATCGAGTTCCCCAGGGAGCAGCTCGGAAAGGCGTCGCCCCAGTCGCTCCGCCGGCTCGTGGGTCAGGCCGCCGAACATGACGTGGGGCATGGTCTGAAGCTGGGCTGTGACTTCGGCCCGAATGTGGGGATGGTTGTAGCCGTGGCAGGCCGTCCACCAAGACGAGATCCCGTCCAGAAGACGGCGCCCGTCCCGGAGCTGCAGCCAACAGCCTTCGGTGGCCACCACCTCGATCGGGGCGGCCTCGGTCTTCATCTGAGTGTACGGTCGCCAGACGTGCTTCACGTGCCGCGCAGGCCCAGGCGTTCGAAGAGCTGACGGTCCCGATCGGCGTCGGGGTTGGAGGTCGTTAGCAGCTTCTCGCCGTAGAAGATGGAGTTGGCGCCCGCCATGAAGCAAAGCGTCTGCAGCTCGTCGCTCATGTCTTCTCGGCCGGCCGAGAGCCGCACGCGAGATTTGGGTAGGAGAATGCGGGCGACCGCGATGGTGCGCACGAACTCCAGCGGATCCAGAGCCTCGATCCCGTGGAGCGGCGTCCCCTCGACCTGCACCAGCCGGTTGATCGGTACGGACTGGGGGGCCTCGGGCAGGTGGGCCAGGGCCACGAGCATGCCCGCTCGATGTCTTCGACTCTCGCCCATGCCGACGATGCCACCGCAGCAGACCTTCATACCGGCCTCTCGCACGTGGCCGAGGGTCTTGATGCGGTCTCCGAAGCGTCGGGTCGAGATGATGTCCTGGTAGAAGCTCGGGTCCGAATCGATGTTGTGGTTGTAGTAGTCGAGCCCAGCATCTCGAAGGCGTTGGGCCTGGTTCTCAGTCAGCATCCCGAGGGTGCAGCAGGTCTCCAGACCGAGCGCCTTGACCTCCCGGACCATGGCCTCGACTTTTTCCAAGTCTCGCTCCTTTGGGCTCCGCCAGGCGGCGCCCATGCAGAAGCGCGACGCGCCGCGCGCCTTGGCCTGCTTGGCCGCTTCCACCACCTTCTCCAGATCCATCAGGGCTTCGCGCTTTTCGGGGTCGTCGTAGCGGGAGGACTGAGGGCAGTAGGCGCAGTCTTCGGGGCAGCCTCCGGTCTTGATGCTCAAGAGCTGGGAGAGCTGGACGTCTTGGGGGTCGAAGTTCTGGCGGTGGACCGTCTGGGCACGGAACACGAGTTCGATGAAAGGCAGTTCGAAGAGGGCCAGGGCATCACCCAGGGTCGTCGTCGGAGTCTCCGCCTGGACTTCCGTGGTCATGGGGGCAACGCTTCGTTGGTCATGGCCTCGGGGTCAAGGCCTTCGGTCGGGCCGCAGAGTTCGCTGGAGGCGTTCGCACTTCAGAAGCTGCAGGCCCGAGAGCGCGCCGCGCTGCGGCGCAGTCTCACCGTCGTGGATGGTCCGGGCCCCCGCATCCAGATGGAGGGCCGCTCATACATCTCCTTCTCCAGCAACGACTATCTGGGGCTCGCCGCCGATCAGCGCCTGTGCGCGGTCCAAGGCGCCCCTGGGGCCACCGCTTCCCGGCTCGTAGTCGGTCACCACCCTGCCCACGCGTCTTTGGAGGCGGCCTTGGCCGAGCTCAAGGGGACCGAGGCCTGCCTCCTATTCGGCAGCGGTTACCACGCCAACCTGGGCGTCATTCCGAGCTTGGTGGGGGCGGAGGATCTCATCCTCCTCGACGAACGGGCCCACGCCTGCCTTCACGCAGGCGCCACCCTCAGCCGGGCGCAGGTCCTCCTTTACCGGCACGACGATGCCGAACACTTGGAGACCTTGCTCGCGTCCGTTCGCTCACGGCACCCCCGCTGTCTGGTTGGCACCGAGGGGGTGTTCAGCATGGACGGCGACCTGGCGAGACTTCCCGCGCTGGTCGAGGCCTGCGAACGTCACGACGCCTGGCTGCTGGTCGACGATGCCCATGCGACAGGTGTCCTCGGGGCAGGAAGTGTCGCCCACTGGGGCCTGGCGCCGGAGCGGGTTCCGCTTCAGATGGGGACCCTGTCCAAAGCGGCGGGGACCTACGGCGGCTTCGTGGCCTGTTCGACCGTGGTCCGGGAGCTCTTCGTCAATCGAGCCCGCACCTTCGTCTACTCCACAGGGCTCCCACCGGTGGTCGCCGAGGCCGGCCGCAAGGCCCTGGAGATCATGGCCGCGGAAACCTGGCGCCGCGACCGAGTGCTGGCCTACGCAGCCCGCGTTGCGGAGACGCTGGACCAGAGCCCCAGCGGTTCGGCCATCGTGCCCTGGCTCCTTGGTGACCCAGAGCGGGCGACGAAGATGCAAGACGAGCTGCGCGAGCGAGGCTACTGGGTGTACGCCATGCGTCCTCCCACCGTGCCCACCGGGACCTCGCGACTCCGATTCTCCTTGTCGGCGGCCCATCGAGAGGCAGAGGTGGATGGACTGTGCCGCGTACTGATGGAGCTGAAGTGAAGCAGGGCGTCTTCATCACCGCGACCGGGACTGACATCGGGAAGACCGAACTCGCCTGTCGCTTGATCGAAGGGCTTCGTACCCGAGGCCTAGAGCCGATTCCCCGCAAGCCGGTCGTCAGCGGGTTCGGCCCACCCCTTGCCAACACCGACCCGGGTCGACTTCTGCGGGCGGCCGGCTGGCCGGACGAGCGGCTGGACGAAGTGGCCCCCCATCGTTTCCCAGATCCACTGGCACCCATTCACGCCGCTGCGGCGGCCGGTCGGTCCTTCGGCTACGACGACTTTATCGAGGCAGCCGGGGGCCCGGGCTTTCGGGTGGTCGAAGGCGTGGGCGGTCTGATGGTTCCTCTCGACGGGGAGCGAACGGTCCTCGACGCCATCGTAGAGCTCCAACTCCCAGTGATCTTGGTGGCTGGAACCTACCTGGGCACCCTCAGCCATACTCTGACCGCGTGGCGCGCACTCGGGACGCAGAGCGCTCTTCCGGCCCGGGTCGTGCTCAGTGAGTCCCTCGACCCGCCCATGCCGACCCGAAGCTGCGTGGAGGCCCTCGAAGGCCCCTTGGGGCACCGGCCCTTCGTGTTTCCGCGCCAGGGCCGGGGGGACTTGGAGGCCCTTGTCAGCTGGTGCACAGAGGTAGGCGCTTGTGCGCCCTGAGGCCGGCTGAAGGTATTTCGTTTTCGATCAATCCAAGACAGTCGCTGCCATGATCCATTAGCATCCGGCCATGAGCGCCCGCGCCCTGCCCCTCGCCCTCGTGTTGGCGGCGTGTTCGAGCTTGTCGAGCAACGGAGATGGCGATCGAGGCGCAGACCTTGGGGGCTCCGGGCCGGGGTCCGCAGACCTCGGTGGCTCGACTGTTGACGGGGGAACGGGTGATGCAGGTGGGCTTGCAGTCCTCGAGCTGTCGGCCAGTTCGCTCGAGGTCGAGGCGGGCGGAGAAGAGGTCGTCACCCTTCGTGTCCAGGCTGTAGTCGATGGGGACCTTCAAGACGTGACCGCGGAGGCTGTCATCGACTTCGTGCCCTCGAACGCCGGCACCCTTGTCGACGACGTGTTTGCGCCCGGTGTTCGAGCCGGACCCGTGGACCTCAGCGCTCGGTGGCAGGGGGCCTTGGCCCAGCTGCAGATTCAGATTCGTCCCGGTGCGCGAGAGGTCGTGGCGCCGGTGGAGGGCGCGCCGCCCATCGCGCAGACCGATGTCGAACGTTTCGTGAGTGCACCCACCACTCAGGATCCCGAGCTCGCGCCACGACTGCTCTACCCCAATGATGGCGTTCTCTTGCCGCGCAATCTGGGGGCGCTCGAGGTGCATTACCTTGCCAACGGTAACGAGCTCTTTCGAGTCTCCTTCCTCCACCCCAATTATGAATTGAAGGTGGTGACCCGATGCACCCCTCTTGCGGACGGTTGTGTCTACGCTCTGGGCCAAGATCTGTACGAGATCATCTCAGCCGCGGCCGGCGGCCAGGAACCGGTGCGGATCGTAGTGGAGGGCCTGCCGGAGGGGGAGGAGACGGTCGGCGTCTCGGCCCAGGTCGAGGCCAGCTTCTCGGCCGAAGACGTGCGGGGCGCGCTCTACTACTGGACCACCTCGAGAGAGGCGATCATGCGGGTCGACTTCGGCGCGGGCAACGAGCCCGAGCAGTTCTTCCCCTTCCAAGGCGATTCGACCTGTTACGGCTGCCACGCTCTATCCCCCGACGGGGAGCGGATGACGCTCAGCCGCAGCGGCCAGAACGACGGACGCCTCTTCTTGCTCGACGTGGCTCGTGGCGAAATCGAACTCGACGGGACCGAGACTAACGATCGGGAGCAGTTCCAAACCTGGGCGCCCGACTCTCAGCGTTTCGCGGGCATTTGGGCCGACAGCGCGCCCCCCAACACCCAGATCCGGATTCGCTCGGGCGAGACGGGCGAAGTGCTGGAGACCGTGGAGCTCGGTCACGAGCCCAGCCACCCCAACTGGTCACCAGCCGGAGACCGCATCGCCTATACGAGGGTCACGGAGCATCGAACCTCTCAGCGACCCGGAAGGGGCGGCATCTCCTACGTCGAAGAGTTGCCCGAAGGGGGTTGGACCACGCCGCGGGAGGTGATCGCGCCCGAGGACGGTCTAAACTACTACAACCCCGCCTACGCTCTGGACGGCAGCTTCCTCCTCTATAACCGCTCCGTTTGTCCGGATGGCGACTCCCGAAGTCGGGCCTGCGACGCCGACGTGGACCCGAGCGCCCAGATCTGGGCCGTCGGTCGAGACGGGGGCGAACGGGTTCGCCTGCTGCGGGCGGATGGACCGGGCCTACTGGATGAAGGTGAGGAGCTCACGAACACATTCCCTCGATGGGCGCCTTTCGAGATGCCTCGTTTCGACGACGGAGAAGGAAGGGTGATGTGGATGACCTTCTCCTCTCGGCGGAACTACGGCCTTCGCGAGCCGCCAGGGACGGGCACTTTGATGTGGATGGCTGCCGTGGACCCCGACGCCATTGTGACGGGCGAGGACGGCAGCTTCCCGGCTTTTGCGCTGCCCTTTCAGGACCTGAGCACCTCGAATCACATCGGTCAGTGGACCGAGGTCTTCGTGCCGACCGATCCGGACCCCGGAAACGGCGGCGGTGACCCCGGCAATGGGAGCGGGAGTGGCGACCCAGGAAACGGGAGCGGAGGACCCGAGTGCTTGCCCATTCAGGCGGAGTGCGACGGTGACCCCGCTTGCTGCAGCGGCCTCGCCTGTGTCGATGGGATCTGCAGCTCCATCAACTAGAGGGGCGCGAATTCTCGGCCCCTGGGCTCCCCCTTTCCCTTTGGACCGCGATCGCTTGATTCGGCCGGGCGGGAGGCCTTTGACAGGAGCATGATCCTCGAAGTCGCGCTCCTGGGTGCTCTCCTCGGCGGCCCTGCCATCGCGCCCGTCCCCAAGAACCCCCTAAAGTTGACCGAGCCGACGGCCGCCGGTTTGGCCCAAGGTCGGGCCTACACCAAGATGCTGTACTCGGGCGCGCTCGACGAGCTTCACGGCAAGTTCAACGAGACCCTGGCCGGCAACGTCCCGGGGCCTCTGTGGTCGGCTCAAGTCCGGGGCTTTCTCCAGGCCGCCGGTCCGGAGCGTGAGCTGTTGCAGGAGCGGGCCTACCGTGTGGACGGACGCAACGCCTACTTTCGACTCCTCCGCTTCGAGAACACACGCCTCTACCGGATCGCCTGGATCGTTGAGGACGACGGCACCATCGCAAACTTCTACATGACCGAGGTCTCGTACCCCGAGCGTCGGGCTATGGGCCTCCTCTAGGGAGCGCCAGCCCGACGGTTGAAGCCATTCTGGCCCCGCTAGCTCATGAGGGCGGAGATGCTGGTACTGCGCAGGATGTCCGTCGAAAGACCCGCCGTCTCGAAGACGGTGGTCAAGATATGAGCTGGACTCATCATGACCGCCGCCCCGCTCGCCATCTGAGACTCGCTTGGGCGTTCGATCGAGACGCCACTTTGGGGGTCGGTCGCGATGGGAAGCATGCCCACGCTGGCGCTCGCGCCGACCGTCCGCCCGGTCCGGATACCCGCCCCGGCCAGCAAACAGGAGTTGCCGAGGTGGTGGTCTCGCCCCGCCAGGTCGTTGAGGAGGGGCGTCCGCCCAAACTCGCTGAAGGCCACGATTGTCGTTTCCTCGAAGAGGGACCGGCTCGGGTCTTCGGGCAGGGGTGCGTTCTTCAAATCCGTGATCAAGGACGCCAGGGCCGCGAAGCCCTGCTCCTGACGGGGGGGCTGGTCGGCGGCCCAGTTGCTGTGGGTGTCCAGGCCCCGAGCGACCCGCACCGAAACGGCTTGGGTCAGGTCATTCTTGAGGGCCTGGCCGGCCACGAAGGCCAAGACCTCGGGGCCGTCCTGGGGTGAACCGGGCACGATGCCGTACAGGTTTCGGAGAGCCTGCATCTCGCCGTCCTGACGGGCGAGATCGAAGAGTTGGCCCAGCTGGTCCTCTAGGTAGGCCCGCGCACGCAGACGGTTCTCCTCCAGCTGGGTGACCAGACCGGTCCCGTCCATTCGTTCGGCCTCGCAGGAGGGCCCCCGATCGTGAAAGGCGCGTACGGCGGCGACCACTTCGGGCTCAACGGCCACGATGGGATTCAGGGCGACCTGGAGGTCGGCCAAGCTGTTCACCGTAAAGGGGGAGGCGTGGTTGGGGAGGGCTTGTGCGTAGGCTTCGACGCCGGCCGACATGTGAGGGATGGCGGTGTGGTCGCCTTGCACCGAGACGATCTCGGCTGCGGCAGAAGACCCGACGGCGGTCACACCCCGAGGGAACCGTCCGGTGATGAAGTAGCGTCGTCCCGCGTCGTGGGCCGCCGTGTCCATTCCGACCCCGTTAACGATCGTCATGTCCTGGGCATGGGCCAAGAAGGTGGTGGGTACGGCGGGTCCGAATCGAAGGCCGTTCCGGGTCTGAATGCCTCGGCTCCGGTAGGGCTCGGGAAGCTGATCATAGGCCGGGTCGATTCGGGTGAGGTTGGGATCGTTGCCTTGTGGCTCCCGAGGATCCAGTCCGAGCAGGATGTCCCAGCCCCCTTCGAAGTAGGCAAACACGAGGCGTCTCCGAACCTCGGACTGGGCGAGGACGGGCCGCGTGAGGCCACCGAAGCTGAGGGCGCCCGCGCCGAGGGCGCCGAGCTTGAGGATTGAACGTCGATCGAAGCTCATGTCGTGTTCCTTTCAGTAGAGCAGAAACTCGGAAGAGGTCGCGGCGGCGATGCACATAGCCATCGCCCGGCGCCTGGGTTGAGCTCCGGCTCGATTCATGGCCTCGACCAGTCCTTGGATGGATGCGTCGGCGGCTTCGCCCTCAATGCCGGTGAATCGAAACCAGACCGCCCGAGCCTGGGCCTCGTCGTTTCCCGCGCCGCTCAGAATGCGCTGAGAGACGGGGCGCTCGGCGTCGCTGTTCCAGATGACGTCACAGACGAAGCCCCCCAGATCCATCATGAACTTCATGAAGAGGGGAGATGGTTCAAAGGAGCGCTGGGTGATGGTCTGGTAGTCAGGACGGCCCAAAGTCAGGGCCAGGTTGGCCGGCAGTCGAATGGAGCCCACCGGTAGACCTGCGATGACGTCCAGGGAGCGCTCGAGCTGCCCCACCGACAGGCGACGGGGGCCCTTGGCGTCGATGACCTGCTCGGGGGAAAGCTCGGGGTGGCCCTCGAAGGGGTTCCGCTGACTAGGCACGTTCATAGGCGCCGGGGGCGTCGGATCCAAATCATCTTCGACCGAGGTCTCGCCGCAGGCCGTCAGTATGCCTCCGAAAAGGCCGCCGACGAGGAGGCTGTGCTTGAAGAGGCTGCTCATTGGACGTCTCCGTAGCGCGGGAGCTCGACGATGGCTCGGACCATGGCCTTGAGGCTTCGGCCTTCGCCTTCAAAGCGCTGCACCAGCTGAGGCAGCAGCTCCAAACTCTCTTCTGCTGTCGGCGAGCGACCCATGAACTCGGTCCACATCCGCTCGGCTAGGCAGCTCTGAATGATGCTGGCGTTGACGCCCTGCTCGACCCGGAGGCCTGGACCCGACTCGACGATGACGGCTTCCGAGGTGTCCCGAAACACGAGGGCGTTCAAGAGGTTGGCGTACTCCGCTACCTCCGTTCCGGGCTGCGTATTCAGGTTGTAGGCCCGAAGGCAGAGGCTGAGGGTGTCTACGCCATCTATCGGAACCTGGCACACGCCGCCGAACAGGGGCGGGAACTCGTCGCTGCGAAGCTCCCCAAAGCCGTTCTCCATGAAGCGCCCCCAGTGGGCTGCTAGCGGCTCTAAGGTAACGTGGCAGCTGTCGCATCCACAGCGTTCGCTCAGATCCTCACGCTGGGAGCACGCTTCGAAGGGCGACGGCAAAGGTCCGTTGGGCACGAAGCTGCGGCACTCGAAGGCGTTGTAGTATCGGTGAGCGCGCATCCGGTTGGCCGCGAAGCGGAGGAGGTAGCCGGGGGAGGTGAGGACCCCAGCGCTCCGAAGGCTGCCTTCGGTCGGGGTCCAAGACGCGTCACTCCAGGCTTTGTCGGGAAGATTCCAGCCGTCGAGCTCGCCGGCGTAGAGCTGGTCACTCGTGCCCGCGATCCACTGCATGTAGTGAACGAGCGGGCCGTTCCACTCCAACGTCGTGGAGGCCAAGACCTCTTCATAGGGCAGGCCCTCTCGGACCACCCGGTCCACCACTCGCATCTGCTGCTCGAGCAGGGCGCCCCGAATGCGTTCGAAGACGTCGATATCGGGCCGAAGCGGGACGCAGTGGCGGAGGTTCGGGCCGCAACCGCACTCCGGCGCCAGGATGTTCAGCGCTCCCCCGCACTCGACCTGCGAGCCTCGGAATGGCTCGGTGACGAACTGGTCGTAGGCCGCAGCGCCGCGGCAGCTCGGCTCACTGAAGGGGTAGCGTTCGGGGGGACCTGGGCAAGCAGTCCCCGTGGCGTCGGGTTGCGCATCGAGGGCGCACACGCGGACCGTCGTGGTCGGGTCCCAGTAGGGCGTCACCTCGATCCAGCCTTCGGCGTAGGCGACGACGTTGCCCCCGTCGTCGGTGATGGGCTGCAAAATGATTCGTCCGTCCTCGTCGAAGCGCGCGGGCTCGTTCAGGCAAGGGGTGTAGATGTTGGCCGCGTTGCCCGTCGTCCGATTGAAGACGGCGCGAATGGGGGCATACCATATCGGTCCGTCAGCGGTCTCATAGGGCACCAAGAGCTGGGTGTTGGGAATGACCTCGACCGCGTCGAGGTTGGGCCACAAGAGGTCTTGGTGGTGGGCGCGCATGACCTCCAAGAAGCCCTCCGAATTCAGGAACGCGTCGATCGTCTCGTCGGAGATGCCGTCCCTCGCCGCCGCCATTTCTTCGACCGTGGGCACTCGGTTTCGAAGGTCCAGGCTCATACGCCTCAAGAGCCGGGCGTTCTCAAGCCGCTCTTCTTCGACGCACTGCTCTTCCTGGGCCAGGGCAGGCCCGGCGACGAACAGTGTCGCCATCAACCACACTGACTTCATGTCTTCTCCCATCCTCATCATCGGGGGCGCCCTCCTGCGATCCACGCCTCCAGCACCGCATACTCCTCGGGTGTGAGCTGTTCTTCGGGAGGGCATAAGCCGGCCCCACAGCGGGGCATGTCACCGCTGCGGACCCGCGAGAGTGCTTCGGACGCCAGGCCCGAGAACACCTCGTAGTCAGCGTAGTCGCCGGGACTCGTCGAGTGGCAGGCGATGCAGCCTTGCTCGGTCAGCCAAGGAAGGACGTCCTCCTCGAAGCCGACCAGCTTGCTGGTTGTGTCGACCCATACCTGGAGGCTCCCGTCTACCAGTCGGGCGACGGTTCCCTCCGGCGCGTGGACCATGGCCTCGACGGCATTCTCCGAGCGAATGACGGCGGCTTCGTACGGGGCCTCCATTCGCAGAAGATCCCTATCCGTTTGAATCCAGAGCGCGCCGTCCGCTCCGCTCACCACGTCCTGTACGCGACGTTCGGCGAGTAAGAACGGGGTCCAAGCTTCATCGCTTCCCGCCGGTCGACGGAGGAGGCCGCCCTCGTGCACCACCCACCACGACCCATCGTGGCCCGTCGACGGGCCGAGACCCTCGGCCGAGGGCGTTACGTCTAGCAGCGTGTACTCGGGACCTTCGGCCAGCTCGAAGAAGCGCGCCCCGATGCGGACGAGGCCGTAGGACCCACTGAAGCTCAGCTCCGTCGCCGGTCCGAAGGAGGAGAGGTCGAGCTCCTCGCTGGACTCTGCGGTCCACCGAACCAGTCGCTCCGCTTCGGCCCACCAAAGTCCATCGAGTCCGATCAGGTTGGCCGTGAGCCATGCGGGTCGAGCGAGGGCATCGACGGCGAGCACGAAACGACCTTCGACGGCATAGATGCCGTTGTCGGCGGCCAGCCATGCCCCCTCGGCGCTGGTCACCACGGCCAGCGCGCGGTCGGGAGGCAGGTCGCCGGCATCGAGCGCTACGAATTCGAGCTCGGTTTCCGAAGAACCGTCGCCCCGAAAAAGGCCGACTTCGGTGGTCCACACCGGTCGGCCCTGGTCGAAGCCTAGAAGACGGCCGTCCAGCCTGCGGAGCTCGGCCTCTCCACCGAGCATGGGGTCGATCCGAACCGGGACCGGTTGGGGACCGGGTGTTTCTGCAGGCGGCGCTTCGCTTCCGCAGGCGACGCACAGCAGGAGCAGAAGAGGCCGAGCCACGACTTCCGCAAAACCCCTGTCTTGGAAAAGTCGCGCCGCCACGCCCCATCCTTGAGCAAGTTTCAGTCCGAAAGGAAGCGCACTGAGGGAAGCCCTCAGGAAATGAGTTTGGGAACTCGCTCCAAGAGACGCTCATCCCCAATCTTGGCGCAGAATTGCCCTAGTTCGCGGCCAGGTGCGCCGGTCCAGGCTAGTTCAGCCGGGTCGGCGGGTATCGGAACATCGAGACGCAGGGTCGCGAGTTTCCGATACAGATAAGCGTTTTCCCGATCGGCTTCGAGGGCTGCCGATAGTCCTTGTGCACCCCGTACTTTCACGGACCAGTCTTGCACCTTGCTCGGGATGTCTTCGAGGTGGGGATAGGTCGACAGGACCGCAGAGGCCCCTTTGGCGCCCCAGCGCGGAATGCCTGGGATGCCGTCGGCACTGTCGCCCACCAAAGCCAGATAGTCGGGGATGGATTCAGGTCCGACGCCAAACTTTGCCAGGACGCCCTCCCGGTCGAGAACGAGGCGCCGTCGGCGGTCCAGGGTGATGATCTTTCCCCCGTCGACGACCTGGGTCAGGTCTTTGTCGGGACTGCAGACCAGCACCTGCTCGACCCGATCGTCCCTGGCGTAGGCCACGGCGCCCGAGGCCAGCGCATCGTCGGCCTCGAACTCTTTCATTGGCCACACCACGAAGCCGAGGGCCCGAGCCATCTCTTCGGCCAGGGGAAACTGCTCCAGTAGGTCGGGGTCGATGCCGTCGCCCCGCTTGTAGCCAGGGAAGAGCTCGTTCCGGAAGGACTCGATGACTGTGTCGAAGGCGATGGCCGCGTAGCGGGCGCCCTCGTCTCGGACCATGCTCATCAGGGAGCGCGCCATCCCGCGAACGGCACCCACGGGGCGTCCGTCCGGCGCCTGGGCCGGCGGGGCGCCGTGGTAGGCCCGAAACAGCTCATAGGTGCCGTCGACTAGGAAGATCTTCAATTCGCGTCTCCGACGAGCCCGACGAGCCAATCAGGCGCGTCCAAGGGTAGATCGTGGCCCGCATCGGGTTGAATGTGAAGCGGCGCCTGGAGTCGAGCAGCCATTCTCTCGCTGCACGCCGGGTCCACCAGCCTATCCTTCCCCCCCGCCACGATCAGGCTGGGGGGCTTCAGGTCCCTCGGAAGCTGAAATCGGGAGGCCGCCCAAAGCTGGGCGAGGACACTCTCGGTTCGAGGTCGAGCATAGAGGCTCCAACGCCGAGCCAGCGCCTCGTCCCCTCGGCGGTTGACGCTGGTGGCGCGAAGAACGTCGAGCTCCCGCTGGAGCGGATCGCTTCGGGTGGCACCCAAGGCCAGACGGATCCCGGCCCGGGGACGAAATCGAAGCCGAGCCGGCGATTCGGTGCTGCTCGCGTTCACCACCACCAAACGCGAGAAGTCGTCCGGAAAGCGTGCAGCCCAGTCCAAAGCCGTCATCCCACCCATGGAGAGCCCGAGGATTCGGTCGGGCCGAGGGTCG
>JBCCQA010000034.1:0-58410 GCA_039024635.1 Myxococcota bacterium | reverse complement strand
GGTGACGGGCTCACCGAGCTTCAGGCCAATCTGTTACGAACCGTCGATGGGTTTGATGTCTTCGAGTTCAGTGGTGTAGGCCTGGCATTCGAGGGGGGAGATGAGGCCGACAGCGTTTTTGTCTTTTCCTCGCAAAGTACGAGCGAGCTCGCATTTTTATCTCAAGCCTGCCGAGTCAGTTTTGACTTCGACCCATCAGAGCTCCAGGAGATGATTCCATGCTTGTTCGAAGAATTTTGACCACGGTCCTAGCGACGGCCACGAATGTGGATTCTGACCAAGACGAGCCTTGAGCCAGAACAGGATCCAGAACAGGTCGTCTTGGACGAGTACGCCTCTGTAGCTGGGTATCTGAAAGGCTTCTTCAGGTAGGAGCGAGAGCAATGCCGAAGACACGCTCAGCAGCCTGGCGTCTCGGGTCTTGGCGACCGGCTCTCGTTATCCTTCTCGTGGGCCTCGGCTGGGCGATCGATACGCCGCAGTCCCACGGGCAGGGTTCGGGTGTCATTTGCCCGTGGGACGATGGAGAGAGTTTCGGCACGACCTTCACGAGGCGCATCGAGCTGGCTTCGGTGCCACGAAGCGGTGTCCTAGACCCGAGTGATATCATCGTGTCGTTTCATCCGCGTGGAACCTACGGGGTGACCCGCGAAAGGGCGGTTCCCTTTGGATGTGGGGGTGCCACTGAGGAGGTTTCAGTCTGCGGCCTCAATACGCTGCGCGTGCAGGTAGCCAAGGGTATCGTCGGCTCGATTTTCTCCATTCGGAGTAACGGGCTTGAAACTGAGAATCAGGCTAATCGGGTACGGACCGTCGACGAATTCGATGTCTTCGAGTTCTCCGGCGTGGGTCTGATCGGCGAGGATACCGTTGCAAGGCTCATTCTTGCCAGAACAGCTGACCCCGGTACGCTCGAGTTCCTTGAAATGGCGTGCGTTGTGGACCTCGACTTCGAGTTCGTGCCGAATCAGGTCAGGGAGCTGGAATGCGTGTTCGAGGACTTCTGACCAGACAGTTCGGTCGGGCACTGGGCCGGCATTGACCCTCCGATCTCCGCCTGATCACATGCGGCATGTCCTCCGAGAGCGCCCTCATCCCGACCACGTTCGCCTTAGGGGCCCCCTCTCCCGCCCATCCTCACCAACGCCGGTGAGTCCGTTATCCAGCGAGTCCTGACGTTCTTCACGAGCCACCTCCCCAACCCAAACACGGCCGAGGCCTACGCCCGAGCGGTGCTCCCGTTCCTCCACTGGTGCGACACCCAGGGGCTCGGCCTCGAGGACGTGCAGGCGGTCCATGTCTCGGGCTACCTCCGAGAGCTCGAGGAGGCACGGGACCTCTCCGAGAGTTCTCTCAAGGCGAGACTGGCCGCCTCGTGGGGTCCGTCAGAAGGCGACCGGGAAGATGATGCAGCGGAACACGGTCCTCCAGATGGTGAAGCGGAGAGCCGAGCGCCTGGGGATGGACGGGAACCTCTGCACCCACAGCTTTCGGGCCACCGGCATCACGGCCTACGTGGAGGCAGGAGGGTCCCTTCAGACGGCGGCCCAGATGGCCGGGCATGCTGACGTCAGGACGACCCAGCTGTACGTGAGGAGCTCGGAGAGCCGCGCTGTCGGCCAGGATGAGCTTCGGAAGCTGTTCGAGGCCTGCCGAGCGGACCAAAACGAAGCCTTGGGCGCCCGGGACTTGGCGATCTTCGCGGTGCTGTACGGTGGCGGACTTCGACGCGCCGAGGTGGCGCGCCTGGACTACGAAGACTTCGACTTCGAGCGGTACGGGCTCCTTATCCGAGGGAAAGGAAACAAGGAGCGCCGGATCTTCCTTCCGAGGTCGATTGAAGGAGCCCTTCAGCCATGGGTCGACTTCCATAGGGGCTCCTCTCCGGGACCTTTCTTCGTGCCGGTCTCAAGGAACGGAGCGCTTCAGCGGGCGCGGTACATCCATCCCGACGTGGTCTACAACGTGACCCAGAAGCGGCTGCGAGAAGCCGGCCTCAAGGCGATGACGCCGCACGACCTTCGGCGAACGTTCATATCAGACCTCCTCGATCGCAGCGTGGACGTCACCACGGTCTCGCATCACGTCGGCCACGCCTCCGTTCAGACGACAGCTCGATATGATCGGCGCGGGGATCGAGCTTTGGAGGCTGCTGCGGAGGAGATTCAGCTTCCCCTTGCCAACGACTAGCTTGCAGGGTTCCCGCGCGCGGCGCCCAAGACTCCATCCGGAGGCTTGACGGTCCCTGAGCGGGCGCTAAGAGCTGGCCGAGGGGTACCCAGTGTCTATCTATGCGTGCTCCCTTCGCTCTGATTCCATTCGAGTCATGGAGAGACAAGACGAACTCGCTGTCGGCGGTCTCTGGAGGGATGTCGTCAATCAGCTCGGAAGTCTCGGTTGCATGGCTCGTGCGCTTGCGGAGCCTGAAGGGCTCGGGGGGTAGAGTGGGATCTGGACCGTACGATCCTAGGCCAGCGCACTTGGCTCGAACGTCGACCCCAAATCCGGGCGTGGGCCAACGCTAGTACGAACGGGCCTCTTACAGAGCTGCAATTCGAAGAATGGTGGTTTGGCGACGGGAGCACTTGGAGGCCCAGCCACGAGAAGCGCCCGAAAGAGTTTCTAGAGCAAGTCATTGGACCGGCGCTCCCGGGCAGGGAGCTTCGCCTCAAAGAGTCAACGCAACACTTCATCGAGAGCCTGTCCTGGTGTCTTCCAGCCTAGGGTCTGACGTGGACGTCCATTTAGTAGAGCCGCGATGGCGTTGAGTGCGGGCTGCGTAAACTGTGAGAGATCAATCCCCTTGGGGAGGAACTGTCTCGGCAGATCATTGGTGTTCTCGTTGCTGCCTCGCGGTCATGGACTTCGAGGGTCGCAAAAGTAGATATCCATCTTCGTCTCGAATGCGACCTTCTCGTGGTTGGCCGTCTCGCGGCCTCGGTCCCACGTCAGGCTATCTTCCAGTCCTTTTGGAAGAGTCTTGATGGCTTCAATGAGCTTGTCAGCCACGTGCTCTGGCTCCGCCGTGTCCACCTTCACTAAGATCACGAAACGAGTCATGCGCTCGACCAGAGTCACGATCTGAGTTCCCTTCTTCCCGCAGAGCAAGTCGCCCTCCCAGTGCCCCGGAACGGCGCGGTCTTCGACTTCAGCGGGCCGTTCGCGAATCGAGATCCCGTCTTGGATCGCACCCCCGAGAGGCCGCTTCTTGGACGTCACACCAGGTCGTCTTACAGAGCGTCGACGCCGCAGGTAGGTCGTCAACTCCTTCTTGAGGGATCCTCGGGCCTGGACAAACAGGGACCGGTAGATGCTTTCATGCGACACATGCATGGCAGGCTCAGCGAAGGTTTCGCGCAGCCAGCCTGCGATCTGCTGGGGCGACCAGTAAAGCCCGAGCTTCTCGACGACGTGGGCTCTCAGCGTCTTATCGAGGTCGAGTTTCCGCGCTTTGGGGCGTATCCCTCTCTGCCAGGCCCGTCGGTCAGCGTGGACGGCTCGATAGCGAAAGCGGCCGTCGTTCCTGTTGACCTCTCGACTGACCGTCGAAGCGGGTCGTCCGAGAGCTCTTGCGATGCCCCGGATCGACTCGCGAGCGACGAGACGCCGAGAGATCTCTTCTCGCTCCTCGAGGCTGAGATGACGCGCAGCTCGCTTTCGTGGGACCGGCTTGATACCTCCTGCTCGCACGACGACGGCATAGACCCATCGCGACGGACGGCCCAGAACTCGGCCGATAGCGCGAGGGCCCCGGCTAAGTGCACGAAGGCGCCACAGCTCGTTGAGCTCGGCTACCGAGAATCTCTTGGAGCGAACGGAGGAAACTCATGTGTTGCCTTCACTCATTGAGATCACCAGTTCCGGCTGATGCTTCCGGTTTCAGAATTGTGCCGGGCGAGATCTATCAATGATTGGTTCTACGATTATTTTTGTGAGTATGTTCCTCGCGCACGAGCAAAGAGCTCTCGAAAGCGAGGTGATTCCTGGTTTCGAGACATGCTCCTACCTGCGTCCTTTGTTAGAGCATGAGGAAGGTCGGGGCTATGTTCGATTTCATCTTTTTCCGCTCATCGAACAGGTCATGGAAGTGACCTCAAGCGTGCCCACCGACCGCTGTGAAGAGCTGGCTTCCCGAGAACGACAGCTGTGTTTGAGAGAACGCTTCTATCGCAGTCCTCCTTCGTTCCAGAAGATGCTAATAGAGCTATGTACTGACACGAGAAACACCAACGTTGCTATTTTGTCAACCGTAATAGCTGTGAACGCGATGCTCTACGCATATAGCCCGGAAGAAATCGGGACGGCGTATCATGCGGCGCAGCATAGAGATGCCCGACCTCCGCTGACTTCGCGTTGGTTTGTCGAAGAATTGATCAGTATTCGCGAGCCTCGTCAGCTGACCTATGAAGAAATGTCGGTTGAGCAGAGAAATATCGTGGACGACTACGAGAATGGAGATCTGCCAGTGCTGGGGGCTTACAAAGGTAAGCCGCCCCGGCCCTAAGGTCATGCTAAAGATTGTCGATTTAGTTTCTAATGTCGCCGTTCGCTCCCGACTTTCGGATGCAGGCTGAGTTGGTCGAGCTTCCCTAGGCGGCTTGGCGGCCGCCGGGCTTCCACGGAAGCCCTCGACGGCCCACTTAGCCTCCTTGAAACTGCCGAAGTTCGTCAGCCACACGCACTCTTCCTTGAGGCTCGGAAGAAGCGCTCGATGACCCCTTTCTGCTCGGGCGTGTACGGCGTGATGACTCCTGCTTCAGACCGAACTCCCGGCACGCCTTCCGGAATCGTCGGCTCTGAAAAGATGAGGCCATTATCGCTCCTCAGGAGCGGCCGCTGACCGCCCTGGCGGACGTGGCCGAAGCGACGGAGGCACGCATCCTCGAGAGCTCTCTCCGCCTCCTGAGAGCGTCCCCGGAGAGCCAGCTCGTAGCCCACGATCTCTCGGTCGCTGCAGTCGATCACCGCTGCAAGATGTGCCCAGCCATCTTCGCCGACCGGGATGTGTGCGTGACGTCCATGGCCCAACGCTGGTCGTTCGGCTTCGCTACGCCGCGGCGTCCCTTCACGCGGGGGCGCGGCGTCGAGATCCGCTCATGCACAAACCAGCCTTTCAGCCGTAGGACCCTGCAGACGGCCTTCTGGTTCATCTTCACGCCTTCGCGAAAGCGCAGCCAGGCCCAGAGCCTGCGATAGCCGAAGGTCGGAAATCGCAAGATCACTCTCTCAACGCGCTTCGCCAAGAGCTCGTCGAGCTCATGCTTCTTCCGCCCTGACCCATGCTCATCCATTGACGACCTCGATACCTTCAACAATCGACACGCCTTGCGCGGAGACAACCCCGGGAACGATTCGGTTACTCGTCGTACGTCACGGGGTCCGTAGGGTCCCTGTTGGCCGCATGAGCCCCTATGAAGGTCGATCCACGGCTGAAGGGCTCCTTCGATGGAGCGCGGCAGAGAGAGTCCTCGAGCGGCTCGGACTCTTGGAAGGACTCCACGATGAAATCCACGAACGCGCGCACCTGCGGCAAAAGGAACCGCTGTCGAGGCCACACCATGAGCAGGTGCGTTCGTGCCGTGGCCCACTTGGGGAGCAATGGAACAACGGTCCCGCGGTTCACTTCGTCGTCTAAGTATATGGGCGGAACAGCCCCGATCCCGAGTCCTGCTCGAAGCAGAGAGAGAACAGAGGCCACATCGCTCCCGTAGGCGACGACACGTGGCATCAGCGACCGAGTCTCGCCACCAAGCGAAAGCTCGAACGGCATTTGGCGTCGGGAGCCGACTCTCACCCAGTCGTGCTCTTCGAGATCCTCGATGCGGTCGACCGTCCCGCGCCGCTCGACGTACGTGCGTGAGGCGAAGAGGCGACCATCCGAGGAAGCAAGTCGGCGTACCACAAGCGTATCCGTATCGACCTGCGCAGTCGCAGGTCGGAAGGCGACGTCAAACCCCTCGGTGATTAGATTCGCAACCCGTGGGTTCGCATCGATGTCGAGAACGACATCGGGGTAGGCGCGACAGTATTCGGTCAGCAAGGAAGCGAAGCGCGTCGACGCCATCAGATCCGGAAGCACCGTCAGTCGAAGTATACCGTGAGGCCGACTGGCGGCGAGCCCAAAGGACAACTCTCGAAGCTCCAACAAGGCCCGCCGACTCCGCGCTTCCAGCTCCACGCCGGATTCTGTCAACGTAACCTGCCGAGGGCCGCGATGGAGTAGTGCGACCTTCACGGCCTCTTCCAGCCGCGCGATATGCCGACCGATCGTCGACTTTGGGACGCCGAGCTCTTCGACGGCAGCGCTCAACGTGCCCAGGCGCGCAACGCGTTCGAAGGTGTCCAGATCGTTCAGGTTGATTCGGCCATTCGGTTGCATTCTCGCAACCGAGAGTAGCCATTCTAGAGCCTGCGTTCAACGAGAGCTCTCGCTAGAGTCTCCTGCCATGCCGATTCAACGATCGATCCCCGCTCAACCGCATGCGCTCGGAGCACTCACGGTCCAACGAGTACTGCCAGGAGACGAGTGCCAGATGGTGGGGCCCTTCATCTTCATGGAAACCGGAGGACCCGTCGAGGTTCCACGACGTCATGCGCAAGGGGTTCCTGAGCATCCGCATGCCGGCCTGTCGACCTTCACGTACCTCATCGAGGGCGCGATTCGGCACCGAGACAGCGCTGGCTACTCGGCAACCGTGCACGCTGGCGACATCGCCCTCATGACGTCGGGGCGAGGGATCTCGCACGAAGAGCTGCCCGCCAACCCCGCGTCTCGCTTGAGCGAAAGGGTGTACTTCGCACAGATGTGGCTAGCGCTCCCCGATGAGCTCGAGGAGATGGATCCAACCTTTGAGCATCACCGGGCCGAAGATCTTCCGGAGTGGAGAGCGGATGATGTTCTGGTTCGGGTTGCCATGGGAAGCGCGTGGGGTCTCGAGGCGCCGACGACTTGCTATCTGCCGACGCTCTTTGCAGACCTTCGGCTGGAGGCTGGGGCCAGGCTCAACGTGGACGCCGACTACGAGGAGCTCGCCATCTTGGTGCTAGAAGGCGACGCTCAGATCGGCAACGAGCCGCTGCCGGGCAACGCTCTACATATCCTTGAGCGTCCTCACCCCTCGATTCGAAGCCTCGCAGGCTGCCGTGCCCTTGTTCTCGGCGGGACCCGGTTCCCTTCGTCACGGGTCATCGGCGGCAGCTTCGTCGCTTCCACGGAAGACAAATTGCGGGGGTGGATGCGCAAAGCGCGTCGCGGACAGTTTCCGCGTATTCGGGCGAACGGGTCTCCCTCGCTTCCGGAGCCGTCCTGAACCTAGAGATCATTGGCAGCTCTTTCAACCGCTATAGCCGTGGACGTCTCGCTCCACAGCCGCATGGAGCCGGGCGATATCCGCAATCGCCCGAAGAAGCCGCGCGCAAGGCTCCGCGCGGAGTCGTGCACCTCTGGCCCGAGCGCTGAGGTTTGCCTCCTGGCTATCGCGGCGGCCCCTCTGATTAAAGAAGGCACCAACACTGTGAACGTGAACGCGCACCACAGTGAAATCGGCGAGGCGATCGCGGACGTCGGAAGCAATACGGGTGCGGAGTACTCTGGACCGCGTCGTTGACAATCGCTCGGGGTGAAGTCGAGCTGAATCCCGTTCGCGTGCGCCCACGCATCCAAGTAGAGGGACGTGAACTCCGCGCCGTCTTCGGTCATGATCGCTTCGGGTGATACGCACCCTCGGACGCTACCGGTATTGAACCCGGGAGATTTCTTCGGAGTTCATGCCATCTCCGGCCTGGTCGACAGGCATTGGTCAGTTGAGCGGCAAGAGAGCTGACCAAAAGAGCGTGGTTCGACACCGGTGCCGGAACACGAACGCCAGAGGCTACCAGTGGGCCTCCCGTCGTGTGTCGTCTTGCTGCGGAACGTAGATGCCGTAGCTGCGCGGTGCGGCGATCGCGGAGAAGAAGGCCATGGAGTCTCGTCGCTTCGGGGCAACAACAGACGGCGGTGGTTCTCGAAGCGCTCGGCGAGTTGATCAGAAGGAAGCTGCGGCTGTGAAAGCATGCGAGCTTCGCCGAATGTGATCAACGAGCTTCCAGTTCCCCATGTGGCTGGCACCGTAGTCGACCGTATCAGAGCAGGGTCCCACGCATTTACCGAGCCGTTCTGTGAACGGATTGCACTCGACCTCATCGGCCCTTACCGAGGTCGTCTGGTCGGTGACCATCGCCATGCTCGCCTAGGGCGCACCAACGGCCGACAGGACCGGAAACCCGTCCTCATCGAAGTGCGAGGGCGGAACTTGAAGGTTTGGATCCCCATGCTTGGTGATCATGACGGCATCCACCAAGAAGCCGTCCTCCCTCACGAACAGATTCAACATATGGAGACCCGTTTCCTGCACCCGGAAGCGCTGGATAGACCAAGATAGGCTCCCTCGAAAGCCATCAAAGCGACTGGACTGAAACGAATTCGAAAGACCGTCGAGACCCACGAAGATCGAGTCATTCTGAACGAGGATGCCCGGCTGGGCTCTACCGCGGACCCAGACTCGGTACTCACCTGTCTCAGAGAACACGACCGGGTAGTCTAGGCGCGGCCCGTCTCCAAAGAGAAACTGTGTCCCGTTGTCGGGGGAGGCCTCCATGCCGGATCCTGCCATTAGGGCAGATTCGTCTACCTCTAGCCATGCGGTCGATTGGCCAGCCGAGATCCCCGCGTAGTCTTCGGCGTTGAAGACGATGTTCTTCGTCTGCGGGTCCTGAATGAAAGAGGCGGGGTCTTCGGCGGCAGTCGTCACGGACGCCGGCAACGACCAGTCCGTCTGGTTTCCGGCGGAGTCTCGAGCTTGCACGCGTACTTCGAACGAGGCCCCTGCGGCGCGTCCTGATGCCTTGAAGCGCCTAGAGTCTTGCCACGGGGTCAGGAGTAAACTGCCGTCGCTCCCCTTGAGCTCGAACCGGTACGTTACTCCACCAGAAGCGTCAGCGGCAGCCGTCGCCTCCATAGAGATCTTGTGCGCACCTATCGGCACGGGCGGAGTCGAGAAGGTCATCGGATTGGGCTCTGGAGCCCGATCGTCGGTCAGTGCTCTCGCATAGAAGCTTACGTCGTCGATACCGCCCTGAAAGTGAGGAAGCTCGGATCCTCGCCCTAGCCATCCGTTCTTCAGGCCCAGGTTCTCAGGAGCTATACCTGTCGATGAGCGGAAAGCTTCTTGATCGACCATTAGCTCGATCACCGAAGACGAGAAGGAGGCGGTCAGCGTGTGCCACTGTCCTCTTTCAAGCGGACTATCCCCCATGAGAACCACCGAAGGACCAAGGCCGGTGGCTTCCAACCAAGGTGCATCGTCTGATGAGCCTGTCCAAAGGCGAAGGGCGCCACCCTCCCCCGTGAACTCGACTAGGACCTGATCCTCATCCGACTCTGGCCTGACCTCCATCGAGAATGCAGATTCCCTTGAGTCAAGGAACTCAGGCTCGAGCCTGACCGCACCCAGGCCATCTAGTTCGAGTATTGTTCCTCGACTGCCCGCTACAACGGTCCCAACAGCCCCGCTCTTGAGGCCGTGATTGACCCCCAAACGGTCCAAGACGAGAGCCGGATGCGACATCTCGAAATCAAATTGGGAGACTCGTCGGCCCAAGTCTTCTTCCGAGACTGGTTTCGGCTGCAGGTAGAGACCCTTCGCGTACTCTGCATCACCAAAGAACAAATCCCCATCAAAGATCGCATTTGTGGCCCCTCCGAAAAGTCGAGCATGACCTTCCACGAGGCTGAAGCCTCCGACTTCTCGGATGCCGAATACCGCCGCATCTTCTCGAACTTCACACCGACCGCTGATTGTGGCACCGCCAGACACCAGTGCCGTCCCGCGAACCCGGGCGTCGTCTTTGACCCTTGCATCGTCGATCACTTCAGCCCAGCCGCCGACCAACGCATTCCCTTCAACTCTGGCAGCCCCCCGGATTTGGGCGAAGTCTACTACTCGGGCCTCACCTAGGACCCTTGCGGAGCCTAAGACCGACGCGTCCGGCCCGACGAATGCGGTCGGATCAACATGGGCTGATTCAGCGACGAAACCGCCACCGTTGGGATGAAAGGCGCCTCGAGCTGCATGGTCTTCAGGTACGAGTCGTCGAGCAGGCACGAGACCATCCAGACGTATCTCATAGGGAAGAGGCTCAAGACCTGGACCTCTTGGATCTCGCTCAAGCCACGAGAACTCCGCGATGGGCACGATCTGGTCCGGAACAGCTGAGACGACTAGGAGCAGCTCAGTATCATCGACGTCCGCATAAAAACTCAAAGAAGCGTCGGCGCAGTCAGAGCCAGACGAGTAGATCGCGCTCATCCTGTATTGTCCCGCCGAGTCTTGGGCGATGAGACTGTAGCTAAAGTTGGCAGAGACTCCAGGATGGGGTCGCACCTCGACTTCAACCCGTCCGGACTGGTCCGAAGTCAAAGGAAACACATTGATCCCCAGCTGCCTTGGCGCTTCATAGAGCGGAGGCCGGTACCAGCCAGGCGCCTCAGGGAGAGACCTTAGAGGCGCGTAGGCGATCCTTCGACTCTCACGAGTCCTAGACTGCGCCTGGGGGTTTGAACCGAACCAAGGATGGTCCTTCCAAGTCAGGCCCTGCCGCGCTGTCCGGTGATAAGCCACTTCGAAACGATCGCCCCTGCCGTCGACCATTCTGCGTACTCGAGGCCAGAAGCCCTCTTCGGGAAGCGCGAGAGCTTCATCATAGACGCTGCCCCAGAACTCGTAGCCATACATCTGGTAGAGGACTTCGTAGATATGCCAAGTATCATAGTTGTGAGCAAGATGGCTCGTCTCCATATGTAGATGGCGATAGATGAGCCCACCATGAAAGTCGCGCAGAGCGCGGACGGCGAACCAGTTAGCCTCGTTTTCTGAGATCCACCCGAAGTTCACGGGTTCGTTCCTACCCACTCCTGAAGACCAATCCCACGCCAGATGCCCAAACTCGTGAGCCATTCCGAAATCGACGTCGAAAGGCATTGTATGGTAGTGAATCCCGGCCGGGCATCCGTCGCAGATAAATGCTGCGAGTTGAGCACTCTGTTCAAAGCCTGGGAGTCCTGTCCCGCCTACATATACGTTCAGCTTGTAACTTTCTCCGAACCCCAACTCTGGGTGGTTGGCGAGCGTTGTCATCTCCCTCCCCACTCGATGAATATAAAAGTGGTAGAGGTACTCAGAGAAGTTGAGCATCTTGAGGACCATTGCTTCATCCATGGCGGATGAATCGATACCGCTATCCCCAAAAAGAAGCGCCACATGCTTGCTGGTTCTCGCTTTGACGCCGGCGGGGAGAGCCTGCTCCCCCACGGAATGCTTGCCTGTAGTCGAAATGACGGAGGGTACAAACAGACCAAACGACGCTGGATCGGACTCTGACCAGGCGATCCAGGGATACTGTTCATCGACCGTATCTGCGCTCGGAGATGTCAGTACCGTTGGCGGCAAAGCCCAAGGACGGACTCTGATGGCATCGCGGTTTGGGAGCTGACTATCCGGCGGGGACTCGATTGGAGGAGCAAGCGGGTCGGGTCCAACGTGCAGGAGGGGTGCAAACCTCGTAGGCGGGCCGTCTGAGTTCGGAAAGCCACAGGTTGGGAGTAGGTCATCGGAGCCCATGTCCTGAGGACTGCCGAAACCAGCATCGGAGTCTGCGGACCCTCCGAGATCGGGTGGCCCCAAGTCTCGTGCTCCTGAGTCACTTGCATCGACCGGCCCTTGGTCACGCGATTGAGATCCGTGGTCTGGAGGGGGCGAGAATGCGCCGCCGTCTTGAGCCTCGACGTCGTTGTCGTTGTGAGGTCCCAAGTCCGCTGCCGTCGGACCGCAAGAGAGCTGTGAAATGAGAACGGCGACCGCCAGAGCTTGCTGTCCTTGGCCGCTGGACGACACAGGCATGCGGCGTGTGTGCCTTCACGAACCCATGGGAGGCAAGGCCCAGACCGATGAATCCCAAAGCTACAGCGGCAGGAGGAGCAGCTGCGCCATCAGGCGGCACCCGCCGGCCCGAACGCTGGAGACCGTTGCTGCCGGCGTCGAGGTGCTCCGCAGGCTGTTGAAGAGTGTGACGAAGGAGTTGTCAGTTGGGCGCGCCGCGACAGACGCCGGAAGCCGAGAGCTGGAGTTGCTGCGCACCAACAAGCTGCTCAAGCTCCACGGCGCCCAGGGCCAGAGGTACCAGACGCTGCTTGACAAGTTTCGCGCGGAGCCGGGTTCGCCCCTGGCGGCGCTCCGACGTGTCCACCAAGGTGCACCTGATCCGCGTTACCCCCGAGGAGCACGCTCTCAACCACGCCCCCGCGGAGGCTGCCGGCGAGAGCCTGTCCGAGCTCGTCCGTCGCTTGGTGGCCCGAGGGGCGAAGCGACTCAAGGTGTCCCAACCGGACTGACCCCAGTCCTCTCTCGCTCCCCGCGGTTCCATGGCTAGCGGGAGAGGCGTTGACCCCAGTCGAGCGAGGCTAGCGAAAGAGCGGAGACATTCTACCGCCTGCTTCGCGAATTCAACTTCCCACTCTAGGGGCTCCTCCAATCCATGATTCCCTCGTCTTGACCACGTGGAAGACCGGTCCCAAACTCTCAGGCCACGAAGAATACAGTCCTAGCGGTATTCGCGACTCTATTCACTACATTCGTCGCGATCGACGATGCCGAGGCATGTGACCCTATCACCTCCGAAGGTTGCTCGTGCGACGGCAGGGACCCACTCGCGTGTAGACCGGCGAGCAACGTGATCTGCCTCCAGAATTCGTGCGGCCAGCTGACTCACGCTGGAATCTGCACGGCTGTGACTCCCGTATGTCCCTCATCGCAGTTCCCGGTAAGCACCCCGGTTTGTCTGTGCGGAGGAGCTACCGTCGAGGCCTGCACCCTTCAAAACGGAGATGCGATCGCCCATTTCGGCCCATGCTCATGTGATCCAACCCTGATGTGTGCTCCAGGCCAGCAGGCGATCGATACCGATGGGGATCAGTGTGAGGACCTTTGCATCTGGGACACGACTCTGGTGTGTCCCCCTGGACAAGCCCCTCAGGACTGCAACGGAGATGGGTGCATCGATACCTGTGGTTCTTGCGGGGGCAGCGGATGTGAGGGATTTGATTCAGCTCAGTGCGGGGTCACGGTCCCCGAATGGTGGGTGTGCTGTATCGATTCCTAGAGCAACCCGGCACCAGCGCCCCCTCCCCCGCGAGTTGCTAACTCGGCCTTGGCAGCGCGTTCGACTCCTCGCTTCGCTTTGGGGGCTCCAATGCTCAGTCTTTCTGTCTTGTCTGGTTTAGGCTAGCTGGGAGGCATGGCGGGCAAGGAGCGAACGGATGCGGAGCTGCAGACGCAGGTTCATGCCCTGGAGCAGGAGAATGCTCAGCTCAGGGGTCAGCTACGTGAGGCCCAAAGCGTCCCAGTGAAGATGGCCGGGCTTCTTGATGCACTTGCTCGAAGGACGGCCGAACCAAGGACGGTTTCTACTGGAAGCGAGTAGCGCAATCGAAGGAGCTTCGGCTGCACCAGGGCGTAGTTTCCGGCCGGAAGGTCCTTTCCTTCTCGTAGAAGAATGGTTGGGCGTTAAGTCGACATCAAGGTCGCGGTGGGGCATCAGTACGGCGTGGTTCTCGTCCTCGTCGTCGGGGCCTTGTTGGCGCAGCCTGGGAGCGACTCGCTGAAGGGGCTAGCCGAGCTCCATGACCCGACCGCCCAGCTGGATTTCGAGGCCGTGGCCTCTGCGACGGTCGCTTCGACCTTCGACCAGCTGGCCGGCCAGGTACCAGGTCGGCGACGTATGGAGGGGCATCACTGGGTCAAGTTCCTGATTAGAAGTTCCGGGGAAGAAGCCGCACGGAAGGTCGTACTCGTCGACTGGCCTCGGATCGACGAAGTGGTCATGTATGCCGCTTCGACGACTGGGTTTCGAAGTGCGCGATCAGGCTCGGAGGTCAGGTTCTCGGAGCGACCGCTCTGGGGTCGAGAACTCGCCTTTCCGGTCGTCGTTCCTCCGGGTGAAGATACCCAAGTCTACCTGCGCTTTCGGACCCGCTCCGAGTTCCGGGCCCCCATCTCCCTCCTGTCCCAAGCAGATTTCGATCGACGACGCGCCCTCGGGTTCGTTTCCGTCGGTGGCTTCGGGGGAGCGGTCTTGGGACTCTCTGTCTTTTCGCTACTTGTTTTCGTTCGACTTCGGCACCGGATGTACCTCCTCTTCGCCCTTCAGATGACCGGCTTCCTGGGCTGGTGGCTGATGGCCCTAGGGTGGGGGGGCGCTCTCGACCAGGGTCCCATCGTCATGGGTCTCACGTTTGCACTATGTTTAGATATATGGCTGTTCGCGCGGCTGGCCTTTACGCGAGAGCTCATCAAACTGAGCGCCCTCGCCCCCGGATGGGACCGCGTACTGGCCTCGATTCAGCTCATAGGGATACCTCTCTTCTTCGTGTCCCAGGTCTGGGCGCCGGCCTGGGCCACCCTGACCGGAGTCTTGGTCCCCATCCTCCTGCTTGGGCTCGAGTTCTTGGCCGGAGTTGAAGCCTACAAGCGAGGAAGTCGGCTGGCCTCCTGGTACCTGACAGCAACGGGCGCCCTACTCTCGGGCTTGCTCTCATTTCTCCTCATCTTCGTTGGCGTCCTTAGCCTAGGTCTTCCGGTGTCCCGAATCGCCATTCAGCTCGGCGCCCTGGGTGAGCTCTTCGGCCTGGCTTTGGTCCTGGCAGAGAGTATTCGAGAAGTGACCCGAGAACGGCAGCAGGCTCTTCAGCAGGTCACGATGGAGCGACTGGGGGCCTTGCAAGGTCTAGTCGCTGGCGTCACCCATGAGATCAACACGCCACTCGGAGCACTCGTGTCATCAGCCCAGTCCATGCAGACAGTGGCCACACGTCTGACCGGCCTTGCTGGCCAAGGCGACGCCAAGGCCGAACGCGCTCTGAAAGCCCTTCCAGCCTTGACGAGCGCCACGGTGGCCGGTGCTCAACGTATTTCCGAATTCGTCCAATCCCTGAAGCTCTTCGCCCAGCTCGACGAAGCAGAAGAACAGATCCACGATCTCCACGAGGGTCTAGACAGCGTCCTCGCCCTCCTCCGCCCCAAGCTGAGTCCCGCAACAAGAATCCTCACCGACTATCGGGGTCCCAAGCGGGTACGCTGCCGACCTGCGGCGATGAACCAAGTCTTGATGAGCGTCCTCGAGAATGCGGGCCAGGCGATCGGGGATGAAGGAACGATTCAGGTCCGAACCACGAGAGCTGAAGGTTACTTAAGACTAGAGGTCGAAGACGACGGCATCGGCATGACGCCAGAGCAAGTCACCGCAGCGTTCTCGCCCAGGCTGTCGGCGACTGGCGCCCGAGTGAAGTTGGGTATGGGCCTTTCCGCCGCCCGAGGGATCCTCGAGCAAGCCCATGGCCGAATCACCCTGCGAAGCACTAAGGGTCGAGGCACGACCGTGAGGATTGAGCTCCCAGCGGAGACAGACCAAGGTTGAAACCGAATCATCACGTAGCTCGCACTCCTCTTCTGAGTCAGCCGGTGGAAGCATCATATCGACGAGTCGATGCATGCCCGAAGCATGCGGCAAACAGGACCAACTAGAGGTGCCACTTTGGAGATTCTGGCTAGTCCAGTGTTGGCGCGTGTCGCCGCGGACGACGCTAGGGAGAGCGGTGGCCAATCGGACGCTTCAGCTGGAGCCTGACGACGGCAATGCTCCCTTGTACGAGGCGGAACGGGGCCGCCTGAAGCCCGAGGCTCGCTTGCCAGCAGCCCGTGTGCTGGCGAGCCAGCTCGGAGTAAATCGCAACACCGTTACAGCGGCCTTCGAAGAGCTGGAGCTGCAGGTCTGGGTGCGGACGTGCGGAGAAAGATGCCTCCGCCGACCAGGGGCGGCGTTGACGCCAGGAGGCAGCTAGGGTTCGAGGCTCGTCACGAAGATGTCGGCCAATCCGAGGCTCGTGAGGGGACCCCCTCCAAAGTCGACTTCTGTATCACCGTCCGCGAGGAGGACCACGCCTCCCTCCGTGGGAAAGCCGAGCCCGCGCCCACGCTGGTCGCCGGGACCGCCAAAAACAGATGCATAGGTCGGTGCCATGCTCGTCCCGTCGAAGCGCGCCAGGAAAATGTCGAAGCCTTGGACAGGCAGGACTCCGGTGCCGAAGTCGATCTCGCCGTCGTTTCCGGCCCCCGCGAAGCCGGCAAGCCAAAGATCGCCCGCGCTGTCTCTGCCGACCGCGGTCGGAACCTGGTCCCGACCAGAGCCAAAGGTCCGAGCCCAGTCCAAGCTGAGGTCCGCGCCGAAACGGGCTAGGAAGATATCGGTGTCACCGCCGAAGGGCAGCGGCCCGCCTCCCAGGTCGAGGCCACTGCCTTCGAATCCTCCGGTGACGATGATGCCGTCTCCGTCTCGGACCACGGTGACGTCGCCGTCGATCGATGTGTCGAAGGCGACCACCGCTTCAGGGATCCCTTCTGAGGAGACGCGGGCAACAAAGAGCGCTTCACTCATACCTGTGGTCACGGTCGTCCCTCCGGTCGTGATCGTTCCTTCGAAGTGGCCCACGATGAATACTTGGCCGTCGGTGCCGACGGCGATGTCTGTGGGGACCGCGTTCTCTTCGCCGGCGATGGTCGTTGCCCACTCAATGCTGCCATCGGAGCTGTACTTCGCGAGCCAAATATCCTCCCCGTCCGTCGCGTCTAGACTGATACCATCGATCAAGAGCGCTCGGTCCAGCACGCCAACCGTATGAATGCTGTCGTCGCTCCCGAGCGCTACGTGGGAGGGACGAAGACCGCCAGACGAGATGAAGTTGTCATAGTCGAGAAGGAGATCTGGCGTCCCGCCGTCGTCGAAGCGCCCAATGACCTGTTGGCGGCAGCACGGAATGACTCCGTCCGGACCACCGAAGTCTGTCGTGCTGAAGAGCTGCATCGCGACGACGGTTCGGCCGGAGCCGTCCACGACGAGATCCCAAAGGAAGACGTCGCCCATCTCCCGGGCCCACTCGGGAGTTCCGTCGGAGGCAAGGCTGGCGAGGAAGGCTCGACTTCCCCCGGGAGAGATCAGCGTTGCGTCACCGAAGCTAATCTGGCCCGAGAAGCGGCCAGAGAGGACGAAGCGACTGTCGTTCGGGGCGCTCGCCATGACCACGGCCTGTTCGAAGTTCTCGTCGCCGAAGCGGCGCGACCAGATATGAGGGTTGGGGGGGCTCCCCATGTCCGTTGGGCCCGTGTCGGTCTCGCCACCATCCGGCCCTCCCTGGTCCTGGGTGCCGCCATCGGACGGCGGGCCGCCGAGATCGGTCGGGCCCCCGTCGGATCCGGCGGTCCCAGAGTCCTGGGTCGAGGCGACATGGCCTGAGTCGCTGCCGGAACCGTCGGAGCTGGGGCTGGAGCACGCCGCCCACAGGAAAACGGTCGGGATCCAAAGCGAGCGGCGATACATGGATCTAGCTACTCCGCGGCGCATCGGCCGGGCAAGGCCTGTGCGAGCGTTCTCCGCCCAGTCTAGGATGGTCGAGGCCCGCGTGCTCGAGCTCAGCCGGGTCTCCGTTTCGCGCCCCGCGGCCAAGGAGGGTCAACGACGACGTTCCTCTGAGACTGAGTCGTCGAGTTCTTGAGGACATCCAGTCTGATCTCTCGGTCTCTCTCTGAAAGAGAGATGGTCTGGTTCGGCATGGCTACAGGTACCGCAAGTTCCATACCCCACGGCTCTCAGGTCCATGCATATTCCTCGCTTCGAACAGCTGGACGTGTTCCGTCCGCAGGTGCTTCCAGTGCTCAGCCGGAAGTCGACGCAGCGAGCCGTTGAGAAAACGGGTGCGCTGGTACAACTAAGAGCGGCCTCACCAGGCTTAGGGCTACTGAGGTCCTGCGGAGTACCGCTCACAACAACTGAACGCGGTGGCTTGAAATCCTGGAAGCACTACACGATGTCATTCCCTGTCTCCTCGAACAGATCGGCCGAGCGCAAGGTTGAGACGAACCTGGGCGCTTCGAAGCCCAAGGTCCGCCCTGATCCGATCAAGACGGGCACGAATCAGAGCAGTCTCGCTCTGGAGAAGTTCCAAGAGCGTACTCTCTCCGGTCTCGAAACCAAGCTTGCGTTGGCGGTATGCGGAGTCCGCAGCCGCCAGCTGCTCATCGGCCGTAGCCAGGTTTGTTACAGAATCAACGTAGGTTCTTCGGCCGCTAACGACCTCGGTACGAAGACTCCTGCGGACAGCCTCGAGTTCGAGTCCTAAGCGACTGGACTCTTGCCGTTGGGTCGACCTTGACTTGCTCGCCGTCAAGAGGTCGTTGGGAGCCCAGGAAAGTAGCACTCCAAGTTGCCAGGTTGTTTCGAACTCGTCCTGATTGGGGATCACTCGAGGGTTGGGGTTCGCAGACAGCAGCGAGCCGGAGGCTACGAGCTTTGGCGCTCCGCGGGCCAAAGCCAGTCCCTCCAGCGCCTCCGATGACTTGAGCGCTGAGGCTATGGCTTGTAGCTCTGGCCTCGCCTGAAGTGCTTCGTCGTACATGCCTTGGACCGAAGCAGGGGTGCGAACAATGGGGGGTGGAAGCTGATTGGGGAGAATGAAGGACTCATCGTCTTGGATTCTCAAGAGCTCTTCGAGCTGCCTCTGGGCGATGACCAGCTGCGTCTGAGCTTGCTGCATCCGCAAACGGGCACTTGAAAGAGCGCTCTGGGCCTGGAGAAGCTCCGTCTGAGATGTCGCTCCAACATCAAGTTGCTTGGTGACGACGTCGACTCTTTCTTCCGATTCTTTCACTAGCTGCTGGAACACCTGCTTCTGTTCAGAAGCAGTGATCCACGAATAGAGGCCAAGCTCCGCTTCAGCTGATACTCGGAGGCGAGCAGCCTCAACTTCAGCCTGTCTAGCCTCGATTTCTCCGGCCGCAGCTCTGAGTTCGGGTCCGAGCGCAAAGAGGTAGTCAGAAACAACTGCAGAAAGCGCGACTGAGATTTGGGTTTGATTCAGAAGGTTGGGAAAGCCACCGGTGCTGCCGTCCAGTACGAACAGGTCTCCTACATCAGGGGGGCTCCCTGTCCCAGGGCTGAGGACGATATTGCCTGGGAAGAGCGGTGGCTGGTCAAAGTCGGAGAGTCTGTCGTAGCTGAACGAAGCATCCAGGCGAGGAATGGCCCTCAGCAGAACAAGGTCCTTCCGTTCTTCGGCTGCCTGAGTGCTGTACTCGTTTTGCTCAACCTGGATCGACCGTTCGACAGCTAGTTGTCTAACGAGCGCAGGTTCGAGGACTGTCTGCGCCAGCGACTCTGCAGGTAGTGACACAAAAGCGAGCAGCGTGGTGGTCGCTGCCACACCGGCCATTCTTGTCGACCGGCGCGAGGGGCGACCCGGTAGCCCGTGAACGATCGAGTAGAGCACCGGCACAAGTCCAAGAGTGAGCACGGTCCCCACGATGAGGCCTGACATCAAGGCCACTGCCATTGGCGAGAAGAGCGGCCCCCCGGAGACAGCCAGAGGAATGAGTCCTGCAACCGTCGTCGCCGTTGTTAGGAGAATTGGCCGAAGTCTCCGGACGGAGGCCAGCATGATTGCTTCTGTCTTCGAAGCCCCATTGGCACGTTCAAGCTGCACACGGTCGAGAAGGACAATTGCATTGTTGATGACGATTCCAACGAGTGCGATTGTGCCGAGGAGAGCCATGAATCCGAAGGGCTTTTGGGTAACGAAGAGGCCAAGAGCGACACCGATAAACGAGAACGGAAGGGTCAGAAGTACGATGAGTGGCTCCCGAATCGTGTTGAACTGGAAAACGAGGCAAAGGACGATGATGATGAGAGCGATGGGCTGCTTTGCCTGAATAGACGCGTCCGCCTTGGACGAACCCTCTACCTCACCGCCGAACTCCCAAAGGTACCCGAGAGGCCAGGAACTTGAGTCTTGCGCCAGCCATCCCTCCATCTCTGACGCGACCGAAAAGGCCGTGACGTCCCTGGGAGCGTTCTCGGAGATATCGGCACGAATCGTCATCGTCCTCAGCCTGTCGCGACGTTTGATGACTGAGGGCTCGAAGCTTGAGTCTACAGAGGCGACTTGGCGGAGCGGGATGGCTGTTCCTGCGCCATCAAAGACCGAGACAAAGCTGATTTCGTCTACGGGGGCTCCCTGAGACCCCTTCCTACGTAGCTCGACCGGAACTTCGTCTTTTCCGTCTCGATAGACTGTCAGAGGAGAACCTCTGAAGGCTGCCTGAAGAGAGCGCGATACATCGAAGTGTGTGAGTCCTGCCTGCTTTACTCGAACAGGATCCACGTTCACCTCTACCAATGGAGTAGCAGGGCCCCAGTCATTTCCGACGCGTGTGAGTCCTTCCATGCCTAGGAGCTTCTGCTCGACTCGCTGAACGATATTCCGAAGCTCTACTAGGTCCGCACCGGAGACTCTTATTTCCACTGGATACTTGAGCGGTGGTCCGTTTCGTAGTGGAAGGACCCTTGTATTGGCCTCTGGGAATCGTTCGGCAATGAACTCGGCCGTCTTAGACCGAACCGTCTCTAGATTCTCATAGTCTTCGGTGTTGACGATCATGTAGGCCACATTCTCGGAGGGCTGCTCAGGCTTGTACCCGAGAAGAAATCGCGGACCGCCCTGCCCCACATAGGCCGACCAGTTGACGACCTGCGGCTTACTCTCTCGGGCCTCGACTCCTGCCACTTTCAACGAAGCCGCCCTTTCGTTCCAGTTGGCAGGAAGAAACTCCTCTCCAAGGAAGCGCTCTATGTCGCCTACGACAGCGCTGGTCCTTTCAAGAGGCGTCCCCTCAGGCAGTTCCAGCTCGACTGTCATTTGAGGCCAAGCCTTACCGGGAAAGAACTGCTGCGGAACGTAGGCCATGAGCGAGCCCGCTCCGAAGAAACAGAGAATCGCTCCTACCAAGGAGGCCCACCTCCATCGGACCAGGAGCTCTAGCGATTGACGGTAGAGCTGAAGCCATCTTGAACCGTCTCCATTGCTTGGACTCGATGGCTTCCGATCCTTATCCGAACGCATGAAGAGCACGCAGCAGAGCGGGACGAATGTGAGCGATATCAGCCAAGAGGCTAGAAGAGAGATCCCGACGACCTCCGCAATAGGGGCGGTGTACTCACCGGTCGTCGACTCTGCCAGGTACGTTGGTAGGAGGGCGCCTACGGTGGTCACCGATGCAATCAGAAGCGGAACTCGAAGCTCGATTGCGCTCTCAGTCGCAGCCTGGACCAGATTCTTGCCTTCGTCCCTCTTCACGAGGATCGACTCGCTGATGACGACTCCATTATCAACGAGAAGACCAAGCGCAATGATGAGGGCAGTTAGGCTCATCTTGTCGATTCCAATGTCGAGGACCAACATCACCGTGAGAGTTGATAGGATCGTCATTGGCACCATGGCGCCAACGATGAGGCCCGTGCGGACTCCTAGAAAGGCGAGCATGACAAGTAGAACGATCGCCACGCTTTGAAGGAGGTTCCCAACGAAAGCATCCACCGATGATGCAACGACTGCTGGCTGGTAGCTCGCGACGCTGAGCTCAAGCCCGACGGGAAGCTCCTTGGTGATCCTGTCGATCTCTTCCAGCACCATGGGTCCAAGCTCAGTGAGCTTCCCGTCCGGGGTCATGGAGATTCCAATGATGACTGCGCTTTGACCCGTGTAGCGCGCCTTGGGCGCACTCGGATTGTCGGCATATCCTGCCTTGACAGTCGCTAGCTGGCTCAAGGGAACCGTACCGTCCTTGGTTCGGACAAGGGTCTCTGCGAGCGCAGAAACAGATTCAAACTTCCCGTTCGTTTGAAGGTCGAAGACAAGCTTCTCGCTCTTCACTCTTCCGCTTGAGCTGAGAATGTTCACCTGTTCGAGTTGGCGGCTCAGCTGTGTGGGACTTAGGCCGAGCTCTACCAGCCTAGCGTCGTCGTACTCAACGTAGACCCTTCTTTGCTGGAGTCCGGTCAGACGTACCTTCGCCACGTGGGGCAGTCGCAGGAGTTGGAGTCGAACGCCCTCTGCAACGTCCTCGAGTTCTGCAGGGTTGAAACCATCTCCTGTCAGAGCCAGGATCGTCCCAAAGACGTCGCCAAAGTCGTCGTTGACGAACGGTCCAATCGCTTCGGGCGGGAGTTGACGTGCTTGTTCGTCAACGCGCTCTCTCATCTCGTCGAAGAACGCCTCGAGACCGACAAGGCTCTCTTCCGCAGAGACGGTGATGACGCTTTGACCTGGCCGAGAGACGCTCTCGACGTAGTCCACACCAACAAGCTCTTGGAGACCTTCCTCCAGTGCGTCTGTCACAGTTTCCTCAACACGTTGAGCGCTTGCACCCGGTAGCTCTGTGATGATGATAGCTTGTCGAACCAGAAAGCCTGGGTCTTCAGACTGAGAGAGGCTGAAGTAGCCCCCTAGCCCGCCCAGACTGAGCGCGGCAAAGACGGTGAACGCGATCGTGCGGTTTTTCAAAGTCCAGGAGGTCATGTCGAAGCTCATGATCAACGCTCCCCATGGGCGGTTCTGCTAAATACCGGCTCCACCGGAAGACCTGCTTCGGGCACGAGAGGCGGGAGGCGCGCCTCGCGGACAACCATTCCCTCTTTCAAGTAGCGGGCTCCGGCGGTCACGACGCGTTGCTTTGGGCGCACTCCTCCAGTCAAGAACGCCTCGCCTCCCTCCATGTGTGAGAACTGGACCTGAAGCGCGTTGGCCTTGTAGAACGGTTCGTCACCTTTAAGGTCAGCCGCGTCGACGAGGGTCCAGACGAATGCGCCGCGTTGGTTCGCAACGACGGCCGTCGATGGAACCACTAGAAAGTCGTCACCCGAGTCGGCTTCCTCTAGTCTCACTTCGACAGCCATGCCCGGAACCAGTCGCAAATGATCGGTCTGTAGTATGACTGGATATAGGGAGCTTCTCTCTGTGGAGGCACGTGCGGCTCTCAGAATCTTGGCCGAAGCCTCTTCAGTCTTTGCTCCTGCCTTTCGAACAAGTGCTGTGCTCCCGACCGCAATCGACGATATGAGCGTGTCGGGGACGTCAACGCGGACCTCCACCTTCCGACTGCTAGCGGAAAGGATGGCTTGTCCGGCTGCAACGTTGACGCCGGGTTCCGCTCTCCTTTCCACAACCACGCCAGCCTGAGGGGCTCTTAGCTGTGTGTAGCCCAGCTCACGAAGTGCGATCTTCTGCCTCTGCTCGGCAGCCTCAAGTTGCGCGGCTGCAGCCTCAGCAAGTTCTCGAGTCTGATCTCGGTTAGCTTCACTGGTGGCCTCACCTTCAAAGAGTGCCTGTGCCCTCTGGGCTTCCCTTTTGGTCCTCTCAGCTTCAGCTCTTGCACGCGCGACCTCAGCCTCGGCCTGGCTCGCTCTCGCTTGGTAGTCCTCTCGCTCCAAGGTGGCTACCAGCTGCCCGGCTTGAACTTCGTCGCCGATATCGACAACGAGCCGCTCAATACGTCCCCCCACACGGAAAGACAGGTCAGGTGCTTCTGTGGCTTCAGCTCGCCCCGGAAGCCAAATTGCCGAAGCACTTGCTTTGGTCTCGACCTGGCTCGTTCGAACTGGTCGTGGGGTTTCTTTCTGGGGGGCCTCTTCGGGCGCGCCGCAGCCCACATGTAGTAGAAACACTGATTGCAGTGCGAATCTGGTTGAGCGCATCGCGCACCGATTCGTCCAAACCAATCGGCATGTCCAAGAAAAGTGTGCATTCGGCATCAGTCAGAATCGTGCTATGCGAACAAATTCGAACCGAAAGTGAGCGTATTGATGCGGATCCGGATGCATCTGGGCTCATTCAATGCATAATGCGTATTAGACATGGATATCAGGTCCATTGAGATGTTCGTTGCGCTCGCCGAGACACTCCATTTCGGCAGGGCGGCCCGGAACTTGGGAATTGGTCAACCGAACCTCACGCGAGGAATCCAGAAACTGGAGGCCGACCTCGGAGTGGAGTTGTTCGTTCGAAGTCGACGCTCTGTTCGGCTCTCGACTGCCGGACAGGCTTTTCGACAGGGGGCGCTGGAGCTGATCGACAGATCGGAGACCCTTCGAAGGGCGGCTCAAGAGTCTGTGCGAACTTCCGACGAGCACTGCATTCTCGGGATCTGCGTTTCAGGAGGCCAAGCCCAGACTGGTCGGCTGGTCGCGGAGTTCCGAAAACGAAATCCTGAGGTCCGTGTTCAGCTTCGGGGTGTGCCCGATGCGCACATCGCCTCCGAGCTCGCCGAAGGGAAGATCCACGCCGTCGTTTCGGGAGAGTTCGCCCTTCCCCACGGTTGTGACTCTCGCGAGATCCACTGCCTGGACCTTGCTGCAGCGGTCCCTGCCAACTGGGACCTCGCGAAGAAGAGCGAGATCATAATTGAGGACCTCGACGACCTCGACGTCATTCTTCCATGCCGAAGAGAGCAACCCTTCATCTGGGACAAATTCAAAGACATGTGTGCCTCTTCCGACGTCCGACCGAGACTCATGTTGGATACGGATAGCCTCGATCAGGTTTTTGGGTTGGTGGCAGGTGGCGCAGGGATGTCTCTCTTCCCGATGACGCCAGGAACGCGAATCATGAACGTCGCCATGCTTCCTTTTCGTCCTCGGTACCCCGTTCAGTACCGATTTGGGTGGAGGGGGAAGAACGTTTTCATCGATAGGTGGCTTGAGTGCTTGGATTCCCTCGGCGAAGAAGAAGATGGTGTAGTGCCCCCCTGATTTCAAGCTACCAGGTTCACTTCCTCTGCGCGGTACTCCACCGGGCTCAGGTAGCCCAAAGCCTGGTGCGGCCGCTGACTGCCCTGGCGGGGAGGGGGGCCCTCGAGCTGCTCCCCACCGAAACCTACATCGCCTGAGGAAGGGTCAAGCCCCCGGCGTCGGCTTCCTCCTCTGCTACCGCCCGCAGAACCTCGGAGAGGGCTCGCACCTTCGCCGACCGATGCAGGTCGACATGGGTGACGAGCCAAAATGGGACCTCCCAGTCCTCCCTCGGTGAGAGCACCTGGTGAAGCTGCCGGTCGCGCCGTGCCTCAAAGCAAGGTGCGAATCCGATGCCCATCCCCATCTGTATCGCTTCTCGTAGGACGCGCTGGTTTCCGCTCCTCAGCACAATCCTGTCGGCAGGCACCACGGATTCGAGCCAGCCAAAGAACCGCGCGGCGCGGGGTTCCGCGGCGGTGACGAAATGATGGTCAGCCAGCGAAGCCTCGTCAGATGGGAGTCCGCAACGCTCGACGTAGCTCTCGTGCGCGAACAGCGTTGAGCGCAGTTGGAAGTACGGGCGCACGACGTTGTCGGGGTGGTCGGGCTTCCGACCAGCTCGCACCGCCACGTGGGCCTCCCCGTAGGCAAGCTCGAGTACGCGAGGGCTGACAACGTGCCGAACAGACGTGCCGGGATGAGCGGCGCGAAAACGCGCTAGAGCATCCACGACGATGGGGGTCACCACCTCTACCGACGTGATGACGATCTCGCCCGACACCTCAGCCCCCCTGCCCCGCATGCGACCAGCAAACGCCTCCATTTGCTCGGAGGTGGTCTTCGCCACGCGCGCCAGGTCGAGGCCCGCGTCGGTCGGGGTGTATCCGCGCGCGTGACGTTGGAAGAGGCGGGCGCCAAGCGACGCCTCGAGCGAGTCGATATGGCGCAGGACGGTCGCGCGATGGATGCCGAGCTCGGCCGCCGCCGCGCTCACTGTCCCCAGCCTTGCCACGGTATAGGCCGTGCGCATTTCGTCCCAGCTCTCCAACTTCTACCTCGAAGGCGCGGATGCGCGTAAACGCGCATATGACGTGCGAGTTCGCATGATATGCACATAGAACGTGTAGATGGTAGCCAATGCCGCACCAAATGGAGCGTCGTTGACTGCCAATCAGAGCCACCATTGGAGCCCGGCCGAGGCGCCCGTCGTCGTCATCACGGGCGGCACCGGAGGTATCGGCTTTCACAGCGCGCTCGGCATCGCGCAAACGGGAGCCCGCGTCCTAATCGTGGGGCGGAACGCGGAGCGGGGAGAGGCCGCGCGACTGCAGCTCGCAGAGCAGACAGGCAACGAGACGGTCGAGTTGCTCGTCGGAGACGTCTCTTCGTCGGCAAGCATCGATGCCCTGGCCGGCGAGCTGCTCGTACGGGCTCCGCGCATCGACGTCCTCGTGAACAACGCCGGCTACCTCGGTGCCCAGCCCGCCAAGAGCGCCGATGGCCTCGAGATGCACTTTGCCGTCAACGTATTCGCCCCCCGCCGTCTCACGCTAGCGCTACTCCCCGCCCTGAAGGCCGCCGATCGCGCGCGGGTGCTCAACGTGACCGGCGGAAACAAGGCCGGCCGCATCGACCCGCAGAACCTCTTGGCCGAGAAGGGCTTCAAAGGCCTCGGTACATACAGTCACTCAAAGAGCGTCATGGAGGCGATGTCGATGGCCCTCGCCGAAGAGCTCAAGCCCGAAGGCGTGCACGTGAACGTCGTATATCCAGGTCCGGCGACCACCGCGATGACCAAGCAAGTCAGCCTCGACATGTTGCCCGGCCTGATGAAGCTCGTCTTTCCGATCTTCAAGCTAGTGTTGCGGGAAGACGGCGGTAAGAGCGCGGCCAAGGCGGCGAAGTCAACGATCTGGGCTTCGACCACTTCTGAGCTCGACGGCGTGGCCGGCGCCTACTTCGACAGCGACACCAAGCGGAAGAAGCTCCACCCGACGGCCTACGACGCTGACGTGCAGGCGGCCGTTCTCTCGGTGATTGAGCGCGCCGAGGCCGCTGCGCCGTCGGCGTGAGCGCCAACCCCTTCAGACGAGGAGAGTCCCGTGAACTTGATCATCTTTGGAGCAACCGGGGGCCTGGGAAGACACGTATCCCGCGCTGCCGTCGCTACCGGACATCAGGCGACCCTCTTTGTCCGCTCGCCGGACAAGCTGGACGAGCCGCTCCTGTCACACCCCTTGGTGCGGGTGGTGCAAGGCGACGTCATGGACGGCGGTGCTGTGGGCGCGGCTTCTCGAGGCGCGGAGCTCGCCATCAACTGCACTTCGCCAGCAGGCGGGAACGCTGCCGAGGACATCGTGGGATCGCTGGTGCCGGCGGCCGCTGACGCGGGCGTGAACGCGTTCTACCTCGTCGGAGGGATGGGTGCTCTTTGGGCGCCGGGAACGAATCGCACGGTCCTGGTGCAGGATTGGGACGACGTGGCGGCCATGAAAAAGCATGGGCTCGAGTCCAAGATCCCCCGGGAAGTCATGCAGCGCATGACGCGGGGCCACCTGGCGTCGATGGCCTTCATGTCGACCACCGGACTTCCCAACGCCTACGTGTGCCCCGGACTGATGGTCGATGGCCCAAAGAGCGAATCCCGCGTCGTGACCCTCGATGAGCTGGGAGGACCGGCGCCGGCCCGGGTGCCCTTCGCTGACATCGCGGCGGTCATCGTCGACGACCTGAGCCATGGCGCGCTACTTGGTCACCGGATCTGCGTGTCACCATCGGCTGCACTGTGAGCTCGACCCTGCAGGCGGACCTGGCGCTCGACGACAAGACCACTGTGGTCACGGGGCAACGGCGGCATCGGCCGCGACTCCTTCATCAACACCAACGCCAAGCCCGCATTGGACGTGTTCGGCGAAGTCCGCAAACTGTCTGGTGTCTGAACTCGTTTGCTGCAGCGTCCTGATTGGACCCATGAAGCTCATGGGTCCTCTTCGCTGCGGCCCGTTCCCTTCCCTTCCGACCTGGTCGGAGCGGGTAAAGACTGTCAGCATGCCAAAGCATGCGGATTTGGGCGACGATCGCTGTCTTGGTCCTGGGGGCCGCTTGCGGAAGTGATGAGGAAACTCCAGGGGCTGGGCTGCCCAACGCCGAACGGTTTGCCAGGGCCGATGGCTCGGCTTGCCAAGTCGACCTGGAGTGCGCGAGCGGCACCTGTGTCATGGTCGACGGCGCGGAAGCTGGGTTCTGCACTCGGTTGGGGTGCACCGCGAATGGGGACTGCGCAGCCGGCTCCGTGTGCACCCTGGATCCTCGGATCGCGAGTCGGAAGTGTGCGCCCGACTGCCAAAGCAACGCCGACTGCGATCCGGGCCTGACCTGCTTGAACATGCTCAACGTCCCGGCCTGCCTTCCTCCGCCGCCCGTTCCGCCCATGGCTGCGACGCCTTCGGTTCCCGGCGGAGACCCCGAGCCAGCGCTGACGCTATCGTGCCAAGCGGCCACCGGACCGACGGAACTCGCGTTCGACATCGACGAAGCCGTCACCAGCTACATCGCCAGCCCCTTCACCGTGGACGGGTCCAGCCTCCAGGTCGGCAACCTGTCTTTCCCATCGGGGGCGGTCACGCGGATCGGGGGAACGCGGTCGGGCATCGGCGCCGCGCTGTTGGGCTTCACGAGCCCCGTGCTCGTGCCCTTCCCCGGCACTCCCCTTCAGGTGGAGTCGGGCCGCCACGAGCTGGTGGTCTCGGCCACGACGGATGAGCTTTGCCTCCTGGTCGTCCGGCAGCGGGGTCCGACGGCCTTGGCTCTGGCTATCAACCTCTATACCGTCGGCGTCTCTATCGACGGGGAGTCGCTCGACGTAGTGTTGGACACGGTACGGACGGCCTACCAGGGCGCCGAGATCCAGCCCGAAATCCAAACCCAAATTTCCCTCGACGCACCCGAGCTGGAGGTCATCGACAACTTCGACGAAATCGCCGAGGCCGTCGCCTTGACCGAGGTGCCCTCTCCACCGGCCCGGGCGCTGAGCATCAACGTTGTGGTCACAGCCGACTTCGACATTCCCGACAGCGGCACGATCGGGGTCTCTTCCGGGATTCCGGGCCCCGCTGGCCTGCACGGCAGCGGAGGCTCGGGCGTCGTCATGACGGGCGAGTTCCTGGGCCTGGGCACGGCGACCGATCCGTTGGCCGGTGCGCGACTCACCGGGAGCGTCATGGCCCACGAGATGGGCCACTTCCTAGGGCTGTTCCATACCACCGAGTCCGACGGCACGACGACGGACGCCATCCCCGACTCCCCGAACTGTGTGGGCCAACCGCTGGGTCCAGATTGCCCCGACTTCACCAACGTCATGTTCCCGAGCGCCTCCCTGGCGGCCACGGAGCTCAGCCCCGGCCAGGACGCGGTGCTCCAGTCCAACCCGCTGACCGGCGCCCCATGAAGTGGCTGGTCGCGGGGCTCGTCGCAGGTGCCATCGCATGCTCCGCTCCCGAGCCTGAGGACGGGTTGGTCGTGGCGCTCACCGACATCCACCGCCGTCCTCGGCTGGATGAACTTCGGCGGAGCTTCGACGACATCGAGGCCCAGCTCATCGCGCTGGCCGAAAACACGGAGCGGGACTGGCTGGTTCGCAGTCGAAGCTACGAAGTATTGGCCGAATCCAGGACTCGCGCAGCGCGCGACGCGATTAAGCGAGCCCTCGCAGACCCCCAGCTCCCATCCTCGGTCCGCCGCGCGCTGCACCGGATCCGCCCCCAGGAGGCCGCACGCTGAGCACCTATCGGTCTGCTTCCTTTCCTCTCTATGGTCCGATTGAGTCAAAGGGGGTCTTCGCGGTCGACCTCCCGACGCCGAAGGGACGATTCTCGAAGGTCGCCCACGCCTTCCTCCGGGTCACCATGTCCCAGGAGTTGATCGGCGAGTCCTTCGTGAGCGCCTTCGTCGTGCAGGGCCGGCAGGACTAGAGGGGGAGGCGCGTCGCCGGATGCGAAAGGAACTGTAGGGTCCCCTCAGCTCGCTCGCGGCGCGACCCATGATGGGGACTTGGGAGGGTGACCCGAGCACCGGGGCGTGAGTACTTGTTCCCCATGCCGCCTGCGCTCCTGGACCCGGTCATCGTGCTGCCGGGCATCACCGCCACCGATCTAACCGACGCGTGACCTTGATCGGTCACTCCATGGGGGGACTGATCGCTGCCGGCTATCTGCAGTCCAAGAGTAAGAGGGCCCGAGTGAGCAAAGTCGTCACCGTAGGCACGCCGTACCAGGGCTCCCTCAAGGCAATTCGCAAGATGATGACGGGCGAAGACGAGCTGAGCCGCGTGCCCTCGGGAGCTCGAGAGCGAGAAGCCGCCCGGCTTACGCCCTGCTTGTACTATCTGCTGCCCAGTTTCGAGGGCAGCCTCAAACTCCCGCCCAAGCCGAGGTCTACGAGCAACACCTCCGGGCCCAACCTAACCGGCAAGTCGATCTTTGATCCGGCGGTCTGGCGGCGCTCCATCCCCGGCGCTCTCGAGCGCTTCTTCATGCGCCACAGCGTCAAGAGCCCCGAGCAGTACCGAGAGCGAGCCGCCAAACTATTCACCGAGCTCCTCGGAAACGCTCGGCGCCACCGAGAGCGACTAGCCCAGATGGACCTGGACGGAGGGGCCACGAGCCTCTCCTCCTCGCAAGACTACTTATGCCTGATCGGCGTGGGGGTGCCGACACGGTAGCAGGTCAAGGTGGTTCTGGACGAACAGAAACAGCCGGTGTTCGACGCCAACAGCCTGATGAAGACGAACGAGTACAAGAACGAAACCAAGAAGAAGCGCACGCAGACCGGCGAAGGTACGGTGCCTTACCTGGCCGCCAAGCCACCATTTCTGTCCGACGCTCAGCTGGTGTGCCTATCTCCTGAAGACTACGGAGCCTGGGAGTTTTCCAACCGGATGCTGACCTGGGCGACCGACCTACACGGCATGTTCATGACCATGAACGTACTCCAGCGCATCGTGGTCGCCTTCCTGACAGGCGTTAGAAGTCACGACAACGTGTGGGGGCGAACAGCTCCGGACCTTTCGGGTCGTTCGAAGTGGCAGCCTCCACTGGAACTGAGCCAGCAAGACTGAAGGTTCCTCAAGGATCGATGGCTCGGAACACTAGATGCCTTCCTGTGACAGGCGCCGCACGAAGGCAGCCCCCGAGTTTTCGGCTCCATTGCCCGGGTCACCGTTTACGCCGCGAGCTGCACTGTCCTCCCCTAAGGCCACGGCCGCCAGGACGCTGCCATCTTCGCTCAGAGCAACCGCATGACCAAAGACGTCGCCGGCTTCCGAGTTGCTCGACTTCACGTAGCCGCGTTGTTGCCAGGCCCCACCAACTCGACCGAACACGTAGACAGCGCCCGAGGCAAAGGCGCGGTCGTCGTCCTCAGATCCGTTGACGCCTAGGCTTGCGCTCCCTTCCCTGTCAGCACCGACCGCGAAGGTGCTGCCGTCGCCGCTCAGGGTCACCGAGAAACCGAAACTATCTCCGCGGCCGGTGTTGGAGGCCTTCACGTAGGCCTCCTGGCTCCACGCGCCTCCTTGACCATCGAACACGTAGACGGCTCCGGAATCCCGAGCGCTGTCGTCGTTTTCGTTGCCCCCAAGACCCCGGGCAGCGCTGTCCTCGGAGAATGCGCCTGCCACAAGCGTCTGGCCGTCATCGCTCAATGCAACTCCACTGCCGAACCTGTCGTCAGGATCGGTATTCGATGCCTTGATATAGGATGATTGCATCCAAGCGTCATCGCTACGCCGGAAGAGGTACACAGCACCCGAGTCCTCCGCCAAGTTGTTGTCTTGGTCTCCGTCGACGCCAGTCGCGTTGCTGTCCTCAGTCGCAGAAACGACGGCTAGGATGTCACCGTCTCGGCTGAGTGCGACTGATGCCCCGAACCTATCGGCTGCGTCGGGATTCGACGCTTTCAGGTAGGCCTGCTGTCCCCAGACCCCTTCCGCCCGCTCGAACACGAACACGGCGCCAGCTCCAGGCATCGAGTTGTTTTCTTCGTCTCCGTCTACGCCGCGAGCGGCGCTCCCCTCGCCGATAGCACCCACTGCCAGCGCGTCTCCGACTCCGTTGATGCTGACTGACCAGCCAAACGCATCCTGGGCCTGCGAGTTGGACGCCTTGATATATGCTTGTTCCTGCCAAACGGCGCCTTCACGTGAGAAGAGGTAAACGGCCCCAGAAGCGTCACCCATCGGACTGTCTCCTTGGTCTCCTCCGATACCCGTCGCTGTACTGTCTTCGCCTGGTGCCCCGACCGCCAGCGTGCTTCCGTCCGAGCTGAGCGCCACTGAGAAGCCGAAGATATCACCGGTCCCCGTATTGGACCCCTTAATGTAGGCCTGCTGCCGCCAGGTCGACCCCGTCCGAACGTAAACGTACACGGCCCCAGCTTCGGGCGCACGGTTGTCTTCTTGATCGCCATCGATGGCCCGACTGTCTTCCAGGCGTGCTCCTACTACTAGGGTGAGGCCGTCTCTGCTGACGGCTATCGAACGACCGAACTCATCGCCCGCGTCGGTGTTTGAGGCTTTGATGTATGCCTCTTCGAACTCCTCGCACACCACCTTGAAAGCTTCGAAGCAGGCATCGCTAGGATGACAAGCCGTATTGGGTCCGGTCGGGATGTCCCCTGAGGCGTTGGTGAGACCGTCGAGGCATGGGACACAGGCGCCCTCTCGAACCCGTTCACCTTCTGAACATCGGGCCAAACACGTAGTGTCGGGCCCCGTCGGATCAGCGCCAGCAAGGCTCACCTCTCGTTCCTGACAAGCTGCACAAGTACCGGTGCTTACTCGTTGATTCTCGCCACAGCGTCCGGTGCAAGTCGTGTCGCTGCCTGTCGGATCTGCTCCAGAGGCGCTTACTTGGCCTCCTGGACAAGGGATGCAACTTCCCCCAAGAACGCGCTCGTCCTTCGCGCATCGTTGGATGCAGGCGCTATCAGGACCGGTGGGATCCGCTCCCGGGATGCTCACTGCGCCTTCCGGGCAGGCCACACAGCGTCCGCCCAGAACGCGCTCAGTCGAGGAACACCGATTCAAACACGATGTATCGAGGCCACGACTTGGGTCGTCCCCCGGGAACCGAACGCTATCACCTTCACAAGGCACACAAGCCCCACTGAGTACACGCTGGTCTCGCAAACATGCCGCGACATCCTGGCCGGGCAAATCGTCGTTAAGTTCTTCCTCGCAGGCGACGACAGCAAAGGCCGTCGCCAACCCAATCAGTAACGATACTCTAGGCACGTTCGTCTCCGCTTCACCTTGATCTCGCCTCCTCCTGATTGCCAAGTGTCCACCCATGCGCCTTTCAGAATTGATGTATTCAAATACTTGCGAGTGACCTCCAACTTTCTGTCATCGCTCAGCACCAGCTACGCCGAGGCCGACTCGGTTCAACCAGCCGACGACTTCCAAGGGGTTCCGTTGAGCTGCGGGTTTGGTTCCCCTCGACGAATGTGCTTAGCGATGTGGCAAGACCCGAGGATTCATGTGAGGTGGGGCCCTCCGAACCCGAACCTGCGACAAGCACGTTGGCGCCCACTATGCACTTGACCGCACGGGGTCGGACCCCTAGCCGTAGACAATGCCTACTGCAAGCTTGATGTCATTAATTTTTTCCTGTGCACAGCCAGCATCCTGCGATCCAGCTACAGAGTGCTGCTGCGAATTCAATCCCGTTGCGGGAAATACTGGTGTATTCAATTTTGACATCGACCTGCCGAGCACAACTCGCGTCGAGCTCTTCCAGATTGCTGGCGCTAACGCTCGCGCCGTATACACCGTCAGCCCGTCGGAGATTCGAAGCGTAGAATTCGTTATCGACGAGCTATGCGATAGTTCAAAGCCAACTTCAACGTGGGCCGTGAATGGGGCCTCGGCCAACCCTTCGTTTTCAGAGCCTACTCACCTTCTTCCGGACCTGCTCAGTCTTGACTATTCCGGGATCTCGCCGGGCTTCACGGTTGCATCCACAAACAACCAGCTTACCATAAGTTCGGGCTCAGATATACGATCTGAAGTATTGCCCAACAATCTTCACTTCATCGGGAGTCGAGCAAACAAGGAGACCAACTGGTGCGAGCCTGGCAGCAACTGCCATTCTTCGGCCTTGAATCTCTATCATTTCCTGGCTGATGGTGATTCACTTTTTTGGTTTGAGAACAACGATCCCGATTGGTCGGCAACAATGGCAGTCGCCGCGGGGAGTGGCACCTTCACAGTTCTGCAGGAGTTCTCCAACGGGTCTGTCGACGCGGTTACTTACGGCCATGGAGCCAACCCAGTCCCTCCCGAGCTTGAAGACTTCTTCAACTCGCTCATTGAGGGTGGGCGCAGAGAGTTTGTCGTTGGTTCCGATAGCGAGATCGAGGCGTACATTATGGCTAACAGCCTTAGTTCAGCTGGAGTGTTTCCCAGACTAGACGCCGAATTTCTTTACTTGATGGTGACCGAGCCCATGAATGTTCGTGTAGCGATATTCTATCGCGACTCTTCTGGTTCTCTTATGTACGGAGAGACCCTCTCTTGGCCCGTGGATGTTCCAGGCTCGACCCTCGTCACCGAAGAGCTCGCTCTTCCCGTTCAAACGACACTTCTCAATTGCTCGCCTTCGACCTATGCGACGAAGTCTGTGCCCCCCGTCCACATGGAGATCACCACGATTGGGGAACTTGGCTATTCGGCTCACGTAGGCATGATGCCGGTCTTCACCCATATGAATGGTGACCTGGTCGAAATCGAACTGAGTTTTGATCCCGGTTGGATCACGATCCGTGAAGACGATTCAATGACGTCGATAGCCCAACAGGGACAATGGCTACCTAGCGAAAAAGTCACCATACAGACGAGCCTCGACCGATATGGAACAACAAATGCATGGCAGGAGCATCGAGATGCTTCGGCGCAGCTCATGCTGGATGTCTGGCCCATTGACTCGAAGATTGACCTCGCCGGCCGTGAGATTCTTGCTGGGGCCCTGTATCCCTTTGGCTTCGGAGCTACTCATCCCGTTCGAACCAGTGCGGCACACGTCGGTCTTGTCTGCCTACTCCCGTCTCCGTGACCGGCCTTCCTGAAGTCTGCCTTGCGCCAGTGCAGGCATGAGGGGCACCCACCACCATTTCCGAGCGTGTCTAATCAGTTCAGTTCCGTCGCTCCAGCTCTGACAGGTTGTCTGAATCGCCCGACCGAGGACCGATGAGCTTTCGCTGGTACTTGTGCTGAGATTTGGTCCAGTCGTAGCCGAGGGCCTTGTAGAACTCATGGGACTCGACGCGTTGGGTATTGGAGCGAACGACGACGGTGTGGAGTCCCATCTCTTGGGCCCATTTCTCGACCTCGGCGACGAGCCGCCGTCCCACACCCATCCGCCGCGCCTGGGATGAACGACCAAGCCCGTGAGTTCGGCACAGGAGTCGGCCTGCAATGTCTCTCGTAGCGTAGCCTGAACCCAACCGAGGAGGCCAAGGGAGCCCTTCTCGGCAACGGCCACCATGGATGACGGCTGCCGAAGTGCGTGGCAAAGACGCTCCCCAAAGTCGGCCTCATTCGAAGAGTAACCGAGCTCCTTCGTCAGCTGCCACATGGTGAGACCGTCATCGTGCCTCGCCCGTCGAACAGTCACGCGAACATGTTGAGCGGGGCCTGTAGGATCATCAGGAGAGCTCGACATGACTCTAGCGGACTACGAGGGAGGAGCCCTCGTCGCAACAGAGATCTTGCAAAAGCGGATGCAGAAGGTTCGGGCATCGAGCCTCCCCGGGAGACAGCTCGATGCCCTGCCCTCTAGTGTACCGGTGTCAGAAACCGTAGCGAGCTGAACAGTCTTGAATCGATAGATTCAAGTTGATTCGGCAGCAATCTTGAACTTCGTTCGCCCAGTTCGTCGCTGAGCAGAAGGCCTGCGTATCGCCGGGGCTGGCATCAAAGGGCAGGCCCATTCGCTCGTAAAAGCACGCCTGAACCGCGAGCTCCTCTTGGTGGTCGAATTCGTCGTGAGTCATCGCATACTCCAGGCAGGCGTCGACGCATCCGTTGGTCGGGCTCCAGTCGAATGCCGGGCGCTCGAAGAAGTCGTTGTTCCCGAGGCTGGACGCGTCGCACTGCCCCACTCCATAGCACCAGCCCTGACAGAGCTCGGCCGCCTGTCGGCCACGCTCCGAGATGCGGAGGCGGAAGACCTCCTCCTGTGTCTGACCGGGAGCCATTCCCCGTGCCAGCACTTCGTTCACGTCGTTGATCGAGATGCCCTGAACGAGAGTGTGACACGTAGCCGGATCCCGAGACTGAAGGTCTGCATCGCACCCTTCCCCTTCCACGAAATGGTTGAGGTTCATCATGACTCCGTCGTGCCAGAGGAAGGCTCGCGTCTCACCGCCGTCGCGGACGTCGATTCCAACAATGTCGTCACGATTGTTCGTGCCGTAGGCGGCAGTAGTGTTGGGACAGTCCGGTCCTCGGCCCAGCGAACCAAGACCCGCCGCCTGCCATCGGTCCGAAACCGGTTGCGAGAAATCTAGGTGCCAACGTCGAGCTTTGGGCGAGATACAGGGGTCGCCAAGACCTGGATCATCCGGACTAGGATCCACAAAGAGGTCGGTCGTCCCGTTAGAGAACCACCCTACCGAATGACCGCGGCTGTCCATCGAGACGTTCACGTCCACGGAGTAGCTGGACAAACGCTCGGCTCCGAACCGATCACTGTGAAAGTTGATCTGCTCGTTGCGAGCGGATTGGCTGGTCCTGGCGCACCAGCCGATAGCATGACCGGATGCGTTGACATCGACGAGCTTGTCTCCCCGTCGGGGCTCGCCCCCGCAGAGTGTTACGGCCTCGACCTGGATATTACCGTCGAGCTCGACCTCCCACTTGAGCGCCCGATCCGAGTAGTCGACGTAGGGGCTACGAATAGGGACTAGGCTGGTGGTCGCAAGGGCGTCGGCGCCTGCACCGAAACCTAGAGACCATACAGACTTGGAGTACCCGACGATGTGGAACCCATCGCTATTGGCCGTCGCAACCGTCGGGTCAGTATCGACGTCCGGGTTTGATGGAAGCGAGCGAGTACTCCAGGTCGAGCCAATGAGATTCCAACTAGTGGCCATCTGCGCCCCGAGGCCGCCCACCGAGCCTACGACGCTCTGGGCAGCGTTGACGTCATTCGCCTCGCTGGTGGATGGCGCCAAGGTTGTCATGGCAAGGTCGGAATCTAGGATGGAGGCCTCCGCCGTCGGCAAAATCAGGTCAGTGGTGACGGCCATCGAGCCAGCATCGCCCAACTCAATGGCGTCGTCTGCGGTGTCCAGGCTGTACTCACGAATCGGGACCAAGACGTACGCCGTCCGCTGACCGTTGAGGGTACCATGCCCCACGATTTCTCCCGCATCATTGATGTCGTTGGCCTGCGAGAGCGAAGTCCATTGAGGCTGATTCAGAAAGTACTCGACCTGACTGGCTAGCGACACCGGCGCACCGAGGTCCGGATGCCACAGAAAGGCGCCCTGACCGGATTCCGAGCCCACGACCCATCCAAGGTTATTGATGGCTTGGGCCTCTCCGCTCGTTCCCGAAGAGCCAATGAAGTTCTGAGCGTAGCCTCCTGACGGTGTCGGCTCCCAGATCGCTGCCCGTCCGTCACAGCTGCCGACGACTCGACGTCGGTCGTCCACGCCCAGGCCAACGGCAGGTTGCGGGCAGCTCAGTAGCACACCGCCAAGCCCGACTCCCCAATCCCCAGGATAGATGATGGCCTCCAGTGCGTGCGAGGGGGACTGAGCGCGGGAGCCTACGATGTCCCCCCGGTCGTTTATGTCGTAGGCATACGACCGTTCGTAGAATGGATCGAGGAGCAAGCCGGACATCGACATGGGGCCGTTCGAGTAGTGCAAGCGATAGATCGCCGGCGGGGGACCCGCGTACGTCGGGACAACCTGACTCGCTACGACGCCGTCGTTGTTGATCGCCACGAGCTCAGCCTGTGAACCCGTTGGAGGGGGCACACAGTTGGAAACACAGTCGAACTGTTGGTTTCTATGCAGAGGGTGCACCATTGTGCCACCCGTTGGAAGTCCGAACGGACCAAGGATAATCTCCTCGACCGAGCCGACGATCTCCCGATGGTCATTGATGTCTCTGAGCTGAACTACATCGGGGCCGAGCGGGCCACCGCGCTCGATGCGTGCTCGCACCCGACCCGTGCTTCGAAAGTCCCAGGACAGACCGGTTGCTTTGTTCACGCTGTCTTCCCGCCCGACGATGGTCCCATGGCTATTGATGGCCACAGCGGTAGTTGGTTTCCCTTCCGGACCCTCGAGAGGAATGATCCGGTATTGTGAAGGTACAGGCGTCGCTCCAGCCTCCTTGGTGAGTGCCAACTGTCCGGCCGTGCACACCAAGAGCAGCGCTGCAAGAGCTAAGGGTTGCTTACATTGGGGGGAGACCCCCGACTGGGTGTTCTTCATTGCATACAGTCCTTCCAAGAAGCCGACGTCCGCCGCTTCGTGAGATCGTACTGAGTCTCGGCCTTGCTCTTTCCGAGGACTCCTCAAACGAGCGCAATCGAGGTCGGGGGAAGGTGCCCTGGCCGGTATGGAAGATCTGCACGGTAGGAGAAGCGCTGCCAGTACGCGCCTTGGCGGCGTCCTCCGAAGCGAGTGGACGGCGCAGCAGGGAGAATGCGAGTGCTAACGGTCGCCATGGCGCCCGCCCCGCTGAACATGATTGAACGGATGAAGTCGGCTTGGGCCTCCAAGAGCCATGCCTGACCGAGGTCACCCACAGCCACTGGCTCGAGGCCCAGCTGACGGGCGAGCTCCGAAACGACATCTATGGCGTCTTCGTCGTTGCCGGCGAGGAAAGCCGAGACGCCGAGCTCCTTTAGCTGAGCAGGCTCATGATCGAAGATCTCCATCGCCATCGTATTGAATCCTTTGACCACGCGAGTCGAAGGATGGGCTTCTTGGACCGCCTCGGCCAAGGACGGATGCAATCCTTGCCATGGAGCTGGCCTTGGAAAGTCCCGGTTGTTCAGGTCGATGAGGATCTTGCCTTCGAGAGCTGCGGGTCGCTCCAGAAAAGCCGAGGGTGGCATTCGTACCGTGTGCAGGACGACCTGCCCGAACTCGGCCGCCTCCTGATTGGAGCCCCCATCGGCTGAATAGCCTACCTCCGCTGCGACACTCCTGGCCTTGTCCGGATCGCGGGAGCCAAAGAACACAGCGTGTCCTGCCTCCGCCCATCGTCCCGCTACGTTGCGCGCCATGTTTCCCGTCCCCAGTGTCGAGATCTTCATCATCTTCTCCCTGCTCGACGGCTCGTTTCTTCGAACCCCCCCTTCCTTCGAGGCCAGTCAGCGCCGCTGCTCCTCTTCTCGATGCAGCTCCAATGAAGCCCAAGAGAGTTCCCTCTGCCTTGGCTTGAATTAGCCGTTCAAACGCATCAGTTTGGAGCGTCCGGGTTCCGGGCGACAAGGACGACCTCGACTGCTCTGCAGCTGTCGTTGGATGAGGCCACCCGCACACGCGTGTAGTCGTACTCGTCGATACCCACCGCGCTGTCCAAGGGGGGATTGATCTGCGCGGTGGGGAAACCGTTCATGTCGATTGAGCCGTCATCCAAGTTGGCCCAAGCCGAGCACTCGTCGCCCGGGATGAGTGCACTGAATCTCATGTCTTCCAAGTCGGCTGGGTCCCAGTCCGTATCGATCTCGCAAGTGAGGCCTGCATCCTGGAGAGCGGCGGACACCTTGAACAGGAGAAACATCGAATCCTCGGGAAAGTGAAAAACCTCATTCACTCTTGAGTCGTAGACAGGGCTTGTAGAATCCAAAATCGGATCTCCGATCGCTCGCACCAGGGGAACGTCCGTCATCGAGTTGATGTCGAAGTAGGCCATCGACAGAACAGGTCGCGGGCAGGAGTCCGGCGATATGAACACGCGACAGGTGACCGGACGACCGTCCAGTCCTCTCAGAATGGCTGAGCGCAGATCCTGAGAGACTTCCGGAGTCAGGAGAATGTCCGTGGTCCCGATCTGGCACTCCATCGCCCAGGCCTCAACCTGACTCGGAGGATCGACCCCTAGATTGACGCTGCCGTCAGCGGAGTCGACGTTGGCACTGCAAGTGCTCCCGCTACAAGACTCGATCTGGGTGCCCATCGACGACTCCCACTGAAGAAAGCTCTCTCCATTGATGGGCTCGCCGCTCATGGCGTTTCGCAACTCGAGTGTAACGGTCGTGAATGGCGGGACAGGAAACACCTGGAGCATTCGGCTCAGTGTGTTCTCTTCGCCACTTGCGTCAGAAACCGTCAATGAAACCGACACTAGCCCCTCCTCTTCGAACCGCCGCGTCACGACAGAACCGAGCTCTTCGGGTCCACTACCGATCACCCACCGGTACTCGACGATCGAGCCGGACGGCAGGCTGCCGGTCCCGTCGAAGGTGACCAGCTGCCCCACTCTCGGCGCTTCCGGCGAGATGGTAAAACGCGAAGCAACGGAACCGTCGGTCGGAATCTCCTCGAACCGTGCGCCACAGCGCCGACTCGATGTCATCTCGAGTTCGGGAGACCGTCCAAGGTTGGCACAGTCCTCCAAGAACTCGACGAAGCGCCAACCCTCGTCTGCGACAGCGTCAATCTCGACCCGAGAGTCCTGAACGTACTCATAGCGGCAAGGCATGGACGCAGGCTGTCGACATTTGTCAGCTGGTCTGTCGGAGGTGGGTCCGATCACCCCACCCCCATCGACGTACAGCTCAACGATAAGGCTCGAAGCGCAACCCGTAAAAGCAAGCATTACGGAAGTCATCATTGTAGACACGACCCTCATCCTCGACACCTTCCTCTCTAGCGCCGAACTCGCCGGCCCGTTTCAGTCAATACGCAGTCGGTCACCCGAAAGACAAGGTCCCCTGGCTCGGCCTTGAGACAGCGTGGCTACGGGGTCGCCGTCGGTCAGAGATGGGCCGTGTCGGTGCCGTGCCCGGGGCCAGTGACGCACTGGAGGGTGCGCTCGCGCCTGGCGCTCTCGTCGGTAGCCTCGGCTGCGATTTCGAGCATCGACGCCGCCTTCGGGTGAACGGTCGAGTGACTTCAGTCGATCAGAGCGGCTTCAGGATCGCCGTCAATCAGTCCTATGGCAACTGCGACATGTACATCCAGACGCAGCATCCAAAGACCGTCTCTTTCTCGCGAGACCCGGCCGTGGTCGCGGACAAACTCGACCCAGCACAGACCAAGCTGGTGTCCGACGCCGACACACTCTTCATTGCTAGCGGTTTGACCCCCGAAGGCGACGGCGCAGAGGGCTTCGACGTTTCTCATCGAGGGGCACGGTCGGGCTTCGTTCTCGTCGCCCACGAGACCGAGCTTCTGATCCCGGACTACGCGGGCAACAACATGTTCAACACCCTCGGTAACTTGGTTCGCGAGCCGAGATCGGGCTTGCTCTTCATCGACTTCGCGACCGGTTCGCTGCTGCAGGTCTCTGGCAGGGCAAATTCTCTGGGAGCCGTACCATGCTCGGCGGTTCAGAGGCGCGCAGCGTGTCATTCGCTTCGGCATCGAGCACACCATCCATTTGCCCGGACGACTCCCGCAGCGCTGGTCCTTCAACAGCTTCTCGCCCGCCTTCGATCTTCAGCCCGAGCGCGAGCTGGCTCCCGCCGGGGACGGCCCCAGGGGTACGGTCCTATCAGTCAAACTCTCGATGCCGCGAACGATCCAAAACGAAGGGCAAGAGGTCTCAACCGGCGTCTTCAAGCAGCCGGTCGAGGGACCTCATCTTGTCGACCGGCTCAACCTGGACGGTGACGGCCAGGCTGACCGATGGGGTCATGGTGGGAGCTTCCGGGCGATTTACGCCTACCCAAGGGCGCACTACGCCCACTGGCAGTCCTTTCTCGGGCGCGATGGTCTTCCGAATGGTCAGTTCGGAGAGAATCTGACGGTCGACGGCTTACTCGAACCGTCCGGCTTGACCACGCGGTTGATCTCTTCCAGCTCATCGGTAGTTTGCCAGCCGATGGCATTGCGCGTGAAGAGCACGTCGGCGGTCGCTTCGGGAAGCGGTACTAGACTGAGCCGTCCGTCGAGCACAAACAGATTGTCGAACCGTTGCGCCATCACCGCACGCTCGAGATCGCGTCTGAGGGCAGCCACTGGATCAACCGCGAAGACATACCGCGCCACCGGAGCCACCGCGGCCACAACCCGAGTGCCGGCCCCCGCGTCGATGATCAGAGCCCTCCATCACTGGCTCACGGTATAGGTAGCGACATGCCCAAGACACCCATGACCCATGGCTATTCGAAGAAGACCCTCGCCCAAAAGATGGGGCTGAAGCCCGGCTACCGCTGCCTGACTATGGGGGCCCCAAACCACTATGCGTCCTTGGTAGGCGACGCGGAGGATGTTGCATTCGGAACGCGTTTTCGGACCGCAGACGTCGTGCACTGGTTCTGTCGCCGCCGGGCCGACTTGGATCGCGACGTAGAACGAGCCCTTCAGAAGGTGGGAGAGTCGGGCATGCTCTGGATAAGCTGGCCCAAGAAGTCCTCCGAGCAATTCATCGATCTAGTCGAGGACGATCTGCGAACTGTCCTCCTCCCCCGGGGCTGGGTCGATGTAAAGGTGTGCGCGGTCGACGCGGACTGGTCCGGCCTGAAGTTCATGCGGCGCAGATCTTGACGGCCTCTGTCCTTACCCGAGAAAGCCGAAGACGACGACGAGCGTCCTCAAACCTATGCGGAACGACGAGCTCCAGCGCGCCCCCAGCCAGCGGAACGTATGCCGGTCCCGCGTAAGCTCAGCTGACCGTCAGAGACATCGCCAGCACCAGTTGCAGACGGGATCCGTCCAGTTCACCTCGACTCCGCAGTGGGCGCACTGGTCGGCACAACCGGGCTGACTGGCGCCGGGCTCGCAGGGCTCGTTCCACAGGTAGTCCGTGACGGCGCATTCGAGCGGATGACACGCGACGGTCTCCGGTTCGGAGCAGTTTCCGCAAGCGGTTCCGGTTACGCACACACCGCCGCACTCTACCTGGCCGCTCGGGCAGTCACATCCCGAAGTCGTGCACACCTGGTCGCTGCGGCAAGCGTTGCCGCAAGCCGTACAGTGGTTGGGGTCCGTAAACTCGACGCAAGCCCCGCCACAGGTGAGCTCCGGACACTTGCAAGTACCACTATCGCAAACCTCGTCCGCTCCGCAGACAGTTCCGCAGGCTCCACAGTTGAGAGGATCCGACTGGAGGTCCTTGCATGTGGCGCTGCAGCACTGTTCGCCGGGGCCGCAGCTGATTCCACATGCACCACAATTGTTAACGTCGCTGTCGAGATCAACGCAGTTGCCTACCCCGCAACACGACTCACAGAAGCCGCAGTCGCAAACTTCTTCCGACGACTCACACACGCCCACCGGGCCGGTGGCCAATCCCGCACAGTCTTGGACGTCCGTGCAGCAGTCGGCGGAGCTCGTACACGTACGAGGGGTCAAGGACACGCTGCCGCAGCCAGGCGCTCCGGCCTGACAGGGGCTGATGTAGCCCCAAGGCATCGGATCCAGTTCCCAACAGGAGAGTTGGAAGGACGACTGGTACCAAGGCATGCCCGGGGCGTCTTGGGTAGACCAATAGTAGTCGAGGTTGGACCCCTTGTGAGTCTGATGGAACAGCCCCGGCAGTCTCTCGAAGCGAGGGTCCGTTGGCCGGCTCGACCAAAAGTCGGAGCTCGCTGGTGAGACAGTGACCGCTGGACCAAAGGGCGCCGCCCCGGGCGCAGTTCGAGCGGCGGCAAAGGGAAGATCCGGCCACGCTCCTGGGCCCCGAAGCGGGAACTCGTGGGGGGGTGGATCCTCTCGAAGCTCCACGTCGGGCCCGCAGCAGGGACCGATGCCCGCGCCCCCGGCGCAGACTGTTCCCGCCGCCTGGGAGTAGGACGCCTTACCCGGCATGAAGACGGTCGAGCTTCCGCCTGAAGTGGAGAAGCTGGCGGAAAAGAGCGGTGCACATAGGTTCCAGTAGCTACACGAGAAGCCTCGGGATGGGACGCCGTGGGTTCCATCATGGAACATGATGGAGTGGTCGAAGGTCATCTCAACATCGCAAGTCCGATACTGGACCTGGTATTCGAAGTCCTGACTGTTGATGATACTGCTGTGACTAACGTCGAAATCACCACAGGACACGAGCTCGATTAGATAGGTCCCGCTCAGCGCCTCGTTCTCGTAGGCCAAGATGTTGCGGAGCTCCATGTTGGCCTGATGGTCGATGCGAAGAAGGCTTGTTCCCGTTTGAAGTTGGTTCCGATCGAAAATCGTGTGCTCGACGTAAACATCGGCGGTGCCCAGGGCCTGGATGCCGTCCGTGTTCCCCACGAACCAATTAGGCTGGTAGTCCAGATGCCCGCCGTGGCCGGACTGCCGGGTCAGCCACACCTTGGGCTGTCGAAGGGCCGTCGGTCCGGCCGGACAGCCGACGTCTGGAGACGTGGCCCGGATACCCTGGACGTTGTCTACGACCTGAAGGTTGGTCGCGTAGAGCGCAGTCACGGGCTGGGACGGGGCTAGTACGTTGGAGTCGAGGTGGATGCCGATGGCCGAGTCGTGGACCTTCACAAAGTCCAAGCGCACGGAACCTCCATCATCGGCAAAGATGCCGTCGCCAGCAGGCGCGCTGATGTCGACAGGCTGGGTCGACGTTCCCCAAGTCGACTGGGGGGCTTCAAGGTCACCACGTATCCACAGACGCGATCGGTGGACGACCACCGCGTCACCCGTCAGGCTGGAGATCTCGATATTCGGATCGCCGGTGGACTGCGGGCCCAGGAACGCGTGGCGCACACTCTCCAGACGAATGGTCGGCCCTAGCGGATCCTGTAGTCGGACGACACCCGTGCCAGAGGAGACGATACGCACCTTCTCCCGGTCACGGACGTCGATTGGATCGAAGATGCAGCTCGGGCAGGTGCCTGTATTGCCGATCAGGACGAGCTCGATATCGGTCCCGACACAAGTGGTCGCCAGCGCGGCCGCGGCCGAAGTGAAGGACATCGGCGTGGCCCCCGTCGGGTCAATCTGACAGGTGGTGGTCTGAGCCAGGGCGGAGCCTGAGGCCAAGAGGGTAATGACAAGGAGCGTCAGCTGAATCGTCTTCTTCATGTTCCGTCCGGCGCAGCGGTGGCAGTCGGGATACATCGCGCTCCACGGTGATCTTACGCGGACTAGGGTCACCCCTCGGAGCAAGCTCGGCGGCCGCGTTCTACTCGATCCGCTTCTGACCGTGTTCGCCCAAACCTCCGCCAGAGGCGCTCAGCGCTTGCGCGCGATGGGATCGGGTCGCGTGGGCAGGTGGCGCAGGCCCATCCAGGCTAGGGCGGCGATGTGGCTAGCGACCTGCTCCACCGGCGGCTTGCGGACATCGGTCCACCACTGACCAACGAAAGTCACCATGCCCACAAGGGCGTGGGCATAGATGGGCGCCACCTTGCGGTTGTAGCCGGCCTCCTTAAAGGCGGCTGCAAACACCTGCCCTACCCGTTCGGCGACGTCGTTCAGAAGGCTCGACATCGTGGAGCCCGGACGGGCAGTCGGGGCGTCGTGGGCCAGGATCGCGAAGCCCTCGGGGTGCTGCTCGACATACTGCAGAAACCCAAGTGCCGCGGCCTCGACCCGCTCCCGAGGGCTTCCGTCCGAGATCGCGGCCGCGATGATGGCCACGACGTGCTCGATCTCTCGGTCCACGATCACCGCGTAGAGCCCCTCCTTACCTCCGAAGTGCTCGTAGAGGATCGGCTTGGACACCCCCGCCCGCTCTGCGAGCACTTCGACCGAAGTGCCTTCGTAGCCGCGCTCGGCAAATACTCCTCGACCCACCTCGATAAGCTGGTTGCGGCGCTCAGCAGCGCTCAGCCTCTTTCTTCGAGCCACGTTGACATCCATATTACGACTACGTAAGTTACGAAACAGTAGGTAAGGTGCGAAGAGCATGAACGCATGGAGAGACGCGGCCGAGGCGGCCCTCAACGCCGTCGTGGGGGACCGGTTGGAGGCGAGCGGCAACCCACTCCGCATCCAAATGGGGCTGTACGAGCGGGGTCGGCCCCTCGACGCCCTGCCGGCCGGAGACGGCAGGCTCTGCGTACTCGTCCACGGGATGGGCTGCACCGAGAACTGCTGGCAGTTCCCTCGAGATCCAGACGTGGACTACGGCCGCCTCTTGGAGCGCGGCTACGGGCTCACCCCCTTGTACGTCCGCTACAACACCGGCCTGCCGATTTGGGACAACGGGCAGAGGCTTGCCGGACTGCTCGAGTCCGTGGTCCGGGACTCGCCCGTAGCCGTCCAAAGCCTCACCCTGATCGGGCACAGTCTGGGGGGCCTAGTGATCCGAAGCGCCCTCCACCAGGCGGAGCACGCCCTGTGGGCACGGCGCACCGAACGAGCCTTCTACATCGGAACGCCCCATCGGGGCTCCCCTCTGGAGCGCGCGGGGAGATGGGCCCGGTCAGCACTCGGCAACGTGCCAGAGCCCGTCACCCAGATGCTGGGTGATCTCAGCGATCAACGGAGCGCCGCCATCAAGAACCTGGGCGATGGCGACATTGTCGACGGCGGCGCGACGATCCCGCTCGCAGACGGAGTCGATCACTTCGTCGTCGCAGGCGCCCTGCCTCAGGCCCTTCTGGCCCAAGTGCTGGGTGATGGCCTCGTGCCCGTCGACTCCGCAGCCGGGCGGGATCCGTCGGCAACCCTTGGGATGTTCGAGGGGCTGCATCACATGGACCTGGCCCACGCCCCCGAGGTCTATGCGTGGATCGCGGAGCGCGTCGGCGCACCCCGTGCCTCCGAGCCCGTCCCTCCAAGAGTACGCGAGGAAGAGAAGGCGCGTCTGCTGGGCGTCCTCGAGCTACTCGGTGAGGCCGTCGACGAAGGCTCGTCCGCGATTCAGCGGGCTCACGAGGCCATCGCAGAGAGGCCCTACGACATCCTCGAAGACATCCCGCCCTTGAGGGCGCCGACGCGTCTGGTTCGAGCGGGACACTTCGCGGTCCTGCGTGGAACCTACGGGGCCATTCGAGGCATTAACGACCTCCTTCGAAGACCCCGCTCAAGGTCGAGCTGACGATTGAGGCACAGCGTTGGTTCCTCCCCGCGATCTCACCGGTGAGAGGGTCCGTGTTGGCCACCCGTAGGCGTCATGTTCGATTAATCGACGGATACGTCCTCGTCGAAGCACTAGGAGGTAGGCGGGCACTACGCCGGAGCGAGAGCCATGAGACCATTGAATAAAGCGACCCTATTCTGCTGTCTGAGTCTTTGGGCCTGCGGCCCGGATGTCTCTGAGGAGGGTCGCGAATCGGGCGTCCCCAGCACAATCATGGCCAGCACAATCATGGATACAGCTAGCGAGTGCGAGACCACCGTCAGCCCCGCCCGTCTCGACTTCGGAACCATCACCGTGAATACCGCCGCCAGCCAGATCATCGAGATCTGGAGTAGCTGTCCCTTCGAAGCCCCCCTCGAGGTCCTAGCCATCGCAAACATCGAAGCCTGCGAGAACGCCACGGTCGCTGCTTACTGTTTCTTCGAGGTACCGAACGACGCCTCAGGCGACGAGACCCCCGGCGCCCAAGGCGCCGGAGCGCGGCGCCTGCTCGAGATCCGCTTCCAGCCTACCGTGCCCAACGCCCAGGAACGGGCCGCCCTGGGCCTCCGCTACTGCACGCGGGCCAGCACCTGTGAGACCGACGTCTTCGCCTCAGGCTTCTCCATCGGGCAGCCCTAGTGTCCCGGTCAGGCCTGCGGTTTAGCCTGTACCCAGCCCTGTCAGGGTCCAGCTAGTTTCTTCGACTCAGCCAGGGCAGCAAGGGTCTCTGGGTGGTCGGGGCCGAATCGTTCCGTTCGAATCCGGAGAGCACGATCAAAGTACCCTCGTGCCTGCCCCATCCGTCCGGATGAGGCTGCGAGCCTGGCGAGGCCAATCAAGGGATACGACATGAACTCATGGTCGGAGCCAAACTTGGATTCAAACACCGATGCAGCCTCCACGAAGAGGCTCCGCGCCTCTTCATACCGTCCAAGTCCCCGCAGAGCCTCTCCGAGATTGTATGTTGTTTGGGCCGTATGATCGTGATCTCGGCCTAGCACAGCCCTACGAGTCACCAAGGCGCTCCGAGCCAAGCGCTGGGCCTTCTCGTACTCCTTCAAAGCAAGCAGTGTGGAAGCAAGGTTGCTCTTGCTCTCCGCGACGTCCGGATGGCTTTCCGGAAGTTGACGCTCCCGAAGGCTCAGGACCTTCTCCTGAAGCTGTTTCGCTCGCCGGTAATCGGACTGCCTCTCATAGGCTATCGACAGATTATGAAGCGTGTGTCCGTAGCTCGAATGCTGATCACCCCAAGTCTCTGAACAAACCTCGAGCACCTCTTCATAGCGTTCGATGGACTGTTTCATTTGGCCCTCTCGCCAGTGGATTACTGCGAGGCCTGTAAGAGAGGACGAAATGGAGCAGTCCCGATCGACGGGTTGTTCAGCAAGGAGCTCGTGGGAACGAGCGAAGAAGTCCTGAGCCTGACCGAGCCGGCCAAGCTTGAAACTGGACCAGCCCGCCCATACCAGCGCCCGAGCACTCATCGCGGAGTGAGCAGGAGGATGCTCCTCAAAATGAAGAACAGCCGCCTGGGCCATCGCCAAAGCCGCATCATAGTCGCCAAGTCGATTCTCAGCCCGAGCGATGGATGCATAGGCTGAACCTACCTGCTCCCCCGCAGGATCCACGTCCTTCCAGAGTCTCAAGGCGGAGGTGCCAAGTTGACGAGCCTCGTCAAACTGACCCAAGGCAAAGTAGGCCTCTCCCATCGCATCCATCAACCGCGCCCTTGTGGAAGGCCGAGTCCTGCTGTCTCGTGAAATAGCTCGGGCGCCTTCGTCCAACAGTTCCCGAGCGGTGACGGTGTTACGGTCGGCTCGCCCAGGACTCGCCGCTCTAAACAGCTCGACGAGAAACTCGCCGACCTTGTTAGCGGCGTCGGCCTCCTTCTCTGCCTTTTCGCGAAGCTCATTCACTCGATTCCTTTCCGCCGTTATCTCTCGGTTGTAGTTCGTCAGCGCGTTCACGTGGAGCGCGACCCCAATGACGACGACGATGAGTAGGACCACGGACAAAGCCGAGGACCAAACTAGCGCCGTGCGGCGTTTGTAGAGCTTTCGAAGACGGTAGGTTGGCGATGGCGGGACCACGCTAATCGGCCTGTTATCGAGGTGCGCTCGAACGTCGGCTGCAAAGTCCGCCATCGACTCATAGCGCTCCCGAGGACGAGACTGAAGCGCTCGATGCAAGATCAGGTCGATGTCGCCTGCTAGCCGCTTGCGACGTTCTCTCGGTGCAACTCGACTCGCCGCACGCGGGGCCCCACGGCAGATGGCGATGACCAGGCTTTCGGCGCCTTCGTTCTGATCAAAAGGATGGGTTTTGGTCAGCAGCTCATAGAGCACTACCCCCAAGCCGAAGACATCCGTCCCTACGCTAACGGCCTCCTTCGACAATACCTCTGGACTCGCATAGCGAGTCGTCCTCGGAGAGTCGCCAGGCGCAGTATCGGAGAACTGCACTCCGCGCTCGGCCAGGATCTTGGCGATCCCAAAGTCGAGGAGTTTCACCTTGCCATCCTTCGAGACCAGTACATTTCCAGGCTTGACGTCGCGATGCACCACCAAGTGTCGGTGCGCCCAGTCGAGAGCGGATGCTACGTCCAACGCCATGCGAAGGATGTCGTCGACGTCGACATCTTCTCGCTCGCAATACTGATCAATGGGGATACCATCGACGAACTCCAGCACGATGAAAGGGTCGCCGGCCTCGGTCAACCCGCCGCCTAGGGACCTCGCGATGTTCTCGTGAACCAAGGAGTCGATGATCTCTCGCTCCAAAACGAAGCGTCGAGCGATGTCAGAGTCTGAAGAAGTTCTCCGCAGAACCTTGATAGCGACCTGCTGAGGAAACGCTCTCGTCGGATCATGGGCCAAATAGACGCGACCCATACCTCCTTCTCCAAGCAATCCGTCAATCCTGTAGGGCCCGATCTCTGCCGGTAGGTCTGAGGACTCCGCTGCCAACGGTCTCGGAACGAGCTCCCGAATGCTCAGCTGCTCCACTAGGGCCTCAAAGTGGTCTACCGCGTCCCCCGAACTATCCAGCATGGAGCGGACGGCCTCTCGCAGTTCAGACTCCTCTCCGCAGGCTGCCTCAATGAAGCCGCTTCTTTCCTCTGCTTCTAGGTCCAGGGCCTCGGACACGATTCTCCTCGCCTCGGCCTGGCGGTGGCCCTCATCCATGGTGGATCTCATAGGAGTTGGTCCGGAGCTGCGTGTAGAGCCAGGCCGCGCCCACTTGCCAGTCCCGTTTGACAGTCGCCTCCGAAACACCGAGCGCCTCGGCCGTCTCGCTGACGCTCATCCCCCCAAAGACTCGGCACTCTACCACTCGACTCATGCGCGGGTCTTCAACATCGAGTCGATCGAGAGCCTGATGGATTGCGACTGCCTCTACGATCTGAGGGTCCGTCATGAAGAGGAGCTCATCGAATGGGAGCGGTCTTGCTCGACCTCCGCGTTTCGCGGCGGAGCGACGCTCGGCATAGTTGGCGAGAACATGACGAAAGACCTTGGCCGCTGTCGCGAAGAAGTGGCTCCGCGTTTTCCACGTTCCTGGTTTCCCACTTGCCAGTTTGATGTAGGCCTCGTGAACGAGGGCTGTCGTTGTCAGGGTGATATGACCAGAGTGGCGTCGCCGACTACGCTGGGCCAGGCGACGAAGCTCATCGTACACTGAAGAGAAGAGGAGGTCGAGAGCGCGCTCGTCTCCTCGACGAACCGCCTCCAGCAGGCTTCCGATATCATCGGCCATAGCCACCGGAGGCTAGCATTGAGGGCCCCCATTTCAGTAGCCGGCCCCATCACCAGTTCATTGCAGCTTCGCGGGACGGGGCCTCACTATTGAAACTCGAAGCCCTTGATCCCGGACGCGAGGTTGACGGTGCTCTTAGCACTCGGGATCGAACTCTTGAGGTAGCAGCGCTCCCTGCTTTCTACCCATGTGAAGGAGAGACACTGGGCCTCTGCGATGCAAGTCGATCGACAAACATCGGGGTCGGCCTCTACGAAGTTGCGATAGCCTCCGCCTGGCCGGTCCGTATGCAGAGGGTCGTCAATCATGACGCCACCTGACTTTCGCCCGGATCGCATGCCCATCGTGTTCTTTGCCCGGGGAACGCTGTCTTTGAGCCAGCATCTCGCATCTTGTCCGTTTCGAGGCGGAACGTAGGTAAATGCTCTGCAGTTCGGGTCAACGAAACATTCGGATTGGCACAGCTCTGGGTCACTGGTCGCAAGGAAGAAGTTTCGGATGTCGGACCCTGGTCGATCCGTATTCATGTCGAAGCCTCGCTTGAGGCCCGAGGTCATCCCGTTCGCGGTTTGCGGGCGACCCGGGCTGTCCTTGAGCCAGCAGCGCGTTTGAGTTTGCGTATAGGCAGCACAATTCGGGTCTTCGGCGCACTCTTCCTCACAGATCGACCAAGACGTGTTCGCGAAGTGCCGATAGTCGTTTCCTGGTCGATCCGTATCCTCTTCGTTGCGGGGCCTCATGTGTCCCGAATCAGAACCAATTGTGGTGCTCAAGAGCTTGTCGAGACTACTCAAGGAGCATGTCGTTCCGTCGAACGTCCACGACTGGCACGTGGGCCAATCCGACGCGCACTCGGCTGCACAAGCCCCTGCTCGTCTCGGGCTGGGGACGACGAACCTGTAGCCGCCTACGAATCCCAAGTCCTCCTTGATCACGGTCGAAACGCCTGAGACCACTCCCTCGTAAGGTTCAAGAGGCCCGACCATCTCCTTCAGATAGCAGTATGCGGGCGTCGAACCATTTGGTTCGGTGTAGACGAAGGAGCGGCACCGAGCCGTGGCCAAGCAGGCTTCCTGGCAACCTTCGGGTCCAGTCGTCAGAGAGGCCGCGAAGTAGGCCGGTCCTGGTCGGTTGAATCCGACCTCCAAGTCGTCGCGAGCTTCGAAGTAGCGGATGACCTCCTCGATCTGGTTTCTGTAGCCGAGGACGTCAGCAAAGAGGTCCGGCCAGTCGTTCCAGTCTGTGTTCGGAATGGGCAAGTAGTCCGAGTTGACCGCCCACAGGCGACCATTGGCGCTTGGACCTCCTTCGAAGAGTGGCCCCCCGGAATCGCCAGGACACAGCGCTTCTGTGATATCGCCGAAGTCGAGTTCGAAGTACTGTTTACCGGTTCCGGACAAGGTCGGATTTCGTTGCGAGCAGCCAAAGCCAAAGATGGTCATGTCATCACCATTGCCCGGAGTGGCATCTGAGAGCTTGGCGGGGTCCGCGGTCGACGACGACACGTCCCAAGCCAACTTGACGAGAGCGATGTCGGTCGTCATGAAGGCGTTCTGGGTGTACTCATAGCGACGATCCGCAAAGCTATGGATCCTTTCGATGGGCACCCAAGAACCATTGATGATCACGGAGCCGGGCTGGTCGATGTTCTGATAATCGATGACGACTTGGTTGTTCGTCAGGGTGCCTCCGAGACAGTGTGCAGCCGTGACCACATACCGAGGGTGAATGAGCGTGGTCGTACAGCTTCCGCCCCCCGAGAACGATATGGTCCCAACCTCGTCTCTGAGGGTCGTGCTCGTTCCGCCGACAAGCCCTTGCGCGGAGTCAGCGGTCGAAGGCTCGGTTTCAAGCTCGAATCCTCCGCATCCGGTGGCAAGCACTCCTAGGATTAGGGACGGGATTGGATGTGATTGGGGCTGACGTAGAATCTTGCTCATGACCTCCATACCGAAAGCGACGAGCGTAGAGCTCATGGTCTTGATTCGTTTCGTAGCCAAGGCTCCGTCGCTTCCAGTAGCTTCATTGATGTACGCAACCCCGCTAGGTTTGGCTTGCAGGCCTCTGGGCTGGAGGTCGAGGGTCCCAGCCTCAGAGATCCGCCCATTTTGCTTCACACCATAGGTCGGGTTCCTGCTCCGCGTCCCCAACCCATACAGACGGGTCGGAGAGCGCCCACGAGTCCTTGGCGAACCTCGGCTCTGGGCTTATGAGCCGAAGAGCCCGATGCGCCCTAAGGTCCGCAGCTCAGGAACGCCGACAAGGGTCCGGCCAGTCGGCTATCCAAGCAGGTCGGCTCGAAGACGAAGGGAAGCTCACAGCATTCGAACTCTTGCGTTCCACAGGCGTCGGTCTGACTTCGGTCGCAGGGGCGAAGGGTGCAGAAGCCCGCCGAGAAGCTCGACGTGACCGTCAGCTGAACGCACTCTGGGGCTTCGGCGCCACATGCTGCGTCGCAGCCGCAGAAGTCGCCCAGAGCGCCGCTAGCGGACGGGTCACAGGTCGGAGGGGTCGGCGTACAAAATGAGGCGCCGATGAGCGCTTCCCCGCAGATGCTGTCCACCGCACAGTCCGCGTCGTCGTCGCATGGTCGTCGGCAAGTGCCCTCTGCGCATTGAAGTTCCGATTCGCAGTCTCGCTGACAACCGCACTGGCTGCCCTCTAGTCCCGTCGCTTCATCTACGCAGGCGACGCACAAAGGCTCGATGCCGTTGAGCTCACAGCTGTAGTCTTCGGGGCAGCCCAGATCGATGAAGGGAATGCAGTCGGTGAGCGAACATACTCCCCCTCGGCATTGGAGCGCCCGCTCCGTAGAGCCGACGGTGGTGCTGCCACAATCATCGGCGCAGATGCAGCTGTCCCCCAGGTCTCCAACGCTCCCCACGCAACGCTCACAGAACGGCTCACCCAGGCCGAAGAAGTCGAGGCAGGAGAACCCACTTTGACAGCCGCCATCGACGCAATCGGTCGTGCAATAGCTGGGGCCCTGGAAGTCGACCAGAAGGTTCCGGGCGCAGCGAGGCGCAGCGGAGCTACAGTCCTCTTCGCAGCCACAATCCTCCCCCTGCCCTCTTCGCCCCAGGCCTTCATCCAGGCAGAAGAACGGGGCCGTAGAAGCCATGTCCGTTGGACCTGCGTCCATGTCCGCAGGGCCGATGTCGCCGGGGATACTCGACCCGGCGTCACCTAGGTCGCCCGCGTCATCTGCGACCGAGGCGTCCCATCCCGAAGTATCTGGACCTGTGTCTCGAGAGGGAGGAGAGACGATGGCGACATCCGTGCGACCGGCATCCGCCTCATCCCTTGGTCCGCCATCGCTTCCCAAAGGTCCGGAGCTGGATCCGCAGCTCGCGCCAAAGAGAGCGGCCACACAGAGCAAGACGACAGACCGTGTCATGAATGACCGTGGTCACGAGATGACGAGACCTTCCTCAGCCCTCGAAGAACTCGAGGGAAGAGGTTTACAGCCGTCCCCCCTCCCTCGCTCTCCCCTATGTGGAGCGACTCACCCCGACCCTCTCCGAGCCTTTGCTTAGAGCCACGTTCTTGGTCTTTGCGACTTGCTCGGGCTGCACACCTGGGCTCCAGAACGAGCAAGCCGACGAAGGCGGACCGCCAACTCCGGTCGTCCCAAGGCCGCTCGAGCCCGGATCCGGTGACACGGGCTTCATCGACGCCGCTTCCACCAACCGCCTCCTCACGCAGGCGACCTTTGGACCGACCCGAGAAGACATCACGTCCTTCACCGGATCTTCGGCCTCGTCTTGGTTTCGGCAGCAAGTCGCACTCCCACCCACCACGATACGACCGGTGATCGAGCGCTACCGGGCTTACCTGTTCGGGCCCGATGCGGAGGAGTTCGGTGGCGAGCTCTTCTTCGAGACCACGAACTTCGCCTTTTGGGAGAACGCAATCGGCGCGCCCGACCAGCTACGCCAACGCATGGCCTTTGCTTTGTCCCAGATTTTCGTTGTCTCGAACGCGGTTGGCGACGAGCTGACGGAGCACCCTGAGATCGTGGCCTACCTCCAGGACCGGCTGATCACACATGCGTTCGGAAACTTCCGAACCATCCTGGAGGAGGTGACCTACTCCCCCGCCATGGCCATCTACCTCACCTACCTCGACAATCAGAAGGCCGATCCCGATACGGGCCGGGTCCCGGACGAGAACTACGCTCGAGAGATTCTGCAGCTCTTCTCCATCGGCACCGTGGAGCTCAAAAGGGATGGAACGCCCAAACTCGACGACGCGAAGCTCCCCATCGAAACCTACAACAACCGAGACATCACGGGCTTGGCCAAGGTCTTTACTGGCCTGGGCCTCGACTTCGACAGCGAAGACGACCTCTGGGATGCACCGCTCGTCATGTCCGAAGCAAGCCACTCGACGGCCGAGAAGAGCTTCCTCGGCCAACGCATTCCGGCCGGCACGCCGGGGCAGGAGAGTATTCGCCGTGCCCTCGACATCATCTTCGATCATCCGAACGTGGGACCCTTCATCTCGCGCCAGCTCATCCAGCGCTTCGTCACCAGCGACCCAAAGCCCGCCTACGTCGAAAGAGTCGGGACAGCCTTCAACCGAGGACGCTTCGTGCTGCCCAACGGCGAGACAGTCGGCGCGGGCCAGCGTGGAGACCTGGAAGCAACTCTGGCCGCGATACTCTTCGACGACGAGGCGAGAACGAGGGCTGCTCGGCAAGACGACCGCTTTGGCAAGATCCGGGAACCCGTCATCCGCCTCACGCACTTTGCCCGGGCTTTCGATGCCGATGCATCTCGGGTCATGTTTTTCGAGCCCTTGTGGAATCCAGACATGCCTCTCGCCATCAGCCAGGTGCCTTACCAATCCCCGTCCGTCTTCAACTTCTACCGGCCAGGATTCGTGGCGCCCGGAACCTCGAGCGGTAGAGCCGGGATGACCGTCCCAGAGCTGCAGATCATGAGTCCTACGACGATCCCCGGAGACGCCAACCTCTTGCAGCACCTGGTCTTTCGAAACCCTGGAGAGCTCGCTTTCGAAGAGGCCGAGCACTACTTCGAAGAGATTCTGAACCTCCGTATCGACAGGGGTATGTTCGAACGCACGCTGGTCCCCAACTACGGCAAAGAACAGCCCTTGGCGCCAAACCCTTCGGGGCTCGTCGAAGACTTGGACGGCTTCCTGGCCTACGGCTCGATGAGCGCCGAGACCAAACGCCAGATCGTCGAGATTCTCTCCGCTGTCGAAAACGATGACGAGCTCCGGGTACGCCTCGCCGTCTACCTCGTCATGACCTCTGAAGACTACCTCGTACAGCGCTAGCTGCGCCCAGGAGAACTCAATGACTCTCAACCGACGACACTTCCTCCTTGGATCGGCTTCCGCTAGCGCGTGCCTCGCGTTTTCGCCCTTCAATCGCCCAGCACGTGCGCAGTCGAGCGAGTACAAGGCCCTGGTCTACCTGTTTTTCAACGGCGGCCTCGACAACTGGGACACCATCATTCCCTTCGACGGCCCCGCCTATGATCGCTACTCACAGATTCGACAATCGCTCTTGTCCATAGACCCGAGCTATCGAGCCCGCAGCGGTCTACTTCCGCTGAACATGAGCGGCTTCGAGGGGCGTCAGTTTGCTCTTCCGGCGGAGATGAGTGGCCTGCACGGCCTCTTCGAGTCAGGCCGAGCCGCCATTATCGGAAACGTCGGACCGCTGATCGAATCGGTGACACGAGGGAGCTTTAAAGACGGCTCGGTCCGTCTTCCTGCCCGCCTGTTCTCGCACAACGATCAGGTCGCGACTTGGAGCTCTTTCGCCCCCGAAGGCGGCGCCCAGTTCGGCTGGGGCGGGCTCTTCGCCGATGCCCTTCGGAGCGTCAACGAGGCACCGGAGTTCTCGGCCATCACGACCGGTCAATCGAAGCTGTTTCTGACCGGACGAAGCGTCTCACCCTACGAGATCTCGGCTAACGGAGCGGTCCCTCGAAATCTGTTCACCACCAATCGCGAAGAGACGGAGGGCACCGCTGCCTTACCCTTCTACGATCGGCTAGAGAACCAGCCGGCCCGGGTTAGGACCTTGACCAATCAGCGCTTCCGTGACGAGCGCGTGCGCAATCACTCCATCGTGAACGACGTCGCGGCTGCAACCCGAGCCGCCTCGACCGCCAACGCGCGCTATAATAGAGCAACAAAGGGCGCCACGGGCGTCACCACGCGCTTTCCGGAAGGAGGCCTGGGCACCAAGCTACAGGCGGTCGCGGATGCCATCGCCGCCCGGAGTTCTCTGGGCATGAGCCGACAGGTCTTCCTAGTCAGTATGCCCGGCTTCGACACCCACTCCGACCAGGTCAATGCGCTTCCACGGATGCAAGGCGAGGTCTCGGGTGCCATCACGTCCTTCCAGAGCGCTATGGAGAGCCTTGGCATCAGTGAGCAGGTGACGCTTTGTACGGCATCGGATTTTGGTCGCAGCCTGGCCGTGAACGGAGACGGGACGGACCATGGCTGGGGCGGTCACAGCTTCGTCGTCGGCGGGGCCGTCCGGGGTGGCACAGTGTACGGAGAGCTCCCGCCCGCCGACTTCGGCCACGAACGCGACGCCGGAGGAGGACGACTGATCCCTTCGACATCGGTCGAGAGCTATGCAGCCTCGCTGGGACGCTGGCTGGGCCTGAACGACGACGCCCTCCGTACCGCCCTTCCCGGATGGGGAGGTTCGACTATCGGCGTCCTCGGCTGAAGCGGTCCCCTATAAGCAGGGGGTGGACGGTCGTTCGTCTTCGACTTCGTTCTGAGCGAGGTCTTCTCGGTGAAGCACGAGGCGGTCGATCAGATGGAAGTCGGCCCGTTGAGAGAGTTCGAGAGTGAAGGTGCCGGCCTGATCGAACTCTACAAAGATGTCGTGAGCGTCGTTGTCCGAGGTGCGCGTAGACCAGCGCCAGTCTCGGGCTCCTGAGGAGTAGACCTTCATCCAGCCATCCCGGGTGGACCCTTCTGCGCAGCGGGCCTCCGCCACCCGGCTTCTAACCCCTTCCATGAAGTCTTCGTCTTCGCAGATGGGCTCGGGATAGCGGCGGCTCTCCTCTCCTTGTCGAATGCGTAGACCGTAGAAGTCGGCCGCATCGGGGAAGCGCACCCAAGTGTCGTTGTGCTCGGTCGTGTTGTCGCCCCGCCCGATCCGGTTCCGCCACTGAAACCTGTAGCGACCCGCCTCGGGAATGGCTAGGCGAAGGTGCATGAGGCCGTTTCCAGGTCGGTTGTTGGAGCTCGAGCCCGTCCAGAGGATGTACCCGCGACCGCTGAAGCCCCCTTCATCGCTGCGGATCTCCCAGGCATCGACCAATGGCAGGTCCTCCGCCTCGATTCGCAGCGCACCGTCGGATCCGAAGCGGTAGTCGCAGTCCGAAGGGGGCCGGTCCATGTCGGTGGCGAACACGTCCATTGGCAAGGCATCCTCACCCGCGCCTGCATCGGAGGGCGGCTCCATGTCCTGGTCGGTGGGCGAAATGACGCCAAGATCCCTCGCTCCCAAATCGGAGCTCCGCCTGTCCATCTCGGCCGTACCGCCGTTGGCTTCGTCGCCGAGGTCGAGGGAGCCACAGCTGAGCGTTCCGAGGAGAACAGGACAGACCAGCGCGACCCTGAACGTCATGGGTCGAGCCTAGGACTTGAAGGCCCGAGGCGAAATGTAGGCAGAGGTCGGGTGGCGAAGGCCCCCCCACCACACACGGCCGCAAAAAACGGGTGACAGCAAGATCACCCGGCCCACAGCGATCCCC
>JBCCQA010000033.1:0-59841 GCA_039024635.1 Myxococcota bacterium | reverse complement strand
CTCGTCACCGACGATCACCTCGAGGTCGAGGCCCAAGTCAAAGAACTCCAGCCCGAACTCGTCCTCGGCACCCAGATGGAGCGGCACATCGCCAAGCGGCTGGCCATCCCTTGCGCCGTCATTTCCGCGCCCGTCCACGTCCAGGACCACCCGGCTCGCTTTTCGCCCCAGATGGGCTTCGAGGGCGCCAACGTCATCTTCGACACATGGGTGCACCCTCTGATGATGGGCCTGGAAGAACACCTCCTGGGCATGTTCCGAGAAGACTTCGAGTTCGCCGACGGTGCCGTGCCTTCGCACCTTCGCGACAGCGCGGCCGACGCCGCCGAGGTCCGCCCCAACAGCGCCGAGGCTGAACTCGCCTGGGCGCCCGACGCCGAGCTGGAGCTCAAGAAGATTCCTTTCTTCGTCAGAGGAAAGGCCCGCCGCAACACCGAGCAATACGCCCGTGAAAAGGGTGTCGCGCTCATCACCGTGGAGACGCTGTACGATGCCAAAGCCCACTTCGCCCGCTGACACCTCGATCAAGGTCGTCATCGTGACGATGGATGGCCATATCGCCAGTGCAGTCGATCGTGCTCGCGCCCGTCTGCTCATAGAGCTGCCTGGCTTGAAGCTCAGCCTGCACGCGGCCTCCGAATGGTCCAGTCAGCCGTCGAGCCTGGAGTCCTGCAAGGCCGACATCGCCGAGGCCGACATCATCGTGTCCACCATGCTCTTCATGGAAGACCAGGTGCAGGCCATTCTCCCGTCCCTGAGGGCTCGACAGCCTCATTGCGACGCCTTCGTCGGCTGCGTGGCCACAGGGGACATCATCAAGCTGACCCATCTCGGTGGTCTGCGGATGGATGGATCCAAGAAGGGACCCCTTTCCCTTCTCAAGCGACTTCGGGGAAGCAGCAAAAAGAAGGACGGCAAGACGGCCGGAGCCAAGCAGATGGCCGTCCTCCGCAAGCTGCCGAAGCTCCTTCGCTTCATCCCGGGAACGGCTCAAGACCTTCGCGCCTACTTCTTGACCATGCAGTACTGGTTGGCGGGCTCGGACGAGAACATTGCCAACATGGTGCGTCTGCTGATCTCGCGCTACGCCCAAGACGAGCGAAGGGTCCTGAGGGACAAGGTCAGCGTGGGGGCGCCTCGCGTCTATCCCGACCAGGGCCTCTATCACCCTCGCATGGGCAAGAAGAAGTCGGACCAGATCACCGAGGACCCCGACGCCCTACCCCGTCTGCCCGGAGCCCATGGCCGTGTCGGCCTTCTCATCATGCGCTCCTACGTCCTGGCGGGAGACTGTGCACACTACGACGCCATCATCGAGTCCCTGGAGTCCAAGGGTCTGGAGGTGGTGCCTGCCTTTGCGGCCGGCCTCGATGCCCGACCCGCCATCGAAGCCTTCTTCATGAAAGACGGCCTCTCCCAGGTCGACGCGCTCCTTTCCGTCACCGGCTTCTCTTTGGTCGGAGGTCCGGCCTTCAACGATGCACGAGCGGCGGAGGAAATCCTGGCTCGACTCGATGTCCCCTATCTGTCCGCCCAGGCCCTCGAATTCCAGAGTCTGGAGGAGTGGACGGCATCGGAGCGGGGGCTGCTCCCAGTCGAGGCGACCATCATGCTCGCCATCCCCGAGCTGGACGGGGCCACCGCCCCCACCGTGTACGCAGGCCGAAGTCAGGGCGACCGGAGTCGGGACATGCAGGCTATCCCGGATCGGGTCGAAGCCATCGCCAAGCGGGTAGATCGCATGGTTCGGCTTCGTCGGTCGGAGGTGGCGAAGCGGAAAGTCGGCGTCGTCCTATTCAACTTCCCACCCAACGGAGGGGCCACGGGCACGGCGGCTTTTCTGTCCGTCTTTGAATCCTTGTTGAACACGCTCCGAGGCCTGGCCGAAGCCGGATACACGGTGGAGGTCCCCGAGAGTGTGGACGCTCTGCGCGAGGCCGTCCTGGGAGGAAACAGCCAAGAGCTGGGCACCGATGCCAGAGTCCACGACCGAATCCCCGTCGACGACCACGTTCGGCGTGAGACCTGGCTTGACGAAATCGAGGCCCAGTGGGGACCGGCACCGGGCCGCCAACTGACCGACGGTCGGAGCCTCTTTGTTCTCGGGGCTCGCCTCGGAAACGTCTTCGTCGGCATTCAGCCGGGCTTCGGCTACGAAGGCGACCCGATGCGCCTTCTCTTCGAGAAGGGCTTTGCACCGACCCACGCCTTCTCGGCCTTCTACCGATGGCTTCGGGAGGACTTCGAGGCCGACGCCGTCCTGCACTTCGGCACCCACGGCGCCCTCGAGTTCATGCCGGGCAAGCAGTCCGGCCTATCGTCAGCCTGTTGGCCGGACCGCCTGATTGGCGACTTGCCTTCGGTCTATCTGTACGCGGGCAACAACCCATCCGAAGGCACGATCGCCAAGCGGCGCGCCGCCGCCACCTTGGTTAGCCACATGACACCTCCCCTCGCCAAGGCAGGTCTGTACAAGGAGCTATTGGACCTGGAGGGTTCGACCGAACGCTGGCGTGGACTACCTCCGGACGAGTCAGCCGAACGCGAGCGTCTGGAGGAAGCGATCGAGACGGCCGCCCGGGAGCTGGACCTCATGCCGGTGGAAAAAGACTGGCGAGGCTCGGATTCGGTGCTGGAAGTCATCGAGGCTCTCAGCTCCTGGAAGGCCGCTCTGATACCCCACGGCCTCCACGTCGTCGGTGCCCCCATGGAGCCCGTGGTGCGACGCGAGTGGCTAGAGGCAGCAGCCGACGTTCGAGGTGAAGGCGTCGACCCCAAGCTCTTGGACGCGCTGCTCGAAGGGGCCCCACCGCCCAAGGGTAGCGATCCCGAGCTGGTCACCCACCTCGAGCATCTCGACAATGCCCTCCAAAGTGGCCGAGAGCTCCCCGCTATCCTTCACGCACTCGAAGGCGGCTTTATTCGTCCGGCGCCGGGCGGTGACATCGCCCGCAACCCCGAGGTGCTACCGTCGGGCCGAAACCTCCACGGCTTCGATCCTTTTCGACTTCCCTCGCGCTTCGCCATCGAGGACGGGGCCCGTCAGGCCGACCGACTGCTCAAGCGTCACATGGAGATGGGCAACGCCCTTCCCGAATCGGTGGCGATGGTTCTTTGGGGCACGGACAACCTGAAGACTGAGGGCGGCCCCATCGGTCAGGTCTTGGCCCTGGTGGGCGCTGAGCCGCGGTTCGACCCCTATGGCCGCCTGTGCGGCGCCCAGTTGGTGGATCTCGAGACATTGGGCCGTCCCCGCATCGACGTCGTCGTCACCCTCTCCGGCATCTTCCGGGACCTGCTGCCTCTTCAGACCAAGCTTCTGGCTGAGGCCTTCTGGCTGGCCGCCTCGGCCGAAGAACCCGAGGAGATGAACTTCGTCCGCCGGAACACCCTCAGGTTCATGGAGGAAAAAGGCTGCGACTTCGACACCGCGACGCTTCGAGTGTTCAGCAACGCCGACGGAGCCTACGGATCCAACGTCAACTTCCTCGTCGACAGCGGAAGCTGGCAGGACGAAGACGAGCTCGCCGAGACCTATACCCGGCGAAAGTGCTTCGCCTATGGCCGAGACGGGACGCCGGCCCGACAGGAAGAACTTCTTCAGAGTGCGCTGTCCCTGGTGCAGCTCAGCTACCAGAATTTGGAGTCGGTCGAGCTGGGCGTCACCACCATCGATCACTACTTCGACACCCTGGGCGGCCTTGGACGAGCGGTTCGTCGAGCCAAAGGGGACGAGATCCCGGTGTACATCGGGGACCAGACCCGAGGCGAAGGCACCATCCGCACCCTGGGCGAGCAGATCACGCTCGAGAGTCGGACCCGGATGCTGAACCCGAAGTGGTACGAAGGCATGTTGGCCCACGGCTCCGAGGGCGTCCGCCAGATCGAAGCCCACATCACGAACACGATGGGCTGGTCGGCCACCACGGGTCAGGTTGCCCCCTGGGTCTACAAACAGCTGTCTCAGACCTTCGTTCTCGATCCTGAGATGCGGGAGCGTTTGGCCCAACTGAACCCCAAAGCCTCCGCCAAGCTGGCGAACCGACTGCTTGAGGCCCACGAACGCTCCTACTGGGAGCCAGACGCCGAGATGCTAGATGCCCTTCGCAAGGCGGGCGACGAACTCGAGGACCGCTTGGAAGGCGTTGGTGACGCCGCCTGAGGCGAGGAGAGATCATGCAAGAGTTGATTCAGATTCCAGGACGACGCAGCGACGGACCAGGCAGCGTGCAGGTGCACCAAGACCCGTCCACCCAGATCGAGGGCGCCAAGGTCTTTGCCGTCTACGGAAAGGGCGGCATCGGAAAGAGCACGACCTCTTCGAACCTGTCGGCTGCCTTTTCGAAGCTCGGGAAGAGAGTTCTTCAGATCGGCTGCGACCCGAAGCACGACTCGACCTTCACTCTGACCAAGCGTCTCATGCCGACCGTCATCGACGTGCTCGAGAGCGTAGACTTCCACACCGAGGAGCTTCGAGTCGAAGACTTCGTCTACGAAGGCTTCAACGGGGTGATGTGCGTGGAGGCGGGCGGCCCCCCGGCAGGGACGGGCTGCGGCGGCTACGTCGTCGGCCAAACGGTGAAGCTACTCAAGGAGCATCACCTCCTGGAGGATACCGACGTCGTCATATTCGACGTCCTGGGCGATGTCGTCTGTGGAGGCTTTGCTGCGCCTTTGCAGCACGCAGAGCGGGCCCTCATCGTGACCGCCAACGACTTCGATTCCATCTTCGCGATGAATCGGATCGTCTCCGCCATCAACGCGAAGGCCAAGAATTACAACGTCCGCCTGGGCGGAGTCATCGCCAATCGAAGCAAAGCCACTAACGAGGTCGACCGCTTCAACGATGCGACGGGTCTTCAGCGCCTGGCCCACTTTCCAGACCTGGACGTCATCCGACGGAGCCGACTCAAGAAGTCGGTTCTTTTCGAGATGGAGGAGTCGCCCGAGCTGAAAGCCGTCCAGGAGGAATACCTGCGGCTGGCCGCCGCGCTTTGGGCCGGTGTTCCGCCTCTTCAGGCTTCCTCCATGAAGGACCGGGACATCTTCGACTTCTTGGGGTTTGACTGATGGAAAGCCTGAGCTACCAGCGCAGCCGAAGTAGGCTCGAGGCCTACTTCGATCGCACCGCGGCCGACACTTGGGCCCAGCTCACCTCGGATCGGCCCGTGAGCCGTATTCGTCGCACGGTTCGTCAAGGACGAAGAGAGATGGCGGAGGGCATTCTCGCCATGCTTCCAAAAGACCTGCGAGGTCACCGGATCCTCGACGCCGGATGCGGCACGGGCGCCCTTTCCGTCGCGGCCGCCCAAAGAGGCGCCGACGTCGTCGCCATCGACCTATCGGCGACCTTGGTCGAGCTGGCTCAGAAGCGCCTACCGACTCAGCTCGGCGGAGGGCGAATCGACTTTCGCGTGGGTGACATGCTCGATCCTTCGCTTGGCGACTTCGACAGCGTAGTGGCCATGGACTCGCTCATTCACTACTCGGCTGAGGACATGACAGCGATGGTGGAGCGCCTCACCGCCCGGGCGAAAAGCCGGGTCGTCTTCACCTATGCCCCTCGCACTCCGCTTTTGGCCCTGATGCACTGGTTGGGAGGATTCTTCCCTCGAGCCGACAGAGCGCCCTTCATCCAACCCATCGCGGCCCGCCGTCTCCAGAAGGCACTGGAGGCCTCACCGGCCCTCGAAACCTGGAGACTCGGTCGAAGCCTGCACGTGAGCCGCGGTTTCTACACGTCCTGCGCCCAGGAGCTCCTGCGATCGTGAACGGACTACGCGCCCAGTGGCTACGGACCCTGCGGCGGGTGGGTCCGAGATTTCTTCCTTTCGCCGATGCAGCCAGTGCCGAGCTCCCGCTCGGTCGGCTCCTGCGCCTGTCCCTCTTTCAGGTCTCGGTGGGCATGGCGGTCGTCCTGCTCAACGGAACCCTCAACCGAGTGATGATCATCGAGATGGGCATCCCAGCCTGGTTGGTGGCCACCATGGTCTCTTTGCCGCTGCTGTTCGCGCCCTTCAGAGCCTTGGTGGGCTTTCGGTCCGACCATCACCGCTCCGCCATCGGCTGGCGCCGAGTGCCCTATATCTGGATGGGGACCACCATACAGTTCGGCGGACTGGCCATCATGCCGTTCGCCCTCCATGTCTTGGCCGGCGACGCCGTGGCTGCTCCGCCTTTGGCCGGTGAGATCGGGGCCGCCATCGCCTTCTTGTGCGTGGGCGTCGGCCTCCACGTGACGCAGACGGCTGGACTCGCTCTCGCCACCGACCTCGCCACGGAGGAGACCCGACCTCGGGTGGTCGCTCTCCTTTACGTGATGCTGTTGCTAGGGATGGTCGGGAGCGCCCTCTGCTTCGGAGTCCTTCTGGAGGACTTCGGGCGAGTACGCCTCATCCAGGTCATTCAGGGCGCCGGACTGCTGACCCTCGGGCTCAACCTCGTTGCCCTATGGAAGCAGGAGGCCCGACGACCGAACTTGGACGTTGCCAAGTCCCGACCCAGCTTCAGTGCATCGTGGGCCCGCTTCATGGATGGTGGGCAGGCCAGCCGGCTGCTGGTCGTGGTCGGGCTTGGGACAGCTGCCTTCAGCATGCAGGACATCCTGCTCGAGCCCTACGGCGGGGAAGTGCTCCATCTGTCGGTCGCCGCGACCACCGCCCTCACCGCTCTTTTGGCTGGTGGAACCCTGGTCGGCTTCGCTTGGGCGGCCCGCTCTCTGGCCGAAGGGAAGAGCCCCTTCGCGCTCGTGGCCTGGGGTTCGGTCATCGGCATCGCCGCCTTCTCGGCCATCACCTTTGCTGCACCTCTCCACTCCGCGACCCTCTTTCGGCTCGGGACCACCTTCATCGGTCTGGGAGGCGGACTCTTCGCAGTCGGCACCCTGACGGCGGCCATGGGGCTGGCTGAGGAGGACGGCGCCGGACTCGCCCTCGGTGCGTGGGGTGCCGTGCAGGCGACGGCGGCTGGGGCCGGGATCGCTCTGGGCGGCTTCATCAGGGATCTGATCACAGGTCTCGCCGAAGCGGGCGTCCTGGGCCCAGCGCTAAACGGTCCCGTCGCGGGCTACACATTCGTCTATCACATCGAGATTGGACTGTTGTTCGTCGCTCTAGCGGCCCTCGGACCGATGGTCCGTCGACAGCCAAGCGGGCTCGCAGCCCGCAGGAAGTTCGGCCTGGCCGAGATGCCGGGTTGAGGGAGTTTTCGAGAAATCATGGATGCTGCATTTACCGGCTACGTGGACGTCGCTCAGGTCGTCCTCTACATCTTCTGGATCTTTTTCTTCGGTTTGATTTGGTACATCCGGCGCACCGACCGGCGCGAAGGGTACCCCGTAGAGTACGAAGCTCGGGAGGCCTACGGCGCAACCAACTTCTTCTGGATGGCCAAACCCAAGGAGTACATCCTTCCCCACGGTCACGGCTCTCACTTCGCGCCCAATGAGAAGCGCGATGACCGCCCCGTTGCGGCCGAGAGGCTAGGGGGCCCCGGCGCGCCCTTCGAGCCCACCGGGGACCCCATGGTCGATGCGGTCGGCCCGGCGGCTTACGCCCAGCGCGACGAACGTCCCGAGCTAACTCGAGAGGGCGACCTCCTCATCGTGCCGATGCGAGTGGCGGAGGACTACGAGATTTTCAAACCGTCGAAGGACGTTCGCGGCATGGACGTCTTGGCCAACGATCGGACCAGAGTCGGCACGGTGAAAGACATCTGGGTCGACCGCGCCGACCAGATGGTCCGCTATCTCGAAGTCGAGCTCGAGGGCGGCGAAGGGGCTCGGCTCCTTCCGATGTTCTCGGCGCTCATTCGCGACGATGACACGGTGACGGTGGCTTCTCTGAAAGCCGAGCACTTTCCGAAGATTCCCAAGTTGGCAAACCCGGACCAGGTCGGCGTCCTCGAAGAAGATCAGATCATGGCCTTCTACGCAGGCGGCCGCATGTACGCGACCACCTTCGGCTACGGGCCTTTGGTATGAGCGAACTGGACTTCGAACCCGTCCGTGGCTTGCCGGAGCAGCTGCCCGAAGGAGAAAGGATCCTATGGCAGGGTGAGCCCAATGGGCGCGCCCTCGCCCGCCGGGTCTTCCACGCCCGAAAGGTGGCGATCTACTTCGGACTGCTGGTGGTGCTTCGCTTCGGGTTCGCGGTCCAGGAAGGTCTGTCGTCCGCGTTGGCGGGGGCCGTCTTCATCTTGCTGTTGGGCATTTTGTGCGTCGGACTCTTGGCCTTTATGGCTAGGCTGCACGTTCGCACCACCGTTTACACCTTGACCAACCGAAGGGTGGTCATGCGCTACGGGATTGCTTTTCCGATGACGGTCAACGTGCCCTTCGAGCAGGTTCGGAACGCGGCGATGAAGCTCTACCCCGACGGGACGGCAGAGATCGCGCTCGAGCCCACGAAGCCGCCTCCCTTCGGCGTGCTCTACCTGTGGCCTCATGCGAAGCCGTGGCAGCTCTCCCGGCCCCAGCCCATGCTCCGCTGTTTGCCCAATGGAGCCCAGGTAGCCGAGAAGCTCTCTGGAGCCCTGAAGGCCTTCTCCGAGCAGAACGCAGAGGGAGCCCCGGCGGCCGAGCGGCCTTTGACCGAAGGTGAGGCTCAGACCTCGGTCCCCTTGACTGTGCAGCAGGAGGCGACGGCGTGAGCGGGCACCACCACCATCATCACCACGAGCTCCAGGTGCCGCAGTGGGTACTGATCGCCACCGCGGTCCTGCTGATGGTGACCTTCGCCTTCGCCGTCTTCTCACGGACGACCGGCATCGGCCGAACGGAGATGCCGGAAGCCCGCGTCGTTGAGAGCCGCAGCCTCGTCTTCGAGCACTCCCAAGCGGACGTCATCGAAGTCATCGACCATGCCACCGGCGACGTCCTCGTCACCGCCGGACCCGGTGAGCAAGGGTTCCTGCGTGGACTACTCCGTAGTCTCCGAAGGGGGCGAAAGCTGGAGTCGAAGCCCATGGACGAACCCTATGAGCTGATTCGTTGGTCGGACGGACGGCTCTCTCTTCACGACCCCAGCATCGATGGAAGCATCGAGCTCGACGTCTTTGGACGAGACAACGTTGCGTTGTTCAAACGGCTCATGGAGACGACCTTGAGCCAAGCGAGAGGATAAGCATGTTCAAGAAGCAGATTCAGACCGACTGTACGGTTCGGATAGACCACACCTTCGAGAACCTCGGCGCTCACGTCGAGCTTGACGGCGTGGAGGCAGGCCCCGGCGACGAAGTGCTCGTTCACGGCGCACCTCCTTGCCCGCCCTATGGCCAAACCAGCACCACCCGCTGTCAGGCGACCTTGGTTCGAGCCTGGTGGTGGGAACGCCTATGGACCCGGATGACCGGAGACTTGGAAGCGATGGAGCTCCTGGACGTGAGCTTCACCGACGGACCCGTGAGGAGCAGCACGCGATGAAGACCAGAGAAGTCAACGAAACCACCCGTATGGCCCAGCAGACCACGACGCTGAGCCCACGTTTCTATACGACCGACTACGCGGCTCTCGATCGCATCGACGTTACGCCGGTTCGGGCCGAATGGGACGCCTTGATCGAGGAGCTGGAGAGCGACCCCAATCGCAAACACTTCAAGCGGGGCGACAAATGGGACCTGGACATGTCTCGGATAAAGGGACCCTTGAAGGAAGAGTTCCTGGACTTCTTGGTTAGCTCCCTCACCGCCGAGTTCTCGGGCTGCGTCCTCTACGCCGAGATGAGGAAGCGAGGCACGAATCGAGAGATGATTCGACTGTTCGGAACCATGAGCCGAGACGAGTCCCGCCACGCAGGCTTCATTAACGACGCCCTCAGGGACTTCGGTGTCGAAGTGGACCTCGGCTTCCTGACCAAGAAGAAGAAGTACACCTTCTTCTCTCCCAAGTTCATTTTCTACGCGACCTACCTGTCGGAGAAAATCGGCTACGCCCGCTACATCACCATCTTTCGGCATCTGGAGCGCCACCCCGAACTCGCCTTTCACCCCATCTTCAAGTGGTTCGAAGAGTGGTGCAACGACGAGTTCAGGCACGGCGAGGCCTTTGCGCTTCTCATGAGAGCCGATCCCAAGCTTCTCTCGGGGCTGAACAGGTACTGGATACGCTTCTTCCAGCTAGCTGTGTTCACGACCATGTTCGTTCGTGACCACAACCGGCCGGCTTTCCATGAGGCCCTTCAGCTGGATCCAGCCGACTACGGCATGGAGGTCTTCCGCAAGACGGTGGCCATCTCACGCCAGGTCTTCCCGATCGTCTTGGATGTCGAGTCCGATGGCTTCAGGCAGGACCTGGTTCGTATGGCTGAGCTCTCGGACGGCATCAGGGAAGCGGAGCGAAGAGGCGGTGTCTCGGGGTTCGTCAAGGCGAGCTGGCTGCGGGCCAAGGTCGTTTGGACCTTTGGCCGCATGTACCTGAGAAGGCCGGTCGCCAACGAGCTGCCGGCCCAAAGCCGACTGCAGCCTTCCTATTGAGCATGCTTGCCGTCTTCGCCATCGGCTTCTGCGTCTTCGTCTGGTGGTTTGGGACTGGGCTCCTTCTGTGGGCCCAGCACCGCCGCCAGGCGAGGGCCGTGTTGACGGCGACGACGGGGGTGGCGATGGTCTCCATCCTGGGCCTGGTTTGGACGGCCGAAGACACCGGACCCTGGGGGGCTTACTTGGCCTTCTGCTCCGCCATCGGCGTCTGGGCCTGGCATGAGCTGCTCTTCCTGAAGGGTTGGCTAACCGGTCCACGACGAGGGCCCTGCCCCGCCGATGCGACGGGATGGCGCCGCTTTCGCTATGGACTCGAGGTCGTTTTGCACCACGAGCTCGCCCTGGCCGCCACCGTCCTGCTCTTGGTCCTGGCGAACTGGGGCGCCCCCAATCAAGTCGGCGTCGCCACCTTCGTCGTGCTCTGGGTCATGCGGCTGAGCGCCAAGCTCAACGTGTTCTTGGGCGTCCGAAACCTAGCCGTGGACTTCATCCCCGACGAGCTGGACTACCTGCCGAGCTACTTCCGACGCTCGCCCCTGAACCCCCTCATGCCCTGGTCCCTTCTCTTCGGCAGCCTGGCACTGTCCTGGTTCACGGGCCGCGCCGTGACGACGACCGGCTTCGAGTCCTTGGGCGCTACCCTCGTCGGCGCCCTATTGGGACTGGCGCTTCTGGAACACCTGTTCTTGACCCTGCCCGTTCCGGACGCCTGGCTCTGGCGCTGGCTCATTCGCCGCCCCAAACAAGTCGAGGTCTGAGCGTCATCGGGAAAGCGGCGTGGGGCACACCGGGCGCCCGCTCGCTGAGCCAGGCCTCAGTCTGCGTCGAAGGCCACCCGACGCTGGGTCTGGAGAAGCTCGAAGAGGGCCTCTTCCGTCTCGGGCAAAGGAACGGATTGGACGTCCGCAGGCTGGATGACCTGGACCACACGGCTTTCCCGCGCGGGCAGGGGGGTGCCGGCTGCCAAACCTGCCACTCGAGGCGCCGAAGTCTCACCTCCGAGCATCATTGCGATCTGTGCGAGGAAGAACAGCAAGGTCGCGAACGCCGGCGACAGGAACCAGACGCGGCACGGACGCATTCCCGACATGCCGGCGTAATCTAGAGCACGAAATTCGTGGGTGCCAAGGCCGGAAACGCCCACAAGAGGACACCTCGAAGATCTTTTTGCCGCACTGCGCCGTCAGTTTTCGAACGACGTTGGGGTTCCCGCGCCCGTTCAGGTCCCTATTGCGGAAATGTACCCGGAAAAGGCCTCAGAGGCTCAGGTTAGCGTCGAGCCGAGCGGTCCACAGCCCGTGGAGTTCGGGCCGTTCGGGGTCCCGGAGGACGTAACTCACCCGGTCCTCGGTGACTCGACTGGCCACGGCCCAGTCGGGTCGAAGCCCCCAACTGGAGGTCGAAGTGAACCAGTCTCGATCCGCAGCGCGCCAGGCCGCTGGCTCGGACCGTAGATGTCGCCGATTTGAAAGAAGGGCGATACTGACCGGCTTCGTGGGTCGTCTGAAGACCCGAGTGTTGCCCTCGACGCCAGCTGGGCCTTTGGCTCCCACCATCCTCGGTCCAGGTCACGAAACTCCGGTCGACTGTGGTTCCCGACGTGTGGGGGCACGTTCACATCCAAGAAACGGAGGACAAAGGAGACCAAGAGTGGCGGCCCTGGTCCCCCGGAGACCCCATGCCCGCATGAACATGGTTGCAGGCGAGCCCCTGGGTCGACGCATGGTCAGCCCGGCCCCACCAAGGAGCGTCGAGCGAGCGATGATCCAGAGGAGCCCCTCAGGATTCGTTCGAGGCTCAGCTCTTGTCTAGGGCGTCGTCGATGAGGCTCTTGAACTTCTCGTAGGGCTGCGCGCCCGACACGAGCTGCCCATTGATGAAGGTGGCGGGCGTTCCTCGCACCCCGACCTTGGAGCCTTCGGCCATGTCCTCGTCGACCCAGCTCGCGAGGGCCGGATCGTCGAGGTCCTTCTCGAATTTGGCCACGTTGAGACCGAGTTCCTCGGCGTAGCCCACCAGGTCGTCCCGCTTCAGAGCCTTCTGGTTCTCGAACAGCTTCTCGTGCATCGGCCAGAACTTGTTCTGCCTGTGAGCGGCCAAGCTCGCGATGGCGGCGGGCTTGGCGTCCTTGTGGAAGGCCAGAGGGAAGTGCTTGAAGGCCACCACGACCTTGTCGCCGTACTCTTCCTGAATCTTCTCGATGCTCGGGTTCACGCGGGAGCAAAAGGGGCACTGAAAGTCCGAGTACATCACGACCTTCACGGGCGCCTTGGGGTCACCTTGGACCGGCGCCTTGCCCAGCTCGATGTTCACGGGCTTAACTGGCGCAGCGGGGGCCTTGGCCTGGGGCTTCGGCGCCTGGGCCAGGACTTTCTCGTAGACGTTGGCTCGGGTCGCGCCGCCCTTGATGAGCTTCTTGGCCAAGGCCAGCTCTTCGTCGATCACCGCCTTGATGCGGGGGTAGGGCTGGGCGCCCCGAACCGGGGTGCCGTTCACGAACAGGGTGGGCGTGCCGCGAGCGCCGTACTTGCGCGCGTCGGCCTGGTCCTTCTCGACCGCCTTGGCGACGGCGGGGCCGGCCAGATCCTTGGTGAAACGGGCCATGTCGAGGCCGATCTTCTTGGCGTAGCCCTTGATCTGGTCGTCGCTGAGCGCGCGCTGGTTGGCGAAGAGCTCGTCGTGCATCTCCCAGAATTTGCCCTGAGCGTGGGCCGCGAGGGCGGCCTTGGCGGCGGGCAGGGCCTGCTTGTGGAAGGAGAGGGGCTGGTTCCGGAAGCGCACCTGAACGTCGTCGCCGTACTCCTCCAGGGCCTGCTTGATGCTGGGATTGACCCGGGAGCAGTAGGGGCATTGGAAGTCGGAGAACTCGACGATGGTGACCAAGGGCTTCTTGGCGCCCTTGGCTGGGGTGCCATCTACCAGGGCCACCTTCTGACGGGTGTCGGGGGGCGCCTGGCGCTGCGGCTGCTCAGGCCGCGGAGCCGGGGAGGTCCGGCCTTTGGCGATGAGAGCGGCGTACACCTTGTCCTTGGCCGTGCCCTTCTTGACCAGGGCCTTGGCGGCGGCCAGACGCTCGTCGATGACCTTCTTGAAGGCGTTGAAGGGCTGGGCGCCCGAGAGCTTCACGCCGTTGATGAAGAAGGCGGGCGTCCCGCCGGCGCCGATCTGCCGGGCCAGCTTCTGGTCCTGAGCGATGGCCTTCTTGCCCGCCCCGGACTCGATGAAGGACTGAACCTTCGCCGGGTCGAGGCCGACGTTCTTGGCGTAGCCGTCGAGATCGTCCTTCTTCAACTTCTTCTGGTTCGCGAAGACCTCGTCGTGCATCTCCCAGAACTTGCCCTGTTGGCCAGCAGCCAAGACGTACTCGGAGGCCAAAGGCGCGTCTTTGTGAAAGGGCAGCGGGTTGTGCTTGAAGACGAAACGAACCTCGTCGCCATAGGTCTTCTGAATCTGAGTCAGGGTGGGGTTGACGCGATTGCAGAAGGGACACTGGAAGTCCGAAAACTCCACGATGGTGACGAGGGCGTTCTTTGAGCCCTTCTGGTGGCTCTCGCCGACAGGGACCTTGTAGACCTCGACCTCGCCGTCGCCCGCCTTGGCGGCCGGAGCTTGGGCCACGGCAGGACGTCCCCCGGCTCCCTTCGAATCCTGGGCGTCTCGGATGCCGTAGCCGACGGCCGCGCCGATGGCGCCCACGGCCAAATATCCGAAAATGGTGGCTGTGTTACTCATGCTTGCAGTGACTCCTGAGCTGGGTGGCCGGAATGCGGCCACGTCCGCGGTGCCTTAACACATGTCGTCCAGACCTTGTTTCGATTTGGATGAGTTTGACGCCGAGAACCGTGTGCCTAGGTTGCCGGCGCCCCGCTTGAGGGCAGTTAGGAATCGGCTCGAATGGGAAAGAAAGTCATCGGAATCGACCTGGGAACGACGAACTCCGTAGTTTCCATCATGGAGGGCGGGGAGACCAAGGTCCTCGTGAACGAAGAGGGCCACCGAACGACGCCTTCCGTCGTGGCCTGGACGGACAAAGGAGAAACCCTAGTTGGCCAGACGGCGCGACGCCAGGCGATCACAAACCCCGAGAACACCGTCAGCTCGGTGAAGCGCTTCATGGGGATGAAGTTCGACGACATCCAAGAGGAGTCCAAGCGGGTTCCCTACAACGTGGTGAAGGCCGACAACGGTGATGCACACGTCGTCATCCGGGACAAGAACTACTCGCCCCCCGAGGTCTCGGCCAAGGTCCTGCAGAAGCTGAAGCGAGCCGCCGAGTCCCAGCTAGGCGAGGACGTGTCGGAGGCGGTCATCACCGTCCCCGCCTACTTCAACGATTCTCAGCGCCAGGCCACGAAGGACGCTGGTCGAATCGCCGGCCTGAACGTTCAGCGAATCATCAACGAACCGACGGCCGCCGCCCTCGCCTACGGCCTGGACAAGAAGACGAACGAGATCATCGCCGTCTACGACTTCGGCGGGGGCACTTTTGACATCTCGATCCTGGAAGTCGGCGACGGGGTGGTCGAGGTCATCTCCACCAATGGCGACACCCACCTTGGCGGTGACGACTTCGACGCCGTGGTTATGAACTGGCTGACCGACGAGTTCCGTCGGGACACCGGCATCGACATCTCCAGCGACAAGATGGTGATGCAGCGCCTCAAGGACGCGGCCGAGAAGGCCAAGATCGAGCTTTCGAGCGCCTTCGAGACCGAGGTCAACCTGCCCTTCCTCACCGCCGACGCCAGCGGCCCCAAGCACATGCAGCTCAAGCTGTCCCGGGCCAAGTTCGAAGCGCTGGTCGGCGACTTGGTCAGCCGCTCCTTCGAGTCGGTGAAACGGGCCCTAGACGACGCCAAGAAGTCGCCCCGCGAGATCGACGAAGTGGTCCTGGTCGGTGGCTCGACCCGAATCCCGCTCATCCAAGAGGACGTGAAGAAGTTCTTCGGCAAGGAGCCCAACCGTTCGGTCAACCCGGACGAGGTCGTGGCCATGGGCGCCGCCATTCAAGGTGGCGTGCTGACCGGGGAAGCTAAGGACATCGTCCTCCTGGACGTGACGCCCTTGTCCTTGGGCATCGAGACCTTGGGCGGAGTGTTCACGCCGCTCATCCCGCGGAACACCACCATCCCGACGACCAAGTCGGAGGTATTCTCCACCGCCCAGGACAACCAGCCCCAGGTGGAAGTCCACGTGATGCAGGGCGAACGCAAGATGGCCGGGGACAACAAGACGCTGGGTAAGTTCGTACTCAGCGGCATCCCGCCCGCCCCCCGAGGCGTACCTCAGATCGAGGTCACCTTCGACATCGACGCCAACGGCATCGTGAAGGTCTCGGCCAAGGACAAGGCGACCAACACGGAGCAGTCCATTCGCATCGAGGCTCAGTCCGGCCTCAGTGAGGACGAGATCAACCGGATGGTGGAAGAGGCACAGGCCAACGAGAAGGCGGACGAGGAGCGGCGCGAGCTCGTCGAGCGACGGAACCGACTCGACCAGCTCGTCTATCAGGTCGAGAAGACCATGAACGAATCGAAGGACAAGCTGCCGGTCGAGCTAGGCCAAGAGGTCTCGAGCGCGGTCGAGGAGTCGCGGGAGGCTCTCAAGAAAGAGGAGCCGGCAGCCTGGGACGCGGCGGAAGAGAAGCTGAAGGCCGCTTCCCAAAAGATGGCTGAGCACCTTTACAAGAGCACCAGCGACGCCGGTGGTCCGCCCAACGAAGGCGGCGCACCCGGAGGCGACGGCGGCGGCGAGAGCGCCGAGTCCGAGAAGAAGAAGGACGATGACGTCATCGATGCCGACTGGTCCGAAGCGAACTAGGGTACCTGGCGCCGGCCAAGCCAGCGCCATCCCTGCTTCGTTCCCTCCTCCGGACAAACGCTTCGCGTTTTCCGGCTCCGCTCACTGCGTGTCCCGGAGACCGCGACGCGGTCACCGAGCCTATGCGAGCCGGGTACCTGGCGCCGGCCAAGCCAGCGCCATCCCTGCTTCCTTCGCTTCCTCTGGCTTTGCTGATCTGGGATTGGTGGGTCGGGCCTGGAGTGTTATCTGCCTAGAGTGCGAAACGCGCTTCCCATCCTGCAGGACGAGAACGGCCAGCCGGCCGGAGTCCTGAATCGGGGCAAGCCCTCGTGGTTAAAGATCAAGGCGCCTTCAGGCGAGCACTATACGGCGCTCAAGCAACGGGCCCGACGCCTGACCCTGGCCACCGTATGCGAAGAGGCCCGCTGTCCCAACATCGGTGAGTGTTGGAGCATCGGCACCGGCACCTTCATGTTGATGGGCGACACCTGCACGCGGGGCTGTCGCTTCTGCGCCATCAAGACGGCCAAGCTCCCCCCGTCCCTAGACCCCGAAGAGCCTCGAAAGGTCGCCGAGGCGGTCGCCGAAATGGGTCTCAGCTATGTCGTTCTCACCAGCGTAAATCGCGACGAACTGCCCGACGGCGGAGCTGGCCACCTCGCGGACTGCCTTCGGGCCATCAAGGCCGAAAGTCCGGACGTTCTCTTGGAGATGCTCATTCCCGACTTCTTGGGGGATCGAGAAGCGCTTCGAAAGGTCGCCGAGTCTCCCATCGCCGTCCTCGCTCACAACCTGGAGACCGTCCGTCGGCTCACGCCCACGGTTCGGGACCGAAGGGCGAAGTACGAGCAGTCGCTGAACGTGCTGCGTTGGACGAAGGAGCTGGCGCCCCATCTGCTCAGCAAGACCTCCCTGATGCTAGGCCTTGGCGAGACCGAGAAAGAGGTCGTCCAGGCCATGAGGGACTGCAGGGACAACGACGTCGACATCATTACCTTCGGCCAGTACCTGCGGCCCTCGAAGAAGCACCTAGCGGTGGTCGAATACATCCACCCCAACACCTTCGACCGCTACGCCGGCATGGCCCGGGAGATGGGCTTTGGCTACGTAGCCAGCGGTCCGCTCGTCCGCTCCTCTTACCGGGCTGGCGAGCTCTTCATCGAGAAGACGCTGCGCTCTAGGGGCGCACCGACGCCAGTCCACGTCAGCGCATGAGTCAGGTCGCCGTCGTCGGCGCAGGCCTGAGCGGCCTCTGCTGTGCCCGCAGGCTGCAGCAGCATGCCGGATACGATGTGCGGGTCTTCGAGAAGGCCCGAGGCCTCGGGGGCCGCACCTCCACCCGCCGCACCGATGCCGGGCCCTGCTTCGACCACGGCGCCCAGTACTTCACCGCACGGGAGGCGCGCTTTCGAGCCCAGGTCGACGCCTGGGTCGAGTCCGGCGTGGTCGCCCCCTGGGAGGGACGAATCGGCGTCCGAGAAGACGGCCGACTACGGCCCAAGTCCGAGGGTCCCCGCCGATGGGTCGGTACCCCGGGAATGAACGCCATGGCCAAACACTTGGCCCAAGGCCTGGATGTCCAGCTCCAGGTGCAGATCCAGGCCCTCGAACGGCGCCAGGGCCGGTGGCGACTGCACACCGTGGCCGGTCAGGAACTGGACGAAGGAGGTCAAGGCTTCGAGGCCGTGGTCCTCAGTCTTCCTCCTTCCCAAGCAGCAGCGCTGCTCGAGGGCCACGACCATGCGGCCGCGGTTACCCACCGGGTGGAGATGCGGCCTTGTTGGTCGGTGATGCTGTCATTCGTTCGCCCGCTGGAGGTGGCCTACGACGGCATCTTCATCAACGAGGGCCCGCTATCGTGGGTGGCCCGGAACTCCAGCAAACCGGGCCGCAACGAGACCGAGACCTGGATCCTCCACGGAAGTCCCGATTGGTCCCGGGCCCACCTCGCGCTCGCACCCCCCGAGGCTCAAGCCGAGCTGGTCCGGGCCTTCTTCGAGGTCATCGAGCACCCTCCCGTTCAGCCCTCCTTTCACACGGCCCATCGCTGGCGCTTCTCCATTCCGGAACAGGCACTGGAGCTCGGCTGCTGGTGGGACCATGAGCAAGGTCTGGGGATGGCGGGTGACTGGCTCAACGGAGCTCGGGTGGAGGGCGCTTTCTTGTCGGGACTCGAACTGGCCCACGCGATCGCCGAGTCGTGAGCGCAGAGGAAGAAAAGAGCTGCGCCGTCTGCGGCCGACGTATCGAGTGGCGAAAGAAGTGGGCCACGAACTGGGACCAGGTGAGGTACTGCAGCTACGCCTGCCGCCGAAACAAGAACAGGGGCCCCCAGCTAGAGCTGGAGGCGGCCATCCTTCGGCTCTTGGGGGAGCGCAAGCGAGGCGGCAGCATCTGCCCAAGTGAGGCCGCCCGACTCGTGGGCACCGAAGCCTCCTGGCGCGACTTGATGGAGCCTGCCCGCCAGGCCGCCCGCCGGCTGGTGGAGCAAGAGCGGGTCGAGATCACCCAGAAGGGCAAAGTCGTCGACCCAAGCACTGCCAAGGGCCCCATCCGCGTCCGGCTTCGGGACGGCTAGCCCCAAGCACTCAGTAGAGTCGTTCGACGACGGCCCCACCATAGTAGTGGGCCAGGATCTCCTCGAAGCTCTGGCCCTTCTCGGCGCGGCCGATGGCCCCGACCTGACACATGCCGGAGCCATGACCCCAGCCGCCACCGACGAACTCGACCGCAAGGAGTCGACCGGTGGCGTCGCGCTCGTGGTCCACGACGAACATCCCGCTGTTGAGTCCGCCAAAGCGCCGCCGCACCGGAAGCTCTCGAAGAACTTCCTCTTCTCCCCGGTCTCCGTGGACCCGAACCCCGTGGACCCGTCCTCCGGGCCCGCGGCCGAGGATCTCCAGCCGTTCGACTTGACCCACGCCGAGCTCCGCCACCATGCGGTTCAGGGTCTCGGCCTCAACCCTGCGCCGCCATCGGTACTTTTCTGCCCGAACCATGCTCGACCGGGCCTCGAAGGTCGGCGGTTCGGACTCCAAAAAGGCCCGGATGTTGTCTTCGTTCAGTCCATTCGCGAAGGGGCGCAAGAGGGGGTCCGATGGGTCACCGTCCAGCCTCCCCCGCAGACTGGGCCGAGGCCGTTGATCCCAGACCACCTCGTTGTTCTCGCTGAAGCCGCCACAGGTTGAGCTGTAGACCGACGGGACCACCTGGAGCGGCTCGCCGGCCTGGCCTCGCGGGCGAACGGCCAGCAAGCCCCGCGTGCTCGAGATGGCGGCATCGGTCCGAGGGTCTTCGCGCTCGACGCCTCCGTAGACCTGGCAATGCTGCTCGGCGCACAGATGGAAAGGCACGTCGAAGTGTCGGAGCCCGAGCTTGGCAAAAATAGCGCCCCGGGCCGTGACCGCCTGGGCCTTCAAGGCTTCGACCGGCGCCGAGGCGAACATCTCGGCCGGCACCAGCCCGCTCAGGAGGCGCTCGGCCGATACCGTGTTCACTAGGCTGAGTCGTCCCTCGGGATCGCTGAGACCGTAGAGATGACCCGCCCACCGCCCCCGGTCGGACCAGGCGAGAGCGGCCCCCCGGGCGGTGGTCACACAGACGGGTCCATCGGCCATGTGGAGTGTCCTCCCCTGCCCGTCGCTGATTTGGACCTTCGACTTGGGCGCCTCGAGATCCGCCTCCAGCGCCGGTGCCCGTCCTTCGGCCTCGAAGATTTGCTTTCGGAGAGGTTCGAGCTCCTCCCTGGGTCCGCCGCCGAGCCAAAGTCGAAGCTCTCGGGTGTCCAGCACCTGCCCTTTGAGGGCGACCAAGGCCCCAGCCTCGACGATGCGCCGAGTCCCTTTCCACTGCCGCGCCGCGGCTTCGATCTTGGCCAACTGGCCCCGCGTCTCGGTCGCGGCCCGCACCCACCAGCGACGAGTTCCGGCCTTCACCAAGGAGGACAGGACGACCGGCTCATCTCGGTAGACGACCTTTGGAAGGCCTTTCTCTTCGAAGAAGAGGCGCAGCGGACGATCTGCCTGGATCTGGGCTGATTCGAGCCCCTGACCGATGCCGACCGAAAGGGCCGGGACGCCTCCGATGAAACGCAAGCGCGCGTCGTAGAGCTCGGACAGCGTCAAAGGCCGAAACCGAGGATAGCCGGCCGCCGCGGACGCGGCCTTCGGTCCCCCGAGAGAGGCAACGAGGCCGCCGAGAAAGCTACGGCGGTCCAAGGCGCTCAGACTATCGCTTCGAGAACTGGAAGCGCTTGCGGGCGCCAGGGCGACCGTACTTCTTGCGCTCGACCATGCGAGCGTCGCGGGTCACGAAGCCCGCCTTCTTCAGAGAAGGCCGCAGCTCACCGTCGGCCTCCATCAGAGCCCGGGTGATGCCGTGGCGCACTGCGCCGGCCTGGCCCGACAGCCCTCCGCCGGTGACGTTCACGGAGATGTTCCACTTCGACTCCTGCTCCACTAGCTCGAGCGGCTGACGGATGATCATGCGCAGGACCTCACGACCGAAGTACTGGTCGACCGGACGCTTGTTGATAGTGATCTGCCCGTTGCCGGGGCGGAGGTAGACTCGAGCGATCGACTCCTTGCGTCGACCCGTCGCGTAGTACTGCTGCTGCGCCATGATGGGATGCTCTTTCAGGCCTTCAGCTCAATGGGCTGGGGCTTTTGGGCATGATGGGGATGCTTGTCGTCGCCGTAGATCTTGAGCTTCTTCATCATCTTGTTGCCCAAGGAACCGCGGGGGATCATGCCGGCGACGGCGAGCTCGATCAGTTTGGCGGGGGTGTTGGCCCGAATCTCGGCCGCGGTCCGGCTCTTCATGTTGCCGAGGTAGCCGGTGTGCTTGTTGTAGACCGTCTTGTTGATCTTGTCGTTGCCCCGCATCTCCACCTGGGCCGCGTTGACGATGACGACGAAATCACCGGCGTCTGTGTGGGGGGTGAAAGTCGGCTTGTGCTTTCCCCGAAGGAGCTTCGAAACCTGAGACGCGAGCCGGCCGAGGGACTTGCCTTTGGCGTCGACCAACAGCCACTGCCGCTCGGCGTCGTCGTACCCGAAGGAGCGGGTGGGTCGCAGATTGGCAATCCGCGGCTTCTTGGGGGCCTGCTCGGACATGAGGGCGTGGGTGATAAGGGCGTCCAGCCAACCAGTCAAGCCGGAGTTGCGCTTTTGCTCTGACGGCTGAGCTCGGCCAATGCCCCCTCGACCTGGCCCATCAAGGCACGTCGACCGTCGTCGTTGTTCTGAAGCCCAGTCGTCTCTATCGGTTTCCCTACGCGAACGTGAACCGTCCCGGGCCGGATGCGCCAATCGTGGGGGGGCAGGATGGCCCCGGTGCCCTCGACGCCGATCGGAAGCACCGGCACCTGGGCCTCCAATGCCAGGTGGAAGGCTCCCTTCTTGAGCGCCCCCATCTGCCCCTCAGGGGTCCGGGTCCCCTCGGGAAACATGAGAACCGAGGACCCATCGCGGATGACCTGAGCCGCCCGGCGGAGGCTCTGGCTGGCCTTCTTGCGGTTGCGCCGGTCGATCATGATGGCGGCCCCAGCCCACAGCACCCAGCCAAAGACGGGAATGTAGACGAGCTCACGCTTGGCGATCGGCCGCATGGGCAGAGGGACGTATCCGTAGAGCGCCATCACGTCGAAGTGGCTGATGTGGTTGGCCATCGCCACGTAGGAGTTGCGCTCCAAGAGCGCCGGGTCCCAGCCTTCCTGGACCACCCGGACGCCGCATACCATCAAGTTCACCCTCGACCAGTTGCGCGCCACCCAAGTCAGGGCTGGGATGCCGATAGGCAGCGCCACCACGGTAAGGACCGAGAATACGAGAGTGCTGAGCACGATGCCGAGGATCCGAAGCAAAGAGCCCATTCACCCGCCGCGCCAATCCACATCATCAGCGGGCCGAGGGGGCAATCGCTCATCATGCACGACCTCCTCCAAGAACAGGCCGTGGGCCGGGGCCGTCCGCCCGGCCAACGCCCGTCGACGACTCTGTAGGGCCTGAGCCACGATGGACGGTGGTGACTTTCCGCGGCCCACCTCCTCCAACGTGCCCGCCATGATTCGGACCATGTTTCGGACGAAGGCGTTGCCGACCACGACGAAGTGCACCCGGTGAAGGGTCGGCGCCTCGATTCTCACTTCGTAAATCGTCCTCACGGCGTGCTTGGCCACGCACCCGCTGGCCCGGAAGGCCTCGAAGTCGTGGGTGCCGACAAAGGCCTGCGCACCGGCCCTCATGGCTTTCAGGTCCATGGAATAGGGTAGGTGCCATGCTCGTCGACGGTCCAGAGCGCTGGGGGAGGGACGGGTCCAGTAGGCGTAGCGATAGCGCTTGCCTCGTGAACTCCTCTTGGGATCCCAGAGGGGAGCCACCTCTTCCACCCCGTGCACCACGACGTCGGCGGGCAGGTAACGATTGAGTCCACGTAGGAAGCCGTGGGCGGGAATGCTGCCCTCGGTATCGAAGGCCGCCACCTGTCCTAGGGCGTGGACACCAGCATCGGTGCGGCTCGCGCCTCGCACCAAGGTCGGTCGACAGGTCATGACTTCGACGGCGGCCTGCAGCACGCCTTGGACCGTGCGCTGCCCGTCCTGAACCTGCCAGCCGGCGAAGTCCGTACCGTCGTACTCGACGAGCAGCTTCAGGGTCCGAAGGCTCACAACTCCAGGTACAGCCCCAGGTTCCAGGTGCCGTCGGAGAAGTCGAAGCCCCTCTGTCCGAAGCCATCGACCTGACTGTAGATGAGCTCGCCGAAGATGTAGGTCCCTCGGATACGCGTAGTGTTGTAGAGATCTCGCGCTGCGTTGGGATCGATGAAGTTGAGATAGAGCATCAGGCCCACCGTTCCCGTGAAGCCGAACTTCCCACCCAGGCCCCGAAAGGTCTCGCCCCCCTCCTGGACCTCCGAGATGTCTCCGCTCCCGTCGGTCGTCCAATAGAGATCGTAGGCCAAGCCGCCGCGAAGATAGGGGACGAGAGGAATCGGGGTTCGGTCGACGATGAAGTCCGCGCGATAGAAGAGCTGGCCCGTGAGGGGGATGAGGTTCAGCGCGGTCGTATCATTCTCTTGCTGAGGAGGTTCGACGCCGGGGGTCAGCGCATTCCCCTGCCAGCGCACGAAGCCGATGGAGCCGTAGGTCCCGAAGGTCCCGAACTTGGTCCGAAGCAGCTGAAGCTCGCTTCCGAACACGAACAAGGGGTTCGTGACCCCGCCGTCTCGGAAGATGTCGACGAAAGCGCTGTTGCTGGTGTCGGTCGCCAGGGCCGGCTGAAAGGGTCCTACCTTGAACTCCAGGCCCACGCCGATGGGCAGCGTCGCCTTGGGGCGCTCGATGGCGTGGGCGGTACTCGCCCCCATGCCCAGCGCCATGAGGAGGAGGAGCCCGGTCCCTCCGAAACGCCATCTCCTCCCCAGGCCAAGCAGGACGATGAGGAGAGCAAAGAGGGGAAGAGCGTAGCTCGAGATCACGGCGCCGAATGTGAGGAAGGACAGGCCGAACTGGGCCCCGACGCGTCCACCGGGCGTCGCCCTCAACCACTCGGCCCAGGCTGGGCCCTCGACGTAGTAGGTCTGGATGAAGGCCCGACCGAGGGGATGGGCGGCCAGTACCTCGTCCCGAAACCCCCGCAGGATTCGGACCATGGGATGGCCGTAGGCTCCGTAGGCCGCGGTGGCCACGAAGCAAAAGCCGCCCTCTTCCAGCACCCCATCCCGGTTGAAGCGCTCGAAGAAATCGTCGACCTCCCGGGGCACACCAAAGGCCACGTTCGAGATCTGGCCCTCGTTCTCCAGCGAGTCGACGGAGCGAATGCCGATCAGGGTGGGGAAGCCGTTGACCAGACCGTCTTCGATGGCGAACTCGGTGAGCGTATCGCTGATGGTGCCCGAGCTCTGGACCGGCGCGTTCACTTCGTCACAGGGAAGATCCCCCACTTCGAAGGGCCCCGCGTCGGGGTCGAAGCCCGTGCTGTCGACGAAGACGGCCCGGGCGGTCTCCTGCACGTCCTCCTCCGGGATGGGTTGGCCGTTTTCGTCGACGAGCGCCACGCTGGATGTAGCGACGCAGTACACCACGCGATGGAAGTCGATCTGCTCGCCATCCACCTCGATGGCCGGAGTGAAACGAAGCGTCAGGCGGTCCTCTCCCCGCACGACCTCGTTCAAAGTGGGCGGTGGAGGACGAACCGTGTCCACGGTGAAGGTGAAGTTGGCCTGGGCCGAGCGCATGTCGTCGGTCGCATCGCCACTCGGGAAGATGTTGATGACGATGAGGCGCTCGGTGTTGTTGAAGGCGGCGATGTTGGTGAACTCGCCGATGGTCGTGGTCGTACTGGTGAGCGTGACGCCCGGGACGAAGGCGGCGATCTGGGACGGCCGCATCACGATCCGATTCATGACCCCGCTCCTCGAAGTCCCAGTGTTCTGATTGACGGCGTCCATTCGGTCGCTGTCGAAGAGAACCAAGGGCGCCTGATCGCCCTCTGTCGTCCGGCGATCGTAGGTGATTTCGTAGTTGAAGGTTCCCTGGTGAGTCGCGATCCAATCCAGGTTGATCTGGGTGTTCCGCTCCAGGATGTCCTCGCGATTGATGAGCAGGATCTCGTTTAGGACGATGGGCGTGACGTTAACGGTCGGAATGCTCTGCTGGGGGAGGAGCGCCAAGACGAGGGGAAGAGGGCTCAGCATGGGGACGGCCTGGACGTAGGCAAGAATCGTTCCGCTGCCAACTAGAAGCCGGGAGCCTTGGGTCGGGCTGCCTTTCCGTCAGGCGCCCCGGGTCCTAGCGTCATTCTGACGAAGGCCCGCTCGGCGAAAACCTGCGGCTGAGCCACCGGACGACCTGGGTGGGACCGCCCCGGCGAAGCCTATCGTAGGCGCCCGTGACTCGGAGACCCCTGCTGCCTGCCTGCAGCCCGGTCAGGAGGACGTCGTCGCGATCCACGGCGTCCTGGCTAGATAGTCGGGCCTGGCTCCAACGTCGAAGGGCTCGGCCCTGCTCCAGCCGGGCCCATAGGTCCCCTTCGGGGGGCCGGCGGGTCTCGACGTCCAGGACGAACATCTCGCCCGAGAAGCTCGGCGCCCACAGTTGACTAACGCTCCAGCGGATCTCCGGCATGGCGGCCTCCAGGACCACCATGGATTGCTGCTCTTTGACGTCCGGTTCGGCGCCATCCGGCGCCGAGGACGACCAAAGGCCAAACGCCATGGGTCCAGACAGAAAGCGGGGCGCGACGTCCTGCATCCCGAACACGGCCCGGGTCTGCTCGGATAGGGCGTCCATGCCCCCTTTGTCGAAGCTGGCCGCCGACTCCAAGGCCACGAGGCGCGCACTCTCAGGCTCCAAGTCGGCCAAGGTCTCCATGATGGCCGCTACGGGTTCGGCCGGTCCGGGGACGACCACGACCCTGGCCGCTCTGTCCGCGCCCGGCTCCTCCACCCAAGTGCCTTCCAGGCCGTCGAGCCCCACCGCCACCATGGGCCTATCGCCCCCCTCGCCCGAGGCGGACCAAAGGGCCCGAGTCACCGGGTCGTCGAAGCAAAGAACCAGGGCATCGGCATCTCGGAGAAGCTCCGGCCCCACCAGGCCCAGGTCTCCAGTGACGTGGGCCGTCGTGGTCACCCGAAGGAAGTCGAGCTCCAAGTCCGAGTCCTCGGCGCAGGCTGAGATGTTCTCGGCCAAGGCGGTATGGGCGCCGACCAGCGCGACGCGCTTCACGCCGCGCCGAGCTCGAGCAGCTGGTCTTTTTTGAGCAGCTTGAGCTTCTGGAGCTTCCGCTTTTCCAGCCGATCCATCTCGCTGAGGAAGTTCCTTCCGTCGAGCTTCGCCAGTCGCTTTTCCAACTCTGCGTGTTCGCGCATCAATCGCTGAATGCGCTCCTCCCGGGTCCACTTCATGGAAGGTGCTCAGGCTAGGGACCGACCTCTTCGGCTGTCAATTCCCTCTCCCGTCGGGATCGAGTTGCTCCTCGATTTCAGTGCGCAGAAGGTAGCGTGGCTCGAGCTCCGAGGGCGAACGCAGCGCCTCTTCCGGAGCACTGCGCACCAAGCGCGCAAGGGCTCGCAACGAGGGACGGGTGACGCCCTGCGCCTTGGGAAGCATCAGAGACAGCTGTTCGACGCCGTCTCCCACGAGCACGCAGTCTCGTCCCTCCAGGAGCGCACGGGCTTCGGCTAGAGGACGAGCCGCCTCGGGGATCAGGCAACGGTCTCCTTCGTACAGCGCCATGAAGACGCGCTCCCGGCGGGCGTCGAGCACCGCTGCCACCGCTGGTGCGTCCACGCTGGCCGCCCACACTCGAAGCGAGCTGATGGGAGCCACGGGTCGAGGATGGACGAAAGCCAAGCCTTTCAGCAGAGAAAGCCCAACCCGTAGGCCCGTGAAGGATCCGGGCCCAATGGACAGGCCGAAGCGGCTGACGCGGGCCCAGTCTCTCACCAGACCCTCCACACTCTCGGCCGGGGCCTGGCCCTCCCCTGTCTGGATGCGTCCGTCTTCGTGCGCCAAGCCGACGCGAGCCGGTCGAACCGAGGACTCGATGAGCAAGGTGCTCAAAAGGCGTCCAAGGCCAGGATGTCATTCCGCATGGCGAGGACGAACAGCGAGATGATGAACATCAACCCAAAGAGGTTCGCGTACTCCCGCGTCCGAACCGAGAGCGGCTTGCGCTTGATGGCCTCGATTAGGAGCAGGAGCAGGTGACCCCCATCGAAGACGGGAATGGGAAGCAGGTTGACCAAGCCAAGATTCACCGAAACCGAGGCCAAGATGCCAAGGTACACGAGCAGTCCGAGCTCGGCTGCTTGGGACGCCAGCTGAAACAATCGAACGGGTCCGCCGACGTTCTCGACGCTGACCTCGTTGGTGAACAGTTTGAATATGCCGCGAAGCGTATTGTAGATGACGCCGCCCGTCTCTCGAACCGAAGACATGAAGGCCTCCGCAATGCTCAGTTCCGCTTCCTCGATCGGGACCGGCGCGCTCGAATGCCAGGCCGCATCCGCCCATTGGGCACGGGCCAAGTCGGCGCAGGGCGCACCATCGCTGACCAGGCGTCGACCAAATCCGAGCTGCTGCTCGGTCGTGGGCTTCTTGGTATTCTCGTGAACGCAGCTGATGGCTTCGGGATCGAAACGGAACGCGACCGCTTCGCCGTCTCTTCGCAGCTCGACCTCGATGGCTTCGCCCTCGGCCTCCAGGATACGACCCGCGAAGGAGGCAAAATTGATCGTTCGGTGCCCGTCGACGGCCCAGACCTGATCACCGGCCCGAATCCCCGCCCGGTCGGCGGGACCGCCTTCGGCGACGGTCCTCACGAACTGAGAGCCGGGTGCCCACCCCAAGCTGGCCGGCTCACCGTCCTCGGGGACGACGAGGCTAAGCTCGAAGGGCGCCGGCGCTTCGGCGCTGAGGACGTCTCCCAATCGACGCGGGTCCGGACGGGCGATGCGAAGCTTGGCCTCCATCCCGGCCCGTCGACGGAGGGCCGAGCGCAAGCCCGACCAGGAGTCGATGTGCTCTTGGTCCACCGCCAGGATCGCATCGCCGGTTTGGACCCCGGGCGGGCTTCGCCCCTGGTCCGCGACACCGAGCCGATTTCCGAAGGCGTTGAGATGGACGCCGATCACGCCCCGAGCGATGGGCTCACCGAACAGGTTCTGGTCGGGGGCCTCATCCGGAACGACGGTAGTTCGGACTCTCTCTCCGTCTCTATCGACGACCAGCTCGATGGCTTCGCCGGGATGACGGCTCACCACCTCTCGCATCCGGTCGAAGCTGTAGACTGAGGTCCCCGCTACCTCTAGGACTCGGTCACCGGGTTCGAGGGCCGACGCGGCTGCGGGTCGGCTCGGATCCACGATGCCGACCACTGGGGCATAGACCTTGGGACCGAGGAGGAAGTAGGCGAAGAAGCAGATGATTGGGAAGACCAGGTTGAAGGCTGGTCCGGCGAGGGCGATGACCGCGCGATGACTGATGGGCGCGTTATTGAATGATCGCGCTCTGTCCGGATCCGCCGCCCTCTCTTCTTCGCTCTGGGTTGGGTCGTCACCGTGCATACGCACGTAGCCTCCGAGGGGAACGGCAGCGATCTGGTAAGTCGTCTCGCCTCGAGTGAACTGGAGCAAGGGGGGCCCAAAGCCGAGGCTGAACTTCAGGACTTTGACTCCGAAGAGCTTAGCGGCCAGGAAATGGCCGAGCTCGTGAACGAACACCAGGACGCCGATGAAGAGGATGAAGGCGGAGATCTTGGTCGGACCGTCCACGGGCTCGAAGCCTATCGCCAATCCCGGCCTAGGGACCAGAAAGTCCGGTCATCCCCCCTCAAAAGTGAGCCACTCCAAGCTCAGATTGGCGCCAAGAAGGGCGTACATGAGCACGACCGGCCCCACGAAGAGGAGAGCATCTACCCGGTCCAAGAGGCCGCCATGGCCGGGCATGATGGTCCCCGAGTCCTTCACGCCGACCGAGCGCTTCAGGAGCGACTCCGATAGGTCACCGATCATGCCCATGGCGGCAGCAATGGGGCTCAAGATCGCCAGATGAAGAGGGGAGATGTCGACCGAGAACAGGGCCCGAATACCGAATGCCAGGGCCGTTCCCAGGAGGACCCCACCCGCTGCGCCTTCCCAGGTCTTCCCAGGGCTCACCGTCGGCGCCAGCTTATGCCGACCGAAGGCCCGTCCGGCGAAATAGCCCCCGGTATCGCTTCCCCACGACAGCGCACAGGCTACGAGCAGCCAGCCAAAGCCCCCAGGAAGCTGCCGAAGTGCGCAGGTCGCGGCCAACAGCCCACCCGCCCACAGAACCCCCGTCACCCCCATCCCCATTCTTCGGGCAGCTGTTTTCACTTCGCCCGGTCGCGCCAACACGTAGGTCGCCGAAACCAGGGGAAGGACGGTCAGGGCCACGAGCCCGTTGGCCACCCCGAGTCGACCCGTGAAGATGGCGAGCATCAAGGCGAGCCCCAGGACGGTAAACAGAACGCGAGCCCAGAGGTCCTGGCCCATGGTGATGGCCATGAACTCGTAGAGGCAGATGGAGCCCACGACCAATCCGAAGATTCCGAAGGTCCAGCCTCCAGTGTACATCAACCAGAGGACGACCGGGAGCGCGGTCAGCGCGCTGAACAGCCGGACAGCCAAGCCTTCAGTCCGAGTCCGGCGCCAGCTGCTCGCTCGTCAGGCCGAAGCGACGCTGTCGCTGCCGGAAAATCTCCAAGCAGTTGAAGAAGTCAGCCTCCTTGAAGTCGGGCCATAAGACCTCGGTCACGACGATCTCGGCGTAAGCAGACTGCCAAAGGAGGAAGTTGGACAGCCTCATCTCCCCGCTCGTTCGGATGAGCAGGTCCAAAGGGGGGAGGTCCTTGGTGAACATGTAGGCGTCGATGGAGGCCTCGTCGATGTCTTGGGGCTCGAGTCGTCCCTTCGCCACGTCCAGCGCGAGCTGCCGGCACACCTCGACGATCTCTTCCTTACCGCCATAGGACAGGGCCAGGGTCAGGATCATGTCGTCGTTTCCGGAAGACAGCTCCTCCAGGAAGCGAAGCTGCTTCAAGACCGAATCAGGCAAGCGCTCCAGCTGCCCTATGCCTCGGAGGCGAATCCCGTTCTTCATGATGGTCGCCTGCTCCTCCACCAAGTAGTCGAGGAGCAACGTCATCAGGCGGTCCACTTCGTCTCTGGGCCGGCCCCAATTCTGGACCGAAAAGGCGTAGAGGGTCAGGGCCTGGATGCCTTGCTCTCGGGCAGCGGTGACGATCCTCCGAACTGACTGGGCGCCGTGGGCGTGACCTTCCAGTCGAGGGCGGCCGTGCAGCTCGGCCCAGCGCCCATTCCCATCCATGATGATGGCAATGTGGCGCGGGCGCTGCCCGGGACCCAACTGACTGGAGGCGTCCGCAGCCATCAGACCTCCATGATCTCCTTTTCCTTTTTGGAAACTATGTCGTCGACCTTCTTGACGAAGTTGTCGGTGATCTTCTGGACCTGGTCGCCCAGCTTCTTGGCATCGTCTTCGGGGAGGTCTCCGTCCTTCTCCAGCTGTTTGACCATGTCGTTGGCGTCCCGACGGGCGTTGCGAACGCTGATCTTGGCCTCTTCGCCCTTCTGCTTGGCGACCTTGGTGAACTCCTTTCGGCGCTCTTCGGTCAGGGGAGGTATGGGCAGAAGAATCTTCTCGCCGTCGCTCTGGGGGGTGATGCCCAAGTCCGACGAGTTTCGGAGTACCTTCTCGATGTCTCCCATGATGCTGCGGTCGAAGGGCTTCACCGTGATGAGCCTCGGGTCGGCGATGGTTAGGGTCGCTACCTGATTCAACGGCGATTTGGCGCCGTAGTAATCCACTCGGATGCTGTCCAGCATCGAAAGGTTGGCGCGACCGGTCCGGATACGGCTCAGGGCCGACCGAAGTGACTCCAAGGACTGTTCGCCCGACAGTTCGAGCTGTTCGATGACTTCTTTTTCCATAGTTCCTCAGTTCCTCACGCGAATTCAGTCTCTCCGGTGTGGACCAACGTGCCCACGGCCTCGCCCTTGACCAGGCGACCCAAGTCGCCTGGCCGATCCATGGCGAAGACGACGATGGGGAGTTGATTGTCCATGCATAGCGAGATGGCGGTCGAGTCCATCACCTTCAGGCCCCGGTTGAGGGCGTCGAGGTAGCTGATGCGGCTGAAGCGACGTGCCGTCGGGTCCTTCATCGGGTCTCGTTCGTAGACACCATCGACCTTGGTCGCTTTCACGATCACCCCCGCGTTGATCTCCATGGCCCTAAGCGAAGCGGCCGTGTCGGTGGTGAAGTACGGATTGCCGGTGCCGGCCGCGAAAATCACGACCCGACCTTTCTCGAGGTGGCGCACCGCTCGACGCCGGATGTAGGGCTCGGCGATCTGCTGCATCTCGATGGCGGATTGGACCCGGGTCTGAATCCCGTGTCGCTCCAGCGCATCCTGCAGAGCGAGGGCGTTGATGGAAGTGGCCAGCATCCCCATGTAATCGGCTGTGGCCCGGTCCATGCCGTGGGTAGCAGCCGACACGCCGCGGAAGATGTTGCCCCCTCCGATGACCAAAGCGACTTCGACGCCCTCGTCGAGGACGGAATGGACCTCCTCGCCGATGCGCCGAAGGATGCCCGGGTTGATGGCCTGGCCTTCAGCAGCCAGTGCCTCACCGGACAGCTTGAGGAGAATGCGCTGGTAGGGCCCCGTCGACTGCACCGCCATCGTGGGCGGACCCTAAGTCCCCCTGTTGGCCAAAGTCCATCCGTTTTGGCCGGGACTCTGGTCTCAGGTGACCGGAATCAGTAGCGAAAAAGTCGAGCCGGCACCGGGTTCGCTGCTCACCTCGACGTCTCCCCCGTGGGCCTGCATGAATCGCTTCACGATCGACAGGCCCAACCCTGTGCCGCCGTACTCGCGGGTGATGGTGTTGTCGACCTGGTAGAAGCTCTTGAAGATCGTCTCGAGCTTGTCGGGCGGAATGCCAATCCCGGTGTCCTTCACGTCGAAGCGAACGAAGGCCCGCTCGGGCGGGCCGAAGCGACCGCCCGCTTCGCTCGGCAACACGCCGCACCACGGGCGGGCGATGACGTCGATCCGGCCATTCTCAGGGGTGAACTTGACAGCATTGCCCATCAGATTGACCAGCGACTGACGCAGACGGTCGGGGTCGGCCCGATACTCCGGGAGGTCGCTGGGAACGTCGACCTCCAGCTGAATCCGCTTCTTGGAGGCCTGAGGAACGATGGAGGTTCGAGCCTGCTCCACGACGGTTGCAGTGTCGAAGACCTGCAGATTCATCTGCATTGCGCCCGCCTCCATCTTGGACATGTCGAGGAGGGAGCCGATCAGGCTCAGAAGGCTCTCTCCCTTGTCCTTGATGGTCTCGAGGTACTCACGCTGCTCGTCGTTGATGTCCCCCGCCATCCCCTCGATCATCATCTCGCTGTAGCCGATGACGCTGGTCAGCGGCGTCCGGAGTTCATGGGAGATCATGGCCAAGAAGTTGGACTTCATCTTGTCTAGGGCCTGGAGCTTCTCGAAGGACTGACGGAGCTTCTGGTTGGTCTCGGAGAGTTCGTTGTAGCTTGCGGTGACCGACTCGACGTGGAGGCGCTGCGTCATGTGGGCCTTCATCGCGATGAAAGTGATAGTGTCGATCACGCCTCGGAAGTTGTTGAGGATCTTGATGATGGTCTCGTCCGGCGCCTTGCGGATCTTGCCCACGAAGCTCCAGAGCTTCTCAGGGTCGAATTCCGGGAACTCCTGAACCGCCGAGGCAGGCTTTCCTAGATTCGAGGGGCGGAAGGGGCCGTAGATGACCCGTCCGAGATAGTCGCCACCGTAGGTGATGGGCATGATGACGTACTTAAGACCCGAGAAGCAGTGCTGCTCGACAATCTTGCCCGCCGTGAGTCCTTGGTAGTCGAAGCTCTTGATCTTCCCGACCAGGCCCGTGCACTTCTGCCGCCCCACCGGGTTCTGAAAAATGTAGCCGCACCAGTCTCCGTTGCCGACCCGAATGTCGACGAGCTTGGTCCCGTCGGCATCGAAAATCTTGATGCCGATCTTGTAGAGGTCGACGAAGCTGGCGCAAACGTCCTTGAAGGCGTCGAGATCCAGAAGCTCTGCCAGGCTGATGTGGTCGTCGATGACCGAGCCGTCGTTCCGAGGCGACGAGCGCGGACTTTCGTCCTGGACGACAGGGAGCCGGGCCGAGCCGCTCATCGACCCGCCCCTCCCGCCGCGCCGACGATGGACTGGAAGATGCCCCGCATGAACTCGTCTTGCGTAATCGAGAACTTCCGCTTGAAGTCGTGGGTCTCGTCGAGGTGATCCCACAAGAGCTGAAGACAGCCCTGCAGGGTCTCGACCACGCCCTCTCCCCGAATGGCCACCGCCCGATGGATGGGCTCCTTGCCGCTCCGCTCGTACTCGGTCAGCTCCCGCTCCGAGATGGCATCGGGCAGATCGAGCTTGTTGAACTGAATGACGATGGGGAAGTTGTTGGGATCGAGCCCGTTTTCCTTGAGGTTCTTGATGAGCTCGGAGAAGGCGGCGTTGTTTTGGCTCCGCTGGCTCTTGGCCGCGTCGGCGATGAAGACAACCGCATCGCAGCCGGCGAGGACGATCCGGCGCGTCGACTCGTGCATGACCTGCCCCGGAACGGTGAAGAGCTTGAGCTTGACCATGAAGCCAGAGCGGGTCTGGAAGTGGGCGGGGAGAAGATCGAAAAAGAGCGTTCGGTCGCCCTTGGTATCGAGGGTCATCAGGCGCCCCCGAACGCTCGGATCCATGGCCGCGTGAAGCGCCTCGATGTTCGTCGTCTTGCCGGAGAGTGCAGGCCCGTAGTAGACGACTTTGAGCGTCAGCTCCTTGTTACGGATGTTGAACTGCACGCGGCCTTCCGAGAATTCTCATCGGCACCAACGGCCTCCTCGATAGTCTGAAAGCCATCCGCCTTCAGACGCTGGAGGAGCCCAAAGGCGATTTCCCCGATGAGTGCAGGACCACCATAAACGAAACCCGTATAGATTTGTACGAGCCGGGCGCCAGCCCGGATGCGGGCGTAGGCCGCGTCCGGCCCGTCTATCCCACCCACACCGATGATCGGCACCTCTTGTCCCAAGACCTCGTACAGCACTCGGACGACCTCCAGAGCCCTCGGCGCCAAGGGCCGTCCCGACAGCCCGCCGGCGAAGGGCGCTTCTCGATGCAGCAAGTCCAGCCTCTGCGTCGTGTTGCTCGCGATCACACCGTCGAGCTGGCGCGCCTTCACCCAAGCGCCCACTTCACGAAGTGCTTCATCATCCAGATCCGGTGCGACCTTCAACAGAATGGGCCGCCCGGAATCAGCCCGCCGCACCGCCTCGAGGATGGGCTCCAGAGCTTCGACGGCCTGCAGGCTCCGGAGTCCCGGTGTGTTTGGGCTCGAGACGTTGATGACCAGGAAGTTGGAGCGCGGTCCTACGTCACGGGCAGCCGCCTCATAGTCCGAGGCCGCATCTTCCAATGGCGTGACCTTGGCCTTGCCGATGTTGGCCCCGACCGGGATTCGCGTCCTCCGTCGAGCCAAGCGTCCGGCGAGGGCCGGTGCACCCTGGTTGTTGAAGCCCATCCGGTTGACGAGCGCGCCTTGGGCTGGAAAACGGGCGAGCCTTGGACCCTCGTTCCCGGGCTGACCCGAGCCCGGAGTGACGGTGCCCACCTCGACGAAGCCAAAGCCGAGGGCGGCCCAGAAATCGATGGCCACACCATCCTTGTCCAGGCCTGCCGCCAGGCCAATGGGATTGGGGAAATCCAAACCGAAGGCCTGTACGTGGAGGGCCTCGTCCTCGACGACTGGAAAGACCCTTCGCGCCGCCGCACAAAGAGCAGCCGAGGCCCCAAAGCGCTCCGCCGCCCCCAAAGTCAGCTCGTGGGCCTGCTCGGCGCCGAGGCGAAAGAGAAAGGGCCGTGCCCATCGATAGAGGCCGCCCGAAGGGGCGGTGGTCAGTGGGTCCACCATGTCTTCAGCTCCGACACTTCTCGAAAGCGCGGCGTGGCGGGAAGCGCATCCAAAAACGCCCGTCCGTAGCTGCGCGACTGCACGCGGCCGTCCATGAGAGCGACGATGCCCCGATCTTCCGGCCCCCGAACGAGGCGTCCAAAGCCCTGTTTGAGCCGGAGGATGGCCCGAGGGAGGTGGAGCTCTGGAAAGGGCTGACGGCCGGTGCGACGAATGCGCTCAGCCCGAGCCGCGACCAAGGGATCGGCAGGACTGTCGAAGGGGAGCCGGTCGATCACCACCAGTTCTAGTGCCGATCCGGGAACGTCGACCCCTTCCCAGAAGCTCGCGGTGGCGCATAGGATCGCTGGCGCCTCGTCGACGAAGCGTCGGAGAAGGTCTCGCTTCGAAGCACTTCCCTGGACCAGGCACGAACGCCGACTCCGATGGCGGATGGCTTGGTGGGCGCTCCGCATCGCTCTCAGGCTCGTGAAGAGCAACAGGGCCCCGCCCTCCACGAAGTCCAACAGTTCGAGGCTATGCTCCACCAGGGCCGACGTCGCCTTGGGATCGTCGGGTTCGGGGGCGGAAAGAGGCGTGAAGAGCGCGGCCTGGCGGCTGTAGTCGAAGGGTGAGGCTAGCGCCTTGCGCTCCGTATCGGCCGGTGCGCCGGCTGCGGACAGGAAATAGTCCAAGCCTTCCGGCCCGGAAGAGAGCGTGGCGCTGCAAAGCCCCACTGCCCCGAAGCGCGGATACAGGAACTGACGAAGGAGGTTGGACACCTCGATCGGTGAGGCCCCCAGGGTGGCCGCCCAACCGCTGCGCTCACTCCAGTAGACGTAGTCCGCGTCCTCGGACTCGAGGACGAACTTGATGGCATCGGCCGTCTCTCGGCATCGACGGGCCAAACCCACGACGGTGCTGTCGCTGGTGGGCAGGCTCTCCAGGCCCTCCGCCAGCTGCCCCAGCCCTTCGACGGCCGAGGTCGAGCGTTCCCGAGCCAAGGCGAAGGCCGAGTCCTCCAGACCGATCCTCGTTCGTCCCTCCCGTCGAGGAAGGGCCTCGAAGACGCCGTCGACTCGGAGCAGGACCTGGGTCAAGAGCAGGGTCAGGCGAGCCGACCCATCTGGCCCCTCGGCCAGGAACTGGGTCACGTCCTTCCCCAGGCGCTCCAGCATCCGGCGCGACACCGAGCCCCCGAAGTACTCGGCCGCAACGCTCTCCAGACCGTGAGCCTCGTCGACGAGAAGGACGTCGGCTTCCGGGATCACTTCGAAGCCGCCTCGCCCCGGACCCGCCATCTCGGCCTGCGCCTTCAGGGCGATGTCGGACATGAGTAGATGGTGGTTCACGACGATGAGCCGAGCCCTCTGAGCCTCTTGCCGCATACGGACTACGAAGCAGGCCTCGTAGTGTCGACAACGCATGCCGGTGCAGGTCTCGGAACGGGCGTCGACCTCTCCCCATCGAGGGTCGTCGTCCCTGAGGACGGTGAGCTCAGCGCGGTCGCCACGTTCGGTGTGTTCGGACCATTGGCGCAGTGCCGCCCAGGGATCGCCGCCGTCGAAATCGAAGCTCTGCTGCCCCGCCTTTCGTTCGAAGCGATCCAGGCACAGGTAGTTCGCCCGCCCCTTCATCAAGGCGTAGGCCAAGACGCCGTGCGCCCCGGGCGGCGGAGGGACGAAGTCGGGCGTGGCCCGAGAGAGGCCCAGCCCAAGCTCATCGGCGATGGCCTCCAAGCGAGGCAGCTCCTTGTCGATGAGCTGATCCTGGAGGGTCTTGGTGTGGGTCGAGACCACGACCCGTTGTCCCGAAAGGAGCGCGGCCACCAAATAGGCCAAGGTCTTGCCGACGCCGGTTGGCGCTTCGATGGCCGCCACCCCGCCTTCCAAAAAGCGCTGGAGCAGCGTTTCGGCCATCTCGACCTGGGCCGGCCGGGATTCGAAGCCGAATCGACGGACGGCGATCCCATCTGGGCCGAGCACCTCGTGGGCGGAGCGGGGACGGATGGGGCAAGGCTACGAGGGCGGCCGCCGTCCGGCAAGCCAAGCCGTCCTCGCCATTTCTCTCCGATCTTGTAGGCTTCGCGGATGGCCACGGCCGAACGCTATTCGAATCGAGAGCTCTCCTGGCTCGCTTTCGACGAGCGCGTCCTGGAGCTGGCCCGTCGCGACGACGTGCCGGCGCTGGAGCGACTCAAGTTCATCTCCATCGCGGCCAGCAACCTGGACGAGTTCTACATGGTTCGGATGGGGGGCCTCGAGCGCCGGGTGTCCCAGGGCAGAACCGAACTGCCAGGACCCTACTCCCAGGATTGGGACGCTAGCGAGCTCCTGCGACTAGCCGGAAAAAGGGCCCTCAGCTTGGGCCAGGCCGTCGGCCGGACCCTGCTCGACGTGGTCGGCCCCGAGTTGGAGCGACATGGGGTTCAGATCGACTTCCGGGATACTTCGGCTTTGGCCGAGTACTACGAACGAGAAGTCCATCCGTGCCTCACCCCCATTGCCATCGACTTGGCCCATCCCTTCCCACTCCTTCGGAGCGGGAGCCTGAACTTGGCCTTTCGACTTCAGGGAAGAAGGCTGGAAAGCGAGGCCGAAGATCTTCTCGCCGTCGTCCAGGTGCCGTCTGTGCTGCCCCGCTTCGTGGACGCGGGCGGGTATCGCTTCGTGGCCATGGAGCGACTGATCGCGGACCAGGCCCACAGCCTTTTTCCGGGCCACACCATTTTGGAGTCCGCGGCCTTCCGACTCACACGGGCCAGTGACCTGGATCTGGCCGAAGAAGAGGCCGACGATCTGCTGTCGACCATTGAGGACGAACTCCGGCGACGGGACCGCGGCGAGCCCGTCCGACTGGAGCTGGAACTCGACGCCTCACTCTCGCTGACCGAGCAGCTGCGCGAGCTCGTCGACGTCTCGGACCGGCAAATCGTCAAGAGCCCGGGGCCCGTGCGCCTAGCGGACCTGATGGAGGTCATCAAGGCGGTGGAGCTGCCCGCCCTCAAGGACCCGCCCTTTCAGCCTGTGGCGGTGGATCGTCTTCGCTACGCCCCTACCCTGTTCCGCTCCATCGAGGAAGGCGATGTCCTCCTGCACCATCCTTACGATGCCTTTCGTCACGTGGTCGACTTTCTGGAGCAGGCGGCGAGCGATCCGGACGTGGTCGCAATCAAGCAGACGCTGTATCGGACCTCGGGCGACTCGCCGATCATCCGTGCGCTCAAGCGCGCGGCTGAAGCGGGAAAAGAGGTCACGGCCCTGGTCGAGCTCAAGGCTCGGTTCGACGAAGCCAACAATATCGCCTGGGCCCGCGACCTGGAGCGAAGCGGCGTCCACGTCGTCTACGGCCTGATTGGTCTGAAGACCCACTGCAAGATGCTCCTCGTGACCCGCAGGCGGGGCGAAGAGCTGCAGCGCTTCCTCCATCTGGGGACCGGAAACTACAACCCCACCACGGCCAAGCTCTACACGGACATCAGCCTGCTCACTTCAAGGCCCGAGCTGACCCGGGATGCCATGCTGCTCTTCAACGTGCTCACCGGCTACGCCGAGCTGCCCGAGCTGCGACACCTGGTCGTCGCCCCCTTCAGTCTTCGCAGCCATCTACTGGAGCGAATCGAGATCGAGATTGCCCACGCCATCGCGGGTCGACCGGCTGGGATCACGGCCCAAATGAACTCCCTCGTCGACAACGAGATCATCGACGCTCTGTACTGGGCGAGCCAGAACGGGGTCGAGGTCGACCTCTTGGTCCGAGGTATCTGCTGCCTGCGACCCCAGCTCCAGGGTGTAAGCGAGAACATTCGAGTTCGCTCCATACTCGACCGCTTCTTGGAGCACGCTCGCATTTTCTGGTGGCGTAACGGAGGAGACGACTTGGTCTACTCGGGGAGCGCAGACGTCATGCCGCGCAACCTGGACCGACGAATCGAGGTGGTCTTTCCCATTCTGGATCCGGACGCCAAGAGCCGGGTGATGGAGGAGGTCCTCGCCGTAGGTTTCCGGGATGACACCTTCGCCTGGGAGATGAACTCGGACGGCAGCTACACCCCTTGCAGCGCCCAACATGGCGTACGCGCCCAGAAGGCTTTCATGGACTTGGCAGCCAGTCGCCATCGAAGTCACCGACATCTTCGCCCCGAAGTACCGGCCAAACGCTTCGTGAGCCCCGCCCTCAGGGCAGCCCACAGCCAACTGAAGCGGGCCCATCAGACCATTTCGGACAACGGGCGGGGCCGCTCGGACGAGCGGTGAAAAGCCTCGACCAGAGCTTCCCGAATCGCCTCCATCCGCTTCGGATCCTTCAGCTTCCCGCCTGTGGCCGCGTCCCGAACGTAGAAGCCATCGGCCACCCGCCCGCCCTGACTGGAGATCTTGGCCAGGCCGATGACGAGGTCGGAGTCGGTCAGGGCCCGAGCGAGCTGGAAGAGGAGCGCGTGGCGGTCGGGTCCCCAAACGTCGATGATGGTCTCCTCGTCGCTCTCGTCGTTGGAGAAGGCGACCTCGACCGGGACGTCGGGCACCGCCCGAGGCTGGAGCGTCGAGACCGGACGACGAGCCTCCAGTAGAGACTCCACCGTCTTGCCTCCGAAGAGTACCGCTTCGAAGTCGGCTCGAAACTGCCGCCAGCGTTCGGGCTCGTCACAGAGTTGCCCACGTTCGTCGGTCACGTGGACGACGTCGAGAGCGAGTCGCTCGGCCGCCCGCTCAGGGTCCATGGCCACCAGATCATAGGTCTCGTTTGGATCGTAACCGGTGACGTCCGGTGGCGTCAGCGCAGCGTCGATGCTGAAGATCTGGGCCGTCTTCACTTCCAGACGATTGGCGGCCAGGGCTCCGGCCAGCAGGGCGAGTAGCCCCGGTCGGTCCGGACACACGAGAGTAACTCGGGACAAGCTCTCCCGCCGCAGCGCACTCACGTGAAAAGAGAAGCCCCCCAGCCGAGACACGTCTCGCCACATCTCCACGTGGCGCACCATTCGACGAGGCGTGAAGCCGAAGATGTAGCGAGGTGGCATCACGTCGACGAACTCTTGAACTTCGTCCGGGCGAACGCCGAGTTCGGGACGCCGAGAGGCCTCTGCCACGAGCTCGTGCTGTAGCCTGCGGCGGCGCCTCTGCAGTCGCTCGTGAGCGTCGGCGCTGCTCATGAGAAGACCGGCCGCGTTGGTGCTGAGCTGAGCGAGCAGGCTCCCCTTCCAGCTCGTCCAGACCTTGGGCGAAGTTCCTCGCATGTCGGCGAAGGTCAGGATGTGCAGCATGCGAAGTCGCTCCAGCGTCTCGCAGCGACCAGCGAAGTCCTCCAGGAGATCGGGATCTGACACGTCCCGGCGCTGGGACAGATCCGACATGAGCAAGTGCTCTCGAACGAGCCAGGCCAGATCTTCGGTCTCTCTGGGGCCCCACTCGATGAGCTCCGCCTCCTCGAAACGGCGTCCAACGACTCTCGCCACCTGTTCCCCGCGGATGGAGTGATCCCCTTTGGGCCAGCCCTTGCCCACGTCGTGAAGAAGGCCCGCGAAGTAGACGACGTGGGGTCTCAGGAGCTCACTCATCCAGCGGGTGAGCTCGACCGACTCGGAGACGAAGTCACCGCGTCGTAGGCGCTTGAGGTTCTCCAGCACGATGATGCTGTGAACGTCGACAGTGTAGGTGTGGTAAAGCGAGTGCTGCCACCGCGAGGTGACCCGGCGGAACTCGGGGATGAGGGCACGGAGAACGCCGAGCTCGTGAAACTCCCGGAGGACCCGCCCGTCGGACTTCGGGTCCTCCAGGAGCCAAAAGAACTCGCTCAGGACGTCGTTCCGTCTTCGGGTCTGAGCGTCGAAGCGGCGGCAGGCCTCCCGGACCAGGTTCTTGGTGTAGCTGTAGATGGGGAGGGCTTCCTCTTGGGCGACCCTGAAGAGCCGAACCACGGCTGAGGGATCGTCGAGGAGTTGGTTTCGCTGGCTGACTGTCAGGGAATCCTTCCAAAGCTTGAAGCCCCCCGCCGCCGGTCGGATGGCCACTTCGAAACCCGTCGTGCCAGTGGAAGACGCCCGGGCTCGCTCGACCACGCTGGCCGTGTGCTGTTCGACCTCTCCGGCGTGGAAGTAATAGGCGCGCATGAAGCGCTCAGTCCGGCGACGGGGGTCGAGGTCAGGTGCCGCTCGACCGTCCGGAGATAGCAGCTCTCCCAAGGCCTCCTGGAGATCGAACCTCAAATGATCCTGTCGACGTCCGCTGAGCTGGTGCATGTGCCAGCGGGCCCAGATCAAGAAGGACTCGGCCCTGATGAGCGGGTTGGCCTCTCGCTCGGAGAGAAAGCTCCGCTTGAGCAGGTCCTGAAATCCGTCCACCTTCCACCGGGCCCGCGCCACCCAGCGGGCCAAATGAAGATCCCGCAGCCCACCCGGTCCCTCCTTCACGTTCGGTTCGAGCATGAAGACGGTCCCATCGAAACGGGCATGGCGCTCTCGGGTCTCCCCGATCTTTGCGTCGATGAAGTCTTCGACCCTCTTTCCATCCCTGAACAGGGCGGCCAAACCTCGCTGCAGGGCCTCGAGGGGTGCTCCAGGCCGAACCGGGCGGTGCTCGAGCAGGCTGGAGAGGACGGTGTGGTCTTCGCGGGCCAGGGCCAGGGCTTCGTCCACGGTGCGGACGGCGTGGCCGACTTGGAAGCCCTGATCCCAGAGCGCGTAGAAGACGCCGTCGACCCGCTGTTTCTCGAAGTCCTGGGGATCCTGACAAAGAAGCATCAGGTCGACGTCGGACCACGGACAAAGATCCCCTCGCCCGTAGCTGCCCAGCGCGATGGGCTGCACACGTCGCGAAACCCCGATGGCCTCCATGACCTCGAGGATCACACCGTCCACGACTTCGGTCGCCGCGCCCGACAGCGCCCAGCCATCCAGGGAATCGAGCCCCCGGAGACGCGCTCTCTCCTGGGCGAGACGCCGGGACAAGCGTTCGAAGTCGGCGTCGGAAAGGCGAGCACCCACGAGCACTGTGATAGCCTGCGCGGCGATGGCCCTCAAACGAGGAAGGACCCGCAAGGCGTCCGAATCCGAGGCCCGCTTCGTTCTCCGCGAGGTCCAAACCCGGGATTTGGAGGCTCTCTACGGGCTGTCGGCCCACCTGGACTCGGTCAACATCCCCCATGACCGAAAGGTCCTCCGGTCCATCATCAAGACCGCCCGGTCCAGCTTCTTGGGGAAGCTGCATTGGAGCCGCTGCGTCTACTTTTTCGTGATGGAGAATTTGGGGACCGGCGAGATCGTCGGAACCTCGCTCATATTCGGCCAACACGGCCATCCCGACGACCCCCACGTCTTCTTCGACGTCGTCGACGACGAGCGCTATTCCTCGACCCTGGATCGCCACTTCAGCCACACGACCCTTCGCCTGGGCTTCAACTACCGCGGGCCCACGGAGATCGGTGCCCTCGTCCTCGACCCGAGTCACCGCGGGCTGAGTCTGGGCAAACCGCTCTCCTTCGTGAGGTTCTTGTTCATCGCCATGTATCGCGAGCGCTTCCGAGAACAGGTCATCGCCGAGCTCATGCCCCCGCTCGAGAGCGATGGACGCTCCAGGCTGTGGGAGCACTTGGGACGCCACTTCACCGGTCTCGGCTACCAGGAGGCCGACAAACTCAGTCATCACAACAAGGAGTTCATCTACGCGCTGTTCCCTCAGTCGCCGCTGTACGCCAGTCTACTCCCACCCGAAGTCAGAGAGCTCATCGGTCGGGTTGGTCAGGACACAAAGGGCGTGCTCAAAATGATCAAGGACATCGGGTTTCGCTACAGCCAGCGCATCGACCCATTCGACGGTGGCCCCCACTATGAAGCCAAGACCGCAGACATCGTCCCAATACGTGATGCCCGAAGGTTGCGCCTGTCGTCCCGTCCCCTCGAACCGGGCGAAGACCAAAGCGAAAGACCCGTCCGGTGCCTCATCGCCACCGGTCGGCCCGAAGGCCCGATGCGCTTTCTAAGCACCGTAGGCCTCGCCCACCGGGAAGGGGCCAGCGTTCACCTCGAGCCCGAGGTCTCCGAGCTTCTAGCCGCCCGGCCCAAGCAGGACATCTGGATCACGCCCCTCTGAAGAGAGGAGCAAGGAGGCTGGCGATCAAAGCCCCTGACCCAGGAAGTCGCGGATGGATCCATAGATCGCTTCCTTGTCCTTTATCTCGGAGGTGACGACCCGCTCTTCGGGTCCTTCTGGAAAGGCCTCCTTGAGGTCCTTGATGAATTGCCCGGACCCGTAGGGTGACTCGACCTGGCCGTAGCAGAACATGTTCACCGCCGGGAGCATCCTCTCGCGGAGGAGGCGGATGCAGTGACTCGTGTCGTCGGCCGACCAGTTGTCTCCGTCCGAGAAGTGGAAGGGATAGACGTTCCACTCAGAAGGCGGATAGTCCTCTTCCATCATGCGAGCGCACAGCTTGTAGGCCGATGAAATCATCGTCCCTCCCGACTCACGCGTGTGAAAGAAGGTCTCCCTGTCGACCTCCTTCGCCATGGCGTCGTGGATGATATAGCGAGCCTCGATGCCCTTGTACTGGGAGCGAAGCCACGTGTCGATCCAGAAGGATTCGATTCGGACGATCTCCTTCTGCTCGTCGCCCATCGAACCCGACACGTCCATCATGTAGATGATCACGGCGTTGGCCTGTGGCTCGACCACCTCCTTGAAGGCGCGGTAGCGGAGGTCCTGCTTGATGGGGATGACGACGGGGTCGGCCGGCGAGTACTGACCTGAAGCAATGGTCCGCTGCAGAGCGCGCTTGAAGGTCCGCTTGAAGTGGCGCAAGGACTCGGGCCCGGCGGGCGCGACGCCCGTGTAGCGGTACTTGACGTTCTCGATGCGCTCTTTGCCCTTGGGCTCGATACGGGGGAGTTGGAGCTCCTCTCCCAGCATCTCGGCCAGCTCCTCCATCGTGACGTCGACTTCGAGCATGTGCTGGCCTTCGCCCTCACCTGCCCCTTGGCCCTCACCCGGCTCGACCTGCCCCGGCTGTAAGGTGTCGCCCACCTCGCCGTCGCCCTGCCCGGCCCCCCCGGTGTCCTTGTGTCCGAACTTGAATCGAGGAAGCTCGATGGAGGGCACGGGGATGGAGACCAGCTCCTTCCCCTGCTTCCCGATCATCTCACCCTTCTGGATGTACTTCCGGAGGTTCTGTTTGATCCTGCCCCGGACGATGTTCTTGAAGCGCCTGTGGTCGCCTTCGATTCGGAGCGCCATCAGCTCCCCTTGGCGTCGCCTCGAGCGAAGATTGAAGCCACGTAGTTAAGGACGTCGGTGGCGGACTCCTCGTTGTAGCCGAAGTTTCGGATCATGCGCTCCTTAACGATGTCGATCTTCTTCTGTGTCTCTTTGTCGACCACGTTCGAGATCAGCGAAGACAGCTTGATGGAGTCTTTCTGATCCTCGAATAGCTTGGCCTCCAAAGCCTTGTGGAGCCGTTCGTTGGTCCGGTAGTCGAAGACCTTGCCCTCGATGGCCAGCGCACCGATGTAGTTCATGATCTCCCGACGGAAGTCGTCCTTGCGGGACTCAGGGATGTCGATCTTCTCCTCGATGCTGCGCATCAGCCGCTCGTCCGGCTCCTCGTCCTGACCGGTATACTTGTTCTTCACCCGCTCGCGCTGAGTGTAGGCCTTCACGTTGTCGATATAGTTGGCGCAGAGCTTCTGCACGGCCTCCTCATCGGCGGAGATTGCGCGCTGGACCTCGTTCTTGACGATGTCCTCGTACTCTTGCTTCACGACCGCAATGAGCTCCCGATAGCGTTTCTTGGACTCCTCGTCATTGATGAGCGAATGGCTCTTCAGCCCATTCTCTAGCTCGTTCATGAGCAGGAAAGGGTTGAGATGCCCCTCCGACTTCTCGGAAACCAAGGCGTTCGAGATCTTGTCCTGAACATAGCGAGGAGAAATGCCGTCCAGTCCCTCGCGGACGGTTTCCTTTCGGAGCTCCTTCACGTTATCTTCGGTGTATCCGGGGAGGCTCTTGCCGTTGTAGAGCTTCAGCTTCTGAAGCATGGTGAGGTTGTGCTTCTTCGGCTCTTCGAGTCGGGTCAGCACCGCCCACATGGCCGCCATCTCCAGCGTATGAGGCGCGACGTGCTTCTTGATTCGCTTGGGGCTGTAGTCCTTGACGTAGATCTTGATCTCCTCATCCAGCTTCGTGATGTACGGGATGTCGATCTTGACCGTCCGGTCTCGCAAGGCCTCCATGAACTCGTTGTTGAGCAGCTTCTTGTACTCGGCCTCGTTGGTATGGCCGATGATCACCTCGTCGATGTCCGTCTGAGCGAACTTCTTGGGCTTGATCTTGTGTTCCTGTGAAGCGGACAAAAGGTCGTAGAGGAATGCGACGTCGAGCTTCAAGACCTCGATGAACTCGATGATTCCTCGGTTGGCGATGTTGAACTCGCCGTCGAAGTTGAAGGCTCGGGGGTCCGAGTCGCTGCCGAACTCAGCGATCTTGCGATAGTTGATGTCCCCCGACAGCTCGGTGCTGTCCTGGTTCTTCTCGTCTTTGGGCTGGAAGGTCCCGATGCCGACTCGGTCCTTCTCCGACAGAACCAGACGCTTCACGACCACGTTCTGAATGACTTTGCTCCAGTCGCCACCGTAGTGAAGCATCAGCTCGTTGAAGACGAAGCGCGATGCTGGATCGAGCTGCCCGCTTATCTGAACGGGGTAAGGCATCCGGCTGGAGTACAGACCCAGGTCTTCGAAGACCTTGCTTCGCCAGTCTTCAGGGATGAGCTTCAAGGGCTCTTCGTTCATGGGGCTCTTGAAGACGTTGCTGCCCGCGACGTGGGCCAGCTCGTCGGGGAGCCTCCACTCGAAGGTGTACAGAGCCCCGCCCGGGGAGCGAGAGTAGGCCTCGAGCCCCTTCTTTAGGATGCGGGCGATGGTGGATTTGGACGAACCGACCGGTCCGTGCAGCAGGAGAACGCGCTTCTCGGTCCCGTAGCCCATGGCTGCGGACCGGAACACGTTGACCAAGCGCATGAGCGGGATGTCGAGGCCGTAGATGGCATCCTTTCCGCCGTTGGCCTCGTCCCGGAAGAAGGGGTAGCGCACGAGCTTCTTCCGAGAGTCGATGTACTCCTCCCGACCGTAGGACTCGATCATGTCGTAGACGCGCTGATGAGCGGAGCGGACAACGGAAGGGTTGCCTCGAACGAGTTCGAGGTACTCGTCGAAGCTACCTTCCCAGTGCAGCTCCTTGTACTCGTCGAAGTTCTGTAAACGCGCGATTTCGGCAACGCGGAGAGTCATCGAAGAGACGCTAGCGCTTCGCGACCATGAGCGGAAGTGCAGGCGCCGATTCCGTAGGAACGGTCAGGGGGTGGGCAGACGAGAGCGAAGCCGCTGAATGCCCATCGCTTCCTCGAAACCATCGACGTCGACGGAGTAGACATATTCACCGTTCGGCAGCCGTACTAGGTAGAGAGAGTCGCTATCTGCAGGTCGTGCGGCCGCCCTGAGCGCAGCCAGCCCAGGATTCACCGCCGGCGAGGGCCATCGCCCCGTGCCCGGCTCGAAGCCATGAACGGCAAGGGGCCCTTCGGCCTGGAGGGCCGGGGGGCTGGACTTCAATGAAAACCCTCGCCTCCGTCGATTCCTCAGGAGCGCCGCCTGCAGGCGCCAGAGGTCCTGGGGAACCTCGCTCGTCTGCAGGAGCGCAGCCAGCCGGACCCAATCCGAGGCTTCGAGGCCCTCGGCTGCCGCCGCTGCCCAATCCGCGGGGTCCAAACCGGCGAAGAAGCGCTCGACCATTTGGTTCAGCACCCGCTCCTCAGACTCACCGTGGGGAAAGGCGTAGACGTCGGGAAGGAGAAAGCCATCCAGGCTCTCCGCCTCCAGGCCGCGAAGAAGGGCCGCGTCATGTCGCCGGGCCGCTTGCACGAAGGCCGCCGCGTCCAAGACCTGGGCGGCCTCCAACCGGCGGCCGACCTCCTCGGTCGAAAGACCCGGCTCCAGGTTGACGGTGTAGCTTACGAGCTCCCCGGCGGCGATCCGCTCCAACTGTCCGAGGATGGACTCGCTAGACGAGACGGCGACCTCGCCGGCCGGGAAGCTGCGAGCACCTTCGGCCCAGTTCTGGAAAAAGAAGCGCAGCACAGCGCCGTCCCGACTGACGCCGGCATCGACGAGGCGACGCCACACGGGTCCGGGGTCCGAAGCCGCCTCGAAGCTGACAACCCGCCGATCGGTCGACCGGGCCGACAGCGGGGATCGAAGCTCTTCGTCCAGCGCGCTCCAGAGCCAGCCGAAGCTCGCCCCGGCGACCAGGACGATGGCCGCAGTGAGGGAGGCCAACAGTCGCATCAAGCCGAACCGCGTGCCTTCTCGTCGGCTTCGGAGGGCACGAGGTCCCGCAGCACGGGGTCCTTCGCCGCTCGACGCCAGAACTCCTTGCGCGCGTAGAAGAGCCGCGTTCTCACCGTCGCCACGCTAGCGCCGACGATCTCGGCGACCTCTTCTTGAGGGAGGCCCTGCAGGTCGTTCAGGATGAAGACGGTCCGCTTCTTCGGTGCGAGGCTGGCGAGAATGATCTGGACCCGCTGGGTGGCCTCGGCCCCCGCCACGACGGCCTCGGGATCCGAGCTCGCGCGCTCGTCGAAGTGAACGTCCCCGATGGACTCCGTCCGATAGTCACTGGGCCGACTCCGCTTACGGCGGAGGTGATGGTAGCCGACGTTGAGCGCAACCCGGGCCACCCACGAGGAAAGCTTCGAACGCCCTTGAAACGAATCCAACGAGCGAAAAACCTCCAGGAAAGCGGTCTGAACCACGTCGTCGAGCTCGGGGTCGCCGGGCATCAAGTTTCGGAGCACGCCGTAGACGAGGCTTCGGTAGGCTCGGAAGAGGTCGCGAAAGGCGTTTTCCTCCCCGGCCATCCACGCTGCCAGAAGCTGGTCGCCTAGGACATCGGGCGGCCCTTCTCGCTTCCTTCCCCCCCGCCCCGCCGACACTCTTCGATGGTAACGCGCAATCCAATCCGCGGATAGCGCCACGAATCACAGTCTGAGTGGTCCCCCGAACCTATCATCGGTTAATCAAAGCCCGTGCAGGTCATGCTCCTCGCCGCCGGCTTGGGCACCCGGCTCGATCCGCTGACCCGCCTTCGGGCCAAGCCGGCGGTCCCTTTTCTGGGTCAGCCCCTGATCCGACGCCTGGCCACTCAGGTGTCGGGGGCCACCCGGCTCGTGGTGAACCTGCATCACCTGCCCGACAGCGTTCGACGGGCCCTGGCGGGGCTGGGCGGGCCGCCCGTCCAATTCTCGCCCGAGACGGCGCTTCTGGGCACGGCGGGCGGCATCGGCCTCGCCCTGTCACGGGGCCTGCTCGACCCTAGCGCCCCGGTCCTCGTTGTGAATGGGAAGCTCCACACCGACATCCCCTTCCAGTCCCTGTGGGAGGAGCATCGTCGCTCAGGCGCCTTGGTGACGATGGCGCTACTCAGAAACCGGACCCGCGAGGCCTTCCGAGAGGTGAAGACCCGAGACGGACGGGTCGTAGGCTTCGAGGAAGGCCGAGACCCGGTTTCGGAACACCCGCTGGCCTTCACCGGGGTGCAGGTCTTGAATCCGCAGGTTCTGGCTCAGATTCGACCCGTCGAGAGCGACACCATCCGCGACGTCCTCCCACCCTTCATCGAAGGGGGCGAAGTCGCGGCCTGGACGACCGACGCCCGGTGGTGGGAATTCTCGACCTGCGAGCGCTACCTCGGACTCCACCTTCGGGCGCGTCGCCTCGGTCTGAGCGACCCCAGCCAGGTCTCGGTGGACTCGCTCCTCTGGCCCGGCGTACGGCTTCCCGAAGGACGCACCCTTCACCGCTGCGTCGTCTTGGACGGAGCCGAGGTTCCAACGGGCACCCACGCCCACATGGTCTTCGCGCCCGACGGAATCCATCGGCTCGATCCCGAGGCGGTTCTTCAGGCTGAGGGGCTCCCTTGACTCTGGTCCCTCTTGCTGACGGTCCTGAGATACCTTGAAGCTGCGCTACGCAGGACTGACCCACGTGGGAATGAAGCGAACCCACAACGAAGACAACCTGGCGCTCATCCCTTCCGAGAGCCTCTACATCGTTGCCGACGGCATGGGCGGACACGCCTCGGGCGAGGTTGCCAGCCGGATCGCCGTCGAGACCATCATGAACTTCTTCAAGATGACGGCCCAGGATGAGGACGTCACCTGGCCCTTCAAGGAGCAGCGCGGGCTGCGCTACGACGAGAACCGCCTCGTCGTCGCCATCAAGTTCGGAAATCAGCGAATCCACGAAGCTGCAAGTAGAGACCACCGCTACAAGGGTATGGGCACTACCATCGTGGCCGCCTTCTTCACCCGCGGAGGGGCCTACCTGTGCCACGTAGGCGACAGCCGGGGTTATCGGATCCGGGACGGTGAAATCGAGCAGCTGACCGACGATCACTCCCTGCTCAACGACTACATCAAGGCCAACAAGCTCACGCCCGAGGAGATCGAGAGCTTTCCGCACAAGAACGTCATCGTTCGTGCCCTCGGAATGAAGGGCGAGGTCGAAGTCGACGTCGCGCGACTTGAACCGCGGGACGAGGACCTCTACTTGCTGTGCAGTGACGGGCTGTCGGGTATGATCACGGACGAGGAGATCCTCCAGATCACGTCCGAGCACTCGGACCTCGAGGCGGCCTGCAGCGCTCTGGTCGACGCAGCCAACGAAGCCGGCGGAACCGACAACGTCACGGTGGCTCTGGTACGTCTGCTCGCCGACTGAGGCCGAGGGCCCAAAGGCGCAACTCGAAGCCCACGCCCTCCATCAGTTCGCCAACGAGGCGACGGTCGGCCAGACGGCGAGCTCGTCGACCATCGGCGCGCTCACTTTGGACCTCGACGAATCCGCTGACCGGCGACGATGGCCCGGCCAGCTCGGTGAGTACGAAGGCCCCTTGGGCCTTGGCTCGCACCCGGTGCCGGACTTCTGCTTGCTCCCGGGCGTCGAGGTCGAGGCGCAGGCGATGGGTGCCTTCGTCCTCAACCCGCTGCGCCCCCAGAGTCTCGAGCGATCGCGCTACCTCGGCTTCGATCTCCCTAGGCGCTATGCCGTGGACCCGAGCCAGCTGAAGCTCGATTCGGGCTCCGTTCAAGCGCGCCTGATAGTCGGGTCGTCGCGCCACCAGCGCCGACCAGTAGAGGTCGCGCCAGGCTGCCGGGGCGTCTCGGAGCGTGGCCATCGCCCCTTGGTCTCCTTGGATGCCTTCGGCAAGGGCCGCGCGACGCCGCTCGAGCCCCTTTAGGAAGTCCTCGAGATGGATCCTGGCCGAAGCCTCGGCCGGATCGCTTGAGGCCTCCAGGAGCGCGCGAACCGCCCGGATCGCGCCCTCGTGGTCTCCAGCGAGCTCGGTCCGAAAGGCTCGGTCGCTCGCTCGTCGCGCTTCGGGGAGGGTCAGCGCAGCGGTGGCCAGAACCAGAGTCAGGAGGTGCACGGCCGCAGCCTATCCTCGGCCTGAGCGCCTCGGCCAGGTCCAGGGGTGGAGATCCTTTCAAGTCCGTACGATAGTGGTCCACCCATGTCAGTCGACTTCGCGGAGGAGCGCTCGGGTGAGCTCGGCAAGAAGGTCTTCGTGGCCGACCTTCTGGGCGGGGCCCTCCAGCGAACGTTCTCTGGAACGCTGACTCTGAAGCGAGACGACGAACGCCTCGTCATCGAGGTCGAAAAGGGCCGGCCCTCGGTGGTCGTCGGCGGCGAAGGAGACCGACTGGGCGAGGTTCTGGTTCGCGGAGGGCAACTACGGCAAAGCGACCTCGGTCGCGCGCTCGACCGACAAGGGGAAGGCGAAGATCGTCCAACCCTGGGCGCCATCCTGATTCAGGATGCCGGTCTGGATCCAGACGACGTGAAGCGCGCCATTCAGAAGCAGACCAGCGCACGACTCGGAGCGGCTCTCGCTTGGACTAGCGGCGACTGGTCGGTCCAGCCCGGAGCGTCGGCGGACCGACGGGGCATCGGCGTCCCGCTGGAAACGATGAGCTTTCTTCTGGAGCACTTCCCGAAGCACGTGTCCGACGCCGAGCTAAAGACCTTCACCCGCGGTCTTCTCGGACGAGCGGTCTGCCTTCGTCCGGGCGGCGCAGGCGCTGTCGGCCAGTCGGCCAAGGGGCTCGCCGCCAAGCTCGTCGCCTACCTCGAGAAGCCCCGAAAGCCCGATCAGCTGGAGCGGGCCGTCTCCGATCGGCGAGGGGTCCGGGTGCTGTTGAAGCTACTGGAACTGAACGGGCGCCTCGAATTGGTCCACATGAACAAGGCGGTCCCGATCCCCAAGGCCACCCTTCTGAAGGGCCAGGCCATGGTCAGTTTCGTCGTGCCCTCCGGTGCGCCAGCCGAGCCGGCCCAGGAGGACCCGAGCGAAAAGCCAGAGAGCACGCCCGCGGAGCCACCACCTCCCAGCATTTCCCCGGCCACTCGAAAGCTGCTGAAGGAGATCGATGAGATTCACGACAAGTTGTCCAAACTGGACCACTTCGAAGTGCTGGGGGTGAAGCGCGAGGCCGAAGGGGAAGAGATCCGCGACGCTTTCCGGACGCTGATCGGAAAGTACCATCCTGACGCCTTGGGGAGCGGGGTGTCGGAAGAGCAGGCGACCAAGGCCCGCTCCGTGGCGGCGCGGATCAATGAGGCACACCAGGTGCTTTCCCGCGAGACCTCCCGGGCCGAGTACGTGGCCATGCTCGCCGACGACCGCATCAAGGGCGACGCGCGAAAGGCAGAGCTGGTCCGGGACGCCGAGCTCAAGTCGCAGATGGGGGTCGTGATGCTTCGGAAGCGGAACTTCGTCGAAGCGCGAAAGCTCTTCAAAGAGGCCATGACCAAGGACGAGGTCACGGTCCTGTATAAGGCCCAGTTCGCCCACGCAATGCACGCCGACGCGCGCTTCAACCGGCAAGAAGCCTTTGACCAGGGCTACCCGCTGATGCTGGAGGCACTGAAAGGCCTCGGTGACAGCAGCGCCGAGATCAATCTATGGGCCGGCCAGATGCTCAAAGAGCAGGAGCGGCTGAAGGACGCCCTGCACTACTTCAAGCAGGCCCTCCGCCTCGACAGCCGTAGCGCCGAGGCCAAGACGGAAGTGCGGCTACTCCAGAGTCGACTCGAACGCGAGAGCACGGTGAAGAAGGACTCGGGCGGCCTCTCCAAGTTCTTCAAGCGCTGAGCGAACTTGGAGCTCAGGTGGCCTCGAGGATGAAGCGAGATTCGATGGCGCCATCCCCGGTGATCGGAATAACCTCGCACGAGCCCGCGATGGGCGCGCTCTCTTCGGTGTTGGTGCTCGGGAAGGCCAGCACGATGAATGTCAGGGCGTCATAGAGGGTGACGTCGACCGGAAGGGCAATGACGTCACCTTCGAGCGGATAGGCCAAGGTCACGTCGTTGCCTTCTAAGGAGGTATTCCGACCGGCCACGAAGTTGGTGCAGGCGGTGGCCGGGTTGCTCGGCACGGTTTGAACGACGAGCTGAAGGGCCTCTACCTGGGCTTCGACCTCGGGTTCGACGAAGACCACGCCCAAGCGAACAGAGCTGACGTCGCCGCAGGCGCTGAGAAGGAGGACGGAGAGAAGGCCGAAGAGTGGGGACCGCTTCACCCGCACGACGCTAGCGAAGCGGTGCCCGCTTGAACAGGCCGGAAACGCTTAGGCCGCTCGAGGCGGCGCCTGGACCTCGGAGGCCTCTGCACTGGGCGCTGACTCGGGGGCTACGTAACCCACCAAGGCCTCGCCCTTTGGACCCGACTTGCGGCGGCGTCCTTCTAGGACCCAAGCCGGGGGCGTGCGGAGGTCCCAGACGATGCCGACCTTCTCGAGACCACGGAGGATCACGTAGGTCATGTCGATCTCCCACCAGAAGAAGCCGTTATTGGCCGTGCCCTGGTAGTGGTGGTGGTTGTTGTGCCAGCCCTCGCCCATGGTGAGGACGGCCAGGAAGGGGTTGTTCCGGCTGGTATCGGTTGTCTGGTAGCGGCGGGAACCCCAGACGTGGGAGAGGCTGTTGATGGTAAAGGTTCCGTTCCAGAGCAGCGTGGTACCGACGGCCCAGCCCCAGTACAGCGCCCACATTCCGCCGGTCAGGTAGAAGATCACGGCGAGCGCGAAGGGCGGAACGACCCAGTGCTTGTTGAGCCACACCAGCTCGGGGTAGGCCGCGAACTCCTTGATACGGTCGACCGGGGTTTCCTCGTATCGAGGGCAGACGATCCAGCCCATGTGGGACCACCAAAAGCCGCGCTTTGGGCTGTGGATATCCTCAGGCATGTCCGAGTACTTGTGATGGTCCCGGTGGTGCCCAGCCCACCAAAGCACGCCCTTCTGGCTGGCCGAGGTGCCGAGGAGGGCCAGAACGAACTGAAACCACCGGCTGGTCTTGAAACCGCGATGAGCGAAGTAGCGGTGGTAGCCGCCGGTGATGCCGAACATGCGGACGTAGTAGCTGGCCAGGACCAAGGCGAGGGCCGACCAGCTGAACTCGAAGAAGAAGAGCCCGCCAACGGCGATGGCCTGAACTCCGAAGAAGGTGAAGGAACGGGGCCAATCGACGGCCTCGCTGTTGTGCGCAGCGGCTTCCACGATAGTCTTCTACGGCCCCTTTCTGCCAGGGTGCTTCACGGTTGGGTCAGGCCTCGGTCACCAACTGTCCGGAAGAACCGACCGAAAAAGGCCGCCTAAGGCACCGAACGTCGTAGAACGGTGCGCTCCCCGGCCTACGACCCCAAATTCTTGACAGCCGAAGGCGCTGACTCCATACCACCGCCCCACGTCCCCATCGTCTAGTGGCCCAGGACTCCGGCCTTTCACGCCGGCAACAGGGGTTCAAATCCCCTTGGGGACGTCCCTATAAACGACCTCAGAACCGCAGTTTAGAGCCCGAATGCGGGTCTTGAGGGTCATTTGGCCAGCAGGTTTTGCTAGCCACTCGGTGTGTGTGATTCCGCATGGTTACGCACCGTTGCTCGCTCCTCTGCTAGCCATCTTGTTGGCCACCCCCCTTTCGCCATTTCCTGGGAGGTCGAGGCTCCGTGAAGGGCGCCCCTTGGGGCAGACCGACGGGAAATCGGGGGCAGGTAGACTCCAGCTCGTGGACTCAACCCAGGAACTGGAGCTCCTGAAGTCCTTCTTGTCTTCGGCGCATCGACTACGGCCGGTTCGCGATCCAGGACGCCTACCACACAATCAAGGACCGCGTCCTTGGAGCGAAGCGTGATCCTCTCCTTGACGCAGAAGCGGACGCTGAGCTTGCCGCTGCCGTCGAGACCACCCTCAGGATTTCAAATCAAACGACCAACCGGCGTTATCCCTTCTTGAACCTCCCAACCACTCATCTGCACGAGTCAATGAATGCAGAGTCTGATCGCCAGAGGGAAGCTCTCCGCCAAGGCACTTGATGTAGCCCCGATTCGACCGGACACCTCGAAGGAGGTATCTGGAATGGAAGCTGGATTGACAATTAAGCCCTTGGAGAACGGACGACGGAGACGGTTCACGGTCGAGCAGAAGCTGGCTCTCTTAGCAGAGGCGGAGCGACCTCGTGGTTCGATCTCGGAGACCGCCCGGAGGTTTGGCATAGCGCCGTCGGTCATGTTCTTGTGGAAGCGCACCATGGACGACGCGACGAAGCAGGGACTCAAGGGCAACGAGAAGGTGGTCCCCGAGCGCGAGGTGAGGGAGCTCAAGGATCGCATCAAGGATCTCGAGCGGGTCCTGGGTCGCAAGACCATGGACCCGCTCGAGATCTTGAAGGACGCTCTGCGCATCGCCGGCGAAAGAAGTCAGCTCGCGCGCAAAGTCGTCGAAGAAGGGCGGTGGCCAGTGAAGCGGGTTGCTGATGCCCTGGAAGTCTCTAGACCGCACTTGTCCAAGGCCGCGGGTCCCGGCTGACCTGCGCAGTGCAACAAGGCTGCCGACGTCGAGCTGCTTGAGCGGATCAAGCTCATCACGGATGCGCGTCCCACGAACGGCTACCGTCGCGTCACGGGCCATCTGAACGGCAGAAAGCCGCCTGAGGAGCCCGTGAACCACAAACGCGTGTACCGCGTCATGAAGGCCGCGGGCCTCTTGCTGCCCCAGCACACAGGCCGAGTTAGCGGCCCCATGACGGCAAGGTCATCACGCTGAATAGCAACTTGCGCTGGTGCTCTGACCCAGTGCTGGTGCCGGTGCCAACCTGCTGGTGCCGGTGCCACCCATAGTTGCAACCTATATTGCGCAATATCTTCCGCCGCTCTCCGTGCCGCTTCCATAGGCATGCCGCATCGCTCTCGACGCACATTGGCCGTTCTTCGTGCTAGAGCTCGGAAGCATCGTCTCGAAGGACGAAGTGAATGAGTTTGGACATCTGGGTGGCCGCCGAGAGCTCTGCGCCTGGACAGGCTATCAGAGCCTTAGCAAGCATGAAGCCGACAGCATTACGTCCGTTATTGGTCGGGTCGAAGTCGGAACTCGGCGCGGGCACAGAGGACAGTGACGGATCACCAGGAGCCTGGGCTTAGATTTCCCGACTGCGGCATCATGGGTGGCTTGTCGCAAGGACCATGCCTGGACGTGGTTCCGAGGCCAATGGGGAGCTGAGCATCGATACTCGTATGCAGGCGACGGTATTCGTCGGGGGCATGGTGAAGCCATGAAGGACCTTGAAGACGAGGGACTTCGAGCCGTAGACGCAAAACAATTTGCAACTCTTTCTGCAAGAATGGGTGGCACTCGATCGAGGGGCATTCTGGAGCTGAAGGATGAGTAGGCTAGGACGATTAAGCCGTCGGTCGGGAAGCTCGTTCCGCAGTCGACTCGCTGAAAGACTCAGTTTGACCATTGAGAGGAAGACGGGAGCCGCGGCAAGGCCAACTCGGCCCTAGACAGGTTCGCGACTCAGGACCGCAGGGGCGGGAAATACTCGGGGGGTCCGGCTTGCGCGAACTGGGCGATGGCGTCCATGACAACTCGGATCCTCGGGGCGCCGCGGAGGTCCGGGTGGGTCAGCACCCAGAGGGGAAGATCATGGCTCCAGTCCGGGTCCGGCATGCGTTTCAGGCGCGGGTCCGGGTCGCCGAGTGCGCGCGGAAGCACCGCGAGACCCGACCCCCGCCGCGCGTGCTCCAGGTACAGACCATAGGCGTTCACTCGCAGTGAAGTCGGGCCTCGGGCACCAAGCAGGGTACGAATCCGCTGGGACTGGCCTTCGCCTTCGTCCAATCCTACCCAGCCAAGCCAGGGCGCCTCCTCGATGCCTCGGGCGGCGATGTTTGGGGCGCCGTAGACTGAGACCGACAGCATGCTGATCTTTCTTCCGACGAGGTGAGGCGAGGGCTCTTGAACTACCCGCACTGCCACGTCCGCTTCCCGCCGCGTGAGGTCGTGCATGGCGTCCCCGGCCACGATCTGGAGGTGAAGAAGAGCGTGCCGTTCGGCCAAGGCTCCGAGTTGCTGGGTCCAGCACAAGGCGAGGAGCTCTGCGATCGCGACCCGGACACTCCCTCGCACGTCGGTTTCGTTCTGGCTCATGACTCTCTCGAGGTCATGGACGCCGTCCTCCACGGGCCGAGCAGCTTTCAGTAGGAGCTCTCCGTCCGGACTCAGGATGACACCGCCCCGAAGCCGATCGAAGAGCCGCTTACCTAGCCGATCTTCGAAGACCGCTACCCGGCGGGTGACGGTGGTCGGGTCGACTCGTAGTGCCCGCGCCGTTGCGCTGACGGAGCCATGCTCCACCAGGCACAGGAAGTACCGAAGGTCGTCCCAGTTCTCGAGTACCCCATCTCCCACACCCTAGGGCTACCAGACCGTTGAGGGGTCCGGTACGAGGAACCTCGAGCTTTGGGCCTGCGACTATGCAGGCCGCACCTGGATGGCCACAGCTCGCTATTGGTTCATAGCCTGAACCAACCAGGCCGCCCCCTCCATGTGCACGCCACCCCGGCTTGCGTGGGACCGGTACATCGCAACCAGCTCTCGCCGCGCCTGGTCCAGTTTATCGGCAGATAGATCTTCGAACAGCTTGGCTCCCGGTCCCATCTCGATGAAGAACTCGGCTGCTTCTTCGGCCGTGGGGCCTACGGCGACTGAAGCGTCCAGTCGGTCGACTTCGACCCTCGTGAGCCCCGCTTCTCGAAGGATCTGCCGGACCCGGTCCGGGTCCGAGAAGGCGAAGGCTCCGGGGGTTCCGGGACCGGGGGGATCAGAGGGCGTTGCGTGGTTCGATGCGACTTCGATCCCGGCTCGCATCCAAGGGTTGTCCTCGAGCCCCAACCAGCACACAAACCTGATCCGGCCGCCCGGCTTCATGACAGAACGGAGATGGGCGAAAGCCGCCTCCGGTTCATCGAAGAACATGATTCCGAATCGAGAGAGGATCAAGTCGACCGGTTTCGAAGGAGTGTCCGCCTTCGCGGCGTCACCGCGGAAGAACGACACCTGGCTCAGCCCAGCCTCATCACGACGACACTCGGCCACTTCGAGAAGAACACGAGAGATGTCGATGCCTACTGCGCGGCCTTCGACGCCAACGTCATGGCCTAGCGCCAGAGTCGTCGTACCAGGTCCACAGCCGACGTCCAGCGTGACCTCTCCCTCCTGAGCGGCCGCCGACCGTAGGAGGCGATCCGTGAAGGGCAGCAGCAACCGATCGACGTGAGGCCAGTACCGTCTCCACTTCTCGGCCATCGGGCCGTTCCAGAACTCTTCTTGGGACACGTTCTTGCTCCTCGTGGTCTCAGGCATTCAACGCACGCTCCTGAGAAAGCCATCGTCGACCCGACGGGAGAACTCAATGTCCTCATATGTGTACACGTGGAGGGGCCGTCCATCTGGCTTCAGCAACGCCTCGAGAACAGTCGGTACCTTGAGGCCTTGGACCCACTGGTAGTGCCTGAGGTTGTAGCCCCCTTGGGCCCGACGCCCTACTCTGCGGATGGTAAACCAAACGCGATCCAGCTGTTTGGTCTCGACGTCGATCCATAGAATCCACTGATCTATGTCGGGCTTCGGGGCGAGCCCGTCCCAGCTCACGAGAACCCTATCGTAGCGACGTCCTTCCCATTCACCTGTGTCCACGTAGGCGACGGAGTCCGCCGTTGCCAGAGCGAAGGGCATCGTAGGCCAGTAGGCGAACCCATGGGCGAACGTAGTGAAGATGCCCTTGTCATCCACGTGGATCACCTTCGCTTCTTCGTCGACGTTCTTCCGCCAAATCTGGTCTCCTCGCGAGACCCAAACCTCCCCCTCGTTCTTTCCACCAAGAAACTGAACGCGCGCGTTTGGAAAGTCATGGACGTATGCCGCCACGGCCACCCATTCAGGATTGTCACGGTAGGGCGCCAGCAGGCGCCAGTACAGAGTGTTGTACCATTCATCGCTCGCCCGAGCCGAGACGAAGTTGAAGTCTCTCCAACGATCTAGACCTCCGTGGGCGCTCAGCATCGCCTCCACGGCCTCCTTGCCTCTGTGCTCAGTCGCTGCAGGCAACGCATCGCCACGAACGTTGGGCGGTCGAAGGTCGCGAACGCCTCCGCAGGCGGCCATCGAGCTGAAGAGCCCCAGACACATCATCTGGCGATTCACTGCGACGGCTCCTTTCCGCTCTCCTCCTCGTCTGCATCCGTGAGCTCCGGAGGGAGAGGAAGGGGCTCAGTTCCGTGCTCGGGCTTTTCCTGCGAGATGGCGCAGGCTGACGTGCAGGTGATCAACAAGATGGCGTGGAGCAGGCGTCTTCCGTATTGCTTCATGTCTCGTCTCGATGCCGTCAGCCCAGCGCGGGCAGGCTCCGGAAAGCGTCCAAGTCTTCGACGCGGTCGAGCCACACCGAGAGATGGGTGTACTTGGAGAAGTCGACGGAAGCCATGCTGGCGTAGGCCAGGCTTCCCACGATGTGAAAGTCGGCCAGCCCAGGATGGGTGCCTGTCAAAAAGGGCACATCGGAAAGCGCCTCATTCAGAACAAGTGCGAAGCGGTCCAGACTATCGCTCTCGCGAGCCGTCAGCTCTTCGTCGGGCGCGCCCAAGCCAAGCTGTGGCTTGAAGAGACGCTCGAAGACGATGGTGCCGACATGGCGACCAAAGTGGGCGAGGTTCCATTGGACCCATCTATCGACGAGGGCACGTTGAATTGTGGCCTTCGGATAGAAGGTCGCTTGGTCCTTGGCGAGGTACTGCATGATGGCGCCCGACTCCCACAGGTGACGGCCACCGTCCTCAAGGACGGGGATCATACCGTTGGGGTTCCGGCGGAGAAAGTCCGGCGTCCGGTGTTCGCCGGCCTGGATGTCGACAGGGATCAGCTCCACCTCTGCTTTCAGATGGTGAATCGTCGCTTCGACGCGTCGAGAAGATGGGGAGCGTGAGTTGTGAAAGAGCTTCATGTCGATGCCTCGGTCCATACGTCTCGACGGGCTGCCAGTCCGGCGACAAGTCGAGATCTTGCGACCTCGAACTGCACGAATCCGGTTCCATGCATGAGCGCAGGCTCGGTCTGCGGAGACTCGCGTTGGCCATCATGCGGACCTCGTCCAGGCTCCACAGGGCCATGAAGATTCAGAAATCGTTGATCGTGGAGAAAGAGCCACGACTCGTCTTCGAGATTCTCGGTCCCAAGTATGGAGAAGCCGACACTTGGGCTAGCTCGGTGTTCGAGTCCACGGCGAGACACGAAGGCCAGCCACTCAACGGCGCGCCGTGTACAGGTCGAATCTGTCAGACCTCGCTCGGATCGGTTACCGAGCAGCTCGTTGACTACGACGAGGATGAGCGGGTAGTGGCGTACTCGGCCAAGGCCAAGAAGATGCCGTTCTTCGTCAAAGAGATGGTGAACCGGTGGCAAGTGCGCAGCGCAGGACCGGACCGGTCTCGCGTCGACATGACCCTGCACATGAGGCTCTCGTTCCCGTTCAGCATCTTGATGGCAGTACCAATGCGCATTCAACTGTCTGGTCTTCTGGGTCAGGCCGTCGAAGAGCTGAAGCACTACGCCGAGCACGGCACGCCCCACCCGCGTAAGAAGGCGAGCCGACACCTCGCAACTGAAGCCGGACCTGACGGAATCTAGGTTCCG
>JBCCQA010000032.1:2500-64200 GCA_039024635.1 Myxococcota bacterium | reverse complement strand
TGGGAGGTCGAGGGCGCCCAGCGCCTCCTCGTCCATGCGACCGGCGTCGTCCATGGCGCGCACCGTGGGGGCCCCGGGCGCGGCTGCGCCGCGCCCACCCCGGCTACGCTCCCTTCGGCCGACAAACGCTTCTCGTTGTCGGCCTTCGCTCTCTGCGCAGGACCTCCGGCCTCTACGCGGCCTGAGGGCCTTTGCCCTTGGGGACCCGGGCGCGGCTGAGCCCCGCCCCCCCCGGCAACCCACCCTACATCGGGCGCGGCGTCGCCGACGCTCCATTCGCTCGCCGCGCCGAGGAAGGACCTCTACTCGGTCCTTCCGCGCTTGCTGTGCCCCATGACTTGGGGATCTGGGCGAAGAGAGCGTGAGGCCGCGGTTCTCGCTGTGCTTCGGTTGACCTGTTGGGCGGGCTGCCCGAGGGGTGGGGGATGCAGCTTCACGGGACGACCATCGTGTGCGTCCGTTCCCAAGGACGGGTGGCCATGGGCGGGGATGGTCAGGTCAGTTTTGGCCAGACGGTGATGAAGGCCAACGCCCGAAAGGTCCGGCGGATGCACGAGGGCAGCGTTCTGGCTGGTTTTGCGGGTTCGACGGCGGATGCCTTCACGCTCTTTGAACGCTTCGAAGCCAAACTCTCGAGCTACAACGGACAGCTCATGCGTTCGGCAGTGGAGCTGGCCAAGGACTGGCGGACGGACAGGTATCTGCGGCGCTTGGAGGCCATGCTCACCGTGGCCGACGCCGAGCTCACGCTCATCCTGTCCGGGACCGGCGACATCGTGGAGCCCGAAGATGGGGTATGCGCCATCGGAAGCGGGGGACCCATGGCCCTCGCCGCAGCCCGAGCGCTGGCCAGCGAGACCCAGATGTCGGCGTCGGAGGTCGTTCGGCGAGCACTGGAGATAGCGGCCGACATCTGCATCTACACCAATCGCCACATCACGGTAGAAGGTCTGGACGCATGAGCGAAACATGGCGGAAGTCCTTTACGCCTCGCGAGACGGTTGGCGAGCTCGACCGCTACATCGTCGGCCAGGACCAGGCGAAACGGGCGGTGGCGGTGGCCCTTCGGAACCGCTGGCGGCGTCAGATGGTCCCTGAAGACATGCGGGATGAGATCATCCCCAAGAACATCCTGATGGTTGGCCCGACCGGCGTGGGCAAGACCGAGATCGCTCGTCGGCTCGCTCGGCTCATCAAGGCTCCCTTCGTGAAGGTCGAAGCCTCGAAGTTCACCGAGGTGGGCCACGTAGGCCGGGATGTCGAGTCCATGGTCCGGGATCTGGTCGAGACGGCGGTCAATCTGGAGCGAGAGGAGGCGCGGGCTCACGTGCGGGCCCCCGCCGAGGCGGCGGCCGAGGATCGTCTACTCGACCTGTTGCTGCCCGAGACGACCGGCAAGAGCTACGAGGCCAAGTCCGGCGAGGCCGACAGTCACTCCAAGACTCGGGAAACCTTCCGGAGGATGTTGCGTGAGGGAAAGTTGGAGGATCGCATGGTCGAGATCGAGGTCAGCGCACGGGCACCCATGTCGACTGTGCAGAACTTTAGCGCCGAGGGGGTGCAGGACATGGTCTTCCAGCTCCAAGATCTCATGGGGGGGCAAAAGAGCGGGCCCAAGAAGCGGCGCAAGGCGACCGTGGCCGAAGCTCGAGAGGTCCTGATCGACGAAGAGGTGGACCGGCGCCTGGACATGGACCAGGTGCAGCGGGACGCGCTCCAGCTGGCCGAGCAAAGTGGGATCATATTCATCGACGAGATTGACAAAGTTGCGACATCGGCCGCTGGGGCCGGGCAGGGCGGTCCGGATGTCTCACGGGAGGGGGTTCAGCGGGATCTTCTGCCCATCGTGGAGGGGAGCACCATCACGACCAAGTACGGACGAGTTTCGACCGATCACGTGCTCTTCATCGCGGCTGGTGCCTTTCACACCTCGAAGGTCTCGGACCTCATCCCAGAGCTTCAGGGGCGCTTCCCGATTCGGGTGGAGCTGGCCGGCCTGAAGGAGTCCGATTTTGTTCGAATCCTGACCGAGCCGAAGAACTCCCTCGTGAAGCAGTACACGGCCCTCATGCAGACGGAGGGCGTGGAGCTTCGCTTCGAGGAGAGCGCCGTTCGGGCCATCGCCGAAGTGGCGGCCCGGGCCAACCAGACCCTGGAGAACATCGGTGCGCGCCGGCTTCACACCGTGCTCGAGACCTTGCTGGACGAAGTCTCCTTCGACGCGCCTGAACGGAGCGGTTCGACAGTAGTGGTGGATGAGGACATGGTTCGGTCGCGCCTCGCGCCGGCCCTCGAAAGCGAAGACCTCTCTCGCTTCGTCTTGTAGACTGCGCCCATGGATCCGCTCGTCGCCCGGGGCCAGGCCGTCATGACGCCCAACTATCGGCCGGCTCCCATCGTTCTCGATCACGGTCAGGGTGTCTGGGTGTGGGACACGGAGGGACGAAGGTACCTGGATATGGTTTCGGGAATCGCGGTGAGCGCCCTCGGCCACAACCATCCCGACCTCGTGGCCTCGGTCAGCCGTCAGGCGGGCCGACTTCTGCACACCAGCAACCTCTACTGGAACCAGGCCAGCATCGAGCTGGCCGAGGCCCTGGTCGAGACGAGCTTCGGCGACAAGGTCTTCTTCTGTAGTTCCGGGGCCGAAGCCAACGAGGCCTGCATCAAGCTCGCCCGACGCTTTCAGTGGCAGCGGGACCCTCGGCGGAACCAGATTCTGAGCTTTCGCAATTCCTTTCACGGTCGGACCATGGGGGCGCTCACGGCCACCGCTCAACCCAAGTACCACGAGGGCTTTGGACCTCTACCGGAAGGCTTCGTGTACGGTGAGGTTGGCCAGGATCCGTCCGAGCTCATCGGATCCGCCACCGCTGCCGTCATCGTCGAGCCCGTGCAGGGAGAGGGCGGTGTTCGTCCCGTGCCCGTTTCCTACCTACAGGCCCTGCGGGCCCGCTGCGACGAGGTGGGCGCGCTCGTCATCGTGGACGAAGTGCAGGCAGGGGTCGGCCGGACCGGCGACATGTACGCCTACATGGCCTCCGAGATCCGTCCCGACCTGATGGCCTTGGCGAAGGGCGTGGGCGGCGGTCTGCCCTTGGGTGCCTTGGTCGCGCGGTCCGAAGTGGCGGAGGCACTGCAGCCCGGCACCCACGGGACGACCTACGGCGGAAGTCCGATTGCCTGCGCAGGGGCTCTCGTGGTCATGGAGGCGGTGCGCAGCCCCGGCTTCCTGGAGAACGTGAAGGCTCGAGGAGAGGAGCTCTTGGCCGGGCTTCGGGCCATCGATGCCCGCCGGCACTGCTTTTCGGAGGTCCGGGGTCGAGGCCTGATGGTGGGGGCTGACCTTCGCCCAAGACTCGGATTCGACGCCAAGGCCATCGTGGACGGTGCTCGAGGGCAGGGCGTCCTCGTCCACGTGGCGGGCCCCCGGACCCTTCGCATGGTGCCCCCTCTGGTCATCGAGTCCGACCACGTGGAGCAGGCTCTCGGCGCGGTGGACGCCTGCATCGGGGCGCTCCTCCAGGCGGGCTGATGTCGGTTTATGTGGGCACCGGCCTCGAAGGGCCGCTGGCTTGACGTCTCGTCTTGAGCGTGGAAACTCTGATCGATGGTTCTTGCGGGCTCGGCGGCGCCCATGAAAGAGACTGGGCACCGATACAAGCTCGCAAGGGGCGTGAAGGTGGATCGCCTCGACCTCACCATGGAAGAGGGTCGGGTCGCCGTGACCATCCCTGAAGAGGCTCTGTCCGCGGTCGAGATCACGGCCATCACCCAGCTTCCACAGCACCAGGTCCAGGCCATCCTGAGCGCCCTCGTCAACCGGGGTTACGTCGAGCGAATCGGTCCCAAAGGCCCGAAGTCCACCACTGATTCGGACTATGGTGACTTCATCTTCCCCGCCCACCTCATGGGCGCGGAGTGCGATCTGGACGAGGCCCAGCGAAAGCGGATCATCTTCACCCACAGCAAGCTCGAAAACTGGACCTACTACGAGCTGCTTCGGGTGCGTCGGCGAGACGACAAGGCCCAGGTCACCAAGGCCTTCCGGCAACGCTCCCTGGAGTGGCATCCAGACCGCTTTCCCCGAAACAAGGGCCCCTTCGCCCGATACCTGCAGGAGATCTTCAAGTCCCTGGAGAAGGCTCGGAAGGTCCTCTCCGATGCGAAGCTTCGGGAAGAGTACGACCAAGCCCACGGCCACCTCTTCATCGACCCGGAAGACTTGGCCGAGATGCGGGCCAAGAAGCGGAGGGAGGCCCGAGAGGCCAAACGAGAGCAGGAGGCCATCGAGCGTCGGAGGCGGCGAAACCCGATCCGTAAGAAACTACAAAAGGCGGAGCAGATGAAGGGGCGGTCCCAGGACCTGGAAGAGAGCGGGGACCTGGCAGCGGCCCTGGAGCAAGCGCGGCTGGCGATGGCCTACGATCCCAACAACGAAGAGCTGAAGGCCAAATTCGAACAACTGGAGGCGGCGACCGCCAAGCATCGGAGCGAGCCCTGGATCCGTCGTGGCCAGTCTGCCTTGACCTTGGCCAAGTGGGAACCAGCCATCGAATGCTTCCGCAAGGCCCTAGAGGTCGACCCTGACAATGGTCAGGCCCTGACCGGACTCGCCTACTGCCTGGCCTACGGGGAGGGCGCCGAATCATCTCTGGCCGAGGCCTCACGACTGGCGACGAAGGCGGTGGCGCTCCAGCCCCGAGACCCAGAGGGTCACCACGTCCAAGGCGTGTGCTACTGGAAAAAAGGGATGAAGAAGAAGGCGGTCGAGAGTCTCGAGAAGTGCATCGAGCTTCGACCCAATCACGCCGACGCCAAGAAGCTGCTCAAAAAGCTGCGCTGGCCGTTTTGACCCAATCGGAGACCTTAAGTGTCCAGTGAACCCATCATCGGCATCGACCTCGGAACGACCAACTCCTGCGTGGCAGTGGTCGAGGAGGGCGTACCCAAGGTCGTTCCCAATCGCGCCGGCTACCGAACAACCCCATCAATCGTGGCGGTCGCCGAGAGTGGTCGCCGACTGATTGGCCACATCGCCAAGCGTCAGGCCATCACCAACCCCGAGGGCACCGTCTATGCTTCCAAACGGTTGATAGGGCGAAAGTGGAACTCGCCCGCCGTAGCGGCCGCTTTGGAAACCTGTTCCTACCAGCTCATCGAGGGGCCGCACCACGACGTGCGTATCTCCCTCCGCGACACCGTCTACAGCCTCCCGGAGATCAGCTCCATGATCCTGGGAGAAATGAAGCTCATCGCCGAGCAATACCTGGAGACCGAGGTGAACAAGTGCGTCATAACGGTCCCCGCCTACTTCAACGACGGCCAGCGACAGGCCACCAAGGATGCAGGGCGTATATCCGGCCTCGACGTCGTTCGGATCATCAACGAGCCGACGGCAGCTGCACTGGCCTACGGCTATGGCAAGAACATCGAGCGCACGGTCGCGGTCTTCGACTTGGGCGGAGGAACCTTCGATATCTCCATTCTGGAGATTGGCTCGGGCGTCTTCGAGGTCATGGCGACCGCGGGCGATACTTATCTGGGTGGTGAAGACTTCGACAACCGGATCATCGAATGGCTGGTCTTCGGCTTTCTAAAGGAAAACAAGATCGATCTGCGCAAGGACCGCATGGCCCTCCAACGGATCCGAGACGCGGCCGAGAAGGCGAAGATCGAGCTCTCCGGTGCACCGCAGACCGAAATCAATCTTCCCTTCATTATCTCGACCGGAAAGAACGATGCCCTTCATCTTCAGAAGACGCTGACCCGGGAGAAGTTCGAAGACTTGGTCATCGACCTCAGTGAGCGGTGTATCCAGATCTGCGACAAGACATTGAAGGACGCCGGAATCGACAAGAAGGATCTCGACGACGTCCTGCTTGTAGGCGGACAGACCCGAACCCCCAAGCTCCAGGAGATGGTACGAGAGTTCTTTGGCCTGGCTCCCAGCCGCTCTGTCAATCCCGACGAGGTCGTCGCGCTGGGAGCGGCGGTCCAGGGGGCTTCGCTCCTCGACGAGCGGAGCAGCGTGCTCCTGCTCGACGTGACGCCTCACAACTTGGGCATCATGATCGTCGGGGGCTACTTCCAGACCATCATCGAGCGCAACACCACGGTGCCGACCAGCGCCAGCCACGTGTTCACGACGGTTCGGGACAACCAAACCTCGGTCCGGATCATGGTCTTTCAGGGTGAGAGCCAGCGGGCCGAAGACAACGAGCTCTTGGGTGAGTTCATCCTCTCCGGCCTTCGGGAAGCACCACGGGGCGCGGTCGAAGTCGAAGTAACCTTCGAGATATCGGCCGACGGTATCGTCTCGGTTTCGGCCAAAGACCTTGAGACGGGCGTGCAGCAAAGCATTACCGTGACCGCCACCTCGGGCCTGACCGAGGAGGAGATCCGGCGGATGGCGCAGGAAGCTTCGGAGTACGCTCTTGGCGTCAAGGAAGACGACAAGACCGCGCGATTGCGGGCCGACGTCGATGGTCTGTTGCGGGACATCGACGCCGTGCTTCCAAGGGTCCGGGGTTTCATGAGTGGCTCTGACTTCGGCAAGGAAGCCCTGGCGAAGGCGGACGGTATCATCGGCAAGGGCCGCGAATTCGTTGGGGGGCCCGGTCAGTTCACCGAAGACGAGAAGACGACTCTGGAGCGGACCCTCAAGATGCTTCGAGGCGTGCTGCAAAAGATGGATGACGACGATATCGAGGGCGGGCCGCCCGATGGGACATCGGCCTGAGGAGCAGCGGGGCGATGTCCGAAGACCAGCCCACCATCGAGGAGTGCATCGACAACGGGATGTATTGGTTCGGTCGCAGCGACATGGAGGCTGCACGAGCTTGGTGGGACAGGGGTCTCGAGCTCGACCCGAGCAATGAGCGTTTGGCCCGCTGCATCCGACTTCTCGAGGAGAGCACCTCTACCGGATTCAAGGGCTCCTCGTGGGCCGACGACCAGTCGACGCCCATCTCCGAAGTTTCGCCTTTCGCCTCTCAGCCCCGCTCCCGCGGCCTCGACCCCACCATCCCTGATGCCGGTAGGGTCGACGGACTCCCCGATGAGCCCTCTCTACCTTCTGCGGCGGAGGAGCTACCCGACGAGCCGGCTCCAGAGGTCGCAGCCGGCCGTGGACAGACCGGGTCGTGGCGAAGCATCTCCTGGATGGCCCACAACGCGACGAATCCGAATGCGCAAGACCCCCTCGACTTCGCCACGGACGCCCCCTCGGGAGACGTAGAGACCGTAGCCCGGGTCGATGAGCCCAACCCTTGGGACAGCGGTCCCGCCATCACCAGCCCCCTGGTTGTGAGCGACGACGAGGCCTTCGATGCAGTCGCCGACCCGACGCCTCTGCCAGAGCTCGACCGGGAGGCCTACTTCGACCGCTACCCAGAAACGCCGAGCGAGATCGTCGACTTTCTCCGGGCCACGGGAGACCTCGAACCCCAGACCGAGCAAGACGCGCTCCAGGCGGCCCGAGACAAGGCCCATCTTCATGACTTCGAAGGCGTCTTGGAGCTGCTGGAAGGAAACGAGAGTGCGATGCGGGACGAGGAGGCGAGGGCCCTCGTCGCCGAGGCCCGCTCTCAGCTCATGAAGATGTTCGAGTCCAAGATCGGGGACTTTGATCGGAGTCCCAAGGTGAATGTGAGCGAAGAGGAGATCATCTGGCTCAACCTCAATCACAGGGCCGGCTTCATTCTTTCCCAGATCGACGGCAGCGTGACCTTCGAAGACTTGGTCGCCCTATCGGGCATGCCGCGGCTGGACACGGTGCGCATCCTCTCCGAGCTCCTCCAGCAGCGCGTGATCGAGTAGCCTACCCCACGCTCTCTGGTCCGCCGCCCCTGAGCCGGGCTTAGACGATTTCAGCGCGCAGACCTGCAGCCTTCGGAAAAGGGTCTGACATGAAGACACCGAAACACGTATCTCCTTGCTGCATCGTCGCCCTCATCGCCGTCACGGGCTGCGGTGAGGACGTGAGCGGCGACGGGGAGACGGGAGCGGGAGACACGATCGGCAACCCCGGCCATGAGCAAGCATCGAACTTTGGGCCTTGTTCATGGGGCAGCTCGGGACTCCTGCTCGCGAGCGGCGATTTTGCCGTCCTCGGCCCTAAGGAGGACCTTCAGCTCGTGGAGCCCTCTCGCCTGCTGAACCTGAACGCCGACAATCAGGACGCGATAGCCGTCCGCTCACCAGCTCGGATCTGGAGTGGCTCGGGCGGCAGCTTCGAACTGACGTGCGGAGTGGACGTTGGGCTCATTGGGACGGTGGGCAGCCAGGAGGCGGGAGGCGGCGGCTGCGTCGAAGGTTCTCGCCTGAGCCTCGAGCTCACGCCCTCAGGTGCGGGCGTTTGGCAGGGCAGCTTGTCGGTCGAACGAGCCTCTTTCCTCGTGGGCTTCGCTATGCCAAGTCGAGAAGAAGGCGGGCTCAACATCAGCTTCCTGGCTCGGGCCCGAGAACCCGGACAAGGCGCAGTCTGTGAGTGAATGCCGTCTCCTACTCAGCCCTCTTCGGGCTCTACGTCCTTGGGCCAGATGGAGGCACCGACGAGCTTGTCGGGCAGGTACGTCTCGCCTGGGACCAGCCCCCCCAGATCATGAGGGTACTTGTAGCCTTTGCCATGCCCGAGCATGCGGCTCAGGCCCGAAGTGGCGTTCTTGAGCTTGTCGGGGACCGGCTCCGCGCCTTTCTCAAGGACGAGGCGGCGGGCCGCCCCATAGGCCTTGAGGACAGCGTTGCTCTTGGGGGCCTGGGCCAAGTAGGCCGCGGCTTGGGTCATCGGCAACACCCCCTCGGGGAGGCCCACCAGTTCATAGGCATGTAGTGCAGCGGTGGCGACCAAGAGCGCGTTGGGATCTGCGGGTCCCACGTCCTCGCTAGCGAATACGACCATTCTTCGAATCAGGAAGCGGGGATCCTCCCCCGCTTCCAGCATGCGTACGAGATAGTAGGTGGCGGCGTCTGGGTCCGAGCCGCGCATCGACTTGATGAAGGCGGAGACGACGGCGTAGTGCTCGTCGCCCGCTTTGTCGTAGAGCAGACCCTTGTGTTGGAGGGCCTCCTTGACGTCCTCACCGTCGATGGGGCGACCCATCGCTTCCTTGGCTGCGACCTCCAGTGCGTTGAGCGCCTTTCGGGCATCGCCGTGGCAGGCCCTGGCCAGGGAGAGGAGCACCTCGTCATTGGCCTCGCCCTGGATCCCTAGTTCCTCGTCGCGCAGGGCTCGGCGAAGCAGCGTACACAGATCGCCTTCGTCCAGCCCGCGCAAGACGAAGACGCGCAGACGAGAAAGTAGCGCGGAATTGAGCTCGAAGGAGGGATTCTCGGTGGTGGCCCCGACCAGGGTGACGGTGCCCTGCTCGACCGCATGAAGGAGCGCGTCCTGCTGTGACTTGGACCAGCGATGGATCTCGTCGACGAAGAGCATGGTTCCTCGGGCTAGGTCACGACGCCGCTGTTTGGCCCGCTCCAGCTCTTTTCGGAGCTCGCCTACGCCCGAAAGCACGGCCGACATGGGGACGAACTCGAGTTCGTCGCTCACAAGGAGCCGGGCCAGGGTCGTCTTGCCGACACCAGGAGGTCCCCAAAGGATGCATGACGGAACCCGCTTTCCCTCGACCATCCGTCGAAGGATGCCTTTCGGTCCGACGAGCGCGTCTTGTCCGAGCACTTCGTCCAGGATGCGGGGCCGCATACGTTCGGCCAGGGGCGCTGTTGGGTCCGGCCCCACAGTCTCGAAGAGATCGCGCACCGCGGAAGATAAGCACGATGGCACGGCCGTCAACTACAAGAGGACGAGTTGACGCAGGCCCAGCCGAGCTTAGGCTCCTGAAGCCCAGGAGGCCGCGAATGAACATCGAGCGATTGACCGTCAAATCCCGCGAAGCTCTTCAAAACGCACAAAGCGAAGGGCGTCGCCGCCAGCACCAGAGTTTGGAGGCCGCGCACCTCTTGCTGGCCATCTTCCGGGACCAAGAGGGCCTGGCCCCGTCGATCCTGGATCGAGTCGGGGTCGACCGACAAGCGGTGGATCGAAAGCTCGATCAGGACCTCCAGAAGCTCCCGCGGGTCAGTGGGGGCGGGGCAGGTCAGCTGTACGTGGGTGACTCTCTGCAGAGACTGATGGACGAAGCCGAGCAGGCAGCCGCCTCGCTCAGTGACGCCTATGTCTCGGCCGAGCACTTCATCTTAGGGGCTTTGGACATGGGGGCGCTGGATGGGACGGGACTCAGCAAGTCGAGCGTTCTGGAGGCTCTCAAGTCGGTCCGAGGCAATGCCCGAATTCAAAGCGACGATCCGGATGCTCAGTTCAACGCCCTCGAGAAGTACTGCACCGACCTCACCCAGAAGGCGAAGGCCGGCAAACTCGATCCGGTCATCGGGCGAGACGAGGAGGTGCGTCGCACGATTCAAGTCCTTTCTATGCGCCGGAAGAACAACCCGGTGCTGATCGGCGAACCGGGTGTGGGAAAGACGGCCATCGTCGAAGGTATCGCTCAGCGCATCGCGGGTGGCGACGTTCCGGAGAGCCTGCGCGACAAACGACTGGTGATGCTGGACCTAGGAGCCTTGGTCGCAGGCGCGAAGTACAGAGGAGAGTTCGAAGAACGTCTGAAGGCTGTGCTCTCGGACATTGCGGGCAGCGACGGGAAGATCGTCCTGTTCATCGACGAAATCCACACCCTCGTCGGGGCGGGAGCAGCCGAGGGGTCGATGGACGCTTCCAACATGCTGAAGCCTGCCCTGGCTCGAGGCGAGCTCCACTGCATCGGCGCCACCACCATTGCGGAGTATCGAAAGCACATCGAGAAGGACGCGGCTCTGGAGCGCCGATTCCAGCCCGTCAACGTCGAGCCTCCCAGCGTGGAGGAGACCATCGCCATCCTCCGAGGCCTTCAGGAGCGCTACGAGGTTCATCACCGAATCCAGATACGAGACAGCGCCCTCATCGCCGCCGCCCAGCTGTCGGACCGCTTCATCTCCGACCGCTTCCTACCGGACAAGGCCATCGACCTGGTCGACGAAGCAGCCTCCTCTCTCCGCATCGAGATAGACTCTCTGCCCAAGCCCATCGACGAAGTAGAGCGAAAGCTACTGCAGCTGCAGGTCGAAAAGAGGGCTCTGGAGAAGGACGACGGGGCCAAGGAACGTCTAGCCGAAGCGGAGCGAGAGATCGCCGAGCTTCAAGAGAAGGGCGGAGCCATGAAGGCCCGATGGCAGACCGAGAAGGACGCTCACCAGGCCCGGGCCGCGGCCCGAGAGGAGCTGGAGCGCCTGAGGATCGAAGAGACTCAGGCGTACCAGAGAGGGGATTTGGACGCGGCCTTCGAGCGTACCCACGGGCTGATCCCTGAGGCGAAGAAGCGCCTGGACGAGGCCGAAGAGAAGCTCCGCGAGATTTCGAACGAGAGCGCCTTCCTCAAAGACGAAGTCACGGACCGTGAGATCGCCGAAGTGGTGGCGCGCTGGACCGGTGTCCCGGTGAGTAAGATGCTGGAGACCGAGGCCGAGAAGCTCGTTCAGATGGAGGGCTTGATTCAGCGTCGAGTTGTTGGTCAGCGGGACGCCGTCGGCAGTGTCTCTCGGGCCGTGCGCCGAGCGCGGGCTGGTCTGAAGGATCCGCGACGCCCGATCGGGAGCTTTCTGTTCTTGGGGCCAACGGGGGTGGGAAAGACTGAGCTCGCCAAGGCTCTGGCCGAGTTCATGTTCGCCGACGAGCAGCGCGTCGTACGCATCGACATGTCGGAGTACATGGAGAAGCACTCGGTCGCTCGCATGATCGGCGCCCCTCCCGGCTATGTTGGGCACGACGAGGGCGGTAGGCTGACGGAGGCGGTTCGACGCCACCCATACAGCCTCGTTCTCCTAGACGAGGTGGAGAAGGCCCATCCGGACGTGTTCAACGTCCTTCTCCAGGTGTTGGACGATGGACGGCTGACCGACGGAAAGGGTCGCACCGTCGACTTCAGCAACGCGATCGTCGTCATGACGTCCAACCTGGGTTCGGAGCACCTGCTGGACGAGGCCGACCCGTCCCGGGCCAAGGCCAAGGTCCAAGAAGTGGTGGGAGAGTTCTTTCGACCGGAGTTCCTCAACCGCATCGACGACGTGGTCGTCTTCGACCGCCTGAGCCGAGAGGACATGAAGGCGATCGTGCCCATCCAGATGGAGCAGCTGCGTCGCCGTTTGGCCGACCAGGAGATTGGACTGCAGATGAGTGACGAGGCCATCGATTGGTTGGCCGAAGCCGGCTACGACCCGAACTTCGGTGCTCGGCCGCTACGCCGCGTGATCCAAACTGAGCTCGGCGACCCGTTGGCGACGGCGCTCATCCAGCGGACGGGCCAGCCCCGGACGGCTCGGGTGAGGGTGGTCGACGGGCGCCTGGACGTGGTTCTCGACCAAGGCTCGAGCGGGTCGCCCTGACCCGGCCGTGATGGCGCTCTCGGCGGGGTCCCTTCCCCTCGAAGGCTGGATTTCATCGTAGGATTCGGCTTCTCCTCCTGTTATAGGCGCCCGTCGCGGGATGGGTCCTGGACCGAGCATCATGCCCGCCGCCGCGCGCTGCGTCGTCTGGGGAGCCCTCTTGAGCCTGCTTCCGGGGGCTTCGGTCGGCCTGGCGCAGGCGCGCCTGGAGGGTGAAACCCTGGAGGAACTGGCCTTCGACGGCCTGGTTCGGGTCGAGCCCGGTGCCGTCGAAGCCGTCCTCTCCTCTCGCCGTGGAGAGGCTTTCAGCCGAGCCAAAGTAGGTCAGGACGTTCGCGCCATCTACGGCATGGGCTTCTTCCGGGACGTGAAGATCTTCGCCCGGGCTCGGGATGACGGGGGGGTGGTCCTCACCTACGTCGTGGAGGAGAAGCCGGCCATTCGGCAGAGCCTCATCGAAGGCAACCAGAAAGTCTCCTCGGACGACATCCGTGACGTTCTCGACGTCCGGCCCTTCACGATCCTCGACGAGTCGAAGCTTCGGGGCAACGTTGCCAAGATCAAGGACCTGTACCTGGAGAAGGGCTTCTATCTGGCCGAGGTCGAGTACGAGCTACGTCCGGCGGGCGAGCAACAGGTGGACGTGGCCTTCGTCGTCAACGAGCGGGCCAAGGTGCAGGTGCGCTCGATTCGGTTCGTGGGAAATCGAGCTTTTGACGACGCTACGCTTCGGAGCGGCATCGAGACTCGGGAAGGCGACTTGCTCTCCTTCCTGACCGGTGCGGGCAAGTACCGAAAAGACGCTTTCGAGATCGACATCCTCCGAATCTCCAGCCGCTATCTCGACAGAGGCTACGTCGACGTTCGGGTCGAGCAACCCGACATTCAGATCTCTCCCGACCGACGCTTCATCTATATCACCATCAGAATCGAAGAAGGTGAGCAGTACTCCATTGGAGCCCTGGACGTATCGGGCGACCTGGTGGAGGAAAAAGAGAAGCTCCTCGGTCGGCTTGCCTCCGAGCCTGGCCAGATCTTCTCCCGCAGCATCTTGACCGGCGACTTGGACCGATTGAAGTCCCGCTACGAAGACGACGGCTACGCCTACGCTAACATCACGCCCCTGACCCGGGTCGACCGAGAAGCCCTCACCATCGACCTGACCTTCGACATCGACAAAGGTGAGCTGGTTTACTACGAGCGCATCGACGTCATCGGGAACACCAAGACCCGCGACAAGGTCATCCGCCGTGAGATGCGGATATACGAAGGGGAGCTCACGAGCGCGAGCAGCCGTGAGCTGAGCAAGCGACGCATTCAGGCCCTGGGCTTCTTCGAGACGGTAGAGATTCGCACTCGCCGCGGCTCTAACGACAAGCTTCAAAGAGTCGAGGTCGAGGTGACGGAACGCAGCACCGGAACTTTCCAGGTCGGAGCTGGCTTCTCCTCTCTTGAGAACTTCATTTTCACTGCCCAGATCGCCCAGCAGAACTTCCTGGGCCGAGGTCAGTCCTTTCAGCTCTCGGCGTCGCTTTCCCAAATTCGCCAGCTCTTCAACTTCCGTTTCGTCGAGCCCTACTTTCTCGACACGACTTGGTCCTTGAGCGTAAATGCCTTCAACTCGGACCTCAGCTTTCGGAACTTTGCGAGGAGCTCACGCGGTGGAGAGCTCCTCTTTGGTCATCCCATCGACTTCATCGATGAGGATTTGCGGTTCAGCGCAGGCTACCGCCTCGAGTTCGTCGATTCGGGCCAGGCACTACTCAACGCGATCGCGACCCGTTCGCCACTGTTTCAGCCCTTGGACAACAGCGGTCGCATATCGATGCTTCGGGCCATTCTGAGTTATGACAAGCGGAACGACCGGCTCTTCCCGAGCAAGGGCATGTTCCACTCCGTTTCTCTCGATATCTCCGCGAATGCCCTCGGCGCCAGCGACAACCGGAGCTTTCAACGCCTTCGGGCTTCGGCCCGATTCTACTATCCGGTCTTCTGGAAGCTAATCGCCCGCCTGCAGCTACGGCTCGGATGGCTCAACCCGGACAGCGACCGACAGTTTGCGCCCTCCGAGAACTTCATCCTGGGCGGCATCCAGTCGATTCGGGGCTATCCTCCCTTCTCGATTGGGCCCGAACGGCAGGCTCTGTCCAACTCCAGCGGCCGCCAGGACGTGGACCCCTTCGCCAGTGACTTCGTGTTCATCGAGGGAGGGAACAAGGAGTTTCTTGCCAACTTCGAACTGGAGTTTCCATTGGTCGAGGCGGTTCGCATCCGAGGCGTCATCTTCATCGATGCCGGAAACACCTTTGGTCAGGACGAGAACTTCTTCTACGCCAATGGCCGAGTCCGAGGTTCGGCCTACGGACCCGAAGACCCCCGCTTCTTCGACTATGCCAGCCTCCCGGCCGGCCTCTTCTGGTCCACGGGCTTTGGCTTCCGCTGGTTCTCGCCCATCGGTCCTCTTCGCTTCGAATGGGGCTTCCCGCTCACCCAGAGGCCGGTGACCGATGATGCGTCGCCTCTCTTTCAGTTCTCCATCGGTAATAGTTTCTGACGGACTTGGCGGCCTTTGCGAAGGCGGTCAGGCTTGGGAAGTGGTCGATTCTACCGAGAAGGCTCCCTTGGAGCTGGTCGAGCTCTCGGGGAGCCCCCGGGCCATGGGGCGGGCCTATGGGGAGTCTCTTCGAGACTCGGTGGCGGCCTTGGCTGAACTTCGCTTTCGAAACGCGATGGCCCAAGCTCGTCTCTACGGCGGGCGGCGTCTGTCGCGAGACGACTTGCTCGACATCGCTCGCCGCTGCCTGCCCGAAGTCCAAGACTTCGATCCGACGGGCTGGGAAGAGCTATCCGGCATCGCGGAAGGCGCGAACCTGAGCCGGGAAGAGATCTGGGCGATGAACGCCCTGACCGATGTTCGAGACATCGCGGCCTTCGGTTTCGAAGGCGAGGAAGCCTGCACCGCGGTCCTGGTCGCCCCCGAGCGCGCCGAAGGGGGCACAGCCTTCTTCGGTCAGACTTGGGACCTGTCGACGGATAACATGCCTTTCGTTCGCCTGGTGCGTCGTCGACCCATCGACGGACCGAGCACCCTTGCCGTCACTCTCGTCGGTTGTTTGAGCCTCATCGGGCTCAACGACGCGGGGGTCGCGGTGGGGACCACCAATCTGAGGGCGACCGACAGTCGACCCGGGGTGGGCTATCTCGACGTGATCCATCGAGCCTTGGGGTCGAGGAACGCACGAGAGGCTGCCCGCCGAATCGAGTCCGCTCCTCGAGCCGCGGCCCACTACTATTGGGTCGGTCAGACCAATATGGCCGGCAGCTTGGAGTGCACGGCCCGACGGGCGGAGCTGGAATGGACCTCCGGCGTTCGTGTTCAGACGAACCACATGCGAACTTCGCTCGCCGCCCAAGAGGTCCGAGGGACGCCCATGGAATCCTCTCGCCACCGTCTGGAGCGGATGGAGGCTCTGCTGGCCGAAGAGGGAGGTGTGTCTCCCTCCGACCTGCGTCGCTTCCTGGGCGACACCCAAGGCGGAGAGCTGGCCATCGACCGACGAGACTTCGCCGGCATCTCGACCAACGCCGTCGTCGTGATCGAGCCGGGCGAAGGCAGCTTGTCGGCCGTCCATGGTCCGGCCTCCGAGGGCTGCTGGTACACCTGGTCCGTTTGACCTCGGGGCGGGTTGAGGCAAACCTGGGAGCCGTGCGGGCGTGGCTTGTCGCGTGCCTCCTCCTCCTCGCGCTCCCCGCGCGAGCTCAGGACCTGGCCGAAGATCGGAGGACCCAGGTCATCGAGGCCGTGGAGCGAGGCTTCCACATGCAGCTCGAAATGGGTGGGACCGGCGTGCTGAGCCAGGGAGGCGAGGGCGTGGGCCCGGCCTTCCGGATCATCGCGGGGAACGACGTTCTGCCCTTTCTTTCCTTTGGAGTCGGCGTGTCCATGACCGTGATCGGTTTCGAGGGTCGCGGGAACCAGGCCTTCAACGTCGGCCCGGTCGGCCGAGTGCAGCTCGGACTTCTCAGTACCGAGCGGGACTTCCTGTGGATCCGCGCCGACGGGGGGCTGGTCATCGACAGCAGCTCCTCCCAGGAGAGCGGCTTCGTGAGCCCCGCTCTCAGCTATGAGCACTTCACAAAGCTTCGCCACTTCTCGCTCGGGCTCAGCGCGGGGGTCGACGTCTACACCTCCGGCGACAGCCCAGTCGCTCTCACCATCACCCCCTTGGTGAAGTACAGCTTTTGAGCCTAAGCCGCCGTAACCCGGGGGGCTTTTGTCCCTTCCTGGTCAGGGCTATCGTCGAACCGAATGACCGCAGCCCCGGACATCGAAGGCGCCAAAGCGGCGATTTTGGATCGTCATGCCGTCGCCGATCCCGAGGCCTTAGGGCGGGTCGGGGAGGCCCTGCGCGCGCAGGGGGCGACCGAGGTCTGGGCCAAGCTGTTGGGTTTTGCGGCCGAGAGAGCCCCTGACCCCGAGATCGGTCGGCGAATTTGGCACGACGCGGCCGAGGCTTGGATGGGCCTCGGTCAGAAGCGACTGGCAGAGAGCTTTCACCAGCGGGTGGTCTCGACGGATCCGGGCCATCAGTCCTCGCTCCGGGCCCTCTTCTCCCTCCTGATGGACGCGGGACGCTGGGAGGAAGCGGCGGAGGTCGGACAGAGGGTCGCCGAATCCGCTTCGGGCCCCGAGGGGGCTCGGGCCTATTTGACCCTGGCCGAGCTCGTCGACCAACGGCTGGGCCAGACCGACCGAGCGCTCCGGGCGCTCCGGAACGGACACGCTGCCGACCCCCACTTCGACCCCTTGCTGGACCGCGCTTTCGAGCTGCTGTTCCGGGAGAAGCGCTGGCTCGAATGTCGAGGGATTCTGGAGCAGAGGGAGGCGGCGGGGGCCCAGACTCTGGAGGCTCAGCGGCGTCTGGGAACAGCCCTCGTCGACGAGGCCCTGTTTCACCCGCTAGCTCTCGAGGCTCTGGAACGAGCCCGAGCGCTGGGCGACGCCGAAGCTCTTGCCCAGCTCGACGCCCTCGCCGACGTCAAATCCAGCTGGCGAGAGCGGGCCCAGGACCGGGTCGCCCAGGGCTTGGAGACTCGAGAGAAGTCCAGAGCCGCCGACCTCTACGTGGGCGCGGCCCAGCTTTACCTGGTCTACGGCGAGGATGAACTGAAGGCCGACGAGCTCGTCCACCGGGCGATCATGGTGGGCGGAGCCCAGGCGGCGATGCGCTTCTATGAGAGCGTGGCCCTATCTCAGGGACCGAGCCCCGCCCTGAATAAGCGGCTGGATAGACTCTTGGCCGCCGTGACCGAACCGACCGCTCGCGCCGAGGTCGCGCTTCGCATCGCGCGCCTGCGGGCCGGCCACGGGGCGGACCGAGAAGAGCTCCTGGCCGCTTTCGAGAGGGTATTGGCTCTTTTTCCCGGACACCGGGAAGCGGTGGGTGCGGTCACCAAGCTTCTTCAGGACGAGGAACGTCCCCACGAGGCGGCCGAGGTCTTGGAGCGCTACCTGGCGGCAGCCCGGGACGAGTACACCAAGCTGTCCGTCCACCTGCAGTTGGGCAGCATGTATGCTGAGCAGCTGGGCGACTCACACCGGGCCCGCTCCCACTTCGAAGGCGTGCTCGCCATCCGCCCGACCCACATGGCGGCGGCCAGCGCTCTGCGGGCGCTCTACCTCGACGACGGCGAGATGTCCCATCTACTCGGCGTCCTCAAAGTCCTGCTGGAGTACATGCCGGACCTGGCCAGCCGTCGCCGGGTCTTGGAGGAGATGCGGGAGGTCGCAAGGGAGGTGGGGGTCGAAGAGTCCTTCATGGTGGCGCGTCGGGCCTTCGAACTTCTGCCGGCCGAGGACGGCGTCCGTCAGGACTTCGTGCGGCTGGGTGCCCAAACGGAGCGCTTTCTGGCCGTGGCCAGCGGCTTGGAAGAGGGCGCTCGGCGCTTGGGCTCGGCCGCCCTTTACCGAGCAGCGGCGACCCTGTTCGACGAGCGACTCCCGCGCCCTGCGGATGCAGTGCGCTGCTACCGCGCCGTGCTGAGCTTGGAGCCCGAGGATAAGGCCGCGCAGCAGGCCTTGGAGAAGCTCCTGCAGCAGCAGGACGACCCACGGGGCCTGGCCGAGGTTCTCGAGCAGCGCCTGTCGGTGGTGGAAGCGCCAGAGCGTCGGCTCGTGCTGTCGCGGCTGGGTGATCTGTACGCACGAGAGCTGGGCGACGACGAGCGGGCGGCCGCGGCCTACCACCAGATTCTCGAAGATGACCCCAGCGACCCTGGGGCCCTGGTGGCGCTAGACGATCTGTACGTCCGGACCGGGGATGACGAAGGCCTGGAGAGGGTGCTCGCGAAGCGAGAGCGCATCGCGGAAGGGGCAGACGCTTTGGTGGAGCTCGAGCTACGACGGGCCCGCCTTCTGGCCGAACGCTTGGAGCGACCGGCGGAAGCGGTCGAGCTGTTCATCGACGCCTTGGAGCGTCAGCCCGACCGACCAGAGACGATCCGGGCTTTGAATGCGCTCCTCAATCAAGAGGTCCAACCGAGGCCCATCGCAACGGCCCTGGAGAGAGTCTACGCTCACCAAGGAGACTACGGGCGCCAAGTCGCGATGCTGTCGGTCCTCATTCAGCACGAGCCTGACCCGAGCCGTCGGCGAGAACTCGGCATTCGAGCGGCCCAGCTCAGCGAGGCTCGGCTCGGTGACACGGCTTCGGCCTTCGAATACCTGGCCATTGCGCTCGAGCTCGACCCAGCGGACGAGGAGGTCCGAGATCGCTTCGTCGAGCTGACTCATCGGGTGGGCAAGTACGATCGGGCTGCCCGGCTTCTCGATCGCGTGGCCCGTAGCGGGCAGGACGAGACCGGCGGAACTTGGGTCGCCTTAGGCGAGATTCTGGAGGGCGCACTCGGTCGACCCGAACCTGCCCTTGCGGCCTATCGGCAGGCGCTGGAGCAGGATCCTGCCTCCGTGCCCGGCCTGGCGGGGCTGGAGCGTCTACTCGTGGCTCTAGAGCGGCATCAAGAGCTAGCGGAGCTGCTGGAGCAGCGCATGGCGGCGGCCAACGACCCCGGGCTTCAGGCCCGGCTGGGGACCGCGCTCGGCGGCATTCGGGCCCGGTACCTCGAAGATCTGGACGGTGCAGCGGAAGCATTCCGCCAGGTCTTGAACCTCATGCCCGACGACATGGAGGCCCACGCGCGGCTGGTCGAAGTCCTTCAGTCGGCGGGTCGGGACCGAGAGCTGGCCAAGAGCCTGGCGCGATGGCGACAGCTGGCGCCACGAGAACAGCGGCCTGGTCTCCTGGCCCGAGAGGGCTTGGCCCTCATGCGTGCGCGGGCCCCAGCCGAGGCCGCGGAGGCCTTTGGTCAGGCCTTGAAGGCGAGCCCGGGACACGGGATGGCCGTGTCCGGACTCGAGGAGTTGCTGGAGCTCGATCATCCTGTGGCGGTGAAGGCGGCACGGCTCCTGGCCACGCACTATGAGGCTACGGACAAGCAACCCGAGCTCGTGCGTGCTCTAGGGCGAGAGTTCGCGCTCGGGGGACCTGAGGTGGACCGGCGCGGCCTCGTCCTTCGCATCGACGAGCTTGCGCCCGAGGCCGAAGAGACCTGGGCCCTGCTGTTGCGAGGGCTCGAAGAGGGCCTGCTCCAGCCGGGGGACTACGATCGTCTTCTCCAGCGAGCCCGGTCCGCGGAGAAAGCGAAGGGATTGGCCGAGAGTCTGGCCACCCGGGACGACGCCCTCCGCGTTCGGGCTCGGCTTTGGGACGGCCTGGCGGCCAATCCCGAGCAGGCCAGACGCTCCTGGGAGGCCCTGCTGGGCCAGTCGCCTGGTGACGCCGAAGCCCTGGAGGCTCTAGAGCGGCTGACCGCCTCGGACGGGGACCCTCGCCGCTTGGCAGAGGTCCTGGCCGCTCGGGCCGACGCGGCCGAAGGCGCTGACGCCAAGGTCGACTTCCTCCGTCGGGCGGCCAGTCTGTGGGAGGGCTCGGAAGAGCGGCCAGAGCAGGCTTTGGAATGGCTCGAAGTGGCGGCCAAGCTCCAGCCGGAGGAGCCTCGCCATTTGGCCGAGGTGGCGCGGCTCAGCGAACGTTTGGGCCGCGCCGACCGGAGGATCCACGCCCTGAAGAAGCTGACCGAGCTTCGAACCGCGCCCAGCGGCATCGCCGAGGCTCAGGTCGAGCTAGGGGGCGCGCTCCGGGAACTCGAACGTTTCGACGAGGCGGCCGGCTCCTACGGGGAGGCCTTGGCCCAGGTGCCGGCCTACGGGCCCGCTCGGGAGGGTCTGGAGGCCTTGCTGAAGACTTCGGCCGTCGAATCGGCGGCTCGAATCTTGGAGCCGCTTCACCGGGCGGAGGGAGACTGGGCTCGGCTCGCTGCGACCTACGAAGCCCTGGTTCGTGTGTCCTCCGATCCGGCCCAGGGTCTGGAGCGTGCGGTGGCCATACGGGCCCTCTACGCCGAGCGCTTGGGAGCGCCCGAAAAGGCCATGTCGGCGGCCCAAATGGCTTTCCGTTTGTCGGGAGGAGGCACCGAGCACGGGGAAGCGTGGCGGAAGGTGGCCCAGGACGCCCATGCCCGGGAAGACATGCTGGCCGATCTACGCCGGCTGCGGGAGTCGAGGCAGGTCCCCGAGGACGCGGCCTTGCGACTCGAAGCCTCGACCCTCGACGCCTGGAATGCGCCTTGGGCCCAGCGCCTTCGTGTTTGGCGGGCCTTGTACGAGAGCTCTGCCGACGTCGCTGCCCTGGATGGATTGATAGCGGTCGTACGGGCGTCTGGCGCGCCAAGCGAGCTGGCCGAACTGTTGGAGCGCAGGCAGGATCTGGCCACGAGCCCCGACGAGCAGGTCCAGATCGGGCTGGAGCGCGCCCGCTTGCTGCAGGAAGGCCTTCAGAATCCGGAGGCCGCGGCCGAAGTTCTGGAGCAAGTTCGCTTGCTGGAGCCCGATGCGCTCTCGGTGTTCGAAGCCCTGGATGAACTCTATTCCGGAAGCGAGGACTGGGAGGCCAAGGCGGCGCTCTACGAGCAGTGGCCAGAAGAGACCGAGCGAGGCGCCAAGATGATCGCGGCGGCGCGCATCCGAGGTCATCGACTGGGGCAACGTGAGGCCGCCGTGTCCGTCCTCGCGGAGGCGCTGGGGGACGAAGCTCACCGGACCCAGGTCGAAGAGGTCATGGAGGCTTGGCTGGACGACTGGAGCGAGGAACACCCCGCTTCGGCCCAGCACTTGGCTCGCCTTCTTCAGGCTCACTACGAGGGCCGGGGCGACAACACGCGGGCGGTTGACGTTCTTCGTGCCCGATTCGAGCTCGCCGACGGTCCCGCCGACCGAGCGCACATCGGAAAAGAGCTAGCCGCCGCCTATGGGAGCGAGCTCCAGCGCCCTGACCTGGCCTTCGGCGTCCTTCAGCGCTGCTTCAAGGAGCAGCCCAATGACGCCGAGCTCCGACAGGGACTGGAGCGATGGGCCCAGGATGGCGATGGACCTTCTTTGGGCGCAGCCTTCGCCCAGGCGGTGAACCAGATCCAAGAGTCCTCGGCTCGGCTCAAGGTCGCGCGCAGGGCTATGGAGCTCCTGCCGGCGGAGGATCCGAGCCGAAACCAGCTCCTCTCCGTCATCCACGAGCTGGACCCGTCGGATGCTGAAGCGGCCGGACAGCTGGAAGAGGCGCGACGCCGGGCCGGCGACGCCGAGGGCTTGGTTCAGCTGTATCGAGCCCAGCTGGCTGAGGTCGCAGATCCCGCCCTGCAGGCGGAGCTTTGGGAGAAGATGGCTCGGGTTGCGGAGACGGAGCTCCAAGACGATGGGCTGGCGCTCGAGGCGTACACCAAGCGAGCCGCTCTGTCGGAGCTTGGGGCTGAGGCCCGCGAGCGCTTCGCCGCGCTCTGCAGCCGGGCGGAGAAGTGGAGTCTGCTCCAGGAGATCCTCGAATCGGAGGCCGAAAGAGTGGAGGATCCCGATGCCTTGGCTCGGTTGTGGCTTCGCCTGGCCCAGGTTCGTCGAGACCGCCTCGAGGACGCCCGGGGCGCGGTCGAAGCCTTCGGACGGGTCCTGGCGGCGAGGCCGAGGGACCCGGGCGGCGTGTCCGGACTGGTCACGGCAATGCGGGTGGAGGACGCGGAAGTTCAACGCCGGGCCTCGGAGCTTCTCATCCCTCATCTCCAAGAGGCCGAGGCTTGGGACCAAATGGTCGAGGCTTTGGTAGTCCAAGCCCAGTCGGCCACGGACCTCAGAGCGCGCAAGCGAGCCTTCGTTCAGGCTGCGGCCCTGAGCGATCAAAAACTAGGACGGAGAGACAAAGCCTTTGAGCACGTCGTATCGGCTCTGGAGGCGGCGCCGGACGACGCTGCGCTGATGGACCAAGCAGAGGCCTTGGCCGAGCTCAGTGGTGCGGCCCCCAGACTGGAGGTCTTCTACGCCGGTGTACCCGAAGAGCGTTGGTCGGAGGAGACGGCACTCAAGGCTCACCGATGGCTGGCTCGACACTATGAGGCCTCGGACGACGTGGCTCGAGCGACGGGGGCCCACGAGATGGTTCTGCAGCGGCGTCCCGACGATGAAGAGGCTCTGGCGGCCCTGGAGAGGCTGTTGGAAGGGCAAGGCGACTTCACGGCGCTCCTCGATGCATTTCAGCGAAGGGTTCAGGCGGCATCTTCGGACCAAGAGCGCGTCGCTCTGCTGCGTCAGCTCGCCGACTTGCAGGCTCACCGCGCCCAGGATCCGGTCGCGGCGATGGCCACTCTGCGACGGCTCTTGGAGATAGAAGCCCAGGATGCGGGTGCCTTGGGGCGCCTTGACCAGCTTTTGGAGGCGACGGGGCGTCATGCGGAGCGACCAGACGTGTTGGAGCGTTGGACTCGCGCCGTGCACGATGAGCCTCAGCGAGCAGCCGAGGTCCGCCTGCGGTGGGCCGGCGTCGAATCCGAACTCGCCAACCTGGGAGGGGCCGACCGCCTGCTACGCCAGAACCTGGAGGCCCTCCCGGGCCACGGACCCAGCCTTGTCTTCGGCCAGAAGGCCTGGGACCAAGCGGAAGCCAACGCGGACATGGGTCGTATTCGCGCCCTTGGCGAGCTTCTGGCCGAGGCCCACGAGCGCGCGGGCGCCTGGTCCGCCATGACGGGCGTGCTCCCGCGCCTCGCCAAGGCCCACAGCGAGGCCTTCCGGCAAGCAGCCGTCTGGGAGCGCCAGGGTGAGGTGTTCGCAAGACAACTTCAGCAGCCTGAGCTGGCCTTTTCCGCCTTGGCCAAAGCCCTGGAGTCTCTGCCATCGGCCGAGCTCGCCGACCGAATGGAGGCCTTGGCCGCGGAGACCGAGCTCTGGGAGGAATGGGCCGACGTCTTGGAAGGGGTCTTGGAGGATGGACCCGACCCCGACGTCGCCCGAGAGCTACACCGTCGCTACGCCCGGGTCCTGGACGAGGCGCTCGACCGTGAAGAAGCCGTCGAGGCCTGGCGGCGGGTGTTGGAGCAGGCGCCGGGCGACGAGGCGGCGCTGTTCGCCCTCGAGCGCCGCCTGCGGGCGAAGGAGCAGTGGGCGGCCCTCATCGAGATACTGGAGCAGCGTGCCGGGGCGAGCGAGGACGGCAGCCCCATCTGGTTGGAGGTTGGCCACATTTGGGCCCAACGTCTGCACGAGCCCGAAGAGGCCGCCGAGGCCTTCCGACGCGCCCGAAGCACCGCGCGCACCGACGAGGCTCGGAGGAAGGCACTGGAAGGTAGCAGCCACGTCTTGACCGAAGACGAGGCCGGCGCCGAGCTGTTGGAGGTCCTCTCGAGCCTCGATGAGCTCCAAGCGGCGGTTGGCGTGGCTCCGAGCGCGAGGACTCACCTTTGGCTCAGGGCCGGTGCCGTGGCCGTGCGCCGCGGAGAAACCGAACGGGCGACAGAGCTCTACCAGCGGGTTCTTGGGGTCGAACCCAACCATGAAGGGGCGGCGGAAGCACTGGAGGGTCTCTTGGAGTCGGGGGAACGCTGGTCCGAGCTGGCCGGACTGCTTCAACGTCGCGTTGAACGAGGAGGAAGCGAGGCCGAAACGGCCCGGGCCGAGCGGAAGCTGGCCATGATCCGCGGCCTTCATCTCGGGGAGTCCGAAGAGGCGATCGAGGCCTGGAAAAAGGTTCTACGACGACGACCCAACGATCTGGAGGCGCTCCAGGCTCTGCGTCGACTGCATCGCGCGGCCGAGCAGTGGGGGCCTCTCGTTCAGGTGCTGCGCGCGATGATTCCACTCCATCCGCGGGCTGACGAGTCGAAGCCCATTCGCTTCGAGCTAGCCCGTGTCTGCGGCCGTGAGCTCGGGCAGGCACGTGAGGCGGCCGAAGTAGGCCGTCGTATCCTAGACATCGAACCCCACACTGTCGAGGAGCTGCTTGAGCTGGAGCAGATCTTCCGGGATGCCAAGTCCTACGCCGAAGCCATCCGGGTGCTTCAGCGACGGGCCGAGATGGTGGAAGTGACCGCCGACCGCCGAGACATCTTCATGGAGGTGGGTCGGATCTATGAGCAGGAGGTGGGCCGAACCGCAGGCGCGGTGCAGGCCTTCAGCTCGGCCCTCCAGCTCGATCCTCGTCACCAGCCAGCTTTCGACGCTCTTGTCAGGATCTGCGAGCAGACCGGAGATCACCGACGGCTGGTCGAGCTCGTGAACGGCCGCCTGGAAACGGTCGAGATGCCCGAAGAGCGTCGAGCTCTCTTCCTCCAGGTGGCGACGCTGCAGGAGCGCTTTCTCGGGAGCAAGGACCTGGCCTTTACGGCGGCTTGTTCGGCCTTCTCGGAGGCCCGAGACGTAGAGAGCCGCGAGGTCGCCGAACGGCTGGCGGCCGAGACCGACAACTGGGACGTCTGGGTGGACCTGATGGCGGAGGAGGTCGATGAGGCACCCTTGGCCGAGCAGCTGAGCCTCCGTCTTCGCATCGCCGAGCTGGCGATGGATGAGGTCGACGACACCGAGCTCGCCGAACGACAGCTAGACATGGCGCTCGCACGGGCGCCCGAAGATCGGGCGGCGGGAGAGCGGATGGCGCTTCTCTTGGAGCGGGGCGAGCGCTGGGAGGAGCTGGCCAAGCACCTGTCCGACCAAGTCGAGCTTAGCCCGGAGCCCGCGCGTCAGGTCGACGTGCTCAAGCGCCTGGCCCGCGTCACGGAGGAGCGACTGCTGCGGCTGGAGCCTGCCGTCCAGGCTTGGCAGCGGGTACTGGACATTGTCCCCACCGAGGAGGAGGCGAGCGCGGAGCTGGAGCGCATCTTCCGGACCGACGGTCGCCCCGAGGCCCTCCTCGAAGCCCTCGAGCGACGCTTCGAACGCAGCGAATCAAAGGGGGATCGACTGGCCATCAAGATGGATGTGGCCCGAATTCTCCACGCCGAGCTGAAGGACGACGAAGGGGCCATGGAAGCCTACCGAGAGGTCCTGGAGGTCGAGCCTGGCCATGGTCCGGCGCTGGAAGGACTGGAGACGCTCCTGGTCGAGGGAGAGCGCTGGGACGAGCTTGTCCGCGCCTACGAAAGAGGTATCGAAGGCGCCGAAGCAGAGGGCGTCATCGATCTCTCGACCCGACTGGCGGGCGTGCACGAGGAGCACCGTCAGGACCCGGAGGCGGCGGCCGCGAGCTTGGAGCGGGTGCTCGAAGTCGACGCCGATCACCTACCGACCTTGCGTACCCTGGAGCGATTGGCTAGGGCGCGGGACCAATGGGCCCGGGCGGCTGAGCTCCTGGAACAGATCATTCCTCGGGCGTCCGAGGAGGAGCGCCCCGCGCTCCTTCAGCGCTTGGGCGGCCTATATGCCGAGAAGCTACAGCGACCCGAGGCGGCCGAGCGAAGCTTGGATGCGGCTTTGGAGGCGGACCCCGGGAACGTGCTGGCCATGCAGGCTTTGGAGGCGCTCTACGAGGAGCGTGAGGACTGGGGCGCCCTGCTGGAGATGCTCGCCCGTCGGGGTCAGGCGCAGTCCCCGGGTGCAGAGTCCGTCAAGGTCGAGTATCGCCGCGGCATCATCCTGCTCGAGAAGGCGTTGGATCGAGAGGCGGCGCGAGCGGCCTTCCGAGAGGCCATCCGCAAGGACGAGACCTTCGTGCCCGCCATGAAGGCCTTATCTCAAACCGCCACCGAGCGAAGCGCGGAAGCGCTCGAGTGGTACGAGCGGGCGGCCAAGCATACCCCCGATCCGGCCGACCGCTCCGACATGTACTATCGGGCCGCCCATCAGGCCCTGGACGACCTCGATGACGTCGACCGAGCGGTCGAAGACCTCGAAGCAGCGTTGTCGGCCGACCCCGAGCATCTACCGGCTCGGGAAGAGCTCGCGGAGCTCCTGTTCACGGACGAACAGTGGGAGCCGGCGGAGCTGCATCTTATGCGCCTTGTGGAACGCCTGGATCCCGCCGAGTCGCGGGAGGACCTAGGCCGCCATCACTACCGTCTGGCCTACATCGCGGAGCGAAGCGGAGACGGCAAGCGTTCCCTGAGCCACTACCTAAAGAGCTACGAATGCGATTCCGGTTCGCTGCCCACCCTCGAAGGGCTCGGGGCCGCGCTAAGTGAGGCCGGACGACACGAAGATGCACAGCGCATCCTGCAGACGATCTTGGTTCAGCACCGGGCTCAGCTGACCGACGGAGAGGTCGTCGACCTCCATCAGCAAGTGGGTGCCTTGGCCATGAAGCTCGGCCAGACCGAGAAGGCGCTCAAGGCCTTCGACAAAGCCCTTCAGATCGACCCTGAGCACGAGGCCACGCTGCGGGACTCGGCCGAACTCTATACCTCGGCGGGGCGCTACGAAGAGGCCTTCGAAGTGCGCAATCGACTCATCCCTCGCCTCGAGGGTGATGCGCAGTTCGAGGCGCTGCTCGCTCAGGGAGCGCTGTGCCGGGATCACATGGCCGAGCCCTATCGGGCCATCGATGCATTTCAACAGGCGCGGGCCATGCGTCCTGACGATCGGCGCGTTCTGGAGGCCTTGGCCCCCCTCCTCGAACACACGCGACAGATCGGTCTCATGGTCGAGACGCTGGGCCGACTCGCCGAGGCCCTTCCGCCTGGCCCCGAGCGGGCCCACACGTTGATCCGTGCCGGCGACGCGATCTGGGCCGAGGAGCAGAACTGGCAGAAAGCCACCGGCTTCTACAACCAGGCCTTGGACGACGACCCGATGGGGGATGGCTTGGCTCGGCTCGAGAAGCTTCTGTTCGAAGCCAAGCAGTGGAAGGCGCTCGAAGAGAACTACATCGCCGCCATCCAGCGTATCCCCAAAGAGAACAAGCGAGCCCGAGCTGCGCTCTGGCGGAGCTTGGCTGGCCTGTACGCGCGGGTCCTCAAGAACGACGACGGAGCTCGCCAGGCTTTGGAGGTGGTTGCCCGTCTCGAGCCTAGGGACCTCGAGGTGGGGATGCAGCTCGCCGAGCTCCTTCGAAAGGACCCCAAGCGCAAGGCAGAAGCCGTAGAGCGGCTTCTGCAGCTCGTGCCTCAGTTTTCGGAGCCGGAGGCGCCGGTCCGAAAGCTCTATGAAGTCCACTACGAACAGGGGAGCTACGACCTGGCCTTCTGCGGGCTCGGTGCGCTGGTCCTTCGTCGAGTCGCGACCGAAGACGAGATTCGCGCCTATAGGCACCTTGTAGACAAGGCGCCGGCCGCGCCCAGCGGTGGACTCTCTGACGGGCAGTGGCGGAGCGCGGTGCTCCATCCAAGTTGCCGAGGCCCGATGGGCCAGTTCCTTGCCGCCCTCTACCGCGGGATGCCGGAGCTTTTCTCGGCCAAGAAGCATGAGACAGGGCTCAAGAAGAAGGAGCGCGTTGAGCTAGGTGGACGGTCCAAGAATCCGCGGGCGGGCCTTCGCTACTTCGACGCCTGGTCCAGGGTATCGATGGCGCTCGGTGTTCCTGACGTCGAACACTATCACCGGCCGGGTTCCGTGGCCGCGCCGACGCTCCTGCTGGGTCAACCCAGCGTCTTGTTCGCCGGGGAGCAGCACGAAGTCTTCAAGACGATGCCCCCTCGGCAGCTGAACTGGGTGCTCGCCCGGCAGCTGGCGTGCTTGCGCCCCGAACTCGCCCTCGTCCGAGCACTGGGGCCCGGCGACGTGTTGGCTGTACTGGAGGCAGCCACATCTCTCGTCGTCGAGCGGACGGCGGCTCAGACTCGCGTCGATGCGGGCGTCGTCGAGGCTTGGCGTCGGGCCATCGCACCCCGGCTCCAGGCCCAGCTACAGGCCGCCCTGGCCAGCTCGGCCAAGGCGATGCTGGATGCAGGCGAGCTGGACCGAATCGCTCAGTACCTCGAGGGGGCCGAGCACAGCGTGTCTCGGGCAGCGCTCTTGGTGGCCGGTGACTGGGTAGTCGCGGCGCGAGGCTTGGGTGAAGCCGACGTCCTCTTCGACGTTCCCCGGGACCGTCGGGTTCGTGAACTGATGGTGTTCTCGGTGAGCCCGGAGTTCGCGGGGCTCAGGGAGAGCCTCCGTCTCCGCGTCCGATTCGAGCGGGGTTGAAGGCCTTGCGCTCCCTTAATTTGACCCTGGTTCCGTGTGTCCTTAGTGGTGAAGGGGTGTCGCAGGGGACGCCCTCATGAAGTTCGCCTGCGAGGAGTGCGGGGCGCGATACCAGATCGCCGACGAGAAGATCTCGCCTCGAGGGGTCAAGGTTCGCTGCAAGAAGTGCGGCCACATCAACAGGATCATGCCTGCGGCGGAGCCCGATCCTGAGCCTGCCACCCAGACCGAAAGTGAATCGCCAGCCGTTTCGGCACCGTCCCTCGAGTCGGAGCCCTCGGCCCTGGGAAGTGGAGAGCTTCCCGAGTTCGGGACCCACGAACTCCCCGACTTCAGCGCCTCCGCTCCGGACCCAGATGAAGAAGCGACCGTCGATGACGGCCAGGCTGCGGTAGACTCCGAATCGAGCTCGAAGCCCGAGGCCTCATCCGAGCCTGACCCTCAGCCAGAGAGCTTCAGGGAGGGAGACCCGGACGCACCGAGCGCGGAACTCTCCAGCCTCCAAGACTCGCTGCAGGCGGAGTTCGATGACGGACCGGTCGCGCTTCCCCCTGCGCCTTCTTCATTGGGCGCTTCCGAAGTCGAGGACGCCTTGGCTTCTCAGTCTCCCGCCGAGCCCTATCAAGAGCCACGAGCCTCCACGGCGGACTTGAATACCGAAGTGGGCATCGAGTCGGAGATCGGCTCGGCCTTCGCTGCCATGTTCAGCGCTGAGGGCTTGGCGTCGGACCACGCACCCTTTCCCGAGCCGGAAGCTCTGGCGGGCCCCGCCGAGGTCCCGGACTCGGCTCCGTCCATCCCGGTCGACGCCGAGTGGTACGTAGCCGTCCGGGACGAGCAGCTCGGTCCGCTCACCCAGGCGGAGATCGAGCAGTATTGGGCCGACAAGCGGCTTGGTGCCCAAAGCCTGTGCTGGAAGCAGGGCATGGGCGATTGGCTGCCCATGGTGTCGGTCCCCGAGTTTCAGGACCTGCCGGGCATGGACACGGCCGCCGGAGGCGATGAGGACGCGAGCTACGAGGGTCTTCCAAACCTAAGACCTCCTTCCGAGCTGATTCCTTCGCCGGCGGCCCGCGCCCCGTCAGAGGCCGACTGGAAGCCGAGCGCGGCCTCGGCCTTGGCCTCACTGGCCGCCGAAGAGATGGCCGATGCGCCCAATGAGGAGGCGCCCATCGCCCTCGAATCCAGTGACGTAGCGGCATCCAGCCCCTCGGCCGCGGAAGCCCTCTTGGCCGCCGCCGTTGCACCCAGCACGGGCGGACCCCCGGCCGCCGCTACGGCGACTGGGCCCCTCCCGATCACGTCGATTCCAGCCAGCGTTCCTGCGAGCCTGCCCGCTGCCGCACCGGTCCGGCCCGGCACGCCGAGCTGGGTCTGGGCGGCGGCCGCCGTCCTGGTTCTTGCTGTAGTGGGCGGAGGCGGCGCCTACTTCTTGCTCCAGGGTTCGGGCGGAGGGGCCAGCGGCCGCAGTGCCGCTCTTGCCGTCGTGCGCCCAGATCTGGGTGCGCCTGAACCTGAGGATATGGGCGCGAAGCCGGCGCTCGACCCCACGACCGGCCCGGTCGACATGGGGGCGATTCCCGAGCCTGGCCCCGCGGACGCAGGAAGCGCAGTCGAAACCGAGCAGGAAGCGCCGGAACGAGTCGCGCCCCCTCCCCGCCCTAAGACAACCCGACGTCGGACCCGGAAGCCGACCCGGACCACGCGCCCACCGGCCTCGACCCCATCCAATACGACGACCGACGTGGATGATCTCCTCGGGGGCGCGAAAGCTCCTGGTGGCGGGAGCAACGCGCTCCCTCGGGTGCCCGACGACGGAGACGTGTTCAACGCCATTCGGCGCCATGGAGGCGAGGTACGAGGCTGTGTCGCCCAACAGATGCGGGAGGATCCGAGTCTCAAAGGCCGCATGCAGGTGAAGCTGAGAATTGCTGGGACCGGAAAGGTGATGAGCGTGTCCGTCTCTCCCGCCCAGTTCCGAGATGCGCCGGTGGGACGCTGCATGCAGCGCTCCGCCAAGTCTTGGCGCTTCCCGCGCTTCTCGGGCCCACCGTTCCCGGTCGAGTTTCCGGTTCCGGTGCAGTGAATCCCAGCTCTGCGATCCCGCCCGGTCGCTTCGGACGACGCGAGATCGACGAGCTGCGGCTGCTGCTGAGAGGTGGTTCGGTCGTCGACTGGTTTCGGCTTCATATGGAGCAGCCGGACGCCGTTCGGGCGTTCCTCCGGCTCAACGAATTCGATCCAACCGAGGTCATGGACCGTGCACGGCTCGATGACTTAAGAGATAGGGCCCAAGACTATCTCCGAGAGCATCTCCGCTACCGGCTTCCAGAGAGGGTCTTGGGGGCCGAGATCGAGGCCCTCTTCGAGTTGGCCTCTGGAAAGGGACGCCGAGCCCACCGGCTCTATGCCTGTCTCACGCTGAAGGTGATGCACATCCTCAACCATGTCGAAGCCCATGAGCTTCTCTCGATGCTTCCGATCTCGAACGCCGAGATCGGGATATTGCTCCACGCCAAGATCGAGCGGGTCGTTCGTCATCTTCGGGCCCAGCGCTTCCCGCTCGTCGACTTTGCGGGCAACGCCAAGTCCCTCAACTCCACCGTGGGAAAGCTCCTGGCCAAGAAGGACACCCAGGCCGCCCAGGTCTTCGATCGCCTCCGATTCCGCCTCGTGGTGGAGCGGCTGGAGGACGTGCCGAGCCTCTTGGTGGTCATGATCCGAGAGATAGCACCCTTCAACTACGTCGTTCCCAACCAGTCCGAGAACACCTTGGTCGATCTTGAGGCCCTGCTTCGTCGAGCGGGCAACGTTCGAGTCGGGGAACGCGAAGCGGCCCAGCTGAACGAAGCCGTGGCCCAGGACATCAAGCGGGAACAACCCATGAACGAGTTCTCGGGCCCCGACTTCAGGGTGGTGAACTTCGTCGCCCAGGTACCACTCCGAGTGGACCGGATCGTGCCATTTCAGAGTCGTCGACTGATGGGTCTCGGTCCCCTGGTCTTTGGCACGGCCGAGTTCCAGATCATGGACGAGGCGACGGCGGTCCGCAACGAGGCCGGACCCAACCGCCACACCCTCTATAAACGGCGCCAGATGGTGCGGATCAGAGAGCGCTTGGAGCGAGGACGGAGGGCGCGAAAGCCATCGTCCGACGCTTGAAGAGGACGGAGGGCTCAGTTCCAGTTCTTGGGGTCGTCGTCTCGTCGTCCGCCCTCGAGGATGCGAAGTTCGCGTTCGACTCGGGCTCGCTGCTTCTTGAGTTTGCCCTTTCGCATCCACTGCTTCCACGCCGAAGGCCTCCAAATCCCACGGCACAGGATCCAGGCAGCGATGATCCCGCCGAAGTGGCTGGTCGAAGAGACGGCAGAGAAGGAGAGGGCATATAGAAGCTGAATGCCGACGATGATGTAAACGAACTGGAGCCCCGTCATCTCCCCCAGCAGGAAGAAGCGCATGCGCTCGTTGGCATGGACCAAACCCCAGGCCGTGGTCAGGCCAATGACGGCACCTGAGGCGCCGAGGGTTTGAACCCGGTACAGCGGCCCAAAGAGAGCGGCGATCCCGTCGATGTAGGTGAGAACGCCGAAGAAGAGCGTGAGTGCGGCTCCGCCCAAGCCGAAGATCACGTAGGCCCAGAGGTAGCGCTTGGCCCCCCACCAGCGCTCGAGAGGCGTTCCGAACAGATAAAGCCACAGGCCATTGAAGAGGAGGTGGCTGGGGTCGGAGGGACTATGGAGCCACAGGGAGGTGAAGGGCTGCCATATCATGCCCTTCCCCAAGACCAGGTTGGGTTGGAGGTAGAGGAAGAGGATGCCTTCCATCCCTGTCCGCAGGGCGATGAGCTGGACGACGTAGATCACCAACAGAGCGATGAGCAGGCGCATCGTGATCGGACCGGGACGACCGAATCCACCAAACTGAGCGGCGGTTTGTCCCCTCATCCCGCCACCAGAATCGGTCGGGAGGAGTCGGCTGCGTCGACCGGGTCGTCCTCGTCTTCGTGGCCGAGCCAGACCGTGCTTTGGGGTGGACGGCCGATGAGTCGCTCCAGGCGGGAAACCACGCGCTCGTCGGCCGGTCCGACGAGGGTCAGAAGGGCTCGATCGATCGAAAAGAGCCGCTGAGCGAGCGCCTGCAGTTCTTCGGCCCCGGCCTCCGACACTTCTCTTTGACGTGTGGCGTTGTCGACTTCGAGCTCCATGAGAGCGCTGGCGCCGTGCCAGCAAACCATCTCGTGGGGGTCGTCGAGCGCAAACTCCATCTCGGCCCGGTGGCGGGTCTTGGCCCGAGACAGCTCCGCTTCGCCGACGGGCGTCCGCTGTAGCTCGGCCAACGAGGCCAAGGTCTGCTCCAGTACGGCGACGAGCTTCTTGGGAGCGCAGCTGATCTCGACGTCCAGGGCGCCCGCGTCCCTGTAGGCGTCCACGCCCACGCTCAACGAGTAGGCCAGCCCGCGCTCTTCGCAGATGGCTTGGCGAAGTCGGCTCGAGAAGCCATCGTCGAGGATGCGGCGGAGGAGCATGAGTCGGCCGAAGTCTGGATGATTCTCGTGGGGTGCAGGAAAGGTGAGCAGCATCGAGACCTGAGCGTCGTCGGTGGCCTGGACGTGAATCACGGGTGCAGGCTCAGGCCGAGGCGCAGGCGGATCGATGAGCTTGGGGCCCCGCGGCATGTTGCCAAAGGCCCTGTTGGCCCAGGCCCTGACCTGCTCATCTATGGGTCCGGCTACCACCAGAACCGCGTTCTCGGTCACGAAGGTCTTTTCGAACCACCGGCGACACTCTCGTTCGGTGAAGGTCTCGACCAAATCAACGTCGCCGGCCACGGGAAGGAACATGCTGGCGTTCGGCCAGAGGATACGGCGGCTCAGGCTGTCCAGGTCCAGGTCGTTGCCGTCAGCGTCGAGGCAATCTCCGATTTCCTCCAAGACGACATCCCGCTCCACCTCCAGACCGCCGAGAAGGGGCTCGGTGCAGACTTCGCCCAAGAGGTCGAGCGCGGACTCCAGGTGCCGAGGAGGGACGGTGACGTGGATGGTGGTGGCGTCGCGTTGAGTCATTCCGTTGATCTCGCCCCCGAGGGCCTCGATGGCGGCGTGAAAGTCGAGGCTCGCGGGGTGGCGAGCCGTTCCACGAAAGATGAGATGCTCCACCAGGTGACTGATGCCGTTCTCGTCCGGCCGCTCGAAACGCGGCCCGGTCCGAACCATCAATGCGCAGCACGCGCTGTGCACATGCGGAAGGTCGACGAGGACGAGGCGCAGTCCATTGGCGAGCACGCTGACCACGTCGAGAGCCTCCGAGGGGTGTCTCGGGGAGTCAATCACTTGCTCCAACGTACTGATTTTCCTTAATAAATCGGATTTGCCAGTCGCCTGGCGGACTTGGGCCCCAGCCCAGGGTTCAGCCTAGGGCCGAGATGGTGGGGATGCTCGCGCCCGAATGGGCAGGCATCTTGCCCCCTTGGACGAGACTTAGGTAAATTCTGAACTCGGTTCCCCTAGAGTCGCTCGAATACACATCGAGCCGGCCACCATGCTCACCGACAATCTGCAGAGTCAGTGTAAGCCCGAGTCCAGTGCCGGTCAGCTTGGTCGAATGGAAAGGGTCGAAGATCCGCTCGAGGTCGCGCTCGGGGATGCCACAGCCCTGATCCCGAACGAAGACAATGGCCTCCTCCCCGTCGACCATGAGGCCCATATGGAGCTGTCCGCCTTCGGGCATGGCTTCTCGCCCGTTCCGAAGGAGATTGAGGAGGGCCTGGCGAAGCTGGTCCGGATCCAAGGGCACCAAGGGTGCGGTCTTGGGGAGCTCGACTTCGAGCTCGACGCCGGCCGCTCGACACTCGGGCGCATAGAACGCAGCCACGTCCTCGAGGAGAGAGCCCAGATCGGTGGGTCGCAACTCGGGTGCCGGAAGGCGGGCGAATCGAAGGTATTCGTTGGTGAGCTCGGTGAGTCGGTCGACCTCACGGCCAATGGCCTCACACAGCTGCTTCGCCTCTTCGCCCGAGCCTAGGTCCCGAAGCATCTCCGCATTGAGCCCAATGGACGAAAGGGGATTTCGGATCTCGTGGGTGACGTGGGCGCTCATCCGTCCAATGGTCGCGAGGCGTTCCGATCGGAGTAGAGCCTCCTTGGTCGCAGCGGCTTCGCTAACGTCCTCGATGGCGAAGACCCAGCCCGGGCTCGGGCCGCTCCCCTCTCGGTCTAGCTCATGAACCCGGGCGTCCAGCACTCGTCCTTCCACCTCTAATCCGCTCAGCACCTGGGTCTCGGCGCCTTCGCCATCAAGGGCTGAAATCAGTGCGTTCCCCAGGCCTGTTTCCGCGAATGGCAGGCCTCGGAGTTCGGCCGGATTGAGGCCCCATATCCGCTCCGCGGCTGGGTTGAGCGAAGACACCCGGAACTGTCGATCCGTAACGACGACCGCGGTTTGGAGGCTCCGAACGATGCTCTCGTGGTACCGCTTCAGCTCTTCGACCCGGCGATATGCTTGCTCGAGCTCCTGCGATTGCCGGACCCCTTCGGCTTCTCTTTCCTGCTGGGCGCGGGCCATCCAGGACAGCTCTTCGGCCAGAAGACCCAGCTCGTCGGGCCGAGTTCGTGGGGCAACTTGTCCGTAGTCCCCCCTCGACAGGGCCCGCGCGTATCGGACAAGTCGGCCGATGGGCGCCACGGCCCGCCGAGCGATGAGCGTACCCAGGAGTCCGATGAAGAGTGCGACACCCGTCATGGTGAGCACCCACCAGGTGGCGGCGCGCTCTCGGGCGGCGGAGCGCCGAACGGCCCGCTGGGTCTCGTCGGCGATCCGCTTGGCCAACTGGTAGGTCTCGCTTCGCAGCTCCCGCTCTAGAGGTTCGAAAGCCTCGGGGGTCAGCCGACCATCCTCCAAGGCTCTCTGGGTGAGGGCGGTGAGGGCCGAGTGCCCTTCCAGAATGTGCTCCACGTGGCGACGGAGCGTCCTCGCATACTCCGCCTCCAGCTTGGCTTGGTCGACGATGTCCAAGAGCTGAGTGGCCGCACCTGAGATGACCTCGGGATAGTAGGTGCGTCCGATCCGGAGGATCGCGTCTCGGCCCTCGGCTTGCTCGGCCATCCCCCGACTGAGGTCTCGAAAGCGATTCTGCTGGTAGATTTCCAGTTGGGTCGCGCTCCGGGACAAGGCAAGCTGCTCCTCTTCCAGGATCCGCAGGTCTTCGGAGAGCTCTCGGATCTCGGCCAGGCTCACGGCGGCCAAGAGGCCGAAGCCCATCAGCAGGGCAATAAAGCCGCCGAAGACCTTGGTCGCGACCGACACGGTTCAGGAAACACCCTTGGCGAGGGGATGTCATCCCGGGCCTGGCTGCTTGTCCGACCGACTGGACTAGGGAAACCTTCGCCCATGCTCGTCTGGCTGGGTCTCATGGCGATGGGCGCCGTACCTTCGAGCGAAGCGCCTCAGGTGGTCGATCGGGTGGTGGCCGAGGTCGGCGACGAGGTCATCACCCTGTCCGAGCTCATCGCCGAGACAGGCTGGGTGCTGGTTCGAACCCGAGGTCCCGAGGTGGCTTTGGAGGGCGGACTGCCCCGCTCACTGCTTCGCTCGGTTCTCGAAGCCATGGTGAACAGTCAGCTCCTGCTCCATGAGCTGCGGCGGCTTCAGCTGGAGGACGTGGACCAAGGGGCGGTTGACGAGGAGTTCAAGCGCTTTGCCGGGCGCTTTGCTTCGGAAGAGAGGGCTGCGGCCTTCTACGCGAGTTTCGGCTACGAGCAGCCCGAGCCCGGTCGCGCGCCGCCTCTGTTGGAGCGTCGAATCCGAATCGACCTGAGGGTGGACCAGTTCATCGCCGTCCGACTGGATCCCAAGGTCGAGCTCGCCGACGTGCAGCGCTGCTTGCGAGTCGAGGAATCGCGCTTCGAAGGTACTTCGCCCGCCGAAGCCCGTCGGCGAGTGACGGAGCGGCTCCGGGCGCAGCTCCAAGAGCGAGCGCTTGACCGACTCCTCGCCGACCTTCGGAGCCAGACCCGGGTGGTGTTCACGCCCGGCTACGGGCCCATTCCCGGGACCCGGCCCGGTGCAGAATTCACATGTCCGCTCCCCGACGGCTGACGAGCTCCGATCTCGAGGCTGTGGCTGCTTGGGATGAAACGCTTCCTGCTCGTGGCGCCCTCCTCTCGCCGGGGCCGCAAGAGGAGGCCTTCGTGCTCTGCGATGGCGGGGGACCCGTTGTGCTTCTGCGCGGGCATCAGGTCGCAGAGGAGGCGGAGCTCCACCTGCTTTGGACCCGGCCGAGTGCTCGACGAAGGGGCTGGGGAGGATGTCTATTGAGCTGGTGGCTGGCCCGCCTGGCGAAGAGGGGCGTGAAACGCGTTCTCTTGGAGGTCCGGGCCGACAACTCGGTGGCGGCCCCGCTTTACGCCAAGCTCGGTTTTGCCGAGGTCGGACGCCGCTCGGGCTACTTCGATGGAGTCGATGCCCGGATCTTGGCTCGGGAGGAGGGCGCTTGCGAGGACGAGAGCGACGGGTCTTGATGGAGCAGTGGCGCGACTGCTTCTCCTCGTCTCGCTCCTGGCGGGCTGCGTGGGGTCCAGCGTGGGCGTGGGTGTCCAGCGGATCGTCGACGGAGACACGCTCGTGACCGACGACGGAACGACGCTCCGACTCTTCGGCATCGACACCCCGGAGCGTGGAGAGTGTGGATTCGAGGAGGGCACGAAGGCCCTGCGCCGCTACGTCGGAGATGGTCCGATCCGGTGGTCTCCCCCTCGCCCCAACAGAGGCGACAGGGGTGGAGCCATGGACAAGTACGGCCGCAGCATTGCCGAAGTTTTCGTCGATGGACGGTCGATCAACCTGGCCATGCTCGAAGCGGGCTTTGCGCGCTCGACCTGGTTTTCGGCGAGGGTCGACAGCTATCGAGCAGCCGAGGCGAGAGCCAGAAGGGAAGGGTCGGGGCTTTGGCGCCAATGTCCGGATTTCTGACATGAAGCGCATCGGGTTGATTCTCACCGGTGGGGCCGCCCGACGGATGCGAGGCAAGGCGAAGCACGGTCTTCGGCACGTCGGAGGGGAGACGCTCCTGCACCGGACCTACCGAGTGCTCAGCCTGCTGACGGACGAGACTTGGCTCGTAGGGGAGGGCAGCTCAGGCCATCCCTTCATCGAAGACCCTCGCCGCGGGCCGGCGGCCGCTGTCTCGATGGCCGCTCAGCGCTTCCCTGGGGCGTGGCTGGTGGTCTGTCCATCGGACCTGGCCCGACCGAACCCAAAGCTGCTTGCCCGATTGAGTCGATTCGATCCCAGCTGGGACGCCATCACCGTAGGGGCTCATGGGGAGTGGGCGCAGCTCCTCCTGGGGGTCTCCGCCGACTTCGCCCGCCATCGAGGGGATGGGGGCTTTCGCCCATGGTGGCGTTTCGCCCGACGCGTGCGGCTTAGCTTGGGAGCCCTGGGTTCGGCGGAGCGAGCGGGCCTCGTGGACGTGGATTCGCCCCTGGATGCGGCCCGGCTCCACATCGACTGAGGCGCTTGCGCTCAGGCTTCGCCCCTACGAACATGTCGGCCCGGTGCTCAGGGACCATCTTCCACCCATCGACGCCTACCTGGCCGATGCGGCCTCCCTGGAAGCGGAGGACTTCCTGCAGCGATACCCGTGGCCCTGGCTGGTCGTTCCGGAGCCTTCGGCCGACATCCTCAGTCGAATCAGGCGACCCGAGACCGTCATCGCTCAGTCGCAGACCCAGGCCATAGAAATGCCGGGTCCTCACCTGCGCGGAGCGAGCCTGGATGCCCTCTGCTTGGAGGCAAGACCCGTGGCCAACCGAGCCCTGAAGCAGGCGCGGGTTCGGCTCGGCCGCTCCCAGGATGCCGACGTGGTCTTGCTCGATGAAAGCGTGTCCCGATTCCACGCCGACCTCGACCTCGACCTCCAGCAGAGTCGCTGCATGCTGCTCGACCTCGACGCCAAGAACGGCACGTTCCTCGGCCAGACGCGACTGACGCCCTTCGAGCCGGTCGAACTCAAAGGGGGAGAAGTGCTCCGGTTGGGGGCCCTCTTCGCACGCCTTCACTCGGCCCGGAGCTTCCATGCCTGGCTGGTGGAGGGTGCGCCTCGAAGTGGCGCTGCGCCGGGTTTTTGGCCTGAGTGAAGCTGGTCCTGTTTCAGGAGCCGTAGACCAGGACCTGCTCGTTCACCTCGACCTGGGCTGCATCGCGCAAAGCGGCCTGCCATCCGTCGAAGATGTCTCCAAGCTTGGTCGTCTCGAGCATGTTCTCGAGGCCTGCCTTCTTGCCTTCGAAGTCGGTCATGTCCGGTTCGAGCTCCTCGATGAATCGAATCGCGAGCCAGGCTTTGTCGGTCTCGATGGGGGACTCGGCGAGGGGGCTCTCGGCGCTCAATGCCCAAGCCGCCGTCGCCACATCCGCGGCCGAGCCCAGCTTGGGCAGGTAGGACGCGTTGACTGGAAAGGGACCCGTAGACTGGGCCTGTAGGGCGACCTCGGCCTCCAAGCCCTCCAAGGCGGTCGCCAGGTCAGGCGCTTCGGCGGCCGCCTTCAGAAGGCGGGCCGCGAGCTCCTTGGAGCGCCCTTCAACGCGCGACTCCGCGGCGAGCTCGCGCTCGATTTCGCCTCGAACGTCCTCTAGCTTGCGGCGAATGGCGTCCTTGCGCTCATACACCTTGATAACGTGGAGCCCGAACCCGGTCTTGATGGCGGCTGAGAGCTCGCCAATCTCGAGGGAAAAGGCCTGTTCTTCGATGGCGGGCAAGCCTCTGCCTGCGGGAAAGCAGCCCATGTCGCCCCCCTGGGCCTTACTCGCCACGTCTTCGGAATACTTGGCGGCCACGCTGCCAAAATCGGTACCCGCGCGCAGCTCCTCGAGAGCGGCGTCCAGCTGGGCGCGCTTCTTCGTGCGAAGCCCGGGGGGCGTGCTGTCGTCCATCCGGACCATGACCTGCTGGGTGCAGGCCTGTTTGGGCACGTCGTAGCGGGCGTCCTTGTTTTTCTTGTAGAGGGCGAGGACCTCGGCTTCGGCGTCTTCGGCCGCCTCTCTCCAGGCGTCGACGTCGGCCACCGTCACCGTACCGATATCAGCTTCGAACGCGTTCTTCTGGACCTCGACGTACTCGATGTTCCGTTTCGTGTTCTGCAGACGGAAGGCCTGCTTCAGCTCGGCTTCAGATACGTGGATCCCTTGGATGCCGCCCTGAAGCTTTTCGGCCAGCATGCGGTTCCGCTCGCCCTGCTCGAACTGCTGACTCGTCATGTTCAATGAGCTCAGAACACGCTCGTACTGTTCTTTCGAGAAGCGCCCGCTCTCGTCGGCGAAGTAAGGTCGCTCCAACAGGTCCTTGGCCAGGGTCTGGTCGTCGATGGCCAAGCCCAGTGCCTGAGCCCGTTGGGCCAGCAGAAGGGTGGTGATCATTCGGTCCAGCACCTCTCGTCGCAAGTCGTCCTGCTCGGCTCGACGAAGGTCGTAGCTTCCATCGTACTGCTGGCGGCGGTCGTACTCGGCCGCGTAGCTCGACTTGAACTCTCCGATGGTAATGACCTCGCCGTTGACTCGGGCAGCGACACCGTCGCCGCTGTCGCCCTGGTTGAGGGAGACGCCGAAGCCAATCATGAGGAGGACCACCAGGCCCAAGAGGACCGTGATGATGGGGCTGTTCTTGTTGCGGCGAAGGGCGCCCAGCATGGTCCCGAGCCCCTAGCGGAAGACGTTGAAGTTTGGGAAGGGCTTTGATACCTCCGCTGAATCTCCGATGCGCAAGTGGTTGTCCGGATTCCTCTCCAGCGACCTGGCCATCGATCTGGGCACTTGCAACACGCGCTTTGCGGTCCGGGGGGGCGAGGTCGTCGTCGACGAGCCCACGGTCGTGGCCGTCGCTAGAGACCACACTGGGGTCCGAAAGGTTACCGCCGTAGGTCGAACGGCCAAGGAGATGCTGGGTCGAACCCCTAGTGGAATCGAGGCGATTCGGCCCATGCGGTCCGGGGTGATCGCCGACTTCGAGACGGTGACGGCCATGCTCAAGCACCTCATCAAGCAGGTGGTCGGCGCCCGGAGCCTGTCATCGCCCCGTACAATCGTCTGCGTCCCCATCGGGGTGACCGAGGTGGAGAAGCGGGCGGTCAAAGAGGCAGTCAGCCTGGCCGGGACCCGCGAGGTTCACCTGATCGAGGAGCCCATGGCCGCGGCCATCGGCTGCCATCTACCCATCACCGAGCCTTCGGGGAACATGATCGTCGATATCGGCGGCGGTCGGACGGAGGTGGCCGTGATCTCCCTTGCTGGCGTCGTCTTCTCTCACTCGATCCGAACCGGAGGCGAGAAGATGGACGAAGCCGTGGTTCAGCACGCGAAGCGGCGCTACAACCTCCACCTGGGCGAGCAATCCGCGGAAGACGTGAAGATCCGGGTGGGCTCGGCCAAGTCTACGGGGCCCTTGGAAGAGATTGAAGTTCGAGGTCGAGACGTGGTGGGCGGCGTTCCTCGCTCCGTCGTCCTGACCTCGGATGAAGTCCGGGAGGCCCTCTCTGAGCCCGTGGCCGCCATCATCGAAGCGGTCCGATTCGCTTTGGAGCGAACCCCGCCCGAGCTCGCCGCCGACATCGTCGACCGAGGCATCGTGCTCTCCGGTGGGGGATCACAGCTGCAGAATCTCGACGTTCTGCTGAGGGACGAGACCGGGCTTCCAGTGCTGGTGGACGAACAGCCTTTGACTGCGGTCGTTCGTGGAATGAGCGCGGCCCTCGACGAGCTCGATCTGCTCAGGGACATCGCCGTTTCCTGATCTTGGCGCCCCGATGCGGAGCGGCTAGCGTTGCGTTATCCGCTTTTTGAAGCGCTATCGTCGCCCGCTGATCGTCGCCCTGGTCGTGCTCGGGCCCCTGCTCGTCTACCGAGCTCATCGGGTCAGTGAGTCCCGTCCCAACCCCCTGGAGCGACTGGTCCGGGAGGCCACACGGCCGGTTCAGGTCCTCCTGACCCGGAGCGTCGGATGGATCAGCGACGTCTGGTACGGCTACGTCGACGTGTTGGACGCCCAGGCCGAGCTGAGCCAGCTGCGGATCGAGCAGGCCGCTCTGCGGCGTCGTGTCGAGAAGCTCGACGCGGCCGAGGCCGAGAACCGAGTGCTCAGAGGACTCTTGGAGCTAGAGGCTCTTCTCCCCGAGTCGGAGCTCGTCTCAGCCCGGGTGATTGGCGCGGGTTCGGGTCCCGAAGCTCGGACCCTGGTCATCGATCGAGGACGCGTTCACGGGGTGGAGCAGGGCCTGGCCGTCCTGTCTCGGGAAGGCCTGGTCGGTGTGGTTCAGCTCGCCAGCTGGACCAGCTCCGAAGTGGCGCTCTTGACCGACCCGCGCGTCACCCTCCTCGTCGAGTGCGCACGCACCGGGGCACGGGGCAGGCTGCGGGGAGACGGCGAGAAACGACCTGTAGTGGAGGACGTTCCTCGTGCGGACGGCCTCAGCTCTGGAGACCAGCTCGTAAGCAGCGGGTTGGGTGGCGTCCTTCCGCCCGGGCTGCCTGTGGGATCGGTAGAGGGGGTGGAGAACGACGCCCGTCGGCCCCTTCTGAAGGGGCGGGTTTCGGTCCATGCGCCGCTGGGCCGGCTGCGGGCCTTGAGCGTCCTTCGAGCGCCGAGTCGTGCCGCTCCCGCCGCGACGCCGCTCAGCCAGCAGCCTCCGCCTTTGTGGGGAGACGAGGAGTGAGTCCACCCACGCAGGCGCGCCCTTCCCAGCGGGTTCTCGTCAACCTTCTGTTCATCATCGTCGGCTTCGGTCTGGAGTCTGCCCTTGGGGGGCTGAACGCGCCGCCCTGGTCTTTCGCGCCCATTTGGCTGATCTTCGTGGCTCTCCGTCACCACGGGAGCACGGCCCTGTTCCTCGCCGCCTTCGGCGCATACGTCTTTGACGTGGCATCGGGTGAGGTTCGTGGGTTGATGTTCGGGGCCGCCACCTACGTCTACGGAGGAATGGTCCTGCTCTGGACGCGACGGGGTGAAGCGACGCCCACGCTGGTCATTCTCGGGGCCGGCATCTTGACCTTGGCCATCGGCACAACGCGAACCCTGCTCGCTCGTCTCGCTGGCCTGGGGCAGGAAGGCTTCGACGGTTGGCTGGCCGTCGCTCCCCTCTCCATGGCTCTGGCCTGGCCCGTCTTCCGGCTCATGGACGGGCTGGATGCTTGGTTTCGGGGACGGGAGAGCGGCTTCCGCGTCGTGGACGGACCATGAGTCTACCGGGCCAGGAACATCGAGATCCTCGGGCAGCCGTCGGTCGCGCTTGGGCCATGGCCTCCGTGGTGCTCTTGGCGTTCTCCGTCGTAGGCCTTCGGCTGTACGGCCTGCAGGTCGTCGAAGGGGAGAGCTACCGACGGAAGTCCCAGAACAACTTCTTTCAGGTGAAGCGTCTCGAGCACGAGCGGGGAGAAATCGTGGATGCCCAAGGCCGAGTGCTGGCCACCAACCGGCCTTCGGTCAACGTGTACGTCACCCCGGCCTTTCTCCCCGACGCGCGACGAGTGATCCGAGGCCTGGCAGGGGAGGTTGGGGTGAGCCGAGAAGAGGCGGAGGAGGTCCTCGCCGCGTTGGGCAAGGTGGCTTCCGAGGATCAGTCTCCGGTCCTGCTGGCCCGCGGTCTCGACGAGGCGGACGTGGCAAGGCTCCGGGCCCGGGTCGGGGTCGAGGAGCTCCCACCAACCGCGGTCCCCGTCCTCGCCTACGAGGAGCGAGAGGGCAGGGTCTATGCGGCCTACCTCGATGCCCGGGTGTTTCCTTCCACGACTCTCGTGCTGCGAACGCTGGCCGAAAAAGCAAAGCTCAGTGACGAGGAGTTCTCCACCCTGGCTCGACGAGTACGCCAGGCCCGGGGCTTGGAGAGATACCAAGATGTGCTCGTGCGTCGGGATGCTCCTCCGGACGTGGAGGCGCCCTTGCAGCTCGACGTACAGCTGGGCAGCTTGCCCGGCGTGAGCGTACGTCGTTCCTCGGCGCGGGCGTATCGCGAGGCGGCATTGGCCTCTCATGTCGTTGGCTACGTAAACGAGATCAGCCCCGAAGAGCTCACGGCGCGGAAAGAGCGCGGCTACCGACTCGGCGACTCGGTGGGCCGGGCGGGCATCGAGCAGGCCTTCGAGGACGAGCTCCGTGGGACCGATGGTCGTGGGACCATCGTGGTGGACTCCAAGGGCCGAAGCCAGCGGAGCAGCCTGGCCAGCAGCCTCCAGGCCGACGTGGGGGAGACGGTGGCCCCCGTTCCCGGTAACCGCGTCGTTCTCACCATTCATGGTGAGCTGCAGCGCGCGGCGGAAGCCGCTTTCGACGGGCGAGCGGGCGCCATCGTGGTCTTGGAGGTGGAGACCGGCCGGGTGCTGGCCATGACGAGCACTCCTGGCTTCGACGCGCAGCGCTTGGTGGGCTTCGACGGGGCGGAGGAGCGGGCCCGCTTGCAGTCGATCAGCGAGCGTCGTCCGTGGCGTTTCCGGGCGGTCCAAGATTACTTCGCGCCTGGCTCGACCTTCAAGGTCGTCACCGCCTTGGCCGCACTAGAAGCCGGACTCGTCACGCCCCGGGAACGAATTCACTGTCCGGGCGCCTTCACCCTGGGCAAGGCGCGCTTCCGGTGCTGGCAGGACCATGGACACGGGAGCATGAACCTCGTCGAATCGCTGATGCACTCCTGCGACGTCTACTACTACAACCTGGGACGTCGACTAGGACTGGATCCCATCGCGGCCATGGGGCGTCGACTTGGGCTGGGCGAGAAGACAGGCATCGAACTCGCCTTCGAGTCCAAGGGCATCATGCCCGATGAGGCTTGGTACGACGCCCATCTGCCGGAGGGGTACACCTTGGGAGCGGCCATCAACGCGTCGATCGGGCAGGGGGCCGTGTCCACCACGCCCCTTCAACTCGCCGTCGCCTACGCGGCCATCGCGAACGGAGGGCGCGTGCTCGAGCCGCGGCTCGCTCTTCGTATCGAAAGATGGGACGGACAGGCCCTGCGGACCATCGAACCCTCGGTTCGTCGAAGCCTCGATCTCCCACCGGAGGCCCTGGCCGAGGTCCGAGAGGGACTGCGGCGCGTCGTCAACCAGCCGGGCGGTACGGCCTACGGCAAGCGTCTGGAGGCCATCGAAGTGGCGGGCAAGACCGGAACGGCCCAGGTCGCGCGCCTAGGAAAGGACAGACGCAAGTCCAGAGATGCCGACTGGCTGCTTCGTGACCACGCTTGGTTTGCGGCATTCGCGCCTTTTGACGCGCCGGAGATCGTGGTCGTCGTCTTCAACGAACACGGAGGCGGAGGATCGGCCAACGCGGCCCCGATAGCGATGCGGGTCGTCTCGGCCTGGCACGAGCTGAAGAAGCGGGAGCTGGCTGCTAGATGATTCGTCAGCTCCAAAATCTGGATCGCGGTTTCGTACTCGTCGTCTCGAGCATCGCCTTGCTGGGCCTGTACAACCTGGCCTCGGCTGGACGACCATTGGGAGCAGCCCTGCACGTCTCGCACGGCGCGCACCTCTGCCTGGGCTTGGCCGTCGCTGCTTTGGTGGCCTCGCTCCACTATCGCTATCTGGAGGGACTCGCCTTTCCGGTTCTCATCGCCACGGTGGTGCTCTTGGTCATGACGATGAGTTTCGGCCGGGTGGTCAACGGCTCACGAAGATGGCTTCCCTTGGGCGTCTTCACCCTTCAGACCTCCGACTTCGCCAAGCTCGCCGTGATCCTCATCGTCGCCCGTTCTTTTCATTTGGGTTCTTGGGACGGGACGCTGCGACTCCGGGACATCTTCAGACCGTTCAGTCCCAGCCGCCCGCTCCTCATGCTCGTGCTCGTGACCTTGGTGGCCTGGGCGGGAGACAGCCTTTCGACACCTCGCCTCGAGCGGACGGTCGGCAGCCGCCCTCAGCGAGTGGCCACGCTGACTGGCGACAGCTCGGTCCTGCGGATCGGCCGAAGTCGCCGAAACGAGGTCCGCGTCCCGTTTCGAGGGGTCGACCAAGAACACGCTCAGGTTGTGCGCGTCGGCGACGGTCACTACGAGCTGACGGACTTGGGAAGTGAAGCCGGAACCTTCGTCGACGAAGAGCGCGTCGAAGGTCGACGACGTCTCCGTCACGGCGACATGCTTCGCTTTGGGACGAGCCCGGGGGCCGAGCTTCGCTTCTCGGCTCGGCTTCAGCCGCTGAAAGCTTGGATGCCCTGGATAGCGTTGATGGTCCTCGTTTGGTTGGCTTTCGCCATTTGGAGTTTTCTCCGAGATCGGGCCACCCTGCGGGACCTCGTTGCTCCCATCGATTGGGTTCTTCTGCCCTGCGTGCTGATTCTCATCCAGCCTGACCTGGGCACCACACTCGTCGTGCTGTTGATTGCCTTTTCGATGATACTCTTCGTAGGCCTTCGACCCTCTTCGCTCCTCGCCCTCATCGGGGGCTCGGTGGCGTTCGGGGTGGTGGCCTGGTCTCTCGTCCTTCAGCCCTACCAAAAAGCACGGGTCATCAACTTCTTGGATCCCGACTCCGACCTAGCGGGAGCCGGCTACCACCAGAACCAGTCCCTCATTGCCATCGGTTCGGGCGAGGTCTGGGGTAAGGGCCACGGTCAGGGCACTCAGACGCAGCTCTCTTTCCTGCCCGAGCAGCAAACTGACTTCATTTTCTCGGTCTGGGCCGAGGAGCAGGGCTTCGCAGGCTGTGTGGCGGTGGTCGGTCTCTTCGGGCTCTTGTTCCTGATCTTGTTGCGTATGGCGCTGCGCGCTCGGGACCGGTTCGGCTGCCTCCTCATCGTGGGCGTCACCGCGATGCTCTTTTGGCACAGCATCATCAACATGCTAATGGTGCTGCGGCTGGCACCAGTCGTGGGCGTGCCCCTGCCGCTATGGAGTCAGGGAGGGAGCTTCGTCATGACCGCCATGCTGGGTCTGGGATTGGTCGCCTCCGTCGACATGCGGCGAAAGATGTTCTGATGGCCCGGGCCTGGGTGCGAGGGTCACTTGTACCTGCGTTGGCCCAGGGTGACGCTGGTTTCCATGGCCGCGTCGGTGTCCTTGTCTTTGGCGCTCATGGCCAGAATGCCGTCCTGACTCAGGGTGAAGTCGACTTCGACCCTGACCTCGCCAGCCTTCGCGATGCGAATTCCCGAGAATTTGAACTCGCCGAGAAGCTCGTTGTCCTGAGCCCGGGGCTGGTCCCCTTGGTAGATGCGAAGGTGTAGGTCCTGTTGGCTGTCCAGGCTCGTGGTGAAGGTCTGGTGCTTCTGGTTGGGGACCGAGGCGTTGCGGGCGAAGATTTGGTGGAAGTCCCCAGACGCGTTCTCGATGCCGATCGCGATGGGTAGGACGTCGAGCAGCTGCAGCTTGAGGTCCGAATTGTCTTCGAGGGAGTAGGCGTACATGGCCGCGCCGATGGCCACCGCTTCGTCCGGATTGACCTGCCGAGAGGGCGGTCGGCCGAAGAAGGCGGTGACGGCCTCCTGAACAGCGGGCATACGGGTCATGCCGCCCACCAGTAGGACGTGCTGAACGTCGGTGGGTTCGACGCCGGCATCCACGGCGACCTTTCGACAGGTGTCGATGGTCCGTTCGATCAGGTCCTGGGTTCGTGACTCGACGAGCTCCCGGGTCAGAACCAGGTCGATGTCTAGGGGCTGTCCCTCAGGCGTCATGGTGATGAAGGGAATGTTGAAGGCACACTCTTTTCGGTCCGTGAGATCAATCTTGGAGCGCTCGGCCAGGTCCTTGATCCGCTGCATCGCAATCGGGTCGCTGCGCAGGTCCACGCCCGGATGCTTCCCTTCGAACTCCTCCAGCACCCAGTCGATGATGCGGTTGTCGAAGTCGACGCCCCCCAAGAAGATGTCGCCTCCGGTGGCGCGAACTTCGAACACGCGGTCTCTGATTTCGATGATCGAGATGTCGAAGGTGCCGCCCCCAAGGTCGTAGATGGCCACCAACTCCTTCTCGAGGCTGCGCCCCACGCCAAAGGCGAGAGCCGCGGCCGTTGGCTCGTTGATGACCCGGAGAACGTCCATCCCGATGATGGTTCCGGCCTCCTTAACGGCCTGGCGTTGGCGGTCGTTGAAATAGGCGGGCACCGTGACGACGGCGCGATGAATGGGCTCTTGCAGGTAGTCGGCGGCCACGTCCCGGATCTTCTGCAGGATCTTCGACGCGACCTGCGGGAGACCGAAGCGGGTTCCATTCACTTCGACGAGGACCTCCGCCGTTTGGTCCTGTTCGTGGATCCCGTACATGAAGTAGTCGTGGATCCGGTTCATGGTGTCGGCGTCGTATTCCCGACCCATGAGGCGCTTCGAACCATAGATGGTGTTCTTGGGATTGAGCTGCCACTGCCGCTTGGCGTCGTGGCCCACCAGCTCGTTGCCTTTGTCGTCGACGGCGTAAATCGACGGGATCGTGTACTCACCTCCCCGGTAGGGAATGAGCTTCACCTTTCGATCCTCGCCCTCCACGATGGCCGCGCAGGAGTTGGTGGTCCCTAGGTCTATCCCGATGATCCGGGGCACCTCGGAAGGTTAACCAGGGATGGAGGCTGGGGCCAGGTCCCCGTTGACCCGTGGCCGTCGGGCCAGTTTGTCTGCGCCCTCGTGTCCGAGCCGGAGGTCCTACGGGAGCTGGGCCCGCTGGAGGCATTCCTGGCCAGCGTGTCCGACGCGCCATTCCTCGCGCTGGATACCGAGACGAGTGGGCTCGATCCCCACAAGGACCGCGTTCTCCTCCTTCAGGTAGGCACAGCCACTCGCCAAGTCCTGGTCGACGCCGCAGCGGTGGGTCCGGAAGCGATTCGGGCTATCTTCGACGATCGCTTGATCGTCATGCACAACGCGTCCTTCGACCTGAAGATGCTGATGGCGACCTACGGTGACGCGGCCGGACTCCGATCCGCCCGGGTGGGCGATAGCCAGACCTGCGAGCAGCTCCTTCGCAACGGTCGTCGAAGCGACGTCGTGATGCAGGGCTATTCGCTCAAGGCCTTGGCCGAGAGGTACGCCGGCATGGAGCTCGACAAGAGCATTCGTCAGGGCTTCTACGGCATTCAGAGCCTCAGCGAGCTATCGTCCACCGAGCTTCACTATGCGCTGAGGGATGTCGAGGCCACCTGGAAGGTATTTGCTAGCCAGCTCCCCGAGCTAGAGCGGGACGGCTTGACCCGGGTAGCGGGAATCGAGGGGGCGGCGGCCCCGGCTTTCGCCGAGCTGGAGCTGACAGGCTTCCCGGTAGACGTCGACGCTTGGGGGTCCCGCTTGGCTGAAGCCCGTGGCCGCAGCGAGAGCACGCGAAGGGCCTTGGACTGGGAGTTCAGGGAAGTCGCGGATCGGGACCTCTTCGGGGGCTCCACTTTGAACTTCGACAGCGACGAAGAGGTTCTGGAAGCCCTCGGCCGCCTGGGCATTCGGGTCCAGAGCACCCGACGGGACGCGCTCATGGCCACCGGTCATCCTGCGGCGGCCGCGGTCGCCGCCCACCGGGAGCAGCAGAAGATCGTGTCGACCTACGGCGAGTCCTTCATCGCCTTGGCCCACGAGGTCACGGGCCGTCTTCACCCGCGATTCAAGGCCATCGGGGCCCAGACCGGTCGCAGCGCCTGCAGCGAACCCAACCTCCAGAACATCCCTTCGGACAGCAGCTTCCGGAGCTGCTTCAGGGCGGCGGAGGGTCGAGTATTGGTCACGGCCGACTACGCGGGCGCGGAGCTCCGTATCCTGGCCGAGATGTCCGAGGATCCGGTGTTCTCGCGAGCATTCATGGATGGACTAGACCTCCATGCCGCCGTTGCCAGCCGGTTGTTCGGGCGACGTGTGGATAAGGAATCCGAGCCTGAGCTTCGGGCGCGGGCCAAGGCCATCAACTTTGGTCTCGCCTACGGGATGGGCGCAGGCGGGCTGGCCGCGCAGCTGGGGATCCCGGAGCGTGAAGCCGAGCAGCTAATGCAGGCCCATTTCCGGGCTTTCCCCAGGATCCGAGCCTTCTTGGAGGACGCGGCTCGTCAGGCCCTGCGCCGGGGCTTTGGCGAGACCATGGCCGGGCGGAAGTTGTGGTTCACTGACATGCGCCGCGACGGTCGAGACGAGGGGACGCTGACGCGCATCGCCAAGAACATGCCCATCCAGGGGACCAACGCCGACATCACCAAGATTGCGCTCGCCCGACTGGTTCGAGCCTTCGCTCGAGAGGGTCTGAAAGCCCGACTCGTCAACATGGTTCACGACGAAATCGTAGTCGAGCTCCCCGAGGCCGAAGGCGAAGCTGGCGCCGAGATCCTGCGCAAAGAGATGATCGCGGCCGGGGCGGCCCTTCTTCGAAAGACCCCGGTCGAGGTCGACGTCATGACGAGCCCGTCTTGGACGAAGGGCTGAGGGGCGCTTCCTCGGGTCCCATGAGGATGACCGAACGCCACACCCCCTCCTGGGCCTGAGGTCCGTTCTCGATGTTCCAGCCCAGGCTGCGGGCACCGGCGTCGATTTGCTGCAGGCCGATGGTGGTCCGGTATCGATTGGATGGCGAAGGGGCCTTCTCCGGGATGGGGTTCTCGATTTCCAGCTTCTTGTGGTCACAGCGGGCCACGATCTGGCCGCCGCCTGCCCGCGCCCGAGCCTCTCGGGCATTGACGGTCAGGTTCACGATCACCTGACTCTCCTGCTGGCCTACTTGGCGGCATCCCGGGCAGGCCGAGTTGCAGCTGAGTTCGTCGACGTGGAGCGCCAGCAGCTTGTCCAAGCGACCGCGCTTTCTCATCAACAGATGACCCTGAGCCTCGATGTCGCCGACGATGTCGTCGAGAGCATTGTGGGTATCGGAGGAAACGAGGGCCATGAGCCGGTGACGCAGCGAAGTCGTATTCAGCATCAGCGACATGACGTGGTTGTTCCAGTCGTGGCGCTCTCGCCGCACTTCTTCACGAAGGGCCCGTCGTTCGGACGCCCGTAGCCAAAGCGTCATCGCCAGGGCGAATAGGGCGCCCCCTAGGAGCAGGATGAACCATAGGTTCATTGCTGCGACGAGCATCACGCCATGGACGCCTCTCGGGCAAGAGGATGCAGCACCCGTCTCGAGCGGCGAGGGTTTGGTCTTAGGGTCCCCTGGGTCAGCCTGAGTCCCGCCTGGCGGGCCCCGACGTCCCTCGGCCGAGAGCGGGCCAAGAGCACGAGAGGACGAGCTTTGTTGACCCGCCGAAGGCCCTCTCCCTGTGTTGACGGAGTCATGAAGGCGTCCCTGAAGTTCTTGCACGAGATCGCGACCGTGGGGGTTATGGGCGGCTCGGTCGCCCAGCTGGTCATCTGGGGTGTGGCGAGCGGGCGGGCCCTCCCAGAAAAGGCTCTGCTGTACGACATGGCCCTGACCATCTGCAAAGGGCTCGTTCTGCCGTCCCTGGTCCTCGTCCTGCTGAGCGGCGTCCTGACCATGGCCCGCCACAAGAGCTTTCACAATCCGGAGTGGGCGTGGATCAAGCTCCTGATGACGCCTCTGGTGCTCGAGGCCACTTTCGTGGGCGTCGTCGGACCCGCCGAGTCGGCGGCCGAGCTGAGTCAGGCCATGCTGGCTGGACGGACCGTCGACCCTGCCGACCTGGCCCATACCCTCCGACTGGGAACCTTCGGGCTGTGGCTGATCCTCTTCGTCTACGCGGCCAACGTGGCTCTCGCCATATGGAGGCCCAGGGTGAAGAAGGCGGCCGAGTACGAAGCAGAGGCCAAGGCCGTCGCCGCCGCGAAGAAGCAGGAAGCGGCCGGCGAGCCCGCAGGCTGAAGCTTTGCAAGCGGCTCAGCGGGCGAGCTGCACCGTGAGCTCGTAGGCCCTTCCGCAGTGGGAGAACTCGATCGCGACCCAGCGAGCTGGTCCGGGGTGACGAGCCGCGAGGTTGAACTCTCCACGGTCTGTTCGATAGCTGGTCGGGGAGAAGGTCTCGCCGGTGGATTGAAGGCTTGCGGTCAAGAGGAAGTCGCTTGCTTCGAGGGTGTACCACTTTCGGCAACGAGTCGGGCCCGCGAAGAGCCGCTCGCAGCGCGGTTCCCGAAGCTCGTCTGGGTCGAAGACGACAGACGCCAGGCCGCTCGGTCCTTCGAAGCGAAGCGCAACCCTGGAGAGCTCGGCTTCCAAGGTGCAGTCGAATACGGCCTCGCACCCGACCTCGAGTGGCCCCTCGTGCTGCATACGGAGCGCACCTATGTCCAGAGCTACGAAGTCGCGATTCGTCGTTGCGCAGGCCAGTGTTCCAGGCCCGGAGAGTCCCGAGGGGGGTCGAAACTCGACGAATTGGGTGTAGCGATCCGTCCCTCTCGCTCGTAGGAGGACGGTCTTCGAGGGGTCGTTCCAGCGGCAACGCCGACTTCGAAACTCCTCGTCCAAACGGCAGCGCTTGGACCAACCGGCGCCATCGGCTTCGATGACCGCCGCGGTGGCCGGACCCTTCATGGCGACTTCCAAACGGGCGCCTTCGACCGTGGTCGATTCCGGTGTGTAGTCCAGTACGACGCTGCAGTCGTTCTGCAGGACGAAGGCCGTCGCAGAGACAGAGTCGGGCCCGGCGGGCCGGCAGTCACCCTCGGCGGAGAGGATGGGCACGAGTTCGTCGTCTCTCACGTCCCGGATCTGGAAGTCGAAGGCCCGGATCGTGACGTCGATGAGGGCCATGCGCTCGTTGGCCCACTCATACTTGTCGCTGGGCAGATCCAACTCGACGACGAAGAAGGGGCTCGGCGGCTCGAGCACGAAGATGAACTCGCTGGGGAGCGGTCCGTTCGGATCCGGTGACGCGTCCTGGTCGGGGTCGCCGCCCGAAGACAGGGGCGTCGTGTCACCTCCGCAGGCGATGGAGGCCAGGGCCACGAGGACGCTCGCTAGAAAGCCTTTCACGGTCCCAAGAACCGGATAGGACCAACGGAGGGTCAATCGGTGAGGCCGAGGTCTTACTCCATCTAACCCTGAAGCTGCATCGAGGTGGAGGGGAGAGGGAAGGGAATGAGGGTGGAGGGAATCGAACCCGCAACCTATGGATTAAGAGTCCATTGCTCTGCCAATTGAGCTACACCCCCGAGGTGTTCGGCGGACCTAGCCGACGCATTCGCGCCGAGCAAGTCATTTACGGTCCCCTTGGGCCGCATCGTTCCGTCTCGCGACGGGCTTGGCTGGCCAACGGGATTTGAACCCGCGACCTCCGGATCCACAATCCGGCGCTCTAACCAACTGAGCTATGGCCAGCGTGGGGCCCGACGACGTAGCCCAAAGGACCAGAGTCGTAAAGGGGTACGCATGACTTTCCATTCGAGGGGCGCCCGGAGCAAAGCTGAGTCTTAGCTCCCTCAAAAGACCGCAGGCCGCGTAGAGGCCGAAGGTCCACGCAGCGAGCCTGGGAGCGGAGCCAGGGTGGGCGCGGCTTCGCCGCGACCGGGTCCCTCTGAACGCGCCCGAAGGGACTCGAACCCCTGACCGTCGGCTTAGAAGGCCGCTGCTCTATCCAGCTGAGCTACGGGCGCTCGGTAGGCCCGATCGATCAGGCCCCCAGTTCTCGATGGTTTCGGGGTGAGAGGATTCGAACCTCCGACCCCCTGCACCCAAAGCAGGTGCGCTAGCCAGACTGCGCCACACCCCGAAACGGCGCCATCATCCCCCAATGGCTCTTGGGGTCAATGGCTCTCGAAGTGGGCGCGCAGAATGGGAAGCAGTGCTCGGAGAGCCTTGCCCCTGTGGCTAAGCTGATTCTTGGCCTCGGGCACCAGCTCGGCCATATGGCGCCCGTCGGGCAGAACGAAGATGGGGTCGTAGCCGAACCCTCCCTTTCCCCGGGGCGTGTCGGCGATCCACCCCTCACAACGTCCGACGACCTCCACCGGCGAGCCGTGGCCACAGAAGCTCATCGCGCATACGAATCGTGCGGACCGGTCCTCGATCCCCTCCATACGAGCCAGAAGGGCCGTGTTTCGGTCCTCGTCACTGCCCAGCACCCATCGAGCCGAGCGAACGCCCGGTGCGCCGCCCAGAGCGTCGACTTCGAGACCGGAGTCGTCGGCCAGGACGGGCATGGAAAAGCGCTCAGCCGCAGCGCTGGCCTTGAGCCTCGCGTTCTCCAGGAAGGTCGTGCCGTGCTCCTCCGGCATGTCGAAAGCTGGGAGCTCGGCCAGCGTCTTGACGTCGATCTCAGGGAGAAGGCGCCGAATCTCGGCCGCCTTGCCCCGATTGCCGGTCGCAAGGAGTAGGCGGCTCACTTGGCGCCGTCGACGCAGCTTCGCTGCTGGTGCATGACTTCACGAAGGGTGCGTTCGCCGGCATCCATGATGGCGTCCAGTTGGTTCCGGCCGAAGGCGGCCTTCTCGGCCGTGCCCTGGATCTCGACGATCCCCTCGTCCTCGGTCATCACCAGGTTAAGATCGGTGTCGACGGCAACATCCTCTTCGAAGTCCAAGTCGACGAGGAGCTCGTCTCCCCGCAAGCCAAGGCTCACCGCGGCCACGGCGCGTCGGATGGGGTCCTTGCGCACCAAGCCCTTGCTTTGGAGCCGCTTGATGGCGAGGGCGAGCGCCACCCAGCCGCCCGTGATGGAAGCTGTGCGGGTGCCGCCGTCCGCCTGGATGACGTCGCAGTCGAGGGTAATCGTGCGCTCGCCCAAGGCCTCCATGTCCACCGCGGCCCGAAGGCTTCGCCCGACGAGCCGAGAGATCTCCTGAGTGCGGCCGCCGACTCTTCCTTGAAGCGACTCTCGACGGTTCCTTCGGTCAGTGGACCGAGGGAGCATGGCGTACTCGGCCGTCACCCATCCCCGGCCGGAATCGTTCATCCATCCGGGCACACGCTCTTCGACCGAGGCGTTGCACAGGACTTTCGTGTCGCCGAAGGCGCACAGGACCGAACCTTCCGCCCACTTGGTGTAGTCCAGTTCGAAGGAGAGGGGGCGCATTTGGTCGGCCCCGCGACCGTAGGATCTCGTCACGGGCCGCAAACTAGCTTTCCCGGCCGGCCGAGCAAGCCTTTCAGTCCTCCAAGAACGCGACGATCCCCTGGGCCAGGGCCGTACCGAGGGCTCGGCGCACCTGGGACTGGGCAAGAAGGCGCCTCTGCTCCGGATGGGTCATGAAGCCCATCTCCACCAAGACGGAGGGCACCTTGGCGTTCTGAACTACGGCGAAGGGGGCTTGCCGCACCCCTCGGTCCGGCCCCATGCCGGGGACGGCTGCGAGCCGTTCCTGCACCAGGCGAGCCAGTTCGGCCGCTCGCCACCGAGCCCCTCGACGCCGAAGGTCACCCAGAATACCGGGCACGCCCGGCGCGGGTGGGGCGGGACTCGCAGGCTTCCCCTCGATCGGCGCTACGGCGATCGCCTCCACGCCTTCGATGGCGGCCACGTAGCTCTCCGTGCCTCGGCGCTGGGTGCCGGGCGCGCTATTCACGTGCAGCGAGACGAAGGCGCTCGCACCCGCCGCTCGCCGAATACGGCTTCCCAAGTCCACGTCTTTGTCAGTCTGCCGGGTCAGTCGAACTTCCAGGCCGCCTGCCCTCAGCACCTCGGCCGCCACCAGAGCGACCTCGAGCGTCACCTCAGACTCCTTCAGACCTTCGCTCTCGACTCCGGCCGCTGCTCCTCCATGGCCCGGGTCCAGCACAACGAGCGGCGCTGCGAGAAGAATCGAGGCGAACATCAGGGCCGCAGGCGCTCCATCATGCGCGGAAAGGGAATGGCCTCCCGAAGATGGTGAAGGCCGCAGATCCAGGTTACGGTGCGCTCGATGCCCAAGCCAAATCCGGCGTGGGGCACGGAACCGTAGCGGCGAATGTCCTTGAACCAGTCGAAGACTTCTTGGGGCAAGCCGTGGTCGTCGATCCGCTTCTCGAGGGTAGCGAGGTCGTCCTCGCGTTGACCTCCACCGATAATCTCTCCGTAGCCCTCAGGGGCCAGGACGTCGACGCACAGCGCCCTTGCTTCATCCTCCGGGTCTCGCTTCATGTAGAAGGCCTTCACAGCGTAAGGGTAGCGATGAACCATCACCGGCCGGTCGAAGAGGCGGCTGAGAATGGTTTCTTCCTCGGCCCCGAAATCGTCGCCGACGCGGGCTCGTTTGGCTGGCGCCGTCGAGGGGCTGGACCCCTCTTCCTCGTCTTCGGCGGCTGGAGTGCTTCGGCTCTCGGCGCCGGCGGGCCGGCGGTCGGCTCGACCGTCGTCGATGGCTTCGTTGATGAGGTGAACGGCCTCTTCGTGGGAGATTCGAGGGAAAGGTGGCTTGACCTTCTCCAGGGCCGAGACGTCTCGGCCCAAGGCTTCCAAGTCAGCGCGATGCTCGGCGAGGACACTCTCGACGATATGGCAGAGGAAGGACTCGGCCAGGTCCATATCGCCGTCTAAATCCATGTAGGCGACCTCGGGCTCTACCATCCAGAACTCGGTCAAGTGTCGCCGGGTCTTCGACTTCTCGGCCCGAAAGGTCGGACCGAAGCAGTAGACCCGGCCGTGGGCCATGGCCGCGGCCTCCATGTAAAGCTGTCCCGACTGGGTCAAATAAGCTTTGTCGCCGAAGTAGTCGACGCCGAACAGTGTAGACGTACCCTCCACCGCGTTGGGCGTGAATATGGGTGCGTCAACCAGGACGAAGTCCCGCTCGTCGAAGAAGGATCGAACGGCCTTGATGATGGTATGGCGAATGCGAAGGATACGGTGTTGGCGCGAGGAACGAAGCCACAGGTGCCTTCGATCCATGAGGAAAGCGACGCCGTGGCTCTTGGGGGTGATCGGGTACTCGGGTGAGTCCCCAACTTGCTCGACGCTCGACGCCTGGATTTCGAAACCAAGGGGGCTTCGTTCGTCCTTGCTCACGGCTCCACGAACGACGACCGAACATTCTTGAGAGAGGGCCTTGGCCAAGGAGAAGACCTCGGCTTGGACCTGGGCCTTGGGTACGACCACCTGTACTGTTGCGCTCCCGTCACGAAGCTGGAGAAAGGCGATCTTCCCGCTGGATCGCTTGTTGTAGAGCCAGCCCTTCAGCTCCACGGTCTGGGCTTTGAAGTCGTCCAGATTCCGGGCGATGTCGCGAATCGTGGTGGTCCGCCACGTCATGCTCACCCGCTAGGCCGTGTTGCTCTCAACGGCAAGGGGAGAGGCGGCTAGCCCTTTTTCCGTTTCAGCTCTTCCAGGGCACGGGTGAAGAGCTCGGATCCAGGCTCGAAGATGAGGGCCGTCTGAAGGTCCCGCTCCGCAGCGGCCAAGTCGCCGTTTCTCATCGAGTCGATGGCTTTGCGATAGAGCTGGCGCCCTTGAGGCGTCTTGCCGTGCTCTTCCAGCCGCTCCTGGCGCATCTGCTGGTCGCTTTCGTCGGAGTAGCGCAGCTTCTGGGCTCGCTCGGGACCGCTGACGTCGGTCGTGTACTGCGTCCGTTTCGCCGGGTCCCGGAGGATGGTGTAGGCCTCGGCGACTCGCTTGGCGATTCTGAGGACCGCGTTGCGAAGCTCGACGTCTGGCGAGTTGAAGAAGGCGTCGGGATGGTAGTTCCGCTGAAGCTGATGGTACTTGGCCTTGATGTCGGCGATGGGTTCTTCGGGTGCGGCGCCCAGGACCTGAAAGTAGTCGAGCTGGTCGAGGTGCGCCGCGATGGCCTTGGTTTGGGCCGCCCACTCGGGATGCACGTTGGGATCGACGGTCACGGTTTGGACCTCAGCGGTTGGAGACCATCAGGTCCTCGTTCCGAGAAATCGCATCTTCGACTTCTTGGTCGCTGAGGCCGCTGCTCAAGTTGATAGTGGTCGAGGCCTGGGCCCCGGTTTCGATGTCTCGGGCGGATACGTTCACGATTCCATCCGTGTCGATCTCGAAGGTGACCTCGATGGAGACCTCCCCCCGAGACGCCACCCGAAAGCCGGAGAACTCGAACTCGCCAAGAAGTTCGTTCTCCTGCGCGATGTTGCTCTCCCCCTGATAGACGCGAATTTTCACTCGTTCCTGCTGATCGGCCGCGGTCGTGAAGACCCGGGTTCGATCGATGGGAATGGGGGTGTTCTTGTCGATGATCTTCTCGCTGTAGCCCCCCACCGTGCCCAGCCGGAGGGTCAGGGGGGTCACGTCGAGCAAGAACGTCGACTGCTGGGCGTCCAGTAGAGCGTGGGCCTGGATGGCCGCGCCCATCGCGACCACCTCGTCGGGGTCGACATCGGTGAGGGGCTGCTTCTGGAAGTAGTGCCGGACCGAACTGCGGATGATGGGAAGGCGGGTGGGTCCGCCCACCAGGATGACGCAGTCAATATCCGAGGCGGTGATCCGCGCCGACTGTAGGGCCTCGTCGCACACTTTGAAGGTCCGCTGCACCAAATCCATGACCATCTGGTTGAATTCGGCGCGGGAAAGGGTGGTCCCGAAGTCAATCGAGTAGCCGTTCTCGTCTGTGTGGAGGAGAGGGATCTGGATGTCGACCACCTCGTGCTCGGAAAGGCCAATCTTTGCCTTCTCGGCCGCCTCTTTGAGCTTCTGGAGCGCGAACTTGTCTTGGCGGAGGTCCACCCCCTGCTGCTGCTGAAAAGAGTCGGCCAGCCAGTTCATGATCCGCTCGTCGAAGTCGTCACCGCCCAAGTAGGTATCACCCGCGGTCGATATCACCTCGAAGACGTCGTCGCCGATGTCGAGGATCGAGATGTCGAAGGTGCCTCCTCCGAGGTCGTACAAAGCAACGCGCTGGTTGTAGCCCTGACCGAATCCGTAGGTCAGGGCGGCGGCGGTCGGCTCGTTGATGATGCGGAGGACCTCCAGGCCTGCGATCTTTCCCGCATCCTTGGTGGCCTGCCTCTGGTTGTCGTTGAAGTACGCAGGAACTGTGATGACGGCCTTGTTGATGACCTCGCCCGTGTAGCTCTCGACCACTTGGCGCATCTCCTTCAGGACGATGGCCGAGACCTCTTGGGGAGAGTACTGCTGCCCCCGAATGTCGATGCGGACTGCGTTGTTAGGCCCCTCGACGATCTCGTAGGGCACGACGCTGAGGGCCTTTCTGACTTCCTCGGAGAAATAGAAGCGCCCGACAAGGCGCTTGGCCGAGTACACGGTATGGGCAGGATTGGTGATGACCTGCTTCTTGGCGTCGTTTCCTACGAGGACCCGACCGTCCTCCAAGAAGGAGACCACCGATGCATGTGTGCGTTCACCCCACTCGTTGGGGACCACGACTGGGACCCCGTCCTCGATGATGGAGACGCAGCTGAAACTCGTCCCCAGGTCGATGCCCATGGCGCGCTCGCTCATGCGGTGGGCCCCTGCTCAAGCATTCCCTCACATTATGCCCGGGTTGGCCCGAGCGCAAAAGATGGGCGCTACGAAGAGGAATGGCCCTGGCTTGCCGATGACCGGGTCGCTTCGTATCCTCTGGGGGTGCAACTCCTGGCAGCGGTGTCGAACGACGCGGAGTTGATGCCGTCGCTGGTCCACGCCTTGGATCAGGAACTTGGGACGGTGCACGCCCAGCCTCCTTTCATTTGGACGGTCGGCCACTACGGAGACGGTCGAGCGCTGACGCGCCGACGCCCAGTCGATGCTCCGGCGACCCTGCACGGCTTGGTCCCGGACGTTCATTCCCGAGTCCTGCTCGCTTGCCGCTCCCAGGCGGATGTCGGGGAGCCGGCGCCGCACCGCTTTCGACGGTGGCTTTTTGGACAGGTCGGCGATCTGTCGGCTTTGAGCTCCGTACAGGCGCAGGTTGCGGAACGTCTACCCACCGACCTCGGAGAAGAACTCGGCCACGGATCGCCTGGGCGCCTTGCCTTCGCCATGGTTCTCGCCGAGCTGCGACGTGCGGGGGTGCTCGACGATCCACTTGCGAACCCGGAGTCCGTCCGCAAGGCGGCCGGCGCAGGATTCGATGCGGTCGTCCGGATGGCGAGTGAACACGGTGAGCTTCGGGCCGGCTTCAGCATGAGTGATGGCCGACAACTATTGATGCGTTCGGCCGGTGTGCCCCTCTGCATCCACGAGCGCATGGGTCTGGAGGGCCTCGTCGAGGGACCTCCGGATCCCGCCCGTACCGACTTCAAGGAGCTGGTTTCGGCCTTGAAGCGTTTTCGGGCCGTGGTCGTCGCCTCCGACGTGGTGGCCCCAGGCTGGAAGCCGCTTCCGCCGGGCGTGAGCAGCATCGACCTTCAGCTGGAACTGCGGTCCGAACCCTGACCCTGGGGGTCGCGCGCCATGGTCCCTTGGGCTCTTGCGTTCGCTGGCGTCCTCACCGCTGCCCTCGTCGCTCCTTCCAATCTCGTCTGGGCTTTCTCTGCCGGAACCGTCCTTGCTGCCGTTGGGCTCCTCCTCGAGCTGTCCTCACGGAATCGGCGTCATCGCATCCTTCGTCATTTCCTGGCCGGGGGAGAGGTTCCGGAGTGCGGGAGCGGGGATGCTCAGCTGGACCTTCTGATGGCGCGACCTCCTCAATCGAAAGCGCAGTCATCCGACGAGGCCGTCCTCGGTTTGCTTTCTGAATGGGCCGAGGGACGATGGGTAGAGCCCGGAGCGAACACGGGCCAGTTCCAGGCCGAACTCAGTCGGGTGCGTGGAATCCTGTCCGAAGAACGGGATCGTGTGCGCTCGGCGGGGGCTCGGCTGGCGGAGGCGGCAGAGCGCGGACAGCGGACCTTCGAAGGGCCTGCGCGGGAAGTCGAGCGGTGCGCGGAGAGTCTTCGGCTAGCGAGTGAGGCGGTCACCGACAACGCTCGCAGCTTGATGGAAGGGGTCGGAGACCTGACGGCCCATGCCCGCCGCTGGCGGGAAGAGGACGTCCGAGCCACACAGGAGCGGGAAGCGGTGCTGTGGACGCGTCGCCAATTGGCCCGGGCCCTCGACCATTCGGCCTGGTCGGCTCTTGATCGGGACGCCGAACAGATCGCTAGCTCGCTCCAGCGTCTAATCGGCAACTTGGAACGGGATCCCGACAACGCCGAGCGGATGGTTTGGCTCGGACAGGCGAGAGGGCAGGCCGAAGCTCTCGAGCGCCACCGAGCCGCTGTACATCGGGCGGTCGATGGTGCTCGAAGAGCGCTGGTGGAATGGGTCCCTACCCACGAACCCGATCGTCAAGCTCTGGACCGCGTGCTCGCCCGGACGCTCGATGGGCTCAGGACTCTGGCCGAGTCCTGGCGACAGAGTACGCTGCGTTCCGAGGCGGCAGCCGCGGCGGCCGTGGCCGGAATGCCCGACGCAGAGTGGTGGGTCGACGAGCTGGCCCGGCTGCAGTGGGATTTGGAGCTTGCGCTGGCTCAGGGGAGCGCGGGCCCGGAATTTCAGTCCCAGCTGGAGGCCATCCTCAGACGACAGCGCGAAGGGCGGACGCCGGCAGCTGCAGCCTTGGCCCGAGGTCTCGAGCGTCTGGAAGCTCGACTCAGTGAGCATTCGGATGGACTCGAAGAGGCCGTGCAACGGCTGGAGCGTCTGAGTGGGCCGTCTTGACTCGCTGATGGCCTCGGGGTCGCATGGCTCATGCCGCGCAGCATGACGGGCTTTGGCGCGGCGCACGTCGATACTTCGGCCGGATCGGCCACCATCGAAATTAGGACGGTCAACCATCGCCATCTCGATGTCCGATGGCACGGGTTCGCGGACCATCCGGAGTTGGTGGTCGAGGCCGAACGTGATCTGAAGGCCGTCCTGCAACGAGGTCGCGTCGACGTGCGTTTCCACTCGGAGCCCCACCGTCCGCATCGAGTGGGGGACCTCGACGAGGAGGCCGTTCGTCGTCGGGTCGCTCAGGTGAAGAGACTGGCCGAGGAGCTGGGGCTGGATGATGACCTCCGGGCATCATCCTTGCTCGGCCTTGGTACTGCGTTCGT
>JBCCQA010000031.1:0-64353 GCA_039024635.1 Myxococcota bacterium | reverse complement strand
TTGCGACCGACTCTGTTCCCCTCACTGCGCCTTCGTTTCGGCCTCTACGCGGCCTTCACTCCGTTGCCGTCTTGGGGGCCCGGTCCCGGCGAAGCCGGGCCCACCCCCCTTCGTTCGTTCCACAGAGCTCGGTCTTGCGACCGACTCTGTTCCCCTCACTGCGCCTTCGTTTCGGCCTCTACGCGGCCTTCACTCCGTTGCCGTCTTGGGGGCCCGAGCGACCCGCCTTCTGTTTGGGGGGCCTGATGTTCTTCGGAGCTTGACCTCGCGGGCGCGGAGGGCGAGAAGTCTAACGCTGACGTAAGCGTAAGGTTTTGAAGTGAGCGTTATCACCTTGAACACAGCCGTCCCTGCCACGCTAAAGATCGGCGATCTGGCGCGCAGGGTGGGCAAGAGCCCCAGAGCTCTCCGTCTCTACGAAGAGATGGGGCTCTTGGGCCCGGCCGTCCGAAGCGAGGGCGGCCATCGACTGTACGCACAAGATGCGCTTCTCAGACTGCGCTGGATCGACCGGCTCCAGCTCTTGGGCCTATCGCTCCCCGACATCAGGGACTTCTTGAAGGAGCTCGAAGGCGCCGAGTCCGGTCCTCGAGCCATGGGTCGGGTGCGAAGCCTGTTCATCGAGAAGATGCACGACGTCGATCGTCAGCTCCGGGAGCTCACCGGCCTGCGCGAGGAGCTTCGAGATGGCCTGGCCTATCTCGACGTCTGCAGCGAGTGCAGCAGCGAGTCCGATGTCGGCGGTTGCCGAAACTGTGGTCGGCGACACAGCGCTGCAGAGCCCGTTCTGATCTCCGGCATTCACTATAAGGGGCAGAGGAACAACCCATGACCATCCAGCTACCCATCTACATGGACAATAATTCGACGACGCCCATGGACCCGCGCGTTCGGGAAGCCATGGCGCCCTTCGAGACCGATCAGTTCGGCAACGCCGCCAGCCGCTCCCACGCTTTCGGCTGGGCGGCCGAAGAGGCGGTCGAGAAAGCTCGGGAGCAGATCGCTGAGCTCATCGGAGCGACGCCGTCCGAGATCATCTTCACCAGCGGCGCCACCGAAGGCGACAACCTCGCTCTCAAGGGCGTGGCTCACATGTACGGCATCACCAAGGCCGAGAAGCTCATGGTCGAAGCCATCGCCAAGGCGAAGGTCGACGGCAGCATCGTCAATGCCGAGGACGTGCTTCCGCCGAAGTTTGGATCCATCGACTTCGAGGCGGTGGCGAAGGAGGGCGCAGACGCCCACTTCTCGGGACGGGGCGACCACATCATCACCGTCCGCACCGAGCACAAGGCCGTCTTGGACAGCGCCAAGCGCCTGGAACGAGAGGGCTACCGTGTCACATACCTCGACGTGGACGAGAACGGTCTCATCAGCCTCGAAGAGCTAGAGCAGGCCATCACCGACGACACCATCTTGGTTTCGGTGATGTTTGCGAACAACGAGATCGGGGTCATTCAGCCCGTCGAGAAGATCGGTGCGCTCTGCCGGTCGAAGGGCGTTCTCTTTCACACCGACGCCGTTCAGGCCGTGGGCAAGGTGCCGATCGACGTCAATGCGATGAACATCGACCTCCTCTGCATCTCGGGCCATAAGATGTACGGACCCAAGGGCGTGGGCGCGCTGTACGTCCGTCGGCGCAAGCCTCGAGTCCGCTTGGAGGCGGTCATCGACGGTGGTGGTCACGAACGCGGCATGCGGAGCGGGACCCTGAACGTGGCCGGCATCGTCGGTCTGGGCAAGGCGGCGGAGCTCTGCAACCACGAGATGGATGAAGAAGCCAAGCGCCTGATCGGTCTTCGGAACCGCTTCTGGGAGAAGGTCAGCGGTGAGCTGACCGACGTTCACGTCAACGGCCACCCTCAGCACCGGCTGCCCGGCAACATCAACATCTCCTTCGCCTTCGTCGAGGGCGAGGCGATGATGATGGCCATCAAGGACGTCGCTGTGTCCTCGGGCTCGGCCTGCACCAGCTCCTCTCTCGAGCCTAGCTACGTGCTCCGGGCTCTAGGCGTGGGCGACGAGCTTGCCCACAGCTCCATCCGATTCGGCATGGGGCGCTTCACCACCGACGAAGAGGTCGACTACGTGGCCGATCTGGTCATCAGTCGCGTGAAGAAGCTACGGGAGATGTCTCCCCTCTACGAGATGCACCTCAAGGGCATCGACTTGAACTCCATCGAATGGGCGGCTCACTGAGCCGGAGAAAGAACGAAACATGGCTTACAACGAGAAGGTCATCGACCACTACGAGAACCCCAGGAACGTCGGCTCCATGGATGAGCAGGACGAGAGCGTCGGCACCGGACTGGTGGGTGCGCCCGCGTGCGGTGACGTGATGCGGCTTCAGATCAAGGTAAACGACAAGGGCATCATCGAGGATGCCAAATTCAAGACCTTTGGTTGCGGTTCAGCCATCGCTTCGTCTTCGCTGGTGACCGAGTGGGTGAAGGGCAAGTCTCTCGACTACGCAGAGAAGCTCCAGAATACCGAGATAGTGAAGGAGCTCGCCCTTCCACCGGTCAAGGTTCACTGCTCGGTTCTGGCCGAGGATGCGATCAAGGCCGCAGTGGCCGACTGGCGGAAGAAGAAAGAAAACAAGGGCTAGTTCATGGCCGGTCTGGACGTTCTTCAAAAGCGGCCCGCGGCGACGGGGACGCTGGAGGTTACATCCTCTGCCGCGGCCGCGATCGCCAAGTACCTGCAGGACAACGGTGCGCCCGAGGGAGCAGGCCTGCGGGTCGGTGTGCGGGGGGGCGGCTGCAGCGGATTGCAGTACTTCCTGGACGTCGAGAGCACGCCCAAGAAGGGCGACAAGACCATCATTCGGGACGGCGTGAACGTCTACGTCGATCCCAAGAGCCTCGTCTTTCTCCAAGGCTCCACCTTGGACTACGTGACCGGCTTGATGGAGTCGGGCTTCAAATTCATCAATCCCCAGGCCGCCAAGGGCTGCGGCTGCGGCGAGTCCTTTACCCCTCGATGAGATGACTACGTGCTCCGCTTGCGGGGTGGAGGTCGATGGCCCTGCCTGTGGAGCCTGTGGCAGCCTCCAGCCCGTTCAGACCCGTGAGCCCTTCTCAGTGCTTGGGCTCCCACGACGAATGCGGCTCGAGCGCAAGGCTCTGGAGCACGCTTTTCGTGAGCGCTCCCGCCTCGTACATCCGGACCGACACTCGAAGGCAAGCGAGGACCAGAAGCTCCTCTCCCTCAAGCACACCAACCTCGTGAACGAGGCCTATGCCCTGCTCAAACATCCCCGCAAGCGGGCCACCCATCTCCTGGAGCTCGCTGGTCGGCCCATGGACCCGAACGGAGCTCGAACCCAAGACCCGGCCTTGCTCATGGAGCTGATGGAGCTCAGGGAGTCTCTGGACGGGATGGACCTCGATGGACTGGAGGCGAAGGAGCAGGCGCTTCGGAACGAGGTCACAGGCCTGCTGGACGTAGCGGCCGAACACTTCGACGACGGACGACATTCGCTGGACGAGGTCGCTTCTGCTCTGGAAAAGGTCCGCTACTTCGAGCGCCTCCTCGAGATCGTGGACGAGCGCATCGAAAGAGAGAGCTGAGATGGCCCTGCTTCAGATTGGAAAGAGCAAAGAGGCCTGCGCGGGCCGCGTGGTCGGTATCGACCTTGGGACCACCTACTCGTTGGTGGCCACGGTCGAGGACGGTGCCCCCCGAGTACTGATGGACCCCGAGGGTCGAGCGGCCCTCCCTTCGGTCGCCTGGTTTGGTCCTGATCGAGCGGTCGAGGTGGGCCACGGAGCCAAGGCCCAGGCCGGCACTCGCCCTCGACGCACCATTGCTTCGGCCAAGCGATTCATGGGCCGAGGCCACGCCGAGGCCCAGGCTCAGGATGAGCTTTCGCCCTACCGATTCACCCCCGGCGCCGAAGGCCCGGTGGTTTACTTCGACCTGGGCGAGGGCGACAAGGTCACGCCCATCGAGGTCTCCTCTGCCATCCTTCGAACCCTGAAGCTTCGAGCCGAGGCCGAGCTGGGCGAGGGCTTGGACGGCGCGGTCATCACCGTGCCCGCCTACTTCGACGACGCGCAGCGCCAGGCCACCAAGGACGCGGCGCGCATCGCCGGACTCAAGGTCTTGCGTCTGCTCAACGAGCCCACCGCCGCGGCCCTTGCCTACGGCCTGGACAGGTCGAAGGACGGGATGTTCGCCGTCTTCGACATGGGCGGGGGGACCTTCGACATCTCGCTCTTGCGCCTGGAGGCCGGGGTCTTCCACGTTCTGACCACCGGTGGTGATAGCCGCCTCGGCGGCGACGACTTCGACCGGGTGGTGGCCGAGCACTTCCTGCAAGCGGCCGGGCTTCAGGTCAGCGAGACCTCCCCCGAGCTCGCGGCTCAGGCCTTGGCCGAGGCTCGACGAGCCAAGGAAGCGCTCACGACCGCTGATACCGTCGAGCTCGAGATCTGGGGTGATCGCTTCCAGCTTGGCCGTGACCAATTCGATGCGCTGGTGCGGCCCATCATCGCTCGCACCAAGGGACCGATCCGACGCGTCCTCAAGGACTCGGGCCTGGATGGGGAGGAGCTGGACGGGGTGGTCTTGGTGGGCGGCTCGACACGGGTTCCGGCGGTCCGGGCCTTCGTGGCCCAGACTTTCGGCCAGGAGCCCTTGGCTGATCTGGATCCAGACCGAGTGGTGGCCCTGGGAGCAGCGGTGCAGGCCGACTTGCTCGGTGGGAGCGGTCCCCGGGACGATCTGGTTCTGCTTGACGTGCTGCCCTTGTCCTTGGGCGTCGAGACCATGGGCGGGGCCACGGCCAAGATTCTCCACCGGAACCAGACTATTCCCGCCGAGGCAGCCCAGGAGTTCACGACCTACGCCGATGGGCAGACGGGGCTGGAGCTTCACGTTCTCCAGGGCGAGCGTGAGATGGCCAAGGACTGCCGTTCTTTGGCCCACTTCACCCTCTCCGGCATCCCGCCCATGGGCGCGGGCATGGCCCGAATTCAGGTCACCTTCAGCGTAGACGCCGACGGGATCCTCCATGCTTCGGCCGAAGAGAAGGAGACCGGCACCTCGGCCTCTATCGAAGTGAAGCCCTCCTACGGGCTTGAGGACGCCGAAGTGGAGCGCATGATCATGGAGTCCTTCGAGCACGCCGAGGCCGACGTCCGAACCAAGCTCCTTGCCGAGGCCAAAGTGGAGGCGGAGCGGATATTGACTGCTCTCGACGTGGCTCGGAACCGGGATGCCGAGCTCTTGGACGAGGCCGAGCGGGGGAAGCTCGAAGAGGCGGTCCAAGGCCTCCGAGAGGCCGTCGCGGCCGAAGACGCGGCCGCCATCCAGGACCGCATCGAGGCATTGGACGCGGCTTCGGCCGAGTTCGCCGGCCGTCGCATGAACAAGGCCATCAAGTCGGCCCTATCCGGTCGGGATGCGGCCTCCTGGACGGGCTGAGCCCCACCTGAACCTACACCGGGGCCGTGCATCCGCCCTGGTCGAGATCGTAGCCTGGTCCTGCCCTGAAGGGCTCCGAGTTCGATGAGAAGAGCGCCCAAGCCCACGCAGTTCTCACCGACCCGCGACGTCGTCGCCGGCGCCAACGGGTACGTAGGCCGCATATTCGGCGACTTTCGGATCCGCAAGGTCGAGCGGGCCACTGAACAGCTTGCCGTCTATCTCGCCGACGATCTCACCCCCCAGCCTCGGCGGTACGTGCTGTTGAAAGTGCTTCGACGACCGGGTCTCGACGACCCCGACTTCGAGAGGAGCTTCGATGCCGAGGCACAAGTTGCATTGCGCCTTCATCATCCGGCCATCCTTCGCGCCTTTGCTCGACCCGAGATCGACGGCTTTCCCGCCATCGCCTTCGAGGGTACCGATGGGCCCCGACTCAGCCAGGTCCTGCAGCAGGCTCGGGGTCGAGGTGTGGGGCTCCCCTTCGACGCCGTGTGTACGATCGGCGTCCGACTTCTAGAGGGCCTTCAATACGCTCACCGTCAGACGGACCTCGATCGCCAGCCCCTGGCCCATCAATCGGTGTGTCCCGACAACGTCTACCTGCGGCGAAGTGGCAGCGTTCGCCTCGCCCACTTTGCGGGTCGGGGCCTTGACCGCCTGAGCGACCTTCAGGTCCGGCTGCCCTACCTGGCTCCGGAGCAGGTCAACGGGGCGGGTCAGGCGGCCTCGGATCAGTATGGCGTGGCCGTTATCCTCGTCGAGCTGATCAGCGGGCGCCGCTTGTTCGAGGCGGCCTCACCCCGAGCGCTGGCCCAGGCCATCGTGGACCGGGATCGCCCGCCCGTGGCTCGACTGCTTCCCTTCAAGTCCACGGCTTTGGAGATAGCCCTGGAGCGTGCCCTGTCCGTCGACCCCAGGGACCGCTTTCCGAACGCCGCCGCTTTTGCGAAGGCGCTCGACCGGGCTCTGGCCCAGGGCGGGCGCTCCATCCAAGACGAAGCAGTGGCCGAGGCCTTGGAAAGCGCCAACGCGGTCCGTACGCCCTCGCCGGTTCAGGACCAACTCCAGCGTCATCGCATCGGCGCTCAACCCTTGGTCTTTTCCGAAGGCCGGAAGATCACCCGTTCTCAGCCTCGGCTCCCCGCGCCTCAGCCCGAACAGGATCCGGTCATGTCTTCACATGTACCTGAGCCACGTTCGACCGGAGCGTTGAAGATGGGCTTGTTTGCCGCAACCCTCGCCGGCTTGGCGGCCGCCGGCTGGTTCGCCGGCCAGTCCCTCGGCTGGTGACCCCGAACTAGTAGGTGCCGGTCAGCGACAGGAAGAAGTTCGTCGCGTTGGTCTCGGCGAAGTTGAAGAAGGGGTTGCCAGGGGCGCGCGAGTTGTTGCCGCTCTGCTGGATCAGCGGGGCGATGGTACTGAAGCCCAAGCTAGTGGCCAGGTTGGGCGTGATGACGTAGCCGAGGCTGACGCTCGTGAACCAAATGGCGTTGGCGGGTCGAAGGTCGTTGGCGTTCGGGCTGTTCGAGTTGATGACCTCGTCACAGGGAATGCCGGCCTCCAGGTCGGGATTGGTGCAGGTGCTCCGGTCCAGCCGATGGAAGGCGCTGTAGAAGAGCGAGGCCCGGACGTTCACGTTGAGGCCGAAGTTGAGCAGATAGCGGGCGCTCAAGGTGGTGATGAAGCCGTAGTCCAGGTTGGAGATGCTGCTTGCGCAGGTGCCGTCGGCCCGCAGGTTCTCCGAGCGGCATGCGTTCTCGACCAGCGAAGCGAACTCGTCTTCATCGAAGCTCGGGTTCTCGGGGCTGAAGTCGTAGCGGAAGGTCTCGCTCAGGCTGAGGACGACGGTGCCAGGACCGGCGTTGGAGAAGGCCTTGGTCATGTTGACCGAGTTGTCCCATCGCAGCACCCGGTCCTGGATGCCGGCTAGGGGCGAGGTCGGAAGTCGGAACAGGGTGTTGTAGCCAAAGATCAGCCCGGTGTTGTCCTCGACGAAGAGGGAGCGCCCCAAGGCGCCGACGATGACGTCGTTGAAGATGAAGGGTCGCTCGTTGACGCCTCCTTGGGGACCGCCGGTGTTGGAGGGGTCCAGGGTCTGGTTGAAGCTGAAGGCGCCGTAGGCGTCGACCCGGCCCTCGAAGAGATTGGCGATCTTGTAGAGCCCGAAGGCCGAGCCCGTGAAGGTGACGAGACTGTCTTCCACTCGGGTCGATAGGACGCTCGAGCCGAGGTTGACGGAGGCGGAGGCGGAAAGCGTCCAAGGCTTGGCGGCCTCGTCCTGGGACACCATGGCGGAGCCTGCGCCCAACGCTGCGGCAGACTGGGTGGCCGTTTCCTCCTGACTGCGCTCGTCGAGGTTTCCTTCAGCTGGCGCCTCGCCATCTGCCGGTTCTGAGCCCGGGGTCACCGCTTCGTCCTCGGCCGCGACCTCTTCGTCCCCGTCTTCTTCGTCGTCGATGATTTCGTCGTCGGGCACCTCTTCCGTGAGAGGCGCCTTGCCCGGAGTCGGCGCCGGGACGTCTTCTTCCTCGGTCGCGGCCTCTTCGGTGCGCTCTTCCTCTTCCGAAGCTTCGCCTTCCTCCTCGGCCTCGTCTTGAGCGGCGGCCTCGGATTCGGTCTCGGCGGGGGTGGAGTCGTCGTCCTGAGCCCAGGCCGGAGCCACCCAGAGGGCGCAGGCGAGGACCAAGAGGAATCGGAAAATGATGCTCATGCTCGAAGCTCCGGTCGGAACAGTCCGCTGACCTCGGGCGTTGAGGGCAGCGTGCGTTCCCGCGATCACTTGATCGCAGTAGCGGCTGGAGAAAGCACGAAGTGGACCAGCTAGGCCAGCCCGGCGATCGGCGAAACGTGAAGCCTCGGGCGTCAGGAAACGATCGGGAAAGCGAAGGTGGGGCCCTGCTTGACCCTGCGTCTGGGCCCCCGACAATCACGCCATGACGCCCATCGTCGAACTCGAAAGGGTGGAGAAGGAATACCCGTTAGGAAACACCCGAGTTCGCGCCCTATTAGGGATCGACCTCCAGATCGGACGCGGTGAGTTCCTGTCGATCGCGGGCCCTTCGGGATCAGGGAAAACCACGGCGCTCAATCTGATCGGCTGCGTCGACGTGCCTACTCGGGGCGACGTTCGCATCGACGGCCAGTCCGTCAAGGACGCCAGCGAAGCCGAGCTGACCCGTTTGAGATTGCGCAAGCTAGGCTTCATCTTCCAGAGCTTCAACTTGGTTCCGGTCCTCGACGTCTTTCAAAACGTGGAGCTCCCCCTTCTTCTGCAGGGTGGCCTGCGAGCGAAGGAGCGCCGGGCTCGGGTCGAGACCATCGTCGAGCAGGTGGGATTGTCGCCTCAGATTCGTCAGCGGCCCAACGAGCTATCAGGGGGGCAGCGTCAGCGGGTCGCCATTGCTCGAGCTCTCGTGACTCGGCCCAGCATCGTATTGGCCGACGAACCCACCGCCAACCTGGACTCCAAGACTGGCGCCTCCATCATTGACTTGATGAAGGTGTTGAACCGGACGGCCGAGACCACTTTCATCTTCTCGACCCACGACCCCAGCGTCATGGCTCAGGCCCGGCGGGTTGTCCGTTTGGTGGACGGTCGTATCGAGTCCGACGAACAGGTTGACCCAAGCCCCGACGCTGCGCCCGAGCCTGAACCGGTCCGCGAGGCCTCCTAGTGCGGGACTTCTGGGCTCGGCAGGGCCTGGTCTTCGGGATCGCCCTGCGCAATCTGAGCAGCCACGGCACCCGCAGTCTGCTCGTCGGTTCGATCCTGGCTTTGGGAACGACCTTGGTCCTCCTGGGTCTCGCGCTCTTGGATAGCATCGAGGATTCGACAGAAGCCTCCATCACCGAGAGCATGGCGGGCGAGCTCCAAGTCTATTCGAAGGAAGGGCGAGACGACCTGGCGCTGTTCGGCTCGGGCTTCATGGGGATCGACGAGATCGGTCGTATCGAGCGCGTGGACCGGGCCGTGGCCGCCGTATCCACGGTCGAAGGCGTGAAGGCGGCCGTGCCCATGGGCATCGACTTTGCCACCATCACCCGGGACGGGGAGCTGGAGGGCACCCTGGCCGAGCTACGAGATGCCTACTATGCGGACGACGAGGCCGAAGCCGAAGTACTCATCGGGCAGGTGAAAGACCTGGTCCAAGGTGTCGTAGACGAGCTTCGACGCCGAAGAGAAATCGTCGACGATCCGGCCGAGCTCGACGCGTCCATCGCGGAAGCCGAGCGGGCGCTCGGCGAGGCCTTCTGGGCCGAGTACGCCCAGGACCCGCTGGCCGGCCTGGAACAGCTGGACACCAAGGTCGCCCCTCTCGCCACAGAGGGCGAGCTCATTTTCCTTCGCTACGTGGGCACCGACATACCTGCCTTCATCGAAAACTTCGAGCGCTTCGAGCTGTTGCAGGGCGAGCATGTCCCTTCTCTGACCCGGGGGCTGATGATGAACCAAAAGTTCTACGAGCAGCGGATCAAGCATGAGGTCGCCCGTTACTTCGACCGGGTTCATCGGATGGCTCTGGAGCAGGAGATCAGCATCGAGGCCGACGGACTGCTGCGCACCATCGCTCGACGCATGCCCACCCAGTGGCGGCGGGTGGCCCAGCAGCTGGACGCGGAGGAGCGGGCCCGCCTGGAGGCAGAGCTTTCGGCTTATCTACCCGAAGTCGAACCGCGGCTGGAGGCGCTGCTTCCTGCGCTTCTCACCGTGAGCGACGAGAACGTCCAGGAGCGCTACGACTGGTTCTACGAGCACGTGGCTCCTCTCATCGACCTCTATGCCATCGACGTCGGCGACACCGTCACCATCCGGGCCTACACTCGCTCCGGTTTCCTCAAGGCCATCAACGTGAAGATGTACGGCATTTTCCGATTTCGCGGACTGGACGAGTCCGACCTCGCCGGAGGCCACAATTTGATGGATCTCATGACATTCCGCGAGCTCTACGGCCTCATGACTCCGGCCAAGGCCCGTGAGCTGGACCGGATTCGGGACAAGGCGGGGGTGCAGGACGTCGAGCGTTCCACAGCGGAAGAGTCGCTCTTTGCCTCCAGCGAAACGGTCGTCATCGAAACCGGACCCGAACTCGAAGGCCTCGGCGGATTCGACGAGTTCGAAGACGTGGACTTCGAGTCCCTTCGGGATCGTTCGGGGCGGGTCTTCGATGCGTCGTTCAGTCGAGAGGATCTCGCTCAGGGGATGGCGCTCAACATGGCAGTGGTCCTGGACGACGGGGTGGAGATGTCCGGCGCCCGTCGGCGGGTTCAAGTCGCCCTCGATGAGGCAGGCCTAGCTCTACAGGTCGTCAGCTGGCAGGAAGCCTCGGGGCTGGTCGGCCAGTTCATCATCGTGATCCGGCTGGTGCTGTATATAGCACTCGCCATCATCTTCGCCGCTGCTCTCGTCATCATCAACAACAGCACCGTGACGGCAACGTTGGAGCGAATTCCTGAGATTGGAACTCTTCGCGCCATCGGAGCCCAGCGAGGAACGATCCTCTTCATGTTCATGACCGAGACCCTCAGCATGTCTTTGGTGGCCGGGCTCTTTGGTGCCGCAGTGGGGGCTGGCATCCTCCTCGTCCTGGCCCAGACCGGTATTCCGGCCTGGCATCAGGTCCTCTTCTTTCTCTTCGGTGGGCCCCGTCTCTTCCCCAGCTTCGGCGTCCGTCACGTGCTTTGGTCCATCGCCTCGGTAGCGGCAGTGGCGACGATCTCCTCCATCTATCCGGCCTGGCTTGCCGCTCGAGTCCAGCCCGTCGAGGCCATGCAGGACGGAGACTGATCCATGTTCTTGACCATCGCCTTTCGCAACCTGGTCCAGGCCCGTCGCCGAACCGGCATCCTTGCTCTCGCCCTGGCGCTGGTGACCATGCTGCTGGTCCTGCTGCTCGCCCTGTCTTCCGGAATCACAGACACGATGATCCGATCCGCCACCATCCTCTCCACCGGCCACGTGAACCTGGGCGGCTTCTTCAAGGCCAAGCCTTCGGCCGTTGCGCCGGCGGTGAAGGACGCCTCCCAGCTTCGGGCCCTAATCGAGGACACGCTCCCCCAAGCCCGAGTCGTGTCGCGAATGCGTGGGTTTGGCCGGATCATCAGCCCCACTACCTCCATTCAGGTGGGCATGACCGGCATCGACGTGTCCGAGGAGCAGCCCTTCGTCGAGGCCATTCGCCTTGCGCCCCGGTCCAACTACGTCGAAGGCGCCGCTGAAGAAATCGAAGGCCGACTGGAAGACTTGGCCAAGCCGAACACGGCCATGCTCTTCGCGGCTCAGGCCAAGCGCCTCGGCGTTCAGGTAGGAGACTCGCTAACGGCCATCGCCGAGACGTTGCAGGGTCGACGAAACTCCACCGAGATCGAGGTGGTGGCCATCGCTCACGATATCGGCTTCCTCAGCAACTTCAGCATATTCGTCCACGAAGACGTTGTCCGGGAGCTGTATCATCTAGGGGAAGACGTAACGGGCGTGGTCCAGATCTACCTGGACGACTACGAGCGTTCACCCCAGGTGATGGCAGTGCTGCGCGAACGCTTGGTGGAAGCCGGTCACGACGTCATGGAGCATGAAGCGGCGCCCTTCTTCACCAAGTTCGGCCCTCTTCAGGGTTCCGGCTGGACCGGTCAGAAGCTGGACCTCACAACCTGGCGGGACGAGGTCCTCATCCTGACCTGGGTCTTGACCGCGGTGGACACAGTCTCTTTCGCGTTGGTCAGCATCCTTTTGGTGCTGATTGGAATCGGGGTCATGAACAGCATGGGCATCAGCGTTCGAGAGAGGACAGCCGAGATCGGCACCTTACGGGCCATCGGCATGGGACGGTGGTCGGTGATGGCCATGTTCATGCTGGAGGCGCTGCTCTTGGGACTCTTGGCTACTGGCGTGGGGGCTGCGGCCGGAGGGCTAGTCGCACTTGGTCTAGATATATGGGCGCCCACCATTCCTAGCAAAGCCGTTCAGGCCATCCTCATGAGCGAGAGTCTGCACATGGTGGTTCGGCCCCTTCAGCTTGGCCTGGCTGTGGCCACCTTCTCGGGCCTGGCCGTGAGCGCCGCCTTCTTCCCGGCTCTTCGGGCGGCACGCCTTCAACCAGTCACCGCCATTCACCACGTGGGATGAACGAACGATGATGACCATGATGATCTGGGCGGGCGCCCTCGCACTCGGCAACCTCAGCGATCAGGAGGCTCAAAGCTTGGTCGCCCAGCTCGATGAGCGTCAGCAGGCGGCGGGAGACTTCAAGGCCCTCGCCCTCATCGAACAGAAGGAGAGAGGGAAGAACGACCTCGTGTACCAGTCTGTCGTCTACCGGCGGGACGACGATGACAAACTCCTCATCATGTTCCTCAAGCCGAAGTCCGAGGCGGGCAAAGGCTATCTTCGGGTCGAGGACAATCTCTTTCTCTACGATCCGACGGTCGGAAAGTGGGAGCGTCGAACGGAGCGGGAGCGGATCATGGGGACGGACACTCGCCGGGCTGACTTCGACGAGAGTCGGCTCGCTCAGGAGTACACTGCGAGCTTTGCGGGTACCGAGAAGCTGGGCGCGCTTCAGGCCTATCACTTGGTGCTCCTGGCCCGAGAGGACGCGGACGTCGCCTACCCTGTGCTCCATCTTTGGCTCGACTCTGCCTCAGAGAATCTACTCAAGCGACAAGACTTTGCGCTTTCGGGTCGCCTGATGAGGACGACCTACTACCCGCGCTGGCGAAAAGTCTTCAGCACCAGCAAAGATGGTTACGTCTACATCCCGGAAGAGATCCGGGTCTTCGATGAAGTCGAGAAGGGGAACCGGACGACCATGGTTGTGACCAAGGTCGACCTCGATGACCTCGACCCCAACATATTCACGAAGGCCTGGCTCGAGAGTAAGAGCCGGTGAGCCTAAGGTCGTGAGCGTCGTCCTGGCGTGGGGCTTGGCGGCGTGGCTCGCTCAGGTCTCGAGCGGTGAAGCGGTCGAGACCGCCACCACGGCCGGAGCGACGGAGGCCGGCAGCTCGACCGTCGCCTTCACCCGAAGCTCTACCATCGCCCTCGCCCAACCCGCCACTACGAGTCCCGAGCGGGATCTCGACGACGCCCAACACGCAGAGGAATTGGCTCGAGAGGCCTTGCTGTTCGGCGGGTCCGTAGCACCGCCGCCTCCGAGCCTCAAAGGCGAGGAGGAGAACTCGGAAGAGGCCCGAGAAGCCGCGCTCTTTGGGGCGCCCCTCGAGGAGCCGGTCCGGGCGCCGGCTCAAGCGCCCGGGGTGGGCCTTCTCGACCGGATGCGAGGCGAGCTGGAGGCCCGAGATGATCGTCTGAGCATCGGAGGTCGGCTCCTTTTGCAGCTTCAGACCAACGGCCTCCTGGACCAGCCGGCCGAGGAAGTCGGTATCAGCGCGCCCTCCTTTCTCGAGGTGTACCTCGACGCACGGCCCTCGGAGCGGGTTCGCGCCTTCGCCCAGGGGCGAATCCAGACCGACTTCACCGTCGAGTCGTCCCAGGATGCAGCGGTCGCAGGCACCAGCACCGACCTCTTTGGTTTTGGGATATCCGGAACCAACGCCATCCTCGATCAGCTGTGGGTGAAGTTTGACATTGCGCAAAGGGTCTACGTAACGGCTGGCCAGCAGCGGCTCCGCTGGGGGTCGAGTCGCTTCTTCAACCCCAGCGACTTCGTCAACCGCCAGCGCCTCAATCCCGTCGCCCTCTTCGACCAGCGAATTGGCATCGGGCTCCTCAAGTTCCATCTTCCTCTGGAGGACGCCGGCGTGAACCTCTACGCCATCGTCGACTTCGAGGACGCTAACCGGCTGGACCGCTTGGCCGGCGCCTTTCGCGCTGAATGGGTCGTCGGAACGGCCGAGCTCGCGAGTTCCTTCGCCTACCAGCGCGAGCGTGGCTTACGCGCGGGTCTCGACGTATCGGCGGGGGTGGGACGCTTCGAGCTGCGCTCCGAGGTCGCCTTGGCCTACGGCGACCGGGCCGTGTTCTTCGAGGGTGACTTCTCTTCCCCACCCCTCGTCACCCCGGACGCGCTCGATCGCGAAGACGAGCTTCTGATCCAGGCCACCTTCGGGGGCGACACGAGCTTTCGGCTCAATGAGGACAACGACACCTTGGTTCTGGGATTCGAGTACTTTTTCAACGACGCGGGCTACGCCGACCGAGAGCTCTATCCGTACCTCATCCTTTCGAGCTTCAGCCCTGAAGCCTTGCGGGTCTTGGGGGCGGACCTGCCGGAAGACCGGCCGCTCCCGGGCTTCGCGCCTTTCACCATCTCCCGCCACTACGTAGGGCTCTATGCGCTCCTCGCTGCTCCCGGAAGCTGGGACGACACCTCCTTCGTCTTCAGTGGACTACTCGATCCCGGAAGAAGCACGAGTGGCCTTCTTCGCGTCGACGTCTCCCAGTCTGTCCTGACCTTCCTGTCCCTTCGCTTCTTTGCCGGCGTCTTCTTCGGCGGTCGAGGCGCCTTCAAGCCCCTGCTGCAGGACGACAGCTTTCAACTAGTTGCCGGCGCAAACCCCCTACCCGGTGTTGTGCCGCTGCTCGATGCGGCCTTCCTTCCGGTGGAAGGCTTCGAGCCGCTCTTCAACCTGGGGACGGCCATCACTCTCGACTTCTAAAGGAAAGGGGTCCAAGCGACTTCCTTGGTCCATTCCTAGGTCTAGAAGAGCCGGTCGAGATGCGTGCCCTCAGCTCGTCACGCGAACTTCAGGTCCCCGTCATGTCCCGACGATAGACAGGGGATGTGGCGCGGAACGAGGCCGACACCTGGGTGATCATCGACGGCATCGATTTAGGTGCGCTTCGCCGGACTCGAGCACCTGCCCGGAGAGCCCGGGCCGAGTTCCAAGACCAGATCCACTACCTGAGGCAGCTGGCCAAGCCGGTTCCGGTGCGGAATCACCTGCTGGTTTGCTTGGAGCAGTCTCTGCCTTGGGTCCCGGTTTCCGTAGGTCGGAACATCGCAGTGCGAGTCGACCGGGGCTCGGCACCACTGCTGCGGGTCGGCCTAGCGAGGCTGCCTTCCCAGGCCGAGAATGTCCTCTTTCTATCAGCTCGATACGGTCGGCACCATCGAAGAGTGGGGCCTCGAGGAACAGCCGTGACCATCGCGGGGCACGAGCTGAGGGTTTGGGGGCAGCCTGGTCCGCGGCTCGAACTTGGAGGGGCGGTGACCCTCGGCCCGAAGGCGGGCTATGAAGCAGCGTTCACCTCTGCCCAGACTCGACTCGAGCGGGTCGCGAAGCTGGCTTGGCATGAGCAAGCGAGCGACGATGACCGTGCGGTCGAGGCCGGCTTTCCGTTCATGCCAGTCCTGGACCTGTTCGCTGACGTCTTCGTGCCAGCGACCGAGCCAGAGCTTGCGCCGTCCGCGGCCTCGGGTTGAAGTCGGTCCGTGAGCACGCCCAAGGCTAGGCGAATCTACTGCAATCGGACCCTCAATCTGCGTTCGATTCAGGCGATTGGGTACGACATGGACTACACCCTCATCCACTACCGCGTGGACGAGTGGGAGTCCCATGCCTATGCCCATACCCAGCGTCTTTTCGAGTCTCGCGGCTGGCCGGTGAGTAAACTGAGCTTCGATCCTGACCGGATGATCCGTGGTCTCATCATCGATACCGAGCTGGGCAACGTCCTGAAGGCCAATCGATTCGGTTTCGTGAAGCGGGCCCACCACGGCACCCGACCTATCCCGTACGAAGAGATGCGGAAGGCCTACTCAGGCGTCATCGTCGACCTGGGCGAGCGTCGCTTCAAGTTCATGAACACGCTCTTCTCGCTTTCCGAAGCGACCCTCTATGCTCAGCTCGTCGACATGATGGACGCCGGGGAGCTGGGGAACGCTCTTGGCTACGAAGAGCTCTACCGTCAGGTCCGCTCTACCGTCGACTACGCCCACCTCGAGGGACGGCTCAAGGGCGACATCATGGCCGATCCCGACCGATTCGTAAGTCTGGATGCCGAGACGCCCCTCGCCCTTCTCGATCAACACCATGCGGGAAAAAAGCTGATCCTGATCACCAACAGCGGTTGGCGCTACACCCTGGCCATGATGCGCTATGCCTTCGAACGCTATCTGCCGTCGAACATGAAGTGGGAAGAGCTCTTCGATCTCATCATCGTCGAAGCACGAAAGCCCACCTTCTTCTCCCAGAGCAATCCGGCCTTCGAAATAGTGAACCAAGACGGCCTTTTGACCCCGGTACGGGAGAAGCTTGAGCGGCGGGGACGCTATGTGGGGGGGAACGCGAGCATGGTGGAGGCCTGTCTCGACCTGGAAGGCGACCAAGTCCTCTACGTTGGGGATCACCTGTTCAGCGACGTGCACGTCACCAAGAACATCCAGCGCTGGAGGACCGCGCTCGTCCTCCGCGAGATCGAAGAGGAGCTCGCCGCAATGGAGACCTTTGCATCCGACAAGAAGGAGCTCGAAAAGCTGATGGCCAAGAAAACCGAGCTCGAGGGAGAGAGCTACAGCTTGAAGCTGGCCCTGCAGCGGCGCAAGAAGGGCTATGCACTGAACGGTGATATAGACAAGAAGGCTCTGGCGCGGCGCCTGGAGACCGTTCGGCAGGAGCTGTTGGAGCTCGACCAGCAAATCAAACCTCTAGCCGAGCGGGCGGATCAAGTGTCCAACGCGAGTTGGGGACCTCTCATGCGGGCCGGAAACGACAAGAGTCACTTGGCCCAGCAAGTCGAGCAATACGCCGATATCTACCTGTCCCGGGTCTCGAACTTCGTGCACGCTACGCCCTTCGCCTACATGCGGAGCGCGAGAGGGACCCTGCCCCATGACCCGGATCCCATCCCGGACGAGCGCGTGACGGAGCCGGTCGCCGGAGAGCTCTGAGAAGGCCGTCGGCTTCGCAGGATCAGAAACGCTTCGTCCACAGGACGTCGGTGCTCTGGGACTCGAGGCTGGCCAAGACTTCGAGGACCCAACGGGGCGTGAAGCGCCACCTCAAGGTTCCTTCGTAAGCCGCTGCTCCGGTGCGCGATCCGTCATAGCCGGCCGAAATGAAGACCGTCTCGGAGATCCACTTTCCCACCGTCACAACGGCTGCCCCACCGTTGCTGCCGATGTCCAAGGTGTCGATGGGCAGCTGGCGTCTAACCTGCGCTATGGCGGGACCGAGTAGAGCTTGTCCCACGCTGCTTGCTGCACTTCCCCCAGCCGTGGCGCGACCTGGGCTGTCCGGATCCTGCAGGCCCGTAAAAAAGGCTGTGAGCTGTGCCTGGTCGTACCCGCTCGGTGCAGAGCCGAAGCGCACTTCGGGTTTCGAGGCTGGACCCGTAATGTAGACGTAGAGGGTGAGGGTGCGGAAAGCGTGGGCGAGTTGGATGTCCAGTCTTGGATCGGGCGGTATGCGTTCCGTGAAGCCCACCACCGCTCGTTCGACCTGGTAGGTTCGACCTAAGACCTCGATCTGTCCCCGTTCCACCGTCCCTTCGCCTTTCAGCCTACTGATTCCGTTTCCGAACTCTTCCAGCTGGATGTCGACCGTCGCGCTCCCCTGGGCATCCTCACCCCGAAAGCTGATGTCGTCGTCGTTGCGAACCTGGAGCCTGAGCCGAGGCTCGGTCCCGGGCGGGGGCGGGGTAGGCGGTGGCTCGGGCTTGGGGCGAACGCCGAAGGTCTGGACCCGGACCAGGTCAGGCGGGACACCCAGTCCGTGAAGAGTCGAAGAATTCTCTTCGGGGAGTCTAATCTTGGTGCGGTGGATTCGGAGCTTGGCTTCTCGGCGGACGAGCTCGAACTCAGCCGAGGTGGTGATTTCGGTGACGATGGGGCCTGCCAGGTAGCGCAGGCCGTCGCTCTCGAAGGATCCGCTGATCCGGGGACCCTCAACCTGGCCCTCGGCCGACAGTCCGAAACGCCCCCCGCTTGGTGAGCCTCCCCGAGTCGAGAGCTCGAAGCTCCCGTCGTGAAAAGCGAGGGCGGCCACGCCGTTCTCCACCGAGGGCAGCGTACCCGGCAAGACGACCTGCAGATCCTCTACCCGAAGCTCACCGTCTACGTCAGGAGACTGGGTAGGTCCCTCGGCCGTCACCTGGCCAGTCAGACGCCCGTCGAAGCTGCCGACCGGGCCCGCCAAGATCCCGGCCGGCACCGAGAGGAAGCCCAGCCGGAAGTCGTCCGCCTCCACCTGTGACGACATCAGCTCTTCTCCGGCCGCAAATTGGAGGTCCAATCGTCCGCCCGAAGATTCGGTGACGGTTCCCGTGATGCTGAGTCCGCCTCTCTCGTAGCGTCCCTCGAAGCGGGCTCCATCGAAGCGAACCTCACCGCAGCGGGTATTGGCGCCATCGAACGTGAAGACAGCGCTTGGAGCGCCGAGCCGCCCCCCGACGGTGGCGATCAAGTCCAGCGTTCCGTCTACTCCGTCGGCGGCACGGGTAGGGACTAGGCTGCGAAGCGGAAGACCCAGGGCCTCGAGTTGGCCTTTCAGGGGCCAGGCGGCGAGTTCCTCGCCCGCGCGTTCGATACGACCCGCTAGCTGGAGCCTGCCCTTGAGGCCCGAGAGTAGGTAGTCGATTCCTTCGGCACTCCGTTCGGAAGACAGTTCGAGAGCAAAATCGGGCTGACCGTCGAAGATCCGAGCTTCATTCAGATGCAGGCTAGCCTGCCCACGCTGCCCCTTCTCCGCCCACTCGACCTCGCCACTCAGACTGCCCTGTCGCAGGATTGGAACCGGATACAGCGCTCGCAGGCCTGTCACGCGAAGGGCCTGAAGCTGCAGGCGCCCTTCGGCTGGCACCAGAGTGCGCCACGGTGGACCGGATCCCGCAAGCTCGGCCCGGACCTGGCCCAGACCGCGGCCGGCAACGGTTGCTGAAACTGTCCACCCCTGGTCGCCAACGACACTCTCCAGGCCGAGGTCGATGCGGGGCGAAGCAGGATAGGGTTCGACGGCTCGCGCCCGAAGAAGGAGCTCCCCCCCGACCTGCCCGCCCCGCTGTTTCAGGTGGGCCACCGCTTCCAGCTCTCCGCCCACCGGAGCGTCGAAGGGTTCGGGGAGATCGACGAAGCGGGCGAAGCGCGCCATCGTGATCCGGTCGAGCTCTAGCCGAGCCTCGCCGTCGCTCGCCTCCCATTCGGAAGCATCACGCCATGAACGGGCGACCGTCGCGCTGAGGACGCCCACGGGCACGTCGGCCAGCAAGCGCCCCTGAATCGAGGTCTGGTCGTCTTGGCCTTGGGCTTCGAGGTCGATGGAGAGTGGCGCCCGCATGGACGAGATCTGAAGGCCATCGGCATGAAAGCGACCCTCGAGACTGTCCGGACGGAGGACGAGAGAACCCTCAGCCCCGCCCTCGACCGCCGGCAGTCCAAAGAGCTCGGTCCACCCTCCGAGTCGGACATCGTCCACCGCCGCATCCACGCGCCGAAGGCGCTCCAACCACTCCTCGAGCGCCATCCACTCGGCGAGGCTAGGCGGTGGCTCAGCTTCGGCATCGAGGGCCAACTGCCCGAGATTTCCACCGTCCACGGAACCTCCCACGACGATCTTGGCCCCGATATCTCCTTTGAAACGAACGTCGATCGCCTCCCGGGCAGGCGAAACGAGAAGCTTCGCGTTGCCCGAGGTTTCTCCCTTCAACCCGCCTTCATTCCAGACTGCTTCCACGCCCACGCGAAGACGGCCGCCTCGGAGTTGGGGAAACGCGAAGCTCAGATCCGAGAGGTCGGCCAGGTCCGCCCTTGCGCGAAGCTGGCCCTCGACATCGGGACGCCATCGGGCCTCGCCGTCGACCTGTAGCTCGCCCTCTGGGGTCCGGGCCGCCAAGTCTTGGACCTTGAGGCCATCCACGCCGACGGCGAGTTGCCAGGGCGAGAGAGTCCAGGTCGAAGTCCCGGTCACGACCGTGCCCTCTTCGAGCGCCAGGTCGAGGGGCCAGCCGACTTGGCCCGTGCCCGACAGCTCAACCATCTGAAGGGGCGAACGTCCGGTGGAGTCGAGTTCGAAGCGCTTGCCCCGCTCGGCGGGAAGGATGCGAAGTGCGGTCTCGGTCTGGACGAAACGTCCGACGCGTAGGTCCTGGGCTCGAAGCTTTCCTTCCAGGTCGAAGTCTCGGCCTCCAGCCTCGAGGTCGAGAACCTCCACGCTCGCAAGGCCGACCCCCAGCCCCCGCCCGGTGAGTCGACCCGACCACTCGCCTGCAACCCAGGTGGTCTCTGCTTCGAGTGCGCCTCGTGGCCGGCCGGGAAGGGGCAGCTTCTCGAGGGCGGGCGTCTGAACTGAAGCCTCCAGCCGCTGCAGGCGAGGGCGCTCAATGAGGTCTGCAAGAGTGGCCGCCAGGTCGGCGCTGCTTCCGGGACTTCTCAGGCGAAGCCGGGCCTCGAGCCTGCCGTCTTCGCCGAGTTCGCCCTCGCCTTCGGCTTGGAGGGGCACCCTAGCCTGGCCGCCGGGGAGGCTGAGGGTGGCAGTACTCGTCGTTCGCAGGCGTCCCCGCAGGGGGCCCAGCAGGAGGCGACCTTCGAGACGGCTACTCACCCTGCCCCCGGGTGCGTCGGCGGACAGGCTCCGCGGATCGACGTTTCGAAGTGCGAGCTCGAACTCTGTTCCGTCGCCCCGAGCCCGACCTTGGCCTCTCAGGTCCGCATCCTCGGCTTGGGCTTCAAGCCGCCATAGCGTGCCGCCTTCCCGGCCCGGCTCCGGTCCGCTCTCGGCTTGCAAGCGAAGCCCGAACTCGGGTCCCCCCAGCCATGCCCGCATGAATCCCGCTGGGAGCTCGGCCCGAAGTCGGCCCAACGGAACGTGAACGCCGTCCCATCGAAGGTCCTCGGTCCGCAGCCGAGCGGCCGCCACGCTGACCGTAGCGCTCAGTTGGTGCTCCCCCTCGACCAGCCCGTAGCGGCCCTCGAGCGTCAGCGGGCCTGGGGTCTGCGTGCGGAGAGCCGCCGTGAGATCGACGTCGGTGGCTTCGAGCTCGGCTTCGACGAAGCGAAAGCGTCCGGAAAGCGTCACACCTTCGACCCGGATCTCGGGTCGCCCAAAAATGAAGCGACCGTCGCTGAGATAGATGCGGTCCACCGTGATGGGGAGGGGGCTCCGCGGAGGCTCATCGGGGCTTCGAGAAGACTTGGTTGGGCTCGGCGACAGGAGGGCGGCGATACCGCCGCCTTCGCCCGCGCGGAGGGTCACCCGGGTGGACTCGATGTCCACGGCCTGGACGTGGACGCGACCGGACAGCAGGGCCAGGAAGTCCCAGCGGATCCGGAGTCGCTCTATCTCGCAGGCGGGCGCCCCGGTCTCGTCCGTCAACACGAGCTCGGTGAGGCTGAAGTCCGTGCCCAAGAAGCCTTCGAGCCGTCCGACCTGGAGCGTGCCCGCGAAGACGGAGCGGGAGAGGCTGGGAAGGACCAAGGCCTTGGCTAGCTCGAAGCCCCAGCTGGTGTGGGCGAGGGCAACAGAAAGCACACAGAGGAGCAGGACGCTTCCCAGGACCCGCACGCACCATCGAATGACCTTCTTCAAAACGCCTGTCCGATCGCCAGGTGCCAGGCCAGCCGGTCCACGGGCCCAGAGACCGGCCGGACGTCTTCACCCCGATTTACGCGATAGCCGATGTCGAAGCGAACGGGTCCGACCGGCGTTTCGTAGCGCAAGCCAAGTCCGGGTGCCCAGTGGAGGTTCGGGACCTCCAGGTCCCGCAAGCCCTGAGCCACGTCGGCACCGTCGACGAAGGCGACGATGCCGAGGGTGTTCCCGAAGAGTTGGAAGAGGTCTTGTCGAAGCTCGATCGAGAGCTCCAGCTCGTGCTCACCTCCCAAAGGGGTGATGTCGCCGTCGTCGTCCTCGATCGAGGGCGCGAGTCGCCGATTCGGGAAGCCGCGGTGACTCTGGGCGCCACCCGAGAAGTAGCGTCGAGTGGCGGGCAGGGTACCGAATAGGGTGGTTCCGAGCTGCAGTCGGCTGGCGAGGACAGTCGACGGACTGAAGCTCAGGTAGCCACGGGCTTCGGGCGTGGTGGTGGTGTAGCCGCCTCCATTCAAGGCGGCTCCGCCCTCGAAGCGGAGCTGGACCAGGAAACCACTTCGAGGGTTGTTGGGCCGGTCTCGCCCATCGTAGGTCAGGCGGGGTTCCGCGTAGAGTAGTGGAAGGGAAGGGGAGATCCCGAAGTCGCTCCGCTCAGTCGCCGTGGTCGATTCGTCGATGTCGTCGAAGCCCACGGCAAAGAAGTAGTCGAAGTTGAGACTGAGTCGGGCCACCAGACGGTCGAGGAAGAAGGCACGCTGGACGCCGAGCTCGAAGCGGGGACCCTGGACCTGAATGCCCTCCAGCTGATTGATCTGGTAGGCCACGCTCACCGTACCCTGAAGCCGAGGGAGCAGGAAGTCGTCCCGGCTGATCGAGCCTCGGGCCTCCAGATTGGGAGCTAGTCTGAGCAGGTCTTCCTGAAAAGTCAGGGAGGGACGAAGCTGTAGGCGCAGAGTCTGAAGCGGGTGCAGGAAGTCCGCTTCGGTGTACTCGCCTCGTAGTCGGAGCTCCCAGTTCACAGTGTCTCGGGCCACGCCGCCGCCGAGTCTGAGTTCCCGTGGGACGCCGTCTCGCACGGAGATGACCATGGGAAGCGGGTTTCTTTCCGGAGGCCAGTCGAGCTGGACCGAGCCGATCAGATCGAGCTGATACAGCCGACCCTCGGTGAGCTCGACGAGCTTGGGATCAAAGATCTGGCCCTCTTGGTAGGCGATACGATTTCGAATGGCGGTTCGTGGGACGCTGGAAGTCCCAACGATTGAGGTGGGACCGAATCGAACGAGCGGTCCGGGCCGCAGGGTGTAGACGACGCGCGCCTCGGGTACGTCCTGCTTGGCTTCGACCACGCCATCGACCCGAGCGTGGGCGTAGCCTTCAGCCCGGAGCGCTTGGGCGATTCGGACCTTTCCCTCTTCATACTTGCTGTAGTCCACTGGCGCTCCGAGCTCGAGAGGGACGAGGCTCCTCCGGCGTTCATCGGACAGCGTCTGGCTGGACGTGAGGACAAAGTCGAGGTCGACCAGACGACCTGGATGGCCTTGGTCGATGACGAAGCTGAGCCGAACGCCGTTGCTGAGCTCTTCGACCGTCACCTCACGAACGACGGCGTCGAACCAACCCCGAAGCTGAAGGAAAGCCTCGATGCGTCGTCGATCGAGCTCTAGGGCCAAAGAGTCCAGCGTGTATCGCTGACGGAACAGGCCGTGGGGCGGACGATGCCGTAGGCCTTCGACCAAGGCCTTTTGGTCGACGCCTTGAAGACCCTCGAACACGACCTCCCGGACCACCGGAGCTTGGGTCTCGGTTTCGGGCGTCGACATCAAAAGGAGGAGGAGGGCCACCATGGCTCTAGGCGGGCCCTCCCCTCAAAGGCCCAGCCGGTTGCTGAATGCGTTGACCCATCCCGGGTCGCGTGGGAGCTCCCCCCTCGGAGGCCCCCCCGTCATGGCCGTCGATCGTCTCGCGCAAACGCCAAATGACGATGGTTCGGCCCGAATCGGCACCCACGGTCTTGGCCGACCGCATGGGGCGGCGGAGGCTCTGAGCTGGGACCTCGCGTCGCACCCTCATGAAGTCGACTACCCCAAGCCTCGCCCGAAGTACCCGAAGAACTTCGGGCTGAAGAGTCAGCTCTGAAACCGCCTCTCTCCATCGTCCACGAGGACGCTCGGCTGATCGTCGTCGACAAGCCGGACGGACTTCTCTCCGTTGCCGGGAAGGGCCCGACCGGTGCCCACAACGTCGAGGCCTTTCTCGCCCGGGATCGTCCTTTCGTTCGGATGGCTCACCGCCTGGATCAGGCGACCTCCGGCCTTTTGGTCGCGGCCAAAGACCTCGACGCCTACCGCTTCCTTCAGCGGGCCTTTCAGGAACGGGAGGTCAAGAAGGGCTATCTGGGCGTTCTCTCTCGGTCGTGGTCGGGTCCCTCCAGCGGTCGCATCGAGCTCCGGACTCGCCTCGATCCCGAGGACCGCCCGCGCCAGGTGGTCGACCCCGTCCTCGGCAAGCTGGGAGTGACCGAGTGGCGGTACGAAGGCGAGGGGCCGCTCGGTCCGAGCTTTCGCTTCGAAGCACTGACCGGCCGCACCCATCAGATCCGGCTCCACGCCGCGGCGCCCGAGGGTCTCGGGGTGGCGCTCCGAGGCGATCGACTTTACGGCGAGGGGGGCGAACGACTTCTCTTGCACGCGTCTCGGCTTCGCTTTCCCCACCCCGATGGTGGCCATCTCGGGCTGAGCTCGGATCCGCCTTTCTCCAACCTAATTGTCCCACCTGCCTAGGCGGCTTCGCTTCGCGGAAGGACCTCGTCCAGGCGTTCCCCGCCCCGAATGCCGAAGTCGAGTGTACGGATCGGAAAGGGGATGGTGATATCATGGGCGTCGAAGCTCTTCTTGATCGCCACCATGGCCGCGCTCTTAGCGTCGAGAACGTCGACCTCTTCGCAACTCGCTACCCAGAAGCGTGCTACGAAGTCGATCGAGCTGTCGCCGAAGCCCGAGTACTGGACCTTGACGGGCTTGGTCTTCAGCCGCGTGGGGAGGCTCGTCAGCGCCTCTTGGACCAAGCCGGCCACCTGCTCCAAGTCCGAGGCGTAGCTGACGCCGACCTCCAGGTTCACCCGCCGAATGTTGTCGGTGCTGAAGTTCAACAGCGGGCTCTGAAAGATGTCCTTGGAAGGGATGACGACGTGCTGCCCGTCCAGGTCCCGAATGGTCACGCTCCGAAGCCCGATGGTTTCGACATGGCCTCGGTAGTCGTGGGTCTTGACGAAGTCCCCAACCACGAGGGGGCGCTGGACGGTGATCAAGAGGCCGGAGACGACGTTGGTGGCCAGGTCCTGAAAGGCAAAGGAGAGGGCCAGACCGATGACGCCGGCACCGGCGAGCAGGCTGGTCACCGCTTTCTGTAGCTGAAGGAACTCCAAAGCCACGAGAAAGCCCATTATGATCACTCCGTAGTACACGGCGCCAGCGAGGACCGTCCGCAGGCTGACGGCCTGGAAGACGGCGGACAGGGTCTTTTCCGTGATCTTCCGCGCAATCCGCGCCGTCCCATAGGTCAGCAGCATGATCAAGACTGCGAGCACGAAGTTCGGAAGCAGTGCGATCAGCGCGTCGGACCAGCTCGTGAGCTTCTGAGTCAGGATGTCGAGCGAGTGAGAGAAGTAGTCGGCCATGGGGTGACGTACCCCGTGCATCGACGGGAGGCGAAGGTCCTTAGCCGATGCCGTGGCGACGGAGACGGTCGAAGAAGGTCGACTTGGAAATGCCCAGCATCCGTGCCGCTTCGGACCGGTTGCCGCCGGTGGCGGCCAGGGCCCGGACGAAGCGCTCCCGCTCCCCCTCCTTGCTGGGGGCCTGCATGCCAAAGGCGTCCTGGCTGAAGCGAATGTGTTCGGGGCCGAGGTCACCGGACTCTCGGGCGAAGACAGCCCGCACCAAGACATTCCGAAGCTCCCGAACATTGCCCGGCCAGTCGTGGGCGAGGAGCTTGTTCTCGGCTTCTGGGCTCAAGCCGGCCTCGGCCCCGCTCTGCTCCAGCAGCATCGTCGCCAAGACCGAAATGTCCTCTCGGCGTCGACGGAGCGGAGGGATACTCAAGGACAGGACGAAGAGGCGGTGGAAGAGATCCTCTCGAAAGCGACCTTCCCGCACCGCCGACTCTAGATTGCGGTGGGTGGCGGCAACGATGCGGCAGTCGACCGGGACCTCTTGGGTCGCCCCGACCGGACGGACCCGACGGTTTTCCAGAACTCGGAGCAGGCGAGGCTGAAGTTCCAGGGGCAGCTCGCCCACCTCGTCGAGGAAGAGGGTCCCGCCGGCCGCAGCTTCGAAAGCCCCTTTCTTGTCGGCCAGGGCGCCGGTGAACGCGCCTTTGACGTGGCCGAAGAGCTCCGACTCCACGAGCTGCGCCGAGAGTGCGCCACAGTTGAGGGCGAGGAAGGCTCCGTTGCGCTCGGACTCGGCGTGAATGGCCTGAGCGACCAGCTCTTTGCCGCAGCCGGACTCGGCGTGCACGAGCACCGGCTCCATGCTTCGCGCTAGTCGAGGGATGGCGTCGAAGACGGCGCGCATGGCCGAGCTTCGACCGACCATGCCTCGGAAGCTCCGACGATCTTCGACCTGGGTCTCGAACACCCGCAGGTCGGTCTCGCCGATGGTCAGTGTGGCTCGAGGTGGGACCTCGACGTCCCCGATCCGAAGACCGTTAACTCGGGTCCCGTTGGTGCTGCCCAAGTCTTCCAGGTGCCAGCGGCTGTCTCGGATCACGAAGCGGCAATGAAGCCGAGAGGCAAAGCCGTCCCCTGCCAGCACCCAATCGTTGCCCTCGTCGGTTCCGATCGAGAAGGGTCCCGGGGGCTGGAGCCGGGCGCTCCGTCCCGCGCCGGCCAAGAGGAGCTCGGGTCCGACTCCTTGCTCCTTGGGTCGAGCCAGGGTCGGACTCCCGCTGCGTTCGTCCTCGCTGCGAAGCTCCAGCTCGAAGGGCCCGACCCGGAGAATGTCTCCGGCCAGCCAGGTTCGCCGTGCTCCATCATGGTCCAGCTCGAAGCCCGACCCGCTGCGGCTGATGACCCCGGCCTCCGGGGGGACATCGGGGTCGGGCAGGACTACGTCTACGTCGGGGTCGGAGCCAAAGCGGGTCCGCACTCGGTCCAGCGACAAGGTGAGCTGGGTCGTCCCCGAGCGGATCAGCAAAGCAGCGCGCACCGTGGTCGAGCTAAGCCCACTCCGAGCGAAGGCTTCAAGAGCCCCGCCATGAAATTCCTTGGACTCAAAGGCCGCTGCTGAAAATGAAAGGATACGTCACGATGACGTTGCCGCCGCCTTTGGTCTCGGGGAACCTCATCGCGCAGCTCATCTCGACCATGCACTGCATGAAGCGAAGGTCCTCGAATTCGCTCCTGCGCACGCCGGTTCGACTCACCTGGCCGTTCGGCCCGATGGTGAAGTGGAGGGCCAGTTGGCCCTTGAGTTCCGGATTACGCTCGAGGGCCATCTCGTAGCAACTCTCGAACTCAGGGAAGAAGTTTCGGATCACCGCAGCAATCTCGGACTTGAGTAGCGAGCCGCGAACTTCAGGCACGACGGTGCTGGTCCGAGTCGTGGTGGGCTGGGGCGACTGAGGAGGCTGAGGGAACCAGGCGGCGTTTGTGAATTCGCCTTCCACTCGGCATTCCGACTGCTGAATCCGAGAAACGCCTTCGGCTTGGCGCGACGCGAACTCCGGAGAGCGTCGAAAGTGAAGCCCAGCACCAGCGCAGCTCGACAGGATGAGCGCGGAGATCAGACTGGCGGCCCGCATCCGCCCTTGGCTCTCATGGGACTGGCCTCAGGCCAAGCCCGTCAGCAGGGGTCCAGGCCTTCGCGGAGGGCGGCCTGGCAGGTGGAGAGCTCCCAGACCATTCGGGCCGCGCTTCGGGCGGCGGTGACTTTGGCCGCTTTGATGCTTGCCTCCGCCGCCTTGCTCTCTCGAAGGAAAACGTCGAAGAGGTTCGCGGTTCCAATCTCGAACTTCCGGCGAGCCGCCGCCGCCGCGATCTCGGCCGCGACCTGAAGGTCTCGCGCGACTTCCGTCTGAGCGTCCAATGCGTCGATGGTCTGGGCCAGCTTTCGCAGTTCGGCCTCCAACTTCTCTCCCGTCAGCTGGGCTTTGCGCTCGATGGCATCGAGCTGGGCCCGGGCCTGGGCTGCGATGCCGCGGCCCTTTCGCAGCAGGACCGGGAAGTCCACCGACAGCCCGAGCTTGAGCTCGGCGGGGTCGAAGATGATGAAACGATCGCTTGATTCACCTTCGTTCTGCGCGTCGCCGAAGTCCTTGGACAGCCCGAGCTTCCCGTCGACCTTGGGTAGAGCCTCGTTCCGTCTCAGGCGTGTCTCGACCTCGGCCTTGGCTACCTTCTGCTGGATGGCCCGAAGCTCCGGTCGATTCGGAACGACGCCCGGGATCGTCCCGGTCTCCACCGCCTCGGCCGCTTCGAAGTCGAGCCTGGGCGGCGCCTGGCTCTGGGGCGGGATCAGGGGCAGACCGTCCTCGGAGCGCAGAAAGATGGACAGGCTCACTCCGGCGTTCTGCAGGTCTCGAAAGGCGGCCAGGGCGTCGTTGCGGCGGTCCAGGACTGCACGAAGGCTCTCGGCTCGCTCGACTTCGGGCAGGGTACCCTCCTCGATTCGACGCCGGACCAGGGTGTCTCGTCGAATGGTGAGCTCGGCCAGCCTGCGCTGCACGTCATAGGCGACGGCCGAGGCCCGCCACTTCCAGTAGGCGTCCAAAGCCTGTATCGCCACGCCTAGTCGAGCTGCCCGAAGCTGGGCCTGAGCCTCCTCCACCGAGAGTCGACTCTGGCGAAGCTCGGCTCGGCCGGGGTCAATGGGTCCACCTTTGAGGAAGGGAAGCTTGGCCTCGAAGCGCACCTCGCCCGCGTCCAGGGTCTCGAGAATCTCGTTGTAGGGGGCGAAGTCGTTCTCGCCCTCGATGCCGATCCTATAGCCGGCCGTCAGCTGAAGCCCCCACAGCGGGGTGGCCTGGGTCAGACCGGCGTCCACCGAAGTGTAGTCGTAGTAGCCAGCGGGCACCGTGGTGAGCTCTACGTCCAGGTTCGGATCGAAGAAGCCTCTGCTTGCCATCAGCTTGGCTCTGGCGGCTTCGGCTTCGGCCATCCGACCGAGCACCGTGGGGTGCGCGTCGGCCACCGAAGCCAGGACTGCCTCGGGCGGCAGAGCGCCTTCGGAGTCGATCAGCACCGGGAGGGGCCCCATGGTCTGCACGCGCTTCTCCAGCGCGGCGATGCCGTCGAGGGTGGGAGCGGCCGCCAGCGCCGCTCCAATGAGAACAATCACTTGAGGCCTTTCACCTTGGGGGCCGGCGCTTTGCTGCGCGCCGTCTCGGGCGGGAAGCCGTTGAGCTGTCGCCAGGCCTCGTAGCCCAATGCCACGGTGTCGAGGAGGATCCAGCCCTTGGCCCGGACGCCCTGGCGGAGCTCGGTCGCTCGCGGCCAAGGCGCGTCGGCGTAGTCGGGTCGCACCATGACGCGGAAGTTGCCCTTCCCGTCGTCGGTCGAGTCCACGAAGGCGATCTCGCCCCCGAAGGTGCCCATGGCCGCGCCTGGCCAGCCACCGAACTGCACGGCCGGCCAGCCTTCGAACTGGATACGCACCTTGCGACCAGGATCGACCCAGGCGGCATCGTTACCGTCGATGAAGAGTTCGACCGAGCGCTGCTCGGTCTGAGGGACCAGCGTGGCGAGCTTACTCCCCACCTTCACCTGACCCTGGCCGTCGGCCATGAACAGCTTTAGGATCGTGCCGTCCCTCGGCGCCCGGATCATCCGGTCGGCCTGGCGGGCGACCTTGGTCTCGACGTCCAGGAGCTTGGTTCGTGCGTCTTCTCGATCGCTTTGCACCTTTTGGCGCTTGGCGTCGGTCTCGGCGATCTTGGCGTCGATCTCGGCCAGCTTGTTCTCGAGGCCGCTCTCGGCTTCGAGCACGGCCTGGGTCGCGGCCTCTCGGTCGGCCTGGGCGCTCCGCAGCTCGGCTTCTGCCTTTCGGTCGGACAAACGCGCCAGGTCCAGGTCACGCTCGGAGGAGATGCCTTCCGTCCGCAGCGACTCGATCCGCGCAACCTGTAGGCTGGCCACCTGGGCAGACTGGTCGGCCGCGGCGAGCTTCTGGTCAGCGGCGGCCAGCTTCTGTTGGGTCTGCCGAATCTTGGCCAGGGCCGCGAGACGCGAGGCTTCACGGGTCGAACGCAGGGCTTCGATCTGCTTGGACAGGGCCTCTTCGTTTCGGGTCAGCGCGTCGACCTTGCCCGACTGGGCGCCGGCCTGTTCGCCGAGGCGCCGACTGAGCTCGGGGTCGTTGTCCAGAATCTCGACCAAGGGATCGCCGGCCTTGACCAGAAAACCTTCAGATACGAGCCACTTGTTCACCCGACCTTTGACCGGGCTCATGATGTCCTGCTGGCGCTCGACCGGGCCGAAGGCGACGACCTGACCCGTACCGGGAATGGTCTGCACCCACGGGAGCACGGCCAAGAACAGCGGGAGCATCACGAGAAACAGGATGATGCTCTGGGCCAGGCGCAAGGGGTCCTTGGGGGGCGGGACCATGCGGTTGACCGTGAGCTCCTGGCGGAGGCCACTGGTCGATGGCAGCGACTGAGGCTTCATCCTTGCGACTCCGCGGTCGCACGCTCCCCGAGCTGCAAGACCGTCTGGGCCCATTTTGCGCGCTGTTCGCTGTGCGTGCAAAGAATGACCGTCCTTCGGCCGTCTTGGTGGAGCGCATTCAGCAGTCGGGTGGCTTGGCCATCGTCGAGCCCGTCGAGGATGCCGTCCACGAAGACCACACGCGCATTCTGCGCGATGGCCCGGGCGACGAGCAGCGCGCTCGCTTCACCCTGAGAGAGCGGTCCCCCCCGGTTGTCGAGGGTGGTTTCGACTCCTATTGGAAGCCGGTCAACCGTCGACTCCAGACCAACCATTCTCAGAATGCGCTCCATCTCGACCTTATCGACCGGGCGGCCCAGGGCGACGTTGTCCTGCAGGCTGCTTTGCACCCAGCCCTGGCTCCGCAGCACCATCACGCGGTCGTGAAACCAGGTGGGATCGATGAACTCGACGTCGATGCCGGACAGCTCGAAGCGGCCACCCGCGCGGAGCTTCCCGTCCGTCAAAGCGTCCACCAAGCTGCTCTTGCCCGAGCCCGAGGGTCCCAAGATGGCGATCCGCGATCCGGGCTGCCAGGAGAAGTCGAGCTTCTTGGCGATGACCCGTCCCTCTCGCACCACGGTCGCGTCGATGGCGTTGAGGCTCAGCGGTGCATCGGCGGTGGGCACGGTTCCGCGATCGTCCATGACCTCCAGGTCGAGCATCTGACCGACTTTGTCCGCCGAGGCTACGAGGTCATAGAAGCTTTCGATGTGCTTTCCGAGCTTGGCCATGGACGAGACCACGATGGCCAGGATGAGCTCCGAAGCCACCAGCTGACCCAGCGTCAATTGACCTTGCATGACCAACCATCCTCCCAGACCAAGGAGCGCGCCGCTGGCCAGGGCCTGCATGCTCAGACCTCCGATGGTCTGGAAGAGGACCACACGGAAATGCTCCTGCCGGGAGGTCATGAAAGATCGGGCGTGCGTGTCTATCCGGTCTCTGCTCCAGGCCTGACCGGCCGTCGACCGGAAGACCGGGTTCTCGATGGCGACCTGCTCTAGCCACTCCACCAGCTTGTGCTTGGACTTGGACTCGTAGATGCCGGTCCTGATGCCCTGGCGGCCGGGGAGGAAGAGGATGGCCGCGAAGGCGATCAGGAGCACCAGATCGAAACCCAGAAGGAGCGGGTGATAGACCGCAAGAAGGATCATGCCGATGATCGTCCGGAGGACCAGATCCAGCCCGTCCAGGAGCAGAGATGCGACGGCTTTGTGCACCAGGAATATGTCGAAGAAGCGGTTCATCAATGAACCGCCCTGTTTCGCCTGCAGGTCTTCGCGGTCGGCCCTCACCAGCCGGTGGGCCATGTCGGAGGCCAGGCGAACGAGCAGCCTTCGCTGCATCATTTCGACCACCCTCACCTCCAGTGTTCGGAGCACCGCCAGGAGGCCCAAGGCACTCACGAGCAGGATGGTCAGAACGGCCAGAGGCTGAAGCAGCGTGCCGAGACGAAGGGTGGAGATCAGCGCCTGAACCGCGAGCGGTGTCGCGAGGGCGAGAGTGCCCGTGACCAAGGCATAGAGTGCGACCATCTGGAGGTCGGACTTTTCCAGCCCCAGCAGCGCGACCATGCGGCGTAGAGCGCCGTCCTTGGGCCAATCTTTGAGGAGCGGCTCAGGTGCGAGGGACCAGGCCACGGTTCGGCCCTCGGTATCGAAGGGCCGTCGCCAGTGAGGCCGCACACCGGGCGCCACCGCTTTGGTGCGGCGGCCCCGTCGCTTGACCCACAGCTCGGGCGGACCCTCGCCGTCGTCGTTCCACCAGAGAATTGGGTGCCGAGGGCCGACGGCATCCCGGGCCTCTTCGGCCGTGACGTGCAGTGTTTGGACGGAAACGCCCAGTCGGTCCAAAAAGGGAAGGACTGCCTCGGGTCCCGTCTCGAGGGAGGGAACCCCCTCCAGCGCCCGTCGAGCGCTCTCAGGGCTGAAGCGGCTGCCGGTCGCTTCCGCGACCAGTTCCGCCCATTCTAGTTGTCGTCCGCTCTGCATGGGCGATTTGGATGCTAAACCTCCCCGGCCGATTCGGAAATGTAGAAAATACGATGCGAATCCTTAGGCTCCCTCGAAGGGTAGGTCTGATGGAGAGCCTGAACTACCAGCACCTATTCTACTTTTGGATGGTGGGCCGGACGGGCTCCATCGCCCAGGCGGCCCGGGAGCTCAGTCTGTCCTCGCCCACGGTCAGCGCCCAGGTGAAGGAGCTCGAGCAGAGTCTAGGGGCCCCTCTGCTTCGTCGCAGCGGTCGTCAGATGCTCCTCACCGACACGGGGGGCATGGTTCATCGCTACGCGGACGAGATTTTTGCGACCGGTAGGGAGCTCCTCAGTACGATCCGGGGTCGAAGTCCCGGGCGCCCGGTTCGGATCCATGTGGGCATCTCGGATGCCCTTCCAAAGATCCTCGTCCACCACCTCCTGGAACCCATGCTTCGCCACGAGGAGCGGCCTCTTATGATCTGCCACGAGGGTCCGACCGAAGGCCTGTTGGCGGACTTGGCGGTGCACCGCCTCGATTTGGTGCTCACCGACGAGCCCCTCCCTTCTTCGGCCCGGATTCGGGCCTTTAGCCACGCCCTGGGCCGCTGCGGCGTAAGCTTCTTCGCCGCCGACGGGCTGCTGGAGGAGGGGGCGGCATTTCCAGACTGCCTGGACGCGGTCCCGTTCTTGATGCCGGCCGAGCACTCGCCACTTCGACGGAGTCTCGAACAGTGGCTGGATGCCGAAGGGCTCCGGGTTCAGGTCGTGGCCGAGTTCGATGACAGCGCCCTCATGAAGCAGTTCGGTCGAAGAGGCGAAGGAGTGTTCGCCGCCCCCACGGCCGTCGAGGCCGACATCGCGGAGAGCTATGGCTGTCGGGCCTTAGGGCGGACCGAGGGCATCACCGAGAGCTTCCACGCCATCACGGTGGAGCGGCGTATTGAGCACCCGAGCATTCGTCAGCTCGTCGAATCCGCCCGCACCCAGCTCTTCGGCCAGTGAAGACGAAGCTTCGCTCGGCGGAAGCCTCGTTGTAAGGGCCGGGCCATGTCGAAGACGACGATCACCGTCGCCCACGGGGACGGCATCGGCCCCGAGATCATGGGCGCCACCCTTCGTATCCTGGACGCAGCTGGTGCCCCCCTGGAGTACGAGACCATCGAGGTGGGCAAGAGCGTCTACGAGCGCGGCGTCACCTCAGGAATCGAGGAGAGCTCCTGGGACTCACTCCGGAAGACTCAGATTTTTCTCAAGGCGCCCATCACGACGCCCCAAGGTGGAGGCTACAAGAGCCTGAACGTCACCATCCGCAAGACCTTGGGTCTGTACGCCAACGTTCGGCCCGTCGTCACCTACGACCCCTTCGTACGCAGCCGCTTCCCGGGGATGGACGTGGTCATCGTGAGGGAGAATGAAGAAGATCTCTACGCGGGCATCGAACACCGACAGACCAAAGAGGTCACTCAGTGCCTCAAGCTCATCACCCGCCCCGGTTGCGAGAAGCTCATTCGCTACGGTTTCGAGTACGCCCGGATCAACAAGCGCCACAACGTGACCTGTATGTCGAAGGACAACATCATGAAGTTGACCGACGGCATGTTCCACAAGGTCTTTGACGAGGTGGCGGCTGATTACCCGGACATCAACTCGAACCACATGATCATCGACATCGGCGCTGCGCGGCTGGCCAACGATCCGACCAGCTTCGACGTGGTGGTGACGCCCAACCTCTATGGTGACATCATCTCCGACGTGGTGGCCGAGATCAGCGGCTCGGTCGGGCTGTGTGGTTCCGCCAACATCGGGGAGCGATGCGCGATGTTCGAGGCCATACACGGCTCGGCGCCGGACATCGCCGGTCAAGACGTCGCGAACCCCTCGGGCCTTCTGCTGTCGGCGGTGATGATGCTGGTGCACATCGGACAGGGCGAGGTCGCCGAGACCATCAACAACGCGTGGCTCAAGACCATCGAGGACGGCATTGCCACCGGCGACGTCTACATCGACGGAAAGAGCAAGGAGAAGGTGGGCACCCGGAACTTCGCCCACGCCGTGATTGATCGGTTGGGTGAGCGTCCTTCCAAGCTGACCGCGGTCCACTTCGACAAGGATCCCAAGGGGATCAGCATTCAAGTCTCGAGCCCCCCCGCCGCAAGGAAAGAGACGGTGGGCGTGGACGCATTCATCGACTGGGACGAGGAGGGCCGGGACACCAACAAGCTGGCCGATCGCCTGGTCGCGGCCCAAACCGACGCTTTGAAGCTCAAGATGGTGACAAACCGAGGCGTCAAAGTGTGGCCCGGCGGCGTCGAAGAGACCACTCGCTCGGACCATTGGCGCTGCCGCTTCGTTGGCCCCAACGAGGGCGCCACCGTCACCCATCAGAACATCGTCGAGCTCCTCACCCGACTCGCTGACCAGGGCCTCGACTTCATCAAGACCGAGAACCTCTGCACTTTCGACGGCGAAAAGGCCTACAGCCTGGGCCAAGGCGAATAGGACACAGAGTCTACGAAGGCCACGAGAGGCGCTGGGCTCGGCTTCGGCTCACGGGGTGCCGGATTCGATGCGGAGGGCGTCGATGGTGACGCCATGGTCTTCTTCGACCCGAAGCGTGCCTTCGATGAGGACGCGCTGCTGCGGGATGCCCCAGCGGCCGTCTTGGCCGGTGGCGAGCTGTCCCTGGAGCCGAAGGCTGACCGTCTGACGCAGTCCTTCGGCCCGAAAGGCCGGCACCTGGAGCTTGGCCGTGCTGAGGTCGAGACGAAGCGGTGCGGCCTCCAGGAAGCGGAGACTGCGGACGTCGAGCTCCAGGCCCGACATGTCCAGGACGCTCTGCTCCCGCTTGTCCCATGAAAGCTCGGTGGCGCCGGATACGCCGTCCATCTCCATCGCCGGTCCGGCGAGTCGGCCGCCGGACAGGGCGGCTCGGCCTTTGACCGAGACGGTCTTTCCCAGCATCTCGACCGAGAACTCCGTCCCGGCGCCCAAGGCGATGTGGCCGGCCTGACCGAGATCGAGACGGGCGTCCGGAAAGGGCTTGAGGGCTTCGAGGCGCATCTTCAACTGACGACCGCTTCCCTCTCCGTTCGTCGGTGGGTTTGGGGCGGGGGCCGGCGCTGGGGGCTGTGTGCGGCGTCCCCTCGGGATTCGGCCTTCCAGGTTGCGCCAAAGCTCCACCGGGTCCTCGGGGATTCGAGGGAGCAGAGGGATGAGACGGGTCAGGTTGAAGTCGCCGAGGCCAGACAGCTCCAGGACGAGCTCGCCATCGTCGGTGAGACGGAGGCCCCGCACGCCGACCCCCAAGGGGAGGGACAGGGGCGGGTCGATGCGGGTGCGGGCGGTCGAGCGGTCGATGAGCCCGGCCCGGATCCCGAGGCGAAGATGCAGTGCGTGGGCGCCGAACCACTCCCGTTCGATGGGGCCCAGTCGAAGCCGTTGGCGTGGCAAGGGGAGCTCCAGGTCCAGAGAGGCCGACTCGGCCAGCTCGAGAAAGGACTCGGGCTGAAGCTTGGGGATGCGATGGAGGGCGAAGGGGTTGGCCATGCGGGGCTCAGGCGAACGTCGCCGCCAGCTCCTTGGCCAGGGTCTCGACGTCGTCCTGCTGTGGGACGGTGGCTCGCTCCAGATTCCAAGCCAAACCGACGCCGGGCACGTTCTTTCCGGCCAGCATGCGGGGCGGAGCCTCCAGCTCGTAGAAAAGCTCCTCGGTCACACGTCGGACCAGGTGCTCGCCAAAGTTCGTCACTTCGGTGTCTTCGTTGATCTGGAGAAAGCGCCGGGTCTTCCGGACCGATCGGACGATGGCCTCCCAGTCGTAAGGCTGGAGACTCCGAAGGTCGATGACCTCGGCCGAGATGCCGTCACGCTCGGCGAGCTTCTCGGCTGCCGCCAAGCTGACCGGTGCCATGCGGCCGTAGGTCACGATGCTGAGATCCGCGCCCTCTCGGAGGGTGTGCGACTCGCCGATCGGAATCTCGAAGTCTTCTAGCTCCGGCCAGTCGGGGGTCCAGTCGTCCCGGGCCGCGCCGAGAGGTGCGTCGATCATTTTGTTCAAACTGCGCTGGTCTTCGGGCTCGCCCACGATGCCCAGCTTGCCCGTCGTTCGGATCAGCGCCTTGGGGTACAGGAACATGACCGGGTTCGGATCCTTGATGGCCGAAACCATGAGGCCGTAGCAGTCCCGAGGGGTCGAAGGGAGGACAACCTTCCAGCCCGGGATGTGGGTCATGGCCGCGTCGAAGCTGTGCGAGTGGTACAGCGAACCGTGGATGCCGGATCCCACCGGCGTCATCACCACGAGGGGACAGTTGAATTGGCCGGCCGAAGACCAGCGGCAGTTCCCGATCAACTTGAGCAGATCGATGGTGTTGTAGATGTAGTCGCAGAACTGGATCTCAGCTACGTTCCTACAGCCAGCGAGGGCGAGACCGAAGCTAGTTCCGATGATGCCCCGCTCGTCGAGGGGCGAGTTCCAAGCCGTGCTCAAGCCTTGGGTGCAGGTAAACACGCCACCGAGGGGTGGACCGACGTCTTCGCCGAAGATGTCGGTCACGCCGTAACGGGTCTCGCCAGCGTGCAGAGCGAGTCGGATGGCTTGGGCGATGTTGGCCATGTTCAGTCGTCCTCGACGAAGGCGTGCTTCCAGATGTCGTCGGCCTGAGGTTCGGGCTCCTGCCGAACCTCCTCCAGTAGGCTCAGCATGTCGGCCGCTTTCTCAGACCGGAAGGCGTCGGCGTCCTTCTGGGACAGGACGCCTTCCGCCACGAGGCGCTTCTCGTACATCTCCACGCAATCGGCTTCGTCTTCGACTCGGGCCGCGCCCGAGGAGGAGGAATGGCCGTGGAGCCGGGACACGAAGGCCTCCAGTACGAAAGGCCGACGCTCGTTTCTGATGTAGCTCATCACCTCGGACAGCTTGGTCCAGCTCGCCTCGGGGTCGTTGCCGTCGACCACGTCCCACCGGATGCCGAAAGGCTCCCCTCGGCGGGCAATGATTCGGTCGCCGTGCACTTCGTCGAAAGGGGTCGAGATGCCGTACTTGTTGTTGATGACCAGGACCAGGACCGGCAGCTCCCGTCCTGGACGGCTGATCCAGTTCAGACAGGTCGCGAAGTCGCCCTCGGCCGTACCCGCATCCCCGCCGTTGACCAAGGTTAGGCCGCGCCCGCCATGGCGCTTCTGGGCCAGGGCTGTCCCCGGAGCCACGGCGTACTGAGTTTCGATGGTGCTCGCTCCCGGCACCACGTTCCAGTCGGCTACCGCGAAGTGGTTGATGAAGTTGCGGCCGGCCGAAAAGGGGTCGGTGGCCCTGGAGGCCATCTGTCGAATGGCGTCCTTCGGCTCCATGCCCATGGCCAATAGGATGGCGGAAGAGCGGTAGTGAAGGTGGAGGTAGTCGTGGTCCAGTCCCCGGCCCTTGTCGACCAGCAGACCGAGAGGAACGTTGAAGGCCTCTTCGCCCGGGCCGCCGATCCAAAAGTAGCCGTCGCTCGACTTGGCCATCTTGATGAGGCGCTCTTCCAGCACCCGGGCCGTCACCATCAGCCGATGGACGCGCTGCGCATCCATGGGCCCGACCTTTCCGATGTGATCCTCGGGGACACCCCGCAGATCTTCGGCTCGCGTCGTCACCCGGGCTGCCTAAACCCCCTGACCCCTGTCGTCCAGTCTTTGGGGGCCCGGCGCGGGCTAAGCCCGCGCCACCCTTCTCCATTCGCTTCTTCCGGCTCGGCTCCGCCGACCCTACATCCGCTCGTTGCGCCTTCGTTTCGCCCGCTACGCGGCCCCTAGTACGAGATGATTTCCTTGATTCGGTTGTCGGGATGCATCAGGGCGACCTTTGGGCGGTGGGTGCGGTGTTCTTCTTCCGTCATGAGGGCGGAGTGGATGATGATGACCGGGTCTCCGACCTCGACGAGGTGGGCGGCGGCGCCGTTGACTTCGATGGCGCCCGAACCCCGTTCGCCCTCGAAGATGTAGGTCTCGAAGCGGTTGCCGTTTCGGCAGTTCGCGACCAGGACCATGTCATTGACCCGCATCCCAACCGCGTCCAGGAGGGCCAGGTCGATGGTGATGGACCCCATGTAGTCCGGGTGCGCACCCGTGACCTGCGCCATGTGGATCTTGCTGTGGATGGATGGCCTCAGCACTCGTCTTCTCAATCTCAGGCGGCTCGGGGACGCAAACACTTCAGTGAGCTTCCGCCCCTTGGTGAAGCTTCGGCCCTCAGCTCGCTCTCTTGCGTCGGGCCAAGACGCCTTCCAAGGTCGGAAGGTCGACCGGCTTGACGAGAAAATCGTCGAATCCCGAGGCCTCGGCCCGGGCCCGGTCCTTCGGCTGTCCGTAGCCAGTGACGGCGACTAGGTGGACGTCCTGGGTCTCGGCCCGCAGTCGTCGCGCGACTTCGAAGCCGTCCATGCCGGGCAATCCGATGTCCACCAAGGCCACGTCCGGTCGCTCCTGGAGCAGGGCCTTCAGTCCTTCGACGCCATCGTGAACGGCCACTGCCGCATGACCCAGCTCTTCCAGGAGAGCCACGATGGCTTCGCTCGCCACGAGGTTGTCCTCCAGGAGGACGATGCGGAGGCCCTCTGCCTGAGTCGTCATCCCTTCAGTGGGACCGCGCTCTCGGAGGCGCTGAAGCGGGAGCTCCAGCAGGAAGCGAGCGCCGCGACCGACGCCCTCGCTCTCAGCCCATAGTCGACCGCCATGGAGCTCGGCCAGGGACCGAGCGATGGTGAGACCGATGCCCAAGCCGCCCCGGGCCCGGTCCAAAGGCTGCTCGACCTGAACGAAGGTCTCGAAGATGGACTGCAGCTCGTCGGCTTCGATGCCGCATCCCTCGTCTTCGACCACAACCTGAACCCGGGATCCCGTGAGGCGAGTGGAGACGCGGATGGGGCTGTCGGGGGGGGAGTACTTGGAGGCGTTGCCCAGCAGGTTCCCCACGATCTGCTCAAGTCGAAGGCTGTCGGCCATGGTGCGGGTGGGTTGAGCGGTGAGGGCGGCGGTGATCCTCTCGGGCATGCTCACGGTCTGGATGGCCCGACGCACCACTTCGTTAACATCCAGTTCCTCGATACGAAGCGAGATCTTTCCTCGGGTCACCCGGGAGACGTCCATCAGGTCATCGACCAGCCGAGCCAGGTTCTTTACTTGAAGCGAGATGGCTTGGTGGAGCTCGGCTCGCCGCTCCAGCCTGTCGCCCATCCTTTGCTGAAGCTGCACCGCGGCGCTGATGGCGTGCAGCGGGTTTCGAAGCTCGTGGGCCAACATGGCCAGGAATTCGTCTTTGCGCCGAGCCTCTTCCTCGAACTCCCGGGCCCGTTCCTGGCTCTCTGCCGCCAGGCGCTTCTCGAGGGTGATGTCGGAGGCCACCAAGATCATGCGGTGGACCGTGGTCTGGGCGCCCACGGGGTCGATGACGACGCGGTACTCCCGTTCACCGTGTCGGGTCGTCAAAGTGGTGCGGCTCCCGGTGCCTCGGACTTCGTCCACGGCGGCGTCGAGCTGACGACCCAAGAAGCGATCAAGCGCCTCGCGTCCCCCTTCCACGGGCTCGCCGGCCAGTACCTCCCGCATGGTCGGGTTGAGGCGCAGGGGCTTGCCGGAGGGCCCGATGACGGCCACCGCATCCTGGAGTGCGTCGAAGGTCTGCTGCCACTCCCGACCCGCTTCGTAGAGTGCCTCTTCGGCCAGGCGCGCCCTGAGCAAGGCGCGAACGTTGGCGATGAGCTCAGGGGGTTCGATGGGCTGGGCGAGGTAGGCGTCTGCCCCCGCCTCCAGCCCCGCCACCTTGCGCTCCGCGCTCACGTAGGTGGCTGAGGTTTGCAAGATGGGGATGTGTGTCGTGCGCGGATCGGCCTTGAGGATGCGGCACACTTCGAGTCCCGTCATGTCCGGGAGCTTCACGTCGAGGACGATGAGCGACGGGCCGTCCATGGCCATGGTCAGGGCGCCGGTCCCGTCCACCGCTTCTCGGACGGTGTAGCCGGCCTGACCGAGGATCCTCGAGGTCAAGTATCGACTGGCTTCGTCGTCGTTGACGTTGAGGATGAAGCTCGGGGGACGAAAGGCCTCCGCTGGAGGCGGAGACTCGGTCATCGGGCCAAGGTCTCCTCTCGGCCCAGCCCGGACTGGGACAGGGCCTCTCGGATGCGGGTGATGGCAAGCTCTCGGCTCAGGGCCTGCTTGGCGATGACCGAGGTGGTCTCTCGAGCCAAAGAGCTTCGCTCGTCTTCGCTGAGGACCTTCGAAGTCTGGATGATGACGGGAATGCCTCGGGTTCTGGGGTCGCTCTTGAGCGCGTCCAGGACGTCGAAGGCGGTGGCCCTTGGCAGGACGAAGTCCAAGAAGATGATGCTCGGTCGCTCGGTACGGGCTCGCTCCAGACCTTCCGCCGCTGTCGCGGCCTCCAGGACGGCATAGGGCGTGTCGGAGAGCATCTTCCGAATCAGGTACCGGGAGACCTCGTCGTCGTCGATGACCAGGACGCGCTCCACCGGCCCTCGATTGAGGGCCAAGGTATCGAGCCGTCGCAGGAGCCATTCCCGCCGCAGAGGTTTGACGCAGAATTCGTCTGCGCCCAGAGCGCGGGCCCGCTGCTCACGGTTGGTGACCGTCACGACCAGGGTCGGAATGTCTTGGGTGCGCTCCGAGGTCTTCAGCTCTTGAAGAAACGCCCAGCTCGTCTCCCCCTCGAGCATGATGTCGAGCACGATGGCCGAAGGGCGAACTCGTTCGAGCTGGCGTCGCGCCTCGTTGATGGAGTGGGCCGGAATGACCTGGAAGCCCGAGCCTCGGAGGTAACGCTCGTAGAGGAATAGGGTCTTTCGATCGTCCTCCACCACCATGACCGGGGCACGGTTCGGATCCAGCTCCTCCGCGTCGGCCCGAATGCGACCCATCTCCTGCACCTCGGGGTGGATGCGCGGGATCCGAAGGGCGAAGGTGGAGCCCGCTCCAGGCTGGCTGACGAGCTCGATGCGCCCCCCGAGGATGGAGGCTAGCCGCTGGCTCAATGCCAGGCCCAGCCCCGTACCTTTGGCCTCCTGCTGAAGCGGGTTGTCGAGCTGCATGAACTCCTCGAAGACCTTCTCCTGATCCTCGGGCGCGATGCCGATGCCCGTATCCTGGACGGCAAAGACCACGTCTTCGTCTTCGGCCCGAGCCGTCACGCTAACGCTGCCCTTGCGAGTGAACTTGAGCGCGTTGGAGATGAAGTTCTTGAGGATCTGACTTATCTTGCTCTCGTCGGTCTCCAGCTTGGGGAAGTTTCCTTCGGGTAGGTCGAAGCGAAGCTCGACTTCAGGGTGGACCTGGAGGGGCTTGAAGACTCCGCGCAGGGCGCTGAAGAGCTCCTCCGTGGTGAAGACGAGGGGACGTAGGCCCACCTTGCCTGCCTCAACCTTCGACAGATCCAGGATTTCGTTCACCAGCTCGGCCAGGCTCTCGGCCGAGCTTCGGATGTAGTTGAGCTGCTTCTCTTGCTCGTCAGTCAGCTCTCCGTCCTGTCGAGAAAGAAGCATCCGCGTCAGACCCAAGATAGAGTTCAGCGGCGTTCGAAACTCATGGCTGACGTTGCTGACCAGCCGTGACTTCACTTCGTTGACCCGTCGAAGGGAGTCGGACTTCTCGAGGATTTCGTCGTGGAGCGACATCATGCCCCGAGTCGAATCGTCGAGCTCGCGATTGAGCCGTGACAGGTCTTCGTTTCTTCGGGCCAGGCTACGCTGCTGTTGTTCGGACTGTCGGTGGAGGGCCGCCAGTTCGTCCAGGGTTCCGCTCAGTCCCGTGAGTACATCTTCGAACTCTTCGGGCAAGGTCGAGCCCAAGACGTGACACAGCGCCTCCTCGCGAAGGCCTCGTAGATGAACCTGCACGGGCTTGCCCCGGGCGACGAAGGACAGGTCCCAAGGACTGCTGCTCGGCGTCTCCGTGGTGCCGCTGAGGAACTGGGCGAGCTTGGTCTGGGCGCCGTCCACGACCTTCTCCGTCAGTCGATCGCCGGCCTTCAGGCCGACGAGACGCTCGCAAGCCGGGTCGGCCCACACCACTTCGCCGTTCGTACGACAGCTGAATGCGAACTCTCGGCGGAGCTTTTCAAGGGCTGACTCTGGCCCGCTCACGACGCCTTCCTCCGAAGGACGGTCAAGGCTTCCTCGACCATCTTGCGCGCGTCCGTCCCGACGCAGCTCACCCCCAGGTCCTTGATGGCGGCCTCGTTCTCCTCCGCCGCTCGACCACCGACCATCACCATGACCTCGTTTCCTCGGGCTTTGCGCAGCGCATCCACGGTCGCTCGAAGCGCTTCGAAATGCAGGCTCACCGTCATCGACAAGGCGAGCACCGGCGCCTTCGTCTCTTCCATCATGCTGAAGATCTCTTCGGGGGGAACGTCCGCGCCCATGAACACAACCTCGAAGCCCGCGATCTCCAGGAAGTCGGAGGCCATCCTCGCGGCCAGATTGTGGTATTCGCCCTGAACGCAGGCCACCACCGCCTTGAAGCCGTTGGCCTGGGTTCGGGGCAGGTGAGGATAGAGTTGAGCGAGGGCGAGCTGGGCGAGAGAGGAAGCTACGTGCTCTCGGGCGACCGAGATCTCGTTTCGCTCCCACATCTCTCCGATCTGATGCTGCGCGGCTTGAATGACTTGAAGGTGAAGTTCCGGGACCGAGCGCCCCGCCGCCAGACCCTCCTCCATCACCAGTCGGAGACCCTCCCTACGGTCTCCCTCCAGCTGGGCCGCCAGGAAGCGATCCCGCAGGTCCTCTAGCTTCATTCCGCTCGAACGGTATCCGTATTGCAAGGATGTCGACAACGCGTGGGATTCCGCATGCGCAGGGGGCTGGCGCCCCGTGCCTCGATCCGGTAGCGGGCGAGCATGCGCAACTGGATCGCGAGCACACTGATCACGATGGCGGCCTGTACGAGCGGTTCGTCCGACGCGCCCAAGGCCGAGAAGTCGGCTGGGGAGCCGGCGGCCAGCCAGCCGGCCGCGGCCGAGCCGGAGGCAGAGGCGTCCAAAATTACGCTGAGCAAGCTCGAAGGGAGCAAGGCCTACCCCGACGCCAAGCTCACGATGAAGGCACCGCAAGCTGACGCGAAGCTCCCTTCCGGTGCTCCCGTCGCATTCGCCTTCGGGGTCGAGGGCTACGAACTGGCTCAGCAGACGGAAGCCCCGGCCGCCCAGGCTCTGGCGAACAGCGGCAAGGGCCAACACATCCACGCCATCGTCGACAACGCGCCCTACTACGCGAAGTACGAGCCCGAGTTCGAGCTTGAAATGGAGGACGGCCACCACGTCGTCTTGGCTTTCCTCTCTCGGAGCTACCACGAGTCGGTCAAGAGCGGCGCCGCTGCCGTGGTCGGCAACCTGACCGTGGGCGAAGCGAAGGGTGAGCCGGCGGACCTGAGCGCGCCTCACCTCTTCTACTCGCGCCCCAAAGGAACCTACGTGGGCGACGACACCCAGAGGATCCTGCTCGACTTCTACCTCGTGAATACGAGCCTTGGACCAGACGGGAACAAGGTCAGAGCCACCGTCAACGGGCAGGAGTTCGTGATCAGCGAGTGGGCGCCCTACGTCCTGGAAGGTCTCCCCATGGGGGAGCTCACCGTGAAGCTGGAGCTCATCGATGCCGAAGGGAAAGCGGTGCCGGGGCCCTTCAACACCGTGACTCGAAAGGTGATGCTGAAGGCGGCCGAGGGCTGAGCGCGACCGCTGCAAATCTCTTCCGCTCGTGAAAGGCTCAGGCCGTGCTGACGCTGCTGCTCGCAGCCGGACTGCTGGCCCAGACCGAGGCAGACCCGGCGCCGGCCTCCGCCATCGTGGTCAGCGGCGGGGTGTCGCTCGGCGCCTACCAAGCCGGTTTTCTGCATCTCTTCACCGAGACCCTCAAACGAGAGGCCAGGGGTCGGACCCTTCCTCTGGTGGCCGGTGCATCGGCCGGAAGCGCCAACGCCTTCCTGGCTGCGGTCTCCATGTGCCTCGAACCCGTCGATGACCCCGAGCACAGCCTGGGTTGGCGAGCCTGGATGCCGGTCGGCTTCGACCAGCTGTACCAGAAGGGCCGGACCCGTCCCGACGGCATGTTCTCTCGGCAAGCGCTCGTCGACTCCACCGACATGATCTGGTCCCAGCTGGAAGAACAAGGTCTCCCCGACGACTGCGATTTCGTGCTTGGGGTCAGCACTACACGCATTCGCCTCCATCGCGTCCGAGTTCAGCAATCACTTCGCATCCCTCGGCAGGAAGAGAAGTTCCTGGTGAGGGTGCAGGGAAGAGGTTCAGGTCGTCCACCACGCTTCTCCAACTATGTTGATCCCTATTCGGACGTGGAGCAGCCGATCTTGCCCTTCGAGTCCACGGACGATCCCTTTGCGGCTCGGCGGGACTTCGAGCGCTTCCGGTCTCTGCTCTTCGCGTCCATGGCCTTCCCCATCGCCTTTCCGCCTCAGTGGGTCAGCCACTGCTTGACCGATCCCCCTGGGGCTCAAGGCTTTGTGGCTTATCGAGATGCTCGATGTGAGCTACCGACCGAGGCTTCGCTCTTCGTGGATGGAGGGGTCTTGGACAACAGCCCTCTTCGGCTCGCCTACCAAACGGCCGAGACAGGTCTTCGAATGAATGGACTCGGTCAGCCCGTGTGGCGAGATCTGGCCGAGTCGGGCTGGTCGGATCGGCGACCCAGCTACACTCGACTCCAATACCACTATCTTGATCCCAGCCTCACCGTCTTTCCGGACTCGGAGGCCAGCGACGAACGCGAGCGTAGCTCCGGCGTCCTGGGCCTCGCGAACACCCTCTTCATGAACTTCGTCACCGCCGCTCGCTCCAAGGAACTCTACACCCTGGCCGAAGACCGGGCGTTGGTCACCGAGCAGATGCGGATCAGCCATCGCCACTATCCGAGCGCAAGTGATCCGCTGTGGTTCTTCATGGGATTCTTCGAGAGAGACTTCCGAGCCTTCGATTTTCACCTCGGGATGTACGACGCCTATCGGCACCTCGGTGCAGACCCCCAAGCTCTTCCCTTCCCGGTCGACACGGTGGACGCAGTGCCCAGCTCTCTGTGGCCCTTCGCGTGCATGCTCGGCTGGCTCGAAGAGGACATGGCTCATCTTCGCCCTGCGTGCCGCATGGAGGGGATGGAGCCCATGCGCATTCTCCTGCAGGTCAGTCTGGATCGGCTCTGGGACCAGTGCCGTCGATACCAGGTCGACACTCTACCCCTGCTGTCTCCTCATCCCTACTGCATCGCCGCTGCCGCGGAGGAGAATCGGCCCTGGCTCCTGGACGGCAAGGCACCGCCCGACGATGGCCGGGCCCAAGGAGAATGGCACTTCAAGTACGTCATGCGGCGACTGGCGGCCTACGACTTCGTATTCGAAGATCTCGGTCTTCGAGCCGATGAGGCTGGTCGCGGTTCGGCCGTGGTTCGGGGCAAGCTGCTCCGCGCGATGGAGGAGCTGGCCGACCGGCAGGAAGGCGAGCTGAACCGGACGCTAGTGGCCTCGGGCGGACGGGTCATCGCCAACGAGCTGGCCTACGAAGTTCCGCCTCTTCAAGGTGGCGTGCTCATAGGCTCGGACATCGAGGGCCTGCTGCTCTTCGCCCCCTTCGACCGGGCGCGCTCGTGGTTCCGTTTTTCGACCGCGGTCCTTTTCAACGGCTGGGCCTCGCCTTTGGCTCCGGGGCCCAACTACTTGGGCGTGGTCCTGGCCGGTGGACCGGAGTTCATGATCCCGCCCCTGACGGGATCCTTCGTTCAGACCGCCTTTGGCGTGAGGGCAGGTCGTCAATTCAGCACCGAAGACAGCGGGGGCTTCGATGCCTGCGTACCCCGACCCGAGCAAGAGGACCCCCGCCTGTGCAGTCAGACTTTTCTGCAGCCTTACGTGGCCTTCGGTCTCATCGATCGCTTCCGCGTTCAGGTGGGCCTCGACGTCTATCCTGAGACTACGCCGTCCGACGTCGGTCCCTCGGGCGCTCGCTTCGAGGACAACCATGTTGGCCTCGACTTCGGCGTGGGTCTGCTGTTCTGAAACCGGGGCTTAGCCCAGCAGGTGAATCATCAGCGTCGTGCTGAGCAGGGCTACCGGGAGCCCAAAGCCTACGAGCTGGGCCGCGAGCTCGGGGCGAAGCTCGTTGTCCTGGGCCAGGATCGCCGCCGTGACCATCGGCGGCATGGCGCACTGAAGGATCGAGATTTTCGCCGTCAGACCCCCGAGCGCCTCAGGGGCAAGGAGCCACCAGCCGGCGGCGACGAGGGCTGGGGCCAGGAGCATCTTGTAGGTCAAACCACCGACGAAGACCGGACTCAGAGGCGGAAGGGCCAGCGGTACACGGGTCCCCAGTGCGACCAGCGCCACCGGAACCAGACTGCTGCTGATGGGCGCCAACACCGGGTCCAACTGTTTCAGTCCGCGAGCCAGGGGTTCGAGCAGCAAAGCGAGCAGTCCGATCCCAAAGGCCACGAAAGGAGGGAAGCGCAGGATGGCCCACCAAGAACCGGATGCTCCGCCGCCGTAGCGTCGCGCCACCGACGCCCCGAGCGTCGAGAAGACGAGGAAGGAGCCCAGCTGGTCCACCAGCACAGCCCGCGACATCCCTGCGTCGCCGTAGCTGCTCTGAACGATCGGATAGCCGACGAAAGCCGTATTCCCCAGTCCCGTCACCAGGATGAGGCAGCCGATGGTGGGGCGATCCAAACCCCAACGAGGTCCGAGGATAGCCCAAAGCGAAGCGGCCCCCGCGAAGACCAGCCATGGACCGGCGCAGGCCAGCAGCAGACGAGGGTCCGCTTCGATGTCCGGCACGGTCCGCAGAGCCAGAGCCGGGATAGCCACCGCGATGACATAGCGATTGAGGCCCGAACTAGCCTCTGGACTCAGGCCCCGTCCGCGAAGGGCCATCCCGGCCACGATGCACGCCAGGACCAGCCACCAGCCGCTCACGAGATGAGGCTTGTTCGATCGGTTCTCTCGGGTCTACCTCGGACGCTGCCGTGGCGGCAGGAAAGCGGAGCAAGAAGAAGCCGAAGAAGAGGAGCTCCCGCGCCTTCCCTTGGAAGCTATGGTCCTCTCGCTTCGTCTTCGGCTATCTGCTGGCGGCCATTTTCGTCCTGAGCCTCCCCCAGCCTCACAAGATCACCACACGTTCTCGCTGGGACACCAACAAGACGCGGCGAGAGTTCGCGGCCTGGGGCAAGAGCCTGTCCTTCCTCGGTCTGGAGGCCTCGGCCGACGAGATGGACGCCTTTCTTTGGCCCCTTGCGCAGGGCACGGGAAAGGTCGTGCGCATTCTTCGGGCGCCATTCAAGCCCTTCATGCGCGTGACCGGCTTCTTTCAGAGCTGGCGTATGTTCTCGACTCCCAATACGTCGACCGTGGCTTGGGTGGTGGTCGAGCTGGACCGAGGGGACGGCGCGTTCGAGCCCATCTACGAGAGTCGGTCCAGCACCTACGACTGGCGGAGCTTCCAGCTCAGTCATGACCGGATGCGCAAGTTCATCTCCAAGGCCGTTCGGGGCTACGAGACCGCCGACTTCGTCCGCTTGGGCCGCTGGTTCGCCCAAGAAGCGGCCCACGACTTCCCCGAGGCGGAGGCGGTCCGGGTGGTGGCCCGCTACGCGAAGCTCGAGGGTCCCGAGGCTTGGATGGCCGGTGCGCCGCTGGAGGTCGAAGACAGGAAGGCGAAGGTGTTCAAGTTGGAGAAGTTCCGACCATGAAGGGGCTGCTCCGGGGCTTCGACGCTTTGGTTCAGCAGCGCGAGGACGGGCGCGTGCTGGCCTTCCTGCGCATGAGCTTTGGCTTCCTGTGCGCGTGGATCATCATTGGCATGCTCGTCCACGGTGTCGTCGACAGCGTATGGCTCGGTTCCGGGGCCGGCGGGCTGACGCCGGTTCGGCGCGGTATGTGGCTCACCCGCGAGCTTCCGCTCACGCCAACGACGGTTCGGCTCCTGGTCGCCGTCTGCCTGGGTTCGAGCCTCCTCTTCGCCGCCGGTTTGGGCGCATGGTTCTTTGGCGTGGTCACTGCAGTGAGCTTCTACGCCCTGCGCAGCCTCAATCCTCCGGTCACCGGGGGCTACGATGCCCTTCTTCTGAACGTCATTCTCTTTCTGATCGTCTCCGACTGCACGCGAACCTGGTCACTGGACTGCTGGCTTCGCAAGCGGCGCTGGCGCTCCGACGAACTCGTGGCTGCCTGGCCGCGGCACCTAGTCACCTTTCAGCTCGTGATCCTGTACGTGGCCACCGGACTGAAGAAGGCCAGTATCGTGTGGACGCCGACTGGGGGCTACTATGCCCTCTTCTACGTCTACATGGATCCAACCTGGCGGAGGATGGAGTCGGTCGACTTCATGCACTGGGCCATGCCCGTACTTCGTTTTGGGACGGCCTTGACCTGGCATTGGGAGCACTTTGCTTTTGTCCTCCTCATCTTGGGTTGGTTTCGATTCACGCGGGAAAGAGACGGGCTCGTGCACCGACTGGTGAACCGCTGGGACTTGCGCTGGCCTTGGCTTGCGGTTGGCTTCGCCATGCACGTCGGGGTGTGGCTCACGACTAACGTGGGACCCTTCTCTTCCATCACCCTGGCCATGTATCCCGCACTCTTCGGACCTGTGGAGCTGGAGAAGGTCGGGGTCCGGCTCAAGGAATGGCTTCGTCGACCCAGGTCTGAATCAAGCGACGTGCGATCGCAAAGCGCGGCGGGATCGTAAAGTCTTCCAGGCGCTCCGGCGCCCGCAGCGCTTCGCGTTCCACCCAGCGCGCTTCTTCGATCTCCTTTTCGTCCAGGCTCAGCGCTTCCTGACGGGTGGAGGCCCAAAAGCCGATCATAAGCGACTGTGGAAAGGGCCAGGGCTGGGACGATCCATAGCAAATCTCGTCCACCTCCAGTCCGACCTCTTCTTTCACCTCCCGAGCCACGCAGTCCTCTAGGCTTTCGGCCGGTTCGGCGAAGCCCGCCAGGGTCGAGAGCATCCGGGGTGGAAAGCGAGGGCTCCGTGCGAGCAGACATCGATCTCCGTTGTGAACGAGGACGATGATCGCCGGATCGACGCGCGGGTGCTCATCGCTTCGGCAGCGGGGACAGCGCCGGCGATAGCCGCCGTCCGCCGATTCGGTCCCAGTCCCGCAGGCGCCGCAGAATCGATGCTTCTCGTGCCAGTGGCTGAGAGCCTTGGCCAACGCCAAGAGGGAGGCCATCGGCGCCGGCTGGCGGGGGCCCACAAAGCGGAGGTCTTGCAGCGACTCTCCCGGGAAGCCTGACTCGGGGAGGCGGCAGCCGAACCAGGCCCGCCCATCCCATCGGCCGAGGAGGATTCGGTCCTGCACTTCATCCGGGTCGACCTCGGAGGGCGCATAGCTTCGGGGGCCCTCGCCGTCCATGACGTGTTTTCCGCCGACCAGAGGGAGCACTCTACTCGACTCGTCTCGCCAAAGGGCCTCGACCTCGTCCGCGTCCAGCCGAAGGGTGGCCAGGCGATCAAGCGGGCTGTTCTCGAGCCAGTTCGGACGCACCTCGGAATGTTGAGCGAGGCCAGCGGGTGACGCAAGCGAAGGACATTGGGAGGTGAACGGAGCTTCGGTTTCACCCTTCTGCAGCACCCCTAAGGTGCGGGCGGCATGCCGTGCACATGTCTGCGGAGGGCGGAGGCCGCCCGCAGCATGCCCAGACCCGGATCGCCCAAGATTGAGTCGGAAAGGGCGACGACGCGTTCGGGACACGCCGACAGTTGGGGACCGATGGCGCTGGCGCATACCTGCTCCGGGGCCTGGGTGAGGATCCACTGGGGGTCCAGGCCCAGGACCTGCTCCGGAGCCAGACGGGGCCATCCGGTGAAGCCGGCTTCGGTGGCCACGTCCCGAAGACCGCCGTACTTCAGGACGTCGTGGTAGCTCGAACCGAGCGCCCCTCCGAATAAGGCATCGCCGTAGGGAATGAGCACCAAGCCCCCCGGTCGAGCATCCGCTGGTACATCAGCCGCCACTGCTCGCATCGCTTGTTCGAAATCTCGCGCCAAGGTGCGGGCAGGGGTCTCAGCGCCAACTGCCCTGCCGATCTCGAGGATGTCCTCGAGGAAGCTGTCCAGTCCGCCCAGTGGACCCAGGTCCAAGACTTCGACGCCTTCGGCCCGAAGTCGCGCCATGGCCCGGCCGTCTCCGACGCCGTTGGCCAGAAGAAGCTCAGGGCGGTGGCTCAGAACGACCTCTAGGTCCTGGAGTCGCTCCACCGCGCCGAAACGATCGAATGGGGGACCGCTGCGTCGACTATAGCCGGTCACCGCGATCACCCGGTCCGGGTCGAAGCCCGATTCGATGAGTCGCCACAGCACCTGATCGGCCCTGGTGCTGCCGGATACGATGCGCTCGGGTCCGCTGGATTCAGCTCCGGCCACGGGGGTCTTGGCGGCTGGCGCCGGATGGTCGAAGCGTTCAACCCACAGAATCGACGAGAGCAGGGCGACGAGGAGGGCGAACAGACTCCGCTTGTGGCTCACGATGGGTGGCTCCGTTCAAACAGCGGCGCCTGCTTGGGGAGCGCGCGCAGGCCCCAGACCTGGTTCAGCACTTCCGGACGGAGCGCCTCCTCGGCCGGACCCCGCGCGACGATCTCTCCGTCTTGGAGTACGACGAGCTCGTCCATGAAGCGGGCGGCCAAGCCGAGGTCGTGCAGTACGACTATCACGGCCTGGTTTTGGCGTGCCAGACGTTCAATGAGCGCACCCAGGTCCAGGGCGTGGCCCAGGTCGAGGCCGGCCGTAGGTTCGTCCAAGAGCAGAACCGAGGCTTCTGAAGCCAAGGCCCGAGCGATCAGCACCCTCCGCTTCTCCCCTTCGGAAAGGCGGAGGAATCGGCGGTCGGCCAGCTCGGCCGCGCCTGCTTCGCCCAGGGCCCAGCGGATGACCGTCTGGTCCCTATCGTCGAGCCGGGCGTCCCTGCGAAGACGATAGCGACCCTGCGCGACAACGGAGCGGACGGACAGATCGGATCGGAGCTCGGAGCGTTGGGGGACCCAGGCGAGCTCGCCGTTTCGTTTCACGCGACCTCCATGGGGTAGCAAGCCGATCAAGGCCTCGAGCAGCGTGCTCTTCCCGGCGCCGTTGGGTCCGAGGACGCCAAGGCGTTGACCGGCCCGCGCCTCCAGGTCCAGCGGGCCGAGGACCCGCCGACCGTCTCGATGGACCTCGAGCTGGGTCGCCGAAAGAAGCCGCTCAGCCAAGTTCGCCCTCCCGCTTCATGCGAAGGAGCATCTGCAGAAAGAGAGGCGCGCCGACCAGACTGGTGACCACGCCCAGCGGAAGCTCGGAACGGGTGGGCAGGCTGCGTAGGAGTCCATCCGAGAGAATGAGGAAGAGTGCTCCCCCAAAGGCCGCCCAGGGGAGGAGCCGACGATGGGTCGGACCCACGATGCGTCGGACGGCGTGGGGTACGACGAGGCCGACGAAGCCCAGGTTGCCGGCCACAGAGACCGCGGCTCCCACGAGCACGGCAATCCAGACGGTCAGGGTTCGGGTGCTTTGCCGAACGTCGAGTCCGAAGGCGGCGGCCTCCTTCTCTCCGCTCAACATCAGGTCGAGGCTGGGGCCCGAGGCCACGCCGAGACCCACGCCGAGGAGCACCCAAGGCAGAGCAAGGCCGAGGCCGAAGGGACCTGCTCCGGATACGCCGCCGAGGGCGAAGGCGACGACGGCGCGCCCAACCTCGAAACGTTCTTGGGCCAGGCTGATGGCGACGCCACCCAAGGCCAAGAACAGGGCCGAGAGAACGAAGCCGATCAGGATGAGCGAAATCCGATCGGGCTGACCCCGCCCGATGGCGAGGACGAGCATGAGGGCCAGGCCGGCGCCGGCGAAGCAGCCGCAGGGCACCCAAACCTCCGGCCCCAAGAAGGCGGTAGCGAGCAAGGAAGGCAGGAGAAGCAAGACCAGTTGACCTCCGAGGGCGGCTCCTGCCGTCGCCCCTAGGACCGACGGACTGGCGAGAGGATTTCGAAACAATGCCTGCGCCATGACCCCGGCCGTGGAGAGGGCGGCCCCGGCCAAGCCCGCCGCCCCGGCGCGGTAGAGACGAAGGCGCAGGAACACGGCGCCCAGCTCGGCATCGTTCAGGTCGCCGGGGCCGATCAGAAGGGTGGCCGCGGCCAGTCCCAGGCCCAGTCCTAGGGCTACCAGTGCGCCTAGCGCCGAGCCCAAAGCTGAGCTCACGCCGGAACCCGTGGGCTCTTCTGTGGAACCCTGGGGGCATCGTGGCTGCGCCTCACCCGCCGACCAGCTTCAGCCGCCAAGTCCAAACCGCGCTCAGCTTCCCCTTCGTTGACATCTCGTGGGCTCGCTTCTAACCGTCCCGCCCTTGGCCCGGTCAAGGCGCGTGTTTTGAAGCTGCTGCTCGCCCTCGCTCTGTCCGCCTCCGCCCTTCCGACCTCCACTTCGGGCATCGACCGAGTCCGCATCGAAGGCCGTCGATCGGCTGCAGGCCGGGATCCCAGCATCCCCCAAACGCGGGTCGAGCTCCCCCGTTCTCCCGGGGTGTTCGATGATTTGGGACGGGCCCTGGACGGGAGTCCGGGGCTTCAGATCCAGCGGACGGGCGCCATCGGCGCCTTCACGGGCATCAGCATCCGGGGAACGGACTTCCGCCACACCCGGATCTTCATCGATGACCTACCCCTCGCCGGGCCCGAGAGCGGCGCATTCGATATTGGGCTGCTTCCTCTGGATGCGTTCGAGGCAGTGGAGGTCTATCGAAGCGCGACCCCGACCGAGCTGTCTTCGGGCGCCATTGGCGGCGCGGTCCGGCTCCGCACCCGGACCGGAGGCAAGAACGAGGCTTCGGTGAGCGCAAGTGCGGGCTCCTTCGGGAGCTATGGTCTGCGGGGCCAAGTTTCAGGGGTCGGGCGCGCTTGGCGGTCGACGGTGCTCGGCGCCTACGCGACTGCGAACAACGACTTTCTTGTCCTCGACGATCGCGGGACGGATTTCGATTCCTCCGACGACGTGGAGGTCCGAAGGCAGAACGCCGACTTCACCCAGGCCCACGGCTTCGGGCAGGCTTCGGTGGAAGGGGCCTGGGGACGGCTTCAGATCGCGGCCCTCGGCCTTCGACGGGCGCAAGGCGAACCCGGGCCGGCCCTGGGTTCGGCGCTGTCGGCCCGGCGGGACCGAAGCTTCGGCTTCTTGACCCTGGGCTGGAGCGACACCCGCCTCGTCGGCGCGGCGCCGATCCATCTCAGCGCCTCGGTGGGGGCCGGTCTTCAGCGCGACGAGCTCGAGGATCCCTTCGCCGAGATCCGTGCCATCCCCGAAGACGGCACCTTGGCCTTCGACAGCGGCCGCCTTCGAGGGGCGGCCCGGGCTGACTGGCTGCCTTGGCTATCCAGCACCACCGTCGTGACCGGACAAATCGAAGACAGCGAACTCGAGAACCGGCGGGCCCCCGAGGTTGGCTTCGAGGGCCAGAGGTTGGCCTTTGCCCTCGCTCAAGAGCTGTGTTTGGCCGGTCGACTCCTCGGGACCCGGGCCGAGCTCATCGCTTCCCTGCGTTGGGAGCACCTATCCAGTGAGCAGAAGAGCGCTCAGTTCGAAGGAGAGCGGGACGAGGATCTGATCACGGGTCGGGTTGGCCTCAGTCTAGGCGGACCTCGCCTCCGCTTCAGCAGTCAGCTTGCCCAAGGGGCCCGGGCGCCCACGCTACGAGAGCTCTTCGGAGACGGGCGTTTCTTGGTCGAGAACCCCGGGCTGAGGCCTGAGCAGGGGCTGACCCTGGACGGCGGCTTTTCTGCCCGCCTCGAGGGTCCGGTGATGGTCCAGTTCGAGGCCCGGGGCTATCACATCTGGATCGAGGACCTGATTCGTCTCCGCAGTACCGCCAACGGTCAGGCCTTTAGGGCCGAGAACGTCGAGCAGGCCCGGATCACCGGGGCCGAGCTTGGTCTGCAGGGGCGTTGGGCCTCGTGGCTGGAGTTGGGCGGCAGCCTGAGCCTTGGCTTGGCCCGTCGGCCGGGGACGGCGGAGGAGGACGCGGCGCGGATCGCCTTTCGGCCCGTTCTCTTGGGAACCCTCGACCTCGGCGTTCACAGTGGCCCGGTCGGAGCCTGGCTTCAGGACGGCGTACTGAGGGCCCGACTGCGACATCGCTCCTCTTTCTTGCAGGCGGACGGGGACGCGCCGGCGCCGCCCCGGATTGGGGCCCGTAGTTTGGTCGACTTGGGGGCGCAGCTGGACTTCGATAGAGGCTGGTCCGTGAGCGCCCGGGTTTTGGACCTCGCGAACGACGGCGGAAAGCGAAGAGCAGCCGAGACCGGAGGGTCCGACTTTCTCGGCTTTCCGCTCCCTGGTCGACGCTTCGAGATCGCCGCGCTATGGCGCGGGCCATGGTGAGAGCCTGGGTTTGGGCCCCGCTTCTCGGTCTGGCGGGCTGCGGGACCGAAGCCGAGTCCGCGGATTTCGGTTTGACCGGGCTGCCCGCCTTCGCGGTGGTCAGCAGCGATGCCCAGGCTTCGTCGGCCGTTTCGCTGTTGGGGTCCGAGCTCGAAGTCCTGTCAGCTCCCTGGTTGGCCTCCAACACGACGGCACCCGGTCTTTCGGCTACCATCGGCGGCGACGTCGCCGTGGCGGCGACCCTGGGTTTCGATGGCGCGGTGACCGTGATCGACCGATTCGGCGTCGACGTCCTCACCCGCATCGGGGTCCCCGAGGGTCAGGTGCTGGGCCAGATATCTCTTCGGAGTCGAAGCGATCAGGCTAGCTTTTCGTCCAACCCCCAGGACGTGGTCATCACGGCCCCGAACCAGGCCTGGGTGAGCCGCTTTGGCGTGAATTTGGATCCCAACGCCGACCCGGAGGATCAGGGCAACGACCTGCTGGGCTTCGACCCCCAGACGATGGAGCGGGATGGTCGGCGCATCGATCTGTCGGGCTTCGACGTCGAGGTCGCGGGACCGGATGGGCCCGTCATGGCGCGGGCACGCCCGGCGTCCATGCTTCGAACTGAAGGCGCGGTCTGGGTTGGTCTGGCACGCCTCTTCGTGGCCGGAACGGTGGCTGGGCTGCGGGCAGGGCCGGGCCGGGTTCTGAGGGTCTCGGACGACGGGGACGTGGAGGTTCTTTCGGCCCCCGAGGGTCTTCTCAACTGCGTCGGGGTTCATCGCTCCGGCCCTGTAAGCCTGTTCGTTCAGTGCGTAGGTCTACCGGGTCGACGAAGGGAGGCCTCGGGCGTCTTCGAAGTCGACCTCGAAGGTCGCAGCCTCGGTCGCGTCCATCGGCCTGCGACCGAGGCCGAAGCCATTCCTTTCTACGTCGAGCCACTGGACGAAGAGCGCTTCGTCGGGGTGCGGACCGAAGGCGACTTGGACGGTTCAGCTTGTAGCGATGGGGTGGACCGGCTCCTCCTCTTCGACTGGTCGGGCCAGGAGCAGGAGCTGGCCCGAAGCCGAGGCTGTGCCCTGACCGGACTGGCCGGAAGCGCGGAAGAGCTTCTAGTGGCGGACCAGGAGGTCGGCCTGCGACGCTTCGTTCGGCGGGATGGAAGCTGGGTGGAGGAGGCCCTAGACCTCGATCTTCCTCGACCCGTGCGGGGGGTGGTGGCCCTTCAACGATCCCTTTGAGCCCCAGATTCTCGACCAAAGTTTCCGCGCGGTAACGAAAGGGTTGCGGCCCAATGTGGGGCCTGTGATGGCACCGATGCTGCACAGGACCCTCGGCATGGCGCCGCCGGCCTCCACTTTGGACCCGTCCGTCGTGGCTCGATGGGACCAAGCCGTACCGCGCTACACGAGCTATCCCACCATCCCCGACTGGAAGACCGAGTTCGGCGCGGAGGACCGACTCCGAGCCTTGTCTCAGGGCAAACCGGCCCAAGGCTTCGGCGTCTACATCCATGTGCCTTTCTGCCGCTCCCGCTGCCGCTTCTGCGGCTGCAACGTGGTGGTGGCCAGGAACCAGAGCAAGGGTGACGTTTTCGTCGAAGCCGCTTTGGACGAGTTGCGGCACTGGCTGCGGGCCGTCCCAGGCGCCCGGCCTCGGCTGGACGCGCTTCACCTCGGCGGTGGGACCCCGACCTTTCTCACCCCCGACCAGCTTCAGACGCTGATCGACGGCGTCACGAGCTACTTCAGGGTCGAGGACGACGTCGAGATGGGCTTCGAGGCCGAGCCCACCGTCACGACCGACGAGCAGCTGGTCCGCTTGTTCGAGCTGGGCTTTCGCCGGGTGTCTTTCGGAGTTCAGGATGTGGATCAGCGAGTGCTCCAGATCGTGGGCCGGCCCGAGCATGCGGAGAACCTGCCCGCCCGTATGGAGACGGCCCGGAGCCTGAACTACGAGAGCATCAACCTCGATTTGATCTATGGGCTTCCGGGCCAGAGCGCCCCGAGCTGGGAACGCTCCATCGACCGGGTCATCGACCTGCAGCCCGATAGGATCGCTCTATTCAGCTTCGCCTTTCTGCCCGATCGGCTTCGCCACCAGCGGCCCCTCGGCAAGCACCCTCGACTGGAAGGGGCAGGCAAGGTCGATCTCTTCTTGCGGGCCCGGACGCTCCTGATGGAGGCGGGCTATGTAGCCATAGGCATGGACCACTTCGCGCGACCCGAAGATGGCCTCTCCCAGGCTCTCGACGAGGGCCGGCTGGGTCGCAACTTCCAAGGCTATACCGACCGAGCGTCCACCGAGCTCATTGGCATCGGGCCCTCGGCCATCTCCGACGTGGGCGGGGCCTATTTCCAGAACCCGACCCGCTTGGCCGAGTACTACGTGGGTGTCGAGCAGGGTGACTTGCCTCCAGCCCGAGGCCTTTGGCGGACCAAGGACGACGACGATCGCCGCAGCATCATCATGGAGCTCATGTGTACGGGTCGGCTGCGCATTGGACCTTCGGAGGGACGTCTTCTCGCCCCTGAGCTGGAGCGGCTGCGCTCTTCCGAATTCGAGGAGTTGGTTGACTTTACCGAGGACGGCTTCCAGCTCCGTGAGGCAGGGCTCCTCTTCGTTCGGAACGTGGCGATGGTCTTCGACGCCTATCGAAGCGCGGGCGAGAACCGCTTTTCGAGGTCGGTCTGATGTCCACCGTGTCAAAGGGGTCTGCTAGCCTGTTGCCGTTGTCTCCTTGGGATCACATCGATGCCTGGGTGGTGGAGGTCGACGTCAACGGCCGCATCGTTCGGGCCAACGAGGCCTTCGAGCAGGGTGTCGGCCGGTCGGTGGACGAGCTGAAGGGCGAGGACGCCCTCATCCACCTGGGCGAGACTGGACCCTGGTTCGAGCGGACGCTCCTGGGCGCCGCCACCCGGAACTTCGAAACTTTCGTCGGGGGGGAAGAGGTCAGCTGGCGGATGTATCCCGTGGCCGGCGGGCGCGAGGGCTTCCTTCTCTTCGGAGAGCCGGTCGACGCCAGTCAGCGCCTACTCTCGGTCGAGTCGTCTCGCCAGGCCGAGGTCTACCAGTTCGCTCTCGATGCCTCGGCCATCGTTGCCACCACCGACGCCCGCGGAAATATCACCTACGTCAATGAACGCTTCTGCGAAGTCGCTCAGTACGAGCGGGAAGAGGTCATCGGTAAGAACCACAACATCCTGAACTCGGGCCTTCACGATCGTGCCTTCTTCAAGGACATGTGGGCCACCATCGGTCGGGGGCAGGTGTGGCGAGGCGACATCCGAAACAGGGCGAAGGACGGCAGCTACTACTGGGTCTCGACCACCATCGTCCCCGTTCTGGACCACCGAGGGAATCCCAAACAGTACATGGCCATCCGCTACGAGATCACTGAGCGCAAGATGGCCGAAGCCGCGCTGGAACGGATGGTGCGGGAGCTGGCACTGGCCCGGGAGCAGGATCGGCTGCACGCCGAGCAGCTCGAACACGCCTTGTTGAACCTCCAGAAGGCCCATCGCACCATCCGTGAGGAGCAGGCGAAACTAGTGCAGGCCGAGAAGCTGAGCTCGATCGGACTCTTGGCTTCGGGCGTCGCCCACGAGGTAAACAACCCGCTTGCCGGCGTCATGGCCTGCATCAAGCGGCTCCGTCACAACGAGCTCAAGGCCGAACGGCGAGAGGAGTACTTCGAGACGGTGCAGGAAGGACTGGAGCGAATCCAAAGCACGGTGCGGGCCCTGCTCGACTTTTCCCGCCAACAGAAGAGCGCCGACGGCGACTACGACGGCGCGAGCTTGGTGCAGTCTTGCAGTCGACTCGTCGCGCCTGCGGCAGGACGAAAGAACGTTCTCATCGACCTAGACGAAGTGGGTCTCGGTGCTTCCATATTCAGAGTGGACCGAGGGAACGTACTACAGGGGATCATGAATCTGCTGGTCAACGCGGTGCAGGCCTCGCCCAACGGCGCGAGGGTCAAGGTCGGCATCGCCTCGCCTCGGGAGGGGCACCCGGAGCAGGCCGGTATCCGGGTTCGAGACGAAGGCCCTGGCATGACGGCCGATGTCCTCGACAAAGCCCGCGATCCTTTCTTTTCGACCAAGCCCGAAGGCGAAGGCACGGGGCTCGGTCTGGCCGTGACCAGCAGCGTCGCCTTGGCCCACGGCGGTGATCTCACCTTCGATAGTCGACCCGGTGCCGGTACGACCGCCATCCTTTGGCTTCCCTTGGCGGACGCGCGATGAAAATCCTCCTTGCCGATGACGAGCCGACGATCCGGTTGGCCGTCGCCGACGCCCTCGATCAGGCCGGTCACAACGTCCGCACCGTTGGGGATGGCGCATCAGCCTGGGATGTCCTTCAGTCCGACGTTCAAGATTTGCTCATAAGCGACATCCGCATGCCCGGCATGGACGGCATGACCCTCTTTCGGAAGGCCAAGCAGGAGCAACCGGAGCTCGACGTCATTTTGATGACTGCCTTTGCCGAAGTCTCGGATGCGGTACGGGCCTTGAAAGAGGGCGCGGTCGACTACCTGATGAAGCCCTTCGATAACGAAGAGCTGCTGATTCGAATCGACCGAATCGAGAACCAGCGGGCTTTGGCCCATCAGCTCACGCAAGCCCGGGACGAGCTGTCCCACCAAGATCCGGCTCGACTCGTAGTGGGCGACTCCCCGGCCATGGTTCGCCTCAATCGTTTGGCCGAGACGGTGGCCGACAGCGAGGCCCCCATCCTCATCGCGGGCGAGAGCGGCACGGGAAAGGAGCTCGTCGCTCGGACCGTTCACAAGCTGAGCCCCCGGGCTGCGGGTCCCTTCGTCGCGGTCAACTGCGCCGCCTTTCCCGAGACCTTGCTGGAGGCCGAGCTCTTCGGTCATGAGCGGGGGGCCTTCACGGGCGCCCATGCCCCCCGAACCGGCCGCTTCGAGGCGGCGCGGGGCGGAACATTGTTCTTGGACGAAGTCGCCGAGATTCCGATCACGGCCCAGGCCAAGCTCCTGCGCGTCCTCCAGGACGGTACCTTCGAGCCTCTCGGGACCAACACCACGATGACCGCCGACGTCCGAGTCATCAGCGCGACCCATCGGGACCTGCGGAGCCGTATCGGGGAGGGGCTCTTTCGAGAGGACCTCTTCTACCGGCTCAACGTGCTCGATTTGGAGATCCCACCCCTACGGGAGCGACGCAGTGACCTGCCCCTGCTGATCGAGCACTTCCTTCGCAAGCACGTCCGACCCGGTGTTCCCATTCCGGCTCTGTCCCCCGAAGCCTTCGCGGCCATCTCCGAGTACGCCTTTCCCGGCAACGTCCGGGAGCTGGAACATGCGATCCATCGCGCAGTTGTCCTCAGCCGCTCCCAGACCATCGAGCTTGCTCACCTACCGGAGAGCATCTCGGGTGTGGCGAACGGGGTCGACCCTGACGCGGGCGACGGCGGCATCACGCCTCTTCATGACGCGACTCGGGTCTTCGAGAAGGAGTACCTCCTCCGGGCGCTTCGCATGGCCGAAGGCAAGAAGATGCGGGCGGCCGAGATGCTGGGCATCTCTCGAAAGAACCTCTGGGAGAAGCTCAAGAGCCACGGCATCAACGAAGTCGAAGTCTGACCAAGACGCGCCTGCCTTGCTCCTCCTCCAGGATCTGCGCTAGTCAGGCGTGATACCAACCCAGGCCGCACTCCGTCGCCAGAGCTCCTCTTGCAGGGCCTCGTCGAGGGCAACGGGGTTCGGCGCTTTGCGTCGGGTTCGGTGATAGTAGCTGCCGCTCGGAACGTCTTCGCTGCACAGAAGCAGCGGACCCTCGGCCCCCTCTTCGGGGCTGATCATGGATCGGGTCATGAACCAGCGGACAGGCTGGGGGATGCGCCGCCAGATCTCCGTGCGTACGACACCTGGATGGACGGCGTAGGTTCGGACGGAGTCGGGCAAGCGTCGGTGCAGGGCCAGAGTGAAGAGGACGTTGGCCAGCTTCGAGACTTCATATTCCGGGACCCCGGTCACGCTCCGGGTCGGTCGGGTCAGAGCAGCCCAATCGATACCTTTGGCGCGCTCGTGGGCTTTGCTGGCCACGTTGACGATTCTCGCCGGTGATTCGAGGTGTTCGAGGAGGCTTCGGGTGAGGAGGTAGGGGCCCAGGTGATTGACGCCGAAGGCGAGCTCGAAGCCATCTTCGGTTTGGCCCCGGTGCCCCGCGAGCCCAGCGTTGTTCACGATGAGGCCGAAGGGCGAGCCTTCGCGGAGCTGCATGGCGGCCTTTCGGACCGAGTCGAGGTGGGCCAAGTCCATCTCGACCAGCTCGGGCTCAGCCGCGAGTCCGAGCGCGCTCAGCTCGGCCAGGACGGCTTCAGAGCGGGCCCGGGAGCGATTGGCCAGGACCAGCCGGGCCCCCTTCTTGGCCAGCTCGACGGCGATGATCCGGCCAATCCCGGTGTTGGCCCCGGTCACGAGGACCCTTCGACCACGAAGTTCCACTTCGGCGGGCATACGGGGGCCAGACTCGGCGTGGCAATTGATCTATGGGCTCGGCATGGCAGGAAAGCTCGTGCTGATGCGCCACGGACAAAGTGCGTGGAACCTGGAGAACCGATTTACGGGGTGGGTCGACGTCGACTTGACCGAGCAGGGGCGAGCCGAGGCCCAGCGCGGCGCTCGAGACCTCGAGGCAGCGGGTATCGGCATCGATCTCGCCTTCACTTCGGTGCTCAAGCGCGCAATCCGCACCCTATGGATCACCTTGGATGAGCTGGACCGAATGTGGATTCCTGTCGAGAGGAGCTGGCGACTGAACGAGCGTTTCTACGGTGGGCTCACTGGCTTGGACAAAGCGGAGACGGCGGCCAAGCACGGTGATGAGCAGGTCCACGTATGGCGGCGGAGCTACGACATTCCGCCGCCTCGGATGGAGCGGAGCGACGCCCAGCATCCCGTTCACGACCCTCGCTACCAGGGCCTCGACCCTCGGCTGATGCCGGACACCGAGTCCCTGAAACTGACCTTGGAGCGCGTCCTGCCCTACTGGCACGACGCCATTGCCCCCCAGCTCTTGCGGGGTAAGAACGTGCTCATCGCTGCCCACGGCAACAGCTTGCGCGCTCTTCTGAAGTACCTGGAGAACGTGTCCGAAGATCAGATCACCGGGATCAACATTCCGACCGGCATCCCTCGTCTTTACGACCTCGACGACGAGCTCGGGGTGCGGGACGTCCGCTACCTCGGCGACCCCGAGGCGGCCAAGAAAGCGGCGGCCGCGGTCGCGGCCCAGGCGCAGTCCAAAGGCTGAACGAAAGCGAAGCACGCCGCGCGCGCGTGTCGTCCAGCGCATACCTCGCGGTCTTGACCGGAGAGCTGATGGATTTCTTCAAGAGGTTTGCGGGTTCCGGCCACTAGGCTAGGGGACTCGGATGTGGCGGCTGTGGCGCGATGCCTACGCGGGGCTGCCGCCGACGCTGTGGCGACTCGCCCTGGTGTGTCTCCTGAATCGGATGGGCACGATGGTGCTCCCGTTCTTGTCGCTCTACCTGACCCAAGAGGTCGGCCTGAGCGCGGCAGCGGCAGGCGGCATGCTGACCGCATGGGGTCTAGGATCGATGGCTGGAGCCTGGATGGGGGGATGGCTGACCGATGGACGGGGCCCCCGATTCACGCTGCTCCTGTCCCTGTGCTCGGCCGCGGTGGCCTACGTCGTCTTGGGCTACCTCCCGGTCCCTTGGATCCCGGCCGGTCTTTTCGTGACGGCGGCCCTGGCCGACATGTTCCGGCCCGCCGCGATGGCCAGCCTCCCCCGCTTGGTGGCTCCGAAGACCATGCCGAGAGCGGTCGGGCTCATACGAGCGACCGTCAACCTGGGCATGGCCATTGGTCCGGCCTTAGGGGGCGTGTTGGCGACCGTCAGCTACGGCCTTTTGTTCTGGGTGGACGGCGCGAGCTGTTTGATCGCCGCCGCCTACGTGGCGGTGGCCTTCACCGTCCCGCCGCTCCGTGAGCGTTCGGCCGAAGAGAAGGCCGAGGCAGCGGGGGCGTCGACCGGTCGCCTGCCCCTATTCTTCGGGATTCTGGCCATCTACGTTCTGTGTTTCCTGCAGTATCCCTTCGCGGTCCCGGTGTTCATGAAAGAGGTCCATGGCGCGAGCGAGGCCTTGGTCGGCTTGGCCTTTGCGCTGAACACATTGATGATCGTCGCGCTCGAGATGCTCATCTTGCGACGCACCGAGGCCTGGCCGCCATTGCGAGCCATGGCTCTGGGCGCGAGTTTGGTTGGCCTGGCCTACCTGGTCATTCCGCTGGGCGGTCCTTTTGGGGTCTCGGGGCTTTGGGTGGTCTTCGTGGGAACCATCGTGTGGACGGTGGGGGAGATGATCTGCGATCCGATGATGGCCACCTTCGTCAGCCGGAACTCGGACCCCGAGCGTCAAGGGAGGGCGATGTCGCTTCTGGCGATCATCTTTGGACTCGGCTTTACCTTGGCGCCCGGGCTGGGCCTTGGCGCCTACGGCGCGCTTGGTGCCCAGCCTTACTTTGCCCTGGTCGCGTTGACCGCGCTCGGCGTCAGCCTGGCTTGGTGGGCGCTCTCTCGAGCGCAGCCCGTACCCGGCTCGGCCGCCCGAGTCGGCTGAGGCCTGCGCATGGACCCTCGACGTCAGGCCGAGATCGACGAGGCGCTCCGTACGGGCGAGAGGGAGGTGGCCATCGCTTTGTTGGAGACTCACCTTCAGGTCGAACCTGGGGATGCGGACGCGCGCCATTGGCTGGGGAAGATCCTCCTCGACCTTGGCCGGTGCCGCGACGCGGGGACAGAGTGGCGTCGCGTGCGCAGGGCCGACATGGTGTCGGACCGCGCCTTGGGTGTTGCATCGGTCCAAACCCGCGACCGAGTGGAAGCCGCCGCCGCCCGTGCTTGCGCTCGTCTGCCCCAGCCCTTCGCCAAGCTGACCAAGGATGTTCCTGTCCTGCTGGAGGAGCGGCCGACGTCCGAGCTGGTCGCCAACGGCTTCGACCCCCGGGCCTATGGCTTGTTCGAGGGTCCGACCCATCAAGACCGGGGCATGGTCGACGTCCCTCCGACCCCCACCCGCATCGTTCTCTACTACGCCAACCTGGCCGCCGACTTCCCAGACGACGAGGCCCTGGAGGCCCAGGTTGCGATCACGGTCGAGCACGAAGTTGGCCACTACTTTGGCCTGAACGAAGACGACATGGAGCGCCTTGGACTTGATTGAAGAGGCCACCGCCGCACCCGCTTGGCTTGACAGATTCATGGCCCGAAGCCAGTCTCCGCCTTCCAAGCGGGAATAACTCAGTTGGTAGAGTGCAACCTTCCCAAGGTTGAAGTCGCGGGTTCGAGTCCCGTTTCCCGCTCTTAACGGGACCGA
>JBCCQA010000030.1:0-69593 GCA_039024635.1 Myxococcota bacterium | reverse complement strand
GTGCTCTGCCACACCGGCTTCCGCTTTCTGCTCACGGTGGAGATCTGGTGGGCCCTGCAGTGGTCGGGCGCGGAGCTCAGCCTGATCGAGGCCCTGGTGATTGAATCCTTGGGCCAAGTGCTGCGAGCGGGCGCCTTCATGATCCCCGGAGCGCTGGGTGCCCAGGAAGGGTCCTTCGTCCTGCTCGGCGCGCTCTTTGGGATACCGGCCCCAATGGCGATCTCCGCCTCTCTGTGTCGCCGAGCCCGGGAGCTGCTCCTGGGCCTGCCCGGCCTCTTGGCTTGGCAGCTCGTCGAGGGCCGCGCCGCCTGGACCGCAGCCAGCGTCTCAGACCGGAAGCCCGAGCGCTGACAGCGCGCGCTTCAGAACGGCGTCGGCAGACGCCGAGGCATCGACGCGATGGGCACCCGGCATGCCGGCGAAGTAGGCTGCCACCCCCTCGAGCTGAGCTTCAAAAGCGTCCCGGTCCCCCCGATCGTCCACCCGAGCTAGGGCGGCCTCGATGGGGAGGGCCAGCCAAAGCAGCACGTCGGGCTCGGGTGCGAGGGCCCGGCTGCGCCGTAGGATCCAGTCCCGATCCAGGCCTCGAGCCCCTTGATAGGCGGCCGTCGAGTGAAAGCCTCGATCTTGGATGACCCAACGGCCTTCGGCCAGCGCGGGCCGCACCAGTCCGAGGGTGTGGGCCGCCCGGTCCTTTTCGAAGAGGGCCAGCTCCTCTTCCACCGGAAGCCGCTCTCCCGCCGCAGCCAAAGACCGGATCCGGGTTCCGTGAGGCCCATCGGTAGGCTCCTTGGTGGCCAAAGCATCGATGCCCCGGGTCTTCAGAGCCTCGGCCAGGCGATGAACCAGGGTCGACTTGCCGGAACCGTCGATGCCCTCGACCACGACAAGGCGTCCAGGGGAAGTCACGCTGCGTAGCCCCAGCGCTCGAAGCTGGGCTCCCAGGCCCGCCGGATCCGATCCTTGGTATCGAGCGGCAGATCCGGGAAACTGTTCTTTCGGTAGCCGGCCAGGGAGGCGACATAGGCCTCGAGCGAGGATCGAGCCACCGAGAAGTCGGGCAAGCCGAGGGCCTGGTAAATCTGCTCGATGGTCTCGACGGGTCGCTCGTCCAAGTCTTCGAAGGAGACCTCGGCTAGCTGGCCTTCGGGGACTTTGGGCGCGTCCTCGAAGTAGGCGTCATACATGGTCCGGTAGCGCCAGAGCACGAAGTCCTCGAGCTCTTCTTTGCGAGCGGTCTGGTAGGCGTAGATGGGTTGGGTGGTCCTTTCCATCTTCAGGGTCGAGTTGAAGACGCGGAAGGGGTGCCGGTGGATGTGGACGAAGCGAGCGTCGGGGAACAGTTCCAGCAGGAGTCTCATCTTGCCGGTGTGGTCCGGCGACTTGAATATGAGCCGCCGGTCGGCGCCGTGCCGCAGAACGAGCTTCCTCGCGAAGTGTGAGAAGGCGTCCTTCCAAGCCACTCGCTCCTCCTCTTGGGCCTCTCGCATGGTCAGGTACTTTTCGAAGCGAGCGCGCCGAGCCGGAAAGTGCCGGGCCATCTGAATGGAGCAAAAGGTCGCCGCGCACAGGGCTCGCTCCTCTTCCACCGGACTGTCCGGGTTTATCTCGACATTGTCCTGAGGTCGCTTTCGGATGGTGAAGGGTCGGGCCAGCACCCGAACTAGCCGCTCCATGGACAAGAAAGTATGGGGAAAGACGGCCTGCAGGATGCTCGGATAAGCGAAGCGGGGGTCCTGGGTGAGGAGGTTCCACAGGTGGGTCGTCCCGCTTCGGTGATGACCAAGGACGAAGACCGGGGCTACGACCCTTTGGCGAGCCAGACGCCCTTCGAAGCGAAGCCGCTCGATGGGCTCCATGAACGAGTTCAAGGCCCCCATTCCGGATGTAAAAGCGACCTTGGCCCAATACCGAGGTGGGATGCTCCCGCCGTGCCGAGCGAGCAGACGCAGCCAGTCTTGAAGCCGCACGCCATCCAAGGGGCTGAACAGCCAGTTGGTCAGAAAAAGCCTCGCCTGCTCCGAGGGCGAGGCGGCTCGAGGATCACCCATGATGCTCTCAGGATGCTCGCCGGGCGCTCATGGCATGGCCGGCCAAGGTGGTCCCCAGCTCCCAGATCGCCCCGGGAACCTTGTGGCAAGCGGCGATCGTCTCGTCGAGAGCCTGCAGGGTCCAGCGGACGTCGCTTTCGTTCACGACCAGCGGAGGAAGGAGCTTGATGACCGGAGTCTCGTTCCCGGCCACCTGGGCCAGGACGTGATGATCCTTGAAGAGCGGAATGAGGACCATTTGACAAAAGAGGCCCGGATTAGCTCGAGACAAGAGCGACCATGCAGCCTTCAGCTTGAGACTCTTTGGAGACCCAAACTGGATCCCCACCATCAAGCCCTTGCCCCGAACGTCCTTCACGAAGTCGTATTTGTCGACGAAGGGACGAAGGTCGGCCATGAGCTGGGCCCCGCGGGCCGCGGCGTTCTCGACCAGCCGCTCTTCCTTCAGGACTCGCAGCGTAGCCAGGCCCGCGGCCATGGCCATGTTGTTCTTTCCGAAAGTCGAGCCATGGACCACCGCCCGATCCATACGGTCGAACATCTTGTCGAAGACGGCGGCCGTGCTGACAATGGCCCCCACGGGGACGTGGCCTCCGGACAGCGCTTTGGCCGTCAGGAGCATGTCGGGCTCCACGCCCCAATGCTCGATGGCCCACATCTTCCCCGTCCGACCCAGACCGGTTTGGACCTCGTCGACGACGAAGAGGGTCCCGTACTTCCGACAGAGCCGTGCCGCCTCGGGCAGGTAGTCGTCTTCCGGGATATTGACGCCTTTTCCTTGGATGGGCTCGACCATCAGGCAGGCAACGTCCTTCTTGCGAAGCGCCTGCTCCAGAACGTCCAGATCGTTCATCGGCACCTGGCGTACGTCATCGAGGAGGGGCCCAAAGCCGCTCTTGAAGATGGCTTCCCCGTTCATCGAAAGGGCCCCATAGGTGAGGCCGTGGTAAGCGTGATCCAGGTAAAGGACCCCACTTCGGCGGGTGGCGTAGCGGGCGAATTTGATGGCCCCTTCCACGGTTTCGGTTCCGGAGTTGGCGAAGAAGACCTTGCACAAGCGGGAGGAAGGCATGGTCTCCACCAAGGCCTCGGCCAACAAACCGCTCAGCGGTGAAACGTCCAGCTGCACCAGATTGGGCATCTCGGCGTTCAGGACCTCCTGCAGGGCGTCCCGGACCGTCGGGTGATTCCTGCCCAGCGCGAAGGTGCCAAAGCCGCTCAAAAGGTCGAGATAACGTGCTCCATCCTCGTCATACAGGTACGCACCCTCGGCCCGGACATAGTGGCGATCGTACCCAATGGTACGAAGAACTTTCACGAGCTGCCCGTTCAGATGGGTTTCGTGCAATCGAAACTTCTCCCGACCTCGCTGCTCGACGAGGGGTCCGATGAAGCCCGTCATGGCTCCGTGTTGAACCCTCCGAAAGGCCCTGTCCAGTCCGGCCTCCGCAGCAGGGATTGCCACTATCAGGACCGGATTGCGGCCATCCATGAAGCGCGGATCACGGAGGACGATGTTCTACCTGTGGACCTACCATCATGCTAACCGCGCGTTTGAGGGCGGAGCGCGTGTCGAGCGAGGAGCTGAGTAGCGGACTTTCCGGTTTCCATCGTTTTTCTCTGCAGGAACGGCGGGACCGACTTCAGAAGATCCTCGGCCTGACCGAAGCCCAGATGGAGAAGCTGGTCACCGCGCTCTCCGAAGGTGCGGCGGATCAGATGGTGGAGAACGCCATTGGCGTCTTTGGTCTACCCCTCGGCATCTGCACGAACCTTCTGCTGAATGGGCAGGCCCGCGTGGCGCCGATGGTGGTCGAAGAACCTTCGGTCATCGCGGCCGCCAGCTTCGCGGCGAAACTCCTGCGGTCCGGAGGAGGCGTTCATGCCCAATCCACCGAGGCCATGATGATCGGGCAAATCCAGCTCCTGGACGTTCCTGACGCCGAGGCGGCCGAGAGGGCCATCCAGCACGCGGCACTGGACCTCTTGGCCATGGCCAACGGCGGGCGCCGACGTTTGACCGCGGTCGGCGGAGGTGCGCGCTCCATCGAAGTTCGGCACCTGGCTCCGCTGGGCGAAGACGACCCTTCGGGGCCCATGATGATCGTCCACTTGATGGTCGACGTTCGAGACGCCATGGGCGCCAACGCCATCAACTCGATGTGCGAGAGCTTGGCGCCACGCTTGGAGAGCGTGTCGGGCGGTCGAGCGAGGCTCCGCATCCTGTCCAACTTGAGCGACGGCCGCACCGTCACCGTTCGAGGTCGGGTACCCTTCGAAAGCCTGGAGAATCGAGGTGCCGACAGCGGCGAAGCCCTGGCTCGCGGCATCGAAGAAGCCTCGGTTTTTGCCGAGCGTGACCCGTACCGGGCCGCCACCCACAACAAAGGGATCATGAACGGGATCGACGCGGTGCTGATCGCGCTGGGCCAGGACTGGAGGGCGGTCGAGGCCGGTGCCCACGCCTTTGCGGCCCGGGAGGGCCGCTATACCGCGCTCGCTCGCTGGCGCGTCCGAGCCGATGGACTGCACGGCGAAATGACTCTTCCCATGGCCGTGGGTACAGTGGGGGGCGTCATCAAGACCCACCCCGCAGTCCAGGCCAGCTTCGACCTGGCGGACATCACTTCGGCCAAGGACCTAGGTGAGCTGGCGGCGAGCGTGGGCTTGGCCCAAAACCTGGGCGCCCTTCGAGCCCTGGCGGCAGAAGGCATCCAAAGCGGACATATGCGTCTTCACGCCCGCAACGTATCCGTTGCTGCCGGCGCCGAGGGCGATGAGATTCCTCGAGTGAGCGAGGCGATCGCCGACGCCCAGGAGGTGAACGTCGATGCTGCCAGGGCGGTACTCGACCGACTTCGAGGTGGAAAGGTGGCCCGATGAGCGCGCCTGAGCCCAGCATGGACGACCGTCTGCAGCGACTGAAGGACAGTCAGCTTCCGCGGATTGCGGCCCTGATGGCCGAGGCCGCTCGGACCCATTCGCCACCGGGCTCCAGTCTGGTGGCCATGAACGACTACCACTTCGAGACCGGAGGGAAGCGACTTCGAGCCCTGCTTCCACTCCTGGTGGGCGAGCTGTTGGGGAGGGATCCCGAGCACGCGCTCGCCTTTGGCGCCGCGTGCGAAATGCTCCACAACGCGACCCTCGTCCACGACGACCTGCAGGACGGAGACGAACGTCGCCGAGGCCGCCCCACCATCTGGAAGGCCTACGGCGAGGCCCGAGCCATCAACCTGGGCGACGCCATGTTTCAGTACGCCCTCCTTCTTCTCCACCAAATCGACATCCCCCCCGAGGCCCGAGAGCAGCTGAGCAAGAGCATGCTCGAAGACACCATCGCGGTCATCGACGGCCAAGAGCGCGAGTTCGCTCTTAAAGAAGAGGCCTCGCCGAGCATGGATGCCTACTTCAAGATGGTCGAGGGCAAGACGTCGGGGCTTTTCGGGTTGGTCCTGGGCGGTGCAGCCCGGGTCTATGGGGCTTCGGAGTTGGTGGTGGACGCTCTGCGAAGCGTGGGCCGCGAGCTCGGCGTGCTCTTCCAGATCCAAGACGACGTGCTGGACCTCTTCGGAGACAAGGGCCGAGGTCGAGTGGGCGAAGACGTCGCGGAGGGAAAGCGAAGCGTCATGGTGGTTCACGCCTTCGGTCATCTCGGTGCCGACGAGCGTACCGAGCTCCAGGCCATCATCGACAGGCCTCGTGACGAAACGAGCGCAACCGACATCGCCCGGGCAACGGCGCTCTTTGAATCCTGCGGCTCCAAGCGCTTTGCCTTGGACGAAATCGAGCGTCGCCGAAGCGCCGCCCTCCAAGCCGCATCCACCACCGGCGATCGAAACCTCATCGAGCTGGCCGAGTATCTCGCCGAGCTCTTCATCGCGCCGATTCGGGACATCGACGGCGGTGGCGGAGGAGGAAGTGGCAATTTGAGCCGGATCTCTCCTGAGGATGGTCAGGCCTTCATGCAGCGCATCCTGCCCGACGTATCTCGCACCTTTGCTCTTTCGATTGAGGCCCTTCCTCAGGACCTGCGGGACTCCGTTCGGACCGCCTACCTGCTGTGCCGTATTCTCGACACGGTCGAGGACGAAGCAGGACTCGGCTGGAACCGTCGGAGCGAACTCTTCGCCCAGTTCGAGGCGGCTTTGGCCCACCCCGAGCGGGCCGCGGCTTTCGCTTCCGCGATCGAGTGGACCCAGGATCCGGAGAATCCAGAGTATGAACTTTGCCGCCGTTCGGAGGCGGTCTTTCGTAGCTTCGGCGCCGCACCCGAATGGGTGAGAGAAGCGGTCACGCCTCACATTCTCGAGATGTCGGCGGGCATGCGAGAGTACGCGGAGCGACTCGAGCTGGAGGGTCGACTTCAAGTCCGCGACGAGGCCGACCTGGATCGCTATTGCTACTTCGTGGCCGGCACGGTGGGTAAACTGCTGACCGAACTCTTCCTGCGGGCCCTGCCGGAGTCCGACGAGCGGCTCCGACTGGAGGCCGAAGCGCGAGCGGTCGCCTTTGGTCAGGGACTGCAGCTGGTGAACATCATCAAGGACGTCGCCACCGACAGCGAACGGGGCGTCTCCTTCCTTCCCGCCGACCTCGCGGCTCGACACGGCCTTCAGCCCGAGCAGCTGGTCGATCCCGCCCACCGCTCGGCCGCCCTCGACGTGGTGACCCAGGTCGTCCATCGGGCCTATGGCCATTTGGACCGGGCCATCGAGTACACGATGCTCTGGCCCACAGGCCCCACCGGGCGAGAGATCCGCTTCTTCTGCGCCGTGCCTCTCGCCCTGGCACTGGCCACCATGGAGGAGGTCCAAAAGTCGGTGGACACGGTGCGCGCTGCCCAGGTGCCGAAGGTCAGCCGTCGAACGGTCTCGGTACTCTTCGAACAGGCACGACGAGCCGTCGGCTCGGACAGCGCCCTGAGCCAAATGCTGAGCAAGCTGCGCAACCGACGACATCCTCTCGCCGTATAGTGGGACCTGGGCCGGGCAGAGCCCGACCCCCTCCACCTCCGCTCGCTTCTTCGGACGAACGCTTCGCGTCCTCCTACATACGCTCGCTGCGCGAGGTCTGGACCGCTAAGCGGTACATTCCGCTTTGCCCCTCCACCTCCGCTCGCTTCTTCGGACGAACGCTTCGCGTCCTCCTACATACGCTCGCTGCGCGAGGTCTGGACCGCTAAGCGGTACATTCCGCTTTGCCCCTCCACCTCCGCTCGCTTCTTCGGACGAACCGTGGCGAAGTGTCCCTGATCAGTCGGCAGGCCAGGGGTTCTCGGGGATTTCGGGGGGCGGAGGCGGCGCGATGCGGGTCTCGATGTTGGCTGCCATGCGGTCGATGAGCTCGAGGTCGAGTTCGATGTCGGTGTCCTGGACCTCCTCGTTGTAGTCTTCGACCGCAGCGCGAAGACGAATCAAGATCCGGTAGGCCCCTTCGCCTCGGCCCGCTTCGAACTCTGCGGCTGCTCGCTGCATGCCGACGAAGATGTTCAGCATGACGAAAGACTTGGTGACGATGTCGTTCTCGAAGAAGCCGGTTTCGAGGACAGTCGAAGGCGAAAAGGGATACTCGACCACCAACTCGTCGCTCACCCGCTCCCCGAGCTCGGGGTCGAGGAAGCTGGCCTCTATCCGGGCCACTTCGGTGGTCGCGGGTTCGGGCCCATCGCTGGGTCGGGCCATCAGCTCGAACAGCAGCGCCGAACCACCGCCCCTGCGGCCGTTTCCGTCGGTGACGTCGTCAGGAGAGCGGCGATGGGCCAAGAAGACCGAGCCCACCTCCAGTCGACCACCCGCGCCGTCGGCTTGAAAGCTGGGGGAGCCGTAGACCTGATCAACGGAGAAGTTCTCGTCCACCGCCACGTCCAGCTGCAGATCCTTGGCCACGGCGACGGTGAAGTAGCGCAGCTCTTCTTCGAAGACCTCATCGACCGCGCTCGCGTTCTCGACGAAGTAGTGGTTGCCGTCGGCGCCCTCGGCCAGGCGGGACATGAGCTCCTGGTTGAAGTCGGTGCCGAGGCCGATGGTGGTCAGACCGATGCCCTCGGACACGTAGCCCAGACTGACGTTCAAGATCGCCTGGGTGGAGACCACGCCGGCCGTCGGCCGCCCGTCGCTGAGGAGAATGACCCGGCGAGCGTAGCCCTCGGGACCTTGCAGCACTGACTGAAAGCCATCCTCCAGACCAGCCAAGAGATTGGTGCCTCCGCCGGCCTGGAGTCTATCGATGGCGTCGAAGAGCTCGTTGCGCCGCCCCTGAACCGGACCCGGCTGGACCCGGAAGCTCGACTCGGTCGCATAGGCGATGAGCGCGATTCGGTCGTCATCATTGAGCTCGTTGACCATTTGACGCAGCCCGTCGCGTACGAAGCCGATCTTGTCTCCCGACTGCATCGAGCCCGAGACGTCGATGACGACCGCGAGGTCCAAGGGCTGCACGTCCTGGTCATTGATGATGATGGGCGAGTTGAGTCCGACCTGGAGCAGGGTGCACGGCGAGCCGTCGATCAGGTTGCCCATGACGCCCAGCATCCCTTGGACGCACACGCGCTCTCCGCAGATGGGTTCGGGCAGCGGCGTCTGATGCTCGGCAAAGAAGCCGGAGTCGATAAAGTCGACCGCACGCGGTACTTCACCAGCCTCCAACAGGCCCCGGACGAAACCGAAGTCTTGGGCCCCACCGAAGTTCACGTTGGTGTTGCCGCCTCCTGGGCCCATGGAGCCGTTGCCGGCGGACGGATCGGGCGAAGGCCCACCGCTCCCGGTGCCGAAACCGTTCCCGCTGCCCAATCCACTGCCGTCGCCGAATCCGTTCCCTTCGTCGTCGCCGCAGTGGAGCTGGGCCCCAGCCAGGAGCACCAGGCCCAAAACAAGTCTCGTCGGATGCCGTCGCGTCATGTCTCCCACATGTTCAATCCTCATGCCGGCGATCATTCCGGTGCTTTCTTCGATGGCCGCTTCACCGAAGGGGATCCTACGCCCACGAAGTCTCGCCCCTCTCGAAAATCCGAGGGGTCCCGAAGGGCCCCAATGGCTCGACCCCTTGGACCTTCGGAGCTAGGTCTCGTCCATGGGTGAAGCCGAGTCAGATCCGCTGCTCGGCCTGGCCCCCGACGACCCCGTTCGACTTGCGGCCAAGCTCGACGAAGCCTTCGCCCTTCGGCTGTCCGACCGCCAGAGGGCGGCCGAGCTGAACCAGGAGCTCTTGGAGCTGGCCGAAGCGCGGGGCCATCTGCCGTCCATCGCCCGGGCCCTGTTCAATCTGACCCTTCTCTTCTTCACCATCGGCTCGCTCGACGAGCTGATGCAGGTGTCTCAACGGGCCTATGACATCTTCGCCTTCCTGAGGGATCGCTCGGGCATGGCGGCGGCTCGGGACCGCCAGTCGACCATGGCCGAACTGGCCGGCGACTACGGCGCCGCCCTTCGCTACGCGAGCGAAGCCCGAGAGCTGGCCCAAGAGCTGGGCGACCGGCGCCGGGAAGGATGGGCCCTCAGCAGCCTCGGGGGGGTCCACGCCGCTTTGGGCGAGGTCGAGCTCGGCCGACGCTACCTCGACGAAGGCTTGCGCATCTTCCGAGAGCTGGACGACTACATGGGCCTTTATCGGCTTCACCTTCGCATGAGCCGGCTCCTGCGGGAGATGGGCGAATACGAAGAGGCCCTCGCCCTCTCGAAGGAGACCTTCGAATGGGCTCAGCAAGCAAGCTCGGACATCCTGATCGCGGTGACCATCAGCGAGCTGGGGATGATCGCCGAAGATCGCGGTGACCTCGACCTGGCGCTGAAGAAGCTGGAGACTGCCTACGCCCGCTTCCCGGCCGAGTTTTCGAGCACGGTGGCCTTGGAAACCCAAATTGCGCTGGGCCGGGTCCAGCTTCGACGGGGAGACATCGCTGCTGCCCGAACTTGGCTCGAGCCCCTCGAGAAGATCTCCATGGCCATGGGCTCCGTCCCCTTGGAGCTGGACCTGCATCGCTGCCTGGCCGAGGTCTACGAGCAGGAAGGCGATCCGGCCCGGGCGCTTCATCACCTAAAGCGCTTCCAGAGCTACCGGGACCAGGTCTTCGACGCAAAGAGCCGCCGCGAAGCCACGCGAATCCAGATTCGCCTTCGGACGGAAGCGGCGGAGAAGGATGCCGAGATCCACCGCCTCCGCTACGTGGAGCTCGAACAACTCCAGTCCAGACTGGTAGAGACCGAGCGGCTGGCCCTCCTCGGCGACCTGGCGGCGGGCATCGCCCATGAGGTGAACAGTCCTCTCGGTGTTCTCAACAGCAACCTCGACCTCCTTCAGCGTTCGGTCCGCCGGCTTCGCGGCGGCGATGCCCCCGAACGCATCGCCGAGATCCTGAACGGTCTCCTGTCGGCGTCGGGGGAGGCCACGGAGAGGATTCGAAGCATCGTCCAAAGCCTGCAGCGTTTCGTACGCAGCGATCAGGGCGCCCTGCAGCAGGTGAACCTGGGTGAAGAGCTAGAGAGCGTCCTCCTACTGCTTCAGCCCATGCTCCCCGAAGACGTGGTGCTCCTGCGGAGGCTAGAACCCGTTCCAAGCCTCGCAGCCTCAGCGAGCGAGCTCAACCAGGCGCTCCTCACCCTGCTGAGCCATGTCGCCCATCAGCTGGGCGGACCAGGACAGATCGAGGTCTCGACCCTGAGCGACGGAGACGAAGTGCTGATCGAGGTCCGCGACGATGGTCCCGCGCTCTCCCCCGAGCAGATTGAGCAGCTCTTTCGCATTCGATTCGGGGAAGAAGAGCGACGGGTTCGACTCCAGCTGGGGTTGGCTCCGGTCTCGGCCGTCGTCGAGCGTCACGGCGGACGGCTAGAGGTGAGCAGCGGCGTGGAAGGCACCTGCCACCGAATCTGCCTACCGATTCGATCCCGGTAGCCATGTTGTCTCGGTCCGCGGCGGACGCTAGGCATTCGGGATGCGAGGTCTGCGACCGTTCCCTGCTCTGCTCCTCACGGCTTGCGCAGGAGCGACCGGCGCCCCGGACACCGAGACGCCCAAAGCCAGCTATCTAGCCCCCGAGGCCGGACACGGTCTGGTTCAGTCCCCCATCAACATCCTCACCAGCGAAGCCCGTTCGGGAGGTGAGCAAGTCATCCTGCACTACGAAGAAAGCGAAGAGAAGGTCGTCAACCTGGGCCACACCATCGAGGTGGACCTCGAGCCGGGGAACTACGTCATGGAAGAGGGCCACAAGTACGTCCTGAAGCAATTCCACTTTCACACGCCCTCGGAGCATCTGCTCGACGGGGTGACCTACCCGATGGAGATGCATATGGTGCACGTTCGAGAGGACGCACCGACTCAGTACCTCGTCATCGCCGCCCTCTTCAAACAGGGCGCGCGGAACGCCTTCATCGAGAGCTTCATCGATCAGGTGCCGACCATGGCCGGCCAGAGCTCACCGGCCGGCCACGTCGACGTGCGGGAGATCTGCGAGCACGAGAGCGGATTCTACCAATACCGGGGCTCGCTCACGACGCCGCCCTACACCGAGACCGTCCGCTGGTTCATTTCCAAGAAGATCCATGAGGCCGCCCCCGACCAGGTCGGGCTCATCCACGATCTCGAGGGAGACAACGCTCGCCACGTGCAGGTCTTCGGCCATCGGCGGGTCCACACGAACTGATGGGAGTATACCCTATTTCTCATCCAAAACGCCCGGCAGTGAACGCAAACTAGACTCGGTCCAAGTTCGAAACGAACCCAATTGTTGATGGGGCCGCATCTGGCTCGTACGCTCACCGGACGTGACGGGCTCCACCGCGACGCCGGCTCTTTTGGACCGCCTCCGCCATCGAGGATGGCGTATGACCGCCCAACGGCGGGCCGTGGCCCAGGTCCTAACCGGAAACAACCTGCACCTGACCGCGGACGAAGTATTCGAACGCGCCGGGCAGGTACTGCCCGAGCTCAGTCGCGCCACGGTCTACAACACCCTGAACGAGCTCACCGACATGGGCGAGCTCCGGGTCACGAGCTTCGACGGAGGCCTGACCCGACGCTATGACCCCAACGGCCACGACCCGCACCACCATCTCGTGTGTACGGTGTGTGGTCTCGTGCAGGACGTCTTGCCCGAGCAGGATGTGCCCGAGTTGCCCCGGCGCGACCGAAGAGGCTTCGAGCTCCACGACGCCCACATCGTGTACGAAGGCATCTGCACCGACTGCCGAAGCTAGTCGACTTCCCGAACCTCTCGAACCCGGGGGTCCCGCAAGGCGATACGACGAAGCGCCTCGACCACTTCATCCCGAAGCTCGTGGAACAGAAGCATCGTTTCGACGTGGACCTGGCCTTCTTCGGGCGGCCCGCGAAAGCCGCCCGTCCCCACTAGGCGACGGTCAGAGCGTCTGATCACGTACCACGACCACCAGGCGCGCTGCTCCGGTCCAGCCTCCAAGTGGGCGATCTCACGACGAAGCCTGTCGAGGTCCCAAGGCCCGGGAGGCCAGTCCGGACCCACCACGCCCCGGGTTCCGGCGGCCAGCGCTTCGGGGGAACGGAGCTCCGCGTGAAGCAGGTCCCGGGTGGCGGCGACGAGCTCTAGGCGCTCGGTGCGCTGGACGTCGGGCGTAAGCTCTCGAAGCCAAGGGCTGGCGCCGGGCCAGTGTTTGGAGAGGTACTCCCGGTCGCCGAGCTCGAAATCCCGAAGGTCGAAACCCGGGGCCATGGTCGTTCCCATCAACCCAAAGCGCCCCCCCGGTCGGACCCGAGAGCCTTGCCACACGCCAGCCGGCACGTGGTGCTGGAGGCGCTGGCCCCCAGCCAAGTCGTGACCGAGCACGACGTGTTCGATTTGCCCAGCCCCGTGAAGCAGAACGAGGTCGACGGGATCGCCCATGTAGAAGTGGTAGACCTCGCCGTGGCGCAGGCGATGCATCAGACCCCGGGTGTCGGGGGTGAGCATGTACAGAATCGCGGTGTGGAGACTCCGTTCGAGCCCTGCGAAGCTCGGCGGCGCTTCGCTGTTGAAACGCACCGTCTCCCGAAACCACCCTCCTTCGAAGCCCAAGGGCTCCAAACCCAAGGCCGCAATCAGCGCGTCGGCGTCCACCGAGCGAGCTAGGTGTGAGTCCCAACGAACGGTCAAGTGATCGCGGACGCAGACTTTCAGCGTTGATCAGTGGGCGGCCGCTCGCTAAAGGCTCACGGCACGTCTGGGTACAGACAGAGCGTCCCCCGTCGACGCAGCTGACGCCTCGTCCCGGACCAAGCCTAGGACTGGAAGACCATGAGCCCACTGATTCGAAACAGCCTCCGCGCCTCTGGTTGTGCAGCCTTCCTCGCTGCCGCGGCCTGCGGCGACGACGCGGAGCCGTTCACCCCCATCATCAGCCTGACCCGGGCCGCTACGGCGACCGAATGCCCCAACGGGGGGACCGCGATCGATTCGGGCGCCGACGCCAACGAGAACAGCACCCTGGACGGCGACGAAATCACCAGCACCGAGCTCGTTTGCAGTCCGTCCCAGGGCGCGCAGGGTGAGGACGGACGCTCGGCGCTGGTCCGGACCTCGGCCGAACCGGCGGGCGCCAACTGCCCCGATGGCGGATCCCGGGTGGAGTCCGGTGTAGACGACGACGGCGACGGCCAGCTCGGTGATGCCGAGGTCGACCAGACCCTCTTCATTTGCAACCAGGCAACGGGTGAGGACGGCCTGAACTTCCTCGTTCGGACCTCAAGCGCGACCGCCGAACAGTGCGAGCAGGGCGGCATCCTCGTCGAGTCTGGGGTAGACGCCGACGCCAGCGGCGCTCTCGACGACCCGGAAGTTCGGTTCACCCAGGTCGTCTGCGCTGGCGCCGAAGGCTTCGACCGGCGGATCGAGTTCGCCGAGGAGCCGCGTGGACCCAACTGCGCCGCAGGCGGACAGCGGGTGAGCCAGGGCCTGGACGCCAATCGCGACGGCATCCTTCAGGCGGGCGAAATCGACGAGGTCAGCTTCATCTGCGCCCCGGCCATCAGCCTGGTCCGAACTTCGACCCTCGCCCCCGGAGCCGAGTGTCCCAACGGCGGCTTGGTTCTCGAGCGCGGCCTCGACGCCGACGGCGACGAGGTCTTGAGCGACCCCGAAGTCCTGGAGACCACCGTATTCTGTACGGGTGAGGACGGCCTGGCCGGCCTGGTCCGCACCAGCACCATCCCGGCCGGGGCCGACTGCGCCAATGGCGGCACCCGGATCGAGAGCGGCGATGACGACGACGGCAACGGCGTCCTGGATCCGGCCGAGGTCGATGCCGTCAGCTTCGCCTGCAACGAAGACCCTGGCTCCGACGGTCGACCCAACGCGGCGGTCAACATCACGCCTGAGCCCGCGGGCCCGAACTGCGCTTTGGGCGGCACCCGGATCGAGACGGGACCGGACGACGACGAGAACGGTCAACTCGACCCGAGCGAGGTGGTGAACACCACGTTCATCTGCGACCAGGCCGATGGACTTCAGACCCTCGTCACGACGACCGAGGAGCTCCCGGGCCCCAACTGTCTGAACGGCGGTCAGCGCATCGAGTCCGGAATAGACATCAACGCAGACGGCGTTCTCCAGGCCAACGAAGTCACCGAGACCCGCTTCGTGTGCTCTGCCGTGCCCGTGGTCCCGGTCGCTATCACCACGCCTGCCAATCTGGGGACGGTCTTCGTCAACGACGACCTCAGCAGCATCGAAATCGAAGGCATCGGCGGCCTGGGCGGGGGCTACCAGTGGTCGATCCAGAACGGCCCGGCCGGCATCGGCATAGACCCGACCGGCACCCCGACAGCCAACCTGACCGGCACCTCGACCGTACCCGGAGCGGTGAGCTTCGACGTCATCCTTTTCGACGCCAACGGCGCCGTGGCCTCGAGGACCTTCGACCTCACCTTCAGTCTTCCGCCCTGCGGCCCCGGCCAGAGCGGCGCGGTGGGCGAGACCTTCTCGGCCATCACCGTGACGGGCACCAACTTCAGCGGCAGCGTGCGCGGGATGGCGGCCGACGACGACGTGGGCGGCTGGGTCTACTACGTCGAGCCCGGCATCGGCTTCAACCGCTTCCGTAAGAACGGGACCGTCCGAGAGAACGACCTCGAGACCCAGATCGCCGGCCTCGGCACAGGAGACATCGGCTACGAGATGGATATCGACGGTCAGAACATATATCTGACCAGTGACGATACAGCCTGCACCTCGCTGTGCGTGTACCGCGTCAGCAGCGACGGCGGCGCTACCCTCAGCCTCCAGGACGTGGGCGACTTCACCAACCTGACCACCAACGATGACCTGCGGGGGATCCATGTGAACGGGAACACGATGTACGTCATCACCCACGACATAGCGGATACCCAGCTGTACTCCATCGACCTGTCCGGCACCCTGCCCGCGGTGCCAACCCTGCTCGCGACCTTCGGCGACATCGAGTACTGCTCGGGCCTGGAGGGCGACGACAACTTCCTCTACACCGTCTGCGACGACGTCGACGGCGGCACCGACGAAGGGGTCGTGCGAATCGACCCAATCGGACTGACGGCCGAAACCGTGCTCCTGACCCCCACCTTCTTCACCGTCGGCACCGACATCATCTCGGCCGTGTACGGCGAAGACCTCGACAACGACGGCCGCTTCGACATCCTTTATGTGACCGGAGATAGCGGCGACGACCTCTACCTCTGCGACGTGGGGGCGGCCACGCTGTCGACTTCGATTTTCAACCGAGAATGGCTCACCGCCTTCAGCGGCGACGACGAGGGCATGGCCTTCGACCGCAGCAACAAGGCGCTCTACAAGGTCGACGAGAGCAGCGCCAACGCGGCCCAATTCCAGTGAGACGACGAGGCACGAACATGTTCAGCAACAGACTCCGATACGCGCCCTGGCTGGCCCTCCTGCTGGCAGCCTGCGGCGACGATACCGAACTTCCTCCAGACCAGATCCTCGTGGCCGAAGCCGCCGACGCCACCGAGTGTCCGACCGGTTCGGGCACGCGCCTGGTCCGCGGGCCTGACGAGAATGGCGACGGTGTATTAACCGGGGACGAGCGGGCCGAAGTCCAGATCGTCTGCGCCGGCACGGCCGGAGATCCGGGTCTCGACGGCGCCCAAACCTTGATCCGCCAGAGCGACGCCGGTGAGGGCTGTCCCAACGGAGGCGAGCGGATCGACGCCGGTCTGGACGACGACCTGGACGGCGTCCTGTCCGACACCGAGATCGACGCCACCACCTTCATTTGCCAAGGAGAGGATGGCCAAGACGGCACGCCGCTCCTGACCGTCACCAGCACCAATGCCGAAGACATCTGCGGCGACCGAAGCGGCACCCGCATCGACACTGGCTTCGACGACGACCGAAACGGCGTCCTGGACGAGGGTGAGATCGACGATACCCAAGCCGTGTGCAACGGCGAGGGCGGCCTTCGCTCCCTCATCGAGATCGATGGCGAAGGACCGGGCGACAACTGCCCGGCCGGCGGTCGCCGGGTCCGAACCGGTCTCGACGAGAACGACGACGGCCTATTGGCGGAGACCGAGGTGGTGAGCACCAGCTTCATCTGCAACGCCGCCATCTCCATCGTGGAGATCACCGTCTTGGCCAGCGGCGACGAGGACTGTTTCCTCGGCGGTCAGCGCATCGATACGGGCCTCGACCTCAACGGCGACGGCGCCCTGGAGGCGGCCGAGGTCATCTCGACCTCCGTCGCCTGCAACGGCAGCAGCGGCCTCCCGGTCCTGACCTTTCAGCAGCCCATCCCGTCCGGCCAGGACTGCGCCGAAGGCGGCACCCGCCTGACCATCGGCCTCGACGCCAACCTCAACGGACTGCTCGAAGCCGGTGAGGAAACCTCGGTTGAATTCATCTGCAACGGCGACCCCGGCACCAACGGTGCCAACGGCGGGGTGGTGCGGCTGTCCAACGAGCCGTCGGGCATCAACTGCCCTGACGGCGGCACCCGGATCGAGACCGGCATCGACGCCAATGCCAACGGCGTCCTGGACGACTCTGAAGTGACGAACACCAGCTTCGCCTGCCAAGGCGCGGCTTCGCCAAGCCTGGTAGACATTCTTTCCGAGCCGCCGGGCGCCAACTGTGCCGACGGCGGTCAGCGCCTGCTGTCCGGCCAAGACGTCAACGGCAATGGACAGCTGGACCCAAGCGAGATCACAACCACGACCTTCGTGTGCTCGACCCTGGCCAACGTGCCTATCCGCATCGAGGCCGCGACCCTCTCCGATGGCTTGCTCGACAATCCCTACTCGGCCGCCATCAGCGCCGTGGGCGGGGTAGGCGGCGACTACGGCTGGTCGGTCACCAGCGGGGCGCTGCCCCCGGGCGTGACCTTGGCCCCCAGCGGCACGCCGACGACCAACCTTTCGGGCAGCCCGACCGGCAGCGGGACCTTCACTTTCACGGTCGAGGTCGAAGATTTCTTCGGAAACACCGACACCGAGACCTTCAGTATCTTCGTGACGGCGCCCTTCGACATCACCAGCCTCACCCTGCCTCGCGTCGAGAAGGGCGTAGCTTACAACGCCACCCTGGCCGTCAACGGGGGAACGGCGCCCTTTAGTTGGAGCGTCCTCGAGGGGACCCTCCCGGCCGGCCTCAGTCTATCGTCAGCCGGGGTGGTGAGCGGCACGCCGACCACCAACTTCGGAAGCTACGTGGTCTTCGAGGTTGGGGGCGGCGACGGCCGGACCCGTCGGGTCGGCATCGACATCAAGGGCACCCAGCGCTTCATCGCCTACTGCGGTGACGTGGACGTCGATACGGTCGAGGACTTGGTCATCGCCTCCATCGATGCGGCAGGCACGGTGACGGCGACAGCTTCCGCGACCTTGCCCAACACGGAGGCGGACTGCGCCGAGGCCATCACCTTCGCCCCCAACCGGGACGCCGTGGCCTTCATCGGGCAGGACACCTCCGCTACGGCCACTGACAACCTCTACGTGGCCGATATCAGCCAGTTCCCAAGCATCAGTACCGTCCAGGTCAACGACTTCAGCGGGTCGCCCAACACCGACCCCGACGTCGACGTGTTCCAGTGGTCCCCCACCGGCGACTTCATCGGCTACGAGGCTGACCTCAATGTGAACTTCCGAGAGGAGCTCGTGGTCGCGGACGTCCGGAACCTGAACGCCGTCACCCGCGTCGTCGTGAACGGCGCCATTCCTGGCACCTCGAGCTCACTGGAGGTCAGCGCATTCGGCTGGGTGCCGGGGAGCAACAAGGTGGTCTACCGGAGCGATGAGCTCGTCAGCGCCGAAGAGAACCTCTATTTCTACAACGCCGACACCCAGGGCACCCGGGTCCAGGTGAACAGCCCCCTCCCGACCAGCGCCGACGTGAACCTCTTTTTCACCTTTTCACCCAACGGTGAGTGGCTGGCCTACACCTCAGACGAAAATGTCAACGACGATGCCGAGGCCTTCCTCGTCGACGTCTCGGGCCCGACGCCGGGAGCGACTCAGTCCATCAGCGGAAGCATCGCGGCCGGCGGCGACATCCTGACGGGCACAGACGACATTGCCTTCTCGCCCAATGGGGACTTCCTGGCCTTCATCGCCGATGCCGCGAACCTGGGACAAGAGGTCTTCATCCGCAACGTCCGGAACCTCGCCGAGCCGCGGGTCCGCGTGTCGCCCGAGCTGAGCTCCACCCTCTTCTCGACCGACGACATCCGCTGGTCCCCCGACAGCCGGCGTATCGCCGCTCGGGGGGACTACTTTGTCAGCGCAGAGACCGAGCTGTACATCTTGGACACCGAGATCCCTGGCTCGGCCCTGACCATCAGCGGGACCCCGGCCAGCAACGACGTCGAGTTCTTGGGCGACACCTTCGCCTGGAGCCCCAACGGAGACTACGTCGTTTACGAGCATGACGCCGTGACATCGGCCCAAGACGAGCCCTACCTCACTTTTCTCGACGACTTCACCAATCCGGTCCGGCTGTTCTCCGCAGGCCTCGATGATGACGTCCAGCGAGTGAAGATCTCCGACGACGGCACGAAGCTGTTCATGGCCGTCGACTTCGCGGGCGACTTCGTCTTGGAGCTGTTCGTGACCGAGATCTCGATGGGGACGGTAGCCGCCCCGGTTGCGGTCAACAGCCCGAGCCCCTTGGGCACCACCCAGGACATCGACGAGGACTTCTTCCTCGTGAAGGGCGGCGACCGAGTCTTCTACATCACCGACGAAGACGCAGCGGCGGTGGAGGAAGCCTTCCTCCGAGACATTGGCGCTGGCCCCGTCGTGGGAGCCTCGACCACGCCCTACACGGCGCTTCCGACCGGAGGCGACGTTCTCGATATTCAGGTGCAAGAGGAGTAGATCATGATGCTGCGTAGAAGCTACACGCTGGCCATCGTCTGGGCGGCAGGCTCTTTGGCGGCCTGCACCGACGACACCGAGGTCTTCGACCGACCGATCATCCAGTTCGCCCCTGCGAGCGCGATGGACTGCCCGCAAGGAGGACAGGTCGTCTTGACGGGTATCGATCTGGACCAGGACGGCATCTTGTCGGGTCCCGAGATCGCGAGCCAGGAGATCATATGCGCCGGCGAGCCGGGTGACCGAGGCCTGCCGGGCACGAACGCCCTCATCCTCACGACCCCCGAGCCTATGGGCATGAACTGCGCCGACGGCGGACTACGTATCGACGTGGGCGCCGACGATGACGCGGACGGAATCCTGCAGGCGGCCGAGATCGAAGCCACCACTTTCGCCTGCGACGGCGCCGACGGCCTCGACGGCCTGACCTCCCTCGTTCGGACTTCGCCCGACGTCGGAGCCGCCTGCGAGACCACGGGGCTGGTCATCGAGTACGGACTGGACGCCAACGGCGACGGGGTCCTTCAGGACACCGAGGTCTCGGAGTCGGAGATCCTGTGCACGGGCGAGGTGGGCTTCGAGTCCATCGTGATCACCACAGACGAGCCGGCCGGCGCCAACTGCCCCATCGGGGGCGAGCGTATCGACCAAGGCCTGGACGCCGACCGGAGCGGAAACCTGGAAGCGGCGGAGATCGAGAGTACGAGCTACGTTTGTGACCCCCTTCGACGCCTGACCCGCGTGAGCGCGGAGCCCGGCGACACCAGCGTTCAGTGTCCCGACGTAGGCGGGACTCGAATCGAGATCGGCGATGACGTCGACAACGATGGCCTCCTCAGCGACCCGGAGGTCCAGGAGACCACCTTCGTATGCGCCGGTGTGGACGGTGAGCGCAGCATCGTCGCCACCACGCCCGAACCCGCGGGGGCCAACTGCTCCGATGGCGGCGTCCGAATCGACAGCGGCGTCGATACCTCCCAAGACGGCGTGCTCCAACCCAATGAGGTGACGGGCACGACCTACGCCTGCAATGGCGTCCGCGGCGCGGATGGCGCTGGAGGTTCGGCGGTGCGGGTTTCGGCCGAGCCGGCGGGGGCCAACTGTCCGGTCGGCGGCACCCGAATCGAGGTCGGCCCTGATCTAAACGGGAACGGCGCCCTCGATGACCCCGAGGTGGCCAGCACCTCCTTCGCCTGCGACGGCAACCAGAACTCGACGCTGCTCGAGGTGAACGACGAGCCGGCCGGCGCCAACTGCGCCAACGGCGGCCGTCGCATCGACACGGGCATCGACGACGACCAGGACGGCATCTTGGACGCGGTGGAAATCGACAGCACCAGCTTCGTCTGCGACACGGGGAGTACGGCCGTTCCTTTTGCCATCCTGACCCAGTCGCTGCCGGATAGCTTCAGCACCGTGGCCTATGACCAGGAGCTCGCGGCCTTCGGTGGCACCGGTGGCAGCTACAGCTGGCGCATCAGCGCCGGCGCCCTGCCGCCCGGTCTCAGCATCGACGGCACCGGCACCCCGAGCACCGACATCACCGGGACCCCCGACACGCCAGGGACCTACAGTTTCACGGTGGAGGTGACCGACTTCTTCGGCTCGACGGCAACTCGTTCCTTCACGGTGGTCATCTCGCTCCCACCATGCGGGCCCAATCTGGGGCTGCAGGTCGGCAATACACCGACCACCATCATCGTCGACTCGACCTTCTCATCCGCCACGACGGGCGTTGCCGCCGACACGAGCTCGACAGGATTCGTCTACTTCGTGAACGATGGCTCCACCATCGACCGTTTCGACAAAGTGACGGGGGTGACCGAGGACGTGGACGCCCTCATCCCTGGCTTCTCGGCCCTGGATACCAACTACATCTACATCGATGGCCAAGACATCTACGTGACCAGCGACGACACGTTTTGCACCAACGACTGCATCTGGCGGGTCTCGAGTGATGCCGGCATGACCTGGAGCCTGGACGTTCTGGGAGACTTCACGACCCTGGCGCCCAACGACGACTTCAACGGCATGGTGGTCTACGACAACACGATCTTCGCCATCACCGACGATACGATCGAGGCCGAACTCTACTCGATGCCTGCATCCGCCGGTCCGACGACGTTGCCGACGCTACTGGGAACCTTCGCGGATCTGGACGAGTGCCAGGGCCTCGCTGCCGATGACGACTATCTGTACACCCTGTGTGACGAGACCTCCTCTGGCACCATCGAAGGTCTGGTTCGGATCGACCGCATCACTTTCACCTACGAGATCCAGCAAATTAGTCCGCTCTCTGTGACGAGTGCCACCGGCGGACAGCTCTACGCCGACGATTTCGACGGTGATGGCTTGGCCGACGTCATCTACCTCAACGGGGACAGCAACAACGACTATTACGTTTGCGAACCGACGGGGCCGCTCCCCCTCTTCTTCAACCAGCTCAACGCGGGCGGAGACGACGAGGGGATGGGCTTCGACCCGGCGAATCGAGTCATCTGGCAGATCGACGAGGGGACCACCAACGCCTTCAGCCTCGACTAGGGCGCCCCCGCATCGACGCGCTTCGCCGCGGCCGCGTCCTTTGCTAGGACGCGACCGTGAGCTGGCGAACGCGCTTCGAATCCAAGAAGACGACGGCGACCGAAGCCGCAGGCCGGGTCCGGTCCGGACAGCGGGTCTTCGTCGGTTCGGGCTGTGCCCAGCCCCGGACCTTGGTCGGCGCCTTGGCCGAGCGGGGCGTCGAGCTTCGAGACGTCGAGGTCGTCCACCTCTTGACCCTCGGCCACGCCGACTACTGTCGGCCCGGTCTCGAGGACAGCTTCCGCCACAACGCCTTCTTCATCGGGGCCAATACGCGGCAGGCCGTGAACGAGGGCCGCGCCGACTACACGCCCATCTTCTTGAGCGAAATTCCCGGCTTGATGCGATCGGGTCGACGTCGAGTCGACGTGGCCTGCCTGAGTCTTTCACCCCCGGACCGCCACGGCTGGTGCTCGATGGGGATTCACGTCGACATTCAGACCGCGGCGCTGGAGGGCGCCAAGCTCGTCCTGGCCGAGATCAATCCCCACATGCCCCGGACCCACGGTGACACGCTGGTGCATGCGGATCGGGTCGATGGCTGGATACCGGAAGACAAAGAGCTTCTGACCCTGGATGACGAGCCGCCTGCAGATGTGGCGATCCGCATCGGCGGTCAGGTCGCCCGCCTGATAGACAACGGCTCCTGCCTACAGCTCGGGATTGGAGCCATTCCCAACGCCCTCCTCGGCTTCCTCGAGGACAAGCGAGACCTGGGGGTCCACACCGAGATGTTCAGCGACGGGATCTTGAGCCTGTGCGAGGGAGGTGTCGTCACGAACAAGAAGAAGTCGGTCATGGCCGGGAAGACCGTCACCAGCTTCTGCATGGGATCGAAAGCGCTCTACGATTTCGTGGACGACAATCCGAGCATCAGCTTTCATCCTTCGGACTTCGTGAACGACCCTCGAGTGATTTCGCAGAACGACCGGGTGGTGGCCATCAACTCGGCGCTGCAGGTCGACCTGACCGGACAGGTGGCGGCGGACAGCGTGGGCTACCAGTTCTATAGCGGCATCGGCGGACAGGTCGACTTCATCAGGGGGGCGGCCATGAGCCGGGGCGGAAAGCCCATCATCGCCCTCCCTTCGACCGCCAAAGACGGCGCCATCAGCCGCATCGTGCCCCACCTGGACGAGGGGACCGGCGTGGTCACCTCCCGGGGCGACGTCCACTACGTGGTGACCGAGTACGGGGTGGCCTATTTGCACGGCAAGAACATCAGAGAGCGCGCGATCGCCCTCATCAACATCGCCCACCCCGATGTCCGGGCGGATCTCTTGAGCTTCGTCAGCAAGCGACATTACGTCCGCGAAGACGAGGCCATCCTCAAGCAGTCGATGGATCGCTACCCTCAAGAGCTGGACGAATGGGTCGAGTTTGGCCCCCATCGCCTCCGAGTGCGGCCTCTTCGAGGGACCGACGAGCGGCACCTTCAGGAGTTCTTCTACAGTCACCGCCCTGACACAGTATACACCCGTTACTTCAACACCAAGACGGCCATGGGCCACCGAGAGGCGGCCGAGCTGTGCTGCGTGGACTACGAACGAAGGATGGCCCTCGCCGTTTTCGAGTCGATCGGTCTGGGCCGACGGCTGGTGGCCGTGGCTCGATACGAGCTCAACCCGCGAACCAACATCGCCGAGACGGCGGTGGTCGTGCACGAGGAGTTTCGGCGGTTAGGTATCGCTTCTCACCTCCAGCGAAGACTGGCCCAGCACGCGAAGAGAGTAGGCATCGCAGGCTTCACTTCGGAGATCATGCCCGAAAACACGGCCATGCTCGGACTGCACCGACGCCTGAAGCACCGGGTCGTCTTCGACCGCGAAGAGGGCGTCTACCGAGTCACCCGTCGCTTCGACGAGGCGTCAACAAAACGTCCCGTTGACGTCGATAGCTCCGACGAGCCGCCACTCGACGCGCCATGAGCAAGGTGAGTAGCCCTCGCTGACGGGCGTCGAGCTCCCCTTCGAAGGCGTCGCGGTGCCAGGCCTGGCTCTTGGCCGACTCCCGGGCCGTCGCCACAGGGCGAGGCTCGTCAAGTCCAGGAACGCGACGACGCACCGGGGCCGGACCGGTCACGGCGCCCACCGCGGCGCTTGCCGTGGCTCCGGTCGGCACGGGCTGAACCGGAGTCGGGGCCGCGCCGCGCTGTGCTCCGGCCAGGAAGCTGAGCGGTATGGAGGCGCCGGTGATCACCTGTCGCCATCATGACGCTTCTCGGCCCGGTGGTCGAACGATGGATACCAAGCTGCAGTGAACCGACTCGATTCGAGCCACCCCACCCTACCGCTCGGGACGCATGAGAACCTTGCCCCGGACCCTTCGCTCGGCCAGGTCCAAAAGGGCGCGATTCGCCTCCGAGAAAGGATAGATCGCGTCCACGTGGGCTTCGAGCTGCCCTTGGCTCGCCATCTCGAAGAGCTCGTGCACGCCCTCCCGATGGCGGTCCGGCTCCCGAGTGGCGAAGGCCCCCCAGAACACGCCCATGATTTGGCATCCCTTGAGGAGCGGCAGATTGAGAGGGATCTTGGGGATCTCGCCCGAGGCAAAGCCCACGACCAGGTAGCGACCATCCCAGTTGGTGGCCCGAAGCGCGGCCTCGGCAAAGGACCCTCCGACCGGGTCATAGACCACGTCCGCCCCCTGTCCGCCCGTGAGGACCTTGATCCGCTCTTTCAGATCCTCCTGTCGATAATCGATGAGCTCGTCGGCGCCCATGCGCCGGCAGAAGGCCAGCTTCTCGGGGGAGCTTGCACAGGCGATGACCCGAGCATCCATGGCCTTGGCGATCTGAACCGCGGCCGCGCCGACGCCTCCGGCCGCGCCCAAGACAACGAGCGTCTCGTCCCGCCGAAGCTGGGCCCGAAGCCGCAGAGCGTAGTGGGAGGTCGCATAGGTCAACAGCATGGCCGCGCCCTGCTCCGCGCTGAGGGCATCCGGAAGCGGGATGACGGCGTCCGCGACCACGGTCGCCAGCTCGGCGAAGGCCCCCCAAGGCAGGTTGGCCACCACGCGCTGGCCTCGCTCCAGACCGGTCACGCCTTCGCCCAGGGCCTCCACTCGGCCCGCCAGCTCGTGACCGGGAACGAAGGGCGGGGGGACCTGGAACTGGTACTCGCCCTTGATCATCAGGACGTCGGGGAAGTTCACGCCGGCGGCTTCCACCCGAATCAGCACTTCGCCCGGTCCCGGAGTGGGCTCGGGCAGGTCCTGAAGCTGAAGCTGCTCAGGACCACCGAGCTCGGTGCAGACCACGGCCTTCATGGGGGCGGACGCTAGCATGGGGCGCCTTTGGCCCAACTCTTCTTTTGCGAGCTCGAGCGCCCGTCCTAGTGTGGGGTCCGAGGCGACCGGATGAAGCTTCTGGAACTGGCCCGGGTCTCAAAGGCATCTTCCGAGACCCGCTCTCGGAAGGACAAGATCCAATACCTGGCTGGCGTGCTGCGAGGTCGACCCAAGGACGTTGGCTTGGCGGCGAGCTGGTTGGCAGGCGTTCTCCCGGGCGGAAAGCTAGGCGTCGGTCCCGCCACGCTACGGGCCTTGAATCCCACGCCCGCGCCCGAAGCCTGCCTCGACGTTCAAGAGGTCGAGGCAGCCCACGTGAAGCTGAGAGAACTCTCGGGCTCAGGCTCGGCCCGAGCCCGCAAGGCCGGTCTTCATCAACTCTTGGCGCGATGTAGCCCACTCGAACAGGGCTTCTTGATCCGCCTCTGGCTGGGGGAACCTCGCCAGGGCGCCCTGGAGAGTCTGGTCTTGGACGCCCTGGCGGCCGCCTTTGGACTCGATACCACCCTCGTACGGCGCGCCCAGATGCTGACCGGCGACCTCCGAACGGTGGCCGAGACGGCGGCTCGAGACGGCGTGGCCGGCCTGCAGCGATTCAACCTCGAGCTCTTCCGACCCATCCAGCCCATGCTCGCCCAGCCCGCCGAGTCACTGGAGGAGGTCTTCGCTCAAGACGAGGGCTGGGTGTTCGAACGTAAGCTCGACGGTGCCCGCGTCCAGATCCACCGGGAGGGGAACGAGGTTCGCGTGTTCAGCCGGCTCCTGAACGAAGTGACGGAAGCCGTCCCGGAAGTCGTAGACTTGGTGCGCGCCCTGCCCGTTCGAAGTCTGGTCCTGGACGGCGAAGTCATCGCGCTGGAAGCGAATGGTCGACCCAAGCCCTTTCAGACCACCATGCGCCGCTTCGGTCGCAAGTCGGGCCCCGCCGCCTTGCGAGGGAGCCTTCCCCTGTCTCTCTTCGCCTTCGACCTGCTCCATCTGGACGGCGAGTGTCTCCTCGACCGAACGCTTCGAGAACGGATCGAGGGTCTGAAAGTCGTGCCGGAAGTGCTTCAGCCCCCTCGGCTGCTGGCGCCAGACCCCGGAGCGGCGGCTCGCTTCGTCGCCGCATCCTTCGAGGCCGGCCACGAAGGCGCGATGGCCAAGAGCGGGCGCAGCCTCTACGAAGCCGGAAGGCGGGGCGCTCACTGGCTCAAGCTCAAGCAGGCCCACACCGTCGACCTCGTCGTCCTCGCCGCCGAATGGGGCTCGGGTCGTCGCAAGGGCTGGCTGAGCAACCTGCACTTGGGCGCTCCCGATGGCCAAGGCGGTTTCGTGATGCTCGGGAAGACCTTCAAGGGTCTCAGCGATGCCCGACTCGAGGCCCAGACCAAGGACTTCTTGACCTTGGCCCAGGCGCGAGACGAGCACGTGGTCCATCTACGACCCGTCCGCGTCGTCGAGATCGCCTTCAGTGGCGTGCAGACTTCGCCGCGCTACCCGGGCGGCCTCGCCCTTCGCTTCGCTCGTTTCAGGCGGGAGCGGCCCGACAAGACGCCGGAGCAGGCTACGCCCATCGCGTGGTTTCGGAGCGAGCTCGAGAAGCTCGGCTAGCGCGCCAGGTCTGAACCGCCTCCAAGATGGCGTCACCCCGCTTGACCCAATCGAAGTGGGGCCGGGAAAGGTCCGGGACGCTCAAGTGGATCCGATGGGCCCGACGGCTCGGTATCCGCCGAGCCAGATCGTCCACCGCGCCCGTCGGCGCCAGCTTGTCCCCCTCCAAGGAGAGGAAGAGACAAGAAGTCCGACAGCGGCGAAGATCGACGTCGTAGTCCAGGCCCTTGCTCTTGAAACGACCCGTCCGCGCCTGACGAGACCAGTCCCTCATCAGGTCGCGGGATTCTCGACCCCCGAAGCCAACCAGGCTTCCCGGGAACCACCCCATGGCCCGGGCCAAGAGGCCCATGGACTGAGTCGCAACCCAGACGCCCGCGCTCGGGTAGGGGCCTCCTTTCCACGCGCGGTGGTAAATGGAGCCCGCGGCCAGACAGGCGACGCCCTCCACCTGGCCGGGACGCCGAGCTCCAAAAAGCAGGCTCAGGAGGCCGCCCAGGCTGTGGCCGGCCAGGAGGACGGGCGCGTCGGGGAAGCGTGCCTCGAGGACGGCGAGCTGAGCCGGAAGGTCGAACTCCACGATGTCTCGGAAGCCGAAGTCCACGGCCCGGGAGGGACGAAGGCTGGAACTCCCGTGACCTCGGAGGTCGGCCCGAACCAGTCGGAGCCCCCGACGGGCCGCGGGCTCAGCCAAGGGGGCGTACCAGCGCGCCTCGACCCCCATGGCGGGCTGAAGCCACAGGAGCGGAGCCGAGGCTTCGAGACCTTCGCCGACGAAGAGCGAGGAATGAGCCCCGTCGACGCTGTGGACGTCCAGGATCTCCACGCCCACGCCCTGCCGTCATGCTCGCCGCGAAGCAAGCAAGCCCGGGGCTTAGAGTCGGGCTCAGGCCTCGGGGAGCTGCTCGGCAATTCGAGCCAGGAGCGCGTCGGCGGTGAAGGGCTTGGCCAAGAGCGGCGTCTGGGGATCCCAACCGTGGCGCTCCAGCTCGCCGCCGGCGTAGCCCGAGACGAACAGAACCCGAAGCTGAGGGAACTCGGCCTTGAGGCGCTTCACCACCTCGGGCCCCGTCGTTTGGGGCATGACCACGTCGGAAACGAGCAGGTCGATGCGCCGACTCCGGACGGCTTCGAAGGCCCCTGCTTCGTCGTGAACGAGGACGACCGAAAAGCCGAGGCGCTCCAGCATCTTGGCCATGGTGAGACCCACCGCTCTGTCGTCCTCCAACACGAGGATGGAGTGACGTCGAGGCGCGATCTCCAAACGCTCGGGTAAGTCGTCCGTCGGCTCCTGCTCGGTTAGCGGCAGCCACATCCGAACGTGGGTGCCTCGTCCCGGCCGACTGTCGACTTCGAGATGCCCGCCAAAGCCCCGAATGATCGCGAAGCTCGAAGACAGCCCGAGGCCGGTGCCTTCGCCGACTGCCTTGGTGGTGAAGAAGGGCTCGAGGACCCGGGCCTGAACCTCGGGATCCATTCCGGGGCCGTCGTCGCTGACCCGGAGCGTGCACCATTGGCTACCGCTTCCGCCGGGCGGAGGTCCGGACAGTTCGAGGGAGATCTCGATCTGCCCTCCGCCTTCGGTCGCGTCCCGGGCGTTGACGAGGAGGTTGTGCATCACCTGCTCGAGCCCATGGGGATCGACCCAGGACACGAGTCGATCCGTCGGGAGGTCGAGATCGAGCCGCACGCCGGCGTCCATCAGACGTCGCCAAGGGTCGACCGAGGCCCGAATCCAGGCGGGCAAGTCCGTCTTCTTTCGCTGACCCTCTTGCCGGTGAGAGAGGGTGAGGAGTCGCTTGGTCAGCTCTCGGCCGCGGTCGCCGGCGGCGACGATCTCCTCGGCCAGCGCCTGGATCTCTTCGGGGTCCGACTCGTCCATCAGAAGCTCGGCGCTCCCTAGGATGGTCGTGAGGAGGTTGTTGAAGTCGTGGGCGACGCCACCCGCCAGCCGGCCGATGGACTCCAGGCGCTGAGCGTTCTGGGCCAGGGCCATCTCACGGCGATGGACCGTGGTATCTTGGAGCAGGCCGAAAAAGCGGCCGCCTTCGGCGCCCAAAGTCACCGAGACGTAGAGGGGGGTTCCCTCTCCCAGCAGCCGACCCTCGGCCACGATGCTCTGCCCGTGGGCCAGACCCCGCTCCAGGGTCGAGCGCAGCTCGGGCTCGAAGATGGCCAGGAAGTGGGCCAGCTCGGCGCTCCGTCCGTCCGCAAGACCACTGTCGCTGACGAACAGCCGGGCTGCGTTGACGTCCATGTGCACCCTGGAGGTCTTGGGCTCGATTTCGAAGAAGCCCAGGCCGACTTGGGAGGCTTGGGCGAAGAGGCTTCGGAGGAAGGCCAGACTGAGCTCGGACGAGAGTAAGTCGGCTTGCAGCCCACCTACATAGCCGGGTCCCAGCAGCCGACGCGGAGCGGTCCCCTCATCCCTCTCCGACATGGTGGCGCATGCTAGACGTCACACTTCGTGATCCGCAAAGCCCATGAACGCCTGATGCACTTTTTTGGCGGCTTCCACTGGTGGGCAATAAGTGGACACTGTCGCACTCAGAGCTCACCGACCTCCCAGCTCTGTGCGACTCGAACGCGCTGCAGCTTGCCGCTCGTCGTCTTGGGAATTTTCGACACCGGATGAATCACCGAAGGCGCGACGCCCGTCTGACGAGTGACGTGCTCACGCAGCCGCTGCGCGAGGCCGGTGAATTCTTCATCGTCCTTACGCCACAGGACGAAGAGCGCCAGCACCTCCCTTCCCGAGCCGGGATCCCTGACCCCCGCCGCGATGACCTTTCCGAGCTCGATCCCGTCGACCTGGCTCGCCACCGCCTCGACGTCGTGGGGGTAGACGTTCTGGCCGTTGACGATGGCCATCTCTTTCACCCGACCGGCGACGTGAAGGTCCCCTCCCGAGACGAAGCCCAAGTCACCGGTCTCGTACCAACCGTCGACGAGAGGATCCAAGTCTCCATCCTCCGTGCGCACCCGACGGGTCACGTTGTCGCCGCGGATCCAAATCGGCCCCACCGTGTCGTCGGGGGCGCCGTCGCCTATTCGGAACTCGCAGTGGGGAATGGCCTTTCCCAAGGGCACCAGATCGAGGCCGTCTTCGGGGCGTTCGGGCGCCCGAACCGTGTCCCCCAGGCCGAGCTTGCGCCGATCGACCACCGTCCGACGAAGGCCGGACAACAGCGGCGGCATGGAAACGGCCAGGCTGGCCTCGGCCAGGCCGTAGACCGGAAACATGGAGGCTGGACGAAGCCCGTGGGTCTCGAAAGTATTCAGAAAGCGTTTCACCAGTTCGTAGGAAATGGGCTCGGCCCCATTGAAGATGACCCGGACGGGCGACAGGTCCAAGCCTTCGAATCGCTCGGGCTTGTAGACCCGGAGGGTGTGCTGGTAGGCGAAGTTCGGCCCACTCGTGACGGTCACGCCGTGAGTGGCCGCCTCCTGCATCCAGGTCAATGGGCGCCGAACGAAGCGCTCGGTCGGGATCAGGGTGTGGTTGGTCCCTCGCATGAAGGGTGTGAGGTGACCGCCGATGAGACCCATGTCGTGGGTGAGGGGCATCCAGGCGTGGGGCCGGTCTTCGGGCTCGAGCTGGATGGCCTGGATGATGCCGTCGGTGTTGGCGACCAAGTTTCGGTGGGTGAGCTGAATCCCCTTGGGCGCGCGCGTAGAGCCCGAGCTGAACTGCACGTACGCGAGGTCGTCCGGCTTCACGTCATGAAGGCGACCCTCGACCCCGCCGGCAGCAGCGCTCCGAACCTCGTCCAGGGTCAGCACCTTGGGCATGGGGACTTCGGACCAAGCGGCCAGTCGGTCCCGGCCATCAGCTTCGATGAGAAGCAAGGGATCATCGAAGAGTCCGAGGACGCGCTGGATCTTGAGGAGGTGCTCGTCGGTCCCGCCCGCGCTCACCGGCACCGGCACCGCGCCGCCGAGGAGACAGCCCCAGAACAGCTCCAAGAAAGCCTGGATGTCCGCGCTGACCAGGACGACGAAGCGCCCGGGACCTACGCCCCGATCCTGAAGCAGACCCAGGACTCGCTGGGCTCGGTCATGAAGCTCCGCGTAGCTCGTGAAGACCGGGTCGGGCCCGGTCAAGTAGCCGATGCGGTGCTCGGGCCGCAGCGGATCACGGAGGCCGTCGATGAGGGTCTGAGCTTTCGCCGCCATCGCGCGTGGTTTTTACGCGCTGCGCCGAAAGTCAACCTGTGAGCCGCACCCTCGAGACCGCCACCCCCAGAGTGAGGGCGAGCACCGGGATGCCGAGCAGGAGGGTGGAGAAGCTGCCGCTGAGGTCGAGGCTCAGGCCCAACAGGACCGGCCCAAGCGCGGTCCCCGCCACCAACGCAGTCATGACCGAGCCCCGAATGCTGCCATGATGCCGCCGGCCGAAGGCGAGGGCAATGGCCGGTGTCAGGCTGGCCTGCACGAGCGCCATCCCAAGCCCCAGGACGGCCATCGCCGCCATGTACAGAGCGGGACCTCGAGCAAGAGCCACACCGACACAGGCCGTCGATAAAAAGAAGGGAATGAGGATCAAGGATGGGCGAAGGGGGAGCCGGTTGCCGAGGACAAAAAGCAGCATGGTCCCAACCAAAGAGGCGCCCCCGAAGCCACTCAGGGCCCAGGCCGCGGTCTGGGCATCCACCGAGGCCGCAGCGGCCAAGGCCTGGTTGTGGAACAGGAGGGCCGTGCCAAAGCTGGCGTGAAGCACGCCGAGGCTAGCCAACACCCAATACGTCGGGGTGCTCATGGCCTCCTGCAGGGTGGCGCCCTCGAGGAGGGCGGCCTCGCTGCCCTTCCGACCCTCCAAGCTGAGCCCCATGGACTCAGGCGTGTCCCGCTGGACCAGGGCCACCAAAGGCAAGACCCCGAGTAGCACTGCGGCCCCTAGGGCCGGATAGGCCCAGCGCCATCCTACGTCGGCCACTAGCCCATGCACGAGCGGCGGGAGGGCCGTGGTGGCCAGGCCCATGGCCGCGCTCCGGACGGCCTCGACCCGGCGAAGACCCGCCTCGAACCACAGGGCGACCGCGTGGCCGCTCAGCATGCCCATGCTGGCCTGGCCGAAGAAGCGAAGGCCCACGAAGCCCACGGTCATAGTGAGGATCGAAGCGACGCTGCCCATCGCGAAGCAGGTGAGCGCCATGGCGAAGGAGACGAGTAGGGTGACCCGCCGGGGCCCCAAGCGATCCGAAAGACGACCCACCGCCGTCATCGGCAAGGAGGCGGTTAGGGTGGCCGTCATGTAGGCCAGGCTTAGCGTGGTGGGACCCAGTTCGAGACTTTGCTGAAGCTCGGGAATGAAGACCGAGACGATCACCGTTTGCCCCGGCAAGGTGCCAACGAGGGTCACGATGGAGCAGAGCACGACCCACCACCCGTAATAGACGCGCCCCGCCACGCCGGCGGGCTACGACGTCTCGCCGAGGCTGGCAACGGATGGCTGGCCAAGGGGCTCGGGCTTGGTTAGGGCAGTGGGGTCTTGCGTCGAGCCTCGACGATCCTTGCCCTCATCCTGGCTGGAGAGTGCGTCTACACCCTCCCCTACGCTCTCCGCCGAGAGTTCTCCCCCGCCATCGTGGAGACCTGGGGCATCACCCAACTGCAACTTGGCTTGCTGAGCTCGCTCTTTGGGGTCTTCGCCCTGCTTTGCTACTTCCCCGGAGGCTGGATGGCCGACCGCTTCTCGGCCCGGGCACTGCTGAGCTTCTCGCTCATGGCCACCGGCGGCGTCGGCCTGGGTCTCCTGGCCCACCCAGGCTTTGGCTTCTTACTCGTCATCTACGCCCTTTGGGGCGTCACCTCCATCCTTACCTTCTGGGCGGCGCTCATCAAAGCCACCCGAAGCTGGGGCGGTGCAGAGGCCCAGGGCCTAGCCTTCGGACTTCTCGATGGGGGTCGAGGCGTGGTGGCCGCGGTCCTCGCCTACGTCGCGGCCGAGACCTTCGCCGCTCTGGGCGGGGACCGGCCCGGTTTGGACGGGGTCGTCGTTCTCTACGCGGGCATGGGCTTCGTGGCCGGCCTGTTCGTTCTCGCCACGCTCCCGGCCGACGAGGCCGGTGGACCCGAAACGGGAGGCCTGCAGCAGGGCCAGTTGAAGCAGGTGCTGCGGATGCCCATCGTCTGGCTCCAGGCGGTGGTCATCTTTACGGCCTACGCCGGTTACTGGGGGACCTACGACATCGCGGGCTACGCCGTGGACGGCCATGGCTTGAGCCAAGCCGATGCGGCCCGCTTGAGCGCCCTGGCCCTTTGGCTCCGCCCCATCGCCGCCATCGGCGCCGGCTTCATCGCAGACCGGGTGGGCGCCTTGCGCTCCATCGAGGGCAGCTTCGCCCTCCTCGGCTTGGGGATGCTGAGCCTAGCCGCCCTCTCCCCCGACAGCCTGTTGGTCTACGCGGCCCAGGCGGCGGTCATTTGCGCAGCCGTCTCCGCTTTGCGCGGGCTCTATTACGCGGTGATGGAAGAGGCCTCGATCCCGATGGCCCTCACCGGAACCACGGTCGGCGTCGTGTCGGTGCTGGGCTACACTCCCGACGTACTCATACCCCCCACCCAAGGGGCCCTGCTGGACGCTTTTCCGGGGGCGACGGGGCATCGCCTGTTCTTTGCCCTGTTGACCATGCTCGCGGTCGTGGGCCTCACCGCCACCCGTCTAGCCCGTCGGCTGAAAGCAGCCGCCGAATCGGCGGTCAACCTGTCCTGAGGACCTCGGATTCGGAGAGCTGCTTGGACCACATCTCGGCGTAGCGGCCTCCCGAGGCCAAGAGATCATCGTGGCCTCCCCGCTCCACGATTCGACCCCCGTCCATGACCAGGATGGTGTCGGCATCGACGATAGTCGACAGGCGGTGGGCAATGATGAGGGTCGTTCGCCCCTCGCTGGCTGCCCACATCTCGGCCTGAATCTCGCGCTCGGTCGCCGAGTCTAAAGCCGAGGTCGCCTCGTCGAGGATGAGGATGGAGGGCTCCTTCAAGAAGACGCGCGCGATCGCGACCCGCTGCTTCTCTCCTCCGGACAGCTTGAGCCCGCGTTCGCCAACGAGCGTATCGTAGCCCTTGGGGGTGGCGCTGATGAAGTCGTGAATCCTGGCCTTTCGCGCGGCTTCTTGGACCTCATCGTCGCTCGCGGTGGCACGTGCGTACCGTAGATTGTAGCCGATGCTGTCGTTGAAGAGCACGGTGTCCTGAGGGACGATGCCGACGGCGCGCCGCAGGCTGGCCCCGCTGAGGTCCCTCAGGTCCTGTCCGTCCACCGTGATTCGACCTTCGTCGACGTCGTAGAAGCGAAAGAGCAGGCGGGCGATGGTCGACTTGCCCGAACCCGACGGCCCCACCAGCGCCACCCGCTGTCCGGCCGGAATCTCGAAGTCGACACCCCTGAGCACCGGACGCTCTGGCTCGTAGCCGAACCGCACATCTTCGAAGACCACGGCCCGAGGGCCCGGACCCAAGCTCTGAGCGCCCAGCCGATCCACGACGTCGGGCGCCACGTCGAGAAGAGCGAACATGCGCTCCATGTTGACCAGGGACTGTTTCACGCTGCGATAAACCCATCCAAACAGGTTCAAAGGCGAGGCGAGCTGAATGAGGTAGGTGTTGACGAGGACGAAATCACCGACCGTCAGTCGCTGATCCACGATGCCTCGCGCAGCCAGGTACATCAGAAGCGTGAGCCCACCTCCAAGGATGAGCGCTTGACCCGAGTTGAGGGCGGCGAGACTGGACTGACTCTGGATGGCGGCCTTCTCGTAGCGCTCGAGGGACTCGTCGTAGTTCCGAGCTTCGAGACTCTCGTTCCCGAAGTACTTCACCGTCTCGTAGTTGATCAGGCTGTCGATGGCCCGGGTGTTGGCCTCGCTGTCGGCCTCGTTCATGCGACGGCGAAACCTGATGCGCCACTCCGTCGTCACGATGGTGAAGGCCACGTAAGTGACGACGGTCAGACCAGTGACGAGCGCGAACACCGCTTCGAAGCGACCGAGGAGTACGAAGAGGATGAGGACCAGCTCGAGCAAAGTCGGAATGATGTTGAAGAGTGCGATTCCGAGAAGGCTGGAGATGGCACTCGTACCTCGTTCGACGTCTCGGGCCATGCCGCCCGTCTGACGCTGTAGATGAAACTTGAGGCTCAAGCCGTGTAAATGCCGGAAGACGCTGAGCGCGGCCTGTCGGACGGCGCGCTGGCCGACCCGCTCGAAGACGGCGTCTCTGACTTGGTTGAAGAGCATGGAGCCGAAGCGGGCCAGCCCGTAGGCTAGGATGAGGCCGACAGGGATGCTGAGCGCGGCGCCTTCGCTCCTCCCCAGGGCGTCGACTGCACCCTTGTAAAAGATGGGCACCCAGACGTTCAGCCCCTTGGCGGCGAGGATGGAGGCCAAGGACATGATGACCCGGAATCGGAGGCCCCACTCTCCTTTGGGCCACAAGTACGGGAGGAGGGTCTTCAGGGGGCGAGACGCCACCCTTGGGACCTAGCCGGCGGGAAGAGCCAAGTCGAACCCAGGGCGACTCAAACGCCGGTGGCGAGTTTTCGCACGAAAGTAGGAAGCACGAAGGCTGCCTTGCAGAGCTCTCGGTTCATATACCGAAGTTCAGCCTCCAGACCATGAAGAGGCTCGGTGTCGAGGGGGAAGACCTCGCCCACCGGCCGGGCCAGGGTCCAGGACCACATGGCGGAGCCGTAGAGCGGCACGCTTCCGATGTAGGGCTTCACGTCATCGAAGAGTACCCGCAGGGTCTTCTGCACGGCCTGGAAGACGTCGGTTTGGAGCACCGGTGACTCGCTCTGTAGCCCAAAGATCCCGTCGGGCTTCAGGACACGTTTCACGTCGGCATAGAAGCTCTCGTTGAACAGGCCCTCGGCCGGTCCAACCGGATCCGAACCGTCGAGCAACACGACGTCGAAGCTACAGGCCGGAACCTTGGCGACGTATTCGATGCCGTCTTCGATCCGCAGCTCGAGACGAGGCTCGTCGAAGGCGCTCGCGATGCTCGGGAGGTGCTCTCGACACACGTCGACGACCTCTCCGTCGATCTCGACCATGACCACCTGCTCGACGTCGGGCCAGCGCATTAGCTCTCGCACCGTCCCCCCGTCGCCACCGCCGATGACCAGTACCCGAGCCCGACGGCGCACGGCGCACAGAGCGGGATGAACGATCATCTCGTGGTAGAAGAATTCGTCCTTCTCGCTGGTCATGAAGAGGCCGTCGAGGACGAGGGCCTTGCCAAAGAACTCGGTCTCCAGCAGCTCGACCCGCTGGAACTTGCTCCGGTTGGAGTGAAGGGTGCGACGCACCTTGAGCCCGAAGCGGACCTGGCCGTCGAAGGTCTCTTCGTACCAGTTGCCCACGACTCAGCCCTCGTTGGATGCCTGAGCGAGCTGCGGCGTGTGGCGATGTTCGGCGATGCCGATCGAACGACCTGGTCCGAGGCCCCGCTCGACCACGAGCAGCTCGGAACGCTCCGGAGACAAGGTCTGGGCCAGAACCTCGTGGGCCTTGCCGGGGGAGCAGTCGCCGCAGGTGTAGAAGTCGACCGCCGCGTATCCGCCTTCGGGCCAGGTGTGGACCGACAGATGCGACTCTTCGATTACGACGACGCCGCTCACGCCTTGGGGTGAGAAGCGGTGGAATACCGAGGCGACGACGGTGGCACCGGCGGCGACGGCGGCTCGGTTCAGGAGTTCCTCGATGGCCGCCTCGTCGTCCAGAAGAGCGGTCGGACATCCGTAGTATTCTGCGAGAAGGTGTTGCCCGCGCGTATCCAATTTAGCTGCTTTCTCCCTGTTCCACTCGAGTGAGCGGGCCGGGATACGCACTTCTCTGCGGCTTGACAAGCGCTACTGCCCGCCGCGGTTCTTTCCACGCCACAGATACCAGGTCGCGACTGAACGCCACGGAGCGAAGCGCCCGCCAAGTCCTTCCAGCTCCTTCGGTTTCGGTCGCTGGCGAAGACCGAAGGCCTGACGTGCACCCTCCTGAAGTCCGAGGTCGAGAACGGGCCACACGTCGGGGCGGTTGAGCGCAAAGAGCAGGAACATCTGGGCCGTCCACACGCCGACGCCCTTCACGGAGGTCAAAGCCTCGATGATGCTCTCGTCCGGGAGCCGCTTGAAGCGGCGGGTGGGAATTCGGCCGTCGAGGAAGTGCTCGGCCAGGTCTCGGACGTAGCCCCGCTTTTGACGGCTCAGTCCGCACCAGGCCAAGTGGGCCTCGTCGACCTCGTCGAGGACGGCCAGGACCCGAGCCGGCGTGGGCCGGCCCCGGGGAAACAGCTTTCTGAACCGGCGATGGAGGGTCGCGGCCGTCTTGGTTGCAAGCTGCTGATTGAAGATGCTGAGCACGAGGACCTGAAAGTAGTCTCGCCGCGGTTGGAGGGTGCAGGGCCCGGCGCGGCGTACGAAAGGCCGGAGGATTTGGTCTCGCCCCAGCGCTAGCTCCGCCTCTCGCCATCGGTCGTCCGGCGCCTGGGCGTCGAACCACTCCATGTCTCGGCCCTTCGTGCTACTGCTCGCCGGCATGAGTGAGGACAGAGCTTGGGCAGTGGTCACCGGAGCGTCCAGTGGAATCGGTCGAGCCCTGGCTCAGTGCTTCGCGAGGGATCGCCATCCCGTTGCCCTCGTAGCACGTTCGCAAGATAAACTGCATTCTTTGGCCTCTGAGCTTGGCGCCATCGGCGCCCCTCGAACACGCGTCCTTGTCCATGATCTGACCGAGCGCGAGGCTCCGGCTCGCGTGGTAAGAGCGATGGCGGACGTCGAGATCGAAGCCTTGGTCAACAACGCGGGTTTCGGGAGCAACGGATTGTTCTGGGAGCTCCCGCTTGAGCGAGAACTGGAGATGGTGGACTTGAACATCCGGGCCCTGGTGGAGCTGAGTCATCGCTTCCTGCCCCGTCTTCGGGCTCGGGGAAGAGGCTACATCCTCAACATCGGCTCGGTGGCGGGCTTTCAGGCCGGGCCTCTGATGTCGACCTACTACGCGAGCAAGGCCTTTGTTCAATCCTTCTCCGAAGGGCTCGCCCTGGAGCTTCAGGGAAGCAGCGTATCGGTCACGGTACACTGTCCGGGCGCGACGGCCTCGGACTTCGCCCAGACCGCGGGTAACGACGTCTCGCGTCTGTTCGAGTCGGGGCGGGTGGCCAGTTCGGAAGCGGTGGCGGCCGACGCCTACCGCGCCATGCGGGCCCGCAAGGTGAGTGCCATCCATGGTCTGACCAATCGGATAATGGCCTGGTCGGGCCGCCTAGTGCCCCGGACCTTGGCGGCGAGCGTCTCCAAGCGACTGAATGAGCGACCCGACTGAAGACAACTAGTGACGTTCGTCGGCGTCGATCTCTTCGACGAGGGCCACCACGTCTTCGACCGCGACCACCCGCAGCTTGTCGTCCCAGGGCACAGCCAGGCCCTTCTCTTTGACGAAGAGGATTCGGGCGCCTAGCGGAACGCCCGAAACGTTCGTTCCGAAGCCTTCCTCTTCGTCTTCGGGGGCGGCCCGGGCGACTTCTACCACTTCGGCATACTGAACCTGGGCGCCCGAGTCCTTCGCGCCTTGGGGAAGGATGAGTCCGCCCGCCGTCCTTTCGTCTCCCGGGAGGAGACGGGCCAGGACCCGGGGGCCCAAGGGCATGACGTGTCGGGTAACCGGGGGCAGGTCCCCGGGTGCATCGGGCTCCGTCTTGGCCAAGACTCATGGCTAACACGGACAGAGCCGAAGGGGTTTTCATTTCGTTGACGCTCGGAGCACGTACAATGAGGTCGATGGCGTGGCTGCGGGCAGCTTGGAGCGTTCTTCTCGAGCTGAGTCCTTGGCTCTTCGTCGGTGTGTTGGGCGCGGTCTTTCTGCATCGCGTCTTGCCACGAAACTTCGCCCAGCGAGCTCTGCAAGGTCGCTTCTCCGTCGTCCGCGCGGTGCTCCTCGGTCTGCCCTTGCCCTTGTGCAGCTGTGGAGTCTTGCCCACGGGCCTCGGCCTTCGCAGGAGCGGCGCTGGCAAGGGCGCCTCGGTGGGCTTTCTCATCGCCACGCCCCAGACCGGCCTCGACTCCATGTTCGTCAGCGCCAACTTTCTCGGTTGGCCCTTTGCCTTCGCGAAGCTGGGGGTGGCGGGACTGACGGGCCTCGTCGGCGGATGGATGACCGATGTCGTGGACCCGGGCGCCAGCCAGATGGAAAGCGAGTCGAGCCGCGTTCGGCCGAGCTGGACCCAAGCGTGGGCCCACGGCCTGGAGCTGCTCCGAATGGTCGTGCCCTGGGTGACGGTGGGCGTCCTCGTCTCGGCGACCCTGGAGATCTGGGTGCCAGCCGAAGCGTGGACAGCCATGCAGAGCTGGGGGCTTTGGCCGTCCATGGGCGCGGCTCTCTTGCTGTCGCTTCCGATGTACGTCTGCGCCACGGGCTCGGTCCCCATTGCCGCCACCCTCGTCGCCCATGGCTTCCCGGTCGGCGCAGCCCTGGTTTTTCTAATGGCGGGCCCCGCGACCAACCTCGGGACCATCGGTGCCCTTTGGAGCCAGCTGGGCCCTCGGGCGACCCTAATCTACCTGGCCAGCATCATCGGCGGCGCCTTGGGTTTCGGCGCCGTGCTGACCGGTGTCCTACCGACCGACGTCCTGGCCCACGGCCACGACATGCGTCATGGGCTCGTCGCCACGGTCTGCGCCCTGGCCCTGCTAGGCTTCGTGGGCGAGGCGGGCTGGAACTGGATTCGGGACCGGCTCCACGCCGCAAGCGCGCCCAGCGAGATGATTCAGGACCTCCGCTTCGACGTCACCGGGATGACCTGTGGGGGCTGCGGCAAGAAGGTCGAGCGCGCCCTCCAGTCCACCCCCGGCGTCGAGGGGGTTCAGGTCGACGTCGCCTCGGGCGCCGTAGCCGTCCGCGGTCAACCCGACCCCAAGCAGGTCGCCGCTGCCATCCAAGATGCTGGCTTCGGCATCGGCTGACCGCCCCAACATAATCCCTTCCTTCACCCCAATCACCCTCGGGTGCCACCCATGGACTCGATTTTCGCAACCTATCTTGCGAAGTCTGCGTAGAGGACGCGCAAACGACGATTGCGGGGGTGCGCACGCATGGCACCCGGGGCTGCGCAGGCATGGCTCCGCGGGTTTGGGCTGGGGGTGAAATGGGTTGGGGGATTAGGCAAAGTCGTGACGCCAGCAGTGGCCGACTTCGGCGTCGAGGGGCGTGAGCCCTCTGGCCTTCATCCAGCTCGCGAGATTGGCGTAATAGTATTCGGACATGTCGAAGTCGAAGGTGAAACAGGAGACGGTGGCTTCGAAGATAGCTTTCATCAATGGGTCGTCCGGGTCGCTCTCAGTGACCCGAAAGTAGGTCTGGCGGGCCTCCTCCGGCCGCTGGTGAATGAAGTCGATGCCCCGCTGAAGGACTTTGACTAGCGCCGTGTGGGAGGCGCGGTCCATGTTCGGCGGTGCTACGATGATGAGCTGGCAGAAGTCTGGAACGCCCCAGTCCTTGAGGGCGAAAAAGCGGGCGTCCTTCCCGAGACTACGCGCTTCGATGACCTCGAAGTTGTAGAAGACCAAGGTCGCCAAGTCGGCCTGGCCCTCCATCAGGGCCTCGGTGTGCTTGAAGCCATTGTTCACCGGCACCATGGGGATGGGCGTCCCACCGTCGGCTTCGACCATGGTGTCGATGATGGCCGGTCCACCGGGTCCCGGCGCCCCCGGGTACTGGAGGCGCTTCCCCGCCATGTCTCGGGGCCGGGTGATGCCGGACTCGGCGAAGTACATGACCCCGCCGTTGGTATGGAGGAAGCGGGCGTAGCCCTGGAGGTCTCGCCCCTTGGCTCGGTCTTCGACCAGATGGATGGGCTCGGTTATGGCGGCGTCCAGCTCGCCGGAGACCAGGGCCTCGAAGGCGTCGAAGTGAGCCGCCGGCTCGACAAGCTGAAGATTCAGGCCGGCCTCCGCGAACCAGCCCTGCTCTCGCCCAATCAAGAAAGGCAAATGGTCGGGGTTGAGGAACCACTCCAGTCCCAGTCGAAACGTCTTCATTTCGTCGCTCTCGTCGAAAGAGGACCCGCGGTCCTCAGGACGTGGTCCCTACATCGAGCTCGAGGACGCGTCGAGCCGCGACGCCAGGGGCAAGGACCCCTGCCTCGACCTGCTGCTCGACGCTCTCGAGGTCGGTACGGCGACGAAGGTCCTCGCGCATCTGGGCCTCGAGCTCTTCACGAAACCACTGCACCCTCTGCTGGCGGCGACGATCTTCGAAGAGCCCAAGCTTGGTCATGGTGTCCCGGTGCTGTCCGAGGTCTTCCCACAGCTGACCCAAGCCATCGCCGTTCATGGCTGAGCAGGTGCGGACCGGCGGCGTCCAGGGCGCGTTCTCGGGAAGGAATATCGACAGCGCACTTCGCAGATCGTTGGCCGCGTTGCCGGCCCGGGTCTGGTTGTCGCCGTCGCTCTTGGTGATGGCCAGGAGGTCGGCCCACTCCAGAATACCCCGCTTGATCCCCTGGACGTCGTCCCCGGCCCCGGCCAGCATCAGGAGCAGGAAGCTATCAACCATCTGGGCGACCGCAGTCTCGGACTGACCGACGCCCACCGTTTCGATGATGACGACGTCGAAGCCGGCCGCCTCGACCACCTGCATCGCTTCCCGGGTGCGCCGAGATACGCCCCCCAAGGACCCGCCGGACGGTGAAGGACGAACAAAGGCTCGTTCGTCCATGCTCAATCGGGCCATTCGGGTCTTGTCGGCCAGAATCGAACCGCCGGTCCGAACGCTGCTCGGGTCGACGGCCAAGACCGCGACCCGGTGCCCTTCCTCCAGACGTGCCCAGCCGAAGGCTTCGATGAATGTCGACTTGCCCACACCCGGTGGGCCGCTGATGCCCAGCCGAAAGGCCGGCTCCTCGGGGGGGGGAAGCGCCTCGAGCAAAGCGTCGGCCAAGGCGCGGTGGCTTGGTCGGCGGCTCTCGACCAAGGAGATGGCCTGACCGATCGCGGCCCGTCGTCCGGTCCGCACACCCTCGGCCAAGGCTTCGGGAGAAGGGCGTCGGGTCACGACTCCCCGGCCTCGAGGTCAGCCATGAGACCGGACAAGAGTCGTTCGGCGGCATCGGAAATCACGGTCCCTGGCCCGAAGATGGCTTTCACCCCCGCTGCCTCGAGCGCGCCGTAGTCGTCAGGCGGAATCACGCCGCCCACCACGACCCCGATGTCCGGTCTGCCCTCCTTGGCCAGAATCCGGATGAGCTCCGGGACGAGGGTCAGATGGCCCGCAGCGAGCGAACTCACCCCGACCAGATGGACGTCGTTCTCGATGGCCTGCTGGGCCGTCTCGGCCGGCGTCTGAAACAGAGGCCCGATGTCCACGTCGAAGCCCAGGTCGGCAAAGGCCGAGGCGATGACCTTTTGGCCGCGGTCGTGACCGTCCTGACCCATCTTGCCGACCAGGATCCTCGGCCTACGACCCTCCAGCTCCTCGAAACGCTTGACCCGCTTGGCGAGGCTCTCGGTCACACGCCCGTCGTCGAGGCTCTTGCGGTACACGCCACTCACGGTGGCCACGGTCGCTCGGTGACGTCCATGCACTTTCTCGAGGGCGTTGCTGATCTCCCCCACGCTCGCTTTGGCCCGAGCAGCCCGAATGGCGAGATCGAGCAGGTTGCCTTCGGCCCGCTCGGCCGCCTGGGTCAGAGCATCCAGAGCCGCCTGCGCGGCCGGGCCATCCCGCTCCGCCCGCAGCGTCTCGAGGCGCGCCACCTGTCCCTCTCGAACCGAGCGGTTGTCGACCTTCAGAACCGGGACCTGCTCAGGCTCGTCCAGGGGCCACTTGTTGAGACCGACCACGGTCTGCCTCCCTGAGTCGATGCGGGCCTGGGTCCGGGCCGCCGCTTCTTCGATACGAAGCTTAGGCACACCCCTCTCGATGGCCTCGGCCATGCCGCCGTGGCCTTCGATCTCCTTCATGTGGGCCTCGGCCCGCTCGACCAGGGCCGAAGTGAGCCACTCTAGGTGGTGCGAGCCCCCCCAAGGATCGACCGGCCGCGTTCCTCCCGCCTCCATCTGCAGGATGAGCTGCGTGTTTCGCGCGATGCGGGCGCTGAAGTCCGAAGGCAGAGCCAGGGCCTCGTCGAAAGAGTTGGTGTGAAGACTCTGGGTGTGTCCGTGGACGGCAGCCAGAGCCTCGATACAGGTGCGGCCCACGTTGTTGTAGACGTCCTGCGCCACCAGACTCCAGCCCGAGGTCTGGCAGTGGGTGCGAAGCATCGAGGACTTCGGACTCTTGGGCGCAAAGCGCGCCATGGACCGACTCCACAAGATCCGGGCTGCCCTTAGCTTCGCGACCTCCATCAAGTAATCCATGCCGATGCCGAAGAAGAATGACAGCCGAGGCGCGAAGGCGTCGACGTCCAGTCCGGCCGCCTGACCGGCGTCCACATACTCCAGACCGTCGGCCAAGGTGTAGGCCAGCTCTAGGTCCGCGGTCGCACCCGCCTCCTGCATGTGGTACCCGCTGATGCTGATGCTGTTGAAGCGCGGCATCTGCTGCGCCGTGTAGGCGAAGATGTCGCTGATGATCCGCATCGAGAACTTGGGCGGATAGATGTAGGTGTTCCGGACCATGAACTCCTTGAGTATGTCGTTCTGGATGGTCCCGCTCAGCTTGTCGGGGGAGACGCCCTGCTCCTCTGCCGCCAGCACGTAGAGCGCCAGCACTGGAAGCACTGCGCCGTTCATGGTCATCGACACACTCATGCGGTCGAGGGGGATGCCCTCGAAGAGCACCCGCATGTCGAGGATGCTGTCGATGGCCACCCCCGCCATACCCACGTCGCCCGCGACCCGGGGATGGTCGCTGTCGTAGCCGCGGTGGGTCGGCAGGTCGAAGGCCACCGAAAGCCCCTTCTGCCCCGCCGCCAAGTTGCGGCGATAGAAGACGTTGCTGTCCTCAGCAGTGGAGAAGCCGGCGTACTGACGGATGGTCCAGGGCCGCTGGAGGTACATGCTCGCGTAGGGTCCCCGAGCGTAAGGGGCCTGACCCGGCAGGCCATCCAAGTGGTCGACTCCCTGGCTCCGGGACTCGCCTGAACGATCCGGCACCTCGATCCCTTCCGGCGTGGTTCGAGAGCGGGGCGAAGACCGAGGCTCGAAGCTCGAGCGCCGCCCGCGAAGCAGGATCGAATCGAAGCGAGGGAAGCTCATGCGGTAGCCTTTCGGAACAGCTGCTCGAGGAAAGCGAGGACATCGTCGCCCCGCTTGACGTGGGCGTGAGCGCCCTCGATCTCGGGACCAGCGACTGCCACCCAGCTGGCACCCACCGCCCGCAGAGCCTTCACCAAGTCGACGCCCCAGGCTCCGTAGGCCTTGTCACTACCGCAGACGACCGCAACCTTGTGCTCCGACTCCTGAAACGCGGTGGCGAGCGCATCGGGTGCCGGGCCCTCGACGCTCCGTGCCTCGATGCCGCCGGCGGCCAGGAGGTTGGTGGCCCAAGTGGATCGAGCATTGTGTTCTGCCTGCCGCCCCATGCAGGCCAAGAACACATGAGGCCGCTGACCGCTGCGGGTCAGGACGCGGTCGCTCTCGTCTCTCAAGTTTTCGAAGTCAGTGGCCCACCGGAAGCGCCGAAGGGGTCGGAGGGTATCGTAGCGCTCACCGCCCCCGGGCTCCAAAATGTCCTCCGACTCTTCCACACAGGTTTTGGCCCGGGCGAAGTCGCTGGCCACGAAACCTCCCCAAGGCGGTCCCTCCACGATGCGCGTCGCTTCTTCGAAGCGGGTGTCGGAGGCGGTACTCTCCTTGAGCTGAGGATACTCGGAGACTCCGACGATGGGCAGATCCCGCCGGGCGACCTTGGCTCGCAATTCATCTTGCTGCTCCTGGATCTTGGACTGCAGTCGCTCGGTCCGAAGGTTCGCCACCAGCCCGCCTTCGGCTTCGATGGCCTGCATGACCGACCAGGCCGCCTCGGCGATCTGCTCGCTGCGAGCCTCGACGTAGTGCGCCCCCCCCGCCGGGTCACGGACCGCGCCCAGAAAGGACTCTTCGGTCAGCATGTGATGGATATTCCGGGCGGTCCGGCGCGAGAAGGCGTCGGGAGCCCGTAGAGCATGGTCGAAGCCCAGAGCGAGGATCGAGTCGGCGCCGCCCAAGGCCGCGCCGGCGGCAGCCAAGGTGGATCGAACCAGGTTCGTGTGGACGTCGCGCCGCGTGAACATCGCAGTTAGAGGCATGGCCTCGAAGCGGATGTCGGGTAGGGCCGCCTCTGCCTCCAGCTCGACGTGGATCCGCTCAAGGCATCGACGCAGCGCGCGGAAACGACACACCGTTTCGAAGACGTCCGGCCCCGCCGCCACTCGGTATTCTATGGAGCCCAGGGCTTCGCGCATGCCGGCCCCGTCGAGGAGGCGAGCGTACTCCAAGAGGTGGGACAGCCCGCAGCCGATCTCGTGGGCGGCGTCCGCCCCCACCTCAGGCCAAATGGCGACGTCGACACGCAGAGTCTGAAGCTTGGGGAAGCTGGATCGAGCCTGGCCGACCAGCTCCAGCAGGGCGAGCTGCTGCTGCTCCCAGAGTCCCGGGAGCGCACCGTGGCGCACCCAAGAGGCAATCGGGTCCACCCCGAGACCGCCCAACACCTGGTCGGCGTCGACGTTCTTTCGCTCCAGAGCACGCATCAGGGCGAGGCTGGCCGGGAGCCAGGCCACTCCGGCCTCGAGATAGACCCCAGCCACGTCGACGAGGACGTCCCGAATGACGGTCCGGAAGTCGGAGGGTCGGGCGAGCTCGATGCCCCCCGTCCAGCGGGCACCTGCGCCCCGCAAACGGGGCTCCAGGACCAAGAGGAGTTCATGGGCGCCGTGCTGAAGCTCGTCGAGGCCGATTCGGCGGGCCTCCTCTACCGAGCCGGACACGACGGGACTGCGGATCCGCCAGCCTGCTTCGTCAGGACGGCGACGGACGTAGGCTGAAGCCTCATCTTCGGGCTGATCCCAAGCCCCGTAGACCGGCTCCATGGGGAGGCCGCCGATGGTGCGACGCAAGGTCTCCAGGGGCGCCCCGGTCTTGGCCGCGCTCTCGATGAAGGTTTCCCAGCGTGGGTCGTCCCGGCCCGTCACTCCGGTGGTCTCATCCATGGTCGGATCCGATGCCGGACGCCTGATCGGGTCAAGTCCAGGTGCGTGACTGATTGCGGGCGTTCTTAGCCCGGAAGGCCGATTCCAGGTCGATGTCGAGGCGGTTGGCCAGGGCCAGGAGGTAGTTGAAGACATCCACCAGCTCTTCGGCCACGGCGGCCTTGGCGGCGTCCTGGCTCTGAGCCTCGGCCTCGCCCTGTTCGAAGAGCTTCTTGTGCCGGCGGACGGCTTTGAAGAGCTCGCCCACCTCTTCGCCCAACAGGAAGCAGTTATGGACCAAATCGACGTCGGTCCAGCCGTGCATCGCCTCCAGGTCTTTGATGTAGCGCTGGTAGGCCGCCATCGCCGCCCCCGCTTCCAAGTCGATCATGAGGGGAGGCTAATACAGGATACGGGTGCGGATGGTGCCCGGGACGGCCTCGAGCTTCTCTTTCAGGCTAGGGGAAGTCGCGCGATCCACGTCGATGACCACGTAGCCGAGCTCGGGCGTGGTCTGAAGGTGCTGCCCAAGGACGTTGGCATCCGAGTCGGAGAGGACCTTGTTTATCGCCCCCAGGACGCCGGGCTGGTTGCGGTGGATGTTGAGGAGCCGATGGGCTTCATCCTTCACCGGCAGGCTGATGTTGGGAAAGTTGACGGCCCCCAAGGTGACGCCGTGGTCGCTGTACTGGACGAGTTTTTGGGCCACCTCGATACCGATGTTGCGCTGGGCCTCAAGCGTGGAGCCGCCGATATGGGGCGTGAGCACCACGTTGGGCAGGTTCTGGAGCGGGCTCTCGAAACGCTCCTCCTTGTTCTTGGGCTCCTTGGGAAAGACGTCGATTGCCGCCCCCGCCAGGTGCTTGGCCCGAAGGGCCTCCGCCAGCGCGTCGATCACGACAACCGTGCCCCGACTGGCGTTGATGAGCAGGCTGCCGGGTCGCATCTGCTGGATCTGCCGAGCGCCGAACATGTCTTTGCTGTTCAGCGACTCTGGTACGTGGAGGGTGACGATGTCGCACTCTGGAAGCATGGCCTCCAGTGAAGCGACCTGGCGCGCGTTGCCCATGGCCAGCTTCGGCTCGACGTCGAAATAGAGCACCCGCAGACCGAAGGCCTCGGCCAAGATAGAGACCTGAGATCCGATGTGGCCATAGCCCACGATGCCCAGGGTCCGACCCCGGAGCTCGTGACTGCCGGAGGCGCTCTTGAGCCACTCACCTCGGTGGGCGGCGGCGCTCTTGTCCCCCAGGCCGCGAAGCAGCATGACCATCTCGGCCAGCACCAGCTCGGCCACGGAGCGAGTGTTGGAGTGGGGCGCGTTGAAGACCGGAACGCCCCTAATGGCCGCCGCTTCGAGGGCCACCTGGTCGGTCCCGATACAGAAGCAGCCAATGCACATCAGCTTGTCGGTCTTGTCCAGCACCTCCTGCGTGAGCCTGGTGCGGGAGCGAATGCCGACCATGTGAACGCCGCGAAGCGCTTCGTCGAGATCAGGGCCGGTGAGGGAGGTGGCAAGATGGGTGACGGACGCATAGCCCGCATCGGCCAGCGCATCGATGGCGGTCTGATGAATGCCCTCAAGGAGGACGATGTTGATCTTTTCTTTGGGGAAGGAAAGCGCCGTCATGGAGTGGCCTCGTCGAAAACTTTGCCGGGATTCAGCAGGCCCCGCGGATCAAGGGACCGCTTGATCCTGCGAAACAGCTCGAGCTCGGCCGGCGTCCGACTGAAGCCCAGGAAGGGTTTCTTGAGAAGACCGATGCCGTGCTCGGCCGAGATGCTGCCTGCGTAGGCCTTGACCTGCTCGAAGAGGACCTCATCGGTCTGGTTGCAGGCGGCCAGGAAGTCTTCTTTGGACCAAGCCTCGGGCTTCATGATGTTGATGTGCACGTTGCCGTCACCAACGTGTCCGAATAGATAGACCCCGAAGTCCGGATAGCGACGGGCCAGGACCTCCTCCAGCTCGCTCACAAAGTCCGGGAGTCGACTCACCGGAAGGGAAACGTCGTTCTTGTGGAGGAAGCCGGCCTTGGACAAGGACTCACTAATGTTCTCGCGAAGCGCCCACAGCTCTCGCGACTGTTTGCCCGATTCGGCAAGGACTCCGTCGCTCACCAGTCCCCGGCCGAAGACGTGCTCAAGCCAGGCATCGGCCCCGTCGCCCTCGCCCACATCCTCCAGCTCGACCAACACGTAGGCTGGGCTCCGCTGCTCGAAAGGCGACTGAGCGGCACCATGGGACTCGACGATCTCGACGCAGCGTTCGGTCAAGAACTCGAAAGCCATCAGATCGAAGCCCTTGGCCTCGCGGGCGCTTCGAAAGAGCCGGAGCGCGTCGGCCAGACCCCCGACGGCCAAGACGGCGACTCGGGTCGGCCCCGGTACGCTGGTCAGCTTGAGGGTCGCGCCCGTGATCACGCCGAGCGTTCCTTCGCTTCCGATGAAGAGCTGACGAAGGTCGATGCCAGTGTTGTTCTTCTCCAAGGCGCCGTTCAGCCGGAGCACTTCGCCCTCAGCCGTCACGACGTCGAGACCCAACACCCAGTTTCGCGTTAGTCCATAGCGTACGACCCGGATCCCCCCGGCGTTGGTGGCGATGTTGCCGCCGATGTGGCTGGACCCGGCCGAGGCCATCTCGACGGGCCAGGTCAGACCCAGGGCCCCGGTGTGCTCGTGGACCGCGGCCGTCACAGCCCCCGCACCGACCTCCACGACTTGGGCCACGGAATCGACTTCGCCCAGCTGGCGGATCCGATCGGTCGACAGAACGACCTCGCCCCTGCAAGCCACGGCGCCGCCGGCGAGCCCGGTCCGACCGCCTGAAGGCACAACCGCCCAGCCTTCCCGATGGGCCAGGGCCATGAAGCGGGCGACCTCCTCCGTCGACCGAGGGAAGACCACCGCGCTCGGGTCTGGGGTGTGGACCTTGGTCCAGTCTCGGCCGTAGGTCTCGAGCTCGGAGGCCTCGGTCCTGAGAAAGCCCGAATCGAACTCAGCCTCCAGCCGAGCCCGACCTGCGTCAGGGAGGGCGTTCATCGTCCAAGCCCATTTACCACGATCGCATCGGGGCCTCAGAGAGGCTTTCGAAAATGGATGATCCCCCAGGCGAGGTGTCCCGCCTTCCCCGCGTCAACCCAGTGCTGCAGGCCTTTCTTCATACTCTCCAGGTAGGTTTCGGAGCAGACCTTTCGAAGGCTCTCCTCGTTCTTCACTAGCTCGGTCCGAACTCGTGCGTAGTGGCGGGGGAGCTGGTGGGAGTGGTCGTCGACCGCGACCTCCTGCCACCCCAGCTCCCGGGCGATGCCGCGGTAGCTGGCGAAGCTCCCCATCTCTTTGAGGTGGATCCGGGCCAGAACCGGCCCTAGGACGCCCTCCGGGCAGTCGTCTGCCTGCATGGGATCGGTAAAGATGAACTGCCCCCCGGGCTTCAGCACTCGGTCCACCTCCTGAAGGACCCGGGCCTTCTCGCCGCTGTGGAGGATGCTGTCCTGACACCACACGACATCGAAACTCTGGTCGGGCCCGGGGATGCTCTCGAAGGCGCCGTCCACGACTCGGACGTGATCGGCGATGCCCGCCGCCTCATTCATCTGACGATGCCGACGATTCTGGGCGGTCGAGAGATTGAGAGCCACGACTTCCTTGAGACCGTACTTCGCAACCAGGTGACGAACCGCGCCCCCAAAGCCGGAGCCGATATCCAAGAGAGCGGTATCGGGTCCGAGGGTAAGACGGGAAGCCATCTCGTCCACGGTTCGGCGGCTGGCCTCGCGGATGGGCTCCTCGTCCGACTGGTAGAGGCCGACATGGATGTCCTCCCCTCCCCAAATCTGGAGGTAGAAAGCATCGGCGTCGCTGCTGTCGTAGTAGTTCTCAGCGACCTTGGTGATGCCCTGGTGCTGCGTCACGTCTCGAGATCTCCGGTTTCGGCCTGAGGCCTGTACTGGTCTTCATCGACGTACCTCTTCGAGGCCACGTGAATGAAGAAGTCGGGATCGGGCTGCCGATGGGTCTCTTGAAAGTCCCCGAAGGTCTGTACGTCCTGAAAACCCACCTCGTAGAGCAGGCGACGCAAGTACTTCTTTCGGAGCGGATACATGTTGAGGTTGTACTTGGAGCCGTCTGGGAAGCGGTAGCGAAAGCGCGCCAGACCCTCGTCGACGTGCTCGGGCTCGGCCACGACGTTCTCGCCGCAGTAGTAGTACTGGTGCTTGGTCGAAAAGCCGCTATCCAAGATGCTGTCGTAGTTGCGTTGATCGAGGATTAGCACGCCGTCGTGCCGAAGGGCGGCGTAGAATTCGGCCAGGGTCTTTCGGCGGTCTCGCTCGGAGAAGAGATGGGTGAAGGAGTTCCCCAAGCAGATGACAGCGTCGTACTTCCCGTACAGGTCTCGGTTGAGCCAGCGCCAATCAGCGTGAACGGTTTGAAGGATCTGACCATGCTTGCGACCATTCTCGAAGGCTTTGGCCAGCATCTCGGGCGCACCGTCCACGCTCGTGACCTTGAAGCCCTCCTTGAGAAGACGAACGGAGTGAAAGCCGGTGCCGGTGGAGACGTCCAAGACCTTGCGCTTCTTCAGTCTTCCCAGAGTCTCGATGAAGAAACGCCCCTCGCTCTTGGCCCGAGCCTCCCAGTCGATGAGCTCGTCCCACTTCTCAACGAAGGAGGTGACGTACTCGTTCGTATACTGATCGGTGTTCCGGACGGCTATCGGGTTGCCCTCATACACCTGCCCGCCGGCTTGGCTCGTGCTCCTTTCGCTCATGGCTACCTTGCGACGAATGCCGCTCGTTTGGGCTAGGGCGTCCCAGAAGCCTCGTCAACCGTACCGGCGGCCAAGGCCCGGTGAAGACCTCGGTTGGCAAAAGTTTGCGGATTCAGCCGCGAAGACGCTCGCGAAGGGCGACGACGCGCTCACGGCAGGACAGCCCGTCGTCACCGACCACCGTGAGATGACCCATCTTTCGACCGGGACGGGCGGCCCCTTTCCCGTAGAGATGAAGATGGACGCCGTCTTCGCCGAGGAGCTCCGTGAAAGGAGGCGGACCTCCTTCCCAGAGATCACCGAGCAGGTTGGCCATGGCCGAAGGCCGTACACGGGGCGAGAAAAGCGGCCATCCACAAACGCTCCTGAGCTGCTGCTCGAACTGATCGTGGTCTGCGGCGTCGATGGTCAAGTGCCCGGAGTTGTGGGGGCGAGGCGCGATTTCGTTGATGAAGACCTCGTCACCGAGGGCGAACATCTCGACACATAGGACGCCTACCACGTCCAGGGTCTCTAGCACGCCCCGAGCAACCTCCAGGGCTCGAGCCTCCAGCTTCGGGCTCACGCCAGCGGGACAGCTGGTCACGTCCAAGATGTGATGGGCGTGGTCGTTGCGGAGCAGCGGAAAGGCGTGGACCGCCTGGTCGGCACCTCGCGCCGACACCACCGAGACCTCGAGGTCGAAGTCCATCTTGCGCTCCACGATGCCCACCTCGCGACCGTGCCTGCGCCATACCTCGTTCAGATCGGCGTCAGCCCTCACCCGCTGCTGGCCTTTGCCGTCATAGCCCGCCGTGTGCGTCTTCAGGATGACCTCACCCCCCATGGCCGCCCTCGCCTCCTCCAGCGAGGCCGCGGAATCCACCCGGGCGAAAGGCGTGACCGGAAAACCCGCCTCCCGAAGACGCCCTTTCTCCAGCAAGCGATCTTGTGCCACCTCCAGCACCTCGGGCTTGGGATGAACCGGAACCCGGGCCTGACAGCGGCGGGCGCTGGCCAATGGAACGTTCTCGAATTCGTAGGTTACGACGTCGACTTGGCCCGCGAAGCGGTCGAGGGCGTCGGGGTCTTCGTAGTCTCCGACCACTTCGACGTCGGCCAGTCGACCAGCGGGGCTACCGGGCACGGGGGAGTAGACGACGCTTCGAACGCCGAAACGAGACGCGGCTTGGACCAGCATCCGGCCCAGCTGACCGTTGCCCAGAATGCCTAGACGTACCTCTCCTGGAGCCCCGATCATGGAAGGCGCTCCGATTTGACCGCGGCCGCCCGGGCCTGCCGGTAGTCGGCCAGCCTCTGGGCGTACTCCACCTCCTGCAGACCGAGAAGCGCGGTCGCGAAGAGGGCAGCGTTGATGGCGCCGGCCTTCCCGATGGACATGGTGGCGACCGGGATCCCGGCCGGCATCTGGTTGATGGAAAGAAGAGAGTCGAGACCGCTCAGAGCGCTGCTCCGGACCGGCACACCGATGACCGGAAGCAGCGTCTCGGACGCCGTCATTCCCGGAAGATGGGCCGCCCCACCTGCGCCGGCGATGATCACCTGAAGACCGCGGTCGGCGGCGCTGCGGGCATACTCGACCATTCTGTCCGGGGTCCGGTGGGCCGAAACGACCTCGCATTCGTGAGGAACGTCCATCTCCTCCAGCGTGAGATGAGCGTGCCGCATGGTCTCCTCCCAGTCACTCTTCGAACCCATGATGACGCCGACGAGCGGGGAGCTACTGGGGCCCATCTAGGGATCCTGCCGCCGTCGGGCCGCGAATTCAACTTCTGTTCAGATGCGCTGACGTTTGCTCATCTTGGTCTTGAGGACCTGGGCGCGTTGTTGGATCTGGCTCAGCTCGGCGGGCTTCTTTCGATCGACGTTCTTGAGCTGAAGAGCCAACCGCTGATTGCCGGCCAGGCGCTTCCGATGCCGGGCCAAGAAGTCCCAGTAGAGGGTGGTGAATGGGCAGGCCTGGTCGGTGGCGGCCTCCTTGGGGTCGTAGGAGCATCTCTTGCAGTAGGGCCCCATGCGGTCGATGTACTTTCCGGTCGCGACGTAGGGCTTGGTGCCGACGATGCCTCCGTCGCCGTACTGGCTCATACCGAGAGTGTTGGGCAGCGAGACCCAGTCCACTGCGTCGACGTACATGTCCATGTGCCACCGATGAAAGGCATGGGGGTGGACGTCGGCCAGCTGGGCAAAGAGCCCCATGACCATCAGGCGGTGGATGTGGTGGGCGTAGCCCAACTCGATGATGCCCTTCATCGAGGCGGCCACACAGGCCATGTCGGTCTGTCCGTCCCAGAAGAAGCTCGGCACCTCTTCTCGCTCGCAGTCGAGCGCGTTCTTCTTGGCGTACTCGGGCATGAAGTGCCAGTAGATGCCTCGTATGAACTCCCGCCAGCCCAAGATCTGACGAACGAAGCCCTCGACGCTGTTCAGAGGCGCGTCCCCCGACTGCCAAGCCGCGATGGCGCGATCTACGCAGTCGCTGGGCTTCAAGAGCTTCACGTTGAGGAGAGCCGAGACCCGGGAGTGGTAGAGAACTACGTCGTCCTTCGCCATCGCGTCCTGATACTTTCCGAAGGACGGAAGACCATGGGTGATGAAGGACCGAAGCATCCGCAAGGCCTCTTTCCTGGTCACGGGCAGGGCAAAACGTCCGCTATCGCCCGGGGCATCGGCGAAGCGGGCTTGGACGAGAGCCATCACCTCCTGGGTGATGGCGTCGGGTTTGAACTTGGGAAGCTCCTTCAGATCGGCCGGCGGACCTGATTTGCCAAAGCTAGCTCGGTTCTCCTTGTCGAAGTTCCACGCACCGCCGACAGGCTTTCCGTCCTGCATCATGAGACCCCGGTCTTTCCGGAGCTTGCGATAGAAGAACTCCAGGGTGAGCTCCTTCTTGCCCTTGGCCCAAACAGAGAACTCGGCCGGCGTAGTGTAGAAGCTATCATCGGAGCGAACGTCCAGTTCCAGCCCCGCCGCTTCGACCGTCTCTTGTAGAGTCTGCAACACCCGATAGTCACCAGGGAGCACGACGACGACCTTCTCCGGCTTCAGCTTCTCCAAATCTTTGGCCAAGACTTCAGCGAAACTCTTGCCCCGGTCCTTGGACGGCGCCGTAGTCAGCCGATGGTAGTGAAGGGTACGTCCCATCTCGTCCTGAGCGGCCGCGAAGTGACGCATCGCCGACAGAAAGAAGACGGTCTTCAGCTGGTGGCTTCGACCGATCTCTGCCTCCACCTCGGCCATCCAGATGGCGTCTTCTTTCGTCCAGCCTTCGAAGGCTCTGCTGTCGAGGTCGAGCTGGTCGCCCAGGATCAAGACCAGGTTCCGGAGGCCCACTGCGATGGGACCTACTACAAGTAGGGAGAGAACAGGTGGGCGAAACCGTCTCGCAAACGTACGGCGAGAGATCGCGCATCTAGGTCGGCCGTAGTCAGGCGCCGGGCCGTTTTTTGTCGCGCCTCGAAAATCCCGGCCATCCGTTCGGCTAGCGCCGAATCATAGGCTTCGACCTGGAGCTCGAAGTTGAGTCGAAAACTGCGGGGGTCCCAGTTCCCTGAGCCCAATAGGACCCACGCATCGTCGACGAGCATCAGCTTGGAGTGATCGAAGGGCGGCGGACTGACCCAAACGCGACAGGTTTCGGCCACGTCCCGCAGCCGAGCCCACATCGCCCACTGGACGAAAGGCAGGTTGCCTCGTTCCGGAAGCAGAACATCGACCTGGACCCCCCGTCGCGCAGTGGCAATGAGCGCCGTCTGCAAAGCGTCGTCAGGCAAGAAGTATGGAGTCAGGATCTGAACCTTGTGCTGGGCGGTGGTCAGCCCACCTAGGAACGCCCAGCGAAGCTGATCGAAGTCCTCGTCGGGCCCGTCGCTGATGACCCGAGCCGGATGCCCGCCTTCGATCGGCGATCCAGCACCGACCCATTCGTCTGACGATAGTTCCTCCCCCGACGCGAAGTTCCAGTCTTCCAGGAAGACTTGGCCGAGCTGGGCGACGGCCGGACCTTCGACCCGAAAATGGAGGTCCCTCGCCTTCTGGGGGCCGGGACTCGGCGGCCGCCCCACCACGTGACCTTGTCGAATATTGATACCACCCGTGAACGCCAGCTCGCCGTCTACGAGGAGGATCTTTCGATGGGTGCGAAGGTTGAAGTAGCGACCAGTGCGCAGGCCCACCTTCATGAATCGGGCGGTGGGCACGCCGGCGCGACGCAGGTCCATGAGAACAGAAGGAAAAGAGTAGCGAAGCCCAGCGTCGTCCACCAATACGCGGACCTGGCACCCGCGGGCTTGGGCGGCGGCCAGCGCCTCCACGAAACGGTGCCCGGTCGGGTCCCGATCGAATATGTAGGAGGAGAATCCAAGGGTGCGGCTCGCCGAGCCGATGGCTTCCAGCATGGCTGGGTAGGCTTCGTCGCCGTCGACCAGGGGCTCGATACGGTGGCCGAGGCGGAGCGGGAAGCGTCCGACTTGGTCCAGAAGCTGGGCGAGACCGGGGGGCGCCTCAGGCAGGGCCACGACAGGGGGAGGCGCAAGCTCGAGCGGGGGCCGAGGGCCTCGCACTCGGTGGGCAGTCCTCCGAATACGATTGATCCCGAAGAGCAGGTACAGGAATGCTCCGATCAAGGGAGCGAGCCAAATGACGCCGACCCATCCGATCGCAGCCCGCTCCTCGCGCTTGTGGAGGACCGCATGACCGGTCGCCACCACCGAGACCAGGAGCGCGAAGCCTCCCACGGCCCAGCCGAGCACGCTCGGGCCAAAGGCATTGAACCAGAAGTCCGTCATGGGCGAGACGACCGGCGGGAGGATAGCTGAAGATGGGCCGCTATGTAGTCCGAACCCTGGAGGCCCAAGACTTCGACACCTTGATGCGGCTCGAGGAAGACATGTTCGGGAGCGCCCGGGAAGGGGTGCTGGGACCCTACTACGTTCGCTTGTGCTGCGACTTCTTCGGCGATTGCTGCCTCTTGGTCCAGGTCGACGGCCAAGCCGTGGGCTACCTGCTCTCTTTCGTCAAAGGACGAGAGGCCTACTGCACGACCTTGGCCATCAAGCCCGAGTATCAGGGAAGCCGAGTCATCCTCCATCTGCTGAAGGCGTTCATCCGAATCATGGACCCCATGGTCGACTCGGTGTGGTTCACGGTCGAGGAAGGAAACGACGCGGCCCGCAATCTTCACGCCATGCTCGGGGCAGCGGAAGTCGAGCAGCGACCCGACTTCTACGGGAAAGGCACCCACCGCATCGTGTCGAGGATCGACCGAGCCGACTTCGAACGCCTCCGGGATCGCTTCACCAAGATGGGGCTTCTGGGCGACAAGAAGCAGTCCAGAGGCAATGGCGAGCCCGCGAAAGCCGAATGACCTCCCTGAGCGAGCGAGGCCGGCGCATGTCCACGGTCTGGTCCGGCGTCCGAACCGCAGCCCGGACCCGAGCCGCCCTGGAGGGGGCGTGGATCGAGACGCTCCCCGAGCGCATCAAGGTGCTCGCCCAGGTATCGCGCGAAATCATGGAGGGCCATCAGGTCGAACTCGAGGTCGAAGGGCCCCAACCCCGGGCGGGGAGCCTCATCGCCTGTAACCACCTAAGCTATCTCGACCCCTTGATCATCATGGCCGTGGTTCCGGCCATGCCGATCGCCAAAGGAGAGGTGGCGGACTGGCCCCTCATCGGCGCTGGGGCCCGAGACACCGGCGTCGTCTTCCACCAGCGAACCCGGGTCGAGCAGGGAGCCACCGTGCTCCGCCAGATGATCCGAGCCTTGCGGGCCGGGGTCTCGGTCCTGAACTTCCCCGAAGGCACGACAAGCTTCGGAGAGATGCTTCTGCCCTTCAAGCGGGGCATGTTCGGCGTGGCCCGCATCGCCGAGGCACCCGTCGTGCCTAGTCACCTTTGCTTCGACGATCGCACGATGTGCTGGGTCGGCGACCAAGGCTTCGTGCCCCACTACCTCGACCTGCTCAGTCGGCCGGTGACGCGAGGCCGCCTGGTGTTCGGCGAACCCATCGACCCTCGTGCTTACCCCTCGGCCGAAGCCCTCTCCCATGCGAGCCTGTCCGCCATGAAGGCGCTTGCCGCCTGAAAGTTGGCACCTGGGCCACCGAAAGCGGAGTTCGTTCGCGTCGGCCGCTGAAGTTGGCCCACCATGAACCGATTGGTGATCGCGTGGGCATTCTGAGCGGGTATCTGGACCACGAGGCGCTCCACGGCGCCTGGATGGACGTCGCCGCTCGGGGTCGAGCCCAAGTCCTTCCAGTGGGTCGTTCAGTCGAAGGCCGGCCGCTCACCGCGCTCCAGTTCGGTCAACCCGGTGCTCCCTCCGTCATGCTGACCAGCTTGGTCCACGGCGACGAGCTCGTGGGCGGCATGGCGCTGCTTCGACTGCTTCGTGAGATGGTCGAACGCGGCGACGCACTTCTCGAGCGCTTTCGCTTCAGTATTTTGCCTATCGTCAACCCGGACGGGGTAGTGGCCACCTTCCGCCGCATGCGGCGAGGCCGTCGACTCGGCCGTCGACAGAACGCCCACGGCGTAGATCTGAATCGAAACTTCGGGGTAGTGGCCGAGCTCGAAAAGGGCCACCCCTTCGCGGGTTCGCGGCTACCCATTGCGCCCCACTACATGGGCCCCCGGGCCTTCTCCGAGCCTGAGACCCGAGCCGTACGAAAGCTTGTCAAGCTCTCCCGTCCTCGGCTTTCTCTGAGCTTTCACAGCTTTGGGAACCTGCTCCTCTATCCTTGGGCCTTCACCCGTCGACCCTCACTCCACGCCCGGACCTACCAGGCCTTGGGCGAGGCCTTTCGCAGTTCCCAAACGCGACCCTACGCCGTCAGCCAGTCCTGCGGATTCTATCCGACCCTGGGCGACCTCGACGACTGGCTCGAATTCGAGCACGGAACCCGCGCCATCACGGTCGAGGTCAGCAAGCCCGACGCAAGCCTCTTCCGCAGCTTCGGCTTCCTGCAGCCCATCCGCTGGATGAACCCCAAGAACTTCGAAGGCGCCCTCGAGAACCTCCTCCCAGGCGTCACCGGCCTCCTGAACGGCGCTGCCGCCCAACCCGCCCTTTTGCGAAGCTGACCGCCTGGATCCCAGCGAGCGCGTCCTTGTAGGAGCCTGGACGCGCTCTCTACGAGAGCGTCATAGATCCTTCAGCTGGTGAAGGCGGGCTGAAGACGGCGCATTCCAGATCAGCGGTGCCGGACGCCTGAATAGTCCAAGGCCGAGGAGGCCTGAGCCTGGACCTTCGCTCAAGAAGACTGGAACTTGATGCTGCATCCGAGGGCCTTGGTTTGGGCGGGATTGGGCTCTTGGCCGGTGGCAACGGCCTTGATGGCATCGACGAGGTAGGTCTTCTCGACCTTGCCGGGCTTCTTGGCGTTGTCGTCGATGGTGCCGTGGTAGACCAGCTTCATATCGGCGTCGAACATGTAGACCTCCGGGGTCTTGTCGGCGCCGAAGGCTTTGGCGATGCGGGAGCCGTCATCGGTCACGTAGGGATACTCCATCCCGGCCTTTTCGGCGCGAGCCTTCATGCCGTTCATGTCGTCCTCCGAGTAAGCCTCGGGGTCGTTCGAGTTCACCGCAATGACGCCAATGTCCTTGGTGAGCGCCAGGTTGCCCGCCGCGACGGTGCGCTCTTCCCAGGCCTTGACCCAGGGACAGTGGTTGCAGGTGAAGAGCACCATGACGCCGTTCTTCTTGGCAGCGCTCTGAATCGAGTGCTCTCCGCCGTCGGTGCCGATCATCGGCATGTTCACCATCGGCGCAGCCGCACCCAGGCTCAGCTTGCCGGGACCACCCGTAGCGGGCTTGGAACCGGGCTTCGAGCCCGGTTTCTTCTTGGCCTTCTCGCCCGTTTCGGTCTGCGCCTCGGGGGCGGTGGGCTCGGCGCAGGCGGCTGCGCCGAGCAGGAGGGTCGTGGTCAGGATCAGCTTGTTCATGGTCAGTTCTCCTTCTTGGTCAGTTGGGCCAAGGTCGCGCGGAGGTCTTCCTCTTCGACCTTGCCGTTCCAAATCTTCACCCGCTCTCCATCGTCGTCGAAAACGATCGTCGTGGGCAGAGCGCCGCTCCATTCCGGATTTAGCGCTTCGATGAATTCTCCGTCGGGTCCCGTCTTGATGTAGCTCGGAAGATCCGCGCCCTGGTCCTTCAAGAAGTCCAGAGCCGCCGGCTCTTCCTCTTCGAAGTCGGTGCTGATGAACATCAGCGTCACACCCTGGTCGGCAAAGCTGCGAGTGACCGACTGAATGTAAGGGAACTCTTCGCGGCAGGGACCGCACCAGGTCGCCCAGACGTTGGTCACAACGAAGTCGGCGTCTTGGTTTCGGACCGCCTCCAAGAAGCCGGGTCCGTCGACTCGGATCAGTGCCCTCTCCAGATCTTCCGCCGGCGGAGCGGGAGGCGGTACCTTCGGCACCTCAGCCGCCTTTTCGGTGCAGGCGGTCAATAGCAGGGTGCTCAGGGCCAGGCGCCTCACGAGGGCGTCCTAACAAAATGGGACTAGGACCCACACCTCTTTCCCAAAACTTGCCGAGATCCGGCCTTCCACCGATGCTGAGCGCGTGCGTCCGGAACTCCTTCTGGCATGGGGGCTGGTCTTGGCCGACCCGGCTGGGGGGAGCCCGCCCCCGGACGGGATACCCACGTCGGTCGACCTGCAGAACGAGGCGGCGGTCGCGGCGCGGATCCTAGTCCTGGAGGACCAGCTTGCCGTAAGTTCCACCATAGCTACGAGCAGCACGGCCACGACTCGGCTCCGAAAAGAGCTGGAGGCGCTTCGGAGTCCGGCCGAATTCCGAAGAAACCTGAGCGAAGCCGAGAAGAGCCGAAGAGAGGCCGAGCGGGCCGAGCGAGAAGCCGAGGCCCGGGCCGCCGCCGCCGCCGCCGCTCAAGACGAGGCCGAGCGGGCCGAACGCGAAGCCAGGACTCGGGCCCAGCAAGCCCGTTCCGAGCTTCTGCAGCGCCTCCAAGCCGAGCGAGCCGGACTCGCGGCGGCGAGGGCAGACCTCGCCGAGGCCAGGCGCATGATCGCCGAGGCCCGAGCCGAGGCGGCCAAGACCCTGCTGTCCGCCTCGGCGGAGGCTCAGCGCCTGGTGCAAGCAGTCCGAATCGCAAGTACCAGCTCGGGTGCGGCCGTGCTCTTCCCTCGAGTAGATCGGGCGTGGCGAGACGCAACCGTGGCCCTCGACGCCGCCCTTTCGACTAGTCCACCTGAGCTACCCCGACTGCCGAGCCTCGAGGCCTTCCCGGTGGGAACCTCCACCGAGGCGGCTGCGCTGCAAGCCGACATCGAGGCGACCCGGGCCGAGGCCCTGGGGCTTCGGACCGACGCACTGAGCGAAGAAGCCCAGGCCCAGAGCGCCGCGGTCGAGGGTTGGCGCGGGCTACTCCTGGGCCTGATGTCGGCCCGCAGTGCGCTTTGGCCCGAGGCCCGCCCGCTGGCGGAGGGCAGCTGGCGAGACGCCTGGACCTGGGCTCGACTCGAGCTCGAGGCTCTGCGGGTCGGCAACCTCGCATGGGCCCGCTCTCGTCTCCAAGACTGGCAGTTGGCCCTAGGCAAGGTGTCGACCCGCGCCTTCTACGAGCTGCTGCGTCCAGGTCTCTTCGCCCTCCTGATCGGCCTGGGCTTCTTCACGCTTCATCTCTTGATCCGAAGCTTGCGCCGCCGACTACGCGAGGCCGAGCTCTTGGTACGGAACATCAGCTGGTTGCGGCGCATCGAGAGCATCGACCGAGCCCTGGACCAGTTCGCGCCTCCGCTGCTTCTGTTCGCGGCGGCCGAGACCGTGCGGCTGCGGCTGGGCGGTCCCGACGTGCCGGAGCTCGTCTTCCTGGCCTTGGTCGGTCGCTGGGTCGCGGTCTACTGGTTTGTTCGAAACCTCCTCACCCAGCTCGTGACCTGGCTGGCCCGACGAGGACGTCGGATGATCTCCCGGCCGGTTCGCCACCGAATGGCCGAGTCCATTCAACTCAGCGCCCGGGCTCTGGTGGTCGCGGGGCTGGCGCTCGAGCTGGCCCGGTTTGAACTCGGCGCGGGGGTGCTGGCCCTCCTGGCCCGGGTGGGCGTGGTTTTCTTGCTCCTCGGCCTCGCCTGGACCCTTCTCCGACGTTGGCGAAGTTCGGTGGCGGACGCCTATCTGCGCTCGTTTCCGGAGGGACGCCTCGCACGGGCCGTAGAAGCGAATCGAGAGAAGAGCCTGGGCGTCTTCGTCACGTCTTTGGCTTTCCTGGTGGTGAGCCTTCGAACGCTCATGCAGCTGGCCCAGTCCGCCCTGCTGTCCGTAGAGCAGATCAAGCGGGCGCTGGCCTTTATCTTCAAGCTCCGACTGGAGCGAATGCGCGAGGACGCTGGACCGAACGTCGACATCGACGCGCTGCCGCCCGCGATCAGAAAAGTGTGTGTCAATCGTCCGCTCAAGTCCGACCGGCTCAGGGTGGACCGCTTCCCCCACGAGACCCTCTGTTTCGAACGATTCGAGCGCTGGAAGCGAGACGAGGTCGGAGCGAGCATTTTACTCCAAGGTGAGAAAGGCTGCGGCAAGACGACCTGGCTCCTCCGGCTGCAGGAGAGCCTCGACATCTCCGTCCAGTGGCTTCGCCCCGATGGCGACGACCCGACCGGGCTCATAGCCTTCATCCGAACCGGCGGCCCGCCCCCCGACCTGGAGGAGCCCACCCTCTTCTTCATCGACGATCTGCACCGCTGGCTCTCGCGGACAGCTCAGGGGCTGGCCCCCTACGACCGACTGACCGAGTGGCTGGGCGGCGCCGGTCATCACCACTTCCTGGTCACCAGCTGTCACGGGCTGTTCTGGCGTTACCTGATCGCCGCCCGCCCCCACCGACTGCCCTTCGACCACGAACTCGAGTTAGGCCGCTGGACCGAGGAAGAGATCCGGTCCCTGCTCATGGCGCGGGCCGCGGGATCGGGCTGTGTGCACGAGTTCGACGACCTGATCCTGGACGGGGACGAGCGAGAGGGGGCCGCCGCGCGAAGCGGCGAAGCCTATATCCGGCTCCTTTGGGACAACGCCGACGGCAGTCCCCGCGTTGCCCTCCATCTATGGATGGAGTCGCTGGTTCCGGTGGCCGAGCGTCGAGTCCGGGTCCGGCTCTTTCGTTCTCTCGACACACGAGGACTCTCCGAGGAGCGGAACGACTTCTTGTGGATGTACTCGGCCCTGGTTCAGCACGACGGACTGGTTCCTGAGGATGCAGCCCGGGTCTTGCGCTGGCCAGCCTCACGCAGCTGGGCCGCGCTTCGGCACGGCGAAGAGCGGGCAGTCCTGGAGCAGGACGAGAGCGGTCGCTTTCGGCCAACTGTGGCTTGGGAGCGGCCCTTGGAGCGACTGCTGTGGCGTCGCCACATGATCTGAAAGAAGCAGAAGGACGATGGATGCCGAACAAGTCATCAGCCTGATTCGTTTGAGTGGCCTGTTTACCTCAGCATTGGTCATCACCCTCACCTGGCTCCTCGGTCGTGGTCTGAGCTATGGAGCCGATCGTCTGTCAGACAGCTTCTCTTCCCAACGCCTCGTCATCGGCCGCTTGTCGGCCTTCTTTCGCTTCGCGGTCTATGTGCTGGGAACGCTTCTCGCGGTCAGCTACGCTTTTTCGTTGTCGAGCGAGGTCCTGACCCTTCTCGGCGGCACCTTGGCCGTCACCTTAGGCCTATCGCTGAAAGACCAGGCGAGCTCGGTCTTCGCCGGGATCATGATCCTGATCGAAAAGCCGTTCCAGGTCGGAGACCGGGTAAGCTTCGGGGACTACTACGGCGAGATCCGAGACATCGGGCTTCGCTCCGTCCGACTCGTGACCCTGGACGACAACGAGGTCACCATACCCAACTCTCGCTTTCTGACCGAGGCTGTCTCCTCCGGAAACTCCGGAGCCCTGACCATGCTCGTGCAGCAGGACTTCTTCATCGGCACGGATCAGGATTGGGCCATGGCCAAACGCATCATCAGCGAGGCCCTCACCACGAGCCCCTACTTCTGCCCGGACCTCCCCTGGACGGTGCTCATCAATCAGGTGCCGGTGGCGGAAATGCTGGCCATCCGTTTGCGGGCGAAGGCCTACGTCATCCAGCTGGAGCTCGAAAAGGCCTTCGAGAGCGACGTGACGGAACGAGTGCTGGACGGCTTTGCCGGGGCCGGGATCGGGCCTCCGGCCCTTCTCACCCGGAACGTCGCCGCGCGACCAGAAGCCACCGAAACATCGGTGCCCAGCGCAGCTGGATGAGCTCGAGGTCCGCTCGCCGACACAGCTCCAGCAGCTCTTGTCGGCTGAAGGCCCGATTAACGGAAAGCGGGCCATCGTTTCTTACGAACCGAGAGCGGGACAGGAGTTTGGTCAGGCCTTTGATCCCTGCGTAGGCCACCACGTGCCGATGAAGGTCGTTCACGACCAGTCCGCACTTCGCCACCCGGGCCATGCTCTGGAGCATGTCGACCGCTGCATCATCATCGAAATGGTGAAGCGTGAGCGCCATGTGGACCACATCGTGGGCGTCGTCGGAAAGCTCATGAAGGTCCTGGACCTCGAAGCTCAGCTCGGGGAAGTCTACGGAGTGGCGCTGGGCAAAGCGAACCGCGGCCTCGCTGAGCTCGATCCCCCGATAGCGCAAGCGCCGGTCCCGCTTCCTGGCCCAGCTGGCGAGCACCCGACCAAAGTCTCCTCCTCCTGCCCCTACGTCGAGCACGTCGAGGGGAGCCTCCGGTACCAGGCGACGAACGCCCGCTATGCTGACCGGATGCCCACCGAGACGACGGTTGATGACGTCGAGCTCTCGATAGACGGCGAACAGCTCTGCTTCGTCCGCGTCAGGCGCGTCCATGAGCTCGGGCTCGTAGCTTCGCTCCGGACGGTAGCCGAGCCAACGCTCAGTCAGTGTGCTCATCGAGTCGTTCGAGCTTCCGGTACAAGGTCCGACGGTCCAAGCCCAAGATCCTGGATGCGCGAGTCTTGTTTCCGCCCGTCGCCCGCATCACCGCCTTGATGTAGCGGGTCTCGATCTCCTCCATGCTCGGCATCTGATCCGGGTGGTCATCGGCGATGACGAAGTCCTGCCGCTCGAAGTTCTGAATCTTGGTCGGCAGGTCTTCCACCGTCACCTGATCGAACTGGGTCAAGGTCACTGCACGCTCGATGACGTTCTGAAGCTCTCGAACGTTGCCGGGCCAGTCGTAATCGAGGAGCCGGCGAGCTGCTGGCTCGGCCACCCCGCGTACCGGCCGCCCCGACCTGCGAGCATAGACCTCGACGAAGTGATGAACGAGGTCGAGGACGTCGGTTCCGCGAAGGCGAAGGGGCGGAACTTCGATCTGGACTACATTGATCCGGTAGAAGAGGTCTTCGCGGAACTGACCGGCCTCGACCAAGGCCTCCAGGTCTCGGTTGGTAGCGGCGAGAATCCGGACGTCGATGTTCCGCTCTTCACTCCCGCCCACGGGTCGCACCTTGCCCTCCTGGAGGACGCGTAGGAGCTTGACCTGCATCTCGCTCGGCATGTCGCCGATCTCGTCGAGGAAGAGGGTGCCACCGTCGGCCTCGATGAACAGACCCGGTCGCGTCTCCTTGGCGTCGGTAAAAGCGCCCTGGACATGACCGAAGAGCTCAGACTCCAGGAGGCTGGCCGGCATTGCGCCACAGTTGACGGCCACGAAGCGCCTGTGTGCCCGCGGGCTCTCTTCGTGGATGGACCGCGCGACCAGCTCCTTTCCCGTGCCGCTCTCGCCAGTGATGAGGACGGTGGCAGCGCTCGGTGCGACCCGACTCACCAGGTCGTGGGTCTTCCGCATCAAGGGGCTGTCGCCGACTATGCGTGGAAAGCCGGCTTCGTCCGTCGAGCGAAGACGGGTCAATTCTTGGCGAAGGGCGGCGTGGTCGAGGGCCCGCTCCACAGCGATACCCAACACGCGCATGTCGATGGGCTTGGTGATGTAGTCGTAGGCTCCGGCGCGGATGGCTGCGACTGCTGTCTCCAAGCTACCGAAGGCCGTGATCACGATGACCGGTAGGTCAGGGCGAAGCGCAACAAACCGTTCACATAGCTCCAGACCCGAGGTGCCCTGAAGATGGAGGTCGGTGAGGACGACGTCGAAGTCGCTCTGGTCGATAGCCTGCAATCCCGATTGCGCATCAGACCGCGTTTCGACCTTATGGCCGGAAGCGCCCAAGGCCATCTCGACGAGGGCGCAAGCGCTGGGATCGTCGTCGATGACGAGAATCCGCGAAGGCTGTTCGCGAGCATCCACCCTGGGTCGCGAATAACCCAGCGGTACCCAACTGACCACTCCTGCAGAAGCTATGGCGAATTGGTCGATTCGCTCGAAGAGAATCGGCCGATCGTGATCAGCGCACGGGCTGCGTTCGAAAAGCCGTAGAGACCTCGTCGAGTCGGCTCATCTGGGCCGGGGTGAGGTGAACTTCAAGGGCCCCCGTGTTGTCCCGAGCCTGATCGGCCGAGCGCGCCCCCGCGATGGCGAAGACCCCCTTGGCCATGACCCACGACAGGGCGACTTGGGCAGGTGTTGCGCCCTGCTCGGCGGCAACGGATTCGACCGCTTCGACCACAGGCCGGGTCCGCTGCAGGGTCTCCTCTTGGTAGCGAGGCAGGAAGCGTCGGACCAGGCTCAGCTTCTTCAGAAGCTCCGGCGCCCGGTGGTACTTGCCCGAGAGCAGGCCCTGCTCGAGGGGCGAGTAGGCCAGGACCGATACCCGCTGATTTCGGCAGAAAGCCAGCAGACCGTTGGCTTCGATGCTCCGATCCAAAAGGCTGTACTTGACCTGATTCGAGGCCACATGAAGTTCCTCTTCTCGGAGGGCCAAGAGGGCTCGTTCCAAGCGGCCCTGGTCGTAGTTGCTGACGCCGATCGCCTTGATCCGGCCCTTGCGCTTCAGCTTGGCCATGGCGCGAATCACCGCCTCGACGGGAGACAGGGCGTAAGGGTGATGCACCTGATGCAAATCGATCGGGAAGGGCCGAAGGGCCTCCTCTCGGTGGTGGAAGGTGTCCAGGACCGAAGGCGAGGTCCGAAGGGTTGGCCACCACTTGGTGGCCACGACGATCCGACCCGGCTCGACCTCGGCCGCACGAAGGGCATCGACCAGGCTGCGTTCCGAAGCGCCTTGACCGTAGGCCTCGGCGGTGTCGAACCAGTTCACGCCCGCTTCGATGCTGGTCGCCACCACGGCCCGGGTGGTGGCTTCATCCAGGGCAGGCCAGTAGGAGCCAGTCAGCCCTCGGCCCCGGGCGAACTGCCAACAGCCCAAACCGAGGGGGCTGAGTCGAAGGTCGGTGCGACCCAATCGACGAAGCTCCATGCCCAGGAGCTATCCCAAACACGTGTGCTGGGCGACTGATTAGCGAGGCGACGCCCAGGGTGCAGTCCGAACTTTCTGATCCCGCCCGGAGTGTGCACACTTCGGGCGTGTACCGGCGCGTCCTCGGACTGCTGCTGCCGATGGCGGCCGTCGCCTCAGCACAGGCCGAAGAGCGAACGGTGCTCTCCAGAGCCGACCGGGTCCCGGTTTCCGCCATGAACGCCCTGACCCAGCGGGGCGACGTCGCGCTCATCGAGCTCGGAGAGGACGGGCGTTGCCGTCAGGTTGCGCTGTTTGGGCAGGTACAGGCGCCCCCAGCCGAAGTCTGGGACCTGCTCATGGATGTGGAGCAGTACCCGGCCTTCATCCGAACGATGGACTCTGTTCGGGTGGTGGACGTCGACGACGGGCTGATGGCCTATCGCTGGACGGTCGCGATTCCGCCTTTGCTGCGACTGAGCGGAACCCGGCTCCAACGAGGGTATCGTCCGCATGTCATCGAGGCCCGCGGACACTCGGGCGCCCTGCGGGGAACCCGGGAACGCTTCGAGCTATTTTCGGTCCCAGGGGGGACCCTGGTAGGCATGTACCGTGCCCTCGACCTCGAGACGGGGGGACTCCTGATGCGCACCCTCATGAGTATCGATGCCGGCATGGAGGAGGGGATGACGCTCGCCTCTTTGCTCATGCACCTGAACGGCGTCCGCCATCAGCTTCGACCCGAACCCGATCCCGATCCCCCGGCACCTGCGCCCCGCTCGGAGCCCCTCCGTTTCAGCCGCCTGGAGCTGGAGAAGGAGGACACCCTCAAAGCCCTGACCCCACTCCTCGAGCTGGGGACCCTAGCCGTCATCGAGTCCCATCCGGGGGGGAAGCTGCGCCAGGTGGCTGTGCTCACCACCGTCGAAGCTCCCCGGGCCCACTTGGCCGGCATCGTTGGACGACCGGGCGCCTACCCGGAGTTCATGAAGAGCCTCAAGCAGATGGAGGTTGAGCGGACCCGGGAAGACGAGCTGGCGCTCGACTGGAAGATCTCGGTCCCGATGGCCTCGATGTCGGGGCAGTCCAAGATGGTTTTTCGACCGGACGGGAGCATCGACGCCTGGACCGTAGGGGGCGACGTCAAGAACGGCCGATGGCGCTGGGAGTTTCACGAGCTCGACGCCTCTCGCTCCGTGCCCGTGCACTATGTGTATTCGGATCTCAGGGAGTCGTCCTTCTTTACCCGTATCGTTTTGAAGGCCGAGCCCATGCTGGAGCACGGCATCGTTGGCGCCAGCGGGACGGTGGCGGTGGCCGGTATGAAGGCCAGGGCCGAAGGAGCGCGCTGATTGCCTTGGGTCGTCGGTGACGTCCAAGGCTGTGCTCGGACTCTGGACGCACTCCTCGATCGAATCGGGCTCTCACACGGCGAGGAACTGTGGCTGGTCGGGGACCTGGTCAATCGAGGTCGCCACAACGTGGAGGTCCTACGGACGGCGATGTCGACCGGCGCCCGCGTCGTGCTGGGCAATCACGATCTGCATCTTCTGGCCCGGGCGGCGAGGCTGGTCCCGGCGAAGGACCGAGACACCCTGGACGACGTCCTTCGAGCCCCCGATCGAGAAGCCCTGCTCGAATGGCTCCGAACCCGGCCCTTCATGCACCGACAAGGGGGTAAGCTCATGATTCACGGGGGCCTTCTTCCCAGCTGGGATCTCGCCTACGTCGACGAGCTGAATCGGCGGCTCGTGGGATGGATGGGGGCCGACCCCATGGGCCTGCTAGCCAGCTTTCGGGCAGGGCGAGAGCCGGCGCCTGAACGAGCCCAAGAGGCTCGGGATCTAAGCGTCCTGGTTGCAGTCCGGACGCTGGATGCCCAGCAAACGCCCGTCCGTCATTTCGTGGGCCCGCCGGAAGAGGCGCCAGCCGGCCTCGTTCCCTGGTACGAGGCCCACCCCGGCCTCGAAGGGCACACGACCTACTTCGGCCACTGGTCGGCTCTTGGCCATCGGCGACTCGGCGCCTTCGTCAGCCTGGACTCGGGCGCGGTTTGGGGGCGTCATCTGACCGCCGTCCGGACCGAAGACGGTCAAGTCGTTCGTCAGCCGACGATCGACGAGGACCTCCCATGAAGATTCTCTTCGTTTGCTTGGGCAACATCTGCCGATCCCCCACCGCCGAGGGCGTCTTTCGTGAACAGCTCGCTCGCCATCGACTGGCAGACAGCTTTCAGGTTGATTCCGCGGGCACCGGCGCCTGGCACGCCGGCGAGCCCCCGGATCGAAGGATGCGGACTGCGGCCAAGAAGAAGGGCTACGTCCTCGACGGACAGGCCCGGCAGGTGAAGATCGATGACTTCCGTCGCTTTGATCTCATTCTCGCCATGGACGGCTCGAACTACGAGGATCTGCGCCGGCTCCAGCCCGAGGATGGAACGGCGCGCCTGCAGAAGTTTCGAGACTTCGATCCCGAGGCGCCGGGCGACGACACGCCCGACCCCTACTACGGTGGGCCCGCTGGCTTCGACGAAGTGGTCGAGATCTGCGAGCGAACTTCGCTGGAAATCTTGGTTCGTTACGGGCGAGGCGAACTCCTGAGCGAGCCATGAGCGAGGCCCTGGCCCGTCGGGTGCTCGAGCTGGCAGACGTAGGGGAGGTTCGCCTCCGACCCCTGGGTGGTGGCGATATCGGAGCGGCCTACCAAGCCGACACCCCGAACGGTCGTCTATGCGTCAAAGTGGCTCGGCCCGGCCTCGGGACGGACTTCGAAGCCGAAGCCGAAGGCCTACGGCAGATGGCGGCCGCCTGCCGGATTCTTCGGATTCCTGATGTCTTGGTCTCCGACGAAGTGGGTCTCGTTCTGGAGTTCGTCGAAGGTAGCCGTCCGAGCCGCGACTTCGACGAGAGGCTCGCAGAGGGACTGGCCGAGATGCATCGGGCAACGAGGCCCTCTTACGGCTTCGAACGAAGGACCTACTGCGGGGCCACGCCCCAGCCCAATCCTTGGACCTCGTCCTGGGTCGAGTTCTACGTCGAGCATCGAATCCGCCACCAGATCCGAAGCATGAAGGCTGCTGGACGAATCGGACCGGCAGCGGCGCATAGATTCGAGGCCTGGGCCCAAGAACTACCGGCCCGTCTGATGGAGCCTCTTCGCCCGGGCTTGATCCACGGAGACCTCTGGTCCGGCAACATCCTCTCGGATGGGGAGGGCCGACCCGTCATTTTCGATCCGGCCGCCTATTACGGCTGTCCCGAAGCGGAGCTGGGCATGCTCACCTGGATGGGCGGCCGGAGTGGCGCGTTCTACGCCACCTACGCGGAAGCAGCCCAGCTGCCGGCCGACTGGCGGGACCGCGCCGAGGTCTATCGAGCCTATCACGTCATGAACCATGCCACCCTCTTCGGCGGTGGCTACATCGCCCAGGCCCTGGCCCTCGCGCACAACTGACTATCGAACGGAACCCTCATCAAAGGGAAGGACCTGTGGACCTCGTCGCGACCGGGACCCCTAGCAAAGGGCCGCAGGCCGCGTAGAGGCAGAAGGCCCACGCAGCGAGGCAAGGCCGAGCGAAGCAGGGGGGGG
>JBCCQA010000029.1:0-69975 GCA_039024635.1 Myxococcota bacterium | reverse complement strand
GGTCGCACTTCCTGTCCTCGGTCCCTTGTCGGCGCTAGCGGTTGCGCTCCTGGTCGTCGGTCTACCGGAGTCGACGCTCGACCGGCCGCTGAGTTCGAAGCACCAGCCCGAGACGACCCGCATCAAGGGTAGCGGGTTGGTCGTCGTCCGGAAGACCGATGCCGGTACGGAAGCCCTGCGTCCGGGGGACAACGTGGCTCAGGGCACCCAACTCCAGCTCGCCGTTCGCCTCGTGGGGCCCGCTCATGCCGTCGTTGTCTCGGTCGACGGCCGGGGCATAGTGACGCCCCACCTACCGGACCGAGCCGATGGGCCCGCCCCCTTCTTGGAAGAGGAACTCCTCCGCTTGCCTCATTCCTACGAGCTGGACGACGCGCCGGCTTTCGAGCGCTTCATCCTGGTGTCTTCGGCCGAGCCCTTCGAGAGCGCGCTCGTCATCGATGCCGCCGAGCAGCTGGCCGTCGATCCTGCCGGGGCCCGGGAAGGGCAGCTCGTTCTTCCAGACAGCTTCACGCAGCAGGATTTTCTGCTCCGAAAGGTGAGTACGCCATGATCGCGCACAGCCTTCTCGTCCTGGGTTTGATCCTGGGCCAAAGCGATCTCGATGCCCCGACAACGGTTCGCCGCTTCGCGGTGATCGCCGCCGCCAACGACGGCGGGGAAGGGCGCACCCCCCTTGCCCACGCGGTGCGGGACGCGGAAGTCGTGTCTCGAGTGCTTCAGGAGCTGGGGGGTGTCCTTCCCGAAGACGCTCGACTCCTGGCTCAGCCGTCGCCCAGCGAGCTGGTCGACGCGCTGCGCGGACTCTCGGCAGACATTCAAAAGGCCCGGGGTGAAGGGCGCCGGGCCGAGCTCGTCCTCTACTACTCCGGCCATTCGGATGCACGCGGGCTTCTCTTGGCCCACCGGCGACTGGCCTATGCGGATCTGAAGGATGCGCTCTCTCAGACGCCGGCTGACGTGCGTATCGCCATCCTAGACTCCTGCGCCTCGGGGGCCATCACTCGACTCAAGGGGGGCAAGCGCAGGCCGCCCTTCACCTTGGATGCCTCCAACCAGGTGCGGGGGACGGCCATCCTGACCTCCAGCTCCGAGACCGAAGCGGCCCAAGAGTCCGACGCCATCGGCGGCTCCTTCTTCACCCACTATCTGGTGTCCGGACTCCGCGGGGCCGGGGACCTCAGCCAGGACGGTCGCGTCACCCTGAACGAGGCTTACAACTTCGCTTTCCACGAGACCCTGGCCCGCACCGAGAACACGATGGGTGGGGCTCAACACCCGGCCTACGACATCCAGCTGGTGGGCAGCGGCGACGTCGTCATGACCGACCTCCGCTCCACCAGCGCTGGTCTGAGAGTGGGGGCCGAGGCTTCGGGGAGGATCTTCATTCGCGATGCGCAAGGCCGTCTGGCAGTGGAGCTTCGAAAGCTCCCTGGGCGGCCGGTAGTCCTTGGCCTGGAGCCTGGTAACTACAGCGTCACGGTCGAAGCGCCGGCCGCGACGCGACGAGGCCTTGTGGTCCTCGAGGAGGGTGCGCCGACCGAGCTCGAGTTGTCGCAGTTGGCGCTCGTCGAGTCGGAGTTGACCACGCTGCGGGGGGATGGGCCGGTCCAGCCCGAGGAACGCGTCACCCTTCCCATCGACATCGGCTTGGTGCCGCCACTCAACGTCAACGGCTTTCAGCGCGACACCCTTAACTACGTCAGCTTAGGCCTCCTTGCCGGCTACGGTCACGATCTCCACGGCCTCGGTTTGTCCATCGGCGCGCACTGGCTCGATGGCTACATGGACGGCCTCCAGCTCTCGGTGGGCTTCAACCACGTCAAGGAAGACGCCGAAGGTGCTCAGTTGGCCGTAGGCTTCGACAACGTCGGGGGCTCGATGGACGGCTTCCAGGGTTCGGTCGGCTTCAACACCGCGAAGCATCGGATGAAGGGTTGGCAGAATGCGGTCGGTTTCAACTTTGCCGGAGGCTCGGTGCGAGGTCTTCAAACGGCAGTGGGCTTCAACGGTACGGGAGAGGATCTCGAAGGGGCACAGATCTCTTTGGGCGCCAACTACACGCCCCGGCTTCGGGGCCTTCAGCTCGGCGTCGGCCCCAACCTCACCCTCGAGGGTGAGGGGGCGCAGATAGGACTCATCAACGTAGCGACGAAAGAGTCCGAAGGCCTTCAGTTGGGCCACGTCAACTACGCAGCCTCCGCCGACTTCCAGCTGGGCCTGGTCAACGTCGTGAAGAAGACCAAAGGGCCGAGCATTGGTCTCGTGAACTACGCCATCGACGACGGAATCGTAGACATGGCCTTCTTCAGCTCCGACGTCGCCTTGGCGGGCTACCTGGTCGAGCTGGGGACTCGTCACTTTTTCACCGCCTTCGACATCAGCACTGGCACCTGGGAAGAGCCGACTGCGTGGGGCTTTGGGGGCAGCCTGGGCTATCGATTCTACTTCGGCCCGCGCTGGGAGCTCTCCATCGAGCTCGGTGCCAGGGCCATGGATGAAGAACGAGACCTTGCCGACCCGGAATTGCTCAGCTTCACTCGTGCTCGGGTGGCCTTGAAGCTGATCGAAAAGGTCAGGGTCTTCGCGGGTCCCAGCCTTAACGTCATGGTCGACGTCGACGAATTCACCCAAGAACGGGCGCCTTTGGCGCCGGACTATGCATTCCGTCCCGAAGACGGGCGGGTGTACATCTGGCCGGGCCTATGGGCCGGTCTTCAGCTATTTTGAGCGGCCCCTGTGCTAGCTTTCCGGGCCATGTTCGTCGTGACCAATCGAATTCCCATCGCTCAGGGCAAGGAGATCGACTTCGAAGACCGGTTCAAGAACCGGGCGCATCTCGTCGATCAGTCACCGGGCTTCATTCGAAACGAAGTCCATCGTCCGAAGCCCATGAAGTTCGACCGCCAGGCCGGCACCTGGGTTCCGGATCCTGACGAGCAGGGCTACTACGAAGTGAAGACCTGGTGGCGGAGCTTCGAGGACTTCGTGGCCTGGAGCAAGAGCGACTGGTTCAAGGAGGCACACAGGGACCGCCCGCCCCCCGAGATCTTCGCCGGCCCAAATCAGCTAACCATCCACGAGGTCTTCACGAGCACTGACCTCGAAGTGGACTGAGCTTCCGGGTCGTGCCCGCTTTCCGTGGCCGATATCGCTGACGCCGACCCGTAGATCTGCATAGCCTCGGGGCGAATGACAGCGACTCGCATCGTTGCGGTTTCTCATTCCTTGCTGAATCTGGGTTCAGACGAGCTTTTTCGATGGGCATGATCCTCACCTTCACCACGGCTCGAGACGGGACCCTGGCCAAGCTTCGCGTCGACCCGGACCTAGTGTGGCAGGTCCTGGATCCCGAGGGCTTCGACGACGAGGCGCCCCATGGGCCCCCGGCTTCCATCTGGTCGAAGCTCGTTGGCCACGCGCCTCCAGCTCCGCCTCCGCCCGTGCCTAGACTGCTGCTGCAAGAAGGCGAGGGTGAGTCTTTCGACGTGGACAAGGCCTGGCACGGCCTGCACTTCCTTCTCACCGGCACGGACTTCGAGGGCCCATGGCCGGCCTGCTTCATCTGCAAGGGAGGCTACGAACTCGAAGACGGGGATAACGGCTACGGGCCGCCTCGGCTGCTGAGCGCATCCCAGGTGCAAGAGGTCAGCGGTCATCTGGACCGGACCTCCGACGAGAGCCTCCGGACCGCTTTCGACCCCGAGGCCATGAGCAAGCTCGACATCTACCCGGACATTTGGATCAGCGATCCCGAAGACGACGATACCTTGGACTACTTGATGGTCCACATGGAGGGCCTTCGGACCTTCGTCCGCAACACGAGCGCCCATGGACTCGGGCTCATCATCGACCTCGGCTGACGGTGGTCATCAGGATGCCTCAGTCAGGAGGACTGGGCCGCAAGGCCCCGATTGAGCCCGAAGCTGTAGACAGACAGCGGAGCTTCGAAACCCGGTTAGCGCTTTGGCGCCGCCGCTCTCAGGGGTCGGCGGAGGACGAGCGCGCCTCCGCCAGCGCTTCTTGGGCCGAGCGCAGCGCCTCATCGACCGCGCTTCGGGCCTCTTGGCTGGCGGCCTCCCCCGAGTCGCGGAGTGTCCGGAGCGCGGCCTCGAGCTTGCGATGCGCATCGGCGTGGGCGGCATCGATCCGCTCGACCATCTCGTCACTCGCTTTGCGAGTTCCGAGCTTCGCCTCTCTCCACTGCTTCTGTAGGGCCTCGAGCTGGCCGATGGTCTCTTTCCTCCAGGTCTCGGCCTCCTGGTCGACGCTCTCGTCCAGAGCTCCCAAGGCTTCACGCAAGGCTTCGAGCTCGCCACCCAGCTGGCGACGCCCAGCCTCGAAGATGCGCTGGGCCTCTTCCTCTAGCTCTTGGAGGCTGCGCGCCATCTTCTTAGCCCCCTCCTCGAACTTCTGCGTCGGTGAGGACTCGCATGCCGCGCTGGCGACCAGGAGGGCCGCGCCGAAGACCAGGCTCCGCATAGGCTCTTTTGTCCCTGTGTTGGACCGGCTGGCAACACGTTCAGGAGGGCCATGCCCCCTTTCGGGCCGACGGTTGGACGGTTCTGGTGATTGAGCGGGCGGACATCGAGTTTCGAGACGACGGTACCTTCGTCGACAAGTCGGCTCGGCACGCGCAGCGTCCGCCTGTCGGGGCTCCCCGGGGCCGGAGCGTTTGCCCGTCGCAATCCTCGATTCTCGAAGCGGCCATCTCTGGGCTCGTGAAGTGGTCATCCGAGACGTCGCCGCGGCCGTCGATGGGGCGGCGGGGTATTCGGGCCGTTGGACCCGAAGCCCTGATCGAAGTGGAGGACGTGGGGATCGAAGGCATGGTCTCAGGATCGCGAGATGGGCGCATGGGCCATGGCGTTCAGGCTACCCGCCGAGGCCAAGTCCAGGGGCGTCAGCTGGGGATCTTGGGCGCCCGAGGGGGCAAGTACTTCGGTTCGAGATGCGGGCATCGCAATCGTGATCGACGGCTTGGTCGTCTCCCATACCGGGCCCGAAGGATGCCCAGAGACGGACTGTGCGCTTCCATCGGGGCGAAATTGGCGCAGCTGGCTACGACGAAGGCCGACTGTGCCTTCAGCGCTTCTGGATCAGCGGAGGAGGGGAGCTGGCCCGGGCTTCAGATCGCGACGGGCGGCGCGGTTGACCTCCAGGACGGTCTCTTTGAGAACCTGCCGGTCGGCGTCAATCTCCAACCGAACGACTACGACCTGGATCGTCTTCAGTTGGACCTGGGAATTGGCCGGGTTTCAGAGCGCTTGCGTCGTGCGCGGCTGCCCGTCCTGAATCCAATTGACCTGTCTTCGAGCTTGGCGCTTGGAAGTCCCTCGCAGCGGTTGCGGTCCTACTCGGGCCCTCGTAGGGTCCCGAGTCGGTGCGCGGCCCGGTATTCTCCTTCCCTTTGGCGTTGCTGGCGGCCTGCAGCCACGGTGGGACCCAAGTCGGCGGCGGGCCTGCCTCCCAGCCTTCTTCAAAGCCGGCTTCGGCGCCTGCGTCTCGGCCGAGCGCTGACCTTCGGGTCGAGGTGGACAGTTTTCCTTTCCGGGATCACCCGAAGCTCCTCGAGCGGCTTCGGGCCCATCCTCACGGCTACTTCCGCTTCATCAACCGTGCCTTCAGTCAGAACGTCTGCGATCGCTGGTCCGACGTCATGGCTTCGATGGCCACTGTGAACCTTCACGGGGACGCCCATCTCGAGCAATACTCGGTGACCGATATCTCTCGCGGGCTGTCGGACTTCGACGATAGCTCAACCGGTCCGCCGGTTCTCGACCTCTTGCGGATGATGGTCTCCATCCAGCTCACGAGTGAATTCATGGGCTGGCCCGACTCGTCGGACCTTATCACCGACCGGTTCTTCGAAGGCTACGTAGCGGCGCTTCAGGACCCAGGGCTCGGCGCGCCCCTGCCCGCACCCGCGGCCCGTCTTCGAGCGCGCTTCAGTGACGACCGAAGAGAGTTCCTCGAGTGGGTGAAGACGGTGATGGAGCCCGTCGACGAGCCGACCCGAGCCATGTTCCAGGAGGCCCTTCAGCCCTACGTCGACCGGATGATCGCGGCCAAGAACGGCGTGGACGAGCCGGCCTTTTTCGATATTCGGCAAGCCGGCCTGCTCCGGCTCGGAATTGGGAGTGCGCTCGACGAGAAGTACCTGTTGCGGGTTGAAGGTCCGACTGCGTCCGAATCGGACGACGTCATCTTGGAGGTGAAGCAGGTCCGAGACCTTGGGGGTGTGAGCTGCATCGACGGAAACGAAAAGGTTGATCCTTTCCGGATCCTGCTTGGACAATCGCGGATCGCCTACAGTCCCTATCAGTATCTCGGCTATCTCCGGCTCAAGGAGCGGACGTTCTGGATCCATAGCTGGGTCGACCACTATCAAGAGCTCGATCCTCGTCAGATGCTCCACGGCCCCGAGGAGCTCGGTGAAGTGCTCTACGACATCGGCGTCCAGCTGGGGCGAGGGCATCCCAACCAGATAGCAGCTCCCTTCGACGAGGAGCTCCGCGCCCTCCTCGTGCAATGGGTCGAGACCTACCGCGAACGACTAGATGATGATGCTATCGAGCTGAGAGATGCCATCGACGAGGCCTATGCCGTCTTCGTACGGGAGTCCGAGGCCCTAGCGGAGCGCTTGGAGCTTCCTCAGCCGGCGCGTTGAACACGAGAGATCCACGACCGGATCCCTGCTAAAGCCTCCCCGCATGAGCAGGCGCTTCCTCGTTTTGGCCAAGACCCGAGAGGGGGTTGTGGAGTTCTCAGATGATGCTTCTCGAGCTGCGCTTCAGTTCGAGTCCGAGAAGCGCGAAGCTGAGCCGGGCGACATCGGTTCTTCTTTCTGGGAGGCGATGAAGGCGGCCGGGGTAGAACCCCTGCGTCAGAATCAGTTCATCATTCACGAAGACGGAAGAGAGGGCCGTCTCATCGCCGCTCTCCACCCCGTACTGGAAGGTGCTCGGGCCGTGTGGCTCGTTCTCTATCGGGCCGACAAGGATGCCAGCTGTTTCAAACCTCTCGGAAGTCGCCAACGCATTGGCGATGCCCTCGACCTCGCCTTTCAGGAGCTCATCAAGGAAATCAAGCGCCCCCACAAGCCCTGAGGCTCGACGGGTCAGGCGTCCCGAACCCAGCCCGGTATCAACACGTCGCCGTCGTTGAAGTGATGGCGGGGCCAGATGTCGTCTTCCAAGTCGTACTGCTGCCAGAAGTTGTCACGGTGGTACTCGACTACGCCGTATCCGCGGGCGCCGTTGTTGAACTCGTTCGGCTGCACCTGCTGAAGTTCGCCGTGATAGTCCTCAGGCGCCACCCCCATCCCCTGCAGGATGTTGCCCAGGACCCGATTGATCAGGATGCCAGGGTGTCGAGTTGGAACCTGTGAACGAGACAGCAACTGGTTTTCCAGGTTGCGGAAGTCGATGTAGCGCCCGGTCTCAAAGAAGCCCGCCGCGGTGCCCGCGGCCACTATTGGCATCGAGAAATTGGTGTGGGTGGTGTCACCGCTCTCCATGGACCAGAGGACCAAACTCCGGTCCAAATAGGTTTCGCCGTCGGCCTCTTCGACGTCCAGACCGGAGACGATCCGCATGAACACCTCCTCGAAAAAGCGTCGTTGGGCGCGGTAGTTGATCCGCTGGAACTCGGGGTTGAAAGAGCTACTGGTTCGATTCCCGCCGCCGTTGTGGGCTATTTGCTCATGCCAGTTGGTCCAGCCGCCGTCGGCCGAGATGTTGCGGCCAGCCGCAGTGATGACGCCGACGTTCGAGGCTCCGCAGCGAAGGGCAGCCACGTACAGGTCGGCCGCGATGCGGAGAGCGTCGATGTCGTCTCGAATATCGGGCGGTTGAGGCACGTCGTCGCACACGACCGTAGTGTTCAACTTGCGCTGAAGCTCGGAAACCAGGGTCAAATGGGCCTCTAAGCGGTTCCGATCGGATCCGGAAAGGCGCCGGGCGTCTCCAAATGCACCCCGGGTGAGGCTCCGGTACTGCTCGTACACGAGATCAATGACGGGGGTGTCGCCGGAGCCGCCTTGGTCGGAGAACAAGCGACTCCACAGCTCTCGGGTGCGGTTGGTGGCTTGAACGGGCACGACCGAACCATTCACCCTGGCCGCCGATGCCGAGTGGCGCACGTTGGAGCTGATGCCGTAGGAGCTGGCGAAGTGAAGACTCCGCTCCTTGACCGGGCTCTTGTTGAAGTCCGGGTGCCGAGCCACGACCTGATCGATGGTTTGGACCTGAAGGCTGTGTAGAGTCCGTCCCTGGTCATTGGCGCCGAAGTTGCCGCTAAAGGAGGCACGGTTGTGGCCTAAGTACGTAGACACGTCCACGCCGCGCAAGACGCTCATTTGCTGCACTCGATTTGGCGTAAGGACGTCGGAGGCGGCTTGAAGCGTCTCGGACAGGATGGCTTGGCCCCCCTCAATCCGCTCCTGTAGGCCGGACCATCGCATGTCGTGTCGAGGCGTCGAGTTCGCGGGGCCATAGAGGTTCACGACCGTCTCGGCCCCCGGCTCGGGGTAGAAGTGCTCGGGCCAAACGCCGCCATGGTCCGTGCCCATGATCACGAGCCTAAGCTGAGGCCGGGACTGGGCCCGGGCGCGACGTGGCGCCAAGGAGGTCAGGAAGGGGACGCCCAACAGGCCGGCCGACCCGGCGAGGAAATGTCGTCGTCCGATACGCCGTATCGAGCTCATTCGTAGTCCTCCTGCAGGCGGCGGAACTCGGGCGTGAAGGCGATAGAGCGAATGACCTCTGAAAGGGGCGCTCCTTGATGGATGTCGTTCCGAAGTGCCTCCAAGGTACAGCCGTCGAGCTGCATGTCGTCTTTACGACCGAAGCTGTGGCGGAACAGGTGGCGAGCGAAGCAGCGCTCCACGTCCTGGCTCCGAGCCAGGGCTTCGCTCATGTCGACGGCGCTCTCGAAGCGCCGCATTTCGCCGTCGACCGGCGTATCGGCCACTGGGTCGATGGGGTGGGTCGCGCTGATGCTTCCATCCTCCGCGAACACCCTCTCCACGCTCCTGTATCGGCCCAGGGCGTCGTACTGCTCCAATGCGAAACCGAAGGCGTTGATGAAGACATGGCAGCCTTGGCAGGTGGAGCCGGGAACCTCGGTCAGGTCCTCGACCTTTTGGCGTGTCGTCTCACCCGGGTCCTGATTGCCCAGCTGGATGTCGTCCATCATGTCGGGCAATCCGAGATCGGCGCAGGAGAGCCGAACCCGAGCCAGAGTGCCCCGGATGATGGGTCGGGTCACGGCTTGATTGTACGCGAGGAGGGCAGGGCGGGTCAGGATTCCTGCGCGCTGGGTGGGGTCGAGTTCGACCGGCTCGCCCACCGCCTCGACGCCGTAGATGGCGGCCATGGCGGCGGAGGGGGGGACGGCCACGGCGCGGGTGAAGAGGTCGGCGAGGCTTCCGTCTTCGGTCCATACGACATGATCCACGAAGGCGAGCAGGTCCTCGGCCATCTCTTGGTCGAGGGATGGGCCGGGCAGGTCGTCGCCCGCGAAGGCGGCGAAGTCGGCCTTGTCGTTGTTCTCGTCCATGTATGGAATCTCTTCCAGCTCGAGCCAGGCTTCGAAGAAGCCGTGCAGAGCAGTGCGCGTTCGGGCTGAGGCGAACAGTCGGTCGACCTGGGCTTCATAGCCTTGCGGCGTCAACAGCTCACCCGAGGCTGCACTCTGAACGAGTTCCGCGTCAGGCGGCGCGTTCCAGAACAAGAAGGATAGGCGGTTGGCGAGTTCAAAGGCACCGACCTCGTCGCTGTCGTCCTCGCCTTCCTCGAAGTGATAGAGAAAGTCAGGCGACTGAGCGAGGAGCTGAATGCCTCGGCTGAGGTCGTCCCCATCGTCGCCGCTGCTCAGGGCACTGTTGAGGAAATCAGCCTCGTCGTCGGTGACAGGTCGTCTGAAAGCGACGTCGGCCATGGCGCGCAACAGGCCCGGACAGTCTCCACTGCAGCGACCCGCGGCGGCGGCCGCGCCGACGTCGGCGATGGCCAGCGCCACGTCTTGGTAGGCGTCGACGTGGGACTGACCAACGGCTTGCACCATGGTCGGATAGTCCTCGTCTCCCGAGAGAACGTCGGGGGGCACGGAGTCAACAGCGTCGGCCAGTTGCTGGTCGTCCCCGCCGCTGAGCGGGCCTCCGACCGCAGCTTCGGCCAAGCTTCGAACGGCGGACTCATACTGGCTTCGGGAAAGGCGACGAAGAGACTGAGAGATGGCGGGTCCGTCGGGGTTGCAGGCGAAACGAAGCGGCTCCACCCCCGGGACGGGATCATCGGGGTTGTCGGGCTGATCCGGGCGGTCGGGTTGGTCGGGTTGGTCCGGTCGGTCGCGGCCACCGGGGCCCGAACCGTCGGAACCTATCCTGGGCAGAGCCGAGCTGGGTGCTTGCAGCTCCCCCCCACAGCCTACGAAGACGGCGCCGCCCAGGAGCAGCGCCATGGAGGTCCCCCCTCGAACCATGGCGGGCAGCTTACTGAGCCGTCCCGCCTGGGATCCAGGCCTTAGACGTCTTTAGAGACACGAAATCGCTCCTCTGACCCCGAGGATTCAGTACATCTCCGAGGCCCCGGAGGTGGGCTGAGGTGGGATGGGCTCGGGACCTCGTTCTCAGTCCTAGTAGTGACCCCCCGCACGGGCCCCTCTCAGAGCCCTAAAGTCAAGCGGACTTGCGGGTGGGTTGGGCGTCCTCGATGGGATCGTAGCCGAGGTTCGGAGCGAGCCATCGCTCCATCAAAGGCAGGTCGACGCGCTTGCGCTCCGCGTAGTCGGCGACCTGGTCTCGAGCGACCTTTCCGATGCCGAAGTATTGAGACTCGGGGTGGGCGAAGTAGAGCCCGCTCACCGAGGACGCGGGCATCATGGCCATGCTCTCGGTCAGCTCGATGCTGGTCCTGGCCGTGGCATCGAGCAGCTCGAACAGCTTCAGTTTCTCGGTGTGGTCGGGGCAGGCGGGGTAGCCTGGCGCAGGACGGATGCCTCGGTAGGACTCTTTGATCAGGCTCTCGTTATCCAGGCGTTCGTCCGGGGTGTAACCCCAGAACTCCCTACGCACTCGCTGGTGCATGTGCTCGGCAAAGCTCTCTGCTAGCCGGTCGGCGAGGGCCTTCACCATGATGCTGTTGTAGTCGTCATGATCCCTCTCGAAGACTTCCAGGATCCCCTCGATACCGATGCCCGTGGTGACGGCGAAGCCACCCACGTAGTCGGCGATGCCCGTCGACTTGGGCGCGACGAAGTCGGATAGGGCGAAATTGGCACGGCCCGGGGCCTTCTCGGTCTGCTGCCGAAGCATGCAGAACCTCTGAATCACATGGTCGCGGTTCTCGTCTGCGTAGACTTCGATGTCGTCACCAACACTGTTAGCCGGGAAGCAGCCAACGACGGCACGAGCCGTGACCAGCTTCTCTTCCACCATGCGGTTCAGCATGGCGCGAGCGTCGGCAAAGAGCTCGGTGGCCTGCTTGCCGACCACCTCGTCTTCGAGGATGGCCGGGAAGCGACCGTGGAGCTCCCAGGTCTGGAAAAACGGGGTCCAGTCGATGGTGTCGACCAGATGGTCCAGTGGATAGTCTTCGAAAGCTTCCGTGCCTCGCACCCTGGGGACGGCCGGAGTGTAGGCGCTCCAGTCAGTCTTGAAGCCGTTCTCGCGGGCGGCTTCAATGCTCAGCCACTTCTTTCGAGACTTCTTGCCCGCGTGCTGCTTGCGCACCGTCTCGTACTCGGCGCTGATCTCTTGGAGGTACTTGGGCTTGAGATCTTGGCTCAAGAGCTTGCCGACTACGCCCACTGAACGGGAGGCATCGGTGACGTAGATTGTCGGGCCGCTATACTTAGGGGCAATCTTGACTGCAGTGTGGACGCGGGAGGTGGTGGCTCCGCCGATGAGCAGAGGAAGGTTCAGACCCTCACGCTCCATCTCCGAGGCTACGGTCACCATCTCGTCCAGGGAAGGCGTGATGAGGCCGCTCAGCCCAATGATGTCGACCTTCTCCTTGCGGGCGGTCTCCAAAATGTTCTGGACCGGCTGCATCACTCCGATGTCGATGACGTCGTAGTTGTTGCAGCGGAGCACGACAGCCACGATGTTCTTACCGATATCGTGGACGTCTCCCTTCACGGTGGCGATCAGAATGCGGCCCTTTGCCGTATCTACGCCGGTGGCCTCCTTTTCCTTCTCGATGAAGGGCACCAGATAACCGACCGCCTTTTTCATCACCCGGGCCGACTTTACGACCTGGGGCAAGAACATCTTTCCTTCGCCAAACAGGTCCCCGACCACGTTCATGCCGTCCATCAACGGGCCTTCTATGACCTCGATCGGCCGGTCGGCCTTGACGCGGCACTCTTCGACGTCCTCTTCCACGAAGTCAGCAATGCCTTTGATCAGCGCGTGCTCGAGACGCTTCTCCACCGTTTGCTCTCGCCAACTCAGGTCGTTCTTCTTCTCGGACTTGGTCGCCTTGACCGTCTCCGCGAAGTCTACCAGGGCCTCGGTGGCCTCTTCGTTGCGATTGAGGAGGACATCTTCGACCCTGATCAAGAAGTCTTTCGGGATGTCGTCGTAGACTGCAAGCTGCCCAGCGTTGACGATGCCCATGTCTATGCCTGCGTCGATGGCGTGGTATAGGAAGGCGGAGTGCATGGCTTCGCGGACCGGGTTGTTTCCCCGAAAAGAGAAACTGATGTTGCTCACGCCTCCGCTGATCTTCGCGTGGGGGAGCTCTCGCTTGATGTCTCGACAGGCCTCGACGAAGTCGACGGCGTAGTTGTTGTGCTCCTCGATGCCGGTGGCGACGGCAAAGATGTTCGGGTCAAACACGATGTCTTCGGGCGGGAATCCGACCTGATTCACTAAGATGTCGTAGGAGCGTTTGCAGATTTCGAACTTTCGGGCCTGTGTGTCGGCCTGGCCTTGTTCGTCGAAGGCCATGACGATGACCGCTGCGCCGTAGCGTCGCACCAAGCGAGCCTGCTCCAGGAACTGCTCTTCGCCTTCCTTGAGACTGATCGAGTTCACGATTCCCTTGCCCTGGACGCACTTGAGGCCGGCTTCGATGACGGACCACTTGGACGAGTCGATGACGATCGGCACTCGGCTGATGTCGGGCTCGGCCGCGACCAGGTTGAGGAAGGTGACCATCGCTTCCTCGGAGTCGAGCATGCCCTCGTCCATGTTGACGTCGATGAGCTGGGCTCCACCTTCGACCTGCTCTCGGGCGACGTCGAGGGCCGTCTCGAAGTCACCCTCCTTGATCAATCGCTTGAACTTGGCGGAACCCGTTACGTTCGTCCGCTCGCCGATGTTGGCGAATCGACTGTCGGGTCCCAGATTGAAAGGTTCCAGTCCCGATAGGCGCATGATGGGTTCGAGCTTGGGAGGCTGACGCCGCTTCATGCCCTCTACCGTCTCCGCGATGGCCTTGATGTGGCCGGGGGTGGTTCCGCAGCAGCCACCGACGATGTTCAGGAAACCGCTCTCTCCAAACTCACGGATGAAATCGGCCATTTGCTCCGGTGTTTGGTCGTACTCGCCGAACTCGTTGGGCAGACCGGCGTTGGGGTGGGCGCTCACGTTGCAGTCGGCGATGCGAGAGAGCTCCTGCAGGTAGGGACGGAGCTCCTTGGCGCCCAAGGCGCAGTTCAATCCGATCGAGAAGGGTCGGCTGTGGGCGAGGCTGTTCCAGAACGCTTCGGTGGTCTGCCCAGAAAGAGTGCGGCCCGAGGCGTCCGTGATGGTCCCCGAAATCATCACTGGGAGATCCAGGCCCTTCTCGTCTCGGAACTTGTCGATGGCAAACAGAGCGGCCTTGGCATTCAGGGTGTCGAAGACCGTCTCGACCAAGAGGATGTCTGCGCCGCCATCGACGAGGCCTCGCACGTTCTCGGTGTAGGTCTCGACGAGGTCGTCGAAGCTCACGTTTCGGAAGCCTGGGTTGTTGACGTCGGGGGAGATGGAGCAGGTTCGGTTGGTGGGGCCCAGGACGCCGGTGACAAAGCGAGGCTTGTGGGGTTCGGCCTCGGTGTAGGCGTCTGCGACCTCTCGGGCCAGCTTCGCGCCCTGATGGCAAATGTCATAGACCGCCTCCTCGAGGGCGTAGTCAGCCTGCGCAATCCGGGTGCCGGAGAAGGTGTTGGTCTCGACGATGTCGGCGCCGGCTTTGAAATAGGCTTCGTGAACCGCCTTCACCACGTCGGGGCGGGTCACGTTCAGGATGTCGTGGTTGCCTTTGAGATCGTGGCTATGGTCGGCGAAGCGCTGCCCTCGAAAGTCCCTTTCTTCGAGCTCGTACTGCTGGAGCATGGTGCCCATGGCGCCGTCCAGCACCAGGATGCGGTCCTCGACCGCCTTGCGGAGCAACTTCAGTCGTTCGTCTCGATTCGTCATCTTCCTCTCTCAACTCGGTCGGTGGGCGTGGACCGTGATAATTTTGAAGTGCGGCTTGCGCCTCTCCTGGTGGGTGACTTCGCACAAGGTCGGCTCGAGACCCGCGGCTTCGACCATCCCGCGCACGCGCTCTACCTCGAAGCCATCCTGCACATGATCGAATGCCTTCACTTCATCGCGGAACTGGTGGGCGAGGAGCGTTTGCGCGACAAATGACCCGCCAGGCCGCAGGACTCGGCCTGCTTCGGCTACGACCCCATCTGGCTCGGCGGCGTACGGAAGGGCATGCAGGAGCAGCACCTGGTCGAAGCGAGCGTCATCGAATGGTAGCGCATGCATGTCGCCTTGCACGAAGTCGATGTTCTGGACTGTCGCCAGACGCTCGCGCCCGGCTTCGACCACCCGTCGGCTGGAGTCGATGCAGGTGACGCGCTCCGCTCGTGGCGCGAGCAGCTCGGCGAGGGCGCCGTCCCCGGAAGCGATGTCGAGGACGTGACCGAGGCGGGTGAGACCCACGACCCCTCGGGAGACGGCCTCCCAAGTTCGGCCAGGCGAATAGTGCCGCTCCATCGCCCCCGCCACCGAGTCGGCCCAGGTCGTCGTTTGGTTTCGGGCCCGCACGATCTGCGCGGCTCGCTCTTGATCCGTGGCGAGCAGCGGGTCGTCGAGATCGTTCATGAGCATCTGCCACAACCGGCCTGCTTCGGCGTCCTTGTCGATGCGGGCCCTGTAGGTCGAGCCGCTGCCGCTCTTCTCCACTTCCACCAGGTTTTCTGCCTTGAGCTTGCCCAGGTGGGTCGATACCCGACTCTGCGCTACCCCGAGGAGCTCCGTCAGCTCGCCCACGGCGAGGGCCTGCTGTGACAGCAGCGCGAGGAGCCGCAATCGGGTTCCGTCCGCCAGAAGGCGGCAGAGCTCATGGGTTCGCTCGAGGTTCATCGCCCAAATCCGGCTATCCGGATGTGCGGATTCTGAGCGTTGCCTCAGACGAATGCAATGGCTAGCGCACTTCTATACTTGGGAAATACCCGGGCGGCCGACCCAAGGGTTCGAGGGAAGGGTTGGGGAGAAGGGCCGGCCGTCCAGGTATCAAGACAACCTCGGACTTGGGCCCCGCATTCCAGCCGAGTGCCGAATTCGAGACTCGGCTTTTCTCCGAGATTTCGGCCCCGGTGCGGCACTGCTAGATTCCGGCCGTGAAGGTCCTGGACTCCATCCTCGACGCCATCGGCCACACCCCGATGGTTCGCCTCAACAAGGTCGGCGCCGACTACGGCTGTGAGATCCTCGCCAAGTGCGAGTTCCTGAATGCCGGAGGCTCGGTCAAAGACCGAATCGGCAAGCGTATGTTGCTGGAGGCCGAAAAGGCCGGCCGCATCAAGCCCGGTGACACGCTCATTGAGCCCACCAGCGGCAACACCGGCATCGGACTGGCGCTCGCGGCCGCGATTCGTGGCTATCGGATGATCATCACGATGCCCGAGAAGATGAGCCGAGAGAAGCAGGTGGTGCTGGAGGCCCTGGGGGCCGAGATCATCCGGACGCCGACCGAAGCCGCTTTCGACAGCCCGGAAAGTCACATCAGCGTCGCCCAGCAGCTTCAGGGCATCATCCCCAACAGCCACATTCTCGACCAGTACGGGAACCCGGACAACCCGATGGCCCACTACGAGGGAACGGCGGAGGAGATTCTCGAGCAGACCGGCGGAAAGCTGGACTACTTCGTAGCCGGGGCGGGCACCGGGGGGACCATCACCGGCGTCGGCAAGCGGCTCAAAGAAGCCATTCCTGGGGTCAAGATCGTGGGCGCCGATCCCGTGGGTTCCATCTTGGCCGGTGAGGCGCCGGTTCAGTCCTACAAGGTCGAAGGCATTGGCTACGACTTCGTTCCCGACGTGCTCGACCGCGGCGTGGTGGACGAGTGGGTGAAGACGGAGGACCGTGAGTCCTTCATCTTGGCTCGACGACTGATACGCAAGGAGGGCCTCCTGGTGGGCGGAAGCTGTGGCTCGGCGATGTTCGCAGCACTGGCCATGGCCAAGCGCGCACCGGGAAAGCGAATCGTGGTTCTCTTGGCCGATTCGGTCCGCAACTACATGACCAAGTTCATGGACGACAGCTGGATGCGTCAGTACGGCTTTCAAGAGTCCAACTGGGATCACGAGAGCGTGGGGGACATCTTGACCCGTATTCCGCCCCGGGAGCTGGTGGTGGCGCAGGGCGAGGACACGGTCGCTCAGGCCATCAAGACGATGAAGGACCACGGCATAAGCCAGCTGCCCGTCATTCGCGACGACAAGGTCTCGGGCATCGTCACCGAATCGGACCTGCTGGGTAGGGTGGTCGAGGGCCACGCCAACCTCGGGAGCACCATTGCCGAGGTCATGTATCGACGCTGCGACACGGTTCGCTTGGAGGACCCGGTCAAGCGCCTCCTGGAGATGTTCGCCGCCGACGAAGTGGGCGTCGTCGTCGATGCCGATCAGCGCCTGGTCGGCATCGTCACCAAGATGGACCTCGTCGATCACCTCACCGCGCAGGTCTCCGTCGCCGGCTGAGCAAGCAGTCCCTCAATCGAGGGGGTCGCAAATGAATGCTTGCCCGGGGTCCACCAGCACGCGGCTCCGGAGGGCCTGCCGACCCAGCAGGAGCCGAAAGCCCATTTGCCCTCGGTCGGTGAGCGTCAGCTCGATGGGCCAGCATCCGCCGCCTATCTGGACACGTGTCTCGATGACGGGACGAATCTCGGTGCCGCCGTTGGAGCTCCTGATGGTCCGCTCGTCCACGACTCGAACCAAGGCCTGCGGGCCCTGGGAGCTGCTGGTCGTCTTCGGGACGTCGAAACGAACCGAACGCTCGCCGTCGCGGATCTCTTCTCGAAGGTTCACGGCGTGTAGTGCGGAGGTCTTGGCGCCCGTGTCCATCTTTCCCTGGATGCGGGTCACACCGAGCTCTGGGAGGCCGACCCACTCCCGCCAGCCGACGCGCATCGTCGGTCAATTCCTCGAAGGGCGCCTACGCATGAAGGGCATCCACGACTCGCGTGTCCTCGAACACCGAAGCTATCAAGCCTTCCATGACGGACCCCAAACCTCATTTCGACACCCTCGCCGTGCACGGGGGCTCAGAACCGGACGCTACGACCGGCGCCCGGCAGACTCCGATTTACCAGACGACCTCCTTCGTCTTCAATGACTCGGACCACGCGGCCAAGCTGTTCGCTCTTCAGGAGACGGGCTTCATCTATTCGCGACTGACCAACCCGACGGTCGGCGTCCTCCAGAGCCGAGTGGCCTCTTTGGAGGGTGGAGTTGCTGCGACCGCCACCGCTTCGGGTCACGCGGCTCAGCTTTTGGCTTTGTTCTCTTTCATGGAGCCGGGCGCCCATATCGTGGCCGCCAAGCAGCTCTACGGCGGGAGCATCAACCAGCTCGGCGTCAGCTTCCCGCGGGCATTCGGCTGGAAGACCGACTTCGTAGACGCCACCAACCCTGAGAACTTTGCCCGGGCCATCAAGCCCGAAACCCGAGCGGTTTGGATCGAGGCTTTGGCGAACCCAGGCGGCGTGGTGACCGACATCGAGGCCATTGCCAAGGTGGCCCATGACGCGGGGGTGCCTCTGCTGGTCGACAACACGATGGCCACACCCTTCTTGTGCCGACCGATCGAGCACGGCGCGGACCTCGTGGTCCATTCGACCACCAAGTTCATGAGCGGAAACGGGACCTCCATTGGCGGCGTCGTGATCGACAGCGGCAAGTTCGACTGGAGCTCGAGCGACAAGTTCAAGGCTCTCACTCAGCCGGACCCCGGCTACCACGGCCTCAAGTTCCACGAGACCTTCGGAGAGTTGGCCTTCACCCTGTTCGGTCATGCGGTGGGGCTTCGAGACTTGGGGGCCAACCAGCAGCCCCTCAACGCATGGCTGACGCTGCTCGGGCTCGAGACCCTGCCTTTGCGCATGGAACGGCACTGCCAGAACGCTCAGAAGGTGGCTGAGTTCCTGGAGGGCCACGGCGAGGTCGAGTGGGTCAGCTACGCCGGCCTGAGCTCGTCGCCCTTCAATGGCTTGGCGCAGAAGTACCTGCCTCGAGGGGCAGGGGCTGTCTTCACCTTTGGCGTCAAGGGCGGCTTCGAGAAGGGAAAGAAGGTGGTCGAGAACGTGAAGCTCTTCAGCCACTTGGCCAACATTGGAGACAGTCGAAGCCTGATCATTCACCCGGCTTCAACCACCCACAGTCAGCTCGACGCCGAAGCTCGCCGGGCAGCCGGCGCGGCCGACGACACCGTCCGGCTGTCGGTCGGCATCGAGAACGCCGACGACATCATCGCTGACCTCGACCAGGCCCTCCGCGCCTGAGCCCCCACCAATGATCGGCCCCAGCCTCTTGTGGCCCACTGCGTCACAGGGGCTGGTGGGCCGGTCATGAGGTTCGACGTGTTCCCCGTCGAGGCCGGCGGGAAGCGGCCTGAACTTCGAGAACGCCCTATTTGGGGCTTGCAAGATGCGTAACTAGTCGGTCACATATTATCCGTGAAGCCGGCGAGCGTCGATCTGGCCTGTCGGGCCCTCCAGGATCCGACCCGTCGTCAGATCTTGGAGGCGCTTCGGGATGAGGAGCTGCCCGCGGGCCAGCTCGCTCGGCGCTTCCCGCTCACCCGGCCCGCCATCTCGAAGCACCTTCGGGTGCTTCGGGAGGCCCAACTGGTTCGGGAGCGTCGGGATGGTCGGCAGCGCATCTACCGTTTGGACCCCGAACCTCTTCGGGCCCTGGACGACTGGCTGGGCCCCTATCGGCTGATGTGGGCGGTCCGACTTCACGACTTGAGAGACCTCGTCGAGCGCGAGGCCCGATCCAAAGGAGCGACCGATGAGTGAGACCGAAAACAGCGCGACGCGCTTCGAGCACACCTTTCAACTGCCGGCCTCGGTGGAGTGGCTGTTTGCCGCCTGCACGGAGGTCGATCAGCTTAGAGCCTGGTTCGCCGAACGGGTGGAGTTGGAGCTGAAGCTCGGCGGGCGCTTTGTCTTTGGGGGGCGGGGGGTTCTGGGCCCCTGCGATGCGGCGGTTGTCCTCCTGGAGCCAGGCGCCAGCTTTGCCTTCGAGGGTACGTGGGCCGGTGTGAAGTCCGCGATAAAGTGGCGCTTTGCCAAAGGCGAGACGCCGAGCTGGGCCTGCACTCCGGGCGAAACGCCGGACCCGGCGCGCAAATGGACCGACTTCACAGTGCTGCATCAGCTCGAACAGGCTCTGCCGCTCCCCAAGCCGGAGCTGGTCGTCGACGACTATTGGCGCCTGGCGACCGCCAACCTGTTGGGTCACATCGACGGAAGGGGCAACGTGCTGCTTCCGGACTTCGCGGATCCGGAGCCAGTGATTCGTCTCAGCATCGAGATCGATGCTCCGCCGCCGGCGGTTTTTCGTGCCCTGACCACCCCCGAGATCCTGAACCAATGGATCGCCAAGGAGGCTCGAGTCGAGCCGCGGGTGGGGGGGGCGTTCGACCTGGGCTGGGGGCCCGCCGCCGAGCACGTGAAGCCGATGAGGATCCTGGAGTTCGAGGAGAACGTGCTTCTCTCCTTCTCTTGGCCCGACTGGCGCCAGCAGCCCGACGTGCCGGATCAAACGGTGAGCTTTCGGCTCGTCCCCCTCGAGGATGGACGGCGAACCAAAGTCGAGTTCACCCACGCCGGCTTCTTGCGCACCGTGGACAAGAGCGACTACCAGCAGGGCTGGACCCCCTTCCTCGACGGACTCGCGAAGGCCGCCCCGAACGCTTGAGACGAGGCAGCTTTTGGAAGTTTCAGGCGGTTTCAGGGCCGACCGATGCTCTCCCGGGGGACCGGGTCTATCGACCCCGTAAGGTTTGGGCGATGCGAAGGACGTCGGCGAGGACGCCAGCTGCGGTGACCGCGCCGCCGGCGCCGGCGCCTTGGACGATGAGCGGGTACTCGGCGTAGCGGTCGGTGGTGAAGGCGACGAAGGACTCGGTCGCCCGCAGCCGGGTGGCTGGATGGTCGGCGGTGACAGCCATGGGACCGACCTTCATCACCTTCCCTCCGTTGGCGGCAGCCTTTGGGTCGACCCGAGCAAGGTAGCGGAGCACGAGGCCTTCCCTTTCGTAGGCGTCGAGCTGCGCGTCGAGCTCGGGCTGATGGGCCTCGAGTCCGGCGTAGAAAGCCTCGAGATCCGTCTCGGCCAAGATCTTCTCAGGCACCAGCGGCTCCAGCTCGACGTCCGACAGCTCTATCTGAAGACCCAGCTCCCGAGCCAAGATGAGCGCCTTGCGGGCCGCGTCGAGGCCGGACAGGTCGTCCTGGGGCTGGGGCTCGGTGTAGCCTAGAGCCTTCGCCTCCCGAACCGCTTCGGCAAGTGGCTTTCGCTGCATCAGCTTCCAGGTCAGATAGCCCAGGGTCCCCGAGAAGGAGCCTTCGATGAGCTGGACCCGGTCTCCGGTGCGAACGAGGTCCTTCAGGGTCTCGATGACGGGCAGGCTCGCTCCGACCGTGGTTTCATAGGCGTAGAACCGGTAGTGGGAGCGCGCGCTCTCCAAGAGCGCATTGCGCGCCGGCACATCGATCGTAAGGGGCTTCTTGTTCGCGGCGACGACGTGGATGCCGCGTTCGAAGGCCTCCTGGTACAGGCCTTCTAGGCCATCGGCCGCCGTCACGTCGACCAGCACGGGAACCGGGAGCCTCCGCAGGCGGTCGAGGACGGCCGGGGTTACCGGTCCATGGTCGCCGAGCTCGGCTTCGGGGGCGGCGGCGAGTCGTCCCTCCCAATCCGAAGGAGGGACCCCCTCGGGTTCGAAGGTGAGGCGACGTTGGTCCGCGAGGCCGATCAGGCGGAGGTCGATGTCGTGGGCCGCTCGCAGAGTCTCGGCTTGGGAGGCGACCTGCTCCAGGAGCTCCGAGCCCACCGTGCCCTTGCCTAGCACGAGCAGACTCACGGTCTGATGGGCGAAGTTGAAGGCGTCGTGGACTGCCTGAACGGCGATGCTCGTCTCGTCGGCGTCGACGATGCAGGAGATGGAGCGGCTGCTCGCGCTTTGACCGATGGTCCGAACGTTCACCCCCACCGCGCCGAGGGCAGCGAACATACGACCGGCCACGTTCACGGACCGGCCCATGGCCTCGGCCACCAGGGTGAGGAGAGTGGTGGGCATCCAGACTTCGAGCGGACGAACCTCCTTGGCTGCAAGCTCGGCTCGGAGCTCGAGCTCGATGGCCTCCTGGGCCCGGGAGGCGTGCTCCACCGGAACGACCACCGACAGCGCTTGGCCGTGAGCACTCTGGGTCGAGAGCCAGACCGAGATGTCTTTCTGTTCGAGGCTTCGCTGAATCCGCTCGGCCATGCGAGGACGGGCGTCGAGCCGGCGAACCTGGATGTCGATCAGAGCCACGTTCTCCAAGGAAGTCACCGAGGTCGGCTTCCCTGGGTCGCGATGCCCGGTCTCGTCGACGAGGGTGCCCTCGGCGTCGGGGGTGAGGGTGTTTCGAATCCGGAGGGGTACGCCCGCCTCGATGAGCGGAATCATGGTCCGCGGGTGGAACATCTTGGCGCCGAAGGTGGCGAGCTCCAGGGCCTCCATGTAGCTCAGTCGGGCCAAGGGGTAGGCGTCGGGGACGATGCCCGGGTCGGCCGTCATGACGCCCGAGACGTCGGTCCAGATGGTGACGTCCTCGGCGCCGAGGCCTCGGGCGAGGAGCGTCGCGGTGTAGTCGGATCCGTTCCGTCCCAGCGTCGTCGTTCGGCCGTCGCTGCTCCGACCCAGGTAGCCGGTGTGGACCGTCAAAGCCTCCCGCCACTCGTCGGCTCGCTCGGCCAGGTTCTGGGCCGTGGCCGGCCAGTCTACCAGGGCTCGGCCGAATCGAGCGTCGGTCACCAGCCAGTCTCGGGCGTCGACGAAGCGGGCCAATGAACCCCGCGCCTTCAGGAAGGCCGCCATCAAGAGCGCGCTGCTCCGCTCTCCGAAGGACTGGATGAGGTCCAGGGTCTGGGGGGTGTACTCTCGGAGCAGGCCCACGCCGTACAGCAGCTTCCGCAAGTTGCCGTACAGCGCTTCCAGCTGCGGCGTCGTGTCGTCCAGGGCCGGACCCTTCCCTAGGACCGCCTCCGCGTTCCCGACCACTAGGCTCTGCACCTGCTCCACGAGCCCGTTCGCGAGGTGGTCTTCACCGTCACCCGCCCTGGCCGCGGCCTCTATCAGAAGGTCGGTGGTCGGCCCGGCGGCCGAAACCACCACCGCGGTGGGGCCGGGCGCGGCCTCGACGATGCCCAGCACCCGGGAGACCCGCTCCGGGTCCTGCAGCGACGATCCGCCGAACTTCAAGACGTGAAAGCGCTCGTTCATCGGGACTGAGCCTCCAAGAGGATGGTCTCCATTTGGTTCCACTCGATCAAAAAAGCGTCGTGACCATGGGAGGAGCTCACCTCGCGGTACGCACTTTCGGGCAACTGGTTGGTCCAGTCCCGAAGGGGCGTTGCTGGATAGAGCTGGTCGCTGTCTATGCCCACGAGGGTGGTTCGAGCACGAACGCGGGACAGGTTCCAAGCGGAGTCCTTCGTGCTGCGGGGCGGTGTGAAGACGTCGTGGTGGTCCATGGCGGAGAGCTGGGCCAGGTAGGCCAAGGGGTGAAAGCGAGCGCGAAGCTTGGTGCCCTGATGCTCCAGATAGGTCATGGCCCCGCCAGGCTGAGGAGGGACCGTCGGTCCTTCGTGGCGCTCGGCCAGTCCGGCTGGGGCCCGGTACGTCATGTGGGCGATCTGTCGGGCGAGTTCGAGCCCTCGAGCTGAGAAGGGAAAGGCCGGGTCGGCCAAGATGCTCATACGTCCGATGTGGTTCCAGCCCTGAATCCACGGCGTGCTCTTGGGGCAGCAGGCGATTAGTGCCGCTCGGTGGAAGCGTTTGGGTGCAAGCATGAGAAGGCACCATGCGATCATCCCGCCCAGCGAGCCCCCGGTCACAAAGGCGACCTCGTCCACGCCGAGGGCGTCGAGACCGTGGAGGATGGACTGGGCTTGGTCCCAAGTGCTCAAGGCCGCGGGTCCTCGTGGATCATGGCTGAAGGCGCCTTTCCCCTGGGCAGCGAAGGGCGCCTGCTCGGTCCGAGGGAACTGGGCCTCCGTCGGTCCAAAGCTCCCGTAGCAGCTTCCCAGGTTGTTGAAGCAGAGGAGCTCATGACGCTCGGTATCCAGGGCGCGACCTGGTCCGACGAGGGGGCCCCACCATTCGTCGACTTCGGGAGCACCGGTCAGGGCGTGCACGACCAGGATGACGGGTCGCCCACTGGGCGCAGGGCCCGTGGCCGAGGACCAGGCCGCTAAATGATGGGGGGGCAAGACGGGCCCGCTCTGGAGAGCGAAGCCCGGACAGCTGGCCTCGAGACGGCGCCCCATACCCCAAAGCGAGCAGGTCGCTTGGGCAATGGCAAGGATCCTCAGCCGACCTTGGCGAACAGGTCTGCCAAGCTGTCGTCCGCCAGGTCGTGCACGGTCCGAATGTCGTCGCAGAAGCTGAGGCTGGCGGGTCGGGCTTCGCCGAGCGCTATGCCCTGGACGAAGAAGCGGCGACGGCGCCGCGCGGCCTCCACCTCATCGAGGAGCGTTCTCGTCACGCTCGCCTCTCCGTCCGTGATGAAGACCAGGTCTCCTCGCCGATAGGGCCCTTCGGTCAGCGCCTCCAGGCCACGTCGGAGCGGCTCCTCGAAGCTGGTTCCTCCGCCTGGAAAATGCTCGGCGAAACCAGAGACCGCGTCCATGGAGACCCGTGCCCGTCCGGTGGCTCGGGGTGGTCGCGAGAGTTCGACCTCCCACAGTTGCTCACCACCGCTGAATATCAGGCCAAGACAACGTCGACGCTGCCGACGGGCGATCTCGGCGAAGGTGAGGGCGATCGCCTTGGACCAGATCTCTCTTGACCCAGCCATCGAGCTGCTTCCGTCGACGCAGATGATCATGGGACCCGTCTGTTTGGGTCCCCGGAGCTCGTAGCGGAGAAGCTCGCTCTCGGCGTAGCGACGGAGGAAGGCGCGATGGAGTCTCGAGCTTCTGCGAAGGCCCAAGAGCTCGCTGGGAAGCAAGCGGTCCAGATCTCGACCCTGCGAAACGTCATGCAGGGTTTGGGGCGCTCGCTGGATCTTGTTTCGGCGGGCCTCGTTCGCGACCTCTTTGAAAGCGCCGAGAAGGCGAGCCAGCAGGCGTAGCTTCTTGGAGCGAGCGAGTTTTCGACCCAGCTCGGCTCGAAGGACGCCATCGGTCCTCTGGTCTTGGCCGCTGCCCAGTCCGAAGGCGGCCATGGCCTCGTCCACATCGGTCTGTCCCTGGTCCAAGGCCTCCAATGCGCCGGACATGGCGTGGTCGAAGTTCACGGGCAGATCGTCAGCCGACTTCTTTTGCGCCCCTCGCTTTCGCTTGAGTTCCTGTCTCAAGCGCCGTTGATCTTCATCGAGGCCTTTCTTCAGCTGGGACTTTGTCGCTTCCGACCAAGGAAGACTCTCCAGGTTTTCTTTCTCGGCCTCGAGCTGGGTCATTCGCGCCTCGTCGTCCTTGGCGTCCATGCCGACCACCAGCTCGCTGGCGACGACGGTCTCTCGGGAGCTCAGCCCATCGGCGATCATGCCGGCCAGGGTCGCCAGGAGCTCCATGGATCGTCGAGCGTCCAGGGCGCTCCGGGTACGAAGCGCCTCCAGCCTCGGGTCATCTCTAAGTGAGCGGACGATCCGACGGTTGAGGAGAACCGAGGCCTCGACCTCTTTCTCGGGTCGAACCTTGAAGGTCAGCTTGAACAGCAGCGCAAAGACGTCCATCAGCAGGGCGTCGGGATGAGGCAGGAGGTGAGCCAGCCGCTCCCTGGACGCTTCCAGGGCCGGCGTATCCGGGAGAAGAAGCTCGAATTGGTCTTGGTCGAAGCCGTCGTGCTCAACGGTAAATATCGTCAATTGGCCGCCCCCAGCAAGCTGTCCTGCATCGACTGAAGCTCGTTCTTGAGTTGCTCGATGATGCCGGGGCCCCGACCTTCACTCTCGGCCTGGCGGCCTAGCTGGCCGAGACGATCGGCCAGCTGGACGAGCTTGGTGTGGGCCTCCAGCGTCGCCCGCGCTTTGCTGTCCGGGTCTGGCCAGGGCTGCAGCGCGTAGGCAAAGATCTCTTTGGCTTGGCTTTGAATGCGTTTGGCTTCGGTTTCGAGGCCCGTCGCGATCTGGGCCAGGGCCGCCTCTACCTTGGGCAGTTCTTCGGGGTCGGTCCAGAGAACCGCTCCCAGCCAAGCCAGGTCTGCCGCGTCCACTTGCTCACGCCCGGCAAGGAGGGCGGCGGCCCGAAGAACGGCGAGACTGTTCCTAAATCGCCGGTCGGAAGGGATGACGCCCTCCTTGAAGAGGCTTCGGCGAAGGATCCGGACGTCGTTCAAGACGGAGCTGGGGACCTGAACCTCGACCAGACGTCGGCGAAGGGCGGCCAGGTCGTCGCGGGAGAGTCTGTTCCTCACCGGCGCCGGCTCTTCGAGCTTCAGCAGGCGATCGAATGCGCCGTCGTCGACGTAGCCGACCTGAAAACGGAGCAGGAAACGGTCGTACAGGGCCCGTAGCTCGTCTTCTTCCGGTAGCTCGTTGGACGCGGCGACTACGGTCTCCAGCGGGGCCTCCAGTAGGGTCGCTCCCTGGTGGAATCGACGCTCGTTCATCAGCGTCAGGAGGGCGTTCAGGATGGCGCTGTTGGCCTTGAACACCTCGTCCAAGAAGGCCACTTCGGCCGAAGGGAGCTTGTGCTGGAGAAGGCGTTCGTATCGGCCCTGCTCCAGCGCCGGCAGATCGATGGGTCCGAAGATTTCTTCCGGGGTGGTGAACTTGGTGAGCAGCCACTCGAAGTAGCGAGCGCCTTCGAGGTGGGCGCACAGGCGTCGAGCCAGCATCGACTTTGCGGTGCCGGGAGGGCCGAGCAGCAGGATGTGCTGGCCCGTCAACAGGGCGATGAGTAGACCGTCGATTTCGCGGTCTCGGTCGATGAAGGTCTCGCGTAGCTCCCGCCGGACCTCCTCGAGCGCGGCCTGAGGCGCCATGGACGCTCAGCCTAACCTTTGGAGCGCTCGAAGTGAACGACGTCGATGAGCACGGTGGCGGCAAAGGCGAGAGCCTTTAGCTCGGGGGTCTGAAGCTGACCGAGCTCCACCCCGAAGTTGTCGGCATCGGTAAACATCTCCTTGCCCAGTCCGCTCCAACGCTTCCGGATGTGGCCGACCACATGTCCCGCGTCCTTCAGTTCGAAGGTCCAAGGCTTGAAGAAGGGCCCAAAGATCTCGAGCTCCTGGCCTTGCGCGCTTCGGATGTTGTAAGTGCGCCGAAGCCAGCTCCAACGCCGGGTGATGGTGCCTAGCGGTCGACCGTCCCCGTCGCTGACCTGGAGTTCGTGAAAGATGAAGCGGAAGGGGCGATGCAGCCTCAGGAGAACCCGGCCGCTTCCGGACTCGGTGATCTCGCTGTGGAAAGGCCGGGTCGGCCCGAGGAACAAGCGACCCAGGAAGGCGGCGACCCCAGTGCCGGTCTCCTGAGCCGTCAGGACGGCCTGGCCCGACTGATCGAAAACCTCGTATCGGTTCCGCATCTCGAAGGAGAGCAGTATCTCGGTCCAGTTCTTCTTCTGACGAACCGTGAGCTGATCATAGTGGCTGAAGGGCCGGGCGAGCTCGTACACTCCGCTACACGATGTCATGATCAAGTTGCAGACAAGGGGGCCCTGGTTCATTGGAGCCCCCTTTGGGAGAGCTTGCCGCCACTGCAGCGGCCCTGACTTGGGCCGTGGCGTCCATCCTATTCGCTCGCTTGGGCAACAGTGTCTCCCCCGTGACCCTCAACTTCGTGAAGTGCGGTCTAGGGGGTCTGGGCCTGGTCCTCACCATGGCCCTCCTCGAGTCTCGGGTTTGGCCGGGGGGCCTGAGCGCTTCCGACTGGGGCTGGTTGGGGGCCTCGGCCGTCTTGGGTTTGAGCTGGGGGGATACTGCATTCTTCCAGGCCCTGAACCGCCTCGGCCCTAGGCGAGCGCTGCTGTTCTGGGCTCTGGCCCCCCCTCTCACGGCCGGTTTGGGCGCGATGTTTCTCGGCGAGGCCATCTCCGGCCGCATGGCCCTCGGCATCCTGATCACGATGGTCGGTGTGGCCTGGGTCGTGGCCGAGCGCAGTCCCGACGGTCGTGTTGATCCTCGACTCTGGAGCGGCGTCCTGTTCGGGCTTGGGGCTGCCTTGGGCCAAGCTTTGGGCTCGGTCTTCGTCAAGAAGGGAGGGCTCGGTATCTCGGCGCTCGAGGTGTCAGCGGTGCGTTTGGCGGTGGGCAGCTTGGCCCTCGCGGTGCAGGTCGGGCTGGCCGGGAAATGGCGAGAGCTCGGTCGATTCACCGCTCCGGCCCTCGGACGCGATATTCTGGTCGGCACCTTCATCGGGACATATCTGGGCATCTGGCTCTCGGTGTACGCGCTACAGCACGCCTTCGCGGGCGTCGCCGCTACGCTCCAGTCGACCAGCCCGCTGTTCGTCCTTCCCCTCGCCGTCTTGACCGGAGAGCGCGTGAGCCTACGGGCGGTGCTCGGTGCTTGCATCGCGGTGGCTGGCGTGGGGCTGTTACTAGTGTGAAGGCCTGGATGCGGCCCGTACTGGAGCTCACGGGTATTCTCCTTTTCGTCAGCCTCGTCGTTCATCCCACATGCAATGTCCTCTTCCGCTGCGGCTGCCGCATGATCGGCTTCGGCGGAACCGAGCCCTGCAACATCCATCACGCGACCGAGCCCGACTGTCCCTGGTGTGTCATGTCCGGGACGGCTTTGCTCCTCGTCGGCGTGGTCCTGGTGGCCGGAACTTGGGTTGGCGGCCATCGCAAGCAGTCCTTCAGTTGGGTCGGCGGCCTGCTCGGCTACGCGATGGCCAGCCTCGTGGCTAGCGCTGTCAGCGCCTGGGCGACGGACTACCCCAAGTGGCTGTTCTTCGGGAGCTGAGCTCATGGGGCGGGTTCATCAGCGGATCGTCACGACGGACCGGCCCCTCGGCCTGATGTCGAGCGTGCGCCTCCTCCGCTTCGGACCTGCGGATCCCAGCTATCGCCTCCATGAGTCCGGCTTTCTGCGGGGTGTCAGTACTCCCGAAGGGCCGGGCCTACTTCGGGTCGAGCGGCGAGACAGGCAGAGCTTCGAAGTGCACACTTATGGACCGGGTGCCGAACGACTCATCGAGCGAGCCCCGTCGATGCTCGGAGTGGATGATGGCGACACGCCGGAGTTCCGGGAGCATCCGGTCCTTCGTAAGCTCGCCAAGAAGCTCTCGGCCCTCCGACTGGTGCAGACGCCCACCGTCTTTGAGTCCTTCGTGACCATGGTGCTTCAGCAACGGGTCTCGTGGCGGGATGCGGCCTGGTCTTATCGGCAGATCCTCCTGCGGCACGGCGAGCCAGCGCCCGGTCCTTTTCCGGAGGTCTACGCGCAGCCTCCCCCGAGCTTGTGGCGCTCGCTGCCTCAGAGTCGTTATCAAGACCTCGGGGTGGACGCTCGCCGGGCGCAAACGCTCAAGCGCGCAGCCGTTTCCTGGCGCCGATTGGAGGAGATCAGCAGCATGTCCCCCCAAGCCGCGGATAAGCGCTTGCGAGCGCTGCCGGGCGTGGGTGTCTGGACCAGCCAGTTCGTCCTGGGCTTCGCCCTAGGGTTCACGGACGCGGTTCCGCTCGGGGACTACGATCTTCCCCGGCTGGTGGGTTTCGCCCTCGCCGGTGAGGATCGGGCGGACGACCCGCGCATGGTGGAGCTGCTGGCGCCCCACCGAGGGCAGCGCTTCCGCGTCATTCGTATGTTGCAGGAGTCTGGCATTCCGACCCCTCGATTTGGTCCTCGGCGGGGCTCCGGTCCCGGCCCGGGCCGAACTAGCCGGCATTAGCCACTAGCACTACGCTCCTTGGAAGCGGATGGCGATTTCGAGCCCGCACTTCGGGCAGTCGTTGCGACCGGAGCCAAGCCGAAGGTCTTCGCGGCATCGCGGGCAAGTGCAACGTAGAGACCAGGACTCGGCGTCTTTCTTCCCCCGGGTACGTTGGTGGAGGAGCAGCGTGAGGACGGAGCCGGTGGCTACGATCACCGAATGGGCCGCGAGGAGTCGGAGGGGCAGGGCGTCGTCGACGTCGAGCTGGATGAGCACGCACACGAAGGCCGTGAGCAGAAGCGTCGCCCCGACGCTTCCGTCTCGGACCCAGCCCAGTCCGGTTCGGGGTCGTGACAGGCTCAAGAAGGACGCGTGGGTCAAACCGAGGGTCACGATGAAGAGCTGAACCGTCTCTCGGCGCATGAGTGCCAGATCGGTCCACAGCATGCCGAGGACCATGAGGGTGCTGGCGAGAACACCGAGCATTCCCAGAGCGGCCAGGCCGCGGAGGCGTCGCCGGTCCCAGGCGGCGACGTTGGCCATGGCCAAGAGGCTGCTCCCGCTCAGGGTCAAAGAGGTGCCGAGGATCTTGGCCGTTTGGTCGTTGATGGCGCCAAGTGCCAGAAGCGCCGCCCCGAGCAAGCCGGTCAGGGCCAAGGTCAACAGCGTCGCGCGCCAGAGCCAGCGGACCATGCATCTAGTTTAGTCGACCCAGGGCCCGTGGAGGGGGAAGAGTGGGCACTCGACATCCGATGGATGGAACCGAGGATGGGTCACCGAACACCGAGGCCCGGTTAACTACTACGGGGTTATGCCGGGGCTGTAAACCATCATCGCTGGAAAACGATGGAAGACCTAGCCTCAGGGCGAGCTTCGGGCCTCGAGCTCCACCCGAAGGACCACCTCGGAGGCAATCAGGTCGTCGGGGCGCCCCGCGTACACGATTCCGAAGGCCTTTCTGTCCAGGACGAAGCTACTGGTCCCTCGTAGCCGGCCCGACTCGGCCTGTATTTGCACGGGGATACGGATGCTTCGTTCAATGCCGTGGAGCTGCAAGCGCCCTTCCGCCTCGAACTGGCCCGGCGCCTCGGGGTGAAGCAAGTCGAGGACCAGGCGAGCCTTCGGGTAGGTCTCGACGCCGAAGAAATCCGGGGACTTTAAGTGCTTGGTCAGTTTTGGGGCGTCGGTCTCGACCGAGTCCGTTTCCACGTCGATGAAGAGGCGGCTTCGCTCTGGTTCGTCCGGGGACCAATCCAGTCGGCCGGACATCCGTTTGAAGCTTCCCTGATGCCTGCCGGTGAGCTTGGCCGCCTCGAACTGGATCGAGAGCGCCTCCGGGCCGAGGGCGATGGGGCGCAAGCCCGGCAGGGTTTGGGGAAGAGGCTCCAAGGCCACCGTCCCGGTCCGGACGAGGGGGCCGAGCTGGGCTTTGGGGACGCCTTCCGCGAATTCGGAGCAGGCGCAAAGGCCGAAGGCCAAGATCATCGGGAAGAGCCGACCCACGACGGCTGGACGCTGGGAGCGTCGAATGGACGAGTCAAGACCTCATAGCAGGAGGAGCCAAGACTTCAGGAGAGCTCTTTCGGCGTCGTCCAACTGGTGAAGGCGACCGTGCTTCTCGGAGGCAAGCCCCATCTCGAAGACTGCATCGATGGCGTCGTCGTGGGTGGCCAGGACCCGCTCGTCGGCGGTGACCGAAAAGCCTCCGGCGGCTGAATGAAGGAGCGGATAGTTGTTCCATAGGCCGACCAGCGAGGGCGCGGGGAGTGGATAGAAATCGTCGTCCTGAAGTTCGGGACGGAGGGGCAGGGTGACTCGAGTGCCCACGTCGTAGAGTCGACGCCGCGTCTTCGGATCTTGATCGGTAGTGAACTGAGGTGAGGGGTGACAGCGCGCGCAGTCGCCCTTGCCCTCGAAGAGCGCACGACCTCCGGTCAATAGCGCTCTTGATGCCGTCGCCAGCTCCGGGTTGGGGGGTTGGACATAGGTCTCTTGAAAAGAGCCCAAGGCCGCGATCTCGACACGCGTCGGATCAGGGTTATGAAACCTGTTCCGAGCGAGGACGAACTCGGCCGTCGCGTGCAGCGACGGGATGAGGGCGGGGGTGAAATAGGGTGGCGACTCGCGAGACGAGAGAATGGTGGGGGTTCGATAGATGTGCATCGGCTCGCCCTTGGTGAAGAGCACGCCTGAGCTGTGGCCTTCGTAGTGACAGGCGTCGCAGCTCATCCGAGTGTTACCCAGGTCGGTGTAGTAGAGGACCTCGCCGAAGCGTCTTCGGGCCTGAGTCGCGAGTCCAGGCACCGTGCCTAGAGGTTTCAGATTCAAGTGCCCCGAACGGACTCCCTCCAGCTTGGCTTCGTGGACTACGCCGGTGAAGCGCTGGAGAACGAAGAGTGAACCCGCCGCCAAGACGAGATCCACAGGCCCGGAGTGGATGGAGGTTCCGTTGCGTCCCTGGACGGAAAAGTCCTCGACCGGACGAACGAATCGCGTCCCGGCCGGGGGCTCGACCTGGGTCGCGACCAGAATCGCCTCTCGCGCCGAGGCGTCACTCTTCACCAGTCGACGGGCGTCCAACGCGACGACGCGCCCGGCGGCGATATCTGCCGCGTAGAGGACGCCTGCTTCCCGGTCGAGGGCGAGAGCTCGAGGAACGCCTCGCTTCAAGGAGACGTGTCGGATCACCCGGCGCGCCTCGAGCTCGTAGACGCCGACCCCACCGTTCATGCTCACCTCCATCCGGTCCGGATTGGGTCCCACGACCGGGCCGACATCGGCGATGAAGGCCACGCCCTGCTCTGGGCTGAGGACGATGTCCCTCGGAGCCGAACTGGCCATCACGAATTTCTGGTAAGGCTCGGTGTGTCCCCCGATGATGGACGTTCCCGCGTCGGCGGCGACTCGCTGGTCCGAGGTGACCTCGAAGTCCTTCTCGTCCTCGAGCCGGAGATGGGCGAGATCCGTCGAGCCTTCGTTCCCGACCACCAGCACCCCATCCTCCGCATCCAGCGGCCCGGGGTCGACGCCGACCCGACCGCTTGCGACCACCTCGCCCTTTAGAAGATCCACGACGTGAACGGCGTCGGTTCGCCGATTGCTCAAGTAGGCGAAGTTACCGGAGACGGCGACACGGCTCGTGCCAGCCGGAACCGTGACCGTGCGATGGGGCCCGCTCGAGTCGTCCATCCTGAGGAGCCGCAGCTCGGGGGCCCATCGATGGGCGACGACCAGCCAGGGCGCCTTTCCGGGCGGGATCCAAGTCGCGAGGTCGATGGGCCCATCGGCCGTCTTCAGACTTCTCCATCCGGAGCCGTCGTGAACGTGGATCTGATCCGTGTGTCGAGAGGCTACGAAAACGGAACTGCCCTGAGGATGGACTGCCAAGCTGGTCGCCGTTCCGTACTCGGCGTCGTTGACGACCCAAAGCGGTGCTGTACCGCTGGAGGGGTCGCCGTCTGAACTGACGAGGCTGGCCCGAAACTCGGCCAGTGAGAGCTGAGGTGGGATCGACAGCCCTTCGACCACCGCAATCGAAAGCCGATCGTCGATGGGACGCAGCTCGAACGAGAAGCGCTCCTCCTTCCTTGCGAGCTGCAGCTCGAGCCCCGGCCGGAGGCCTTCACCCACTATCCGAAGCGGGTAGGGAGTCTCGTTGGAGATGTGGCGTGGGCTGATGTGGACCAGCTTTGGCAAGCCCGTCGAAGACTCGACCGCCGAGGGCTCGTCTGCGTCCGTACCCTCAGAAACGGGACGAGGACGAGCGAACAGAAGGATGAGGATCGGTATCGCGACGGCCAGGACGATCAAGACACGGCGCACGGCTTCAGCCCTTCATGTGCTCGATCATCTTGTCGGCGACGCGGAAGGCATTGGCGAGGATGGTCAAAGTCGTAGGCACGCCTCCGGAGCTGGGCATGAAGCTTCCGTCGGTCACATAGAGGTTCTTGACCTCGTGACTGCGGCAATCAGGGTCCAGCACCGAACGTGAAGGGTCGCTGCCGAAGCGACAAGTCCCGTGCTGAAGGACATAAGTCGTGCCGCCGACGGCATCGGTCCAGGTGCTCTCAGCACCAGCGGCTTCGAAGACCTGGACCCCGAGCGAAGCCAAGGTCCGAGCGTTCCGAACCGCGGCCGGATGACGCTGGAGATGAATGGTGGCCACCGGGATACCGAACTTGTCCTTGGTGTCACCGTCCACGCTCACGAATGTCTTGGGGCCAGGCAGGAACTCTCCGAAGATCTCGAACTCCACTTGATGGACTTCGGCGTAGTACCTCTGGATCTCTTTGGTTAGGGCCTCGCCCCAGAGCATGGGCTCGTGGCGCTTTGCCAGTCGCTCTGCGGTGTAGATCGCGTTTCTGTGAGGCAGGATATAGTGAATGGTCCCGCCCTTGTCGAAAGTCGACTCCCCGTCGATGAAGTAGTGATCTTGGATTGCCCTGTCCAAGAAGTGGTTGGGCGGAACCGGCTGAAGGCCCTTCGGAAGCTTGGCCCGCTCGAATTCGCCGAACCCTTTGGCCAGTGTAGAGAAGCTCAGATTCCTCCCCACCAGGCCGCTTCCGTTGGCGACTCCGTCCGGGAAGCTCTGAGGACGACTGTTCAGCAGAAGCCGGGCCGTTTCGATGGAGGTTGCGGCCAGACATACGACTCTGGCCTTTTGCATCTGGGCCTTCCCATCGGAGTCGTAGTAGCGGACACCGCTCGCTCTACCCTTGGCGTCGATCACGACTTCGAAGGCCATGCTGTGGGGTCGAATCTCGCAGCGGCCAGTGGCCACGGCCTCGGGAACCAGCGCGGCTAGCGTGCTCGACTTGGCGCCCGACTCACAGCCGTAGCTTCCGCAGTAGTCGCAGTACACGCAGCCGCTCCGGCCCTTGTACGGTCTAGAGAGAACGGCCCGGGGAATCTGGAAGGGATGCCAGCCCTTCTTGCGAGCGCCGTCTTCGACCAGTTTCGCCAAGGGGTTGGTGGCCACCGGAGGCAGGGGGTAGGGACCGCTACGCGGCGGCTCGAATGGGTGAGCGCCTGCCGCGCCCGAGACGCCAATCGTTTTCTCGACCTTGTCGTAGTAGGGAGCTAGCTCTTCGTAGCCGATCGGCCAGTCAGCGACCGATGCGTCCTCGAGGCCAGCGTAGCGACGGCCCAGCCGGAAGTCTTCGGGGTGCAGGCGGTAGAAATAGCCGCTCATGTGCACCGTCCCTCCCCCGACGTTGTTCGCGATCCAGCCGTTGTTCGTCGGCTGGCGAGGACCCCCTTCGGTGGTCTGCAGATGAGGCTCGTCCATGACGAGCGGGGCCCACATGTCGCGCCTGGCGTTCTTGATCTCGTCGTGGTCGAAGTCCTCTTTTTGGTACCAAGGGCCCTTTTCCAGGACCACGACCTTGGCGCCCGCGCCCGACAGCGCGTGGGCAATGGGCGCGCCACCTGCCCCGCTGCCCACCACGCATAGGTCGACCTCTTCACCGAGAAAGGAAGGGCCATCAGCCATGGCTGTGATCTCCGTGGTCGCAGGAGGGATCGATGCCGAGGGCCTTCCACGCCTTTTGGTCCTGGTTGCCGCCATACTTGGGGTCGCCAAGGTGACCCTCCAGGGTGAGGTTGAGCATGATCTGAAAGAATCGACCGCTTGGGTAGCGGAGGCCGCGGACGCGGCCGGTCTGAAAAGCTCTCAATACCTCGTCTTGGTCCGCGACGGAGAGCTCGGTGAAAGCCTTCTTCTTCTCCTTCTTCGCGACCCTATCCAGGAAGGTGAGCCCCTGGCGAACGAACTTGGCCACGGGGGCGAAGTGTCGCTTTTGAAGTTCCCGGTCGATGAAGCGAAGTGCGCCGGTCTCTTTGGCGCTCGGGAAACCTGGCGCCGCCGGAATCAGGCGAGCGACCATGGCCGTCCCGATGGCCACTTCGCTCGGCTGGAAGAAGCCGTAGTCGGCCTTGGGAGCCGACTTCGTCGGTATGTCCGGTGCAGGGCGCCCTGCAGCCTCTTCTTCCTTCTTGCAGGCGGCCAGGATCACCGCGGTCGACGTCACGCCGCTCATCTTGAGCAGCCAAACGATGGCTTCCCGCCGAATCACGAGCGCTAAGTTAACCCGAGCAGCGCCTGACTACGAGGGGACCCATCGGAGATCCGATGGGTAAGCAGAACGTCGGTTCGGGCCCTGGAGGTGGCGTCCAAGCTTCGAATCAGCCATGGCAGTGCCGGTGTGGGAGACAGTGCTCGTCCTCCTGATGGCGGCGGTCGAGGTCCCTGAGGGCTGCAGGCCCCAACCGGTCGAGCTGGGCGGGGATCGCTACTGGAATTGCGGACAAGATGGCGTCTTCGTGGAGAAAGACGGTCAGCTCCAGCTGTTTGCCCCTGCTCCGTCTGGCTTCAGGGTTCGAGTCCTGAAGCGGCTGGGCGACTCTTTGCTCATACAGTTCGCCCCTTGGGATCCGGACTACGAAGTCGATAGCGCCAGCGCCGCCCTGGATCTCTCCGAGTATCGACCTTTGGCGTCGCCTCCGAAGAAGCCGCTAGAGTCGGTGAAGGTCGAGGTCGTCGATCTCCGAAGGGTCGATGTCATCGTCGAGAGCAGCCATGCCGACACCCTCTACTATGGCGACGTCTTCGAATTCAGGGACGAGAAAGGGCAGTCTCTAGGAGCGGGCGTTGTGCGCTTTCTCGACGAGTCGTCGGCCACCATCAGGTTGTGGCTCAACCATTCCATCGAGCAGGGACAGGGCGCACAGCTCGTCGAGTGGCGCCCCCGTGATGCGCGCATCGTGGCGCCCCCAAAGGTCGACGGCCATACCAGCGTGAGCGCACGCGCCTCCATGTTCATTCAAGGAGGAAACTCGCAGGGCGTGAACGGGGCTCTGCTTCACGTCCAGGGTCGACATCATCTCCGTGCTCTTCCCCTCGCCATCGTCTTGGACGTGGGACCGGCCTTCTTCACCCGGGATCCCCGTAACGACGCCTTCTTCTTCGACGAAGACCTGGGGGGTGATGGCCTCGTAGCCGGATCGGTCGACCTGGTGGCGGAGCTGGATCTCAATCTCTTCGGCTTCGGGATCGGCGGCGGTGGCGCCACCTTCAACCGCAACCTCCTGGGCGACGGTGCGCCCCGGAGTGCAGGTGAGTTGGTGTTCAGGTTTCGGTTTGGTTCGCGGGACGGCCTGATGGTCGAGGCTTCGCCCGTTGTCGCGTTTCCCGAGGGCGGTGAGGGGACCCTCGTTGGCCGGGTGACGGGGCGATTCCAGATACCCCTAGGGAACGCCTTCTTTCTCGGTGCAGAGGGCGGTGGAGGCCGAGTGGGCTACACGTACGGGGCCTGGGTGCTGCGCTTTTTGGCGGCCGGTCGGGGTAGGCCCGTCAGCTGGTTCGTTGATACTCGCGTCGGCGGTGCCGAGGTTCGATTCGACGGCGACGATTTCGCGCCGACCCGGGCGCTGGGCGCCATTCTTGGCGCGAGTGTCGAGGCCCGTTTTTAACGGCCATCACGTCCCTAGACCCGGTCCGCACGATGGTGCGATGTAGTCTGCAGTGTGGAATTGAGCTCATGAGTAGGCGGATACAGACCCCATTCCATCTCGTCGGACTCACGGGCCCTCTGTTGGCCCTCGCCGCCTGCGAATTCAATCAAGGCGGGCCGTCTGATCCCGGCTTCGTTCCACCGCCCCCGCCGCCTATCCTCCCGCGCCCCGACGTCGTTCGCGCCGAGGATCCCCCTCCCGCCATTTCGGGTGGAACGATGGCCATTGGTCCCGACGACCGGTGGCTCGTCGCCGCAGATCCGGATCGTGACCAAGTCTACGTCGTAGCCCTGGACCAGGACTCGATGGAGCTAGTCCACACTATCGCCTTGGAGTCCGACGTGGAGCCGGGGCGGGTAGTGTTCACCGAGTCGAGTCGAGCGCAAGTTGCTCTTCGGAACGACCGACGACTGCTGACCATCGACCTTGCGGAAGGCTCCATCGTCGAGGATCGACAGACCTGCCCTGAGCCTCGGGGCCTGACCAGAGACGTGGACCAGACCTTGGTCGCCTGCGCATCGGGTGAGCTTTGGTGGCTGAGCGATGGCCAAGAGCAGCCGTCCCGCACCCGCTTTCTGGAACCCGACCTGCGCGACGTGGTCATGAGTGAGGCCGGCCCCTTGGTCTCGACCTTTCGTCTTTCGAAGCTCATCGAACTGGAAGAGGAGCCTCGTGTCCTCGACTTCGACGACTCGGCCAGCGTCCCGGCGCGGGTGGCTTGGCGCATGCGGCGCTTCCGCAGCGGCGAGGCGCTGATCCTCCATCAGCGCGCGGCGGGGCAGGGCATCACGGTCTCGGTCCAAGAAGGCGGCTACGGCGCAACTCAGGTCGTCCGAGAGGGCGGCATCGGCTGTAGCAACGGTATCGTCAGTACCGAGATCAGCCGGGTCACGGCCGACGGCCGAATCTCTCCCCTCTTCGGACTGTTCAGCTCAGGGCTCGCCGTCGATATGGCCGTCAGCGACGATGGGACTCGGGTGGCCGTCGCAAGTCCCAGCGAAAGCACGGTGGGCGCGGGCGGCGTGACGCAAGCTCGCACCAACGCAGCTTCGAACCGCTTCACCTGTCTCGGAAACACGAGCCGGTTGCTGGGGTCGCCTAGCTCGGTCGAGTTCAGCCGAGGGGGAGAGCTCTTTGTGCTGTTTCGAGAGCCGGCCCGGGTCGTCAACCTGGACCGGCAGCGCTCATTGGAGCTGTCCGAAGTCTCCGTGGCCGACAGCGGCCACCAGCTTTTCCACGCCGTGACCGCGGCCGGCGTCGCCTGCGCGTCCTGCCATCCCGAGGGCCGAGACGATGGCCATGTCTGGGAGTTCGAAGGCATTGGCGAGCGCCGCACGCAGGTTCTGACGGGCGGTATCATGGACACTGCCCCCTTCCACTGGACGGGCGAGTTCCGCAGCTTGAACCTGCTCATGGGCGATGTCTTCTCCAGCCGCATGGGCGGAGGAGAGGTCAGCTCCGAGCAGATTGCGGCGCTCGGGGCTTGGATGGACACCCTCCGGCCTCTTGCGCCGGCCGAGCTCGATGGAGTTCAGGACGTCGAGGCAGGCCGAGCGATTTTCCACTCGGCGTCCGTGGGTTGCGCCAACTGCCACGATGGACCTCGGCTGACCGGTCCGGGCAGTTTCTTCGTTGGGACAGACGGGATCTTTCAGGTCCCCCCTCTCGAAGGCCTGGTCTATCGAGCACCCTTCATGCATGACGGCTGCGCCGAGACCTTGGAGGCTCGCTTCGCGCCCCCGTGCGGAGGGGGCGACGCCCACGGCCGCACCGCGCAGCTGACCGAGGACCAGCTTCAAAAGCTCACCGCCTACTTGCGCAGCCTTTGATGGAGGTCTGATGGGCTGCCCGTTGGGGCCGCCTGCGCTAGACCTCGTCCATGGTGATCTACGCCCTCGGTGAGGACGAACCTCGCTTCGCATCCCAAGACCATTTTGTCGCGCCGGACGCCCAGGTCATGGGGAAGGTGGAGCTCGGCGCGGGTGCGAGCGTTTGGTACGGCTGCGTGCTTCGGGGCGACAACGAGTGGATTCGCATCGGCGACGAGAGCAACGTTCAGGATGGCTCGGTCCTTCATACCGACCCGGGCTGTCCCATCGACATCGGAGCTCGGGTCACCGTGGGCCACAAGGTCGTGCTGCACGGCTGCCGGATTGGGGAAGGAAGCCTGATCGGCATGGGCTCGATCATCCTCAACCACGCCGAGATTGGCCCCCGCTGCATCGTCGGCGCGGGTAGTCTCGTCACCGAGCGAAAGAGCTTTCCCGAGGGATCCTTGGTCATGGGCACACCGGCCAAAGTGGTTCGAACGCTCCGAGATCATGAGCTTCAGCTCCTTGAGGCTTCGGCGCTTCACTACGTCGAGAACGGGCGGCGCCATCGGCAGTCCCTGCGCGTCATGACGCCCCCCGTCACGATGGTCGACTGAGGGGGGAGGCTTGGCGGCCCTTCGGGCTCGTGCTCTTTGGGCGCCAGACGGAGGCGGTGATGACCGAAATCGGAGAGTACGAGGACTGGGACGCCACCGAGTGTGCGGAGCGGTTACGTCGGGGGGACGTATCCGAGGCCGAACTCCTGGCCTCGGCTCGGGCCCAGCTCGAGGCCCAAAACGCTGAGCTCAACGCCGTCATCCATCGCTTCGAGCTCCCACGTCGGGGTTCGGAGGACGCTCCTTTTGCCGGGGTGCCTTTCCTGTTCAAGGACGACATCGACATCGAGGGAACACCCGTCAGTCTCGGGTCCAAGCTGCTGAGCGGCTTTACCTGCGAGCGGAGCCATCCCTTTGTCGAGGCGGCTCGCGACCTGGGCTTCGTCACTTTGGGCCGAACCAACATGCCGGAGCTCGGTTTGGTCCCCACCACCGAACCGAGAGCCCACGGTCCGACCCGCAACCCATGGAGCCTGAAGCACTCCCCCGGTGGTTCGAGCGGTGGGGCAGGCGCAGCCCTCGCGTCAGGCATGGTCCCCATTGCCCACGGCAGCGACGGAGGCGGATCGATCCGGGTCCCCGCTTCGGCCTGCGGGCTGGTCGGTCTGAAGCCCAGCCGTGGCCGGATGCCCGCCGCGGTCAACGATCCGCCTCCTGCCTTCGTGACCCATGGTTGCCTCACGCGAACCGTTCGAGACAGCCGGCTCTTTCTCACGGAGATGCGGGCCCGCACCGGGCGCTCGATGGGAAGCGCCGTTCCTCCGCTACCGGCCGGGCCCGAGCGGGCCCTGCGCATCGCCGTCTCCTACGACGGCCTTCTCGGTCATGAGCCCCACCCCGACGTCCGCCGGTCCGTCGATTCGGCCGTGACGCTTCTGGTCGAGCTGGGCCACTCGGTAGAGGTCGTCAGCCCTCCTGTCGACACGCGTGGGTTTGCGGACGCCTATCGGGTCTTGTGGGCGACGGCGGCCGGGGTCTTCTTGGACGTGGCCCAGCGGGCGATCATGGAGAGAGCGCCGCCGTGGAGCCACGGTGTTCTCGGGCGATCCGAGGTATTCCGAGTCGGGGTCCAGCTGTCGAAGCGGGTCGAGCCCTTCACGCTGCGGCTCGCCAAGCAGAACGCGATGCTTCAACCCAGCGCGCTCTGGCTGGCCGAAGAGGCCTTCGCCTTTGCGGCCCACGTCCTCGAGCGGTGGTTCACCCACTTCGACCTTTGGCTCACGCCCACGCTGATGCGGCCGCCTTGGCGGCTGGGGGAGCTCGACCTGGCCAAGAAGACCGACGACGAGATCGAGGACGTCCTGATGGGCTACGTGGGCTGGTTACCTCTGGCCAACGCGACGGGTGTGCCGGGCATCTCCCTGCCTTCGGCCCCCAGCGATGAGGGGGTCCCAATCGGGGTGCACCTCGTCGCGGCCTGGGGTCATGAGCTCACGCTGCTCGATGTCGCCGAGGCCTACGAAGAGGCTCGGCCCTGGCCCAGACGCGCGCCTTTTCGCTCCTGAGGGGGGCCGTGAGCCCACGTGGGCGTGAGCGCGCCATCCATGGGACGAATCGTTGGATTTGAGGGTGACGCGGGCCATACTCCGCGGGGGCCCGTGTCGGACACCATTCGCACAAGCTTGACCGCCGGGGACCTCCTCGGCCGCTATCGCATCGTCCGCCAGATCGGGGCCGGCGGCATGAGCTCGGTCTACGAAGCCGAGCACATCGATCTCGGTAAGCGGGTGGCGGTGAAAGCGCTGCTCCCGCACTTCGAAGGGAGCGAGGAGGTCCGGATTCGAATGCTCCGCGAAGGGAAAGCGGCTTCGGCCATTCGCCATCCCCACGTCGTCGATATCTCGGATGTCGGTGTGTACGAGGGCATCACCTTCCTGGTCATGGAGCTCTTGCAGGGGGAAGACCTGAGCGGACGCCTCCGAAGGCTCGGGGCCTTGGAGGTGGCGGAGACGGCGGACATCTTGGTCCCCGTGATGGCCGGCTTGGCGGCCGCCCACGCGGTCGGGGTCCTTCACCGAGACCTCAAGCCCGGCAACATCTTCATCACGACCGGCCCCTACGGCGAAGAGGTGCCGAAGCTCGTCGACTTCGGGATCGCCAAGGACCTCACGCTCTCGGAGGCCAAGCCCTTGACCGAGACGGGTCGGGTGGTCGGAACGCCCTACTACATGTCGCCGGAGCAGGTGACGGCGAGCGCCAAGCTCGACGGTCGAAGCGACGTCTACTCCATGGGCGTGATCCTCTATCACTGCCTGTGCGGGCAGGCGCCCTTCCGGGGTGAGTCGCTCTACACGGTCATGACGGATGTGGTGCAGGGCGACTTCGAGAGCATCGACACCGTGCGGCCCGACCTTCCGGCGAAGCTTCGCAAGCTCGTGATGACGGCCATGGCCACTTCACCCGAGGACCGCTGGCCGACCGTGTCCAGGCTTGGTTTGGAGGTGGCGGCCTTTGCTTCAGAGCGGGTTCGAGCCCAGTGGTCGCCGATCTTCGCCTCCGTATCTCAAACTCCGAAAAAGGCCGATCTCGTGGCTGCACCGGCCGAGGCGGCTTTGCAAACTGGAAACCTGACCGCTGGCTTCGATATCCCCTCGGCCGAACTCCAGCCGAAGAGACGGCGAGGAACCTGGGCCAGCCTGCTCGTGCTCCTGGCGCTCCTCGGTGCGGGCGCTTGGTGGTCGACGAGCCGAGGCTCGGTCGAGTCCGAATCGATGCCGGTGGAGGCCACGGCGCCCGAACCGGCCCTTCGAGCGCTGCCGCCCATCCAAGCCGAGAAGCCCGGAACAGCGATTGCGCCCCCGGCTCCGGACGCAGAAGAGCTCGTGACCGAGACCGAAGCCTCCATCGATGCGAAGCCGAAGGCTCGTCGGAAGGCGCGACGACGTCGAGGCCGCCGGTCCGAAACCGAGCAAGTGGGCGAGGCGCTACAGAGCGAACCACAGGCGCCGAGAGTCGAGCCCAAGAAGGTCGAGACCAAGACCAAGAAGGACGTCGAGCTCGGAACGAACGACGCGCCCATTCTGAAGTAAAGCCATGAGACACGCCGTGCCCATCTTCGCCTTCGCCGCACTCCTCGCGGCGAGTGGCCTCGCCCATGCCCAAGACGCGCTCATCGACAAGGGCATCGAGTTGCGTAGAGCGGGCAAAGACGCCGAGGCCCTTGAGGTCTTCGAGCGCGCCTTCGCCGAAACAGGCTCAGCTCGCGCTCTGGCTCAGGTTGCCCTCGCCCATCAGGCTCTCGGCCACTGGGTGGAGGCCGAGCAAGATTTGCAGGATGCCTTGCAGATGGGCGGCCCGTGGATCGACGAGAACCGGGCGCCCCTAGAGAGCGCCCGAGAGAAGGTCCGGGACCGCCTCGGCACGCTGGAGGTTCGCGGCAAGCCGAAAGGGGCCGAAGTCGTCATCAACGGACGCAAGGTCGGTCGGCTGCCTTTGGACGGTTCGGTTCGCGTGGTGGCCGGAGATGTGGTGGTTCAATTGTCTGCCAAAGGTCACCTCGCGCTTACCCGTCGGGTGCCGGTCGGCCCGCGGAAGCGGGTGCGAGAGACGATTCAGCTGGTGCCCCAGGCCGAACCCCTCTCGGTCCCGCCTGGGCAGGGCGGGGCCTCGAGGGTCGCAGCCAGCTCAGACCCAGACTCGGAGGGCAGCGCCTTCTTCGGGGCGCCCTCGAGGGCGGCGCTCATCTTGGAGGCGGGCTACTCCAGCCTTCCCGGCGTCACTTCGCTTTCACCAGCGAACAAGTGGTTCGCTTATGGCGTGAAGTTCGGGATCGACGCTGGCCTATTCGGCTCAGTGGGCGAGGACATCCCTGGCACACTGACCTTTTACGGAGGCCTCCCCCTGATATTGGAAATGGTCGACGACTCGAAGTGGGTGGCTCGCCTGTCCTTGGTGCCCGGACTCGGCCTGACCGTCATCGACTACACGGGTCGTGTTCCGTTCGGAGAGCTGCTGTCCGGAACCGGTGTGGACCTGACCGGCGAGTACCTGGCGCTGTTGGTTCACGCCTCTCTCGACGTGGGCCATCGCCTGAACCGATGGTTCACTTTCGGTGGAGGCCTCGACGTCCCCACGACCTTCTTCTTTGGTGGCGGAACGGACATCGGGGGACCTGGGGTCGGCGGCACGCAGCCCGAGGAGTTCTCTGTCGTCCCCGTTCTGGTCGGACCGACGGCCGAGTTCCGTTTGTCGGACCAGGCTCGGATTGGTCTTGCCCTCCGCATGGGTCCCCATTTCACCACCGGTGACCTGGCCGAGAACTTGGACGGCGAGGACCTTCGGACGGACTTTGGCTTCGCAGCCCGACTGGCCTTCGCCTTTGCGCTCTGAAGAATCCCTAGGTTTCTGGGGACGCCCGAATCACTTCGGCAAGGAACGAGCGCCAGGCTTCGCAGGTCGGGGGGCCAAATCGCTCCGTCAGATGGCGGCGGTCGGCCCGAAGGCACTGGCCTTTGTGCCAGGACCTGATGAGTGCGCCGAGTCGTGGTTCCAGCTCCTCGACCGCCTACCGAAGGCCGGGGGGTAGAGCTCGGGATACGCGAGATGGTCGGGGACGAGGGGGCGCGCGCCGAAGTGTGTCGCCTCAAGCGTTCTTGGAGGCCCAGGTCGGACCGTGGCGCGCAGGCCCGTCTGACCCTGCTCGAGCTGCCCTGCGGACTGGGCTCAGCCGAGCTCAGCCGAGGGTCGTGACGCAGAAGAGCAGCGGCTCCTCGTCGTCGCTCAGCTCGCAGGCATTGGAGTTTTGTGCTCCGCCGGCCTCGTCGCACAGGGTCGGTGGCTGAGTGCTGATGCATGCACAGCTTCGGTCTTCAATGCAGGCAGCGGGGAGATCCAGACATCCGAAGTCCGAGACTCGGTTGTCGAAGTCTCGCGTGTACCAGCAGAGCTCGGTCAACCCACACGGACTGCAGTCCACGACGAGCTTTTGATCGGGATTCGGCTCTTCGTCGCCGCAGGCGAGACCCAGCAGCAGGCCAGTGAACAACACGCTTCGCCATCCTGCCGCCATCAGGGGGCAGAGACTGGCCCGTAAGCCTCAGGCAGGCAAGCTTCCCGGCTCATCGAACCAAGAGGATGTTGTCCAGGTAGGCCGGCTCGATCTCGTTGGCCGAGACACGGAGGGCCTGGATGTTGGTCGGGGGGCGGACGAAGCCAAAGGCGCTCATCGGAATGTCGATCTCGACCCAGCGATCGTGGCGAGGAAAGGGCTCGACAGCTTGAGTGAGGCTGAAGTGCCCGACGAAATCGTCGTCGGTATCCAGGGTGTCGTCGGCCCCTGCATCGACCAAGTCGACCCTGAGCTCCGTAATGTTGGTTAGCCACAGGTCGAATCGAAGGCGGCTGAAGTCAGTGAGGTCGAGGCTTGCATCGTCGAGGTAGAGACGACTCGCTCGACCGAACTCCCTGAACGGCCTGTAGACCAAGACCTGATTCTCGGCGAGGGTGATCTCGTCGAATCGCCCTGTGTCACGCGGTGGTTCGATGAAGCTGAAGGGAGCCTCGACGTAGGCTTCGCTAAAAAGAGCCAGCACTTCGTCGGTCGCGAAAGTCGGTCCGCTCGGTACGGTGTCCGGTCGGGTGACGCGCCCCCTGACTTGAACCATACGCGGGTAGACCTGAAGCTCGTCGCTCAGTCCAAAGACGCTAATTTCTCCAGGAGCAAGGGGTTCGACCTCGAGTTTCTCGTCGATCCAGAGGATTCCAGGGGCGGAGAAGCCGAATCCTTCGAGCGCACCGGCCGAAACCCAGTACTGCGGGCCCGAATCGAACCGCGATCTTGGGCCGACGTCTATGCAGCAAAAGGACTGCGTCCTTCCCAGCATAAGCGAGGTCGGCACCCCGAGCCGGCCGAAGGCTTCTGGCAGCGACGCCTGCTGAACGAAGCGGACTTCATCCAGAAAGAGGATCCCGGGCTCATCGGGGAGGCCGTAGGGTCGAATGCTGAGCGCCCTCTGCCCACGATCGAAGCGGGAGGGCGCGAAGACGGGGACCACCACTTCCTTCCACTCTTCCGCCAGCTCTATGGGGGTCCTCAGCTCGATCTCCGTGAACTCGGTCAGGGGTGTGTCCTCCGACTCTCGAAGGCTGACGACGACCCGGGGGGCACCGCTCGGAGCTCGAAGACTGAACACGAGGGCGCTGTAGGGCGAAAGATCCGTCGGACCTGGGAGGTCCAGGCTCACTTGGGCCGTTCGGCTGGAGGAGAGCAAGAGCCGAAGGGCGCGCTCCCCAAGGGCGTTCTCGGCGAAGACGGTCGCCTCGGCGTCCTGAGTCACGATTTGGGCGCCGTTCCTGAGCGCATCGTCGAAGATCACGAAGCTGTCGTCGGTCGAGCGACCAGCGTCTTCCGGTGCACTCATGTCTTGCGAGGAAAAGCCGAGGTCCAGGGAGCTGGAAGCCCCAGCGTCGTTGACCATGCCGTCGCCCCCATCTGGCTTGCTTTCGCCGCTGGAGGCCACGCCGCCCGTTGGTGCTTCGGCGCAGGCGGCCACGCTGGCCAGGGCCACCGAAAGGACGGTGCTTCGAGTTCGGCCCGGCATGAGCGGGCTCAGGGATGGCAGAACGAGCGGACTGGGATCAAGCTCGAGCTTCCTCTCGGAAGGGGGCTCCCTGCTCGGGATTCAGAACTCGATGCAGCTGGCCAGGTTGAGGGCGAGTTTGTGGAAGGTGGCGCTCTGGGGGACGATCTGAGAGGCCTCATCCGGGGCGTCGAAGTCGAGTCCGGCCGTGCCTAGGCGTCCGAAGCCGACCGTTTGGCCGAGGGCTAGGGTCGGCGTCGGTCACGGGTGAGCGTTTGCCATGGGCTCGGACGACGAAACCATCGTCGGTCTTGCCCGGGCCGTCTTGGCCAGGGAACATCCAGCCGATGGATCGCTTGGAGCCACGCGCTTCGAACCCCGCGCATGCCATTGGCGGGGGATCGTCCGAGACTCTGATGGTTGGATGGGGCACCTGCGCCTTGGGAGCGGTGTTCGTTGCCCAGGGACCTCGCGGGCTGCGGACGATTCTGCTGGGAGACGACCCCGATGCACTCCTCTGCGACGGTCGAAGCCGCTTCCCGGAGGCCCGACTAGAGTCCGGTGGGTTGGAGACCGTTCTTTCTGAGGTCCTCACTTTCATCGACGATCCTCGCCGCGAGCTCGGGCTGGCGCTCGATCCTCGGGGGACCGACTTTCAGCTTCGAGTGTGGCGCGAGTTGGGCCAGATCCCGTTCGGAGAGACGACAAGCTACCAGGCGCTGGCTTCCCGACTCGGTCGACCGACAGCCTTTCGTGCCGTGGCTCAGGCCTGCGGAGCGAATCCGCTCGCCGTTGCCATCCCTTGTCACCGGGTTCTCAAGAGTGATGGTGGCCTTTCGGGCTATCGCTGGGGCCTGGAGCGCAAGCGCGCCCTCCTCGACCGGGAGCAGGGAAGCATAGGCGCGCTTCGACTAGGGATCTGAAACCCAAGCGCCGGCTTTGGGGCTGCAGGGCGCACAGGCCGTGCCCGGATCGGAGGGTCCAAGGTGCAGGCGGAGCGCGTCGAACTCGGTGGGCACGCTCCAGTAGCGGTTGCTGTCCACATCAAAGAACATGAGGACGACGTGGACGTGGGGCTCCAAGGTCACGCCCGAGTTCCCGACCAGACCCAAGAAGTCCCCCGGCTCCACGACGGAGGATACGCTCAGCTCGGCCGGAATCGAGTCCTGTTGGAAGTGAAGGAGGTAGACCGCGTAGCGGCCCCGGACGCCGATCCCGATGTAGTTTTGCTCGGCATCGACCGGAATGATCCCTGGCGTGTTGTCGGGCTCGTCCCGAACGATCTCGATGATCGTCCCGCCGATGGGCGCGAGTACAGGCGCTCCCCAGACTTCATAGTCTTCGTTGCTGAGGCCGTCGCTTCCAAAGCGTGCGCCATTCTCGTCGGTCCGTGTCAGGTCCCAGGCAAAGTCCCCGAATCCGTTCTCCTCCCGGTGGTAGCCTTCATGAGCGGCCAGGACGTGGGCCTGACCCGGGAGCGGGCTTCGAGTTAGGGTCAGGCCGGTTTCCCGCAAGAAGTCCTCGTAGCTCGGTCCCCGTCCCTCTACCTCGAGCACGCTGTCGACCCGGTCCGAGGCCAGAAACTGAAAGCTCCGATCGTTGGGAAAGGACTGAAAGCGGGTCCCATCGAACACGGCGAAGTGAAGCCGCGGCGCTCGGTCCCACCACCAGTTCTGGTCGTAGGTGGCGATCCAAGCTCCTTCGATGTCGAGATTGGGACCTTGGAAACGAGTCCATTCCGCCGTTTGGGCGGCGCTGGCGTCAGGCCGGTCCGAGTCGACCGGGCCGAGGTCTTCCAGGGGAGGGGTCGTCGGGCGCCCGAGATCCAGCTTGGGATCGTCCGGGCGCGCGTCAGCTCCGACGACACTCCGTTCGGCGGGGGCGCTGCAGGCCAAGCAGATCGCTAGGGTCGAGCGTAGCAAGACGCGACCTGCGCGGGCACGCCGGTACTCGCGGCCTTCGGACCTCAGAGCTCGACCATGAAGGCCAGGCCGCCGGAGAAGAAGGCGCTCACGCCGGTCACGGTCGAACCGAGGCTCACCGCGAAGAAGGTCGGATCCCAACGAAACTCGGGGAAGATGTGAAGCTTGTCTCCGATGGGGAGGTCGTAGGCCACCGAACCGGGAAAGGCCAGGGTGACGAAAGCGGTGCCCACGTTCTGAGAGAGAATGACGCCGCCGTAGCCGGTCTTGGCATAGTAGCGCAGGCCGACCGATGGGTTCACGATGGGAACGAAGATGTTGCTCCCTCCGGACTCGCCGGTCCAAAAGCCGAGATTACCATCGACGACGAAGGACAGATTGCGGTTTGGCTTGTCCTTGCCCAGCGCGAACTCGAAGCGAGGGTTCAGGAACACCAAGGTGGCACTGACCCCAGTAAAGGCCTCGGTACCGAGCTCGGTGCTGAACACCGATGCGCCGATGCCCCAGGTCGATCCGTCGGCGAAGGCTCGGTCATAGGAAAAGCCAGGGCCGAAGAACACGCCTTCGCCAAAGGCCGCGAAAGACGCGTCGCTGGCGTCACCTTCAAAACTCGAGGTGGCCGCGCCCGCGCTTGCAAAGGGCACCATCAGGCCGCCGCCGATGAGGTTGGTGCCCTTCTCCACGGCCTGCACCGGCCGAGCGTAAGAGCCGCTCGGGATCGCACAGCCCCAGCTTCCGGCGTAGATGAGCAGGGCCGCGAGGCCGAGAGTTCTTGCTAGCATGAGGAGGTCCTTCCACCGTCTGTCGCGGTGGGCGGGGGATAGCCGACATGTAGGCCGTACGCAATTCGGTCCCATCGCGGCTGCGATCAGACCGTCGTCGGCCGGCAAGTGAAGGGCTCCTTCATCCACTGAGCTCGGTGGCGAAGGCTACTCTGGGTCCCATCGGCGTCTCTATCGTGAAATCGCGGACGCCATAGGGCTCGTCCTGGAGAGGCCGCAGCATGGCCACCTCTTTCGTCTGGTACTCGGCGTACGTTCCATCGACGTCGTCCACGAGAAGAAAGGCGTCGGTCTCATGAGACTGTCGTTCGGAAGGGGAGGGGCCTCTTCGAATCTGAAGATGGAGGACCGCACCGCCTCGCTCCACAATGGCGTACACCATTTCGTCCTCCGGCGTATGGCTGCCCGTTCGCGTGAAGCCCAGCTTCGTCTGAAAGTACTCCAGGGCAACGGCGACGTCGGGCACACCAAGGATTGGGACCGCTCTCCAGCTCATGGCCCTTCAGGTGAATGATCAGCCCGTCGAGGTCGAGGGTCGATTTCGAACCGCCATAGGCTTCCCCCCGGTCCAAGATCTCACCCGCTCCAGTTGCGCCGACTCGGGCCCCTTCGACCTTCGGTTGGTGGCCAACAGCCGCGTCCGGGTGCGGACCTCCTCCAGAGGAGGCCGGCACCGGCCAATCTTCAGGGCGTAGGGGCCTGCGTAGTTGCGCTCTTGGACAAGACGGCGGAGGCCAAGGCCGAAAAGAGCGCGTCGGATTCGAAGGGCTTCTTGACGAAGCTCACGCCCTCGTCGACGCCGGCTACGGCGGCGCTGGTCACGAAAGAAGATACGAACACGCACGGAATAGGTGCTGGGAGACGCTCAGGAATGTCCGTGCCCAGCATGTCCTGAAGCATGACGTCGCAAATGAAGGCGTCGAAGCCCGGGTTCGGTTTCCTGAGAAGAGTCAGGGCCTCTCGTCCGGTGGCGACGCTCTCGACCTCGAGACCGGCCGTCGAAAGCATCCTCTCCAGGAGGTTCCGCGCCCTTTCGTCGTCGTCGACCACGAGAACCTTCAAGCCTCTGGGCAGCGCGGCTTGGCCCCTCGTCCCCTCCATGCCGCTCATCCGGGTCGAGCCCGGGGGCAGCCAGATCCTGATCTCCGTGCCCTGGCCCAGCTGCGAACTGACAGACAAGACACCGCCGTGCCGTTTGATGATGGTCCCCACCATGGCAAGTCCGAGTCCGGAGCCCTGAGCGCCCTTTGTCGTATAGAAGGGCTCGAAGGCTCGGCGCTGGGTAACCTCGTCCATGCCCTCGCCTTCGTCGCGCACCTGAAGCTCGATCCCCGGGCGTCCTCCGAGGACGCTGGCGGAGGCGAAGAGCCCTACGGTTCCGCCCTCTGGCATGGCGTCTCGAGCGTTGATGACCAGATTCAAGACGGCCTGCTCCAGCTCGCCCTGAACGCCCCAAAGCGAGGGCAAGCTTCCGGGTGTCTTCACTTCGAGTCGGACCGAAGCGGGCAAGAGTCTCCTTGCCAAGACTTCGACCGCCTCGAGCACCTGGTGGATGGAGAACGACGTCTCCGTCCCTTGGCCCCGCCAGCCCGGGCGAAGGGACATGAGTTTTCGGACCTGCTCCGATGCCGACTCACAGGCCTTGCGGATGGACTGAAGGTCGTCGGGGTTGGGCTCTCGATCTTCGATGAGCGAGTCGCTTGCAGACCGTATGATCTGAAGACAGTTGTTGAAATCATGGGCGACGCCGGCCGCCAATCCGCCTACTGCGTGGAGCATCTCGCTGCGCTCCAGGTCCTCCTTGAACTGGCGGAGTTCCGATTCCTGATCGCGCAACACACGTTCGAGCTCGGCCTGTAGTCGGCGGCGGGCGTCGATGTCACTCAGGCAACCGGCGACCACGGACTCGTTTTCTCTTGCTCTGCCTTTTAGACGAAGCCACCTGACTCGCCCTGCCCCCCGCACTCGGAGGTCGAGCGCGATGGATCTTGGCTCTCGGAACGCGCCTTGGAAGGCCGGCCTGTCTTTTTCGACCACGCGCTTTTCGAAGTCCGACCAGCTCAGCGTTCCTTCCGCTGGCAGTCCGGCCAGCGCCCTGAAGCGAGGCGAGAGGTAGAGTTCGCTGGAGGACCAGTCGAATTCCCACAGACCGGACTCGGAGCCGAAGGCCGCTCTTTCGTAGCGAGCGTCGCTGGCGCTCAGGTCGAAGAAGGCATCTCGGAGGGCCCGGATGGCAGCCTGAAGTCTCCGAAACAGCGGATTGAAGATGAGCACCAGCTCCAGGACCAGCACCAGAAGGGTCAGGATACCGAGCCCGATCTCCGTGAATCGCAGCCGAGCCATCGAAGCGTCGACGCGGTTCGAGTAGGCAAAGACGCGACGGTCCATGAGAGGGAGATAGGTGCGCTCGGCCGAGAGCAAGGAGGCGACTCGGTTAGGACCATGCCCAGAGTCCCGAAAGCCGATGAGAACATCCTCAAGTCGAAGCTTGGCTTGGTCCAAACGCCTTCCTTCGTCCTCAGAAGCCGCGTCCGAGAAGTCGTCGAGCTCGCCGCGGGTCAGGGCCTCATGCGCGCGCGACCATTCGTCCAGGTCGGTTGAAAGCGAGCTCGGCTCTGCGTGACCCGAAGTCACGAGAAGAGCCTGCTTGGTCAGCCGTTGCGACAGCATGCGCTGACGCCCAGCCAGATTGATGATCTCGGCCGACTTGAGCTGGCCCTGAAAGCCGACCTGCACCAGGAGCTGACCCGCGATGGTTAGTCCTCCGATGACGCCCAGGGCCACGATGTAGGCGAATCGGAGTCTTCGGAGCTCGAATTCGCGCAGGTCATCGCGGGCAACCACGTGCTAAACGTTCATGAGGGCCTTCCCTGTGTCCAGTCCGTCTGTCCATGCGGCTGGAGGCGGCGGTCAGAGCCCCGCATGCGATGACCCTGTGGGACAAAGTCACCTGCGCGGTTGATGACCCGGTGTGCTTCGTGGGCTGCCGTCCTGGGGGACAGGTGAGCTGAGCGCGGCTGTTTGGGCCGCAAAATGTCCATTCGCGAAGGCATCGCCTTCGCCTATGGCCCCCATTGAGCGGGCCGGATTGTTGGGACCCCCCGAGCCAGCGGAAGACCCAGAGCATGCGAAGCACGCAAGGCCTGTTGTGGGCCGGGATTTTCCCTTTACTGGCAGCTGCTTGCGGCACCGATGGTGACGAGGCGCCCCGAGCGGGGGAAGAAGCCGCCCGACTGCGGACGGTCCAGGTGACGCGCCTGGAGCTCGACAAGCCCGAATGGCCCGTCTTTCTCAACGAACGCATCCCCGTCGTCCTGGGCCTCACCGCCGAAAGCGAGGTGCCCGGGACCGAAGCTATCGAGTCGGTACCCCTGCTGATCTCCTTCGTCGATGCTCAGGAGCCCGAAAATGAAGACCTGATCTGTTCGCCAAACGCTTTCGATCTGGAGCTGGTCGGCGACGGAGTCGAACGCCTCTTCGAAGTCGCCATCTGGCCCATCAGTGAGTGCGGAGCCTTGGCCGGACGCCCGGTGGCCCTCATGGTAGAGGTGGACCCCACAAACGAAGCGCGGAGCCTGTCGCCCCCCCTCGTCCTGACGCAGTCGCAGGCGTCGGAGCCCCGCAATGCGGCCTGCCTCGGGCCGGAGCCGGGCTGTGTGCACGAGCTCCAGATCGACATCGGACCTTCGGGACCCGATGGTCGAGGTCAGCACGACGTCATCTATGTCGAGCTCAGCTCGGACTCTTCGGTAGGCCTCATTCCTCGGGATCCCGAGACGCTGAGCGATTCGAACCCTCAAGCTCCAGAGGATCCTCAGCCCACGATCCTCGTGGAGTCTCGGCTCCTGATGAACGGTCGTCATCCCTACGAGTCTGCCGTCGATCCGAATCTCTTGCCTGACGATCTGGTGGCCGACCTTCCGGATCTCGAGGAGGACCTCCGCTTTGGAAGGGCGCCGGGGGAGCTCGACACTTTGGAGGATCTGCCGGGTGAGGTACGGATTCGCTACGCGCTCTCCGCGGTCTCCGACCAGCAGCTGTGGCTCCCCTTCACCATCGGAACGGAAGACGGCCGCACGGACGAGGTGCGCATCTCGGAGCTCACTCCGGGCGTGCCGAACGATGTCTCGCATGAGCTGTTCCTGGAAGAGGAGAGCCTGGCCGCCGTCTCCTCCGGTGGCCTCTGGGAGAATGAGGACCGGTTCATCGTCCGAGGCTGCTTCGAGGCCGACTTCGCCCAGCTTCGACCGGCGCCTGAAGCAGGAGAGTGCCGCAGCCTGGAGATCGTATTGGTACAGGACGACGGCACAGTCGAAGGCGGGGCGCTCGCCTTGGGCTTCGAGCAAGTTCGGAGGTTCAGCTATGGCAGTCGACGCATTCGAGCCGAGGCCGAGTTCGCCACTCGAAACACGCTGAACCCGTCCAAGATCTCGGCCGTCGGAGAAGCGGAGCTGCGCCTGAAGGGCCGGATTGGCCGCCGCTTCAACGTGCAGCTGTTCCGGGCGGCGGGCAGCCTCGAGGCTGGACTCGACGTCGAGCCTGAGATCCCTGACGACGAAGAACGAGATCCCGATCGCGACGAGCGAGAGGACGATCTCGACCGCTTCCCCGATGGGCTCCAGGAGCTCGAAGTGCGCGTCTTCGGTATCGACGTCCTCTCCAAGCGAAGTGAAGGGGAAGAGATCGAAGAGGACGACCCCTTCACCATCAAGCGAAGCCAGCGCGTCTTCACTGGGCGTTTCGGATTCGGGCCCATCGGATTGACCTTCGACTTTCACGCCGGCGGTGAGGCTGGTCTGAACGCAGAAGCCAACCTAGGCTTCTTCGACGGCGAGGAGCTGTGCCGTCCGAGTCTTCCCGCCGCGGTCGGCGCACCGGAGATCGAGCAGTGCGTGACCTTGACCGCGAGAGTAGAGCCCTTCGTGGCTTTGACGGCGGAGGCCTTCGGCGGGATTCGCACGCGCATCGTGCGTGCGGGCGTCGTCGTCGAGCTCGTCCTCGCTCGCTTCGGTCTTCCCTTGGACAGCGGCTTGGCGCTGGGTCTGGACACCCAGAATCGAAGTCTGGTCCACGCGGGCGTGATTCAGCGGCTCACATTTCAGCCCCTGGAAGGTGCCCTGAAGCTGGTGGGACGGATTCGCTTCTTCCGGAGAAGCCGAAGCCGAAGCGTCACCATCGTCTCATTCCGAACGCGAGAGCTCAGCCGGACCCTCTTCTCTCGACAGATGGACGAGGCGGAGGTCTTGACCCGATGAAACGGCTCATCAGGACTGGAATCGAACTCGGCGTGCTCCTGGCAGTGGTCTATGCCCTCTTCGCCTTGAGCCAGGTTTCAGAGGCGCCGGTCGAAGAAGTGGAGTCGCCGAGGTCCGAGAAGCTCTTCCGGGGCTGCGTCCCGACGGTCGGTCAGACCATGGCCTTCGCGCTGCACAGCGAGGTCTCGAGCCCGAGCGCGACGGAGGGCGCGGACGTCTTCTCGGCTGTCCTGAGCCTCCGTGCCCTGCGCGAAGAGGAGGGTGGGGTCCGGCTGCGTGCGGGCTGGTCCAGCGTAGAGCTTCGCCAGGCCATCAGTCTCCCGGACGATAGACTCACGCAGCCCGTGAACGACCGGGCCTTTGAGATGACGCTGCAGCCCGACTGTCGGATTCGGAGCCTCTATTTCTCCCCCGATTGGTCCCCTCAGGCTCGGCTCTTGGCGGCAAGCAGCCTCGGCATGCACGAGTACGTGCTCGAAGACGGTCTCTCCTGGGAGGTGGAGCAGACCGATGGGGTCGGCCGTCATCGAGCGCGCTATCATCGAAGTGGTTCGACGCTGAAGCGGCAGAAGCTCTTCTACGCCGATCAGGGACTGGAGACCTTCGGTGTGAAGCTGACGCTTTCCGGTTCTGAAGCCACGGCTCGTTTCGGAAGGTACGGCCTGGAGTCCTCCCTGGTGCAGGAGCGGCTTCGCATCGAGCTTCGCGGACAGCCAGCCTCCGAACTGGTACAGCAGTCGAGCCTGGTCCGCCACGACGAGCTATTCATCGAACCGGCTTCACGACAGGAGGCCCTGACGACCTACGATCCCAGCTTCGACCATGAAGGTCGCGGCGACGTGCTCCCTGAAGCACCGTCGACGGCATCTGCGCGGGCGGCGCGCTTCGATGGACTGACGGGACGCATGGGCGGATGGACGGTCCGGGACGCGCGGGCCATGGCGGGGCTCTTGAGCGCCGACCCGATGCTCGTCGCTGAGCTTGCCGATCTGCTTCTCGACCCTGCGCTCGAGGGTGGGGAACGCGCCTCGGTCTTCTGGGCTTTGGAGCTGGCGGGCACGCCGGAGGCCAAGGTGCAGCTCACGGTGCTCATGGACGCGCCCCTGGCCCACGATCGCATTCGCGCCGCGGCCGCACTTTCCCAAGCTGGTGAGGCTTCGCCGGAAGACCTTCGGGTGCTGTACGGCCTGCATGAGCAAGACGAGGATCCGATGGTCCGTTCGGCGGCCCTGTTGGCCTTCGGGGCGGCGGCCTCGGGAGCGCCGGCCGATGTTCAGCAACAGGTCGGCGCTCAGCTGAGCGCGGACCTCCTGGCCGCCGAGTCTACCGCCGACCGACGGATGGTCCTGGAGGCCATCGGCAACACCCAGGATGCCGCCTTGCTGGACGTAGCGGCGGCGCACCTGGACGCGCCCAGCGTCGAGCTGCGGGTCGCGGCTGCTTCGGCCCTGCGGGGCATGGGTCCGGGGGCGGCCGCGCCCCTGAAGCGAGCCTTCGAGGACGAATCCTCGGGCAAAGTGGCTCTGGCCATGGCGCGAAGTCTCTTCGAGCTGGGACCGGCCCAGGACGCGGATCTGTCCTGGATTGAGGCCCGTTTGGATCAGTCGGAGTCTTCCGCCTTGCGGGCTCGGCTCATCGAGTGGGCTGGCTCGAGTTCGAGCCCCGCTGCCCGTCGGATGCTGGCGGCTCGATTTGATGTCGAGCCTTCGGCGCGTCTTCGGAGGCTCATCGGTCGGTTCGTCCCGGGTTCGGAGCTCGGGCTGTGAACCGCTTCGTCCTCCCTGGAGTGGCCCTCTTGGCAGCGTCGGCCTGCGGGGCCGACCCCGTCGACGAAGACTGGCGCTTCCTGGGGGCGCTCAGTTTCGAGCCTGAAGACGGCCAGGCTTTGACCGCGTCCGTCGTCCTGGGAGGCGGGGCGGGAGGATTCGCGCTCTTGGCCGAGCTAGATGGGTGCGCCAACATCGCGCGACTGGAAGACGAGTCGGTCTGGGTCGAGCGTCTGGAGCGGGGCCCATCCTGTCAGGATTGTCGAGGGGCCTTCTCGATGGTGGCGGGAAGAGGCCTTTGGGTTCATGCCCCTCGGCCGGCAAGGGAAGGACCCATCGAGGTCCGCTTGGGACGCATCGACTGCCGCACCCTCATCCCCGCGCGTCCTGAAGAAGGCGGTCGCATCAAGCTCTGGGCGCGGGCCTTGCCCGCCGACCGGAATGTGTCCTTGGCGGTCGTTCTTCGAGAGGGGCCTGACGCATCCCCATTGGATCCGGAGGCGCTGCTCGCCCGGGCCGGGGCGTACTTCCAAGACACCGGTGTCGAGCTCATGCTCAGGCGGAACGTACAAGAAGCCTCTCTACCCCGACACGTCGAGTGGTTCGAGGGCGCTCCGGAGTCGCTCCCTTCCAAGCGCCACGGTCATGGGCTGGTCGAGGTCTTGCGGACTGGATGCTTGGAGCGGGTGCACCCTCAGCTAGGCAGCCGCCGCACTCTGGATGGACTCGTTCCCCGCGTGCCCGCTTTGGCCGGCCCGAACGGCGCCGTGTACCTGCGACAGCTGGCGTGCGGAGGCACATCAAAGCGCCCCTTGGAGCGGAGCCTGGAGCAAGAGGCGAAGCTCTTGGCCCACGAACTAGGCCACTACCTGGGCCTTCATCACGTGGACGAAGGGCAGGGGCGAGAGGACGCGCTCATGCGCGTCGATCCCCTCTCGGGCGAGGCCCATTCCTTTAGCCCAGACGAGGCACGACGGCTTCGCCTCCACGCCATCCTCGTCGCCGATTCTCTTCCCCATTGAACCGTCATGGGCGGGCAAGGAAGCGTCCTTTGTTTCTGACCAGTGTCCTCGACAACACTCAGTTCAACGGGCGAGGCCAACTGTTGTTCTGTGGCTCGGCGCCTTCGGATACGCCGAGATGGAATCTCCAGCTCATCGACGGCCCCCACGGCGAGGTACGGATTCTCAACCACGAGCCGCTCCGCCTCTCGTCCGATCACAGCTACTACTTTGGACGAGACCTGTCGGTCCTTGCCACTCACAGCGACGACGATCGCCTGGCCCTGCGCGTCTTGCAGCCCTAGCTACATTTGTTACGAGAACTGTAGGATCGGCCATGATACAGTCTGTGACGGCCGCACGGCTCCGATAGGGGACGACTTCGGCGACGAGCTCCAAAGCAGCGTCGTTCTCCGCAGAACGAGCCTTCGGAGGCCCTCGAACTTCAACAACCCCTCTGAGGTCCGGACACAGCATGGACAGGAGCCACCTCCTTGCCTGACGAATTCGAGTGCAGCCCCTAGATTGGGATCAATGCACGATCCCCATCTAAGCCGACTCGGCGAATCTGTTTGACCACTATCCGAAGCAGTTCCTGCCCTGGCAGCCTAGCGGCAGTGAGATGAACTCGCTGAACTCACCGTCGCGACCGGTGAAGTCGAGGCGTAGGACGAGTCTTGGCTCGGACTGCTCGTCGCAAAGATCGAGGTAGTAGCGGATGAGCTCGTTCGTCACGAGGAGGTCGTTGAGTGCGAGGACGATGAAGGTGCGTCCAAGCCTTTCGAGCTCTTCTGGGTCCTCGAGTCCACGAACGCAGCACGCGAAGCCTTCGAGCTCCTCGAGGCTCTCGGAGTCGACGGCCCAAACATGGGCCAGCCGGAGGTCCTGGACAGACGCCCCAGGTTCGAGTTCGGCTCTGATGCTCAGCTGGACGCTGAAGCGGTCTATAGTCCTTCCTCGACACACGCCAGCGAGACCATCCACCAAGGTCAGCTCCAGTGGCCCTCCGTCAGGCAGAGGCGGTCCACCCATGTCGGTCGGCGACATGACGCCGAAGTCAGCCAAGCTAGCGTCGGTCCGGCCGGCGTCCAGGACGCCTGGCTCCGAAGCCTGGGCATCGGTCGCCAAAGAAGGAGCCAAGTCGCCTCCCGAAGAAGTCAGTCCCCCTGTCGACTCAGAACAGGCGACGAGAGGAACGGCGCCTAGGACGTAGAGCCATCTCCCAGCCACCGTCCCATCGACCTACATGGGTCGTGAAAGCCGGTCCAACCGTTTGCTCCCCGAAGTGTGTTCCTGGCCTGTCCGGACCGGTCCGATTCGATCGCGGCGATCTGATGAGCTACGCCGTGGTCCGCGCGCCAGGGCGTCAACATCCTGAGGTACGCTCTCCTATACCGCGGAGTTCCTCCATGCGGAACGGATCTCGGCGGACTCGAGCATGGTGAGGAACCGCTGCGCCGCTGCTTAGACTAGCCAATCCTCGACGGCATGGTGAACGTCATCGGGTGTGGCGGCCAGGGTTTCGCAGGCGACGGATTGCAAAATGCAGACCCCCTAGCTGACGTCTCGTGATCCTGCAGTAAGGACGGAGAAGGCCTCTTCACCCAAGACTCCGGGACTGGGACAAGGCTCGGTAGGTCAAGAGGAGCAGCCCGGCTGAGCACAAGAAGCCGAGGTCTGCACCCAGGACGTAGGGCAGGCCGGTCGCAGCGCTGGTCACGGGATGGGCGCCGGTCACGGCCCATTGGAGGACGGGCGCGAGCAGAGCCAAACACGCCGCGAGAAGCATTGAGGCGGCCATGAGCCGTCCAAAGAAACATGCCCGTCGCGATGAGCAGCGTCGAAGCCAGGCCCAGGACGAAGTAGACCAGCTTGAGAAGGATGCCCCCGAAGGTCGCGTAGTGAAGAGGGAAGACGAGGCCTCCCCGCAAGCAGGGCCACGATCAGCGACGCCGTGGGGCCCACGGGTGGGTCCCCTAAGGAGGCTGAGAATGATTATCAAGAGCAATCTCGCGCGCTCGCAGGGATGTCCGCAGTTCGACCGAAGCGCCCCGCAGGGTAGGCCCACAGGGCCGACTGCCGGGGCATGATGGCCTCATCAGTGGGCGTGGATCGGTTCGATGATCTGGCGAATTACGCCTCGGGGCCCCTGCCGAAGAAGGGAGGCGATCGACAGGACGGCCAGGCCGGCGACAGCGAGCCACCGGATCCAGTGACCGTCCGATATCGGAGCGACTCTGGTGTCGAGCAAGGGAATCGCAGGAACGGCGAGCGCATCGATGGTCCAACCCGCCAGCATGGCGAGGATGGTGACGGCGAGTCCGAAGCGAAGGGCCATCCTCCGTCCATGGAGTCGGGCGAGCACGGCGAAGGTCGTGACGTTAGTGGCCGGTCCCGCGATGAGGAAAGCCAAGGCGGCGCCGCTGCTGAGACCCTTGTGGATGGCGAGGGCCGCCACCGGCGTAGCACCCGAGGCGCAGACGTACATGGGCACGCCGATCAAGCCGGCCAGAGGGACCTGAAGGACGGAGGGCACTCGAGCGAGGGCGTCATGGTCGAGCATGACTTCGGTCGCACTCGCGATCATGAGTCCGAGCACAATCCACGGCATCGTATGGTCGAAGACTTCGACGAAACCGAAGCGAAGGCCCTCGCGAAGACGCTGGCCGAGTGAAGCTTCAGTGCCTTGGCTCGTAGCTTCCCGGTTGGGCGAGCTGGACGGGAGCGGCTTCCATCGAACCGCGAGGGCCACCAGCACGGCAACCAGGAACGCTGCGATGAGCCGAGCGGTAGTGAGCCCGGAGCCCAGGAGCGGAACGGACAAGAGCATGGCGTCCAGGCCGAGCTCGGGCGTCGCCACGAAGAAGGCAAGAGCGGCGGCGGGGGGCGCGCCCCGCCGCACCAAGGACTCGTAGAGAGGCAGCACGCCGCACGAGCAGACCGGGAGAGGTAGGCCATAGGCGACCCCTCGGAGAGACTGCATGAGTCGATTTCCCCGTCCGAGCCCCTTGATCCGACCCGGCGTGAGGAGGAAGGGCAGCACCCCCGCCACGGCATAGCCGAGAAAAAGGGCCGGCGCGCTCTCGAGCACGAGGTGTCCGAAGGTCTCGAGGAACAGAGGTGCGCCCCACTCGATGTTCTCTGAAGCCTCCACGGATCCCGCCACTACGAGTGCGGCTCCCAAGAGGGCCCCCACGGCCGGCCATCTGTGGTCGTGGGCGCCGTGATGGTGGCCGTCGTGGTGGTGGCCATGCTGGCAAAAGCTCTCTTGCCCGGCCGCCGACTCCACGGAACGGGGCTGGCGCGGGATGAAGACGACATGCAGGAGGATGCCGGCCACCACGGCCTCGAGGCCCTCGAAGCCGCTCCCGTGGAGGTGGACGAGGTCGACGGCGACCGGACCCAGTACGAAGCCGGCTACCGTGGCCAAGATGATGGCCAATGCGATGCTCCAAGGAGCCCAGCCGGGCAGCCGCCAACTCTGCACTGCGGCAGCGATGGCAAACCCAACGGGAAGGCGATGGGCCACGACGGCCCAGGCCAGAGGACGGCGCTCATCGGCCAAGGAGAGAATGCTGCCATCGATGAAGACATGGACGAGCACCGCCAGCAGCAAGAGTCCGAGCAGCCATTGGGCGCTTAACTCCAGACGATGGAGGAGCATGGTCATCCCGTAGCCGCCGGCAGCGAGGAAGATGGCGAGGGGTCCTTGCTGGGCGACGACGCCTGGAAGGACCAGGCCCAGGCAGCTCCCCGCCACGACGGCCAGGGCCATACCGTCCGCCAGTCCCCGAACCGCGCTGAATCGAGTGCCGAGGTGGACCGACAGAGGGCCCACGAGCACGGCCAGCGAAGAGAGTATCAGGAGCTGAAGTTCGTCCATCTTTCGGGCTTCTTGGTCCCTGGGGCCCACCCAACTTCCTCCGAAGCTAGGTCCACCAGGACGGCCGATGACTCGACGGGAAACTGATCGAACTTCATGGCCTGCACACTAGGGTTCTCGGGGAAAGGAATGGGAGGGGGAGAAGTGGGCGATCGCTAAGGCGTTTTAGGCGCGTGCGTGCCGGCTTCGTTTCAGGCGCAGCAGGATTTCTCGTGTTGCCGGGAAGCTCGGATATTGAGGGCATGGCCGCCAACGAGAAAGACCCCCGCCACGATGCCAAACCACGCCCCACCTCGATGGTCACCACCGTGGTGATCGTGGGTCGCGGCCTCCAGGTTCACGTGGGTCGCAACCCCATGATGGTCGTGTTCGGCGTGGTCTTGGTGTCCACTCATTTCGAGTCCCCTGGAGGTCAGCAACCCGGCGATACCGAGCACGAAGGCGCCGACGACCAAGAGCGAGCGGTGCTTGCGCCACCCGGCGAAGAGTGCCCCGACCGCGAAGAGGATGGCGAAGCTCGTCAACATCCACTCGATGCCCTCGCCCATGAGAAGTTCGAGACCGAGAAGGACGAACAGAGCCGGTGCCAAGGCGCCGGCCGCACAATGAACGGCGCAGAGCCCACTGGCGAACGCGCCGACCCGATCCCACGGCGCAGAGGATGGACCGATGGTTCGACGCTCAGCCTTGGCACCGGCCGTCGATCCCCCAGCGTTCGTGGCCTGCGCTTCTCGAGCCATAGTGGTTTACTCCCGATGCCCAACCCGGGCCTGCGCCCTTGTGGCCACGTCGGGAAGCTAGAGCCTGGGCTCACTTCCCGCAAGCGACTTGCACATGTGTCCTGCTTGAAGCATGGCGGAGGGGACGTGGTTCGGAAATCGCGGCCCCCAATTCCTGTCAATCTGATCGCCGGGCCCCTAGGGGTCGGAAAAACGACCACGATCAACCATCTCCTCTCGGAGCGTCCGGAAGGGGAGAACTGGGCGATTCTCGTGAACGAGTACGGGCTCGTCGGGCTGGACGCCGCGCTGATGGCGTCCGACGACCCAAGAAAGCGTGAGGGCGTCCACGTTCGCGAGATCGCCGGGGGTTGCATCTGTTGTAGCGCCGGCACGATGTTCGATGTCTCTCTCGTCCTGCTGCTGCAGCGCCGGCCCGACCGGCTACTCATCGAACCCACCGGCTTAGCGGCCCTTTCCGGCATTCTCGATACGTTGGACCGACCCGGGATCCGAGAGGCGGTGGATGTCCGATCCATTCTATGTCTTCTCGATCCGAGTCGAATCGAAAAAGCGATGGAGCGCGAAGAGGTGCGAGACCAAGTGCAGGCCGCCGACGTCGTCTTGGCCAGTCGAGCCGATCTCGCGACTTCTGAAGACCTTGATGGCTTCGATGATTGGTCGAGCGGCCTTTTTCCGCCCAAGCGTTTCGTAGGGCCGGTCGAGCGGGGCCGCATTCCTCTGGAGCTCTTGGACCTGGTCTCCAATCGGCAGACGCAGGTCCCTCGCGCGGGTCATCGGCACGGAACGGACCACCACCCTCATGCTCACAACCACGCCGACGAAGCGGCGGGACACGGCGAGCCCGCAAGGGTGTTCGAGTGCGACGCAAAGCAGCCCATTGTGCAGCACGTCCATCGTTCGAAAGAGATGTCGACGCTTGGGTGGATCCTCTGGAAAGGCATCGTGTTCGATGCGGAGCGAACTTCGGCTTGGCTATACGGTCTCTCGGACCTTCCAGGCACGCGCCGCATCAAGGCGGTCTTGCGTACGAACGCCGGCTGGTGGGCCTTCAATCTCACTGATGGCGTCGAAGACGTGCAACCGAGCGGCTATCGCAGAGACTCGCGACTCGAGCTCATCATCGAAGGTGAAGACGTCGCTGATCCCACCGCCTTGGAAAGGGCGCTATTGACCTGCATCGAGAGGCGAGAAGAGGGGGCCGTCCCGAGCTAGGCGCTCCGTTCCTCGGCATCTATCGGCCAGCTCAGATGGCGCAGCAGCCTTCTTGGGCGCATCTGCAGTCGAGACAGTCTCGCAGCTTCTCGACACCGCAGTGTTCTCGCATACGTGTTCGAAGGGCTCGTCGCGCTCGGTGGAGTCTCACGGCAGCATTCTGGACCGAGATCTCGAGAAGCTGTGCGGCTTCAGCAAGCGAGGCACCACCTGCGTCGACCAGGGACAGCATCGACGCGTAGCTGGGTCGGACACGTTTCATCTGGCTGAGGCTGCAGCCGCAGTTCTCCGCCTCTGGTCCGATCGGGTTTTCCGGCACTTCGTCGATGTGTGCGGCCATGACTCGATCGCTTCGAGCTCGGCTGCGCCTCGAGTCATGAACCGCATTACGGTGAATCCTATAGAGCCAGGCAAGGATCCTCTCGGGATCCTTCAAGCTCGCGGAACCTTCGACGGCGCGGAGCGCGGCGGTTTGCAGCACGTCGTCGACGTCGGCCCGCGGAACGCGAGCCCGCACGAATGCGCGGAGAGCCTCGCCATGCTCTCGAAGAGCCCGAGCTATGCTCTCCACGTCATCCACCGTTCGTTTGTAGCCTACTTGCGCGAACCCGGGCAGGCACAACTCGCATCACACTCGCAGTTTGGCTCGCAAGAGCACACCTCGCCGCAGCAGCAGCCCTTCTCGCCAGGCTCGACGCACTCGCATGCGCACGAGGCGGGGCAGGCCTGGCACGGGCAATGGCAACGTTCAGTGTTCATGGGTCATTCTCCTTTCGAGGACCGTCAGACGCTCTGCGTCGGTCTTCATGGGGAGCTGACGAAAGGAAGGCACCACACCTTACAGTGGAGGCCCATTTGGGCTTTCTGATCGCCCCGTTTATCAGGGTAATAACCAATGAAGCGCGGGATTCTTCCCTCCGTAGATGCCGTTCGGGCGCCGAGCTTGCTAAGCCGGCATCTCCAACAAGGAGGAAACTCGCAGTGTCCGAACGCACATACCAACCCATGACCAAGGCTGAAGTCATCGTGGCCCAGCGAGCTTGGGCCAGGGCCGTCACCGAGCAGAACGTCGAGGAGTTGCTGGAGCTCTACGACTTCGGCACGCCCGACGAGCCCCTGCTCTTCAAGCCGACGCTAGCCGATGTCATCCGGCTAGACCGAGATGGTGCGCGCTCCTACTTCGTGGGCGGCGACGCCAACTATCCCCATGACCATGGCTTCCTGAACCGGGGATGGAAGAAGGTCGAGTTCCAAAGTGAAGTCGGGCCAATCCTCAAGGCGGGTGGCCTTGGCTACAAGGACATGGGTCACTACACATTCGTCGATGGTCACGGTAACGCGACCCGTGCCGACTACACCTTCGCCTACCATAAGCTGGATGGCCGGGTGCTCATCTCTCTTCATCACTCTTCGCTGACCTGGTTCCCGCCCAAGGCCGCGGCCGAATGAGGTCACACTATCGACCGAGATAGGTCTCTAGCCAGTCGAAGACCGCTTCGTGCCACTGGATGCTGTTGTTGGGACGCAGCACCCAGTGGTTCTCGTCGGGGAACACGAGTAGCCTGCTTTCGATCCCCCTTCTCTGCGCGGCCGTGAAGGCGCCCAGGCCCTGGGGCAGGGGGACGCGGTAGTCGAGGGCGCCGTGGATGATGAGCATCGGCGTCTTCCAGTCGTCCACGTGGGCGACCGGGTTGTGCTTCTCGTGTTGACGCGGGTTCTCGAAGTACGGGCCCCGCTGCTCCCATTCGGGGAACCAGAGCTCTTCCGTGGTGTAGTACATCGACCGCTGATCGAAGACGCCGTCATGGTTGACCAGACAACGGAATTGCTCGGGCCAGCGGCCGGCTATCCAGTTGATCATGAAGCCGCCGTAGGAGGCCCCGAGTGCGCACGCGTTCGCGCCGTCGAGCCAAGGATGGCGTTCGAGCGCAAAGGCTAGGCCCTTCTTCAGATCCGTGAGCGGCTTTCCGCCCCAATCTCCACCGATGGAGTCGGTGAAGGCTTGGCCGTAGCCGGTCGAGCCGTGGAAGTCGATCATCATGACCGCGTAGCCTGCGCCGGCATAGGCCTGAGGATTCCAGCGATAGTGAAACATGTTCCCGAAGGACCCTTGGGGTCCGCCGTGAATGAGGAAGGCGATCGGGTACTTCTGGCTCGGATCGAAATCGACGGGCTTCACGAGGTAGCCATAGACGGTGTCTCCATTGGCGCCTTCGAAGGAGAACTGCTCGGGCTCACCCACCTGAGCGGCGTTTACCTTGGCGTCGTTGATGCGGGTGACGCGGCGGACTTCGCCGCCGGTCTGCGGGATGGCGTAGAGTTCGGTCGGGCGCACGAGCGTGTGGCGGGCAAAGACGATCTCATCCCCGGCGATGACCGGTGTACTATTGGAGCCTTCGAACACCAGGAGCGTCGGCTCACCGGAGCTCATGTCCACGCGGTAGATTGATCGCTGGCCCAAGTTTTGGGCGACCACCAGGATTGAATCCCCTTCGGAAGACATGCTCAACGACTTTGCCGAGCGGTCCCATGCCTCCGTCAGGGGACGCGTCTGCCCCGAAGAGATGTCCATCGCTCTGATACGAAAGCGATCCGCTTCGTAGCCCGCTCGCTCCATGGCCATCCAGACCAGGGTCTTGCCGTCGGGCGAGTAGACGGGGTGGGTGTCCCAAGCCGGGTTGTCGGCGGTGAGCTCCCGAGACAGCCCACCGGCCACGGGGACCATGTAGAGATCGAAGTCCGTGGACCATGGCTCCTCGGCGCCGGCCACCCGGGCCGAATACACGATGTTCTGACTGTCGGGTGAAAAGGTGAATTCTCCGGCGTCTCCGAAGGGCTTGGAGGGGACGTCTGCATCGAGGCCCGCCGTCAGGTCCTGAGGCGGTCCGCCATCGACCGGCATGACGAAAAGATGGGAACGCCGACCGTCTTTCCATGTGTCCCAGTGGCGCACGAAGAGCCGGTCATAGCTGAGTCCAGTGCGTTTCGACGCCTTCCGTTCCTCGAGACGCTTCTTGGTGCATGCAAGGTCGGGGCAGTCGATGAAGACCTCTGCCGAAAAGGCGAGCGTCCGTCCGTCGGGAGAGATCGCGAGGTTGGTGACGGAAAGTGGTAGCTCACTCAGCTGCCTGGCTGGGCCTCCGTCCGAAGGCATGGACCAGATCTGCGTCGAACCGCTGCGGGACGACAGAAAGTAGAGGGTCGATCCATCCGGAGACCACCTCGGGCTCCCGTCCGAGTCCGGATGATCGGTGAGCCGCTTGGCTTTGCCGCCGGCCACCGGAATGGACCACAGGTCGGTGCGCCCGCGGTCATATTCGAGGTCCGTAACTTGACGGACGAAGACGATGGTCTGGCCATCGGGCGAGACCTGGTGCCCCGAAATCCTGTCCATGGCCAACATGTCGAGTACCGAGAATGGGTGCTTCTCCGTCGAGGCGATGGGCGTCGGGTCCTTGGGCAAGGCTTCGGACTGGGGTGCAGCCGCAGGATCCTGAGAGGGTGAGGCGCCGTGAGCGCAGGCGCCCAGCGCAAGGAGAAGGGAGGGCATCGTGGTTCGCATGAGCTGGCGCCAATCATGCCCATTCAGAGCGACGGGAGAAGAGGGAATCTGGGGCCAATGGCGCACCCAATCAGACTCGGCTCCATATCTAGCTACCCTGGGCCAGAGGAGGCTCCGGACGCTGATTTCCGCGAGTTGAACCACCTCGGGAACATAGGCTACACCCTTGTCATGAAGTGTCCGCGGACGGGAAAGCCGATGAAGGAGATCGAGATCAATGGCATAAAGGTCGACATTTCGACCGGATGCGGGGGCGTTTGGTTCGACAACTTCGAGCTCACCAAGTTCGATGAGCCCTTCGAGTGCGCCGGTGAGAAGCTGATTGAGGCCTGTGCGCCCTACCACGACGAGAGCATCGACACGGCGCCTAGGCTGCAGAGCCCGCGTCATCCCGAGGTGACGATGATGCGCCGAGCCTTCAGCATAAAACGGAAGGTCGAGATCGACGAGTGTCCGAAGTGTGCCGGGATCTGGCTAGATCCAGGGGAGCTGCACGCTATCCGAAGCCTGTTTGCCAGCGAAGAAGCCAAGAATTCGGCCGCCGATGCCCACTTCGAAGAGTTGTTTCAAAGCCCAGAGATCAAAGCGATGCGGGAAGAGAGCCAGGCCAATCTGCAGAAGGCGCGGCGTTTCGCCGGAATGTTCAGGTTCATTTGTCCGACCTACTACATCCCCGGAAAGCAGGATTGGGGCGCGTTCTGAGTGTGTCTCCGTGCTGACCTCGCCCTGGGGCAGTCGTCTAGATGCAAGTGGCTTGCATGAGGCCGCTCACTCGGCTAGCTTTTCACGGTCGCGGAGACCGTGTTCGTTTGGACGAGCAGGGCTAGCGAGGGCGAAGATGCCGGTCTACGTCTACGAAACGATTCCAGTCGGTGGAGCTTCGCCTCGGTGTTTCGAAGTCTCGCAGCGAATGTCGGATCCTGAGCTCATTGAGCACCCAGAGACCGGAGAACCTGTTCGTCGAATCATCATGGCCCCTGCATTGGCGCTAAAGCACTCCTCTTCTCGACAGCGAGACGTTCTCAGCCATGCCAACCTGTCGCGACATGGCTTCTCCCGCTATCAAAAGACCGGTCAGGGCACCTACGAGCGAACGGCGGGGAAGGACGGACCCAGTCACATCCGGTCCCCGGACTGATGGCGCCGCGCACTTGATGATGCGAACGCTCTGATGCCAGGGATCCGAGAAGGATCCGCTTCGCTGCCAGGCTGCCACATCATCCTCGGTGCAAATCGCTTCGCAGAGCGGCGGCGAACCGCCGACATGACTCAGGCAGACCAATGAGCGTGAGTTCGCTGTTTCTGGCGCCGAAGATGGGATGCTGGGTCGTGATCGCTGTCGAAAGAGTTCGACTCATCCCTGCTTCCACCGACAGTGCCGTCATTCACGGTCCATGGCGTAGGAGCGTCCGATCGCTCTCGACAGCGAAATAGAACCATTCGGCGAAGACGTCTGCTCCTGGGTTCGGGAAGACAATGAATCCATCTCTCTCGGCCAGGACTTGGCTTCCGTCGGCTCGTTTTCCGATGACGTCCCCCTCCTGGAGCCGGTCGAAGCTGCGGTACTCCTTCGTTAGCTCGTCGCCCTCATGCAGCCGATCGACCACGCCCACCAGCTTCATGAGTTCGACTCTTTTCGGCGGAGCATCCGGTTCACCTTTCATGAGACCCAGCAGCTTCAGGGTCTGGAGTATCGCGTAGCGAGCCCGTACCGGCGCTTCGGGCTCGTCGTGCTGCCCACATTCGTAGGTTACCGCGTAGCCGCCTTGGCTTCGCATGTACTCAGTCGTGCCGATCCCGAAGTCGGTACTCAGTAGGTGATCGGGGGAGGGCTGCCCCGAGGCCTTTCGTCGCTCGACACCGGTCTCGTAGACGCTCATCCAGCCTTCCACGAACCGTTTGGGACCGAGATGGAGCGCGAGCTGTGTCTCGGCCGCCTGGTGCTGAAAGGGTTCGAGCTGACCGTCGTTGTTCCTGGGGCCGATGAGGGCGAAAGGGTCACCCCGAGTATGGAAAGAGTGGAGGTCCAGCAGGACATCGTGGGTTCGTAGGAACGGACACAGCTGGTTGCCGATGAGGTCCTCGTAGTCCTTGGGGGCGGCCTTGGGATTCAGCTGACGATTCAGATTGTGGTCCACTGCGCGCTGCCGTCGCTCGTAGGCTCCTGGGTTCGTGACGGGAACCAGGGTGAGTTGCCCAGCCGCGAGCTGAAGGGCGCCCCGAGCAAGATCCTCCAGCACGCTCCGAATGGCCCGGGTACCGCAGGTCTCATTTCCGTGCACGGCCCCCAGAACGATGAGTCGCGGGCCGGATGCAGCCCCGTGAAATGAGTGACTCTCGAGCTCGGTCACTCCGAAGCCGTAGAGCCCGGGCCTTCTGGATTCAAGAGATGTCGACCTGAGATGGGGTCCTGATCGCGGCTTCGCAACCTGGCCAGTTGGATGGGTCGAAGCCTTTGGTCGCTTCAGGCGCTTGCATGGATTCAGTTTCCCACTAGGACGGATACACGGCCGAGCGGGCCTCCCGGCAGGCTTCGAGCACTGAGGTCGCCGATTGGCTCAAAGCGGCCGCCAAGCGGTAGGCCGCGGAGGTCGGCTAGGTCTAGGACCGTCGAGAGCATGACGGTCTGCTTCTTGCTCCTCATCCAAGGCGTATAAAATCTTACGCCTACTTGTCGACTGCGGGCATCGTCCTCATGGCCTGCGGGGGCGATGAAGGGCCCCTGGAACCCAACAGGGAAGCGCCGATTCGTGTTGGCCTTGGCCTGATCGCCACGACGGAGACCTTCGATTTCGGCGAAGTTCGGGTCGGCACGCGGACACCGTTTCAAACGCTCCGCCTCCGCAACTCAAGCGGGGTTCTGCTGGAGAACGTTCGGCTTCGTCGCCTGGCTGGATTTCGAGAGGATGCCTTCTGGGCAGAGATTCATCCAGCACTCATCTCTCCCTTTGGGGAGCGGGACCTCTGGTTGGGCTTTTCCGCAGTGGAAGAGGGACTCATCCGGTCCTCGATCGAGGTCTTTGCGGACTGGTCGGGAGGGACGCTATCGCAGCGGATCGAACTACGCGGGACTGGGGTGCCTGCTTCAGACAGACGCTCTTCGCTCCAATCCTCGAGCCCCAGGCTCGACTTCGGCGGCGTCATCCTTGCCACGGAAGAGCTTCAATATCCTTGCCTTTGCTCCAGAGGAGAACGGCCACCCCCTTCGCGCATACTCCTCCAAGTCCGATATTCTCACCGCTTGTTCATCAAGTCCGGAGCAGTACAAGGCGCTGGCTCCGCTCCTGAAAGACATCTTGTAGCTGCGAGACATCATCTCATTCGAGGCTCCTGAGCTTCACAACAAGGCGAATCAAGGTAAGGGCAAGCGTCTCTCATTTGTGGACAAGAAGAAGAGGGGTACTTTCCGCTACGTCTTCTTGGGTACTGAGGCAGACCATCAGCTTCACAACGGAGCTCTGTGTCCGATGTTGGCAGCCTTTCGTTTCTGCGTTGTCCGGGATGGGGATGGACCCGTTGGATGGAAGCACTCGTTCGGTGAGGTGCGGGCGCTTTTGGCCGAGCTTGCCGATGAACTCATGGCCATCGCGTGATTCACGGCTTGATGTGTTCAGCCGGTCGAGCTCGTTCTCTCTTTGTTCCGCAAAACCGTCGACATGGCTGCCGGTTGGCCATGTGGGAGACCCGGCCCCATAGTCTCGGCCATTTCCACTCAACTAGCTGCCCAGCTCATGAAGGAGCTCTCCGATCTCGGCGGACATCTGAATGAGTCGGACAGATACTTCATTGACGCTGGATGCCTGCTCGGCGGTTTGGGTAGCAGCGGATACGTAGGTGACGGCAGCTTCGGATATGGCCTTGGCAGCTTGGGCAGTCGTGCGGATCGAAGCCGACATGTCTTCGGCCATGCTGATCTGGCGCTCGACGGACGATGAAGTGCGGGCCGAGAGTCCAGCGACGGTAGACATGGCAGCGACGACATCATCGACGCATTCGAGGGTCGTAGTCGTCTCATCTCGGACTTGATTCAGGTCATGTTCAATTGTGCTCGATGCTTCCGCTGACTCGCCGGAGAGCGTCTTGACCTC
>JBCCQA010000028.1:0-74375 GCA_039024635.1 Myxococcota bacterium | reverse complement strand
TCATCAAAGGGAAGGACCTGTGGACCTCGTCGCGACCGGGACCCCTAGCAAAGGGCCGCAGGCCGCGTAGAGGCAGAAGGCCCACGCAGCGAGGCAAGGCCGAGCGAAGCAGGGGGGGGGCGCGACCTCGTCGCGACCGGGACCCCTAGCAAAGGGCCGCAGGCCGCGTAGAGGCAGAAGGCCCACGCAGCGAGGCAAGGCCGAGCGAAGCAGGGGGGGGCGCGACCTCGTCGCGACCGGGACCCCTAGTACGGGCGGGCATCGTTCAGAGTACGCCAGCGCTCGGGATCGCCGTGGGCGCGCTGGATCATCGGAGCCAGCTCCAGTTGCAGGTCGTGCCGGGGATTCCAGTCGAGAACGGAACGGGTCGAGCTGAGGTCGAACTCGAAGTGCTCGCCCGCGAAATCGATCATCCAGGGCTTGATGAAGTCTTCGCTCCCGACGGCGCCGAGGACGGCGGCGCCGGTCTTGGCCAGGATCCGCGGCACCCGGAGGACGGTGCCCTTGTTGCCATGGAAAATCTCGGAGGCCGTGTCCTGGATCTGCTGGTAGGTCACGGGGGCATCCTCGCCGACCAGCTGTCGCATCACGCCGTTCGAGCCCCGACCCACGACCAGCGCTCGTTCGAAGGCTCGAGCCACGTCCTCGACGTGGACGTAGGTCAGCCCTCGATCGGTGGGGCCGGGATAGAAGTTGGCGAGCGTCGAGGCCCGGACTCGTTCGATCTGCTTGTAAAGCGGAACCAACTCGCACCAGTCGCTGTAGACGGCGGCCAAGACCAGCTGCACCCGAGGCTGGGGGATGTCGGCCGCCTCCATGATCTTCTCGCAGCGGACCTTGTGGGCGGGATAGGCCCAGTGCCCAGCCCGTGGGCTTTGCTCGCTGAGCTTACGCCCGGGCTCGGTCGGCTCTAGACTGGCCATGCTGCTCGCGTACAGAAAGGGCACATGGCTCGCTAAGCGCTCTCCCATTCGCTTCAGCAGAATCTCCAGCCCGGTCTCTACCGATCGGTATCGAGGATCCGGCTTGTTCTTGAAGTCGTAGTGGGCGACCAGGTCGATGACGCCGGCGAGATTGTTCCCTTCCAGCTCCATGTCGACCATGAGCTGCTCGACCGCCGCCGGGTCTCCGACATCCATGGTGAGCTGGCGCTCGTAGGCTTCTCCGGGCGGGGATCGCCACTCCCGGTCCACGCTCGTCAGCGCGTAGCGCCCGCCTAGATGCTTGCGAAGGACGCGACCGATGAAGCCGGCCGCACCCAAGATCACGACCCGTTCACGCATCGGCTTTCGGCACGACGAGACTGGCGAAGCGGGTCAGCATCCAATCCGAGGTCTTCGGGAAGCCTCCGAAGATCCGGGCTGCGATGCGGTTGGCAAGGCCGGGCACCACTAGGGCGTCGCCTCGCTCGTAGGCCTGAGCCACGTGCCGACCTACCTCGTCGGCCGACATCGAAGGCACCCAGCTCTTCGATAGCCCGTTGGTCATGGCGGTCCGGGTGTAGCCCGGGAGGACGACACCCAGCTTCACGCCGCTTCCATCCAGCTCCGCCCGGAGGCTCCGGACCAATGTGAACAACGCGGCCTTGGAGGCGGCGTAGGTCGCGTTGCCGGGAAAGGGCACGAAGGAAGTCAAGGAACCCACGGTCACCACTCGGCCGGAGCCCAGAACCCTCATGCGGCGGACTTCGGCCTCCAAGATGGAAAGGGGTGTCAGGTAGTTGAGCTGCAGCTCGCGGCGGACGGCCGCGGCATCGGACGCGGTAAAGGCGACATCGTTGGACATGCCTGCGTTGAGGACCCAACCGTCGGGCTCGAGGCCCCGATCCTTCAAGGACTTCAGGAGCGAAGGGCCGGCATCCTCGGCGGACAGGTCAATGGGCAAGGGGATGGATTCGACCGGCAGCCGGGCGCAAAGGGCCTCCAAGGAGGAGGCGCTTCGCGAGACGAGAACCAGGCGACGCCGACCCACGGCCAGATGTTCGGCCGAAGCGGCCCCGATGCCTCGTGAGGCGCCGGTGATGACGATGGTCTCCACGGCTCGGACTGTCCCGCGAGCGACCCCCTAGACCAATTCGATGACGACTTTGCCGAAGTGGCCGCCTATTCCGAAGCTGGCCAAGGCATCCTTCGCACCTTCGAAGGGGACGCGCCGATCTATGGCCGGATGGAGGCCTCCCGCCTCCAAAGCCCGATTCAGAGAAAGGAAAGACTGTCGGGATCCAACGATGACCCCCTGGAGCCGGACATTCCGCATCACCACCGACAGCAGGTCGAGATGGGGTCGGGTGCCCCCCAAGACGCCAACCAGGGCGACGTAGCCTCCCGGCCGAACGCAGCGCAGCGTCTGGGTCAGGGTGTCTGCGCCACCCAGCTCGAGGACGTGGGTCACGCCTCCGGTTAGCTTTCGGACTCTGTCTCCCCATTCGGGCCAATCCTTGGTGCAGACCCCGTGGTCGGCGCCGAGAGCGAGGGCTCGCTCCAAGCGCTCGGGGGAAGAGGAAAGGATGGCGACCTCCGCTCCCACCATCTTGGCTAAGCCGAGGGCGAATAACGCCACACCGCCCGTCCCTTGGACGAGCAAGGTGTCGCCGGCCGTCAACCGACCCTGCTCGATGAGCGCCGACCAGGCCGTGACCCCGGCGCAGGGCAGGCTCGCTGCCTCGCCCGCATTCAGGTGGGCGGGGACCCGGACGAGCTCTCGCTGATCCAGAAGGATCTCCTCCTGGAGCATACCCGGTAGAAGACCGCCCCGCGTGCGCCGGAGCCGTCGGCCCTCCGGCACGGGACCGGCCTCCCAATCCTGAAAGAAGGTCGCCGCCACGCGATCGCCGATCTTCAGGCCTTCCACCGTCTCACCAACCTCGGCCACACGACCCGCCCCGTCGGAAAGCGGAACCAGCGGCAGAGGCAGGCGCGGATCATAGTGCCCTTCCACCACCATGTAGTCTCGGTAGTTGAGACTGCAGGCCTCTACTCGAAGCCTGACCTGAGTGGGACCGACGGGCTGAGGCTCGACATCGACGAGCTGTAGCCGCTCAGCGCCAAAAGTAGGGAGAGACCAGGCTCTCATCCCTCGTACCGGAGAAAGACGGCGCCGAGGGGCGGCAAGGTGAGAGACAAGCTTTGAAAGTATCCGTGCATGGCGACCGGCGTCGCGTCCATGCCGCCGAAGTTGCCCTGATCACTGCCGCCGTAGATCCCGGCGTCGGTGTTGAGCACCTCGCGGTAAAAGCCATTCTGGGGAACGCCGACCCGGTAGTTGCTTCGAGGGACAGGCGTGAAGTTGAAGACCACCACCATCAGATTCTCCGGTTTCTCACCCTTTCTCATGAGCGAGAGAATGCTCTGATCCGCGTCGGAGCAATCGATCCAGTCGAAGCCCGCAGGCTCGAAGTCGAGCGCGTGCATGGCCGGGTCACCGGTGTGCATGCGGTTCAGATCGCCGAGGCAACGCATGAGTCCGCCATGGAGCGGATCGTGGAGCAGATGCCAGTCCAAGCTCGCTTCGTGGTTCCATTCCTTGGCCGTCCCGATTTCGGCACCCTGAAAGAGGAGCTTTTTGCCGGGCATCGCGTACATGTAGGCGTAGAGGAGTCGGAGATTGGCCATCTTGTGCCAATGGTCGCCCGGCATCTTGCCGTATAGAGAACCCTTGCCGTGAACGACCTCGTCGTGGCTGAGGGGCATCACGAAGTTCTCGTTGAAGGCGTAGATCTGCCGAAAGGTCAGCTGCCCGTGGTGGTAGCGGCGGTGGATGGGATCCTTGGCAAAGAACTCCAGCGTGTCATGCATCCAGCCCATGTCCCACTTCATGCTGAAGCCCAGGCCCCCGAGCTCGACGGGACGAGACACCATGGGCCAGGCCGTCGACTCCTCTGCGATGGTGACCGCGCCCGGAAATTCGCCGAGCACGGTCCGGTTCAAATGGCGAAGGAAGTCCATCGCCTCCAGATTCTCGCGGCCACCATATTGGTTGGGGACCCACTCGCCTTCCCTTCGCGAGTAGTCGAGGTAGAGCATCGAAGCCACGGCGTCGACCCGCAGACCGTCGGCGTGGAATTCGTCCATCCAAAAGCAAGCACTACTGGTGAGGAAAGAGCGGACCTCGTTCCGCCCGTAGTTGAATATCGCGCTTCCCCAGTCGGGGTGATAGCCCTGGCGGGGATCGGCATGCTCGAAGAGATGTGTGCCATCGAAGTAGATCAAACCATGCTCGTCAGTCGGGAAGTGGGACGGCACCCAGTCCAGGATGACGCCGTAGCCCGCCTGATGGAGCTGATCGATCATGTACTTGAGATCGTCGGGCGTCCCGAAGCGTGAAGTTGGACTGAAGTAGCCCGTACACTGGTAGCCCCACGAGCCGTAGAAGGGATGCTCCATGACGGGTAGGAGCTCGACGTGGGTGAAGGCAGTGTCTCGCAGGTGTCGAACCAGCCAATCTCCCATCTCTCGGTAGTCGAGGGGACGATTCATGTCTTCGGGCACGCGCCGCCACGACCCCAGGTGCAGCTCGTAGATGCTCATCGGCATCCTCAAGGGGTTGGCGGCCGCCCGCTGCGCCATCCACGCCGCGTCCCCCCACCGATGGTTCGAGCCCTGAACGACCGAGGCCGTTTGGGGGGGGACCTCCGCAAAGCGACCGAGGGGATCGGTCTTCTCGACGGTGTAGCCATCGTGATGAGATCGGATCCGAAACTTGTAGCGGCTACCCTGATCGACACCTGGGACAAAGCCCTCCCACAACCCCGAACCACCCCGAGCGTCCAGGCGCCAGCCCGGATTAGCCCAGTCATTGAAGTCGCCAAAGACCTCGACCTCCTGGGCGTTGGGCGCCCAAACTCCGAAGATGACGCCCGTTCGACCTTCATGCTCGGCGGAGTGGGCACCGAGACAGCTGTGAAGTCGGGTATGGGTGCCCTCGTTGAACAGGTGGAGGTCCGTAGGCCCCAGCAGTCTATCCGTCATGACGTCTTCGTTCCCTGGGCGGCCAGGCTAAGTATACCCCGGGCCGGAATGCTGACCATTTTGGGTCGATGGTTGAGCTCATAGTTCAGCTCATACACCGCCTTCTCCATCAAGTAGGCCTCGAGAAGGCGCGGGATTCCAAGCCGGTCGGGGAGAAAGTGAGCCCCTTCGGCGTGGGAAAGATAGGCCCCGAGAAAGCTGGCCTGGGCCGCCTGCAGCCATAGCCGCAGTCCCCGCTCCAGGGCGCCAAAGAGCTCCGTATCTCGCTCCACGTTGCCTCGGGCCTGCTGGTCTTCGAGTCCAGCGTGAAAGGCATACTCGAAAGAGCGCAGCATGCCGGCCACGTCCCGCAGGGGGCTACGCTTGATCCGCCGCTCGCTCAGGCTCCTCGCCGGCTCGCCCTCGAAGTCGATGATGTTCCAGTCACGACCAGTGAAGAGCACTTGACCGAGGTGGTAGTCTCCGTGGCAGCGAAGGCGAGCCCCGCTCAGAGGCTCGCCCTTGAGAGTCCGGTCGAACGTACTGAAGACCTCGCTCTCGCACTTCAGTACCTCGTCGAGCGTCTCGCCCAACTCTTCCGGCAGACGAACCTTGGCTCGCCGCGCGTTCTCGAAGGTTCGGGAGGCGAGGGACCGCATGGATTGATACAGACCTCGTTGGTAGTGAGCGGTGAAGGTCTCGGGGGCGAAGGTCGGGTCATCATGCTCACTCGCCAAAGCGAAATGAAGCTCCGCCGTACGCTGGCCCAGCAGCTCCACCATGGGAACATAGCTGCTCAAGTAGTCCCGTCCCGGGTGCTCGGCCATTCGAACCAAGCGCATGATGGGGGCATCGAGCACGGCGTCGGGAACCTCCGAGGGGTTGTTGAGCAGACGCTCGGCCGCCAGCCCAATCTCCCCCAAGGTCACGCCCCAAGCGTCGCCTTGGTTGGGCACGAAGCTCTGGGCGATAGCCACGGTCGTTTCCCCACCCTGCCCCGTCCACTCCACCGAGCCCAACACCCGGGGCGTGTGCTCGAAGTCTTTAGAGGTGAGGAATCGGCCAATCTCGACGTCGGGATTGGTGCCGGACTCCAGCTTACGGAAGAGCTTGAGCACCACCTCGTCGCCGAAGACGAGGGAGGTGTTGCTCTGCTCGGCTCTCAGCATATCAGCATCGCCCTCGGGCCACGCCTCCGGCGCGGCTTCGGTCCTCGTACCCCTCAACGGGCCATGGCTCCCGTCGACCGCCCGCAGGAGGGCCTGCCTGAACTCCGCCAGATCTACGCCCTCCAGCAGCAGGGCTTCACTACCGTCCGGGCGCCTCAGCCTGAGGAGAGCAGCCCAGGAGTGTTCTTCTACCAGGCGTCGAGCGAGCTCCCCGTCCGAGAATGCCAAGGGAAGGGCAAAGCGCTCCCGCCCATGGTTCTCATAGTGGACGTCGAGGAAGGTCATCACGACCTGAAGGGGCCGGTTCTCGGTCCCCATCTCGAAGGGAATCTGCTCCACGATCTCGACCTCGTCGACGGAGCGCGACTTCCCACCGAACCAGCGACGCCGGCCAAGGAGCTCGGGGAGCGCCTTCTCGATGCGGCGCTTGTCGGGGTCCTTCAGCATCTCGGGCCATCCCGAAGGACAATCGATGATCGGGACCTCGCTCACGTCGTCGTAGTGGACGGGCGCCGAAGGTCGAGAGAGGTCGAACCAATAGAAGTCGTAGGGACCGAGCGTCAGAAGGTAGGGGAGCCGACCGACACGCGGAAATCGGGTACGGCCAAAGACTTCCAAGGGTACGCGGCCCTCGAAGTCCTCCAGATTCAGCTCCGCGTACTGGACGGAGCGGGAGAGGTTGGCCACCACCAAGATCTGCTGCTCAGGGGTGCGGCGCAGAAACGCCAGCACCTTACCGTTGTCGGGGAGAAGAAACTCGATGTCCCCCGTGGCCAGACAGTCGTAGCGCTTACGGAGCGAGATGAGCCGCTTCATCCACCAATACAGGGAGCTCGTGTTTCGCTGCTGAGCCTCGACGTTGACCGCTTCGTAGCGATACTCGGGATCGATGTTGACCGGCAGATAGAGCTGCTGGGGATTTGCGTCGCTGAAGCCTGCGTTTCGGTCTGCGCTCCACTGCATAGGGGTGCGAACCCCGTCTCGGTCTCCGAGATAGATGTTGTCCCCCATCCCGATCTCGTCACCATAGTAGACGACCGGCGTCCCGTTGAAGGAGAAGAGAAGGCCGTTGAGGAGCTTGACCTTTCGGATGTCGTTGCCGAGCAGAGGCGCCAAACGACGGCGGATACCCAAGTTGATGCGAGCCCGAGGATCCGAAGCGTAGGCCTTGTACATGTAGTCCCGCTCCTCGTCGCTCACCATCTCCAGGGTCAGCTCGTCGTGATTTCTCAAGAAGGTAATCCACTGACAGGAGTCTGGAATTTCGGGCGTCTGGCGGATGATGTCGATGAGCGGAAAACGATCCTCGGTCTCCATCGACATGTACAGCCGAGGCATGATGGGGAAGTGGAAGGCCATGTGGCACTCGTCCCCTTCCCCGAAGTAGGCCACCGCGTCTTCCGGCCACTGATTGGCTTCAGCGAGGAGGGCCCGGCCTGGGTACTTCTCGTCCATGTAGGCGCGTACGCGCTTCAGAGCATCGTGGGTCTCAGGCAAGTTCTCGCAGGTCGTGCCCTCTCGCTCATAGAGATACGGGATTGCGTCCAGGCGCAGCCCGTCCACACCGGTGTCGAGCCAGAAGTCGAGCAGCTTGAGCATCTCTTGCTCCACCTCCGGATTGTCCCAGTTGAGATCGGGCTGGTGATTGTAAAAGCGATGCCAATAGTACTGTTTGGCCACCGGATCCCAGCTCCAATTGGAGGTCTCGAAGTCTTTGAAGATGATTCGAGTGCCGCTGTATTTCGAAGGGTCGTCCGTCCAGACGTAGAAGTCTCGCCAACGCGAGCCGGGCTCGGCTCGTCGAGCGCGCTGAAACCACGGGTGTTGGTCCGAGGTGTGGTTCAGGACGAGCTCGGTCATTACTCGAATGTTGCGTAGGTGGGCCTCCTCGACGAAGCGCTCGAAGTCTTCCAGCGTACCGTAGGCCGGGTTGATGGCGGTGTAGTCCGAGATGTCATAGCCCCCGTCCCGCAGGGGCGAAGGGTAGAAGGGAAGAATCCAAAGAACGTCGGCTCCGAGGTCGGCGATATAGTCCAGCTTCTCGGTCAGACCACGAAAGTCCCCGACACCATCGCCGTTGCTGTCTCGAAACGCCCGGACGTGGGCCTGATAGATGATGGCCCGCTTGTACCAATGGAGATCGCCTTCTACGAGTGACCTTCTCTTCATCACATTTCCTCAGGTGTAATATTCGAAGTCCGCTTCGCTTCGGATCCTATGGCGAATTCGAAAAATCTTGGCCGGCTGCACGCGGGGGTCCAGCTGCACGAGGTTGCGCGCTCCGCTCCACAGGAAGCGCTCTTCGCCCAGCATGTCGTGAACCTGATAGGGACGACCGGTATCGAGACCGAGAGCCTCGGTGTCGAGCTCGATCCAGGCCGATCGAGCGCCGGTGGGGTCGACGTTGGCCACGACTAGGACCACGTCTTCGTCACAGCTCTTGGTGAAGCAAATCACCGCGTCGTCGCTGGTATTGTGAAAACGCAGGTTCCCGTCCCGCTGGAGCGCCGGATGGTCCTGTCGAATGCGATTCACCCGGCGAACGAGGCGCCTCAAGCTGTGGGGCTGCTCCAGCATCCAGTGACGAACCTCGTACTTCTCGGAATCCAAATACTCCTCGGAATCGGGCTCTCGGGGAGTGACCTCTCCCAGCTCAAAGACCGGACCGTACACCCCATAGTTGGCGGACAGGGTGGCGGCCAGAACCAACCGCACGGTAGCGGCCGGACGCCCCCCTAGCTGGAGGTACTCGCTGAGAATGTCGGGGGTGTTGATCCAACTGGAAGGGCGCAAGAAGTCCAGGTTCCGACTGAGATCGCTGAAGTAGGCTTCGATCTCTCCCTTGGTATTCTTCCAAGGGAAGTAGTCATAGGACTGGGTGAAGCCGACTTTTGCCAGGCGCTCCGCCACCAAAGGACGGGTGAAAGCTTCGGACAAGAAGACGGCATCGGGATGGACCCGCTTCACCTCGCGTAGGCACCACTCCCAAAAAGGGAAGGGCTTCGTGTGAGGATTGTCGACCCGGAAGGTTCGGACGCCATGCTCACCCCAGAACAAGAATACATCCCGAAGAGCGTCCCACAGTCCGCGCCAGTCATTGGTCTCGAAGTCGAAGGGAAAGATGTCCTGGTACTTCTTGGGCGGATTCTCGGCATACTTGATGGACCCGTCCCCCCGTCGGGCGAACCAATCCGGATGGGCCTTCACCCAAGGGTGGTCGGGCGCACACTGAAAGGCCATGTCGAGGGCGATCTCGATGCCTCGCCCGCGGGCCGCTTCGACCAGGCGGTCGAGATCGTCTAAGCTTCCAAGCTCGGGGTGAAGGCTGGTGTGGCCGCCCTCTTCGCTTCCGATGGCCCAGGGACTGCCGACGTCCCCCGCCTCGGCCGAGATCCGGTTGTTGCGACCCTTGCGATTCACGCGTCCGATGGGGTGGATGGGCGGAAGGTAGAGAGTGTCGAAGCCTAGCTCAGCCACGTAAGCCAGGCGCGTTTGCACATCACGCAAGGTGCCAACCCGCGTTTGATCCGGCGAGGCCGAACGAGGAAAGAGCTCATACCAAGCCGAGAAGGCCGCCCGGGCGGGGTCGACGACAACTCCGTAGACCGAAGAGACCGTGGCCAGTCGCCGAGGATCGCTGGCGGAGACGACGGCCAAGGCGTTCTCATCGAGCAGCGCCAGGCCTTCGGTGGGGAGTCTTTCCGCCAGGCCCATCAGCTGGCTTCGCAGGGGCGGATCCGAAGTCTCGGCGTAGCGATGAAGGAGCGCCACGCCATCACTGAGCTCGCGGCTCCCATCGAGGCCCGCATCGAGCCTCTTCCGAAGGCCCTGCAGCCAAGTCTGAAAGCGATCTGGCCACCCGACGACTCGATAGGCGTAGCGTCCGACCTCGCCCGGAACGCAGCGGCCGGCCCAGCGGTCTGGGCCCACCCTATGCATGGGAAGGTCCTCCCAGTCCTTTTCACCTTCGATCCTGACCTGCAGAACTGCTTGCACAGCGTCTTGCCCGTCGATGAAGACGAAGGCCTCGACCTCCAGCTCCCCGCCTAGCACCCGCTTCACGGGAAAGCGCCCGCCGTCGACCTGAGGGGTCACCCGCTCTATGGCGACCCGAGCGCGTCGGTCCTGCTCCGCCATGCCAAGGGCATAACGAAGCCAGGCCATATCTCAAGCCATCATTTCTGAGGCGGGGCCTCCGACCCCCAATCTCGCCCCCTTGAGCGGGTAGCTGACCCTCTCGGACCCCGAAGGCTCAGATTTTCTCGCATCGACCGATTCGAGGACGGGGAGTCCATCTCCAGAGAAGCGACTCAGCCCGACGAAACGGTCGAATCCAGGTCGGGAAATGGATTGATGAAGTCCGACCAGGTCTTGCTATCCGAGCGGGCGAGCTCAGGCGCCAGCAAGCAAGCATCCAATCTCTGGCGGATTGATGCTTCGTCGATGCCCTGCCCTATGAATACCAGCTGCTGGGTCCGGTCACCAAAACGCGGGTCCCAGTCGGCCTTCTCGTCGGGGCGTTCACCTTCCGACTGGTTCCAGTACTTTCGAGGCACCGCCGCCCACCACATGCCGGCCGCTTTGACCTCGCTCACGCCACCCGCCTGGGCCCACTCATAGGCGACACGATGGTCAGCCGCTACCCAGAAGAAGCCCTTCGAGCGCAGGACCTTGGCCCACATGTCGTCAGCGTGCAGCAGCGTCCAGAGCCGCTCAGCGTCGAAGGGATGATTGGTTCGATAGGTGAAGCTGGTGATGCCATATGCCTCGGTCTCCGGCGTATGCTCGCCCTGTAGCTCTTTGATCCAGCCGGCTGAGGATGCGGCTTCCTCATAATCAAATAGACCGGTGTCCAGCACCACCTCCAAGGGGACCTGGCCACGGGTGGTCATGAAGACTCGGGCGCCAGGGTTGAGTGCTCGGATCGCAGCCTCGACCTCGAGCGCAGCTCGGTCGCCGACCAGGTCGAGCTTGTTGAGCACGATGACGTTGGCAAACTCGATCTGTTCCACGAGCAAGTCCGTGACGGTCCGTTCGTCGTCTTCGCCCAGGGACTCGCCGCGCTCGGACAGACGCTCCGCTGCGGCATAGTCTCGACGAAAGGCGGCGGCATCCACGACCGTGACCATGGTGTCGAGCCGGGCGACCTGGCTCAGGCTGACGCCCTCTTCGTCCTCGAAGGTAAAGGTCTGCGCAACGGGTATGGGCTCTGAGATGCCGGTCGACTCGATCAGGAGATAGTCGAACCTTCCTTCCTGGGCGAGCCGCGATACTTCGGCCAAGAGATCGTCTCGGAGGGTGCAGCAGATGCAGCCGTTGGACATCTCGACCAGCTTCTCTTCCGTCCGGGACAGTTGCGCGCCGCCGCGTTCGATGAGGGCCGCGTCGATGTTGACCTCGCTCATGTCGTTCACGATGACCGCGACCCGTCGTCCCTCCCGATTGTTGAGCACTTGGTTGAGAAGCGTGGTCTTGCCCGCTCCCAAGAAGCCCGAAAGGACGGTGACGGGCAGACGTCGGTCAGCATCCGTCGATGAAAGCGCTTCGGGACCAGGATTCGCAGAAGTGGGGCTGTCGAAAGTCGTCATGGTGTAACGGTGGCCAGACGGCCGATGAGGTCCGTCCGCCCTCGGAAAGAGAACAACGCCTGCGCCCATAAATGCAAGTCACTTGCATCTATGGGATTCCGAGACTTAGCATCCACTTGAGACCGCTGGCGTGTCCGCGGAAACATGCGATGGAAACCCGAGACGATGAAGACTCAGACCGGGCCCTAGATCTGAGTCCACTGGTGACGCCCGGCCCTTGGGATGCGGTGGCGGAGGCCTACTCGACCTTCATCGCCGAGACCTTGGGTCTCTACGCCGAAGACGCCCTTCGAGTGGCGGCGCTTCAGGAAGGGGAGCGCGTCATCGACGTCGCCACGGGACCCGGCACCCTGGCTAGACTCGCGGCACGGATCACCGAGGTTGACGCCCTCGATTTTTCTCGCGACATGCTCAACGCCCTGCGCCGCCGCGCTTCGCCCGGGGAGCTTCTGCGGCTCTCGCTCCACCGCGGAGATGGTCAGGAGCTTCCTTTTCCCGATCGCTACTTCGATGTCGGCTTCTCGATGTTCGGGTTGTTCATGTTCCCTGACCGAGCTCGGGGACTCACGGAGCTGGCGAGAGTCCTGAAGCCGAATGGCCGCGTCGTCATCGGGAGCTGGCAGGCTCAAGACCAAGTTCCGGCGCTGGCCATCATCTTGGACGAGTTGAAACAGCTCTTGCCCAAGGCGTCGGAGGGCCCGGCCAAGGCGCCCATGTCGGACCCGGATGAAATCGAGTCCGAGATGGAGGCCGCCGGATTTCAAGTCGAGATCCATGGGGTGAGCCATCAGATCGAGAGCCCGAGCCTCGATGCCCTGTGGGACGGCCTTCGGCGAAGCCACGTGGCACTCGTCATCGCCGAGAAGCAGCTCGGAGCTGAGCCCTTTCGAGAGCTCCTGGACGCAATTCGGGCTCGGCTCGAGCGGGAGCTCGGTTCGGGTCCTCAAAGCGTCGTGATGCCGGCCTGGCTGAGCTTGGGTCGGCTCAAAGGCTGAGCATTCCCAGTCACGGGCGAAGCCGGTCTTCAGGTTTCTCTTTTTGATGAGCGAGGGTCTTGAGGATGCGGTCCGCCGCCCGACGTGCGCCGGCGATGTTGCGCGCGACTGGACCCAGCTCCAGCTCCGCGAGCGGACCCGCCACGTGAATGTGCTCGTGCCAGCGAAGGGTGTCATCGATGACCGGATAGCCACAGTGAGCGCAGCTCAGTGCGGCCGACTTCACTAGCCTGTCCACCAAAGCTCCCCCCGGTCGACCCGTCGAGAACCCTGTCGCGAGCAGGACGCGATCGGCGGCCCGCTCGCTCCCGTCGAGGAGTCGAAGTCTGAGCGATGGCCCGCTTTCGTCGACGGACTCGACCGCGCCCAGCTCCATCTCCAAGCGGCCTTCTCGAGCGGCGGCTTTGAGAGCTCTGTCCACGTCGGGCGGAATCGAGCCGCGGTGACGAGCGCGCTCGATGAGGTTCCGACGAAGATCTATATCTCGCTCTCGACTGAACCCGGTCATGAGCTTGGGCCCAAGCCAACCCGAATCGCTATCGAACTGATGCCGGCGCCACGGATGGCGGGCGAGGATGGTCACCTGATGCCCCGAATCGACCATTCGGAGCCCAAGCTGAGCGGCCGAAATCCCGCCCCCTACGACGACGATGCGTTCAGGCGAAGTCGGCCACTCCGTGAATCGCGGATCGAAGACGTGGTGGATTCGACTCGATGACGGCGCCACCCAGTCGGGGTAGTTCAAGTGTTCGCTCGCGCCGAGGGCCAGGACCACACGTCGACTGGAAAAAACCCGTCCGCTCGAGAGCGCCAAGTCGACGCCATCACTCCGCAGGGAACAGTCTACGGCAAAGCCCCGGACGTGGAGCGCCGCTAGGCCGTAGCTCTTTAGGACCTCGTCACAGTGGGCGTTGAAGTACTGCAGGGACGGGCGGTTGTAGGGGGGGACAAAGTTCGGGCGCTTTCGCTTCCTACGCCCCACGAAGTCAAAGAGCGAGGAATGGGCAACGTCCACGTTGTGAACGGCGGGCGAGCGCAGATGGGTCATGCCGGTCGCGGCGGTGCACCGCCGCCAGACCGCCAAGAGCTCCGGGTTGGGGTCGACGATGGCAAGCCGCCGAGGGTTGACCTCGGCATCGCCCAAAAGCCGGGTGGCCAGATGGACGCCATGGATGCCCCCGCCGACGATGAGCCAGTCGTAGTCTGGTCCAGCCATACGTTGGGGGGTTCGGGTCTCCAGGTCGTCGAGAAGGGACGCGCTAGTGGCAGTGGCCGACGTGGCACGAGCCCGAGCAGCAGTCACTGGACCGCTGACAGAAGGCGCCCGGGTTCGCGCAGACCGGCGCCTGCCCCGGCTCGACGTTGACCTGCATGAGGTAGCCGCCTTCACCCACGCCATAGGGAACGACCAACATGACCGCCGTTCCCGAGGCCCGAGACACGAAGCTCGCGCTCTCGGCGTCTCCGGCCGCCTCCACCGAGAAAGCGGTCGGATTCGTGGCCTGCGGCTCGAACAGGAACAGGTCCAAGTCCACGGAGCTGCCGTCGAACTGGATCTGGGCGGTGACCTGGTCGCCGGCGCTCACGGAGAACACGTACCAGTCTTCGTCGGCCGGGCAGGCATAGAGGGCGTCTTGGACTTGAGACAGGCTGGTCCCCAGCCCTGGCGAGTCGTTCGGCTCAAAGGGATCGTTTTGACCCGTGCAAGCCGGAATGGCCGCGCACGAGAGGTTTTGGGCATCGCCGACCAGGGTGAAGCCTTCGTCGCATCGGCAGCGTGAGCCATCGAAGGAAGCATTGGCCCCACAGTCGACCTCGCTCGGGGGCGGGGGTGGCGGATTCGAGATGGGCGGCGACGGCGGCGTGTCGGTCTCGCTCTCGGGCAGGCAGATTCCGTCGAACTCATCGAAGCCGCTATCGCAGTGGCAATGTAGGTTGCCCGTGAAGCTTTGGTGAAGAGATCCGTTCGGACCGCAGCCGTCCGGGTCCGGGTCTTCTTCAGGACCTCCGCAGCCCACGAAGAGCGCGCAGACCGCGCCCGGCAGGTAGAGACCCAAGCTACGACGCCCAAACATGGGAGGGTGATGGACGAGCTGGATTGGATTTGCAAGCCACTTGCATAAATCCCCCCACCCACAATTTGCGGGGGCGCCCGCGCAGACTGTTCAAACGGGGATGCCCGAGGCCGGGCTATACCCGATCCAGCAAGCTCGCCGGTACGCCTTGCTCAGCCCTCGTAGAGTCGGAAGCGGTGGGGGGGAACCGTCTTCGGTGCTTCGAGTCGGCCCTGACTGTCGAAGACCAAGCGGCCCTGCGGCGCGGCCTCGATCGGGGTCGAGCCGAAGTTGGCGAAGCCCAAAGCCTCGGGCCACTCGAGCCGAAGGACACCCTCCTGCTGGACGATGGCTCTGCCCTGGCCGCGGTCGAGCTTGGTGCGCAACGTTGCGAGACTTCGAAGCCGTCGGGTCGCGCGGGCGCGACGTTCGGCAGGGACTTCGTCAGGCGCCAAGACGGAGGCACGGAACGTCGCCTCGTCCTGGGGATCGGGCGGGGCGCCCTTCCATTGGAAAGACTCGAACTCGGCCATACGGCCCTTGCGCACCGCCTCCACGAGACCAGGGTCGCCATGGCTGGTGAAGAACTGAAAGGGATGCTCTTCGCCGTACTCCTCGCCCATGAAAAGCAAAGGAACCCAAGGCGACAACATGACCAAGGACAGGCACACGCCGTAAAGTTCGTGGCCGACCAGGCTCGGCAGACGCTCACCCAACATGCGGTTGCCGATCTGATCGTGGTTCTGAACGGCCACCACCAAGGTGTCGAGGGGGGCATTCAGCGTTCGACCATGCCGCCGCTGGCGGAAGGGCGACCAGCGCCCCTGATAGCAGGCCCCCTCTGTCCAAGCTCGAGCGACGTCCTCCAGCTCACCGAAGTCGGCGTAGTAGCCCTCTCGCTCCCCCGTCACGAAGGCGTGAAGCCCGTGGTGCAAGTCGTCCGCCCACATCCCGTCTAGGCCCAGACCCGAAGTTCCCCCATCGAGATAGCGAGGATCGTTGCGGTCGCTCTCGGCGATGAGCGCAATGCGGCGCCCTTTGGCCTCTTCGAGCGCGGCCACCCGGTCGGCCAGCTCCCGGAGAAACGGATAGGCCGATGCATCCTTGATCTCGTGGACGGCGTCGAGGCGCAGACCGTCGACCTGGCAGTCGTCCAGCCACCACAGGGCGCTCTCGATGAAGTGACGTCGCACCGAGTCCGAGTGGGGGCCATCGAAGTTCAGCGCTGGCCCCCAGGGCGTCCTATACTCGTCGGTGAAGTAGGGCCCGAACTCGCCCAGGTAGTTCCCTTCGGGCCCGAAGTGATTGTAGACCACGTCGAGGATCACACCGAGCCCGCGTCCGTGACAGGCGTCGACGAAGCCACGAAAGCCGTCGGGCCCGCCGTAGGCGTCGTGAGCGGCCGACGGGAGGACGCCGTCGTAGCCCCAATTGCGCCGGCCCGGGAAGGCCGCCACCGGCATGAGCTCAATCGCCGTGACCCCGAGCGCCTTGAGCTCGTCCAGGCGCTCCGCCGCCGCCTCGAAGGTCCCGGCCTCGGTCAGGGTCCCGATGTGAAGCTCATAGACCACGGCCCCTTCCATCCTCAGGCCGACCGGCTCATGAACCCAGGGGTAGCCAGGCGCGACCAGGGCCGAAGCTCCGTGAACACCTTCCGGCTGATGGCGAGAGGCAGGGTCGGGCCGCTCAGGACCTCCGTCCAGCCGAAAGGCGTAGCGCGTTCCGATGGGGGCCGCTTCGACCTCCAGCTCAAAGCCTCCTCCTGTCCCTCGGTCCATCGTTAGCCGACGATCGTCGATGCACAGCTCCACCACCTTGGCGTGGGGTGCCCAGACCTCGAAGCGGGCGCGACCGTTGGGGAGGGGGCGTCCGCCCAGCGAGCCACTCACGCCGCGAAGGAACCCGTCACCGTCCACCGAGTCAATGTGCCACGCCGTTTGACCCGAGGATGGGCTCGGTCGAGCTTCCGAGCCGTGCAGGTCAAGGCGACGTCCACCTTTCCGCTCGGCGCCCACTTCGACGGCGCTGGCACCCGCTTCGCGGTCTTTTCGGGACCCGCGGAGCGGGTGGAGCTATGTCTATTCGACGATCAGGATCGTGAAACTCGCTTCAGCCTTCCGGGTCGGGAAGGAGACGTGTGGTCCGGCTACCTGGACGGAGTTCGGCCCGGGCAGCGCTATGGCTATCGGGTGCATGGCCCCTACGATCCCAGCACCGGTCAACGCTGCAACCCTCATAAACTCCTGGTCGATCCCTACGCCCTGGCCGTCGACGGCCAGCTCGACTGGCAGCCCGCCGTCTTTCCCTACCCCTTCGATCAGCCCGAGTCGGCGCAGCTGGAAGACAGCGCTCGTTTCGTTCCGAAGTCGGTGGTGGTCTCCCCCTGGTTCGACTGGGGACCCGATCAGGCCCCCCGAACCCCTTGGTCGGACACGGTCGTGCTCGAGCTCCACGTCAAGGCTGCGACCGCGAACCACCCAAAGGTCCCGCCGGGGCTGAGGGGAACCTACGCCGGCTTGGCCCACCCCGCCTTCGTCGAACACCTGTTGCGCCTCGGCGTGACCGCGGTGGAGCTCCTGCCGGTTCATCAGTTCGTGCACAGCAAGTCGCTGCTGGACCGAGGACTCCGCAACCACTGGGGCTACGACAGCCTCGCCTTCTTTGCACCCCACGCCGAATACTCGGCCCACGGCAGCCGAGGACAACAGGTCCCCGAGTTCAAGCACATGGTGAAGAAGCTCCATCAAGCCGGGATCGAAGTCTGGCTGGACGTGGTCTACAACCACACCTGCGAAGGCAACCATCTGGGCCCCATCCTGAGCCTGAAGGGCTTCGACAATCCCAGCTACTACCGGCTGGTGGAGGAGGACCGCCGCTACTACATGGACTACACCGGCTGCGGTAACACCACCGACAGCCGCAGCCCCTATGCCCTTCAGCTCATCGTGGACTCGCTTCGCTACTGGGTCACGGAGATGCACGTGGACGGATTTCGCTTTGACCTCGCCACCGCTCTGGCCCGGGAGCTTCACGGCTACGACCCCCTTGGCGGTTTCCTCGACGTGCTTCAACAGGACCCCGTCCTCCGACAGGCGAAACTCGTCGCCGAGCCTTGGGACGTCGGAGAGGGTGGCTATCAAGTCGGCGGCTTCCCGAGCCATTGGTCGGAGTGGAACGGGCCCTTCCGAGACGACATGAGAGACTTCTGGCGAGGCGACGAAGGAAAGTTGGGTGCCTTTGCCCAGCGCTTCATGGGAAGCGCCGACATCTTCGAGAGCCGTCGTCGAAAGCCTAGGGCCTCGATCAACTTCGTCACCTGCCACGACGGTTTTACGCTTCGCGATCTGGTCTCCTACGACCACAAGCACAACGAGGCCAACGGAGAGAACAACCAGGATGGCGAGAGCCACAACCGAAGCTGGAATTGCGGGGTCGAGGGCGAGACCGATGATCCTGACATCTTGGCCCTTCGCGCTCGGCAGCAGCGTAACCTGCTCACCACCCTCGTTCTGTCCCAGGGCGTACCCATGCTCCTCGCCGGCGACGCTTTGGGCCGAAGTCAGCGCGGGAACAACAACGCCTACTGCCAGGACAACGAGCTCTCTTGGATGGACTGGTCCCAGGTCGACGAAGAGCTGCTGCGCTTTACCGAGCAGCTGCTGACGCTGCGGCGAAATCATCGGGTGTTTCGGCAGAGCCGCTGGGTCAAGGGGCGGGATGGCAACACCCCCGCCGGCGTGGGCTGGTACCGACCCGACGGAAAACCGATGCAGCCGAGCGACTGGACGGTCCCTTTCGCCCGCTCGCTCGGCGTCTTTCTGGATGGGCGGCGAGTGACCCGAGACGACGGCGAGCTCGCACCTGACGGCTGCTTTCTCATCTTGGTCAATGCCAGCCACGAAACCCTGTCCTTCGGCGTCCCAACAGACCTGCAAATCGCCGACTGGAGGCAAATCCTCGACACCTCGGCCCGAGGCCGAGAATTCCGGCCCAAGTCGATGAAGCGTAGAAAGCGCGTGCAGCTCGTCGGACGCTGCATCAAGGTCCTCGCTTGGGATGAATGAAACCCCGAACGCCACCTACCGGCTCCAGCTCCGCCCTGGTTTTGGCTTCGATGAAGCAGCGGCCGTCGTCCCCTACCTCGCCGCCCTCGGCGTGAGTGACGTCTATTTCTCGCCGTACCTACAAGCGGCCCCCGGAAGCACCCACGGCTACGATGTCGTGGATCACTCCCGGGTCAACGAAGAGCTGGGTGGAGCCGATGCCCACGCCCGGCTGGTGGCCGCTCTTCAGGCCCATGGGCTGGGACAGATCGTCGACGTCGTGCCCAATCATATGTCCATCGCGAGCCGGCGCAACCGCTGGTGGTGGGACGTCCTCGAAAACGGGCCGTCCTCCCGATTCGCCCGCTTCTTCGACGTAGACTGGCAGCCCAACGACCCTCGTTTTCAGAATCAGACCCTGCTTCCGATTCTGGGCGACCACTACGGGCGAGTTCTGGAGGAGGGCCATTTGCGGGTCATTCGGAGCGGCTCGAAGTTCACCGTACGAGCCTACGAGGACCACGAGATGCCGGCCTCACCGACCTCGATGGCCCCCATCCTGGCCGAGGCGGCTCGACGCTTGGATGATGACGAGCTCAGCTTCGCAGCCGACGTGCTGTCCTCCCTTCCCCTACCTTCTTCTACCGATCCAGAGAGCATCCAACGCCGCCATCGGGACCAGAGTGTCATTGGGCGTCAGCTTGCCCGCCTCTTCGCATCCCGGCCCGAAATCGCGGATACCGTGGATGAGGTCGTGGCGCAGACCATCGAGGACGTCGACCTGCTCGACGCCTTTCTACAGCGACAGAACTACCGACTCGCGTACTGGCGAACCGCCCGCCAGGACCTGGACTACCGACGCTTCTTCGACATCAACACCCTCGCCGCACTGCGGGTGGAGCTGGACGAAGTCTTCGACTCTACTCATGCCCTCCCCTTGGCCTGGATGGAGCGAGGCGAGGTTCGGGGTCTTCGCATCGATCACCCCGATGGCCTCCTGGACCCCGAGGGCTACACCCGGCGGCTTCGAGAGGCGGCACCGGGAGCCTGGATCGTGGTCGAGAAGATCCTGGAGCTCGACGAGGAGCTCCCGGAACGTTGGCCAGTCGACGGCACCACGGGCTACGAGTTCTCGGGCCTGGCCGGTGGTCTTCTGGTGCGGGCCGACGCCGAGACCAGCTGGACCTCGGCTTGGCAGCGCTACGTCCCCGAAGCGGAAGACTTCGAAGCCATCGTTCACCGAAGCAAGCGCCGGGTCTTGGACCAGCTTCTGGCCAGCGACCTTGCCCGCCTGACTTCGGCCCTGCGGCGGGTGTGCGAAGAGCATCGAAGCTATCGAGACTACGTCGACCTCGAGCTGCGCCGGGCACTCCGCTCGGTCATCAGCCATTTCCAGGTCTACCGAACCTACGTCCGGTCCGAGGAGTCCCCCAGTCCTTTCGACGTGGCCCAGATCGGGCGAGCTCTGGCGGCGGCAGAGGCGGAAGAAGCCCTGTCGACGGACTTGGGGCGCTTCCTGGGCGCCGTTCTTCGCAACGAGGTGTCGGGCCAAAGCGCAGATCAAGTGCGAGGGCGCTTTCAGCAGCTCTGCTCCGCCGTGATGGCGAAAGGGCAAGAAGACACGAGCTTCTACGTCTACACGCGCTTCATCGGCCTCAACGACGTGGGCCACGACCCCACGCGATTCGGCGTCTCGCCCGACCTCTTCCATTTCCGAATGGAGCGGGCCCAAGTGCGATCGCCGGTCGGGATGACCAACACCTCGACCCACGACACCAAGCGGAGCGAAGACGTGCGCGCTCGCCTCGCCGTCCTCAGCGAGGTCACCCCGGCCTGGTCCGAGGCCGTCGATTCTTGGACCAAGGCCCTGGCCTCCCACATCGACCCGGTCCTCGACCGCAGCACTCTCTGGTACTTCTTTCAGACCTTGGTGGGTACGTGGCCCATCGACGTCGACCGCCTCGGCCAGCACATGGAGAAGGCCATCCGCGAAGCCAAGACCCACACCTCCTGGACCGAACCCGACGCCGGCTACGAAGCCGCCGTCCGCAGGCTGGTGCAAGGCGCGCTCGAAAACGCGGACTTCGTCGACGGGCTCGAGCGCTTCGTTGCCGAGCTCCGACCCGCCGGTCGGCGCAACGCCTTGGTCCTGAAAGCACTGGCTCTGACCGCACCCGGAGTGCCCGACATCTACCAGGGGACGGAGCTTCATCGAGACGACTTGACCGACCCCGACAACCGGCGACCGGTGAACTTCGCCGAACTGGGCAAGCGCCTGGAGCGGCTCCAAGCTGGCGCCCCCGCTGCCGACGACGACGACAGGAAGCTCGACCTAGTGCGTCGGCTGCTCGAACTTCGAAGTCGACGCGCCGATGTCTTTGGTCCTTTGGGCAGCTACCGCGCCCTGCGTCCAACTGGGCCCGGGGCCGACCACGCCGTCGCCTTCCGCCGGGGGCCGGTGGTGGTGGTGGCGGGACGTTGGTGGCGAAGCGCCGATGAAGCCTTGGCCCAGGCCGAGCTGGCGCTGGAGAAGGAGGCTACGGACGTACTCAGCGGGCGAACCTGGCCGGCCGGAACCCACCGATTGGACGGGATTCTGGCGGCAGGACCGGTCGCGGTCCTCGAAGAAGCGTAGACTCGGCCGGACCGGCACTTCCCATTTGCGGGTCGAACGGGCAGACTCCCGGTCCGTCAGAAAGCGGACGAGATCTCAAGCCCGGATGGCGAAAAAACCTCTGCATGTGGGGGCAAAAGAATTTGAGACCCCAATATGTAGGTATGGCGCTTGACGATCTGCCCGCTAGGCCCCCAGTCTGCTTCGTGTCGGGACCGCCGACATCAGGAGACCCATGGCTGGAAGAACCGAACGCGTGAACGCGAAAGACATCCTCGAGCGTGTGGACGGCATCGTTTTCGAAGGCGACGTCGTACGGGGCTGGATCGAGCAGCTCGAAAAGCGAGCCCAGGGCACCTTGAAGGCCGCCGCGGGCAACAAGTACTTCGACGACGAGTGGAAGAGCGAATACAGCGAGCTCGAAGCCGCCTTGGGCGCGCTGGAGCGTGCGCGAGCCCAACTCGACGTCTTCGTGACTGCAGTGGCAAGGCGGGAGGGCAAGAAAGTCCCGGCCGCCAACGAGAGTCAGCCCCCTCGGGCCTCGAACGTCGCCTGAGTCGCCGTCGACGCTCCCCGCCCTCATCGCAGCGGGGGGCGCGCCTCAATCTTCGTTCATCGCTGCCAAGCGGCGCTTGGTCAGAACCCAAGTCGAATCGGGACGCTCGGCGTCCTCTCCTTTGGACATGAGATAGGCCTCCCTGGCCTCGGCTTCGAGTCCAACCCACTCCAAAGCTCGCCCTACGACGTACCAGTCGTCGGGTTCCAGCCGCCCTCGACGGCGGCCGCGACGCTGGATGAGCTCCAAGGCCTCCGCGATCTTCTGGCGCTCGACGAGGTGGGTCGCCAGGGTGTGCATCGCAGCCTCGGAGCCCGAACGCTCCACGGCCTCCCGGGCCATATCGATCTCTTCGTCCGAGCTCAAGCCTCGGAAAAGGCGCATCCACGCCAGGTTGTTCAGGGTCTCAGGCGTTGCAAAGCCGCGGTCCAAGACCTGTGAAAAGTAGCGGTCGGCCTCGGCGTAGCGCCCTTGAAAGGACGCCACCTGGGCCAACTCTTCGGCCGCCAATGGATCGAAGCCGCTGGCGTCGGCCCGCGCCTTGGCCCACGCCTCCGCCTCTCCGTAGCGCCCCAGGGCCCACAGCCCAGCAAAGACGCCCTGGTGCCCCTCGACGGAAGCAGGTTCATAGGCCAGCAGCCTTCGCGCGACTTCGATCTGCGCTTCGGACTCCCCACGCAAGGCATGCCCGCGAAGCTGGGCCCGGACCAGCTCCTTTCGAAGCGGGGCATCAGCGCCTCGCTCGGCCTTGCGAAGGATGTCCAGGGCCCGAGGATCGGCCGGCGTCAGAGCAGCGGCAGCCCAGCGTCGCCTTTGGGCCGGCGAGGCGTCGGCATCCCGAAGCTTGCGAAAGGGTGCACTCACCCTCGGACTCAAGTCTTCGGCCCAGTCCAGCCACCGGTCGGCAGCCCGGGTCCGCCCCTGATCCAGCCAGTAGAGCGCCTTGCTGCCCAAGAGGCTGAGGTCCGACTCGGCTGCCTGAATTCGGTAGCCGCCCTCGTTCACCACGAACCAAACCCCGCGACTGCGCTGGTCTTCGTCGTTCTCGAGCTTGGACTCGACCCGAAAGCCCGTGCGCTCGTCCCCCTCCCAGTCGAAGAGGGTGCGACTGCGAATGAGGTCCGAAGGCCAAGTGACTGGGAGACCCGACTCGTTGGCCCGACGCCGCGCCAGTCGGGCCGATCGAGACAAGACGTGCACCCCGCCTCGCGGCTGAATCTTGGACCACGCTTCTTCGGTGAAGACGGCCTGAAGCTCGTCTTCGGAGGGCGCCTCCTCGGCTAGTAGGGCCTGAAGTTCTCGGATGGGGCGGGCCGGGCCCGTCACCGATCGCTGCAGACCCTGGTCGATGGATCGATAGAGGGTGATACGTTCAGCGTCGCTTGCATCGGTATGAGGGCTTCGGGCCAAGAGCTCGGCCGCTACGCCGTAAGCCTGGCGCTCGACCAGCACCGCCGCCGCCCGACGCACGGCGAGCTGCAATACTTCGTCGGGAAGCTCCAGGCCGATGGCCAGCTTCAGGCCGGCGTCCGGACCGTCGGTCAGAGCCTCAGCCGCGACCCGGTGGGCATCCACCTCGAAGCTGCGGGTCATGTCGCGAGCATCGGCGAGGAAGTCACCGGGTCGACCGCTTCGAAACAGAAGCTGAGCCAGGAGGCGCCCGGCTTCCTCACCAGCTCCCGCCCGCACGGCGGCGCGAGCCAAGGCCACCGCTTCTTCCAGCTCGCCCCCGTCCTCATTGGGCAGACCTCGCTTGTTGCGGGACAAGACCTCGGCCAAGCGATGGTCGAGCTCGCTCCAGCGGGGACGGAGCCGCCGCGCCTTGCGCAGAAGCCCAATGGCCCGGGCCCGCTCGTAGTGGGGACCAAAGCGTAGACCGAGATCGCCGTGGAGCAGGATCTCGCTGGCCTCCATCAGGGTCGCCGCATCCTCGGGGCGCAGGGCGACCGCGGCATCGGCCCATCGACGAGCCGCGAAACCGAGACGCTGCTCGTTCAGCACTCGGGCCAGTCGCAAATAAGTCCCGGCTCGGGTCGAGCCCGAGGCGTCGTCGACGAGCCGGCGAAGACCCGGGACGACTTCACCTTCATCCAGCGCGGCCAGGGCCACGTCGTCGAAGACCACCCGGGGCACCGGCTGGGCCCACAGCTCTCGCAGCCCGCCGATGAGGGCCCGGATCTCTTGGGCACCGACCCGTCGCTCGTCCATGGCGAAGGTCACGTCGAAGGCCCAGCCCGTCTGGGTCTCGACCAGCTCGTGCCGATAGATGGCCGGCCCCAAGCTCATCACCAGGGGCTCCGGCGCCTGGCCAAGGGCGAAGCTGGACGGGACCCGAAGGTCGAACCGGACCGAGGCCGCGTAGGGCTCGGACCAGTCGAAGTCCGCGACCCGGTCGGCCAAGATGTGGGCCGCAACCCGCTGCTCGGGCGTCGGATCGTCGTCGGCCAAGACCGCGTCTCGAATGGCGCGAGGAAGCCAAGTGAAGATGATCGGTGCGGGCAGGAAGACGGTGGTCTGGGACCCCTCGCTGCGAACGAAGCGCCCGCCCCGGCCCTCCAAGGAGAGGCGAAAGCGGCCTTGCTCCACGCCGAAGTCCTCCAGCCGACCGCCGCGATAGCTGCGACGGACATAGCCGGAGAGCTGACGCTCCAGGTCTTCTGGGGAGGCGCCGGTGAAGCGAGCTCGGAGCCGAGACTCGATGCTGCCCGACGCTTCCGTAACCTCGAAGAACTCGACCTCTGGGCCGTTGACCAAGTCGACGATGCGGAGCTCGTCGTAGCGATTATCAACTGCGCCGGCGGCCGGTGCCCGAACCAGTTCGCCCGAACGCCCCAGCCAAACGACCTTGCTTTGTATGTCTGTCCCGACCGCCCCCGGCGCTGCGAAGGGACGCTCGGGATCCACGAAGTAGTCGCCCTCGGGGACGAAGACGAGGCCCCGGTCGAGACCGGACAAACCGGGGACTCGAGATCGCAGTCGAAGCCCCTGGCCTCGCTCTGACAGCCCCACTTCAGCATCGATCCCGCGGGCTCGAAGCAGACCCGCAAGAAGCACGGCCCGCTCGACCGAGCTGGCCGCGCCGTCGGCCAAGACCGCGCTCGGCAGCCGAGGGAAGGCGCCGTCGTGGCTCGTGCGAATCCGGGCTTCAATCTCCATCTGGGCCGCTTCGATGAGCTGGGGTGCACCGTTGGCCCGAAGGTCGTGGGCAAGCTCGTGGACTGAGGGGTCGGCGAAGTGGGCAGCCAGAGCGCGCTCGAAGCGCTCAGCTAGTTCGGACCAGCTGCCTTCGGCTCCGAAGACGACGAAAGGACGCTCGGGGACGTCCTCCGGCAGGTTCGGCTGAGAGCCCAGGACGGCGGGGAGGTTCCGGCCGGTGATACGTACGACCCGCCGGCCGCCTTCCTCGGTCTCGGAGCTCTTGGCCCGAAAGCCCACGGCGGCCGCCCGAAGTCGAAGCTCGGGGGGCGTCACCAGAACCACCGAGCTCAGCTGAACGGGCGCGGCCAGGCCCAAGCCGTAGCGACCGCTGACGGCGGGAAACAACGGCGCAGAGTCCAGCTCTCGGTGTTGCACGACGCGGGTCACGACTGCCCCCACCGCGGCCCCAGGCACGCGGGCCAAAAGCACCCGCTCCCCCGTGCCGTCCCCCTCGGACTGGATCACCATCTGTTCGTCGAGCCGCAGCACCCGACCATCGGCCAGTCGCGTCTGTACATCGAGCTCGGGTCGCGCCTGCCGCTTTGGATTCCATCGGGCTTGGAATCGCCCCCAGGTGTCCAAGGCTTTGGCATCGGTGATTCGGTAGCGCACTTCGTGACGGAAGCTCTGCACGCCGTCCGCCCCCCATTCGAAGCGACCCTCTTCGGACAGCACTTCGACCCCGCCGTCATAGTTCTCCGGCACAGGCAGGGTGGCCGGCTTGCTGTTGGCGTGACCGGAGAAGACCCTGGCCGTGGAGCATCCCGAGGCGAGGAGAAGGAGCAAAGGCGCGAGGCTGCGCATTCTTCCATCATGCTTGCTTGGCGGACGGAACGAAACGGAAGGCGGTCCCCTGCCCGGTAGGGACCCCCTCGCGTTTCCACTGAGCACCTTCTCCTGGACCTCGAGAAGCGCCCGTTCCACCTTTCACCGGTGCGGATCGCGGCCTACCAGGATGGGAGCGAGGCTCGACTAGGTCGGGTCGAAGGCGAGCTCATCCGGCCGCTCAGGGTCGAAGGTCCCCTGGAGCGGCATCTGGACCCCGCCAAGCTCGTGACCCTGGCCCAGGCCCCCACCGAAGACGCCCGCCCGCTCCTGGGTGTCACCCTAGCCCCACCCGTCGCCGAACCGCGCCGTATCCTCTGCGTCGGCGCCAACTTCGAAGCCCACCGTCGCGAAATGGGGCGGAGCCGACCCGAACATCCGATGCTCTTCTCCCGCTTTCCGAGCAGCGTGGTTGGGCACGGCGCCCCCCTCGTCCAGGCCTCGAGCAATTATGACTACGAGGGGGAGCTCGCCTGCATCGTGGGGCGTCGGGTACGGCGACTCCGCCCAGAGGAAGCCTGGGAGGCCATCGCCGGCTACGCCGTCTTCAACGACGGAACCGCCCGGGACTGGCAACGCCACACCGCCCAGTTCACGCCGGGCAAGAACTTCGACCGGTCGGGGGCTTTTGGGCCCTATCTGGTGACCCGGGACGAGGTTCCCGACCTCACCCGCTCCACGCTGCGAACCTGGGTCGACGATGAGCTTCGCCAAGAAGGACGCCTCGATGACCTCATCTTCGGGATTCCCGAGCTCTTCGCCTACATCACCCATTTCACGACACTGGAGCCGGGAGACGTGGTCGTGTGCGGTACTCCGTCGGGCGTCGGCGCTGGCTTCGACCCGCCCCGTTTCCTGAAGCCGGGTCAGCGCGTTCGCATCGAGATCGAGGGGATCGGCGCACTGGAAAATGAAGTCGTCGAGGACAGTCCTTCAGGCTGAGAGGACCTTGCTCAGCACACTGGAGAGTTCACACTCGACGAACCGAAGGAGGCTCAGGACGACCCCGGCTCCCGGATCGCCACGATGTCGACGTGGAAGCGGAGGGGTTCGTCGTTCTTCAGGGCGCCCAAGGCATTGGAGTACGGATCGAAGCCGAACTCATGGCCGCGGGTGAAGTCGACCCGGGCTCGAAGCCGGTCTTGGTCGAAGTCGACCTTCATGGGCAGGTTCATCTTCACCCTAACCCCGCGGATCGTGAGGGCGCCCTCAAGGGCAATTTTGCCCTCGGCTGCGACTGTACACCGCTGGGCCTCGAAGCGGATCTCGGGAAATGAGCGCGCAAAGAGCTGGCTCTTAGCGAGCATGTTGTCTCGGACCTTCTGTTTGCCGCTTTCACCCAGCTCCTTTTCGAAACCGAGGGATTCCCGCTTGCCATCAGGGTCCACCACCAAAGAACGAACGGGCACCACAATCTCGACGCGACACGCTGAAGGCTCCCCCGGATCCCATTCGACGAATCCCGCGAACGATTGGGCGACAATCACATGGTCGTGACTGAGGCCGGCCAGGAGCGTGCTCCTGTCCTTCTTTACGACGACGTAGACCTCGCTCTCCTTCGGGGAGACCAGGTAGCGGCCGGCCGCGCTTGTTTGGGTGGAAGTCATGACGGCCAGACCGAGAGAAAGCCATGCGCTCACTCCTCCAGTCCAACACGGCCCGCGCCTCCAGTCTTCTCCGTATCAAGGGCGACCGTCCTCACTTTCAGAGGGACCCACCCGGCGGCGACCGCGGTACGGGAGCCGTGCGCCTTCTTGCCTGCTTGCTCGCCTCGAGCTTGCTCGTCCCCTCGCCCAGCGTGGCCTCCTCCATCGAGGTGGTCCCAAAACAGGGCGATTCCAAGAAGCCGAAGCGTCCAAGAGAGCCCAGTCCGAATCAGACCCCGGCGCCGAATACACCGCCCACCCCTCGACCCCAGCCGAGCGCAGTCGAAGCTGCCTCGATACTTCGGGCCGAGACACCTCCGCCGCCTCAGCCCATCGAGCTCAAGCCTCTTCCCTTGATCGGCATCGGTGCTGCGGTGGCGGCGGGCGCGGTGGGAACGGGCCTTTTAATCGGCGCCTCCAACGAGCTGGATCGGGACAATTTCACCTTCGACGCCGAAGAGCGCGCGGATGGAACCATCGACGTCGACATCACCGACGACTTCCGAGACGCACAGCGGGCCGTCATCCTGAAGGGCTTTGGCGGCACCTTCTTGGTCAGCGTCTCCGCCACCCTTCTGACCGTCAGCCTCCTGGAGCTGTTTCAGAAGCCAGCTCGCTGAGAAAGGCGTCGAGTCGTTCCTGAAGCTCACCCTCGAAACGAGCCCGCTGAGTCAAAGACACGATGCGACAGGACACCAGCCACTGGTCCTCGGCCTCGGGCAGACCGGACAAGCGCATCTCGGGTTCGATGGGGACCAAAGGGGAACTCGAGACGGCTTGTCGAGCCGCTCGCCGCAGGGTGGCGGCGTCGCAGCGTCGCCGGATGCGAACCTCGACCCGGGGCCAACGCCCCGACTCGATGACCAAGTTCTCGGTCAGCAACCTCCGATTGGGCACGACCTGGCGCCGCCCGTCGGAGCTTCGAATCCAGCTGGAGCGGATACCGAGCCTCTCCACCACCCCTTCTGCCGATTCGCCGGCGATGGGCGTGCCCCGAACCACCCGCCGCTCGATGAGCAACCACAGCCAGGCGTTAATGTCGGGGAGGACATCGCGAAAAGACCATCCCACCGCCGCCGCAGCGGCCGAGAAGGCGATGAACAGGGCCGGCGCGAGCCAGGCTGGCGATAAGCTCAGCAGCAGCGCCATCGCGACGAGAATGGCGAGGGCCCGGAGGGAGCCGGCCAGTATCGAAAGCGGCTGAGGCAGCCGGCCGCGACGACCCCGCGTGAGCAGCCATGCTCCCACGACGGCCAGGACGGCGACCGCGAGCCAGACCAGTCGCTCCTCGGCGCCGACGACTAGGAGCTCGCGAAGGCCGCGCAAGGTAGCCCGAATAGGAGCCAAGTCAGGTACGAGCTCGGTGTTCGTGGGGCCGTCGGCCGGCGCGATGTGCGACGCCACGGTAGAGGTGAGGGTCGACGTTCCACTCATACAAAATTCCTGGACTGAAGCAGCTCGTGGGCCACGCCGCGAAGGTGACGTCGAACCACGTAGACCTCGTCGACCGATCGCTCGAGCAGGCCCCGGTGCACAAGGCGCCGGAGCCTACCTTCAGCCTCCATCGCGTCCAGCTGGAGAACGAAAGCTAGGGTCGAGGTACACATCCAACCCTGACGCAGCACTAAGTAGAGGAGCTCCACGTCCGCGTCGGGCAGCTCGTCCAAGGCCGCCTTGGGGGTGGGCGGAACCTCGCGGACCTGGATCCTCTTGGCGTCCTCCGCGAAGCCCTCGATGGCCGCCAGCCAAAGCGTCAGCGCAACCTGCAGGAGCCCACCCGACGCTCGGTGCAGCTCTCGAAAGAACTCCTGCTGAACTGGACCCTCGCCGTGTCCTTCCGACGAAGCCTTCTCTGAGCGCCCTCTCGCAACAAACTCGAGCTCCATGCCCGAAAGATGGTGACGGGCGAAAATGGCCCGCCCGAGCTCTTCTCGGTCCAGTGAGCGAACGCCGACCCGCTCTAAGAACACGCCTCGAATCGGAGTGGCCTGGGCGCCAAAGCGCCAGACCAGGTCGTCGACTTCGAGTAGCCAAGCATTGCGGCCGCCGTCTTCGACGATGATCTCGGTCAGCCGCTGAATGGGTGCGAAACCACCGGGTTCACTGGACATGAGATAACCGAGGCCGGTGATCACGACCAGCTGGTCTCGCCCGAGCTCGGCCAATCCCTCCTCGAGCTCCTCTCGTCCGGTGGGCTTCAGGAGGTTGAGGCGGCGGATGGACGCAAAACCGGCCCGCTGGAGAACGGCGCTGACGACCGCGCCCCTTCCAGCACCGTCGACGCCCACTACGGCTGCGGTCCGAAGGCCAGCGACGCTCTTCTTCAGGACTTCGGTCGCCCGTTCGATGTCGACCGGATCGCTGGGCGCAATGTCACCCGCCCAGTGAGACTGAGGCGCGAAGAGCCGACGATAATAGACCGGAATCTGAGCAAATCGGGGCGGCGAGAGCAGTGCCTCCAGCTCCTGCCGGGAGCGGCGTCGCCCCTGAGCCCGCACCGTCCTTCGCAAGCGCTGAAAGCGAGACTCCAGCCCGGAGCGTCCCCACAGCTCCCGAAGCGGTTTGAACGAGGGCAATGCGAAACCGAAGCCTCCCTCGACGATCCGAGATCGACGTCGACGGGCGGTGCGAATCCTCTGGACCTCTCCCTCCCGCAGACGCTCCGCGAAGGCATCGAGGCGCTGATTCACGACACGCCGGAGGTCCCGACCCATGTCTCGAGACCAGTGGGCGCTCTTTTCCTGCAGCGACTCCAGGGCCTCTCGGTGGGTCCGAGCGGCGGTGAGCAGAGCCTCTCGGATCCCGAGTGGACCCAGGGACCCGGTGCCCTCCAGCTCGAGCTCGCTCCCGTACTGGTCGGGGTTGTAGCGGACCAGACGCTCCACGTCGGATAGGGTGCTCTGCATGGGCTCCAGGTCGTTGGATGCCCGACTGGTGCGCTCGATGAGGTGGGGGGCCAGGTCGACCTGAACGTAGGTCGTCACCAGATCCGCAAAAGGTATCTCGCAGAGTCCCGAGGGCTGAGGGATTCGCCACTCGCTGCGCTCCATCGCAGCGAGAGGAACACGGTAGCGGTCGGTCAGCCCCGACGCGACTCGGGTCAGCGTATCGACGAGCGGCTGAGTGGCGCCCTCCGCTACGAGCTGCTCCCCAAGCCGGCCCGATTCCTTGAAGGCCTCCTGGACCACTCGCTCCAAGGGCTCCAGCGCCAACTGCAGCCTCCCCTGCTCGATGAGCTGATCGTCACCTTCGACCTCTTGAAGCGCTTCGAGGACGGTGTCCAAGGCCTGACCGACCCGCTCCAGCTGCGTAAAGGAGCGCCCGCGGATGTCCTTCTCGAGGTTTTCGATGAAGTCTTCCAGTCCTTCTTCCAGGTCTTGATGAAAAGCCGCGAACTCGATCCGCATCGCGCTTACGGCGTAGACTCCGCCCAGCTCTTCTTGGGCTACCTGGAGTCGCCGACTCAACGCCTCCGTGCCGGGTGTTGGCTGGTCGTCCATCTGAAGCTCGAAGGTCCCCGCCGTCTCCAGGTCCCGCTTCCAGCGCTGTACTCCTTGGCCAAGCGCCGACTGGATCCGCTTGAGGGCGTCCAATCCGTGCTGCTGCTGCTCGGACTCTGCTAGGAGGAAGGCCTCTTCCGCCTCGGCCTTCAGCCGGTCCAAGAGCCCTTTGGCTTGCTCGGCCTCCGAGGCCTCACCCACCTTGACCAAGGCCGCCTCGATGTCGCTGAAGAGCTGCCGACTGCGGAGGGAGAGCTGAAGCTCGGCCTGGAGCAGGATGCTGGCCATGCCCTCCAAGGCTTCAGGAAGATCATCGAGAAGCCGGCGCTGGCCGAGAGCACGCAGCCGCATCCGTCGGGAGAGCTCAGGCCGTCCTACGAGTCGGCGCCAGCGTCGCCGCATGCGCAAGGTCCACCGTCGTAGACCGTCTCCAAAGCTGTCTCCCGACTGCCCGACGAAGCTCCGTGGCTCGTAGGGTGCATCGAGCGCTTCGGGGAGATAGCCGCTGATGCGGTCCAGCGCTTCGTACAGCCCCAGCACCGGCCAGGTTTCGTGAACGACTCGGGAGGAGCGCCCCAGGATCAGATCTCGAAACCTTCGAGCCAGCTCGACCGACTCGACGGCGACCACTCGGTCGAAGGACTCGACGCCTTCACTGCGAACGTGGACCGACAGTCGACGATGGCTGCGCAAGAAGGCCCGACGAAGCTCGGAAACGAACTCTCGGCTGTGCTCCCGGAAGCGCTGCCAGTCTTCCTCGGCGAAATGTCGGAGCACGTTCGATACGTCGTTGACGAAGCCTTCGCTCTCGTCTCGGAGCGCCTTCGAGCCCAGCTCCACCGGGCCGCCAAAGGCCAGCGGATCGAGAAGCTGGTTGGGCTGAATGGCGGAGGGCCATCGCTGCATGCCTTCGGTGGTCAGGGTGCTCGGATTCCCCATTAGCGCCTCCAGAAGTCCGGGACCACCAAGGCCAAGAGCGCAAAGAACTCGAGGCGGCCCAAGAGCATGCCAAGCATGAAGAGAAGCTTAGAGGCGACCCCGTAGGCCACGAAGTTGTCGGCCCCGAGGTGAAATGGAGCCGGTCCCATGTTGGAGAGGCAGGAGAGGCTGGCCCCGAAGGCGGCCGGAAGGGGATGGCCCTCTAGAGTTGCGACGGTCCCGGTGAGGAGGGCCAGTCCTCCCATGTAGACCACGAGAAAGACGGCGACGTCGGTGAGGGCAGACTGAGGGACGACCGTCCGGCCCATACGCACCACGTGCACTAGAGCAGGTCGGAAGCTGCGGCGAAGCTCGGCCCAGACGAGCTTCAACATCAGCACAACCCGCTCGACCTTGATGCCCCCCGCCGTCGAACCTGCGCAGCCCCCGAGGAACATCAGGGAGAGGATGAGCCAGAGTCCCATCTGAGGGTAGGCCATGTAATCCTCGGTGCCGTAGCCGGTGCTGCTGATGAAGGTTGCGACGGTGAAGAGCGCGATGCGAAGCGAACGAAGCAGATCGCCTTCGTTCTGACCCAAGATGATGAAGGCCAAGAGCAGCGTCGAGACAACTACGACGACCACGTAGGTCCGAAACTCGGCCGAACGCAGAAAGACCCGCAGCGTCCGTCCCCGTATGGAGGCGTGAAAGAGCCCGTAGTTGACGCTGGCGATGAGCATGAACGACGCGATCACCACCTCGATCCAGGGATCGGCGAAGGCGCCAATGGAATCGTCGCGGGTAGAAAATCCGCCCGTCGACATGGTGGTCAGCGCGTGACAGAGCGCCTCAAAGGTCGACATGCCGAGGAGGAAGAGCACCAAGAATTCGACCACGGTGAAAGCGAGATAGAACTGCCAGAGTATGCGGGAGGTCTCGGCGATCCGGGGCCGTAGGCCCTCGGCCGTCGTCCCTGGGACCTCTTCGCCGAACATGAACTTCCCGCCCGCACCGATGTTGGGAAAGACGGCGACGAAGAGGACGACGATCCCCATCCCGCCCAGCCACTGGAGCAGGCTGCGCCACAGGAGCAGGGGCCGGTTGAGCCTTCCTTCGATGTCGCCGATGACGGTCGCTCCCGTCGTGGTGAGCCCCGAAACGCTCTCGAAGAGGGCATCGACCACGCTCATCTGCGCCCCGAGCACGAAGGGCAGGGCGCCGATGGCGCTGGACGCGCTCCAGATCAGCGCCACGGCCAGGATCGCTTCTCGCCGAGTCAAGTCCCCCGAGGCATGGCGGCGGCCGAAAACGATGAGACCTGCACCGAGGGCGAAGGCAGCTCCGGCCGAGAGCCCAAGAGCCCACTCGCCCCGCATGACCTGGGTCCCCAGAGGCGGCAAGACCATGTCGAAGCCCCAGCCGGCCAGTCCACACAGGCCTAGGGCCACCCCGAGGCCCATGACGACGACGCCGACGGGCCGAGCGACCCCTCGAAAGTCTCGATAGCGCGTCACAGGAATCCTGGGCGAAAGAGCCGCTCGACCGCGCTGCGGGCGCTGGAGGTCGCGAGGACCACGACGGTGTCGCCTTCGCCCACCAAGTCGTCGCCTCGAGGGATGACGACGCCATCGGGCCGCACGATGGCCCCGACCAGAGCGCCCCTAGGGAGCTGAAGCTGGCGAAGCGGCTTCCCGACGGCGCGGGCTCCCGCCGTGGCCGAGATCTCCAGTACTTCGGCCTGGCCGTTCTGAAGGACGGTGAGGCTCTTGAGCTCGGTTCGACGGCAGAAACGAAGGATATGATCGGAAGCCACGGACCGAGGGCTCACCACGATATCGATGCCGAGCTGACGGTAGATGGGCATGTAGTCGACCCGGTGGACGAGAGCTGCCGTGCGAGGAGCGCCCAAGCGCTGCGCAAGGAGAGCCGCCATCAAGTTGAGCTCGTCGTCGGCGGTGACGGCAGCGAAGAGGTCGAAGGTGCCGACCTCTTCTTCGGTGAGAAGCTGCGTGTCGGTGCCGTCACCATGGAGGACGGTGACGTCGTCGAGACTGCCCGAGAGGGCCCTGGCTCGCTCTCGGTCCGACTCGACGATCACGACCTCGGCGTCACCTTCTTTGACCATGAGGCGAGCCATGATCTCTCCAGTCACACCTCCGCCGACGATGAAGGCGCGCTTGGTTTCCCGCTGGGTCGTAAAGAGGTCTTCGGCCTCGGTGATCGTCGAAGCTCGGCCGATCAAGTATACCGAGTCATCGGGCACCAGGTTGTCCGCCCCACCCGGCACGAAGAGCTCGCCCTTGCGGACGATGGCCGCAATGAGCGTGTCCTGGGGCAGCGGAAGACTGGAGATGGGTCGGTGCAGCAGTTTGGACCGCTCGGTGAGCTCGACCTGTACGAGTTCAATCCGATCTTGCGCCAGATCGATGACCTCGACCGCCCCATGGGAGCGCGCGATCTTCACGAGTTCCTGAGCCACCAAGACGCTGGGATTGATGGCGACGTCTACGCCCAATAGACCGTAGCGCACGCCCTCACTCAGACGGGCCCAGTCGTTTCCTTGAAGCCGAGCGATGGTGCGCTTGGCCCCGTACTGGCGGGCGGCGAGAGCCGCAATGAGGTTCACTTCATCGTGGTCGGTGACGGCAACCACCAAGTCCGCCTTCTCGGCCCCCGCCTTCTGAAGGACCGACTCGCTGGCCCCATAACCCGCGAGGGTCATCACGTCGTGATGCTCCTCGATGTAGCGCACAGCATCCGGCGACTGGTCGATGGCCACGATGTCGTGTCCATCCTGCTCCAACACCCGGATGAGATGCCGTCCCACCTCACCGAGGCCGATGACGACGATGTACATGGCCAATCTGAACTGTAGAGCCGGCCGGTGGATTCCGCCACAATTTGCCCCCGGCGAAAGGCTCTGAGGCCACCTCCGCCCTCCAGGGCTGGATGGAAGCGGAAGGCGAGCTAGTTCTCTCGAAACCGGCGGGAGAGATCCTTGGCCATGTTCTTCTGATGAGACTCGATGGTGCCGCCCCCGATTTCCAGGAGCTTGGCGTCTCGGTACAGGCGCTCGACCGGGTACTCGTTGCAATAGCCCGCTCCACCCATGACCTGCATGGCGTAGTCGGCCACGACCTTCCCCACCGGGGCGGCAAAGAGCTTTGCGGCGTCGCTCCCGACTCGGTTTCGCACCTCGGGACCCACGTTCTGAGCCACGTTGTAGACCAAGCACTTGGCGGCCTCGGTCTGGGCGTAGCCCTCGGCGATGTAGCGTTGGATTTGCCCAAACTCACTGATGGGCTTCCCGAAGGCGACCCGGTCGTTGGCCCACTCCACCATAATGTCGACACAGCGGTCGGCGATGCCCACACTCATGGCGGCGAGGACCAGACGCTCGATCTCCAAATTGCGCATCATGTGGCGCAAGCCCTTCTGCTCGTCGCCCAGAAGGTTCTCTTCCGGGACCTCGCAGTCTTCGAAGATGAGCTCCGACATCGAGGAACCCCGCATCCCCATCTTCTTGATGGGCTGAGAGGTGGTGAAGCCGGGACAGCTTCGATCGACGACGAAGGCCGTGATCTTGTCCTCCACCTTGGCGTAGACACAGAAGATGTGGCCCTCGGTTCCATTGGTGATGTAGGTCTTGGCGCCATTGAGGATGTACCGGTCACCCTTCTTGACGGCCGTCGTTCGCATCCCCAGCACATCGGTCCCGTGGCCGGGCTCGGTCATACCCATGCCGCCAACCCACTCGCCGCTCAAGACCTGGCCCAGGTAGCGTGACTTCTGCTCCTCGTTCGACGACCAGTAGAAGTTGTTCACGAAGAGCACGGCGTGGGCGAGGTAGGCCAAGCAAAAGCCGGGGTCCGACTTGCTGAGTTCGTGATGGACGATGACGGAAGCGGTGGCGTCCATACCCGAGCCGCCATGTTCAGCGGGCACGGTGACGCCTAGGAGTCCCAGCTCGGCAAGCTTTCGAAAGAGCGCCAAGTTCAGGTGCCCCTTTTGGTCGAACTCCGCAGCCTGGGGCTCCACCTCAGCCTTGGTGAAGTCGGCCACCATCTCCCGAAGCATCCGGTGCTCGTCGGTGGGGTTGAAGAGGTCGAAGCTCACTCTTCCAATATGCAGCGAAACCGTCCGAAAGCGGAGACTTTTTGTAATCCTTTGCCTTGGTTGAGCTGCTGCGACGCGTCAAAGCGTGATGGATAGCTTCGTCTGCGCGAGTTCTCGGAGGGAGACCAGAGGTCGCGCACCCACGTGGCTGATCACCTCTCCGGCCGCGACGGAGCCGAGCTGTCCGCATACCGGGAGGGCCTTGCCGTGGGTGAAGCCGAACAGGAATCCCGAGGCATACAGGTCACCCGCACCCGTGGTGTCGACCAACTGGTCGATGGGGTCGGCCCGCACTTCGTGCACCTGGCCACCATCTTCGAGGATGAGTGAGCCTTTCTCGCTCCGGGTAAGGGCCGCGATCTGACAGACCTTTTGAACCTCTCGCACGGCTTGGTCGAAGTCGCTGGTTTCGTAGAGCGAGAGGATCTCGGCCTCGTTGGCGAACAGGATGTCGACGTGGTTGCTGACCAACTCCCGGAAGGCAGCCCGGTGCCGATCGACGCAGAAGGTATCAGAGAGCGTGAGGGAGATCTGACGGCCGGCCTCGTGGGCCACTTCTGCCGCCTCGATGAAGGCGCGCTTGGCCTCGGGCGGGTCGAATAGGTAGCCCTCCAAGTAGGTCACTTTACTCGCCCTGACCAGCTCGTGGTCGACGTCCTCGGACGTCAGGTTCACGCAGGCGCCGAGGTAGGTTGCCATGGTTCGCTGCGCGTCCGGCGTCACCAGGATGATGCACCGAGCCGTCGAGGGGCCGTCGGTCGCGGCCGCGGTGTCGAAGTCGACGCCAATCTCGCGGATGTCCTTGCGAAAGGCCTGACCTAGGACGTCGTCTCGAACCTTGCCGACGTAAGCGCCACTGCCGCCCAAGGAGGCGATGCCGGCCATCGTGTTGCCGGCTGAACCGCCGCTCGCTGTCACAGGCTCGCTCAATTCACCGAACAAGCGTTCGGCTTGCTCTTCGTCGATCAAGCTCATGGCGCCCTTGGGCAGCCCTTTGGCCTCGACGTAGGCATCGTCGGTCTTGCCCAGGACGTCGACGATAGCGTTTCCGATGCCGACGACGTCGTACTCTCGTGTGCTCATGCTTTCGGCGGTTTAGAGCAGGCCCCAGGCCAGGCACCAAACCTTTTTCCGAGGCGGTCGTGCCGTGGTTGCCCGAGGCGTCGGAACCGTGGCCAGATGGGAAAAATGACGCTGCCCACCGATGCAGCCCAGTCCGAGGACTGGAACGGACCGGCCGAAGCCTCGCCGGACACCAAGCGCCTGGGGATGAAGATCTTCATGGCCTCTTGGACCTTCTCTTTCGTGGCCCTCCTCGTGGCCTACGTCGTCCTACGCTTCGGCGCTCGAGTGTGGCCGCCCGACGGCCTGCCGCACCCGCCGCTGGTCCTGACCGGCCTGGCCACCTTCGCTGCCATCGGGTCCAGCGTCGTGCTCCAACTCGGGGTGGGTGAACTTCACAAGGGCCGCCCCGAGCAGCTCGAGGGTGCCCTCGGCTTCGCGTCGCTCCTCGGCGTGCTCTTCTTGGGCCTTCAGACCATGGCCGGGGTCCAAGCCTGGCGCATGGGGCTAGAGCCCAACGTGAACGCGTACACCGGCATTTTCTGGGTGACGGCCGTCTTTCACGCTCTCCACGTGTTGGTCGGGGTCGGCGCGCTCATGCGGCTTTGGCTTCGCGCCCGGTCTCGAGGCCTAGACGACAGCGGCACCCTGACCGTGGAGCTATGGACCTACTTCTGGCACAGCATCGACCTCGCCTGGCTCGCCATCTTCGCGGTCATGTTCCTGCCTTACTGAGTGAGTCCTTCGGTCGCCGCTCGGCGTCCCAAGCTTCAGACCTCGACAAGAACGGCGTCGAGGCCCTTCCGCTCCAACTTGGGAACCATACAATCCGTGCTCGGATAGCCGACCGGAATGAGCATGTAGGGCCGCTCGTTGGCCGGCCGCTCCAACACTTCGGCCAGGAAGCCCATCGGCGATGGGGTGTGGGTGAGGGTGGCGAGGCCCGCGTCGTTGAGGGCGGCCAAGAGCATGCCGGTCGCGATGCCGACCGACTCCTGCACGTAGTAGTGACGCTCGTCGGGCGACGCCCCGTGTCGCTGAGCCATGACCACGATGAGGACGGGTGCGATCTCCAAGTAGGGCTTGCTAGGACCCGTCCCAAAGGGCTGAAGGTCGTCGAGCCATCGCTGGGGGGCACGCTGCTCGTAGAAGCTGCGCTCCTCTTTCTCGGCCGCCTCTCGAATCGCCCGCTTCGTCTCCGCTCGGGTCACCATGACGAAGGTCCAGGGCTGCTTGTGGGCGCCCGAGGGCGCTTGAGCCGCGGCGTGGACACAGGTCCGAACCACGTCCAAGGGCACCGGCTCGGCGCTAAAGCTCCGGACCGAACGACGACAGCGAAGGGTGTCGAAGAAGGCGACGCTCCGCGTACGCATTTCGTCTTCGTCGCGCCGCTCGAAGGCGAGGGGCTGCTGTTCTTCCACTCCTGGTCGATGGCACGGGGCTGACCCGGAAGTCGACTTGATCCGAGAGGGGCACCTCCAGTAGGTCCCCTCTGTTGCCCATCAGTATTCCCATTCCTGGGCCGATGCGCCCCGGCGTCATGGTGGACCGCCCGAACCGATTCGTAGTGCGGGCTCGGCTCGATCCCGACGAGACGCTTGTCGAGTGCCATCTGCCGGATCCCGGGCGCCTGGAGGGCCTTCTTCAGGCCGGGACCCGCATGTGGATCCGACCGGCGAGCTCCCCCGAGCGGCGCACCCGATTCACCGCCGCCATGGCCCAAGCCGAGGGCGAGCTCGTTTCCCTCGACACCCAGCTCCCGAACAAGCTGATCCACGAGGCCCTTCAACGTGGTGCACTCAGGGAGTTCGCGGGCTTCGAGCTCGACCGACCGGAGGTCCCCGTGGGGCGAAGCCGCTTCGACTTCCGGCTGGCCGACCCGATGGGCCATCAGCTCTTCCTGGAGGTGAAGAGCGTGACCTGGGCCGAAGGCAAGCGCGCCTTCTTCCCCGACGCGCCCTCGGAGCGGGCGACCCGCCAAGTGAAGCTCGCCACCCAGCTTTCGGCCGAGCCCGCGACCTCGGCTGCCGTTCTCTTCGTGTGCCAACGCCGGGACGTCGAGTCGGTGGAGCCGGCCCGCGATCTAGACCCCGCCTTCGCCGAAGCCTTGGCCGAGGCCGCGAGAGGGGGGGTACGGCTGGTGGCTCGCCGCTGCCGGGTCACCCTGGAGGAGCTCGTTCTGGGCCAGCCCATCGAGCTGCGAGTTTCCTTTCCGCCCAGGAGCTGATGGGCTCGGGCCTGGATGGCGGCGCTCCGACGAGCTTTGGGCTTGGAGCCGGGGGACCTCCCGCGGATGGCGCCCATGTTTGGCGCCTACTTTCTCACCCTGACCGCGATCTACGTGCTCAAGCCGGCTCGAAACGCCCTGTTTCTTCAGGGTGAGGGCGTGGCCGGTCTGCCCTGGGTGCTGCTTGCGGTCGCCGGTGCGGGGGGACTGACCGCCTTCGCCTATGGAAAGATCGCCGACCGTCTGCAGCCCGACAAGCTGGTGCCCGCCACCTTCGGCGCCTTGGCCGTCCTGCTCTTGGCCTTTCGCTGGGTCTTGGCCACCGAAGCCCGATGGGCGCTCTACGCCTTTTTCGTCTTCGTTCAGCTCTTGGGTTTGCTCACGACCTCCCTCATCTGGCTGTGGGCCAACTCGGCCTTCGACCCTCGAGAAGCGCGGCGTGTGTTCGGCCTCATCGGAACGGGGGGCATCATCGGTTCGATTGTGGGCGGCGCTCTCACCGGCGCAGTAGCTTCGCGGCTCGGTACTTCGAACCTGCTCCTCCTGGCGGCGCTGGTGCTGGTCTCGGTCGTGCTCGTCCTTCGTTGGGCGCCACCGCTTCGTTCCAGTTTCGAGAGCCGCTCCCGGCGCCGACGCGCCGCTTCGCAGGATGACGCGGGCGCGGACGAACGCCTGCCCCGTCTTCTGGCCCTGAACGCGACGATCATCGGCTTGGTCGCGGTCTTCGTCGACGTGCAGTTCAACAGTCTGGTCGAGAAAAGCTTCTTAGAAGCCGAGCAAAAGGCGGCTTTCTTCGGCCTCTTCTTCGCCGCCATCAGCTTTTCGAGCCTCGGCGTACAGCTCATCTTGACCCCCTGGCTGCTGCGCCGCTTTGGCCTCGGTCCGGCCCTGGCGGCGCTGCCCACTGCCCTCGGGGCAGGGGCCGGGCTGCTGTTCGCGGGCCCCGGCTTCCCTTTCGCCGCCGCCCCCAAGGCCGCCGACGGAGGCCTTCGCCACTCGATCCACAAAGCCGCCACCGAAGTGGTGTTCCTGCCCGTGCCCGCTTCCGTGAAGCAGCGCGCGAAACTGTTCATCGACACCACCGTAGACACTGCCGCCACCGGCGTAGGCGCCCTCCTCGTCCTTGGGCTGACCGGTCCTCTCGGCTGGTCCTACGCCCAGCTGAGTGGGCCGGTCCTGCTCTTGGCCGCCGTTTCGCTGTGGACGGTGGGTCGACTTCGAAGCGCCTACGTCGACGCCTTCCGGAGGGCCCTGGAGACGCGCCGTCTGGACGACACCGCCCTCACGACGGGGATGAACGAAGCGGCGGTGGCCGAGGTTCTGCAGACTGCCCTGCAGTCGAGCCAACCTCGGCAGCTGGTCTATCTGCTGGACCTGGCAGAGTCGGTTGGGGTCATGGGTCTCTCTCGAGAGCTCCGCCCCCTTCTCGACCACCCTTCGGCCGAGGTTCGACGGCGGGCCCTCAACCTGATGGGTCATCAAGCCGATGCGCTTCCGATAGAGGTCTTGGATCACCTCATCGACCACGACGAAGATCCCGAGGTCCAGGGAGAGGCTTTGTTCCTGCGCCTTCGGCGCGAGGGCAGGGAGGACGCGATGGTCGCCATGCTCGACGGTTCGGGGGCCCGGGCGGCGGCGGCGCTTCGGGTCCTCACCGAAAGCCCACAGCCCGATCTGTTGACGCCGGCCCGCATCGAGCGGCTCCGCGCTCTTCCCGAGGCCCGGGCCACTCTGGCGAGCGCGGTCGCGGCCTCGGGCCTCCCCTTCGAGTCCACCCTCCGAGGCCTCTTGGAGAACGCCCCCTTCGACGTCGTGGACGGGGCCATCCAGGGCATGGCGAAGGCCCAGGATCCTCGCTTCGTTCCCTGGCTCATCGAGGCGCTGGCGCAACGCGAGCTTCGGGGCGCCGCCCGACGCACTTTGGCCGCGCTCGGCTCAATCTCGGTCCCTGCCCTGAGCGAGCTGGCCCTCGACGCCAAGGCCCCCCTGGCCGCCCGAAGAGCGGCCATCCGCACCCTCGCCGACGTGGCCGACGGTCCTTCGACCGAAGCCTTGGTCGAGCTCCTCGAAGACGATCAGCCCATCATCTCGGGCGCGGCCCTTCAGGGCCTGAGCCGGGTCCAGCCTCGCTTCTTGCCTCGACGGCGTCTCCGCCGATGGCTCAGAGCGCGCATCCGCACCGCACGCCTCATCCGCGCCACCCGCCGCTGTTTGGGGGGCCGCCCGGAGCCTGGACCGGGGACCCGACTCTTCCAGCGGACCCTGGAGGAACAGTGGGAGCGGAGTCTGGAAGAGATCTTCTCGCTCTTGGGCCTTCTTCACGGGCGGGAAGCCATGCGGGACGCCTACTACGGGCTGGGTCGAGCTCGGGCCGAGGTCCTGGAGTACCTCGACAACACCATCCGCGGAGGTTTGAAAGACGAGCTCCTGGGACTCTTCGAATCGGAACCCAAGGCCCAGACCTTGGACCCGCTGTTCGAAGCGTGGATGAAACAGGCCGACCCTTGGCTTCGGGCGACGGCAGTCTATGCAAGGGCCGAGCTTCAGGGGCCAGGAGCCCTGGCCGGGACTCGAGATCTCCACCCGCTTGTGCAAGAGACGTTGCAGCATCTGGAGGCGGCTTCGTGAGGACCATCATCGAGAAGGTCATCCTGCTGCAAGAGGTGGACATCTTCTCCGAGGTGCCGACCGAGCTCCTCGCCTACTTGGCCGCAGTTGCGGAGGAGGTCGAGTTCGAGTCAGGAGAGACGGTCTTCCGCGAGGACGAGTCGGCCGAGCTCATGTATCAGGTCGTCTCGGGCGCGGTCCGACTTCATCGGGGAGAGACCGAGGTCACGATTGCCCGGGCGGGCCAACCGTTCGGCACTTGGGCCCTCTTCGACGACGAGCGCCGCGTGGTCACGGCCACGGCCGTCGAACCGAGTCAGGCCTTGGCCATTGCCCGGGAGGACTTCGTCGACGTCCTGGCCGACAATGTCCAGGTCACCCAGGCCATCCTCAAGGGTATGGTCCGACGCATTCGAGGCTTGGGTCGGATCGTTCGCGGCGCGCCATGAAAGGGAGGGGGGCTTTTCGGCTGGCCACCTCGTTCGGGGGGCGGTAGACCGTCGCCGTGGCCGAGGAGCGAGCAGACGTCATCGTCATCGTCGATGACGAAGAGATGGTGCTCACGAGCCTGAACGCCTATCTGAGCCTGGAGACCGAGTACGAGGTCCACACCTTCCAGTCCGCCAGAGAGGCCCTGGGCTATCTGGAGAAGGGCGAGGTCGACCTGATTTTGTCCGACTACCTGATGCCTGAGATGGACGGGATCACCTTCTTGGCCAAGGTTCGCGATCTTCACCCCGAGGCCCCTCGGATAATTCTCACCGGCTACGCCGACAAGGAGAACGCCATCAAGGGGATTAACGAGGTGGGTCTGTACCAGTACATCGAGAAACCGTGGGACAACGACGACCTTCAGCTCGTCATCCGAAACGGCCTCGAGAAGCGGCACCTGGTCTCCCGGCTCCAGAGCAAGATCAACGAGATCAATCGGGCCTACTCGGACCTGCAGGGCATTCAGCAGGAGATCCTCAAGACCTTCGTCTGAGAGGCCGAGTGGGCGGCGCGCTCAGGGGAAGAGCCGCTGCATCACGACCCTCTCCGCCATCGGAAAGCCGAGCCGAGCCTCCGCCGCCCGGATTTTCCTCATCGAGGGATCCAGCTTCGTGACCTCCCGAAAGCCGTGCTTGGCGTAGAAGGGCGCGTTCCAGGGTGGCCCGCGCATGGTAGACAGCACCAGCCCCGGCCGACGTGCCCGGGCCCATTCGATAGCCTCCAAGAGCAGCCGAGTTCCGAGCCCTTGACCGCCGAACTCGGGCAAGACGTCGAGCTCGGCGAGTTGGGCCCAGGGGCCCAAACTGACGAGCAACGCGAAGCCCAACGGGGGTCCGTCGTCGAGGGCAACTACCCGAAGACGATCCGCAGCCCGCGCCGCTTCGAGCTGAGCGAGGGTGCACACGTGTTGTGTGTAGAGCCCGTCCAGGCCGTAGGGCGCGAAGAGCCTGGCAGCCGCCCGCTCGATCTCGGGCAGATGCCCCAGCTCGGCGCGCGCCGGGGCGCGGACGGTCACAACGGGGGCCACGAAGAGAGCGACGCACTTCCCCGGTCGGGGGGCAAGCCGCTCAGGAGCGAGGCACGAGACGAACCGAAAGGCGCCCGCCTCGAAGCCGGGCATCACCGCCCTCGAGCGGGCGACGCAGATCGAGAACGAGCCTCGAGAAACCGGGGTGGAGACCGAAGCGGACTCGCGTGACCATGGGATCCTCGCCCCTCGAAGCGGGCGCGCGGTCGACGCCGACCAGATCGATCACGAAACGAGGGGGCTTGGACAGGGCGTAGGAGGTCTTCACCCGAGCGTCGGTCGGCACGTCGAACTCGATCATGCGGGGCTCACCATCCATGACCGGCGAAGGCTCGGGCATAGGCAGCGGCGGGGCCGCCTCGGGCGCGTGGGCAGCAACCGGGGTTCGCTCCGGCACCAGGGGAAGGGGGGCGAGATCCACCGCCTCTTCCGGAACGGGCTCCATGGGGGGCGCCTCGGCTCGCTCCATGAGGACGTCGTGGGTCTCGCTGGGAAGACCCGATTCGAGGGGGACGCTTTGCACCGAAGGAGGCTTGGCCTCCAGCTCGGCCATGACCACGAAGACCGCGGCCGCGAAAAGGAAGACGCAGCCCAGTCCGAGCATGATCGTCCAGTGGCTAGGCATACGCATGGCGGGTCTCCTATCGATAGTGGTGTCCAAAGGCTCAGGCAGCTCGGTCATGGGCTCGATCCAGGCCGAGGCGCCCGGCGCATGCTCGGGGGCATCGGTGTCGTCTTCATCTTCGGCGAGAACGAGGGCCGGGGTGACCGTCGGCATGGGGGCAGGATCCAGGCGCGCCATCTCCTCTGCCAGGAGCTGGTTCACCTCGTTTGGAAGGTCGATGAATCGGATACCGAATCCGCGGTTGGGACCCGTACCTACGTGGGCCACTTCGGCTTCGGGAATGTAGACGTGGGCGCCCGAGCTGAGCTCCAGCTCGGCACTGAAGCGCGCCCCCACCCGGACCGGCACCGACGCTTCGACGAAGACCCCAGAACGAGACATGTCCCCCGCGCTCAGCGTCGCTCGAGTGGGCCGATGGGCCGGCCCCAGCTTGACGGTCCGCTCCACCGGAACCCGCGGGGAGGCCCGCCGATCCGATGTAGGCTCCAGGGTGTCCGCCGCCTGACTCATCGCACCCCATTCAGCCCCCAAGCCGAAAGCCCGTCCAATTTTTGGCCCATCCGAAGTCGGATGCCCTCCGGAGAGGAGCCGGCCCCGACGGGGCGGCGCATCTCGATCCCATCAAGCCTCGATGGCCGAGGGTGCCCCCTCACAGCATCACGGAACCAATCCCACGCGGGAGCCCATCGACGCGCGCCGCAGCGTGGTCGACGACGATGCCGACCAAAGAACCCCGCTTGACGCACGGACCAGCACTGGAGAGCGATGCGGACATGAGGTGGGCGTGCGTGCTTTGGCTCTTGGTCCTGGGCTGCGCAACGACGCCAACTCGGCTCTCGGAGATTCGGACGGAGCTTCTGGCCGAGGACCCAGACGCCTCTTCCTTGGCCGACCCCAATCACTATCTGGGCTTGGCCGAGCGCGCCCTCGAAACCCACGCCTTCCAATCTGCTCGGAGCGCCCTCCGCTCGGCTTGGGAGCTGGAGGCCTTGCGCCGCTCTGGCCTTGCAGAACTTCCGATCGAACCGGTGAACCTAGACAGGCTTCGGCCGCTCGCGGCCCGGGCCCGAGCGAGCCGGGTCTTTCTCGCCGCTTGGACCGAGAATGCTCCCGTCGACGAGGACCTGGTCGACTCCGTCCTCCACGCCGATGAAGTGCCGCCCGTGGCCCTGGAAGCCGCCTTCGAGGCTGCCCGGGGGGACCGACGAAGGGCCATCCTCCTGCTCCACGCCAACTCGACCGCCTATCCGGCGGGGTTCGTCGAGCGGCTTCTCCAAGGCAGCTCGGCCGATGTGCAGGCGGCGTCCGACCTGCTCGAGAACGACCTCCTCCGAATCTCAGCCCAAGAGGCCCAAGCCAAGGCTGTCCCCCGACTGAAAGCCCTCGTCACCGCGGATCCTTGGCACGCCTCGGCCCAGGTCCTTCTCGCCCTGCTGGCCGAGCACGGCGACCAAGCGCCCTCGGAAGTGCTTTGGTCCGTGGCGAGGCGACTGCCCGTCATGCGAGCTGTTCGGGAGGACCTGGGCATCCTCCAGCGCGAAAGCGTCGAGCAGCCCCAGTCGCCGGGGCGACGGCTCGCTTTCGCGCTCGCGTTGGCCGCCCAGTTCGACGTGGGTCCTGCCGTTGCCCAAGCCTATGGAGACGGTCCTCTGGAGCAGAAGGTGCGGGCTGCCGCCTTGGCCCGGGTCGGGCTCGCCCAAAAATTGGAGGCCTGGCCGAACGAACCCTCTCGCTTCCTGGGCCTTCAATTCGCAGCGGCCTTCGATCCCGAGACCAATCCCGACTCCCTTCCCGGACGCGCGTTGGCTGCCGCGGTCCGAAGCTCGGGAGCTGCGCCGTCCCGGGTCGATTTCTGGGGGCTGGTTCACGGCCTCGACCCGAGCCTTCCCCTACGCATAGGTGCCGCAGATCCCCTCATCGTCGCCCTTCTCGAGGACTGCCTGGGCGCAACGATCGACGACTGCTCCGAACGCTACTGGGACGTCCAGTCGGCCACGGTTGGAGGCTTCGACGAAGTCGACGTCGAGGCCCTGCTCCAGATCTTGCCGAAGCTGAAACATGTCGATGCCGACTGGCTGCGAATCGAGGGCCAGCTTCAGGCATCGACGATGCCCCTTCTGGAGAAGGCGCTGCTCAAACTGGCAAATCGCAGGGTGGCGAAGTCCGTCGCCTATCACCGGGCCCTCTTTTGGACGAACTTGTGGCGCAACGAATTCGAAGAGGCCGACCGTCTCTTGGCCATGTTGAGCCCCGCCGTGCCCGAGCAGGAGGTGGCCGCCCACTACATTCTACAAGACGACCTCGTATCGGGTCGGGCCACATTCGAGCAGGCGATGTCCGCATACGTGGCCAGTCAGCGACTCTGGAATGCGGAGCTGTCGGTGTCGGAAGAGGACGGACCCGCCGAGCTCGAGGGTCCGAGCTGGACGGAGCGACTTCAGCTCGCCACCCGCGCCGCGAACGAGGGTCAGGCTCAACGGGTTGAAACCGCCCTCGCCCCTCTCGAGGGCCAGCTCCCCGGACGAGCCGGCCACATGCTGAGTGTTCTGTTGGCGTCGGCGGCTCTGGCCAAGGGTGAAAGCGACCAGGCGCGAATGCTTCTTGAGGGGCTTCCAAGGTCGTCTCGTCATCGGCGTTTCCTGAACATCGAGCTTTCGGACGACCCGGAGATCCGGGCCCGTCGAACGCTGGAGCTCTTCTTGGCCGACCGCGACTTCGCCGCTGCACGGCGCTTTGGACTCGCGCTGGTGGCCCAGACACCCGGCCCCGAGCTCGTCGGAGCCCTGCGCACCTGGTCCGGCCACTCGATCGTCTTCGATGCCAACTTGGACCACGAAGGCGCACAAGGACGGGACCTTCGGATCCTCCTCGAAGGCGAGCTCTACGAACGACTGGAGCTGGCCGCGAGGGGGGCCCAGGTGCCCTCCTGGAGGATCCGAAGCTTGATCAACGAGCGTCTGCCCCAAGTACTGGGGGAGGCCTCGGTCGAGGAGGCACGACGGCTCTTGAGTCCTCGCTACGAGTTCGCTCTAGCCCCGGAACAGCGGGCCATGCTGAGGCTTCTCGTGGGCGACTTCAGCGCCGACGAAGCGCCCTCCCCCCGTGCGGCCTTCTTCTTCCGCGAAGTGGGCGCGGTCGCCATGCCGACCGAGTTGCGGGCGCGCTTCGCTCATTACTTCTACCGGAACCAAGACGCCGAGGCCGCGCTGGCACTGGCGGAGGAAGCCACGCAGCTGGGCATGGACGGAATGGTGTGTCGTCTCCTCATAGACGCCGACCTCGTCGACGCCGCCGCCAAGCCGTGCGTTCGCGCGTGGCCCAGCCGGGAACCCGAGCTTGCGGTGGCTCTGGCTGGGCTGGCCGTCGAACACCCCTGGAGTCTGGAGGGCACGGGGATGAGGGCCGAGGACCTCTTCGCGACCGATCCCGAGACGGACGAAGAGCTCGGCGGTGCATGGGTGAGGCACAAGGTGGAGTGGCTAGCCACGCGGGGCGAAGGCGAGGCCGCGGCCCAGGTCTACGAAAGACAGTGGCTCGCAGCGCCGGCGACCATGTGGCGACAGCGGGACGTCTCCAGACCGGTGCAGAGGGCGATCGCCATACATGCACCGGTCACAGCCACCTCTCTTCAGTACTACAACGGCGCGTCTTTGGCCCCGGTTGGGTTGGCGGTCCGAGGCATCTTTGCGGCGGCGGGCGACGATCTGCTGGCGATGGAGCTCTACGGTTGGGCGGCCGAGGCGGCAGTCCAGAGAATGGGGGAGGCGTCCGAAGACGAAGGATTGATAGCCCTCATCGAGTTCGTGCGGCTCGGCCCCTCCGTCGCCCGGGCCGACATCGAGCGGGGGAGCCTGAAGGCCGAGGACATTTCCGACGTCTACGACTCCTTCTTTAGCCAGCAGTCCTCGATTCACGTGCGCCACTTGGCCCGCCACCCCGAGTCCGACTTCATCTTGATGGCCATCGCCGAACAGACGATTCCGCCCGGGACCATCGGTCTGCCCCGGGTGCTTCGAGCCCACGCGCGCCACCCGAGCGTGGGCGGACTCTCCGTTCTTGCCGCGCAGATCGCGCTTCGCCTTCAGACGCCCCAGGCCAAGGCTTCAGCCGCCGAAGCCGTCGCCGATTCTCTGCAGGCCGGCAGCCGCGACCTCCGGCTGCCCTACCTCGCCTCGGTCTTGGCTCCGCCGAGAAGCCATTCCGAGGGGCTTCCCGACTTTCTTCGTTCGGCGCCAGCCTTGGTCGCTCACCTGAAAGGAACCGAACAGACGATGCGCGCGGTCGGAGCAAGGCTGCACGAGGACCAGGAGGTGGGTATGGAGCTTGCGCTCCCTGGTGAGCAGGGGAGTGAGGACGATGGCTTGTCCTTCGAACGAGAAGGACTTCGGATTCACGTCGAACGCCAAGCCAATGTCTCTCGTCAGTCCTCCGAAGTCCTGTTCCCGACTTTGAGGAGAGAATTCGAGGCTGGGGAGAGTATCTGGGTTGAGGAGGTCGAGCTCGCTGGGCGACCGACGATGCTGGCCCTGACGCCGGTGGGATCGACCGTCCTCCTCCAGGCGATCCGGGTCGAGCAGCAGTGGTTGGAGAAGCTGGTCCTCGTCGCTCCCCCCGAACTGTTCGAAGCCCGACAGGCCGAAGTCTGGTGGGCACTCCATACTTATCGGAGCACGGATGGCTTCCTCTCGGCCGAGAACGCGGCCATGATCTCCCAGCTCGGGCGCTTCTGGAGCGGAGATGAACGTCGAGCTTTGCTTCGTGCCTTCTTCGTCCAGAACCATGAGAGCGAAGCACCCTGCCCCAAAGACATGACACCGGACCTGTGGGCCGACGTCTTTAAGGTGCTCCCAGCTTCGGACCGAGCTCGAGTGGTCGCTTGCAGCAACCCCGGAGACGCGGGACTCCTCGGGCCGCTCGCCGCTCTGGACGACGACCCTGTCGTGGCGCGCTTTGGGGCGGAGGCGATTGAGGCATCTCCTGAGTGCACTGTTCAGCTCCTGCAGGCTGTGCCCCTCATCCAGAGGAGCGATCAAACCACCCGACCCTTCGGTGCGCTCCAGTTGATGGCCCTTCTCCCCGAAGAAGCGCGACGTCGGGCCGGGAAGAGCATGGTCCGGGCCTCGGACGTGGCCCACGTCCAAGCCATCGTCGCGCACTATTTCTTCGGTGATGGGCTCGGCGAGGACCTGCTCGCGACGGACTTGAGAAGCGGGACCATCGAAACGGCGTCCTTGGTCGCGGCCTCGCTCCGCAGCTCGGCGTCCGAAGAAGCAGTCGTAGAAGCAGCCTACGCTCGGCTCGCCGATACGAACAAGGCAGAAACCAAAGACGAGATTTTGCTGGTTAAGCGACTGCTGTGGGGGCTTGCACCGCGGCTCGACGAGAAGACCATCCAAGCCTTCGACGACCTGTACGCGCGCATCCCCGAACTTAGCGATCAACTGGGCGGGGGCGTCTATGCGGAGGGACTTCCGAGCCGCTATGAGGCGCTCGCTCAGGCCATCGAAGGAGGGAAGAGAGTCGAGGACCTGGAGGAAGAGCTGAGACCTGTCGCGACGTGGATCTTCGGCACATCCACCCAGCCTCGTGATTGGCGTAAAGATGAACTGCACGACCTCGTCGCGCCCAAGGACGGCATGCTCGTGCGGCTGGCCGAGCCCGAGCTCTTGGCGCCTCTGCTCCGAACGATGACCAAGGCCGTGGACTTCGGTGAAGGCCCGAGTGGCGGCATGCTGCGGACCGTGCTCCGTCGTCTATCGGACCAGCTCGACCATACGCTGCCGAGCGGGTTGCTGGTCCCCGGGGCCCCGATGACCTGCGCTTCTAGCGGCAAGCATCGCGTCCTTTGCGAGCTCCAGGTCGAAGACATGGATGCTCTTCGACGACGGCTGGCTAGCACACGAGATGGACTCGAGCTCACCAGCATTCCGGAAGGGCTCATCGTCGGGGCCGGGACCATGGCCACCCTGACCGCGGTGCCTTCTTTGTTCATGTCCGGCCTCTTGAAACACCAAGCCGCCAAGCCTTCCGTCGAACCGCGAGATACCCGACTTGCTCAGTCCTTTCGTATGAACACGGAGCTCCTCGGGGAGTCTGCCGAAGGGATCGTACGCTTCACCCTCTTCGAAGGCGGCGCCTTCCGAAAAGACAACGTCTCGATGCTTGCCGATGGCCGTCGAGCCTTGGTGGGCAAGCCCTCTGCTTTCAAGGACCTCATCGGCGCCCCGGACCAGGCGCCGCTGTCGGTCGAAGACCGGAACTGGCTGGGAGGCCGCACGAGCGGCGCGCACGCTCTCTTGTTCGAGGAAGGCCAGAGCGGGGCACCGGGACGCCTGAGTGTGACGATGACTGGGGACGGGGTGGAGGTCCGACTTCGGCTGCAGGGAGACAAAGAGGAGACCTCCCAGGACACCTTGGAGCGCCTGGCCGGCGGACTCCCCGAAGGCGCGCTCAATCGCCTGGTGGTCGGAGGGCCGGCCACCAGCTTCTTCGCAGGGTTGGTGGAGCAAATCGGCTCGGATGTCGCAGTCCCCTTGCCAACCTGGTGGATCGATCCTGAGCGCCCCTTCGCGCTGGGCTGGTACGAAGGTCAAGCATTGGAGAATGGGTGGGTCTTGGTCCTGCCCGAACCGGATGAAGACCGAGCGAGCTCGGAGGACAACCCAGAGCACTTCGAGACCCGAGACGGCTTCGCCGTCATCAGCCCGGTCGACGGTCTGCGGGCCGAGGCGCTGGCACGCTTGGGCGACAAACAGCGCCTGCCCATCGAAGGCTTCATCCTCGGTCAGGTCGACAATGAAGCCTCGGCCTCAGCCATGGAGGCTTCGCTGTACGGTGGCTTCATCCCGACCCAGACCCGGATGGTGGCAGGCATGTTCACGCAGCTCGTTCGGATGAGCCAAAAGAGCGAACTAGAAGGCGCAACCAGTGAACAGGGTGAGCTCCTCGTACGTGCCAGCATGCGCTTTGCCAAGCGAGACGACGATACGGCGACCCTCCCTGTCGTCGCCGCCGCCCTCGCCCGGCCACGCAATACGCTGATGCTTCCGAGGGTGGTTCGCGTCGACGACGCGCGGCGTCCCATGACTTTGATATTCGAGAGTCCTGCCGCTCGGGAGCTCGGGCGACTCTTCGCGGAAGGACATCGCAACGAAGTCGAGCTGGGCGAGGGCATGACGCGGGTGACGATTCACCCCGGCCCTTCGGATGCCCAAACGGAGGCCGGGCCCGAGGCGAAAGACCTGGAGCTTCCTCCGGGAGCGATTCGAAGCCTCGCCCGGACTCTCATCCGGGAGGAAGACGCCGTCGAAGAGCGGGTCCGTAAGCTCATGGGCTGGGTCGAGTCGAACTTGAGCTACGAGTTGACGGGCCAAGCCCTCTCTTCGGAAGCGGTTCTCAACCGGCGGCGAGGCGACTGTACGGAGTACAGCGTTCTCCTCGCCGACCTGCTTCGGGCATCGGGGATACCAGCGAGGCTACGGCTGGGCTTCATGGCGACGGGAAACACGATGACCGCCCACGCTTGGGTGGCCTACCATGACGGCGAGACCTGGAAAGAGGTGGATCCCACGAACCCCGAACTCATCGTCGGTTCTGGGCACATCGCCACCTCCGTCGTCGACATGATGGCCCTGCTCAGCTTTTCCGATTTCGAGATCGTGGCGGTGGAGACCCGCTGAACATCCTGTCCGATGACCCCCAGTCCGCAAGGGTGTCCGAGGGCGCCTCGACCGGGCCGTTGACCCCCGGATGCTCCGATGCAACAGCGCGTCATGGCCCATGTCGTGGCTCCCCGCCTCGCTGCCGACCTGGACGCCGCCATCGACTCGGCGTTGCGGTGGAGCCGCCGGCAGCAGCGGCCCGAGGGCTACTGGGCGGCTCGCCTTCAGAGCAACGCGTGCATGGAGGCGCAATGGCTCCTCGCGCTCCACGTCCTGGGCCGTCGAGACCATCCTCTCGTGCCTCGACTCCTGAACGCCCTGCGAGCAGAGCAGCGAGACGACGGAAGCTGGGAGGTCTACCATCAGGCTCCGAACGGCGACATCAACACAACCGTCGAGTGCTACGCCGCCCTCAAGGCCTACGGAGCGGACCCCGACGAACCGGCCATGCTTCGGGCCCGTACTTGGATCCACGGCAAGGGCGGGTTGCGGGACATTCGGGTCTTCACACGCTACTGGCTGGCCTTGATCGGCGTCTGGCCCTGGCGCGACACCCCGAACCTGCCGCCTGAGATCATCTTCTGCCCGCGCTTCCTGCCCTTTTGGATCTACAACTTCGCGACCTGGGCCCGGGCGACCCTCCTCCCCATTTCCCTCTTGTCGGCCCGTCGACCCGTTCACCCACTGCCTGGGGCCGACCGGCTGGAGGAACTCTTTCCCGAGGGCCGTGAGCGCTTCGACTTCCGCCTCCCACGCGCGGGCAAGCTCATGAGCTGGGAGCGTTTCTTCCTGGCCGTGGACGGGCTGATGCATCGCCTTCAGGACGCCAAGCTGATGCTGCTTCGACCTTGGGCCCAGCGGAGCGCGGTAGAGTGGATCGTCCGCCACCAGGACGCGGACGGCGTCTGGGGCGGGATTCAGCCTCCTTGGGTGTACAGCGTCATGGCGCTGGCCCACGAGGGCTACGGGCTCGAGCATCCCGTCATGCAGGCGGCGCTCGGTGCGCTCGAAGATCCCCGCTGGCGCATCGACGAAGGAGAGCGAAGCTACGTGGCGGCCAGCGTATCTCCAGTTTGGGACACCGTGCTCACGCTGTTCGCATTTCAGGATTGCGGCATCGAGGGAGAAGATCCCCAGGTTCAACGGGCAATCGATTGGCTGTTGGACCAACAGGTGATGGTACCCGGCGACTGGTCGATCAAGGCCCCCGACCTTCGGCCGGGCGGTTGGGCTTTCGAATACGAAAACTGGGCCTATCCGGACGTCGACGATACCGCGGTGGCCATCGCGGTGCTGGCTCGCGCGCGAGGCGACCGGCCCGACCCCCGCATTGAGCGAGCCCTGGCGGCGGCCGTCGCCTGGACCCGCGGTATGCAGTGCAGCAACGGAGGCTGGGCGGCCTTCGACAAAGATAACGACAACGCCTTCTTGACCAAGATCCCCTTCTGCGACTTCGGCGAGGTCTTGGATCCGCCCAGCGTGGACGTGACCAGCCATGTCCTCGAGGCCTTCAGCCTACTGGGCCACGACGCCAGCGACCCGGCGGTGGCGGCGGGGTTGTCCTTCATTCGGAGGGAGCAGGAAGCCGACGGAAGCTGGTTCGGGCGATGGGGGGTGAATCACGTCTACGGCGTGGGTGCGGTTCTGCCGGCCCTTCGTGCCGTAGGCCAGAATATGGCGGCCGACTGGGTTCAGCGGGCTCTGGACTGGACCCTCAGCAAGCAGAACGCCGACGGAGGCTGGGGCGAGCGCTGTGGCTCCTACATGGACGCGAAGGCCCGCGGACGAGGACCGAGCACCGCCTCTCAAACGGGATGGGCGCTGATGGCCCTGGAAGCGGGTCGGCGGCCTCGAGACCAAGACGCCGTCCGACGGGGCTTGCGCTACCTGGCCAAGACCCAAGGAAGTGACGGGAGCTGGAACGAGCCGAGCTATACTGGCACTGGCTTTCCGGGCTACGGTGTCGGACTTCGGGTCGAGCTCCGGGAAGAACTGCAGGACGAGTTGTCACAGGGGACCGAGCTGAGTCGGGCCTTCATGATCAACTACCACATGTATCGTCATTACTTTCCTCTCATGGCCATGGCCCGGGCACGGGCTTGGTCGAAGGAGGAAGACGGTTTCAGCGAGAGCTGAGACTCGAAGGAAGGTCGGTGCTCACGTCGGCCCAGGACATGGAGACGACGGGACCGACGGGGCCGGACTCGGCGGTCTCGAGCGCGACCTTGGCGCGATCCCAGAGCGCCCGCGCCGCCGCCCAATGACCGTGGGTCGAGGCCACGCCGACCCGAACTCCGGGATGGTGGCGCACCCAACGCTCGGCCAGCGCGCAGGCGCGGTCGAGATTGATGCCCGGAAGCGTGACGACGGTCTGGTCTTCGACCTCATGAACGCTGGCCGTCTCGGTGAGCGCTTCGACCTGACCGCGAGCCACAAGAAGGGAGAAGGGTCGTCCCGCCGAAGAACACTGAGTGAGTTTTTCGTCGATGGCCCGCAGGGCCGCGTCGACAGGAGAATCCGGCTCGGTAGCCGGGGCGACTGCCCTCATGTGCTTCAAAGCTAGCACTGCGAGATTGCCAACGACACCACAAAGATCATGATGAGACAGGTGGAGCATGCGCTGTTCATCAAGGCCATGTTGGTCCTCGGTCTCCTGGTGACCGTGATGCTGCTCAAGCGATGGGCCCGCAAGCGTCCGTGAGTGCCGAGGCGAAGGTCGGCCTCGAGTTTCATGTGCGGCTCGATTTGGACGGAAAACTATTCGCTCCATCTCCGGGCGGTCGCGAACCAAACCAAGACGTTTCCGCCCATTGCTTGGGACTCCCCGGGACGCTGCCTCTCCCCCACCCCGGGGCTCTCGACCTAGCCCTTCGGCTGGCCCTTGGCCTAGGCGCGACGCCGGCGAAGCGCTGCCGCTTCGCCCGCAAGCACTACAACTACCCCGACCTCCCCAAGGGCTATCAGATCAGCCAGCTGGAGCCCCTGGCCGAAGGGGGCACTCTCCGCTGGCCGAACGGCGAGCTTCCGCTGCGAAGCCTCCATCTGGAAGAGGACGCGGGACGCAGCAAGCGCCTCCCCTCGGGCCGACTCGGGATCGACATGAATCGGAGCGGGGCCGCCCTGGTGGAGATCGTGAGCGCGCCCACGCTCGGTGGCGGAGCCGAAGCGGGCGAGGCCTTCCGCTGGCTCCGGGCCTTGGTCGTCGCCCTCGGGGTCAGCCGCGGCGCGCTCCAGGATGGGGACATACGCTGCGATGCCAACGTGTCCATCGGGGGCGGTCCCCGCTGCGAGATTAAGAACCTCAACAGCTACCGTTTCGTGACCCAAGCCGTAGAGGCAGAGATCGAACGCCAGCGCGCCGCGGACGGTCCCGTCCGTCCGACCACACTCGGCTTCGATCGCAAGCAGCGCCGAACGGTGCCGATGCGGTCCAAGGAGAGCCGACCCGAGTATCGGTTCCTGCCCGAGCCGGACCTTCCGAGCTATCGGGTCCCGTCTCCACCCCCGCTCGAGACGGCTTGTCCCATGGAGACTTGGGACCGATTGAAGGCGGCCGGGTGCCCCGAAGACACGGCCCGCTTCTTCGCCTTGCAGCCTAGTTGGACGCCCCACCTGGCGCCTTTTCGAGGATCGGAACTCGCGGCGGCGGCGAAGCTACTGGCCCACCTGGGTGCAGGCCTGGCTCGAAAGGCCCCCGAACTCGAAGACACTTGGCGCGAGCGTCCGGAACGGATCCGAGCGGCGGTCCGGGCGGCACGGGCTGGGAAGAGCAGCGTCGAGCAGGAGCGACTCCTTTTGGGCAAAGGCGCGTCGGCGATCGACCCGACGACAGTGGCAGAAGCGGTCGCCATGGACCATCCCGGGGTCCTGGCAAGACTGCGAGAGGGGCATCCAAAGGCGTTGGGCTACTTGGTCGGTCAGGCGATGCGGGTGGCACCAGGGTGCGACCCGCTCCGTCTTCGTCGCTGCTTCGAGATTATTGCTTGCCGACGGTGAAGCGGAACTTGGTGAAGCCGGCACGAGCACATGTCTTCATCACCCGATCGATGGTAGCGAACTCCAGTCGCTCATCGGCGATGAAGAGCACGATTTCGTCTTCGTCCTTGGGTCGCTCGTTCTTGGCTAGGCGGTCGGCCCTCACCCGCTTCAGCGCCTTCTCCAAGGAGGGCACCATCCGGTTCTCGTCCAGCCCGGTCAGCTTGCCGACGTCGAGGGTACCGATAGGCTCGTCCTCTACGTACAGCTCGTCCATGGTCACGGCCACCGACAGGGACATCTTCAGGGCGAGTTCCGAAGTCGAGTAGGGCAGCTTCACTTTGTTGGCCGAGGTCAAATCCAGGGTCTGGGCCCCGAAGCTCGCCATGAGGAAGAAGATGATGTTCGACAGGATGTCCATCAGGGCGATGAGGTTCAGACCCGTCGGATTCCCCGAACCTTGGTCCAAGGAACCTAGTCCGCGCTTCTTCTGTTTCTTCTTACCGAAGCTCACGGGCTCTCCTCACTTTGCCATCGAGGACACGACCACGGCCGGAAACATCTGGGGATGGACCTTCTTACCGTCCACCTCCATCTTCCGCTCGCGCGAAGCATCCATCGCGTTGATGAGCGTTGCGTAAGTAACCTTCTCATCACAGACGATGACGATGTTCTCGGACTTGCGGAAGGCGTCCTTGATGCTCCAGAGGTGGCTGGTGATGGCTTCCGCGTCGATGCTCCCGTCCTTGCCGGGGATGGTCTTGTCGTAGGGCTTGAGCTCTTCTGGCAGCATCTCGTTGTTGGCCGCCGAGATGGCAACCTTACCGTCCGCCTCGACCTTCATCGTGACCGTGACCTTGTCTTCTTCGGTCGCGGTGTCATTCTCGCCTCCCTCGGAGATGGTGGGCACCGAGGCCGGTACGATTGCGACGACCGCGGCTCCGAAGCTCGCCATCAAGAAGAAGATGATGTTCGACAAGATGTCCATCAAGGCCGTCAGGTCGAACGCCGTGGCCTCGTCGTCTCCGCCTCCTGCCATGGTTGGGCTCGATCAGCGGGCTGAACGCATCGCCTTGTTGCGATCCATGATGCGATCCCGCACCCGGTTCAAGGCGTTCTCCATGGTCTCGACGATCATGCCCTGGCGCCCGTTGATGACGATGAAGGTCAGGGCGCAGAAAACGGCGATCGCGAGGCCAAAGAAGGTGTTGTAGAAGGCCACCGTAATGCCCTTGGCCAGCACCTGCTGACGAGTGGCGGCATCCTCGGCCGTCGCGCCTCCGAAGGCTTCGATAAGACCGTGGATGGTGCCCAGCAGACCAATGAGGGTCGCAAGGTTTCCAGCCTGAGGTAGGTAAGCCGTATAGCGCTTGAGGCGAGGCAACTCGCGGGTCGCCGAGGCTTCATAGGCGCGCTCGATCTCTTTGTCGGACTTGTCGGCCTTGAGCAGCATGTCCTTCATGATGGCGCCCAAAGGATGGGTCGCCTTCTGGGAGGCGATCTGCACGGCATTCGCGTAGTTGCCTTGATCCACCGACGCCACGATGGAGTCGGCGAAGGCGTTCATCGACATCCGGTACTGAAACCACAGCTGGTAGACGCGCAGCAGGACGACGGCGACGGCCGAGATCGACACGCCAAGGTTGATGAACATCATTACGCCGCCCTGAGACAGCGTCTTGAAGACCTCCCACATGGTTCGAGGACGCTAGCACCGCTCCGGAAACGGCCGCAATGAGGGCGCCGAGCCCACCGCGTGGTCAGATGTAAGCGTGGGCCGGGGGCTCGGGGAGAAAACCGGGAGGTTCAGCAGGGCCAGCTGTCGAACATGACGACGGTCAGAACAGCAACGTTCGTGCCGTTCCTGGATCGCCGGCAAGATGGGGCGCTGTGTCGACTCACCGACGGAGATCGAGGCGTATACGCGTCGACCGTGTCGCAGTGTCGACAGTCGTGGGGCATTCCGAGGAGGAATCAGCGCTTCCGGAACCAGTCCAGCCAGCGACTACGGCCCCCCTCGTTGGGCTGGGCCTCCAACTGCTCGTACCAGGTCTCCCCTAGGCCTCGTCGGCTGAGGCGGGCGAGCTGGCCGTCGATCCGCGTCTCGAGGGTAAGGGACTCGGTGAGGAGAACCTCCAGTTCAGCCACCCCCTGGGCCTCGGGGGGCATTTCAAGGGTCCCCACCCAGCGTCGCGAGGCTCCGCTTCCGAGGACGATGGCCAAGCGCGTTTCTCGGTCCACCGGAAGCTCCATGCTCCGACGACTGGGAGGCGAAGCCCGCTCAGGGAACAGGCTCCAACGGCCCTTCCCCTCGGCACCCAACCAAACCGCAGTATCGAGCCGCTCTTCGAGTCCGGGCTCGAGGTCGCGAGCGATTCGGGCCCCGATGATGGCCGCCCCGTTTGCGGCGGCATCGAAGTCCAGTTCCACAGGTTCCGCTTCGGGGAGGAGGGATCGAAGCGCACGTCGGAGAGGGGCGAGGCCTAGGCCTCCGCCAGCGAGGACCAGGGCATCGACCTTCTTGCCGCCGGCCGACTCCAGGACGCCCTCGACGATGGCCACCGCTTTTTCGACCAGTGGGGCCCACAAGGCCTCGGCTCGGGTGCGCTCCAGTTCGATCTCCAGCATGAGCTGGGACTCGGCCCCGGGGAGATCGAGCTCGAGCCGGCCCACGCCTTTGGGGTGCAGTCCCAGGCTCTCCTTCAGCGATTCGGTGCAGCCATCCAGCGCGAAACCAGGCACCTCCGACGTGGCCTGGGCGGTCGCCGCGGCGAGAGCCTCGTCGATCACCGGGCGCAGAACCCGATCGAATTCGCAACCCGCGAGCTCAGTACTTCCGGCACTGGCCAAGACTTCGACCGTCCTGTCTCCGACGGACACCAAGGCGACGTCGAGGACCCCCGCTCCCATCGAGACCACCAGGGCTCGGCTCTTGCCGCTCGTGGCGCCGTAGGAAACAGCACATGCCGCCGCTTCGCCGATCACGCGCTCGACGTGGAAGCCCGCCGCTTCCGCGGCCCGGATGACGGCCCCGCGGGTTTCGGGTCCGCTCCAGGTTGGCGCCGTCAGCACCGCTCGGTTGATGCGGTCCGGCATCACGAGGTTGCTCGCTTCGCGAACCTCCTTGAGGAGCAGGGCGGTCACCTCCTCGGGCAAGACTTCGTGACGACCGATGCGAAGTCCGCCCTCTTCGTCGGCCGATACATTCTGGCCGACCCGAAGCCCGGCTGCCTCGACGCCGGGGCCGTAAAATGCAAAGCCCAGCAGTCGTCGGGCGTCTCGCATCCCGAACTCCGGCTTTCGGGCCATCCGACGAAGCGCCGGCTCGCCGACGATGGTCTTCCCGGAGTCGTCGATGTGAACGACCGAAGGGAGAGAGCTCATGCCTCGACGGGTCGGAACGACCTGGGTTTCGTCCCCCGTCATGCAAGCAGTCCGGATCTCTCGGGTCCCGAAGTCTACGCCGAGGACCAGCTGCCCTCGGGGCTCGCGGGGGCGGGACCCGGAGCGAACCGCGCCCAGACTGTCGACAGGGCTCGTCGACTCGATCTCCGGCACCCGCCGAGGCCTGACGAGCTCGATGCGGGCCAGAGGCGTGACCTCGCCCGACTCCAGGGCATCGGCGGGGATGGCGGGCGTGGCCGGGTCGGAATGGATCAGCACCCCGCTCGGCGGAGGGGGACTCGCGGGTTGCCAGACATCGGGCATCCGCTCGAGGCCTTCGGGCGACAGGAGGTCGCTGGGGATCTGGAGGACGTCGGCGGTGGAATCCACGGGCGCCGGGACGCCGCCAAGGTCGGCTACCATGCCGTCCCCCAGTTCGGGGAGGATCCGAGCCAAGGTCTGCCGGGAGATAGGGGACCAAGCCACCCTGAGGGCGAGGGCGAAACCACCTCGGGGACGGGGTTCGCAGCCTTCGACCCGGCCAGTTCCCTCCAGAGCTACCGTCCCGCCCTTGTACAGCAAGGTGACCGAGACCTCTTGACCGAGGTCCATGGCCTGCTTCGATGGGATGTCGAGCCCGTCGGGCCGCAAACGGTGACCAAAGGTGGCGGCGAGCTCCTCCGGACCGGAGGCCTTGAGACGTACCCGGAGCCGCTTCACCCGAGGGCATGTTCCAACATTCTTCCCGTGGGTGAAAGGCTCGCCCCTTGACCCCGACCCTGCGGGCAAACTTCAAGGAGCCGCCGTGCGCGTGATGAAGTTTGGAGGGTCCTCCCTGGCCAACGGAGCCCAGATCGAGAAGGTCGTCGAGATCGTGCGTGAGCGCGGCGGTCCGGGCGTCGTCGTGGTGTGCTCCGCCCACAAAGGCATCACCGACGCGCTACTTCGGGCGGCTTCGGATGCCGTCGGTGGTCGGATAGAGCTCGCACCCATTCAGCGGCAGCGCGAAATCATCGGCGAGCTCGAGATGCCAGAGACGGAGCTTCGGCCCCTGTTCGACGAGCTGGAGAAGGTCCTGCGCGGGATCGCGCTCCTTCGGGAGTCTAGTCCTCGGGTCATGGACTACGTGCAAAGCTTCGGCGAGCGCATGAGCGTACGCGCCGTCGCCCATGCGCTCCGGCGAGCCGGGTTGAAGGCCGAAGCCCAAGATGCCTTCGACATCGGCTTCATCACCGACGATCGGCACGGCCACGCCCGACCGCTCCCCGGGCAGGAGAGCGAGATGCAGGCGGCCTTCGGGCGGCTTCCCAAGGACCTCGTTCCCGTCGTCACCGGCTTCATCGGACGGACCACGGCCGGGGAGATCACGACCGTGGGCCGAAACGGCAGCGACTTCTCGGCTAGCGTCATCGCAGCCGCCCTGGACGCCGATGAATGTCAGATATGGACCGACACCAACGGCGTGATGACGGCGGACCCAGGCCTGTGTCCCGATGCCCAGAGCATCCCGTCCATGAGCTTTGCCGAGGCCAGCGAGCTGGCGCTGTATGGCGGGCGAGTATTGCACCCCTCGACACTGCTTCCCGCCATCAAGAAGCAGATTCCGGTGCGGGTCCTGAACACCAACCACCCGGATCACCCCGGGACGGTGATCACCGAAGACGCGCCCACTCGAAGCCCCATCACCTCCATCGCCTACAAGGAAGGCGCGACGGTCATCACCGTCGCCAGCACGACCATGCTGGGTCAGCCCGGATTCTTGGCCAAGATCTTCGACGTACTCGGCCGCTCTCGGGTCGACATCGACATGATCTCGACCTCGGAAGTGACGGTATCCATGACCACCCGTCAAAGCATCGCCGGCCTGCCGGTGGAGGAGGAGCTTCAGAGCTTTGGGAAGGTCACGATCGAGCGAGGACGCACGCTGATCTGCATCGTGGGTCGAAAACTCCGGAGTGAACCCGGCATCGCGGCCCGCGTGTTCGCCGCTCTGCGGGACGCAGGGGTCAACGTGGAAATGATCTCTCACGGCGCCAACAACATCAATTTGAGCCTCATGGTGCGAGACGGCGAAGTTCCGCGGGCGGTTCCAGCCCTGCATCAGGCCCTGTTCCCTGAGCCCGAGCTTGCTTGACTGGCTCGGGCGCCCGATGATGGAGCGGGGCATGCGAACGGCCGGTCTGGTGCTCGCCCTTCTCGTGCTCGGGGCCGCAGCTGCGGGCTACCAGTGGGCTCGGAGTCGCGTCTTGACCGGGCTCTACGCGGAGCGCCTGGAGGGCCTGAGCCAGGAGTACGCTCGCCTCATGGAGCAGTACGACCAGGCGGTCGAAGCTTCGGCGGTGACGGAGATCTTGGTCGATCCGGATCACCGGGTCTCGGTGGTCGTGCGGAGCACGGCCGGCATCCTCCGCCGGATCGAAACGCCCTTCGACGGGCGAAACGAGCTCCACGTCGACTTCGTCGTCCAAGCGGGGCGACTGTTCATCCGCCGGGTGTACGACGAGCGTACGCCTCCTCGTCATGGGCTCTTGGTCGACCCCGAGCTGGCCGAGCTGGATTGGAGCGATCCAGCCGTCGCCCGAGGGCTGAGCGTCTATCGGGGCCGGCTCGTACCAGGACGATGGCTGGTCACGACGACCGGGAACGGGGCCTTGGACCTGGAGCGGGCACCGACCCCGCCCGTCCCCTTGGAGGCTGCGCCTCGGATCCGAAACTTCGAAGCGGTGGAAGAAGCCATCGAGGAGGACTATCGTCAGGTGACGAGCTTCGACGTGGTGCGCCGAGCCTGGCAGACCTTGAGCTCGACCCTTGGGCTCAGTCGCGCACCAGGTTGAAGACCCGGTGAAGCCGGAGCAGCTCGATGACGCTGGTCACGGCCGGGCAGCAGTTCTTGAGGGTGACCGCGTTGCCCTTCTCGGCCACCCGTTTGTGGACGCTCACCAGGGCCCCCACGCCCGATGAATCGACGAACTGCACCTTCGAAAAGTCCATCACGACGTCTTCCACGCCGTCTCGCCAGTTCTTCCGGACCTCGCGACGAAAATCGGCGGCGGAGGTGATGTCGAACTTGTCGTCGTTCACCACGATGGTGAGGACGCGGTCATCGGGACTGAAGTCGAACTCGAACATCTCAGACTCGGGCGGTCGTTGACCTCGGCCCGGGTCGCCCCTAGGTTCTGGAGCCCATGGGCTCGTCCCAGCCAGCCGACCCGAGTCGTCCTTCCTCTGCGAGCGAGCCTAACACGGACGCTCAGGAACACCCAGAGGTCGGCTTCGACCCCCGTGAGCTTCTAGAACACTGGGGCCGTCCAGCAGACGGCGGGACGGTCAGAGCCTGGAAACGGCGCCTGGCCTACAAGAAGCTAGCCTGGCGTGCGACCCACCGTCTGGCCGAATCTCTGAAGAGGGGTCTGGACGTCACCGGGGCTAGCGCCGCCATCGTCGCCTTTGGGCCGGTATTCGTGGGGACCGCGGTGGCCATCAAGCTGGAGGACGGTGGCCCCGTCTTCTTCACGCAGGGCCGCGTCGGCAAGGGAGGCGAGACCTTCCCCATGTTCAAGTTCCGCTCCATGGTCCCCAACGCCGACTCCCTGAAGGCCAAGTTGACCGAGCATAATCAACACGCGGACGGTGTAACCTTCAAGATCAAGGACGATCCGCGCATTACCAAGGTCGGTCATTTCATCCGCAAGTTCTCCGTCGACGAGTTCCCCCAGTTCTTCAACGTCTTGCGAGGCGACATGTCCCTGGTCGGACCTCGGCCGGCCGTGCCCAAAGAGGTCGAGAAGTACCGCTCCGTTCATCTGAGGCGCCTGATGGTGAAGCCGGGCATCACCTGTCTGTGGCAGGTCAACGGACGGAGCGAGATCGACTTCGAGGACCAGGTTCGACTGGATTTGGAGTACATCGCCTCGGAGAGCTTGCTGACGGACTTGGTCCTACTCCTCAAGACCGTCCCCGCCGTCCTCAAGGGGGAAGGCGCATACTGATGGACTGGACGCTAGCGCTCCCCGATTGGGCGCAGCTCGACACCGTCCGAAAGAGCCCGCTTCCCTTCGCCCTTTGGCAGGTCGGCGACCAGCCCATCCTGCATCACTGGCTCGACGACGCGGTCAACCAGGGCGTGAGCTCGGTGCACATCCTTTGCAGCGACCGGCCTTCCGAAGTCCGGCGCAGCATGGAGCAAGCCCACTTGTGGCGCTTGGAGTGGAGCCTGGAGGCGGTCCCGAAGGAGCCGGAGGGACCCCAGATCATGCGAGTGGATCGTCTTCCGGGCATGAGCCCCGAAGCGCCGCCCACCGACGGCTGGGGGCTCCTGGATCGCTGGTTCGCGCTCCGGCGTCACTGGTTCGAGCACGCACCCGACCGACTCCCGCACTTCGAGCGCCTGGCCCTGGGGCGCTTCACCCAAATCCATCCCACAGCCAAGATCCGACCACCGGTCTGGTTCGAAGACTACGTACAGGTGGGGCCCAACTGCGAGGTTGGGCCCTACGTGAGCTTGGGCTCGGGCGCGGTCCTGGAGGGGCCGTCCGTGGTTCGCAACGCCGTCCTGGAAGGGAACACCATCCTAGCTGGCCACACCGAGCTCATCGATGCCGTTCTGGATGGTGGTCGACTGATTCACCTGCGCCACCGGGCCGACATCCCCAAGCTGGACATCCTCATCGCTGATAGCCTCAAGAAGCGCGCGGCCGAGCCCTCGACGGCGGAGCGGATCGTGGCCGGGGCGATGTACGCGGCTTTCGAGACGGCGGCTCGCTTCGGTCCGAAGTCCACGCGGCGGGTGATCGACAGCTTCGACGGCCTGGAGCTGGAGGAAGAGACAGAGGGTCCGCTATGGCGACGGCGCCGAACGTGGCTCAAGGAGGTGGCCCGCGGTCGAATGCGCCTGTGGGGCGTGCTCCCCCGGAGTCAGGCCCAGCTCGACGCGCTGGACCCCGAATGGAGGCAGGTGCTCTCCGACGCCCCGCGGGGAGTGTTCGCGTTCTCGGATCTCCACGGCAGTCACGGCGCCGACAGTGAGCTGGAGGCGGTCCACGCCGTCTTCCAGGCCAGCTCGGCCCGAGACGCCATGCGCGAGGTGTTCAAGGAGAACTTCCGCCGCCTGCTGGAGACCACCCCCGAAGAGGAAGACGATTGAGAAAGACTCAGTTGGTGGTTCGAGAGAGAGAGCCGAGCAGGCGTCGATTCGACTCGAAGACGTCGTGGGCGCAGGCGCAGTCTTCTTCTTCGCCGCAGCCGTCGACCTCGTCTTCCCGAAGTCTCATCTCGTAATCTTCGGCCGTCGGCCACTGCCGAAAGAAGACCTGCAGCGACAGGCGCACGAACTGCATGAGGTGGGGCCGTCGGTGAAGGTCGACCAAGGCCGCTCGGGCCCCGCAGGCCCGCAGACGCTCGCCGAGCTCGTCCAACTCGTAGGAGAGCCCCGGGTAGTCGTCGCACAGCTCGGCCATTGCCAGCTTGAGCTCGCAAAGCCCCGAACCCTCGCAGGTCTCGATCCTGATACGCTCTCCGGGGCTGTCGCTTCGGCCGTCGACTTCGCAAAGAGCCCGCTCCGCTTCGTCGAGGAAAGAGTCGAAGGTGTCGTCGGACCAGGATTCGGTCGACGAGCGCGGGTGGGCGCGGGGGCTCACGTCGAGGAAGCTACTGCCCGGGAATCCGCATACTCAAGGTCGTTCCAACCATTGGACCTATTCGGCCGATATCGGCGATTCCCTTTCGCTAAGTGAACGGGTGGTACGGGTTGACAGAGGCGCCCTACCCGAAGGTCAGGCCCGCGGATGGGCCCTGCGGTGGGTCTCAGCCAGGTGTCGCTGGTCGAGGTGAGTGTAGATCTCGGTCGTCTTTAGGTCGGCGTGTCCGAGCATGGATTGGACGGAACGGAGGTCGGCGCCGCCCCTCACGAGCTCAGTTGCAAAGGCGTGTCGGAGCACGTGGGGCGAGATGGAGGGGTCGACGTCGGCGGCGCGAGCCAGCTTCTTGAGCCGAAGAAAGATGGCCTGTCGCGTCACCGTCCCCGTCCCGCTCCGGCCGGGAAAGAGCGCGTCATTGAGCTGACCCCGAAGGGCCAGCGGCCGCTCCACGTCCATGTAGCTTTGAACCATGGACGAGACTTGAGGCGCGATCGGGACCACCCGCTCCTTGTTCCCTTTGCCCTTCACCCGCAGGAAGCCCTCGTCCAGGTGAAGACGATCCACCGTAAGCCCTGCCAGCTCGCTCACCCGAAGACCCGCGCCGTACATCAGGCCAAGCCACGCAGTGTCCCGAGCCGAGGTCCGAGCGACGTCGAGTAGACGGGCCACGGCGCCATCGGCCAGGGTCTTGGGGAGGGGCCGCCCGAGCTTGGGGACGTCGACGTCGGCCGCGGGGTCGTCCTCCCGTCGCCCCGTCTTCTGCATCCACCGGAAGAAGGCCCGCACCGACACCAATTTTCGGGCTTGGGTTCGGGCGGCCAGACCCTGTCGACTCAGGCTCTGAACCCAGTCGGCCACGTCTTCCGTCCGGACTTCGAGGGGCAAAGCGGGCTTGGCCTCGGCGAAGGCCTCTAGGTCCCGGCGGTAGGCAGACTCGGTGTTGGCGGCCAAATGGCGCTCGTGGCGAAGGTGGCGGCGGAAGCGAGCGATGAGCCCGGGCCAATCGGTCGGACCCCTCAACCGCCGGCCCGCCAGCTCAGAAACTCGCGCAGGTCTGCGTCCAGATTCCGAACCCGATCCCCGACCGTGTCCACGACCGCCATCATCAGCTTCATGACGGCTTGAGGCTTGCTCCGCTGAAGCCCCGCGATGTCTTTGCGGCTGAACTCGAGCACGGTGGCGTGGACCTCGGCCGTGGCCGAACACAAGCGGGGCCCCGAGCGAAGGAGAGCGGCCTCACCGAGGGTCGCCGGAGCGGCCAACGAAGCAAGCCGAAGCTCCCGCCCGTCGGGCGACCGCACCGCCAGCCGAACCCGGCCCTCGGCGATGACGTACATGGAGTCGCCGATCATGTTCTCGACGAAGAGCGGCGTCTGGGGCGGAATCTCTTTCAGCTCCGCCACCGAGGCCATGATCTGAAGCCCGGTGTCTGTGAAGTTGCGAAATAGGTCTGTGCTCCTGAGCACACTGACCACGTCGATCCCGCCGCCAGCCACGCTTGGTGGCTACCACATCTTCAAATCGGCGTCCCGAGCAGGGAATGCTTGAAGGCCTCGCTGATCCGAACCCTAAGGAAGGCCCCCACGGTGTGGGCACCGTCCACGTGGACCAGCCGATTGCTTCCCGTCCGGCCCGTACTGCGGCCGGGCTCGGTCCGGGACGGACCCTCGATGAGCACCTCTTCCTGGTGGCCGACCATGGAGCTCAGCCACTCGCCCGTGATGCGATCTTGGACCCGCTGCAGCTCCCGCAGTCGCTCGAAGCGAAGCTCGACCGGGACCGAGGGCTCGATCCTCAAGGCCCGGGTCCCGACCCGCTCGCTGTAGGCAAAGCTGTAGGCGGAATGATAGCGAACCTCCTCGACCAGGCTCAAGGTCTGTTGGAAGTCCTCGTCCGTTTCCCCCGGGAAGCCGACGATGATGTCGGTCCCCAAAGCCACCTCAGGGGCGGTCCCCCGAAGCCGGGCCACCACATCCAGATACTCCTCCCGCGAGTAGCCCCGACGCATGGCCTTCAGAACTGCGCTGCTTCCCGACTGTACAGGCAGATGCATGTGGGGGCTCAGCTCAGGAAGGTCCCGAAAGGCCCGAATCTGCCCCTCGGTGAAGTGGGAGGGGTGGGGCGAAGTGAAGCGGACCCGGCGGATGCCCTCCACCCCGGCCACCCGGGCCAGAAGCTCGTCGAAGGGAATGTGGCCGTCCTTCTTGCGTTTGCCGTAGGCGTTGACGGTCTGGCCCAAGAGCACGACCTCGAGCGTGCCCCGGTCGGCCAAGCGCTTCACCTCGTCGACGATGTCGTCGGCGCTCCGGCTGACCTCTCGGCCCCGGGTGTAGGGGACGATGCAGAAGGAGCAAAACTTGTCACAGCCCTTCATCACGTTGACGAAGGCGCTCACCCGGACCGGGCCGTGGTCCTCCTGGGGTGGAAAGGCATAGGCGTTACGCTCCAAGAACTCGGTGCGCAGCACCCGGTGGCCGCTCCGGGCCGACTCGACCATCTCGGGCAAATCGTTCAGGTGGTCGGGCCCGAAGACGATGTCGGCGTGGGGGACCCGGTGGAGGAGCTTCTTTCCCTCCTGCTGAGCGACGCAGCCCCCAAGGGCGAGGACGAGGTTGGGGTTGTCGACCTTGAGCTGCTTGAAGCTTCCGGCTCGGGAGCGGAGCTTCTGCTCGGCCTTCTCCCGGACCGAGCAGCTGTTCAGGATGATGAGGTCCGCGTCGTCGGGGGCGTCGGTGGGCAGCCAGCCCTCGGCCGCCATCACGCTCACCATCCGCTGGGCGTCGTGGGTATTCATCTGACAGCCGAAGCTGTCCACATAGACCCGCCGCACCCCGAGCCCGTCGGCCCAGCGGTCCCGGTCATCCCCGTCCGGCACCGCCGGCGCCTGATCCACGATCGGCAGAGGCATCGGCCGCAGATCGCACGGAGGACCGAACTCGCAAAGCCCGAATGCGCGTCTCATCCATGGGTCCTCTCGTCGTCGAGGGGCCGGAGCCTGTCAGGGAAGTCCAGCCGAGCCCGCAGATCCTGGATTACGCGGATGAATTCCTCGGCCTGTCAGGCGGTGAGGCCCTCGAAGAGGTTGTGGCCCTGGGCTCGGTGCGCCCAGCCAGTCTAGGGCCAGGACGCGCTGGTTGACGTAGCTCTTCTCCAGGTCGCTGTGGGCGATGACCGAGGGATGGGTCAGGAACGCGTCCCAGGCGAAGGTGTAGGCCCTCGGACAGCTACAAGTCAGGGAACTTGAGGCTTTGGGAAATCGAGGACCACGTACCTTTCCGTCCGACTACTCAGCTGCTCGCCCGTCACGATTCCCCACTCGCGCTCACAGGCGAAGTTCTCGGGAAGTCGAGCCACGCACGTACCTGTCACTCTCGCCGCGTCGGGCCACGGCCCCTTGAGCACAGAAAGATCCATGCTCGCACTTTCGCTCAGAGAGGTCTTCCGCAGCGTGCTGTGAAATACAAGATCGGTGTCGCACTCTCGCTCTACGCGCTGGTCCGAAACACCCGATGGGGCCACGACCCTGAGAAGAGGCCACTCGTCGGCTGAAGTGATGGTCAAGTTGCCGAACTCGTCAGCCTCGAACTCGGCCTGGGACTCAATCACGAACTCTGGGCGCAGATTTGATGGAGGCAACCATCGTGTCCTGGTGTTGAGGCTGAACCTTTTGTCTCCGTTGAGCTCGACCTCGAAGTCCAACGGTTGGCACAGCCCGTCGACGACCGAGAGGTCGACATCCACCGCTACGACAATGGAGGCTTCTGGAAGCGGGACTCTGAGTGTTCCGTCGTCCAGGACCACGATGTCCGTCTCCTGGGGTTGTTCCTCGACGCCCCGAGGTACGTAGTAGAACGGCGGCCGCGCTCCATTGGGTAGATTGCCAACGGCCCCCGGAGGCACGTACGAGAAGGTCGTCGAGAACGTAGAGGGTGTACTCGTCGTCGGCAGGTGGTTCCAGAGGAGCCTCACGTCGACAGACTCGCCGGGCGCCCGGATCAGCACCGCGACAGTGACGATACCCTCCGAGCCGTCGACAGGAAGCGCTAGGCTTTCGATGACGCGAGCCGGGATCTCGGGTCCCGTGTCCTCAGATGACCCCTCGCCACAAGCAGGAAGCAGAGAGGCCAGGAACCAACCAGCGACTACTCGTAGATACGACACCTGCAACCTCAATCCAGAACCAGAACGTGTCGGGAAACGAGAGTACCGTTCATTTCCGTAACCCCCGGAGACTGGGCGAACCCTGAGCTCGTGTACAACTTGTGGAAACCAGGGCTTGCAGGTGCTTGGATCTCAACGCTCTCGCCGACCGGGCTAACCACGTTCCTCGGTGTCATATTTGTTCCATCACTGAGCTTCACAGGCAGGTCTGCCACACCGTCATTCTGCCCCAACACGTACAAGCTCGACGAATCGTAGCTGGAGTCAAATCCTATGACACGGAGCTCTGTCGCGGCATCAGAAATCACGAAATCAAGGTCCGCGTTCTTGTTCCCGTTGATGTCGGCAATCTGCGGTATTCGACGAATGTTCGAAGACTCGAGGGAATTCTTGAAGTACGGGTTCTCGGCTACGGTATCCACCGTGAAGCACGTCCCCTGGAAAAAACCAATTCCCGGACTCGCCCCATTCCCTTCTGCTGGCCAAACCCCGGTGATCTCTACGCTCTTGTCGGAGAACGTGATGACGCCCGTCCCATTGTCGAGCTTCGGCGTCCGAATGAATGTGTTGGTTCGGAGCAAACCGTTGGATGAGAAGGTTGACTGGATCTCGTAGAGCTTGCTCGTTGTGTCATCCTCGGAGGGACGCAGAATACTGAAGACGGGCCTCGTGTTGTATGGACTGTTCGTGAGCAGGGTAGTCGAGCCGTTCACAGGATCGTGCGCAAAGTGTAGCCAGTCGCGGGAGCCACCAGCAAGCACTCGCATCGCCCGGAAGTACAAGCGACCGTCCGACATAAAGTCGATGTTAGACGGAAGTCCGTAGAATCGCAGTAGACCGCGCACGCGTCGGCCGGAATTGAAAGTATCAGCGAAGACCTGGACAGGATTCAGTCCATCTGAATCGAGCTTCAAAAGCTTGAAGGAGACCTCGTCCGTGTCAGAGTCAGGACCTGGAGATATCGAATCAAATCCTGATACGAATATATCATTATCGTTCTCGGGGTCCTGTGCAATATCCACAGGCACGAATCCAGGGAAGGCGCTCGCGATCGCCGAGCCAAGGCTGACTCGCTCGCCGACTATTTCATTGGTGAAGAAGTCGGGGAAGCCCATCCTTACGATCTTCGTTTGGTCATCTATCATCAGGATACCTCCCGAGATACCAGAACTGAACGCCTCGCCCATTCCCCTAACCTTTTTAATCGCAACCGCTGGATCCAGAGCGTCTGACGTGATGGCGTGCCATGGCCGGCCATCGGGGAAGGTGAACCGCATCTCCGATGCGCCGAGGTCGTACATGACCATTCCACCATTGAGGAAGCCATGGAAGACCTGTACCTGCGGGAAGACAAAGGTGGGTGTCACTGGAGTGCCTGCGTGTACGCTGAGGCCCTTGCCGCCCAGCCCCCCTGAGACGTCGAGTGGAGCCTGAGCTGAAATCTCCCTCGCTTGAATGAACACACGGCCTCCTTCACCGCCGGCTCCTCCGCCGCCGACGCCGGCCCCCTGGGGACTGGGATGCCCAAACCCGCCATTTCCACCGGTGGCGTCCAAGCGATTGATGAAAGCTGTTCCGCCAGCGAAGATCGCTACGACTCCGCCTGGCGCTCCGCCTCCTGCTCCTCCTCCTCCGTCGAATTTGTCGAGAGTTGACAGAGTTCCGACGAACGGGAAAGAGCCATAGCTCTTTGCGATCGCGGAAGCGCCTCCTCCAGCTCCGCCACCTCCACCACGGCCAGCCGTGGTGGGCAGCACCGCTTGGAATCCGAGCTCCGCCGGATTGAGGTCTTCAGTGAAACCTCCCATGCCGGCCAGTGGGCCTCCGAACTGGAGCGAGTCGGGGTCCCCAGTGTCGAACATAGCGCCAGAAGCCTGTATAGACGAAGAAGAAGAAAGCTGAAAGTCGTCGAACATCTTGAAGTTCGCGGCAAGATATGGGGCCGCGCCATTCACCTTCACATCCGCCCCGAAGAACTTCAGTGCCTCTGCCGCGGCTTTGGCTGTCTTCGCGTCCGGGGGCCACTTGCCTTGTGCGACGTTATCAAAAGTTTTGAACATCTCTCCGATGAGCTTAAGTGACTGGTCCTCGCCATTCTCGTCGGGCTGAGCATATCCGTTGAAGGCCTGAACGAAGGTACCTTTAATGGCTGCGGGGCCTCCGGCCTTGAGAGCCTCCACCAAGGCCCCCTTCGGATTGACCAAACTGACAACTTTCTTGACATCGTTAAACAGATCAAAAACCGAAGTCTGTGTTATTTGTCTGGTGACCCCAACGCCCCCGGTAGCAACTCCTCCGCCTGAAATCCTGAACTCGGTATGGACCGGATTTATTATCACTCTGTAGGGCTGAAAGTCCAACTGGCTGAAGTCAACGCTTTGGCCTGGAGGAGCAGACGTTGGAGTAGCACCATTCTTGTCGGCGCCCGCAGCACCTGTTCCACCAAAAAAGTAGGCTGGCTTGCTGGGGTCAAGCCAGTGCACCAGACCGCCTCGCAAAGCAGAGCGGGTCGCGGGCCCCACCATCACGTCGGACGATGAACTCAGCCCATTCATGCCCTTTGCGTATAGTTCGCCGTAGACTTTAACATCGCCTGTGACCCAAAGACGGACCGAGCTAGCAAGAGTGGCAAAGATGCCCACGTTGTTGGCGCTTCGCTGAGCCGCCGTAGGCCACTTGAGTTGGCTTCCTACTTCAGCCTCGAACTCGGCGAGATGATCCACAGGTTGAGCCGGGGGACCTGTTGGCGGCTCTATTGAGGTTACTGGTCTACCCACTCCCAGCGTTGCTCCTGCCGCCACGTGTATTTCGGAGTAGCAGCCGGTCTTCTCGAAGTCGCACGTGCCTATGGCCGTTGGGTCTCCCTGGAAGGTGGAGCAAGAGGACTCCCACAGGCCCGGATCTGGACAGCCGTCGAGGTCAATGAAGCCGTCAATCCTCTTGCCGTCGACCGTAAAGACATCCGTCAAACCCGAGAATGGCGCATCGTACGAGTCACCAGGCTGGACCCGAATCTCAGGCAGGCCGAGAAAGGCTAGCTGTCCAGTCGGCAGAGGGAAAGCCTGACCGCCAGAGACAGCTTCTATGTCCACCTCGAGGATGTCACCGTACGCAAGAGACTCAAGAGCTTCGCTCTTGAGCGTGATGCCAAACTGTCGGTCTCCAGATATGACCGGGCTTCCAGCTCGGAAAGTGCCGAACGTGATGATGGGTTCGACCAGGCTAAAGAGTGTCGGGCTCGAAAGGTTCCAGGAGCCACCGCCAGGTTGCATGGAATAGACTCGTGCGTTGGTCACCTCGAAGCCCTCGATAGTCTCGGGAAGGTCTCCTTTTATCAGCAGTGGGAAAGCTGTGCCCTCCTTGATGAGGTTGGGGAAAACTGGATCGCCGCTGGAGTCGATTGGTCCGAAAGTGCTCACGTTGAGCTCGTCTGGGACCTCCAGACCGGAAACTCCTGAGTAGCTACGCGACAAAACGATGCTATGAGTTTCTGGGAAGGTGATGACGAGGTCGCCAAAGTCGCTTTCGGGAGGAAGCATGAAGCTTACAGCACCGTCCACTGGTGCGAAATCGCCTAAGCTGGTGAAGGCGCCCGCGCCACCAGATCGATACCATCCCTGCAGACTTCCCGAGAATGGGAACCGCATCGTGACTGACCCGTTTTCGTAGCTCGCGTTCGAGTTCGTTGCGATCCGAACGTGCGCGAGGGTGGGTTGCGTTGAAGGAACAACTGGAACCGGCGACACTGGGTCCACCTCGATCGAGATCTCGCCGGGTCCATCTGATGACTTGAGAGCAGTCCCACCGAGAGTCGCTCTACCCAGGTCATCGCGAAGCGTAAACGGTATCCCTGTCCGGCTAAAAGACAACGCCTGACGGGGTGCGCACCTAGGCCGAATCGTAGCCGGCACCATGAGTTCCACCCTGAGGGAGGGTTGTGTCGGGTCTGACGGGATTCGCACGGTGATTTCCACGTCGCGCGCGATACTCGGTGCTGTATAGATACCGTTAGAGACGAATCCCAGCTCAGCGTTTCCACCTGCGACCCCGTCAACGTAGTACTCCGCTTGGGAAGGCTTGACTCCGGTGAAGCTGACAGGAAGAGGAGCGAATTCCTTGGGGCGCAAGGAGAGCGGTTTATCAGACGTCTTCCAGATCTCTCCGCCGACAGTAACCTGATTCAAGTAGGTTCGAGCACCGTCGTCGTACGACAGTATGATTTCACTCTCTCCGTAGGATTTGGGGAGTTCAAAGACCAGCGACGAGCCCGACTGAGATGTGACTTGGGCGTTCCAGCGACCTACCTGCACTCGCTCCACCGTATCGAGCCCCGAACCAGACAGAGTAACTTCGTCACCGTAATGGAGAAGTCCCGTGGTGACCGAGGATACGCTGAACGGAGGCGTGGCTGTTGCGGACAAGTCAACGTTGACGGAAGACGAGCTTGTACTTCCGTCGGAACGCTCCCAGGCCAGCGTGAAAGTGTGGGTACCTAGAATGGCTCCTGGCTTGAAGAGAGCCTCTTCTTCGAGAGTGGCGCCATCCTCTAGGGTTTCTACAATGAGTTCGTCTTGGTAGACAACGCTTCCGCCAGGTGCGGTGTGAGTCCAGATCGCTTTGACGATGTCGTCCGATGGGTTCGCCACGGTCAGATCGAAGGCAAGTCGGGAAACATCGAGGGCTACGACCGGCTCGGGTAGAGTCGATGCGCTAGCTGTGATTGTGACCGCTGAAAGCCCGCTGGCCGAGGTTGCGAAATTGACTTCTTCGGAAGGACCACAACCGTTCAAAACGGCTGTCCAAATCAGGCTTGAACCGGCCCATGTCGCCCAAGACGTTGGTGCAGTAGTCATTGTGCGAAAGTACCTCGCGGAACGGCACAATCAACTGAGGTGACGCGAGATTTTTGGGGCCCCTGAGAGTTTTTGGCGGGAAGCCCAAATAGCCCTGGTTGATGTCCAGTCGTTGTTTGGATTCCCCGAACACAGCTGAACCCCAAAAAAGAGAGCCCTTGTGAGAATGACTCTCCTCGTATCCATCAACGAAACACCTTGCTCCTTGGGGCCAGCGGGAGGCTGCTGCGACGAGTGCCGTCGCCTAGTCCGCAATCCTGCGAATGAAGACGACCCCACTGGCCACGACATCGTTGCTGCTCTCGAACAACGCTCCGACGGCCATCTTGCCCGCGTCGACGGCCACGCTTGCTCCAAAGAAATCGCCCGCGTCGGGATTGGAGGACTTGACGTAGGCTTGCTGCCTCCATGTCGTGCCCGACCACGCGAACACATATACAGCTCCACTTTCCATGGCAGCGTTGCTGCTTTGGTTGCCGTTCACGCCAGAAGCCGAG
>JBCCQA010000027.1:0-75562 GCA_039024635.1 Myxococcota bacterium | reverse complement strand
GGTCCGGGCGGCCCCCCCCGCGGCCCACCCCCCCCGGTTGACCCCCCCCGTGGGGGGGGGTTTTTGGTTGTCGTCGGTCCTTTCGGCGGGGCGGCGGCCCCCCCCCCCGCCACCCTTCTACGTAGCGCTGCCGCGCTACCGTGACCGGAGGCCGAAGCCAGTCGCATCCGGTTTCATCGAAGTCTTATCAGGACCTCTGACCAAGGCCTGACGCCCTACGATGGCTTCGCTTTTGAAGAGATTTTCCGCTGGAAAGCTCGGTTCGCGCGCTCGGTAAGGTTGACGAGGAGGCTGTCCAGATGGGCTCGGGCGTAGCGGGCCGTCTGCACGGGCCCTGGCTTGCTGGGGGCGCCCTCGATGGGTCCGAAGGGATCGAGTTCGGCGACCCCCTCCAGGGACTCGGCGACCATGCTCGCCGTAGCGGCCATGACGGGAATGATGTCCTGCAGGCGCCAGCTGGCCGCGGCGTTCTTGAGCGTATCCTTGGTGCGGGCGAAGAATGCCGTCCGAGCTGGGGCCCCCTGGGCGTAGGCGATCATGAGCCCCGCATGGTTCAGTCCGTTCTGGAGGGACTCTTGAAGAACGATGAGCTCGGCCAGGAGCCGAGGCTTGTTGTCCTCAGGGGCCTCCCTCACGAAGGCCTGGACCTGCTGTAGCACCTCGAAGACCCTTCGGGCGCTCCCTGCCGCGGCCTGCAGGTGGCGGCGGATGTCTTCGGCCTCAGTTGGTGTCATTGGTCGTGAGCGCCTTCTCCAGGTCTTGGACCTTGAAGGCGAGCTCACTGTTCTGGGGGTCGAGGGTCAACGCCTTCTGATAGGCGGTCTTGGCGGCCTCGAGGTTCTCGAGCACCCGCTCGATCGAACCCAGCAGGCTGAAAGCCTCGGCGGAATCGGGATCGACCTGAGTGGCGGCCACGGCCGCCGTGCGGGCTTCGTCCATCCGGTCCAGCTTGGCCAATGCGCCAGCCTGGTAGATGCGAGCTCGGGCCATTGTCTCATCGGCCTGCATGGCCTCTTCGAGCTGGGCCAGTGCGGCTTCGAACTCCCCCTGCTGGTAGAGCAGGCCCCCCAGCTCGGCTCGCGCGCGGGCGTGACTGGGATCCAGGATGATGGCCTTGCGATAGTGGTCCTCCTCCGTGGTCTCGTCCTTCTGGCGCTTGGCTACCCGGGCCAGTCGGTAATGGGCCTCGGCGAAGGTGGGATTACGTTCAAGGCTCTTCCCATAGAGGGCCTTTGCCTTGGCTAGGTCGTTCTCGGCCTCCAGGAGCTGGCCGAGGTCTAGCGTTGCCTGCTTGTGGCCGGGCTCGAGCTCGAGGGCGGATCTCAGGGCCTTCTTCGCCTCGCTTCCCTTCTTGCGCTCCACGTGGACCGAGGCGAGCGAAACCAATATTTGGGGTGACTCGGGGTCGAGCTGATGGGCCTGCTCCAGCTCTTCGACCGCCTGTCGGTAGCCATCCAAGGTTCCGAGGGCTGAGTAGGCCAAGCCGAGGTCGGCTCGAGCCTGGGCATCGTCGGGCGCCAAGCGCTGCAGTTTCAGCAGATAGGTGATGGCCTGCTCGGGCTGGCCCTGGTCCAGGTAGGCCCGCGCCATCCGGCGGTAGGTCTTGGCATCCTGGGGTCGAGTGTAGAGGGCCTTCTTGTAGAGCTTCAGAGCTCGGCCTGTTCGGCCTCTCTGGTAGTAGACCTCGCCCAAGTGGAACTGGGCTTCGGGGAGGTCGGGCTGAAGAGACAGCACTCGCTCGAACTGGTCACCCGCGTCCTCCAGGCGGCCAAGCCGAAAGTAGGCGAGGCCGAGGTTGAAGATCGCGTCCACGTAGTCGGGCCGAAGGTCGATGGCCTTGGAGAAGGCACTGATGGCCTGCTCGCGGTCTCCGATTCGGTCTAGGGCGACGCCCAGGTTGTTGTGGGCTTTGGCATGCCTGGGCCGGACCTCGATCGTCGACCGGTACTCGGCGACCGCATCCCGGTAGCGTCGCTGCCGGAAGTACAGGATGCCCATGTTGTAGTGGGCGTCGGGCTCGGCAGGGTCGAGTCGAATGGCGGTGGACAGGCTTCGGAGGGCCTTCTCGGTGTACCCGGCGTTGGCGTGTATCTTCCCCAGGGCTACGTAGGGTCGCGCGTACTCGGGGCTGACCTCGGTCGCTTTTCGGTAGTCCGCGATGGCGGCGTCTTCGTCCTCGACCCGCTCATGGGCCTCACCTCGATTGAAGTAGGCCACGCCAAGTTCGGGCGCCCGCTCGATGGCCTGGCTATAGGTTTCGATGGCGTCGCCGTAGCGGCCTGCTTTACGGTAGGCTAGGCCGAGATCGAGGAGCAGGATCGGATCGTCGGGAGCTCGGAGGACAGCTTGTTCATAGGCCGCGATGGCCTGCTCATTCTTGCCCATGAGCTCCTGGAGCGCACCCAGCATCTGCAGGGTGTCGGCGTCCTTCTCGGCGCCAGAACTCAGCTGAGAGATCAGGGTCAGTGCTTGGTCGGGATGATCGAGGTGGTAGAAGACCGCAGCCAAGCGCTTCTTTGCCTCGGCGTCTTGAGGGTTCTCGGCCAGACGCTCCTGCAGTTTAACCTTCTCTTCTTCCAGGGACTCGAGGTCCAACACCTCCCTGTAGTCCTCGTCGAAGCTGGTGGGGCTGGAGGTTTCGTCCTGAGCCCCGGCCGGGGGGGCTACCAAGAGGAGCACCGCGATGGCGAAGGTCTGGAGTCTCATCAGTCGTCCAGCCATCGGGAGCCCAGAGCGCCTCCGCTGGCCTCCTGAAGCTCGCGCGAGGCGCGTATCCACGCCTCTTCCCGCTCCGTCAGCTTGGCGAGGGCCTTGTCGACGTTCTTGTCCGCGTCCTCGACCTTGCCTTCGTACGTCGACACCTGACTCTCGTAGTCCTTCAGCGTGATTCTGGAAGCGCCGGGCACGTTGTTCTTTTTGACCAGCCGAGCCTTGGCCAACTCGAACTCGGCTTGGGCAACGATGAGCCGCTTGTCCTCGACCTTGAGTCGCTCACGGGCCCAGCCCAGGCGGGCCTCGAGGTACTTGATCCGGGTCTTCTGAGTCTGCTCGCGCATCTTGGCGATACGGACCTGTTCGCCGTCCTTCTTGCCTTGGAAGGTCGAGATGTCGCGGCGAGCCGTGTCCAGCTTTCGCTTGGCCCGGTCGATGTCGTCTTTGATGGCCTCGATTTCGTCGAGCACCTGGTAGCGAGCGTCGATGGCGATGTTGAGCTCGTTTTCGGCGTCGAAGAGAAGGAGTCGATTCTCGATCGTGAGCTTCTCCAAGACCTTGCCGTCGACGCGTTTTCGTGGCGCCGATGCGCAAGCGCAGACGCTCACGAAAGCACCCACAAGCAACCACCTGGGAGCGTACCGGAGACTTCCGAACATGCCGCGCCGACGCTATCATCGGTCCGATGTCAGCGCACGGGTGGGACCGGCCTAATCATATGCTTTTCTCGGCTCTCTTCTGCATGCTCGGCGCCTGCGGCGAGGGCACGAACGGAGTTGGCAATGATAGTGTAGGAGGACAGTGCCCAACGGCGGGGAACGTCCGACTTCCCAACGCTTCCGAGGCTGTGGCCCTCGGCACGGTCAAGGTCCGAGACCTGAACCGGCGCCCCGTGGACGCCTTCGGCGTTCGTGCTCCGGGCTTCGAGGGCGGGCAATTGACGGCCATCTTTCGCACCATCACTTCGACTGGCGCTGAAGCGCCCACGCTGCCCCTTGGAAGCAGCTGCGTGGGTATCTTGGGTCGCTCTCAACTGGACGAGACGGTTCCCGAAGACATCGGTCAGGTGGTCTTTGAGCTCGAGGGCAGGGAAGAGTCGATGACTGCGAGCCAACCTCAGACCAACCCTCGCTACTTCAGGAACCTTGTGCGTGAGTCCATCTTGCCCGTCTCGGAGGACGCCACCGTGCGGGGTGGCGGAAACGGGAGCTTTCCACCCTTCGAGATTTCGACGGGCACGCTTCGCTCTCTAGAAGTGAGCTCACCGCCCTTGGACGGAAGCTTCGTACTGCCGGCAACCGGTTTTCGAGTGCGCTGGGAGCCGGACGAACGCTCCGACTTCGTCGAGCTCACCATCTCACCGGTTCGGCGAGCGGGGGACGGAACGACGGGAGGACAGGTGGTGTGCCTCCTTGCGGATACGGGCTGCTTTGGGCTGGCCGCCAACCAGGTCAACTTCCTTCGTCAAAGTCAGGTCGATGCCTACAACGCCACCCTGCGTCGAGTTCGCGGCGAACGGGTCGAACTCGCGGACCAGGTAGAGGTCGAGATGGAGGTGCTCTCGGAGGTCGTCTTCGGGATACTTGCGGAGAACAATCAATGAATAAGCTCTGGATGATGGGCCTGTTGGGGCTTGGTGGATGTGGTTTCGGAACCGAAGGCGGCTTCATCGACGGACGAGACCTGGACCTGTGTTTCGACACGATTCCGGTGTGCTCGACGACCGCCGGCTGCCGGCTTGGCGGAGACACCTACATCGAGACGAGCTTTCCTGGCACCGTGGACTTCATCGTTCCCGCCCCGGCGGAGGCGGAGATCGAGGTCTCCATCTTCTTTCGAGAGGCCCGAGCCGTCGGTTTCGATACCCAGATTCTGTTCAACGAGCCTGGCTGTTTCGAGGTCTATGAGTGGGTGCCCCCGAGGAACGACATCTTTGACCTGGCGGGGAACGACCGGACCCTTCGGATCCAGCAGCAGGTCTTCTTCGACGGGGAGCACTTGGTCCGAGTGACTTCGGACGCGATCGCGGAGGTCCTGATAAAGGCGGACGTGGAGCGGGGCGGTGGGCGGTGAGCTGTTGATTGCGTTTGGGCTTCGTTGACCCGTCTGCGCATGGCTCTCGAGCGTCCCGTCGTCAGGACCCACCCTTCGGGGGCTGTCAGGGGTCGTGGCGTTTCCTAGACTCAGTGGTGTGCTCCCTCACTGCTTGGGGCTGGGGCTGTGGCGAGGCCCTCCATCGTTCCTGACGACGTGACCCCCGCTGGCCTTTCCTCGGCGAGCTGGGGTCCTCTGGATGTTCTCTCCTAAGCGGAGGGCTCTTGGGCCCTCGACTGACGGGGAGGGGAAGGACGGGCTTTGCCCGACCGAGCTTAGCCTCCTAGGCCGGCTTCTCCGTCTACTACGGAACGGACATTGAACTCGCCGGTGAGGGTGGTTTCCCGAGTGCCGCCCGAGCCTTGGGAGCTGATGAGGAAGTCGACGCTGCCTCTGCAGCGCTGGCCGATGCCGCCGTACTGGTCCAGGGTGATGCCGGCTCCGCCGACCAGAGACACGTTCTGGAAGGTCTGGGCCGAGCCGGAGCGGCGGCGGACGAAGAGGGTGCCGCTCTCGACTGACCAGTTGGTTCCGGACTCCAGCTGCAGGTTACCGGCGATGACCTGGATGTCGAGGCGAGCGCTCACGTCTTCACCGTCCCGTACGCCGTACTGAATGCTCAGCGTGTTGGCGCTGGGAAACAGCGCGACTTCGGTGGCGTCGAAGTCGAGGCCGTCGGCGAACTCGCAGAAGCTCCCATCTAGGAAGTTCCCGTCGCCCGCGCTGCCACAGTCGCCGCCTTCGCCGCAGGCGCTCATGGCCAGCAGAACGAGACCAAAGAGCGAGGTCTTGAGGGTGGTGCGCTTCATTCTTCCTCCAATGCGAAGAGCAGGTCGTTGTTGCGGGTGTCCTGGAAGGCGATCCCCAGGCGTCCGTCGGGGAGCACGATGAGACTGTTGAAAGCGCCTACGTTGCCGAGGCCCTGGCCGTCGTCAACCAGGTGCTGGACCCAGGCGCCATTCTCGAGACGGGCGACACGGACTTCAGCGCTTGGGTTGTTGGAGCCGCAGCCCGCGCTCACCGAGGCGCAGAATGCGTAGGCCACCACCGGTCGGCCCTCCTGATCGATGGCGATGCTCGGGTACTGGCCGGTGATGCCTCGGTCATCGACGCGCTCGACGTTCCAAGTCTCTCCTTCATCGTCGGTGCTTCCGACGATGAGGTCCGTGTCGTCAACGTCGTAGAAGGCGACCCAGATCGTGCCGTTGTCGGTCGCTACGCTGACGCGCTGGTTTGTTCCGGCGTCGTCGACCTGGGAGAGTTCGAAGCCGTCGCCCGACTCGATGGCTACCCAAACGCCGCGCTCTGAGGCTCGGTCAGGGTTGTCGATGAAGTAGGCGGCCACGACACGACCGTCGTCGAAGGTCGTGATGCCGGTACTCAATGGACCAGAGCGTTCCACGTCGGCGATGCGGTGATAGGCCCCGGCCCCTTCGGTGATGATCTCGGCGTCGCTCCTCCGAAAATCTTCGGTGCCGAAGCCGAAGTGGATGTCCCGGTAGATGGCGGCGAAGCCGCCACCGGGCCGGGCAACCATGGCGGGTTGGCTGCCGATCACGGTGCCTCGGTTGCAGTACTCGACGCCGTCCTTACAGGTTCCCGCCGCCTGGCCTGAGTTTTGGACTAGGGTCCGCGTCGCCCAAGTGCCACCGTTCCGCTCGGCGATCTGAAGGTCGGTCGGACCTTCGTAGGGCGACAGCTCGCCGGGCAGCTCCACCATGTCTCCGCCCCAGAAGACGACGGCCGGACGCCCGTCGACGTAGTCGAAGCCCACTGCGTCGGTTCGGCTCCCGGGCGCATTCGGGATGTCAGAGGCCGGAAAGGCGGCGTCTTCGATGTTCCAGTCGCTGGTGCCGTTACGCTCAGCGACCCGAACGACTTGGCTTCCGGTCAACAGGTCCACCGCGTAGCCCACGCCGATGACGCCGTCGGGGCCGATGCGCGCCACAGCAAAGTCACCGACCGCGTCGCTTGAGCTCAGTCCGTCCACGACCTCGGGAGCGCCGAAGACCAGAGGGTCGCCGCCGCCGTTGCCGCCGGCGTCGACCGTGCCGGAGCCGCCGCCCATGTCGCGGCGGGTGGGGTCGCTGGGGTCGTCTGATTCGCCGCAGGCGGCGGTCAAGGCCGCCAGTCCGATGGCCAGTCCGATCGTCTTCTGCATCATTGCACCTGGGTGAGGGCCTGAGGCGCCTCGGGGTGAAGGTCCGGGGCCGACGAGGGCACGTCGCCTCGGTCGGTCCGCTCGGCGAGCTGGGCTGCCGTGTCGTAGTCACCAAAGTCCACCATCAGGGCCACGAGATTGGCCGAAGCGTAGGCGTGGCCGAGATCCGCGGCCTTTTGGAATCCAAAGTAGGCCTCCTGGGGCTTGCCCATGAGCAGGTCGGCCATTCCTAGCTGGTTGTGGAACTTGGCGTTCCGATCGTCGAGCTCCAAACCTCGGCTCGCCATCAGCTTGGCCTTGGCGGGCTCGTTGGCGGCCAAGAAGTAGTCCGCCAGCTGGGCGATGGCCTCCACGTTCTTTGGGTTCTTGGTTAGAGATGTCTGAAGCTCGTCCTTTTGCTGTGAAGCCGGAGCTCCGCCACCGGGGCTCACCCCGGCGACGCGGCTTTCGGGTCCGCGCTGGACGCAGCCCAGAACGGCGCCAGTGAACACCTTGAGCTGGCGCGCCTTGGTCACGCAGGTCTCGAAGTACTCTTCGCTCTTGTCGGCGATGGCCTGGGCCTGCTGGGCCACGAGGGCCCGGTACTCTTCCACCTCGGCCGGTCCCAGTTCGGGCGGGACAGGGGCGCTCTCGAGGAAGCGTGAGAACTGCTGATAGGCGAGGGCGACGCGGTGAAGGGCCGCCACCGCCCACTCGCCCCGATTGAAGCCTACGGCGTCCACCATGACACTCTCCAGATTCGCCAGGAGCTCGGCCTTGGCCTGCACTGCGGCCTGGACGTCTCCGTCGGCTCCGATGCCCTGGTACTGGCGAAAGACGACGTCACCGAGCAAGAAGGCGGCTCGGGCCGCCGAGTCTCGGTCCGACTCGGAAGAGGATCGGCCGGCCAGCTGAACCGCACTCTGGTAGGACTGGATGGCTCCGTTTAGGTCGCCGGTCTGCTGCATGGCGAGGCCGAGCATCATGTGGGCTTTCACGTTCTGCCGGTTCTGCCCAAGGACATCGCGGGCTGCGGCCTGCATGCCCTGCCAGTCGCCCAGCGCCTCATAGGACTCCAGCATGGCGGAGGCGTAATCGGAGCGTTGGCTTGGATTGCGCGTCTTGCCGAGAAGCTCTCGGTAGGCGGTGATGGCGCCCCGATGGTCGCCGATGAGCTGCTTGATGGTTCCGGCCTGGGCCAGCATGCGTTGGGCAGAGCCATCGCTGGGGAATCGCTTGTAGAACTCCTCCAGGTAGACCGCGGCCTCTTCGTAGTCACCGGTTTGAGTGGTGAAGCTGGCCAGAGTTCCGAATACGTCGCCGAGATAGGAAGAGTTCGGATAGGCGCCGATGAACTGATTGCCCGTCTCGAAGGTCTTGTCGAAATCTCGAGCCTCCTTGTACTGCACGAAGGCCGTGTAGAGGGTCTTCTCGGCCACCGGTGAGTCTCGATTGTTCTCCCAGAAGGACTTGAGCTTTTCGCCTGCGTCGCCGCCTGCGTTCTTGTCGATTGACGCCGTGAGAATGACCTCGCCAATTTGGCGTTCTTCGGCCGATTGGGCGGTGTTGAGCATTCGCCTCCGGAAGGACTCGTCGCCGAGACGGCTGTTTTGCGCCAGCTGCTTGGCTGCCTCCGACATCCCTGCGAAGTCGTTCATCTGGACGTATGCATCTAGGATGAGTTCGGCTGCCGAGGTCGCGTCGGAGTGGGTCGGGTAGTTGGCCACGAACTCCTGGAAAACGCCGATCGCTTTCTCGAAGTCGCCCCCCGAAAAGTAGCTCTTGCCGATGTTGAGGTTGATGGTGGGAACGCGACGGGACTTGGGGAAGGACTCGACGTACAGGATTCCGTTTCTGATCAAGCCCTGCTGAGCCCAGATGCGGTCGAAGCGGGGCAGACGTTGCTGCTCCTGCAGCGCCTCGTGGAAGGCGGCGCAGGCGTTGTACAGATTCTGCTCGAAGTTCTTTTGGTCGTCGGCTACCAGCTGCGCCGACTCTTCGAATCGGTCGCCGGCGTCGATATAGGCTTTGGCCTCGAATAGGGTATCGGCCAAGTTCTGGACGATCGACGGGTAGTTCTCGCTGTCGGGATAGGATGCCAGGTAGCGGCGATAGGCGGCGGCCACCCTCGGGCCGTAGCGGCTGGCGTTCTTCCGGATCAGGGCGTCTTGGGCCTTGGTCGAGAGGTCACGAGCGAAGACTTCGAAGTCCTTGGCCGCGGCCTTTCGCTGAGGGGCATCGACCCGCCAGTCGAAACGATAGTCGTCGGCCGCGTTGAGCATTGCGTCTACGTCGGAGTCGACCTTGGCGTAGCTCTGGGCCTGCTTCGCCGATTCGTAGATTCGAGAGCTAAAGTCCAAGTTGAGCTCGGCGTCGTGAGAGAGCCGAGTGATCTCGCGGTACACGTTCGCGGCCGCGTCGAACTGCTGCTTGATGAAGTAGCGCTTGCCCAGCTTCTGAAGAGCCAGCAGATACATGTTTCGAGAGGTGGCGAGACGGCGGAAGTAGCGGAGGGCGCTATTGGGCTTTCGGACCTCGGTGTAGGCGTAGGCCAGGTCGGTAAGCGCTTCGCGCTTCACGTCGACGCCATCGGTCTTGGTGTCGCCCTTGCCGGCGGCGGCCTCGAGTTCGTTGTCTATCACCACCGCTTTTTCGAAGTTCGAGAAGGCCTTGCGGTAGTCGAGCTCGTTGAGGTGAACCCAGCCCATCTTGAAGTGGGCCATCGGCTGGGTGCCGTTCCGGGGGGCGTCGATGATGCGCTGGTAGTAGCCTGCTGCGCCTCGGAGGTCCTGCTTGTCGAATCGGTAGTCCCCTAGGACCAGGTAAGCGTCCATGACGAGGGGGCTGTTAGGGTGCTTCGAAACCAGCTTCTCGTAGGCCTCGATCATTTCGTCGTAGCGGCCGAGCTCACGGAACTCATGGGCCATGAAGAAACGGACCTGGTCGTTCTGCTCGAAGCTGGGGAAGTCGAGGAGGATGCGTTGGTAGGTCTCGACAGCCTTCTCTTTCAGGAGTCGAGCGGTGGGGGCGACGGCCGAGCCTTTGGAGGACTCACCTCGTTCCTCATGGACGAGATAGAACTCGTAGCGGGCCTGCTCGACGTAGAGCTCGGCTAGACGTAGGTAGATATCGGGGAGAAAGGGTGCTCCGCGGGAGCGAGAGATGAGCTCCTGGGTGACCTCCACCGAGTGGGCCACTTTGGAGATGTCTCGTCGAAGCTTGGCGATGAGCTCTTCTCGCTGTTCGTTCTGGCTCTGAAAGCCCGCCGTACCAGGGACCTGGGCCCGTGCGGAAAGAGACGGAGCGATCAGGGCGGTGGCGATTGCCAGTCTTGCGTAGAGCGGCTTCATTCGGTGCCTCCAGCGTCGAAGCAGCGGTTGTCGATGAAGAAGTCGTAGGTATCGAGCTCGTCGTTCCAGAACTCGTCCCGGAAGGCGAAGTAGGTCTCGTCACCTGCGGCGGGGATGCTCAGGTCGTCTTCTTCGGTTTGCCGGCGAGCATCTTCCTTCCGGAGGCGTCGATAGATGGCGAGGCCAACCTCGTAGTCGAGCAGGTACATCTGCTCTTCGAACTCCACCAGCTCTTCGGCCCGGGTTCGGGTCTGGTCGCGAAGAGCCGCGCCCAGCCGAAGATCGGACTTCTCGATGGCCAAACCGTAAATCGTCCGCAGCTGCTCATCGAGGCCGGTCTCGATCCAGGGCCCACCGACGAAGTCGATGGCGTCGGCCTCCCGGGCCAGCATGCGTCGAAAGTCGGCGGAACGACCGATCCGGCCGTCTTGAAGAGCAGCCCGGCGCAGGACGGCGTCCTCCCGCAAGTCGATGCGTTGTCGAATCGACTCCAAGGGCTCGGTGAAGCGAAAGCGGAAGCGGCGAATCTCTCGCTTGGCGGGGATGTAGTGGCAGAGGTTCATATAGACCAGAGAGCGGAGCAGGTACTTCTCCGGAGCGTAGAAGTCTTTGTAGCTCGGCGCCTCCAAGGCGTAGAGGATTCCCATGGTCTTGCGGAAGTCACGCAGCCAGTAGCTGGTCCAAGCTTTCTCGAGGTAGAGCGAGGCCTCCGAGACCGACAGCTCCGGCACTTCGACCGAGTCGTAGATCTTGAGGGCGTCTTTGTACTCCTCCCGCTCATAGAGCACCCGGGCCAAGGCGAGTCGACACTCGTTCCGAAGCTCTCGACGGGCTTGAGGGTGTGCGAGGGCGATGCGGAACATGCGGACAGCCTCGGCCGTCTTGTTCGCTCTCCACTTCTGAACGGCGAGGGCGAAGAGCGCCTTCGGGTAGTAGGGGTCGTCGTCCGGAACCTGATCGAAGAGCCGCTTGGCCCACACCAAACGTCCTGCCCGGAGGTCTGACAGTCCCTGGTGATAGCGTACGAAGGCTGAGATGTAGTCGGGCAAGAAGCCGAAATCGCTGTCGACGATGAGCTTGTCGACCAAGAGGGTCTCGTCGTGAGGCTCCCGGAAGAGCTTCTCGATCTCGATCAAGGCCTCGGGCAGGATCTCGGGCCGCGTGCGGTTCTTGGCTACGTTGTACAGATACTCGGCTCCAGCGTGTCGGTAGCCCATTCGCGCAAGCGAGACGCCCAAGAAGTACTCGGCCCACTCGTAGTTTTCGACCGTCGCTTCGTTGGTCGCGATGTAGTCGTACATCAGGGCTGCCGCGTCCTTGTAGTTGTCGGAGTAGAAGGCCCGCAGACCCTCCTCGAAGCGCTCAGGGGGAGCCGCGCCCCGTTTGTTGGGGCCCTGGATGTCTTCGGCGTCGGCTTCCACCGCCGCTTCCCCGGTGACTTTGTCCAACGCGCCATCCTCGGCCGGGGGGGGAGCTTCCTCTCCGTCGAGCCCCTCTTCTTCGAAGTCTGTGGGCTGATCGAAGGTCTCTTCGTCCTGGGGTGCGCCGACGGCGGAAGTAGCCAGTCCGATCAAGAGTGCCGCCGACAGGATCTCAGTCCTCATCGTCGTCCTCCGCGCCCTCCCGAAGCACAACCACCGAGGGGTCGCTGCCGGGATAGAGCTCGTCGAGCTTCTCGTAGCCCGTCGACTCGTCGACCAGCTCCTCGTCGCCCAACTCGGTCGCTCGCTTCTTTCCGAAGTTGAAGGAGAAAGACAGGTAGCTGTGGAAAAGGAACTCGACCTCCAGGCTGTCGGCGACTGCGTCGAAGGCCGCAATGCCCCGCAGATCGAGTCGGGTCGATACAGCCTGGCCGAGGAAGAAGCGCAGTCCGGGGCCGAAACTCAGCTGGGGTAGAAAGGCGTCGTCGGCGTCATCGCCCGCGAAATTGGCCACGCCGCCGCCGAGAGCGAAGTGGACGCCCTGAAAGACGATGCCCTTGTTGAGCACGGCCTGCTTTCCGAACAGGGGCGTGACCACCAGGGAAGAGGTGAGCAGGTACTGAAGACGGGGGTCTCGCTCGGGCGTGACCTCGAAGGCCTCCAGGAGCTCCGACTCCAAATCGGTGGAGACGTTGGCGCTGTACTGAAAGTTGAAGGCCTCCCAAGCCCAGATGTCGGACAGATGAAGGGTGTAGGCTCCGCCTAAGGAGATGCCGAGGTAGTAGGCATCGGTTGGAATGACGCCGCCGCTGACCGAGAACTCGTGGATCATCCGATAGGGCCGCTCGTCGACGGCGATGATCTCCCCGCTTCGGAGCTGCTCCTCGATTCCGGCCCAAGCCGAGCCGGAGGGCGCGAGCAGCATCGCGGCCAAAAGTAGGCGCTTCATACGTCCGCTCCGAAGTTCCAGGCCAGCCCCAGGTTGATGAGTAGTACCGAATCCACGCCGAACTGACTCGGTACCTCGCCGGTGTCGGGGTCGGCGGTGATGGTGGGGTCGAGCCCGTAGTCGGGTCGAATGGAGAAGAGGAGCCTCGTGTCCACTCGGAGAGAGAAGCTGTTGTTGAGGTAGACGCGATAGCCGATGCCGGGTCCGAAAGAGGGTCGGACGTCGCTCAGAGTGCGGCTCACATCGAAGCCGGTGATCGCTCGACTGCGCTCCTCTACGCGGTTCCCGAAGATGACTCCGCCGTAGCCGCCGACGATGAAGGCGTGATGAATCTGACCGTCATTGAGAAGCGCCCACTTTCCGTACAGGGGCGTCAGCTCGATTCCGGTCGTTAGGACCATTCGAGGCGCAGCAAAGCGGTTGGACTCGGGGTTGGCGCCGAACACGTTTATGAGTTCTTCCGAAAGATCGGTGCGTGTGAGGAGGCTGAAGGAGGCATGGAAGATCTCCCAAGCCAGGAACTGATTGAAGTGTCGGGTGAAGCTCAAGCTGCCGGCAAAGCCCTTCCGATAGGGATCGATGGGCAGGGTCCCGACGGACAGTCGGAGCTCGTTGGCGAGTTGGTACTTGCGCTTCTGGACTGCGACCTCGTCGTAGGACTCCAGGCCCTGGGCCTGTGCCGACGACGCCGTCACGGCCAGGAGCACTGTGCAAAGAAGGGCGCGCATGACGAGAGGCTAAGTCAGAACTGAGATTGAGAGAAGACGAAGGGGAAAGAGATGGTGACGTTGCCGCCGGTGGGCTTGGGGAAGCGCCAGCGTTTGATCGCCTGAAGGATGCAGCTCGACACCTGGGGGCTGCGCAAGGTGGAGGTCTTCTGCCGTACGCGCGTCACCGAGCCGGAGCCGCCGATGGTCCACTCGACGGACACCTTTCCCTTCAGGCTCGGGTCTTTGAGTAGATTCTTTTCATAGCAGTATTGGACCTCGCTGATGTGGCTGTTGATGACCTTGAGCACGGCGTTGCGGTCGATGGAGCCTTGAGACTGCAGTCGGCGGCTGCTGGCCCTTGCGACCTTGCCCCGGACCGAGCCTCCCTTCTTTCCGATCTTGGCCAGTCCACTTCCGCCCTTGAGGAGCGAGGCGCTGCCTCGAGTCAGGAGCTTTCCGCCCCCGCCGCCCCCGACGCTGAGCTTTGAGCTCGGCGTCTTGCCGACCAGGGCCCCGACTCTGTAATTGCTGCCGCCCGGCGTTTTCACTGCGTCGACGTTGGAGACCGCCTGGACCATGGCCTTCTTGCCCGGAGCGGCCAAGTTGAGCTTGCCCATTGCGCCCAGGACACCTGCCTTCTTGACCTCCTTCGCAGGCGCGCCTTTTGGCTCGGCTGCGGTCGGCTCGGGCTTGGCCTTTTGACGACGCTTGGGCGTCGGCTTTGGTTTCTGCTTGGGTTCCGGCGGCGGAGGCTCGGGCTCAGGCTCGGCAATGGGCTCCGGCTCCGGCTCTGGTTCCGGCTCCGGCTCGATCTCGACGTCTCGGATCTCCTCCAAAGTAGGCTCGGCCCACTGCTCGGTGGCCAGATCACTGAACTTCTCGCCCGAAGACATCAGTCCAATGACCAGGAAGGCCACGAGGTGCACGCCAACCGCCCCGCCGACCGCGTACTGAACGATCTTGTCGATCACGAGGCGGAAGGGCTCTTGCTTGACCTTGGGCGGATCGACGAAACGTAGAAAGTAGCTCGTGTCGCCCAGGTTCATGTGCATCTGGGCGCCAGCGGCCAGAGGCACTCGATAAGCGTCGGCCTTCTTATTGACGACGCGTTCGGGGGTCTTGAGCTGGTCGAGGGGGACGCGCTTACCGGACTGAAGGACGAAGCCTTCGGCGCTGGCAGGGACTCTGACCTCGGCCTTGCCCGTGTCCAGGACCTTGGCGAGGGGCATGCCTTTGTGGCCGCCGTCAGGGACGATCTGGTTCTGTCGACGGCGACCAAGGACGATCTTCTCGCCCTTCCTGGAGATCATCGTCGCCGCCTTGAGGGCGTCGTCTCGATGACAAAGGAGCTCCAAGGCTTCCTTGCCCTCTCGGACGTTGCCCTCCTGGATGAGCTTCTCGACGAGAGAGAAGTCCGCATCCCGCTCCGCTTCAATCTCGTCCTCGTCCGGCGGGTCGTCGTCTTCGATCTCGGCCGAGGCGGCCAGACCGTCGAAGGGGTCAGGTAGCGGGGCCTGGGCCGTGTCCAGAGCTTGAACCATCGATAAGTCGGGTTCGACGGCCTCGGTCGGGCCATCGCTCGGGAAGGAGGGCTGGGAGGCAGCGGGCTCGGGAAAGGCCGAGGAGGGGAGGGCGACGGGCGCGTCGGACTCGAAGCTCGGTAGCTCCGTGTTGCGGGGCGGTGCCGCCGGCACCATCTGTCTCGTCTCGGGCTCGAAGCCGGCCTGAAGGGGGAGCTGGTCGTCGCCGCTCTGGGGTGGCGCGACGGGAATTGCCTCGTCTTCTCGAGAGACGAAGGCCGAATTCAGGGCATCGTCGAGGCTGCCGAAATCGCTCATGGCGCTGAGATCGGGCGTATGTGGTAGGTCTACCGACGCGATGACGTCTGGGCTCAATGGTGCGGAATCGTTGGCCAGCTCGTTGGAGATGAGATCTTCGATGGAGCCTGCGGGCGCAGCTTCGCTTCGCTGCCTCGCCGCCAGCGTTTCGACTGGTGCTGCGGGCGGCGGAGCCACTGGCGGCGGTGCCTTGGGGCTCGTTCGCGCGGGCTGAACGAACTTCAGCTTGAGCGTGTGGCCCGCGATCTGGATCTCGTCTCGAGGTGATACGTAACAGTGCTGAATCGGCGCTCGGTTGACCTTGGTTCCCTGAGGCGAACCTAGATCGAGGAGCGTGGCTTGGCCGTCGTTGCGGTTGAGAATGGCGTGGTTGGCCGCCGCCTCTTCGATGAACAGGTCGACGCCTTCGCCGCTTCCGATGACGATCTCGGGCTCGGTAAAGACTTCGGAGCCGACGTAACTTCCGGATCGGAAAACGAAGACCTGGAGGAGGGCTTGGCTCATCGACTCTCGCCCTCGTCGTAGACCGTCTGGATCGTAAGGTGCTTGAACGACTTCCGTCGTCGAACCATGGACGAGATGTTGGAGGCCTTTCGACTGAATAGAACGACGGCCCCACTCTTGTTGGTCTGGCCTTGGATGAGCCGGTCGTCGAAGTCGATGCGGGTGGGCCCACGGAATCCGCCCGGCGGCGGCTTGGGTGGTTCTGCCGGAGGAGGCGGCGGCGCAGGGCGCCGTCTCCGGCGGCGACGCTGGGGTGCGGCCTCCGCCGTCGCGGGGAGGGCGAGCGCCAGCATCTCGGCCGCTCCAAAGAGCAGCGCGAACACGAGGACCCAACGGGACATGTCGGAAGGGCTATAGTCGTCCAAGGGCCAAGTCAAATCAGGGGGTTGGAGGACAAGAGGCCCGGACGCAACACCTTCACTTACACCGGATGGGGGGCTCAGCCCCCTGGTCCTCCGGGGCACTGGGGGATGGGGGCCCCGGATTGAAGCTCAGGCCGTCGCGTAGGAGGCTCTCGGCGTTGGCACGGACCGTGCTGAAGAGACCAGGCATGAAGACGCTCCTTTGTAACACTCTTTCCTTTGGACTGGCGTTCGCACTGACTGCGCCAGTGGCTCAGGCGCAAAGCGGGAACGACGGTGGCGAGTGCTCCGGCGGTCTCTGTGGTGCGCCGAATCAGACGGGCGGCGGCTGCGGCTGTGGCGGCGGTGGCTCGATTCTGATCAACTTCACCGACGTAGGTGACACCTACCAGTACGCCGACGACTACGACAGCGACGGGTTCGAAGATGACTTCGACAACTGCCCCTTCGCGGCCAACTTCGACCAGGTCGATACCGACGGCGACTCGGTGGGTGACCTCTGCGACAGCTGCGTGAGCCGGGCCAACCCGCTCCAGCTCGACACCGACGCTGACGGCGCCGGCGACCTCTGCGACGCCGACCTCGACAACGACGGGTTCCTCAACGTGGACGACAACTGCGTCGACATTGCGAACCCCTCCCAGTCGGACAATGACGGCGACCTTCTCGGGAACGCCTGCGACCCCGATGACGACAACGACTTCATCCTGGACGCAGACGACGCCTGCCCCTACGTCTTCGGCGATGACACCAGCGCCGCCGGCTGCGACGGCGACCTCGACGCCGACGGCCGCCCCGACAACATCGACAACTGCATCGAGATCGGTAACTTCGGCCAGGATGACCTGGACGGCGACGGCATCGGCGACGCCTGCGACGTGGACGTGGATGGCGACGGCATGACCGCGGGCGACAACTGCCCCGGCGCGGCCAACATCGACCAGCTCGACACCGACCGCGACGGCATCGGCGACGCTTGTGACACCAATCTCTGCTACGTCGTACGAAGCCTTTCCGACATCCGCTCCGGCGCCGCCATCGAGGACCCGAACGCCAACTGCCTGGACCCCGACCTGACCTTTACCGTTCTGTCGGTGGAAGAGGATCTCGGTGTGGTCGGTGAGGCCACCACCCTGCCGCTCTTCGCCAACCGTGAGAATGTGCCGCTGCGCTACGAGTGGACGGTTGTCAGCCGCCCCGACGGAAGCGACGCTCAGGTTCGCAACCCCCGCGGTTCGGTGACGGATTCTGAGTTCTTCAACTACCGGTACATCGATGGGAACGTGGCCGAGTTCGTGCCCGACCAGCCGGGTACCTACGAGCTGCAGCTCAACGCTGAGATGGTGTTCGAGGACCCGCAGTTCCCCGGTCGCCCCGCCTCGAGTAGCACCCTCCTGACCTTGTCGGTCGAGGGCGACGAGGCTGGTGGTTGCAACTCGCTGCCCGGTCAGACCAACACCGCGGTGGCTTGGTTGTTCGGGGCGGCCGCCCTGATGCTGGGCCTGCGACGTCGCCGAGCCTGATGCCTGAATTGAATTCGGCTCCAAAGCCGAGTTAGATGAAACGAGACGAAGCCGGGGTCGCCACGAGCGACCCCGGCTTTCGTCGTGAGGAGACCTTGATGCTCACAACCGCACACGTCCTCCGACCCATGCCCGCCCTTGCCGCCGCCCTCGCACTGTCTGCGGCTGGCTGTACCGATACGCCTTTGACCGTATCCCAGAACATCGAGGTCGAGCAGGTCGACAACCTCCTTCGCATCAAGGGTGAGCTTTGCACCGACCCACCCGAGGCCACCGACTTCCCGGTCAAGATTCTCTTCATGATCGATGGCTCGGGTTCGATGCAGTTCGTCGATCCAAACAACTTGCGAGCCCGGGCTGTGGAGGAGGCCATCATCCGGCTTCGCGCGAACCCGAGCGTCGAGTTCGCGGTCATCCGCTTCAACGAGTCGGACGCCGTTCTGACCAGGCCAGGCACCGACATCTCGGCCACCGACCCCTTTGGCGTGGACCTCAGCGGGGCCTTCACTCGGGACGTCGATACGCTCACCGCGGCCGTCAATGGTCTCAACGTGGCCGACTCGGTCACCGACTACCAGGGCGCCCTTTCGTCCGCGTTCCTGCTGCTTTCCCAGGACATGCTGGACAGCCCGCCGGCCGAATTGGCTCGCACCCGCTACGTGTTGCTCTTCCTTTCCGACGGAGACCCCTTTCCCACCTGCTGTTCTCAGGAGAGTCAGGCGGCGGGAATATGCGAGGCCGACACCAACATCTTCTTCTGTGAGGATCCGGACGCCATTCGTCAGAATCCCACCCAGCTTCCGTTCTTGGAGGCCTCCCAGGACTACAATCAGCCCTACCAGATCTTCGACGTCGTTCAGGACATCATGGAGCTGGCCGAGAACTTCGGGGTCGGTGACCTGCGGCTGTCGACGGGCTTCCTGTTCGACCAGAGCCTCGTCGACGACTTGAACGCCGATGGCTGTTTCGTCATCGCCGGGGTCAACTTCGTTTGTGCCGACGAAGCTCGTAGCCTTCTCGGGACCATGGCCGAGATCGGTCAGGGTGTGTTCCGAGACTTCAGCAACGCCGAGGAGATCGACTTCCTGGGTTTCGACCTCACCAGCATCAAGCGAGAGCAAGCGCTGAAGAACCTCATCGTCACCAACACCAACTACATGGCGACCAGCACCGGCCTTCGCATCGACACCGATGGCGACGGTATCGACGACGAGACCGAGATCGTCGAGGGACTGGACGACCAGAGTCGAGACACGGACGGGGACGGATTCTCGGACCGAATCGAGCGCTCTCGGTCGCGCAACGGGCTCGATCCTCTGGTGCCGACGCCAGGCTGCGAGGATCCGGACCTGCGAAGAGACGTCGATGCCGACGGCCTGAACGTGTGTGAAGAGCAGTTGTTGCGAACGTCGACTGCTCTCTTCGATACCGACGCCGACGGTATTCCCGATGGACTGGAGGTCATTGTGGGCTCTCAGCCCCGCGTATCCGACATCGGCAATCCCCTCCCCGACGCCGATCTCGACGAACGGTCGAATGCGGACGAAGTTCGATTCCACACCAGCCTTTTCTTCGATGAAGGCAACGCGGCCCCTGGGCTCTCCTATCGCTACCGGACCGATGAAATCGAGCCCAACCCGCAAGGTGGGCGCTGCTACGAGTTCGACGTACGTAACGTGCAGCTCGGGACGCCTGCGGCTCGTCCGGGCGAAGCCGACAGTTTCGCGCGCAACGATGTTTTGGTCTATCTGGCCCAGGCACCTCGCGATGACCCGACGGACTTCGGCACATTCAAGGTGGCCTGCATACAGGGACGCTATGTGCCCCCAGACTTCAAGGACCCCCTGGCGGGTGAAGTGGTTCTCTGCCCCGAGGACTTCATCGAGCCGGATCTCTTCAGCCCGGTCGATGGCTGCCTAGGTCTGGCTTCGGGGCCCGACATCACGCCGGCCGGCCTGTTTGCACGCTATCGAGAAGCGCTGCAGGATGAACTCATCGAAGAGCTGGACATTCCGCCGCCGGATCTCATCAGCCCCTCGGAGCTGTGTGAACTACGGCGGGCTCTCGACGGGATCTGATTCATGAGATGCCTGGTCTTCGCCGTACCGCTGCTGCTGCTCGGCTGCTCGGATCGGGACCTCTTCCGAACCGAAGGCCTCGGCTCTTCGCCTCTGGACAACAAGCTCGCCATCGAATCGAGCTTCTGTACCGAAGACCCGACGACCATCGAGTTTCCAACCAAGATCCTCTTCGTGGTCGACACCAGCCAGTCCATGAACCGGACCGACCCTCAGGGGCGTCGGCTCTTGGCGGTGCAGGAGGTCGTCGACGCCTTCATCGACGACCCCGGTGTGTCCTTCGGCGTCGTTCAGTTCTCGGGCCAGGTCGGGGTCCTGACCTCGACCATCGGTCGCGACGGGCAAGTTCGTGACGGTTTTACCCGCGACCGGATGGAGATCGAGAACGCGATCGTTCGACTGGGCGTAGCGGAATCGACCACCGACTATGAAGGCGCTTTGGCCGCTGTGCAGCGGGTGCTCTCCGCCGACATGCTCGACGCGGACGAGGAGGATCTCTCGCGCTCCCGATACATCGTAATCTTCCTTTCCGACGGCTTGCCAAACCCGGTCGATCCTCCCGTCAACACTCGAAGCTCGATTCTGGAGCTCATGAACGAGATCGCCGAACTGCAGGAAGTCTTCCGTCCGGCCGACATCAACTTCCACACAGCCCTCGTGCTCGGTGCGCTCCGAACGGGTTCACGTTGTACAGACACATTCCTGGAGGGAGGCGTGGAAGAGTGTGAGAGCTTGCCAACCCGTCAGGAGTGCGTGGCCAACAATGATTGCACCTTCATCAGCGTCACGGATGAGGCGCTGGATCTGCTGTGCGCGATGTCGGATATCGGCAACGGAACTTGTCGTTCCTTTCCCAACGGCGAGGAGATCAACTTCTTGCGCATCGATTTCACGAGCATTCGGAGGATATTCACGCTCAAGAACATCGTCGCCTCCAATCGCAACGCCCGACCTCGACTGCTCTTTCGAAGCTCCGTCGATCAGGTAGGAAGGGCGGCTGCCGACAGCGACGGTGATGGGCTCGACGACGAAGAAGAGGAGCGCTTCGGAACCGACCCGGTTTCGGCCGACACCGACGGCGACGGTTTCAACGACTTCATCGAAGTCTTGCTGGGGAGTTCAGGTTTCGATCCCTTGGACCCGAGTGACGCTGACTGCACCTTCGGCATCGATCGCATCGACACTGATGGTGACGGTCTTCTCGACTGTGAGGAGCGTTTTGTCGGGACCAATCGTCGGATTCCAGACACCGATGCCGACGGCTTCCCCGACGACATCGAGCTCCGCTTCGGCACCAACCCAGTAGTAGACGACATTCGAGCCGATCTCGACTTCGACTCGGCCCGGAACGGAGACGAGCTTCGTGGCCACTCGGACCCTGCCGTCAACGACGCTGCTCGACGCGGAGCCATCTCCTACCGCTACGAGGTTCGGGAGCGGGACCTGAACGAGATAGACCAGGATGACCCCAGGGTCCCGACGTTGGAGGCGGGCCAGATCTGCTACGACTTCCGGATTGAGAACATCACCCTGGCCGAGACGATGAACGGGGGGCGAAACCGAGTACTCATTTATCTGGGCCAGGCCCCCTTCGACGATCCCCAGGACTTCGGCGTGTTTCGAGTCGGCTGCATCGAGCAGTCCTTCCGAGCGCCTGATTTCCGTTCCCCTCCCTTTCCCGCCGTTCGAACTGCATCGACGGCCTTCAAGCTGCTGACCGAGTTCGACCCTGAAGTGGACTGCGTCACCGGCACTCCGATTATCGACGAGGACTCATGATGAAGAGATTGGTCATTCTGGCGGGCTTCTTGGCGGCCTGCGGCGAGACTTCCAGCAATGGTCCTGGGACCGGTGGTACCCCGGACGCGGGAGGTGTTCCCGACGTCTGCGGCTCGCCCGCGGACCCTCTCAACAACGACGTGTGCCGGCTCGTGGCCGGCACCCCGAGCTCGGAGGTGATTTCGCCGGTCGGTGACGTCGATCGATTCAGCTTCGACGCCTCCGAGGGCGAGATCATCAGCATCGTGGTCGAAAACGAAGTGACCCGAAGCCCGGTTACTCTCCGGGCATCGCTTTTCGCGCCGGACGGCATGGGGGTGGCGGGGGGCCGCTACACGGGTGGTCCAGCCGACGAGCAGCGCTTCGTCATTCAGTACGTGGCTCGGGCCTCGGGCAGCTACGCTTTGGACGTGAGCGATGTCGGCAACGACGACCAAGACGATGACGGAACCTACTTCGTGACCGTCACGCTCCTTCCGCAAGAAGACCTCTTCGAGCCTAATGACAGCCCTGCGACTGCGGCGCCGCTCACCCTGGACACGACGATTCAGGGAGGACGTATCGCGAGCCAGGGAGATCAGGATTGGTTCGTCTTCACCCTCCAGAACGGTGCGGTCCTTCGAATCGTGCCCACCGGCGCGGGCCAAGCGGCGAGCATCCGCTTCCAGTGGTCCTTGTTTCAGGCCGAGCAGCCAGACCAGCCCTTGGCGACCGGAATCGAGACCGAGGGCGCCTGGCCGGAGCAGCGACGGGCCATCGGTCTCGAGGGCGGCGAGTATCTTCTTCGCGTGACGCCGGTCGAAGCCGGCGAATCGGATCCGACGGCCGCCTATTCGATAGCCCTCAACGTTCTGCAGGATCCGGATCTCAACGAGGCGGCACCCAACGAGAGCACAGGGACCGCGACCGCCCTGAGCTTAGGCGACACTGTTCAGGGCTTCGTCGCCTCCAACTCCGACCTGGACTACTACAGCTTCCAGGTCAGCGGCTCGTCTCCGGGCTCTCCGGTGGTGGTGGAAGTGGCTTTGGAGGCCCTTCAGGAGAGCAACCAAATCCAGTACCAGTTCGATATCCTCCGGCCGAACGGGCAAGACTTGTGCACGGATCAGGACCGCTGTCTGACACGGCGGCGCTTCACGGATGGGTCCTTCACCCAGCCAAGCTGCCACGACAACCGCTCTTGTCGGACGGCCCATCCTCTGACCGAAGACGGGACCTATTACGTGCTGGTCCACGACTGGCAAGACAACGACTTCGACGATGGGAGCGAGTATCGGCTCAGCATCCGGGAGCTCGACGTCGACACCATCGACGGCAGCGAGAACTTCTCGAACAACCCCAATGATGGGCGGGTCGTGCCCTTGCTGACGAGCACCACCGCTCCCACCCTGGAGTTCCAGGAGGTCAGTGGCTTCATCAGCTACGTCGGTGACGAGGATTACTTCATCCTTCCCCTCCCGAGCGACGACTTCAATCCGCCCCAGAACGGGGACTGGGAGTGGAACGTCGAGTTCAACGTCGAGGGTCCGAGTCAGGTCGAGTACTCGGTGTTCGTCGACGTGCCGCGAGCCCGCTCCGACAACCTTCCCACCTCGACGGGAGGAGGCTGCCCCAACCAGCCAGGAACGATGCAGAACCCCTCGCCGTGCAACTTTCCAAACCCCGAGGCGCCCAACGTCGACAACAGCGAATCCTTGAACCTGGGCGCGCTGGCTCCGAATCCCGACTGCAACGTGGTCTTCGGCGATCCCGGAGACTCGACGGTCTTCGCCGTTCGCGTCCGGGACGCGGGCTCAGTCGGCGCCGACGACTACGATCTTTCACCGGCCGCCGAGTATCGCATTCGCTTCCGATTCGTCGGAGGATGCCGAGCGGGAGGACCTTGCGATGACGGACGTGGCGAAAATGCGACGCGGTGCACCGTGGTCCCTTGAGAGACTGAACATGAAGCTGCGAAACACACTTGCGACCCTCCTTCTCCTCTCTGCCTGTGGAGGTGAAGACCTCGACGTCCGCCAGCCGGTACGGGACGAGCCCACTGCCTCCCTGATTCCCTTTTTGTGTCGGGTCACGGCGCCGCTGCCCATCGTGGGCAGGAGCAATCCTGTCGGCACCGTGATTCAGAGCCTGGGCCGAGACGACCTGGTCATCTCGGACGTTCGGCTCCGGGCGGACCTCAGAGACAGCTTCAGCCTGCAGGGCGCTGAAGGACCGGAGGGTGAGACCTGCAGCACCGAGATGCCCTGCACGATCCCCTTTCCGGACGACGTCGCCGTCTCGCTGTTTTTGGAGCCTCAGAGTCGGGGCTGGGACTACGTGGAGCTCGAGGTGGTGACGAATCTGCCGGGCCAGGAGGTTCTCTCCATTCCGGTCGTGGCCTTCAGCAAAGATCCCGAGGAGCCAGATACGGTCGCGAAGACCGGCCGACCCGACGAAGCCCGCTGCCTCTGCGTCACCCAAGAGGAGTTCACGGCAAACGGTTGCGGTTCATGACAGCGGGTCCCGGTCCCGGCTAGGCCGGGCCACCCACCTACGTTCGCTCCTTCGGGCTCGGCTTCGCCGACCCTACGTCTGCTCACTGCGCCTGCGTACTTGGGCCCGGCTGTGTTTGGTGGGTTGAGTGGTTCATTCGGCGACGCCAACGATGTTGGCGGCGACGCCGGTAAAGCGGATGCCGACGCTGTAGCCGTCGGCCATTTCGGGATTTTGGGCGCAGGAGTCGAGGCCGGTCGGGACGCCGACCGAGGAAGCGCATTGGGGTCCGGTGAAGGGGCAGACGCCCTCTACCGCGTTGCAGCAGGTCTCGACCACGCCGGTGGCGGGGCTGATGTAGAGGCACTCACCGCCGTCTCCATCGAGATCGATGTCGGCCCGGACGCCGGCGAAGACGGCCGCTAGGTCGGCGAGCGTAGAACCTTCGGGGGCGGTAGAGGGGCACATGGCAGAGTCACCGGCCCGGCAGTACGGGTTCTCGATGCCGGCGAGGGCGCGGATGGGGACGGCGCCGCCGAGGAGGCCCTGGGTGATACGGTTGAGGTCGGCCGGCACGACCGCTTTGAGGCGGGTGCGTGCGATGCGCAGCTCGGGGTGGGGCGGCGTTCCCAAAGTAATGACGACCTGAACCGGCACCGGGGCCAGGGACTCCAGTCGTCCCCTAACAATCTGGGCCGGGGAGCGGGCACCGGCCTGGGGAGGGGTGCCGACCAGGCTCTGTGGGTTGACCCGGAACTCGCAGCAATCGCCCCCTTCGACCGAAGGCTCGAAGTTGTTGGAGGGGTTGGCGGGAACGTCGGCGTCGCTGCCTCCGTAGACTTTGACCGTCATCGAACGTTCGTTGCCCTGATAGGGGTCCTCGAGGCCGGCGAGCTCGATGAGGAGCAAGGACTCACCGGCCCGAATACCCTGGCCAATCTGTCGGTTGGAGAGCTGACCGATGGCGCCGATTTCGTTGTCGATGCATCCGAGCTCGTCGCATTCACCGTCGATGTCGAAGCCCACGCCGGTCTCGGCCAGTTGAAGCTCGTCGACGATGAAGGCGCTTCCCGATCCCGGTAGGGCGTCGAACCCGTCGATGATCCCCATGAACTCGCCCTCCAACCCCGGGGTGAAGCCGGTGTTTGGGGTCACGATGCCACCCACGCATCGGCCGAGGCCGCTGCAGCTCAGACCCTTGGGACGACAGGCGGTGGGATTGTCCCGGCACTCTGGGGGTTCTCGGCAATCCTGGTCCGTGAAGCACTCGGTCTCGCAGCGCCCGGAAGAGCAGAAGCTCCCTTCGCCACAGTCGAAGCTGTTTTCGCAGCGGAGCTGGCAGGCCGAGATGCTGGCGGCACAGAATGTGAGAAGGACGAGGCCGCGCACGGATCGAGACTAGCCGAGGAAGGGTCATCGAGGCCAGGCGGGCCCGTTGCCCGCCAGTCCTGACGGGGATAGCTTCTCGCCGTGGGGCGACTGGCTTTTCTGGGACTGCTCTTGTTCTCGGGCTCGGCGTGGGCCCAGTACGACGACGCCGAATGTCGAGGTAACCCGCATCTGAGCCGCGCCAAGGACGAGTATGAGCGACTGGAGTTCGACCGCGCCGCCCGCACCCTCCAGCGCGCGGTCGAGTTCACACGAAACTGCCGCTGGGACCTGGCCGAGATCTACCGGCTCAAAGGCTTCGTGGACGCGGTCAACAACGAGCGGGAGCGGTGCCAGCGGTCCTTCGAGATCCTCCTCGCCCTCGATCCCGACTTCGTCATGGCCGAGAACGTGCCCCCAAAGATCCAGAGCTGCTTCGACGAAGCCCTGGAGGTGCCTCGAGTCCAGCGACAGCTCATCCTGCAGCACGAAAGCTTGGCCACCGTGCTGCCCGATGCCCCCCTCTCCATCGACGTGCTCTTGGAAGACCCGCTCCGCCTGGTGAACGAGATCGAGGTCTATTTTCGCAGAGACGGAGTCGATGTCTTCACGACCGTAAAGGCGAGGGCGGACGACCGGGTCTCAGTCGTACTACCGGCCCTGGCCCTTCCCGGGGGCGCGGAGGCTTATGAAGTCGAGTACTTCGTTCGGGCCGTGGACCGTTGGGAAGGCACCCTGACCCAACTCGGTGAGGCCCGAGAGCCTCTGAACTTCACCGTGGCCCGGGCCAAAGGCAGTCGTAGCGTGTTCAAGAAGTGGTGGTTTTGGTCCACCGTCGGCGCGGCTGCGGCAGGGGGGGTGGCTACGGCCGTGGTCTTGAGCCAGGGTGGCAGCGACGACATCGACTTCGTCGTCGACACTCGCGTCGCCGGGGGTCGTTGAATGACGGGCCTCCCAGCGGGGTGGGGCATGGGCCTCGCCCTGGTTCTTCTGTCCTGTAGCGGGACGGAGGAGACCCTCGATATCGTCATCCCAGACGGGATCACGGCCTCGAGCTTGGTCGTGACCGTCCTCGACCCGACCGCGAACGCCGAAGTCGGGCTGTCCTTCGCATCCTGCGATTCTCTTGGTCCCTTCGCGCCCATCAGACGTCTGGACGGCAGCGCTGCCCAGGCCGACGCACCTTCTGTGCTCCGGCGCTTCGAGGCTGAGCTGCCGGTCGAAGGCGCCGACTTTCGGCTCCCTGCCCTAAGGGCGACGGCCGACAATCCGTGGGGCGTGATCGCTGTCCTTGTGGAGGCCGTGGGCCAGGTCGTCGACTCTGAGAATCTCGACCCAGACCCGGCCTTCGAAGAGGCCTCCATCCTCCAAAGCTGCTACTGCGCTCGGACGCTGGCCGGTCGTCACCCTGACCCCGAGCTCGACGCCCGCGTCAAGGCCGCCTGCCCGTTCGTGGGCGGTGCGGAGGGCACCGAGCCCGCAGATCGTGAGCTCCGCATGGGCGCCGTTGCACCCGAGGAGTTCGTGCTCGAACCCTGCGGCAATTCGAGCGACGTCCTGCTCGAAGAGACCGCGGGTCAGCGTGGTGCACCGGCCTGTATCCGTACCCTCCTCTGCGAAGACGTCGCGCCGGGAAACCTTTGCTTCGACTGCCCCAATCCCTGCCCTCGGGTGGGAGACCTCTCCGGAGCCATGGTGCAGTACCGAGTCGTCACGGGCGCCGTGCAGCCGGAGCGACAGGTGGTCGCCACCGACTCGGAGGGTCAGGCTTGGCCGGTGTTTTCAACCGAGGGCTGCCGCGCTGGGGAGGAAGCCACGGTCGAAGCGTCGGTTCCAGGTCGGCGCAGCGGTGCCATCCGCTTCTCCTTGCGCTGCGTTGCTGGCCGCTCGGTCGAGGTTCTGGCCGGCACTGACGAGATCCTGGATGCCGACCGACTGGACAACATCACGGTTCCGGCCAGCCTGACAGCGCTCCCAGGAGACGCGAGCTGGGTGCTGACGGGCACCCGCTATAGGATTCAGGCCTGGCAGCGAGATGGCGATAGCCTTCAAGCCGGGCCATGGCTGGAGCTTCGGGGCGGCGACATCGTCGAACACCTCTTCAGCCGGGAAGGTCCAGAGGCGGCCCAGGTGGTAGCGGTGCGTCGTGTGGCCTTCGCCGTTCCGACCCACCGAATCGAAGTGTCGCGCATCCGCTGGACCGGCGCCGAACTGGAGTACGTGGAGTCCGATGGGCAAGGCCAATGCGAGGCCTGTACCTGCGGGTCGAGGGCTTGCGGGCAGGGCCAGGTCTGCGAAGCCGACGAGACATGCATCGAAGGAAGTTGCCGCCCGCCGGAGTGTCCCTGCTTCTATCAACCTCGCAACTTCGAGCTCAACGGAGAGAGCGGTGACTTCGACGGGGACGGGACCCTCGACGTCCTGCTCAGTGCGCAAGGCGTGGCAGGATCTTCGAGCTTCTACGGCGCGCCCGACGGAACGGGAGGTGGTTGCCGCTGTGATCTCAACGTCTTCGGCGCCACCGACTTCATCATCGCCGACCTCGACGCCGATGGCCGCGATGACACGGTTTGGCAGCGAGGAGAGGGTCCCGCTCTTCGCTCTGCCCAGGACCCCATCGGCCAGTGCGGGGGGGCGCGACCTCTGGGAGAACCTTTGTTCCAACCGGTACTCGGCTCGGCCTCGCTGAGATGTGAAGCGAGCAGCAGCTGCCAGGGGACGGACTTGGTCGCGATGTCCGGCTTCAGCTCGGGCCGCGTCCTCTTCGCGGATCCGGCGATCCTGGACGGTGATCCTCGTCGATTCGACCGTCCCCAGACCCACAGCCGATTCGTCATCATTCGTTCCGAGCCCGTGGTCGGACCACCCAGGATTCGCGCGCAGAAGGCGGGAGACTTCAACGGCGATGGGTACCTCGACCTGGCCTTCATCAACCGGCTTTCGATCGAGTTCCTCCTCGGCGACGGTCGGGGGAACCTGGTGGCCTTTCCCAGGACGGTCTTCGCCGAGGACCTAGGCTGCCCTGCCGGCACCTTCGAGATCACGAGCGGAGACACGGACGGCGATGGCGTCGAGGAGGCGATCATTCGCTGCGGACTCAGCCTTCGGATCGCGGTGCTGAGATGAAGAGCCGTGTACTGGGGCTACTGGTCCTCTTGGGGTGTGGCGAGGACGCTCGGTCCATCGTCCTCAACTTTCCGAACGCCGAGCTGCGAGCGGCGACCCGCCGAATTCGAATCGAGGTGGTCGACAATGACGTCGTTCCGAGGACCTGCGCTGAGGGCTTCTTGGGAACTGCAGCCCTGGGCGAGCTTCCGGCTTCAGGAGAGCGTCGCGTGCTGGATGAGCGTTGCGCCGAAGACGACGCCACTCCGTGCGCCGTGGACTGGGCCAACGGCATCGGGCTGTCAGGGCTGCCTGCCCGCGACGCCCTCGTCTACGTGAGGGGCTACGGCAGCGTGGCCGAAGAAGCGCCTGTGATCTTGGAGGGCTGCGCTTCGGGCTTTGGACCGAGCGCTTCGGCTTCAACCAACGTGGACCTCGCGCCCGTGATCCCGGACTCGACTCGACTCGAGCTTCGAACGCCGGCCCGAGAGGTATTGTCAGTCGGAGCGACCACGCCGATCCGCGTGGCGCTTCGGGCCGACGATCCCGCCGAGTCGGAGGGGGCGCGTCGCAGCTACGGCTTGCCGGCCATGGATCTCGAGGTCACGGTCGAAGGAGACGTTGGGGGGCTGGGTGAGATGGCCGCCGAGCGCGCGAGTTTGCGTACCGGCGTCGATGGAGAGGCCGCGACCCTTTTCCGAGCTACGTCGACGGGGGTCGCTCGGGTTCGGGTGTCGCTCACAGCCGGGGTCGAGGCCGAGATAGAGCTGACGGTGCTCGCGCCGCTCAGCCTGGAGGCCCGAGGGCTCATTGCGGTCCCGGAGAGACCCGTGGCCCTGGCGTTGAGACCCGAGACCCGGAGCGCGCTGGTGCTCCTGTGCGAAGGTGAGGGGCGATGCGAGCTCCCCGATGCCTTGGCCGAGAACGAGCTCCTAGGCCATGGGGAGCTGGTCGAAGTCTCGGGCTTGTTGGAAGAGGAAGGCACAGTCACCACCTTGGCCCGAGGGCTCGGGCGCCTACCGGTGGGCGTGGTCGGCTTCGAGGGAGGCGCGGCCGTTCTCAGCGCCCGGAGCAGCGACTGTCAGCCGGTGTCTTGTCCCACCGAAGGCGCCTGCCAATGCGCGCTAGGCGACGGCACCCCCTGCAGCTGCGAGCAGTCCGAACTCGCCGTCCTCGAACGGGGGCCGGACGATTGGCAGGTCGCCTTGCGGCACGCGACGACCGCCTCCACGGCGGCAACCTTGACGCTGTTCTCGGAGTCTCCCCTTCGCTTCGCCGTCGGCTTCCGAGGCCGGATCGGTTCCGCTCCGAGCTGTCAGAGCCCCTGTGATTGCCCCTTCGGCGAGCGCTGTCTGGCCGAGACGGGACGCTGCGAGGACCGGGATCAGGTGGTCGAGCTGCTTTCGGACGTCGGCTCCGACAGGCTCTTTGATGGCGCCCGCTGTGGCTGCGCCCTGGAAGGTGTATCCTGTCGGGCCCCGGTGCCCAGCCCCGCGCAATGTGCAGGCGTGTCGGTCTCGGCCCCATTTGAAGACGAATGCGGTCGCTTGGGTCCTTGGTGGGTCCCGGCCGGGCCCCTCCTCACGCCCACCCGGCCTTTGGATCTTGCCGTAGGCGCCACGCGCTTCGAGTCTGAGGACCTGGTGGTCGGGGGCGTAGGGCGACTGGAGCTGATCGGTGGTCAAGGCTGGCAGTGGAGCCATCGGGAGTCGCGTTTCGTGAACGACCGCGTGGACCGGCTCGCCCTCGGTCAGGTCGATCCTCGGCTGGACGGCGAGAGCGAGGCCGGTCGACTCGACGTCGTCTTTTGGAGCGAGGCGCGCTGCGGCACGTCGGCCTGCCCCCTCGTGAGGGAAGGTGAGGATGACCGAGGCTGCTTCGGCGTCCTCAACACGGCCGGGGTATCAGACGCTTTTTCTGTCCCGGTCGACGACCCCCGACACTGCCGTCGGCGTGGACTGGACGTGCAGGCTCAGGACGGCTGCCTGGTCGACGTCGACGGCGACGGTGCCCTCGATGCAGTGACGGTCGGGGCCAAGGTACTGCTCGTGTTTCGAGGGGACGGCGCGGGGGGCTTCGCGACGCCGGGCGATCGCTTCGAGCTGGAAGGCGAGGCCGTGGCTTTGGCTTGCCGGGATCTCGATGGCGACCGCAGGAGTGAACTCCTCGTTCTGGAGCGCGATCCGTCGGGGCTGGAGACGGTGAGCGCGGACCTGGAATGAGGCGCCAGCATCGACGGGTTCATCTAAGCGGGCCTCGGTGGGCCTTTGCCCTCGCGCCTCTGTTCCTGGTCGTCAGCTGGGCGGGGGCCTTTACTCTAGGTCGGTGGAAGGCCGCCGAGTGGACGCCTCCGGTGGACGGACCCCGCCCGTCCGCTGCGATGAAGGAGGCGCTCCTCCCGGCCCCCCTGGGTCCGACCTCGTCGATCCCGTCGTCGTTGGTAGCGATGACGAATCCGGTAGAGACCAGCACCACGCCGTTCCGCTTCGCGTTTGCACCTCCGCCCGCTCGCGGCTGGGGCTTTCAGGTGGGCGCCTTCGAGACGAAAGAGGAAGCGGAGGCCTGGATGCGAGCCCATCGGCCGGAGTCGCCGGCCTTCGTGTCGGAAGTAGACCTAGGTGCACGCGGAACCTGGTACCGTCTCCGCTTGGGTCGCTTCGGGAGTCGCCGCGAGGCGCGCGCTGCCGCCCGCGCTTGGGCCGAGCGACTGGAGGAGGCCCCCCTGATTGTCGAATACCCATGATTCTCGTCCTCCAGAGCGCCGAAGTCGAAGCCATGGTCCGAGGTTTGGCCAAGGAGGGGCCAGCGGAAGCAGTCGAAGTCGACATCACCGACATGCGCGCCGTACGCGCCGTCGTGGAGGCGCGGCGACCGCAAGCGGTTGTGTTGGCCGCTTGGCGAGACGCCGAGAGCGCGGAAGCCGACCCGGATCGAGCGTTTCGGGTGAGTGCCGAGGCCGCCATCAATCTGGCCGCGGCGTCCTTGGAGTTCGACTGCCGCCCTGTCTACCTCTCGGTGGCCGACGTATTTGGTCAGGTAGGGGGGCCCTTCGACGTTTCGGAGTCGCCGGAGCCCTCAGCCATCTTTGCCGAGGCCGCGCTTCGAGGAGAGCGATTTCTACAGACGGCCAGCCGGGGGAGGGGTCTTGTGGTCCGAAGCGGGCCCTGGGTTGAAGCTGTGGAGGCCCAACTTCGTGCGGGCCTTCGGGCGCCGACCCGAAGCAAGGTCAGTCCGGTGCGGGCCGACGACCTGGGCGAGGCTCTGCGCGGCTGGTGCGTCGAGCCTGGTCTCGTTCATGCGGCGAGCGAAGGACCCTCCGTGGACGTGGCGGCGCTCTACCGAACGGTGGGTGGCTGGCACGGACTGCCCGTTCGCGTGTCGGCTTCCGAGAGCGCGCTCGCTCTCACCCCACGCCTGGCCCCCTCTAAGAGCATGCTTCCGGCTTGGGACAGAGACGAAGACCGACCGACGGAGGCATCGTCATCGGCCGCTTCAACGCCGGCCCTCGTCGGTCCCAAAGCTCCGAGTTCCCAAAGCGAAGCCCTCGAGGCCCTCGGCGTTCATTCGGAGCCACGCTCGCTCAGCCCTGGCGAAGCCTGGGCACTGCCCGGGCCCGGCCAGCTCTGGGTGTTGGCAGGCAAGGTGTTGGTCGAGGGCGGCGTCGACTGCATCCTGGCCGAGGGCCAGGGCGGAGCTTTCAGGGCCGGAACAGTGCGGCCGGTGACCCAGAGCCGCGTACTCTTCATCCGTCCCGGGTCGAGTACGCCATGATCGGGCCGCTCCTGGGCATCGCCGTCTCTGGACTGAGCTTGGACTGGCAAGGCCCTCCCGAGTGTCCAAGCGCGGCCAAGGTCGCCAAAGAGGTCCGTAGTCTCGTGGGCCCGAGCCTGGAGGCCCTCGAACTCGAAGCGATAGCGGTGCTCGAGGACGATCCTTGGAGAGCCGAGCTCCGCATTTTCTCCAGGGTGGGCGCCTCGTCGAGGACACTCCGGGGGGAGAGTTGCGAAGCGCTGGCCGAAGCAGCCGCCGTGATCATTGCGCTGGCGGCGGCCGAAATCTCGAGAACGCCCGTGACGGCCCCTCGGCGCGCGCCCGTCCGAGCCGGGACGACTTTGCGCCCGGTCCGGGTGGGTTGGCCGTGGATTGCGGGCGCGAGTGCGGAGACGGGGCTCGTATTCGGCGCCAGTCCGAGGGCCACCCTCCAGACTCAGCTCGGCCTTTCGGTTCTTCGCTTCCCTTGGCGAGTTGAGCTCGGGGCTTGGTTTCGGCTGCCCCGGGCCGTCCAAGGACTCGAGGACGCTGAAGTCGTGGGTGGGGGCGGATGGGTCAGGGCCTGCCGCATCTTCTGGAACCGAGGTCCTTGGGCCATTGACGGCTGCGCCGCGGCAGAGCTTGGGACCTTCACAGTGACGGAAGCCGATACCGGGGAGACCCTCTGGTTTGCGGGGGGACCGGCTGTCGCCTTGCGAAGAGGGCTGGGGCCAGTCGAGTTCCGAATCGGGGTGGAGGCTCAGTTCCACCGGCTCCGGCCTCAGATCCTTGCCCGCGATCCGGGTGAACCCGGTACGGAGCTCTTGTATCAGCCCGCAGTCGCCTCTCTTCGCGCTTTATTAGGGATCGAACGTCGCTTTCGGTGACGGATGCGGGGCCCTCCCCACACGAAGGAACAGGACCGAGGATTGGGTCAGCCAACACAGGTCGAGTCTGGTCGAGGAGAGGAGTCGGAGCGCTTTGCAGTCATCTACGAACAGCACTTCGACTTCGTCTGGCGAAGCGCACGGCGGTTGGGGGTCCCCTCGGCGGCCGTGGATGATGCGGTCCAGGATGTCTTCTTGGTCGTTCACCGTCGGCTCCACGAGTTCGAGGGACGGTCGAAGCTCAAGACTTGGCTCTTTGGCATCACCCTCAACGTGGCGAAGGCCCATCGCCGGAAACGGGGCCGGATCGTGGACCTGCTCGAAGCCGAGCTGGTGGACCCTGGGCCTGACCCCGAAGCGACGGCAGAGGCCGAGCAGGCAAGAGGACTGCTTCACAGCTGCCTGGACGAGCTCGACGAGGACAAGCGAGCCGTCTTCGTATTGGCCGAGCTGGAGCAAGCCACCGCACCGGAGATCGCGGAGGCCCTCCAGCTCAAGCTCAACACCGTCTACAGCCGCCTTCGTGCGGCGCGGCGAGCCTTCGAGGCCGCCGTGGGCCGTCACCGAGCCGCCCAAGAGCGGGTCGAGGGAGAGATCGCGTGAGTGATCTAGGACCCGAGGCGCGGGCGCTGGTCGAAGCGGGGCGGCGACTGGACGGACCGCCTCCGGGCGCCAAGGCCCGAGTGGCCGAGAGCCTCCAGGCCAAGATAGCCGCGGGCGCGGCCGGAAGCGCCGCAAGTGCCTCGGCCGGTAGCGCGCCTTGGATCGGCGGCGCAGCGGCCCTTGGGGTTGCGGCTGCCGCGGTGGTTCTGTGGCCGAGCCCGACCCAGGAGGGTCGCCGTCTCGTCGAGCCCGAACGCCGGAGCAGCGCATTCGAGAACGTTCGACTGAGGCCGCCGGAAGATCCGGTGGTTGAAACACCGGCGCCCACGACGGCACCGTCACGCCCTGCAGCTGTGCTCGCGGACGAGGAGCATGGGGTTCTCGCGGAGCCCGAAGCCTCCTCGAGTGACCTTCTCGCCGAAGCGCGGCTGATGGCCGACGCGCAGCGCTTCCTACGGGATGGCGCTTGGTCAGAGGCGCTGAAGATGGCGGAGACCCATCAACGTCGCTTCCCCGAAGGTATCCTCTTAGAAGAGCGGTTGGGCGTCATGGCCCTCGCCCAGTGCGCCCTCGGTCTTCGGGAATCGGGGCGCGAACTCGGGGCTCGGATTCAGAGTCAGAACCCCTCAAGTCCCTTGCTGGACCGGATCCGCGAACGCTGTCGCTGAGTCCCCGCGGCTTTTCAGTAGCTCTTCAACTCAGCCAACGATGCTGCCCATGCGTGGTCAGCCGGACGCCAACATGCAGGACGCGGGTCGTGTAGGTACCAGACGACCAACAATCGGTGCCAGTCATGATGCGCGGCTTCCGGTCTAGGGCAGACGGGAAGCGAGCTGAACTCTGTGATCCTCGGCCTAGAGCTCGCAGCGGACCAGATACTCAATGTCGATGCTCTGGGCGGCGGTGGGCTGACGACCGTGGATGAAGTGAAGCGTGCGGTCGTTGATCCACCAGACGTTCTCGGCCCGCAGGAAGTCATAAGCCGGCACCCGCGCTCCGTCCACCTTGACGCCGGCGGTGTCTGGAATCGGCGTTCCTTGCAGCGTGAAGTCGACGGGCATTCCGAAGCGGGCGTCGTTGAACTGCCAAAGGGCGGTGAAGGCGTCTTCCTCGCACACGGAGTTGATGGTGCCGCCGAGGTCCGATGCAAGATGCCACAAACGCTCGGCCTGGTCCTGACCGCAGCTCGGGCTTCCGTCTTCGAAGATGCCGTGGACGGCCACTTGGTGCACGCCCCCTAGACCTGACTTTGCGTCGATGAATCGCTGGCGATAGCAGGCTTCGACGGGCCGGCCGGCCATACAGTCCGCCGGGGCCGGCGACGCGTCGTCGGTGTTGGATAGAAAGACCAGGGCCAGTCCGGCCTCTCGGCGCAGCTCCAAGGGGCCTTCGATGAGCCGGTCGGCGGTGGCGAAGAGCTCTCGGTTCTCGCCCGCGTTCGCGCTCTCTGCCGCCCCTCGCTGGAGCAGCTCCAAGAGGTGCTGGGTCGCGTCGGGCTGGCGGTGGTCGACGACCGGTCCCACCAGCAGCTCGGCGGCGCCAGTTCGGGCCACGGCGATTCGAAAGGCGACTTCTTGGTCTCTGAGGCGGTCGATGACCTGAGGCGCGAAGCGGGCCAGCTCGTTCCACTCCTCATCCATGTCGGGGCCGTCCGCGACGACAAGCAGCATGTCGATGGACGGACCCGCCGCCTGTTCCGTCGTTTCGTTTCGTATCGGGAAGTCCACGCTCTGACCGATCAGCTCGACGCTGAGGGGCAGGCCGCGCTGGTCGTCGACGGTGATCTCAATCCGATCGGTGTGGACGCCTTCGGATTGGGGTCGGTAGTGGACCTGCAGCACCGATGTCTGACCCGGAGCCAGGAGGCCGGGCCCGCGCACGAGCTGGAATTCGGCCAAAGCGGGTTCGGTTGTCGCGAAGCGTACGGTCTGGCTCGAGAGGTTTCGGACCGTGACCCGCTCCAGCCCGGTGCAGCCCGGTGCCAAGCCGTTTCCGAAGTTCACGCGGTCCTGGCTGAGTACGATGGGCGACACGCGGGTGCTGCCGTGGAGCCACTGATTGTTCGACTCGTCGGTCTCGGGGTGGACGTCGTCCGGGTCGACGCGGGTCGACAGGCCGTAGGTCGCAGGCGAAACGGCCGTACGGATGAACACATCGACTGTCTCGCGGTAGGCCTCGCCCGCCTCGAGTTGGGGCACGCTGATGCGCGCGAGCTCGAAGCGCCGCTGACCAAGACGACCCAGCGGAGCGCCGGACTCCAGCCTGATGCTCACCGACGTGGGTGGCGCGGCGTCTTCACCTTCATTGCGAAGTTCGAAGGTGATATCTGCGCTTTGGCCCGGCACCAGGAGTTCGGGGAGCTGACCGATCGCCTCCACCGCCCAATCGAAACGGGGCGCGCCACCATCGCTCGGACGGTCGGCGGCCGGCAGCGGGCGGGGGTCGGACGTCGGAGGCGACCCGACGACGGGACTGTCGGGCGCACTCGGCGCCGTGGGATCGTCGGCCGGACGATCGATGTAGATGTCGGGTGTGAGATCGCCACACGCAAGCGTCGACGCTGCGAGGACGATGCACCCCCGGTTCAGTACCCGCACCCTCCGGGAGAAGACCAAAACCGGGCCATGGGGTAAAGGCGAGGAACTGGTTAAATCGCGCTAGGGGGACCCCCAGACCTGCCAAACGGCGGCGTGGAAGGCTCGGCGGAGGGCCAGGATCCCCCGAAGCCCTGCGTTCCCTCGGATGCGGTTGGTCAAGAGCACGGCGATCAGACCACTCCTCGGATCTATCCACACACTCGTCCCGGTGTGGCCAAGATGCCCAACGGCTCGGCTGGGCCAGCCCGGGGCTGTACCGCCGGGCTCAGGGTGATCCCAGCCCAATCCAAAGCGAGAGGTGCCCTGGGCCCACGCAGCCTGCCATTGGGTTGAAACCCTATGTCGTTCGAGGCTACGTTGGGCGGCGGCGGCTACCGTTCGAGCGCTCCCAAAAAGTCCGGCATGACCGGCCACCCCTCCCATGGCCCGGGCGTTGTCGTCGTGGACTCGGCCCTCCTGGCCCGCCAGCGCCAGGTCCTTCGGCACGGTGCGTGGGCCATCCCGACGATCGAAGGCGTGAAAGCCCTCCTCGGTGGCCCAGGCCTCCAGGCGTCGTCCCGAGCGCTCCTCGATGCGCTCCCCCAGGAGCATGAAACCCAGGTCGCTATAGACCGTGGAACCCGGATGGCGACGGGGTACTCGGCGAACCTGGGCAAGGATGGCGCGCCAAGCCGACCAGGTCTCCGGTCGTATCTGACCCAGGTTCGCATCGAAGCGACGATGGGCCGGGAAACCGGCCCTATGCCGAAGGACGTCTTCGACCCTGAGGCCGGGCGCCATGGTTTGGTCCGGATAGTCGAGGCCCCGGGCCCACAGCTCGGTCCACGCGGTGGCGGTCAGCAGGACCTTTGTCAAAGAGGCGAGGTCGAAGAGGGTATCGGGACCGGTGAGTCGACTGGCCGAGACCTGGCCCAAAGCAAGGTCCAGCATTCTGTCTGGGCCACGGCAGACCACGGCCTGGATCGCCGGGGCGACGCCGCTCCGCTGGGCGCGATCCAGTAGGCCTCGTATCATGGAGCCTCGACCCGTAGCTTCCCCGAGCTCATGGTGGCTCGGGCCCCGACGCCGAAAGCACGGTTGCGGTCGCCGTGGCCGAAGGGCAAATCGAAGAGCACGGGCTGACCCCACGCTTCGGCTCGCTCGCGCACCACCGACGGGCCGTCCGCCCCGCACCGACTGAAGGTGCCGAGGGCGACGGCCTGCAGTCGGTCGGGCAGGCCAGAAAGCTCGAGCTGCATCATCATTCGGTCGAGGCGGTAGGGCGCCTCATCCACATCCTCCAGGACGAGGATCGTGTCCTTGGGCCAGCGGATCCACGGCGTCCCCAAGAGGGCGCTCACCAAGGCCAGATTACCCCCCAGGAGGGTGCCTTCGACCGGGACCTCGGGTCCGCCTCGGCCGGACATCTCGACCGGGCCTGGGTCCTCGAGGAAGCGCCGGAGGGCCTCGAGCTCCTCAGGGCGCAGGTCACCGAGCTGCGAGACGACGGGCCCGTGCCACCCGCCTCGGCCGGTGGCCGCGAATCGGGCGAGGTGGAGGGCGGTCAGATCCGAAAAGCCGAGGACGGGGGCCTCCAGGGCCTCCCAGGGTACCCGGGCCAGGATGCGGTGAAGGCCGTAGCCGCCCCGGGCCGCCATGGCGATGTCGACCCCGCGACCCGCCTCGAGCAGGGCTTCGATCCGCTGCTCGTCGGTTCCGGCTAGGTAGCCCAGCCTGCGTTGAATGTCGGGCTGAACGCGGAGCTCGTGGCCCCAGGATTCGAGGATCTCCTGCCCAGCCTGGAAGCGGGCCCCGTCGATAGGCCCAGAAGCCGCGAACACCCCGATGCGCACGGACGCTACCCTACCTGGATTCAGCCGGAAGAACCGAAAGGCGACCGCGGATGAACTAGGGGGCGAGCCCGGGACTGCCCAGACCCGGACCCGCCCGAAACAGGCATGCCTCGGGGAGGGCGAGGCGACGCCGAAGGCCGTCTGAACGACCCTCTCTCTGACAACCGCCTCGAGCCCGGACTCATTCCGCTCGGCGAGCGAACATGAGCCACTCGATGTTGCCTTTGGCGCCGTGCACCGGGCTCTCCATGGCGTTCAGAACCTGAAATCCCAGTCCCTCGGCCGAATGTCGGATATTGTCCAAGGCTGCCAGGCGAACCTCCGGTTCGGTCACGATGCCGGCTTCGAGATGGCGCGCCTCGACCTCGAACTGAGGTTTCACGAGCAGGATGAGGGGCCCTCCGGAGACGACAAGCGGGACGAGCACGGGAAGGACGCGCTGCAGACTGATGAAAGAGAGGTCACCGACCACCAGGTCGGCCGGGCCCTCGATGGACTTGGGGGTCAGGGTGGCGACGTGAGTGCGCTCCAGAAGGCGAACCCGGGGGTCCCGCCGAAGCGCGTCGGCCACCAGTCCATAGCCTACGTCGACGCCCCATACCTCCCGGGCCCCGTGCTGGAGCAGACAGTCGGTGAAGCCGCCGGTGCTGATGCCGAGGTCGATGGCTTTGGTTCCGTGAACTTCGACGCCGAAGCCCGCTAAAGCCGCCTCCAACTTCTCGCCTCCCCGCGAGACGAAGCGTGGGCGACGGCCCTTGATGCGGAAGCGAGCTTCGATCGGGAGCGCTTGCCCGGCCGACTCGACCTTCCTTTCGGAACCCCGAAGGTCGGTCCACAGCACTCTGCCGCTCATGATGAGGCCTTGGGCTTCGACCTGGTTCGCGACCTCCTTGGAAGCCGCGAGCAGCTCGTCCGCTCGCGCCTTCTTCACGGATCTTGGGGGCTACGCTCGACCCGCTCTCCTCGGGCCGTCAGCTCCTCCAGCCTCCGCTCGGCTGCATCCAGTCGCTGGTGTCCGAGGCGAGCGAGCTTCACCCCCTCCTGATAGACGGCCAAGGCCTCTTCGAGCGGTAGACCTTCATCTTCCATCTGCTCCACGATGCGCTCCAATCGCTCGACGAGCTCTTCGAAGCGCAGCTCCTCTGCTTCAGTCATTGCTCCCTTTCTTTCGTCCGGTGACTCGGGCGTGCAGCTCGCCTTCGGCGAGCCGGACGCGGAGCTCGTCGCCGCTTTGGACCTCGGTGGCCCGGCGCAGGACCTGACCATCTCGGCCCCGCACCAGAGCGTAGCCTCGCGCCAGGACGCCGAGGGGGCTGAGCGCTTCGAGGCGGCCGATGGCCAAGGCGAGTCGATGTCGTCCATGGGCCGGGCGCTTCTTCGCTTCGTGGTCCAGCCGGACCCGGAGTTCCTCCAGGCGGCGGCGGCCGAGGCCGAGGTCCGGAGGGTGGAGGCTGCTCGTAGCTGCCAGGAGCCGTTCTCGTCGGCTTCGCAGCTTGGTCTGGATGCCCTGGTCGAGCTTCGCGCTCAGTCGGTCGAGGCTCATCCGATGTTGCTCTAGGCCGGCTCGAGGTGAGCGCAAGCGGCCTTCCACCCGCTCCAATCGGTGCCGGGCCCGATCCAGGTGAAGGCTCAGGCTGCGTCCCAGACGGTCTTCCTGCTTGCGCCATGCCACGCGGAGCTCTTGACGGACGGGAATGGCGGCTTCGGCGGCGCCGGTTGGGGTCGAGGCTCGGAGATCGGCCACGAGGTCGACGAGGGTGGTGTCGGTCTCGTGGCCCACACCGGTGACCACCGGCACCGGATGCTCGGCCACGGCTCGGGCCAGGGCCTCTTCGTTAAAGCTCCACAGATCTTCCAGGCTCCCCCCGCCCCGTACCAGCAGCACCACTTCGCACTCCGTGTCTCGCAGGCGACGTAGTGCGCGGATGAGTCGGTGATGAGCGTCGCTTCCCTGCACAGGCGCCGGTGACAGGAGGACGCGCGCTTGGGGGTCTCGACGCCAGGTGGTTCGGAGCACGTCTTGGAGTGCGGCCGCATCTCGACTGGTCACGATGCCCACGCAGCGCGGGAGGCTCGGAAGGGTCCGACGTCGTTCAGCTGCGGTGAGGCCCTCTTCCCGAAGCCGAGCGATTCGTGCCTCCAGCTGGGCGTGTAGCGCGCCCCGACCGCGGGGCTGGAGAGCGAAAACGGTGAGCTGGAAGCGTCCCTGCCGCTCGAAGAGCTTGGGCTTGACCAAGCAGGCCACCTCCATGCCCTCCCTCGGCTCAAAGCGCAGGCGCCTCAGGTGGTCTCGCCACAGCACGCAGTCCACGGCGCTCCTTTGGTCCTTGAGGCTGAAGTAGACCGTTCCGCTGGCCTGCGGACGCCACCGGGAGAGCTCGCCCGTCACCCATACTTGGGGCGCGGTAGCCAGGATGTCATTGATGTCCCGCAGGAGTCGGCTAACCGGGATCTCCTCTCGACGCTTCTCTTGCGGCCCCGGAACTGGCGGCGCTTCGAAGGACTTCGCTTCTTCCGCCGGCGAGGGCTCGGCCTCGGCCGGACGCACCTGGCGCCGAAAACTAAAAGGGAGCTGGCCCACTTCGGGAGAGCGTAAGCGATGCGGTGCGGAGCGTCACCCGAGTTCTCGGATTGCGAGGCCGGGAGCGGGCTGACATTCTTTTCTCATGCGATTCGCGTTCGCCCTGGCCCTTCTCTTCGGGGTCTCCTCGCCCGCGTCGGCCGAGATCTTCAAATACGTGAAGCCCAATGGGACGGTGGTCTACACCGATAGCTTGGCCCAGCTGCCGAAGGAGCGGCGCATCCACTACAACAAGCTCCTGGCCGAGCGGGAGAAGGCCGAGCGGGAGGTCCGCAAGGAAGTTGCGGCCGAACAAGAGGCGCGTCGAAAGGCCGAGGCCGAACGGCGGCGCCTGCGGGCGGAAGCGGACGCGAGGAACGCGGCACGCCTGAGGGAGATCGACGCTACAATCGCCCGCCTGAGGGCCAAGAATAAGGTTCGCGAGGAGAAGAAGGCCGAGTGGAGGGCCCGAATAGAAGCGACGGAGAAGAAGCTGGAAGCGCGGCTGGTCTCTTTCGCGAAGCTTCAGGAGGAGTACACGGGCCTGGCCACCAAGGCCGACTTCACGCTCTTTCCCGGAGGACGACAGCGAAAGCTGGAGCTCAAAGCGCAACTAGAGGCCCTCGAGAAAGAGATCGATGGACTCATCAACGAGCTCCAGGTCGAGATCCCCGAAGCCGCTCGGAAAGCGGGCGTTCCACCGGGCTGGGTGCGCCGCTGATTCGACCGCCTTCACACCTCATCGCTTTACCCTCTGGAGCCCATTCGCTAAGACCCGCCAATGGCAGAACCGGGTGATCCGACCCCGCCTTCTCCGCCCTCCGACGGGGGCCAAATGATGCCGATCCGCCTCGAAGACGAGATGCGGACTTCCTACCTCGACTACGCCATGAGCGTGATCATCGGGCGGGCTCTGCCCGACGTTCGCGACGGGCTCAAGCCGGTCCACCGACGCGTGCTCTACGCGATGAACGAGGCCTCCAACTTCTTCAATCGACCGTACAAGAAGTCGGCTCGCGTAGTTGGTGACGTCATCGGTAAGTACCATCCCCACGGCGACGCCGCGGTCTACGATACTTTGGTGCGACTCGCTCAGCCTTTCTCCATGCGGGAGATGCTGGTCGATGGTCAGGGCAACTTCGGCTCCATCGACGGCGACCCACCGGCTGCGATGCGCTACACCGAGGTCCGCTTGACCAAGTTGGCTAGTGAGATGCTGGCCGATCTGGACAAGGATACGGTCGACTTCGTCCCCAACTACGACGAGCAGGAGTCCGAGCCGGTCGTCCTCCCCAACCGATTTCCGAATCTGTTGGTCAATGGAGCTCAGGGCATCGCAGTCGGTATGGCCACTTCGATTCCGCCCCACAATCTCAAGGAAGTCGTCGACGCCTGCATTCTTCGGATACGTCAGCCCGAGGCCGACCTGGACCAGATCATGGAGATCATGCCCGGCCCCGACTTTCCCACCGGCGGGGTCATCTGCGGCCGGGATGGTATCCGGCGTGGCTACCAGTCGGGCCGAGGGAGTCTCAAGGTTCGCGGCGTCGCCGAGATCGAGGAGCGCAAAAAGGGAGGGCAACAGATCGTCGTCACGGAGCTTCCCTACCAGGTCAACAAGGCCCGCCTCATCGAGCGTATCGCGGAGCTCGTAGGTGAGAAGCGGATCGACGGCATCTCCGACGTTCGCGATGAGTCGGACCGACGGGGAATGCGTATCGTCATCGAGCTCCGTCGAGACGCGCGGCCCCAGGTCACCCTCAACCAGCTCTATTCACACACCGCCTTGGAGTCGAGCTTCGGGGTCAACGTTCAGGTCATCGTCAACGGCCAACCGCGCTTGTGCAGTCTCGTCGAATGCTTGGATGCCTTCGTCGATCATCGCCGAGAGGTCGTGACTCGCAGGACGGCTTTCGAGCTGGCCGAGGCCGAGCGCAAGTTCCACGTCGTCGTTGGTCTGCTGATTGCACTCGACAACGTAGACCGGGTCATCGAGATCATCCGCGGCTCGGAAGATCCTCCGACGGCCAAGCAGCGGCTGATGGACGAGCCTTTCCGGGAGCTCGGCAATCTGCGGCAGCTGCTGGAGGCTGAAGACGAACAGATTGTCCAGGCCATTGGCGAGGGCTCGGTTCATCTCTCGGAGCGTCAGGCCCAAGCCATTCTCGACCTGCGACTGCAGCGCCTGACCGCACTCGAGGCCGACAAGCTCCGCGACGAGGCCAGAGGTCTGAAGGACGACATGGCTCGGCTGCGCCAGATCTTGGCCGACGACACTGTGCTCATGGAGGTGATCGTCAAGGAGTTGGAGGAGGTCCGAGACGCCTTCGGCGATGGCCGACGAACGCAGATCACGGGCGAGGTCGGCGTATACACAGAAGAGGACCTCATCCGGGAAGAGGAGGTCGTTGTGACCCTCTCCCATTCGGGCTACGTCAAGCGCACGCCCATCACAGAGTACCGAGCGCAGAAGCGTGGAGGGCGAGGCGTCTCGGGTGTCGACACCAAGGAAGAGGACTTCATCGAGCGGCTCTTCGTGGCCTCTACTCACGACTACCTCTTGGTATTCACCAACCGAGGTCGCGTGTACTGGGTCAAGGTGTTCACGCTGCCCCAAGGAGGTCGAACGGCTAGAGGCAAGCCCTTGGTCAACATCGTCAACATGGAGCAGGGAGAGCGGGTGCAGGCCATCTTGGCCGTCCGTGAGTTCGCAGAAGATGCCTTCGTGATCACCTGTTCCCGGCAGGGCACGGTCAAGAAGACGCCACTGACCGACTACTCTCGCCCTCGGTCCAGTGGCATCATCGGCGCTGGCATCGCAGATGGCGACGAGCTAATCGCGGCCGACATCGCCACCGATCACAACGACGTCCTGCTCGGGACGCGGCTGGGCATGGCGATTCGATTCCGGGCCGCCGAGCTTCGAGCCATGGGTCGGCCCTCCGTGGGGGTCCGGGGGATACGTCTGTCCGACGAAGATGCAGTCGTCGGCATGACGGTCCTGGACTCCGGCTCTGCGATCCTGTCCGTCACGGAGCGAGGCTACGGCAAGCGAACCCCGACCGAGGAGTACCGAGGCCAGCAGCGAGGTGGACGCGGCATTATCTTGATGAAGGTCAACGACCGCAACGGCGCCATCGTCGGCATTCGACAGGTCCACGAGGGTGAGCACGTCATGATCATTACTCAGCAAGGCGTGGTAATTAGAATGCAGACCAACGACATTTCGCTCCTTGGTCGGAACACCCAGGGCGTTCGTCTGGTTCGCGTCACCAAGGGCGATACGGTCTCTGCCGTTTGCAGCGTAGCGCAGGACGAGGAGGAGCGTCCCTCCGAAGCGCCGCTCGGTGATTTGCCGCCTGACGAGAGTCTGTCCTCCGAAGAGGAATGAGCGTCTACCTGGCCCTGGAGCTAGCCGATGACCGGAAGCTGGGCGCGGTCGCGGCGGAGTGGGATATCACGGACGGGGTGCTCGACGGGCTGGAGGCCACCCTCCCGTCGGCCCCGGATGACACGGCGGCCTCGGCTGCTCTGGTGCTCGGACGGGCCGGTCGCCCCAGTTCGGCAGCGACCCTCGCCGCGCTAGGCCGCCGAATGAGGGGCCCGAACCTGCGAGCGGTGGCCCTGGCCCAGGACCTATTGCGCCTGGAGCCTCCGGGGCGTTTGGAGCGAGCTGAAGCGGGCTACAGATGGACCGACCCGAAAGACGGGGAAGTCGTCTTCGTCGAGGACCATCTAGCCGCCCATTGGCACGAGCTTGAACGCTGGGGTCCCCCGATACGGCCTTGGCTCGAAGCTCCCATCCTCTCCGTCGATCGCGACGCAGACGTCGAACGGAGTCTGGCCCAGGCTAGGGAGGGTCGGCGACTGCGGGTCTGCTTCGCCCGAGAAGGGCTGCGGCGACCGCCGGACCTGTACCTCACCCGGGCTGGCTTCGGTCTGGATCCCAAGTGCGCCGCCCACACTCGATGGTCCTCCGTAACCAGCATCGGCTTTCTCGAAGGGCGGCGTCGACGGATGGCCTGGGCCGGCGCGGACGAACGTCCGAGGGCCCTGCCGTCGTCACCCCTGTGCGGGCCGGCCCAGTTCGAGGCTCTCTTTCGAGGTCTCAGAAGCGCTGCTTGACCGCATCCTCGGTGACAGGGCTGATGTTTCGAGCATGCGCTTGACCCGACGGAGGCTCTTGGCGGGTGCGAGCCTGGCTGGATTCGGCTCCCGCTTCGCCTGGGCCGACCGGCCTCGCTTCAGCGACCATCCCTTCAAGCTCGGTGTGGCCTCGGGCTCGCCTCGACCCGACGGCTTCGTCCTGTGGACGCGGCTGGCACCCGAGCCTCTTCACGACGGCGGCGCGCCGGACCGTATCGTCCCCGTCTCCTGGGAACTGGCCGAAGACCCGGGATTCAGGCGGCGAGTAGGCCAGGGGAGCTTCGCGGCCGTACCCGAACTCGGGCATTCGGTGCATGCCGAGGTCCGGGGACTCCGACCCGGCCGGAGCTACTTCTATCGCTTCATCGCCGGGTCCGAAGTCAGCGCCGTCGGTCGAACGCGAACGCTCCCAGCCCTGAACGCGGCGCCCGATCGTCTAAAGCTGGCCTACGGGTCTTGTCAGCACTTCGAACAGGGCTGGTTCGCCGCCCATCGACATCTTCTCGAAGAGGACCTCGATCTGATGGTGTTCCTGGGCGACTACATCTACGAGTCGAGTTGGGGGGAGCGTCTAGTTCGGCTGCACTCCGGCCTAGGCGAAGTGTGCCGAAGTCTGACCAGCTATCGAAACCGCCACGCTCAGTACAAGCTGGACCTCGACCTTCAGGCGCTCCACGGCGCCGTCCCTTGGCTCCTAACCTGGGATGACCACGAGGTGGTCAACGACTACGCCAAGGATCGTTCGGAACGCTTGGACCCGAACTTCATCGAGCGGCGGCAGGCGGCGTACCAGGCCTTTTGGGAGCATATGCCTCTGCGAATGGACCAGCGACCCCGCCGAGGGAGGATGAAGATGTACGGGAGCGTGCCCTTTGGACGATTGGCGCGAATCCACATGTTGGACGGTCGCCAGTACAAGAGCCCTCAGGCTTGTCCAAGACCTGGCCTGGGGGGTGGGCACTTCACCGAGCACTGCCCGGGGCTCGAGGCCGAGGGTCGGAGTTTTCTTGGTGCAGATCAGGAGACATGGCTCCATCGAGCACTCGGCGAGGAGAGGGCGGATTGGTCCTTGCTTGCCCAACAGACCTTGCTCGCGCCCTTGGACCGGAAGCCGGGGCCGGGAAACCGGCTGTGGACCGACGGGTGGGACGGCTATCCAGCTGCCCGCCGCCGACTCCTGGCTTCGCTGGGCCAGCCCTCGGTTAGGAATGCCTTCGTCATGGGGGGCGATATCCATTGCTGCGTGGCTGCAGATCTGAAGTCAGACCGGGGGCCTGTGGTGGCCAGTGAGGTCTGCGGGACCTCCATCGCTTCGCAGGGGCCGACGAACGATCAAATGGCGGCGCTTCGGCCCGACAATCCCCATGTGCATCTCGCCCACTCCCAGCGCGGCTATGTGCGTCTCGACATTCGACCTGGGCGGTTGGAGGCGCGGCTCCGAGTCCTCGACGACGAAAAAGAAAGAGACTCAGGGGTCAGGACCCTTACCGAGTTCTCGGTCGAAGAGGGCCGAGCCGGCCTTCAACGCTGAGGGAGCCGGATCTCGATTCGGGTGCCCGGGGGTTCGGCCCCGGGGCGTCGGGGACTCTGGACCGAGATCTCGGCCTCGTGAGCCAGGCAGATGCGTTCCACGATGGCTAGTCCGAGGCCGGTGCCTCCGGGCCGGCGGGTCACGTAGGGCTCGAAGAGTTCTTCACGGATGTCTTCCGGGATGCCGGGTCCTTCGTCCTCGACCCAGAAGCTGCTGGCTTCGAAGCCCACTCGAAGCGTGGGCGAAGCCTCGAGCCCGTTCTTGACCAGATTGAACAAGGCGCGGCCCATGAGGTCGGGATCGACGGCGACCTCGAGCCGGGCGTCGGAAGGCAAGATGACCTGCACTCTCTCGTCGAAACTGCGCACGCGCTCCAAGATGTCGACCACTGCGTGTCGTTCGAGACGAGGGGCCGGCAATCGGGCGAACTCCGAAAACTCGGCTACCAGCCGGTCGATGCTCTGCACTTCCGACAGCACCGTCTCCGTACTGCGGGAAACGATGTCGTCGAGCTCGGGATGTCCTCTCTTGACGGCCTTTTGCACCGTCTCGGCGGCCAGGCGGATGGGAAACAGGGGGTTCTTGACCTCGTGGGCCACGCGCTGCGCCGCCTCCCTCCAGGCCTCGATGCGCTCGCTGCGCCGAAGTCGGCGTTGCGCAGCTCCGAGGCGCGTCGTCATTTCGTTGAAGGCGTGGGCGAGCTGGGCAAGCTCATCGCCGCCTCGAACTGGAACCTCTTGGTCCAGCTGTCCCGAGGCCACCGAGCGCGCAGCATCAGTCAGGGCGGAAACGGGTCGACCGATGCTTCGACTGAAGAGCCAGGCGAAGAGCAGCCCGAGCAGTAGGGCAAGAGCGGTGGTGGAGCTTTGGCGCTCGACGAAGCGCCGCTTCAGGGCGGGCCAGGGACTGACCGGGACGACCAGCTCCAGGGTGAGGAGGCCGCCGTCCACTCGAGGGAGCTGCGTCTTCAACGTGGTCTGCGCCCCCTCTGGGATCCGTCCGCCTACGGCGTCCTCGGCCCGCCAGGCTCCGCCTGCCGCCGCTGCGAAAGCGTCGAGCCCGCTTCCCCGAAGGGGCTCGCCAAGCCAAACCGCGTGTAGGATGCCTTGAACGTCTCGGAAGCGCCGCCAGGCGACCCAAGCTAGCTCGGGCCGCGGCGGATTGCCGGGTGCGAAGACCCGGGCCACGCCCGAGCCTTCGGCCTCGAGGACGAAAGGGGGCGGTGGGTCACCTCGCTTGATGGGCAAGTGAAGAGAGGCGACCACCTCCGGCGGTCCTTCGAGTCGAACCAGCTCAGCCAATGGTGACAGCTCTGCGCTCCATGTCCTGTCGATGGGCAGGTTGAGGCCCTCCAGGGTTCCTGCTGTTCGCTTCGCCGCCGTGGCAAGGGCCTCCAACTGTTGACGCGAAAGCGCTTCGATGGCTCGTCTACGTCTGTGCTCCTCCTCCTGCAGGGTGTCCTGCATTTGTCGGTCGGAGCGCCAGAAGAGCAGGGTTTGGGCGCCGAGGGGGAGGGCCAGAACCAGGGTGAAAAGGAAGGCGAGCTTGCGCCCAAGGGTCCCGCCCCTCACCGCGACGGCGCCCAATCAGGCGTGCGCCTCGGGTCCTCGGGCCCGTCCATCATCATCACGGCCCAGGTAGCGATGGGCACCAGTCCAGAGCGCGTGAAGGCCTCCGCCCACGGAGGCGATTCGCTCAGCTCCATCCGAGCCAGGACTTTTGGAGAGAGCCTTCCCGCCGCCCGGAGCGCCTCCATGCGACGCTGGCTGAGCGGGGCGTCGCTCCACGACCAAACGGCTAGGAACACGAGCTCGGCGCGACTTTGAGCCCCCCGAGCGCGGCGGATCATGATGCCGCGCCTCGACAGATCGAGCTGAATCCGATCCAAGAATCGTCCCGGCAGCTCCGGCTCTTCGGCCAGGCGCCAGCTCCCTCGCAGGGTCGACTGCTCGGGGCGAGTTGAGACGAGAGGCGCCGCAGAGGCCGGGAGAAAGGCCATGGAGGCCTCGCTGGGGATGATGGCGGACAAGGCCTTGGTCAGGTTCTGATCTCCGTCCACGACCTGAAGGTACCAGTCGACGCGCAGGTGCCCATCCGGTGAGGCCCGTGCCCGTCGGCGCGCCGCGACGAAGCGAAGCTCGTCGACATAGGGTCGGCCGCCGCGATGTCTGGTGAAGGCGCGAAGCGTATGGCCCTCGAGCTTGAAGGGACCGGTTCCGAACCAGGCGCCGTCGACGCGCAAGGCGACCGGAAGCCGAGCCAACCAGGCATCGAGCTCCAAGGGGCGAGCGGCGAGCTCTATCCGAACCGACGCCAAGAGTGGGTCGGGGAGAATCGCATCTTCGGGACGGCCCGACAGGAAGGGCGCCCAGCCGCAGTCGCTGGCGCTTGCTCGAAGCGCTCGAGCGACGAAGGCAGCATCGAGGCTTCGGCCCTGGTGGGTCTGGATGTCGGTCCGAAGAAGAACGTTGATGGCCCCCGCTTCCTCTCGGACCTCTCGGGCCAGAACCGACGCCCCGTTCGCATCGACCAGGGGCTCGAAGGCCAGGGCACTCGCGAGGAGCTCAGAGGGGCCGTGGCGCCCGCAGAGTCCTTCGAGCCGGGGCGGCGGCAAGGCGTGGATGAGACGCCCCCCGTAGGCCGGGTGAGGGGCCTGCACCAGGCTCAGGAGTAGCCAAATCACGGGACGCCCTCGACGGCGACCCGCCAGATCTCGGAGCTGCCGTCTTCCTGGTCGGTCAGGACGTACACGGTGCCCTGATCGTAGCTCAGGTCTCGGATCGCCCCAGGGATGGGAAGTTGGTCTTCAGTCCGACCCTCGTCGTCCAGAACGAGGAGCGCGTCGCTGGAATCCACGCTCGAGCTCAGGATCCTCGGCGGCGTCGTGGGGATCGCAATCAAGCCCCGGCCCAAGCCCTCGGCCAGGACGGTTTCCCCGCGGTGGAGGCGGCCCTCCGTATCGAGCCACAGGAAGTCGCCATCCACACCCACGGCGTCGAGCCAGGGTGCCCAACGTCGACTTCGCAGGCGGCCCCCCTGCAGGATGGACAGCTCAGCCGAGAAACGATTGGTGCCGGCCTCGCTTCGAGCCACAAGCCACGCGCCCTTGCTTTGGGTCCATCGGAGGCCGCTGCCAAAGTCCCTCCAAGCGAAGGTTTCGAGGTCCACAATGCCGCTTCGTGAAAAGTCGGCGTGGGCGATCACCAGGCCTTCCTCGCTGCATGTCATCCGAGCTACACCGGCGCGGACTCTCAGTGAGCTCCGAAGCGGTGAAAGCTCGAGCCGTTGGTCTTCGGCCAGCTCCAGCAGGTGGTCACGGAAGGCTACGTAGAGTCTGCCTTGGCAGGCGGTGAGAGCCAAAGCGCCCCCATCCAGTCGACGCTCTCGCCGAGGTCGGGACCATTCCAAGCGGCCGTCAGGTCCCTCCATCGCCGTGCTGCTAAGTTGGGTGGGACGACCGCCACCCTCACTCCATGGTCCGGGAAGCCTCCACACCGCTAGGGATTCGGGAGAAAGGGCGAGCAAGAACTCGGCCCCCGCCCTTCGGGCGCGCTCCATCGAGTCTTGGCTACAATCGGGAAGCGGCAACCCATTCGTCCGGGGGGCGAGTCGAGTCTGGAGAGCGCCGAAGAAGCGTTCCCTCATCGATTCGCTCACGCCTTCGGCGCAGGCGGCGACAGGCTCCGAATCCGAGACTTCGAGCGCGTCGGCCCAGCCGGAAGGAAAAGGGAAGGCGAAAGCCAGGGTGAAGAGGCTGAGCATCAAGGTGCGGACCGCGCCCGCAGCGCGAGGGCGAACGGGACCGAGACAGTTTCTCGCAGGCGGACCCTTGGGGTCGAGACCCAAAGACCGGTCGAGTCGCCCCCATCCAGATTCAGGGCCGAGGCCCAAGCGAGTTCCGGGTGACGTTCGGCCAGAAGCGCCAGCATTTCCTGAAGTTCGAAGAGGCTGAGGCCCAAACCGTGGCCTCCTTCTCGACCATGGACCACCGCCATAGCCAGGCGTCCGTCCGCGCTTCCGCCGATCAGGGTTCGGTTGGCTCGCAAACCGTCGTCGGTCCTGATGCCTCTCTCGCCCGTCGGCTCCAAGATCCGCGGCCCCGCCTGAACGGCGAAACGCGGGCGCCCGACCTTGAAGCCAGCGCGCTCGTGTAGCTGCACCTGTCGGCCTTCGATGGTGAGCACGCCGCTGCCGGCGGCACCGCCTTTGGCCACGAAGGGATGGAGCCTTACTCCTTCGCTTACTAGGAGGCCGGTGGGTCGATCTTCGGGGGTGAAGAAGCTGCCGTTCACCACGGCCAGCGCGTCGGGCGTCACTTCGGAGAGCGGGCGCCCTTGGGTCTCGACGATGATGGGCTCGCTGCGGCTCAGGTCGGCGTAGATGGCCACCAGGGTTCCAACGTCCCGTGCACCTCGGAAGATCGCGCCCCGGAGCACGGTCATGCCCTTTCCTCGGTCTATGGTCGTCGGACCCAGTTCCACCGAGCCCTCACTGGGGAGGACATAGATCCCAAGGACGAGGCCCAAGGCCATGGTCCCGAGCAAGAGAAGGAGCCGCCTCAATAGTCCTCCCAAAGACCTCGGTCGGCCGGAACCGCCTCTTCGTACACCTCCTGGGGCCGTGTCCCAGGAAGGAAGGCCTCGAGGCGGGTCTCGGCATCGATGCCGGCCGGGGCCAGGCGCCCGGTCGAGACCTCGACCCGAGCGAAGACGAGATCGCCCGGGGGAAGAAAGCTCCGTGGTTCCTCATCGGCGGTAATGGACGCCATCAAGGCTCTCCACACCGGAATGGCGGCTCGACCCCCAGTCTCCGAGGGTCCGAGAGGACGGTTGTCGTCGAATCCGATCCATACCCCGGCCACGGTGTCGGGGGTGAAGCCGGCAAACCAGGCATCACGGGCCTCATTCGTCGTGCCCGTCTTTCCCGCCACCGGTCGGCCGAGGCTGCGAACGGCTCGAGCCGTACCTTCTTCGACCACCGACTCCATGAGGCTCGTGACCTGGAAGGCGACCCCTGGCGGCAGCGCTTGCTCGGGCTCGGCGCGGTCTTCGAAGAGGAGATCGCCATTGGCGGAGAGGACCCTTCGAATGAAGATCGGCTCGGCGCGCAGGCCCCCGTCGGCCAAGGTGGCGTACGCATTCACGAGCTCCAAGGGCGTGACCTCCCCCGCGCCGAGGGCCAGGGTCAGGCTCTTGGGAAGCGGACTCGCGATGCCCGCAGCCCGGGCCATGGCGATGACTGGATCCACACCGACGCGATCGATGAGCTCCACCGAGCAGAGGTTCTTCGACAAGGTGAGGGCACGACGGAGGCTGATGTCTCCATCGAAGCGCCCCCCGTAGTTCTCGGGTTTCCAGGATCGGCCGGTCCAAGGATCACGGTACACGCGCGGGGCGTCGAGGCAGCGCGAAACTGGAGTGAAGCGTCGAGTGGCGAAGGCTGCCGCGTAGACGAAGGGCTTGAAGGTCGAGCCGGGCTGCCGCTTGGCCTGGGTGGCTCGGTTGAAGCGCCCGGCTCCCAAGCCGCGGCCTCCGACCAAAGCCCGTACCTCTCGGGTGTCGGGGTCGATGACCACCACTGCCCCTTCGGCTTCGGGCGTCTGCTCCAGCCGACCGAGCGCCCGCCCCGATGGTCCCAGTTCGGTGACCTCGACTTCGACCACGTCTCCCACCGAAAGAACCTCGGTCGCCTTTCTAGGTGGTGGGGACCACAGTCCGTCCCGAAAGGGTCGGGCCCATGTCATGGCAGGCCGGAAGGGGAGCTCGATCGCTGCCCCGCCGAGGTCGACCACCGCCCTTTCGGCGTCCACCTCCATGACGAGGCCGCCGAAGACCTCCCCCTCGCGCAAGGGCCGGAGTTGGACCTTCTCCGCGTCGATGGTCCCCTTCAGATCCCAGACGGCTACGTCTCCTCCCTTGAAGTCCACACCGGTCAGCCTCGCCTTCAGCGCTTGGCGGAGCTTCGGAAGCGCCGGCGTCTCGACGTGGGCCAGGGGGCCTCGCCAACCCCGTCGTTTGTCCAGCTCCCGAAGGCCCTTCTCTAAGGCCGTCTCGGCCGCAGCCTGCCAATCACCACGGGCACCAACCTGAACGCTGAGGCCCTTCGTTAGGGCCTCAGCGCCGAAGCGTGCGTCGAGCAGACTCCGCACGTGGGCGGCGTAGTGGCTGCTGCTGTTCAGGCCCTCGTCGGCTGCGCCCCCGTCCAGAGCAAGAGGGGCGGCTTCGGCCTTCTTCCGACGAACTTCGTCGATCATCCCCAAGGCCTCCATGCGTCCCAGGACGTAGCTTCGTCGCTCACGTGCTCTCTCGGCGTGGGCATAGGGATCGAGCCGCGATGGGGACTTGGGCAAGCCTGCCAGCAAGGCTGCTTGCTCGAGCTGCAAAGACTCCACGTCGATCCCGAAGTACACCCTCGCCGCCTCTTGAATCCCGTAGGCGCCATGACCGAAGTAGATCTGATTGAGGTAGAGGAAGAGGATGTCTTGCTTGCTCAGAGCCTCTTCCAGGCGTTTGGCCAGAACGAGCTCCTTCAGCTTTCGGGTGTAGGTCTTCTCGGGGCTCAGGAGGAAGGTCTTGACCGTCTGCTGGGTGATGGTTGAACCCCCGCAGGCCTTTCGACCGGCGAGAGCGTTCTTTAGGAGGCACCGGAGGATCCCGATGTAATCGACGCCTTTGTGATCGAAGAAGTCAGCGTCTTCGGCCGCCACGACTGCGTCCACCATCACCTGCGGAACCACATCGAAGGGCACGACGGTACGCCGCTCGGTGGCGAAGCGGGCGAGCGGGCTGCCGTCGTCACCGTAGACCACGGTCGCCTGAGGCGGGTCGTAGTCGGCGAGGCTGTTGAGGCTCGGGAGTTCTCGATTGATGACGAAGAGCAGTCCGAGGGTGCCCAAGAGCCCAAGGAGCCCGAGGGTTCCCAGGGCATACAAAGGTACCAGCCGCCGCCAACGCACCATCTCCCGGGTGTCCGCTTCCGGATCGGAGGGGTCCATGACGGATATTCAACACCCGAGACCATGGGCGGCAATCCGTCGAGTTGAGCTCAAGGTCGGAGTTGGAGTGTCGATGTAGGCAGCGTGGGGACGACCCGGAGCCTTCGCCGCCCTCTGGCCGGCAAGTACGAGCTGACCCGACGCCTCGGTACGGGTGGAATGGCCGAGGTCTGGAAGGCGCGGCACCTGACTACCCATCGCCCAGTGGCGGTCAAACGCATCTCCATCCCCGTCGGCGGGGACGCCCAGGTTGAACGCCGCTTTTTCAAAGAGGTCCAGCTCCAAGCTCGGGTTCGCCACCCCGGGGTGGCCGACGTCCTGGATGCCGGCCGTGCTTCAGACGCTAGCCTATACCTGGTGTTGGAGTACCTGGAGGGCCAGGATTTGGAGCACAGCTTCCGAGCCCGTCGGCTTCGCCCCCGCGAACTGGTCCGGGTGATGGTTCGGGTCCTCGATGCACTGAGCGCCTGCCACGCGGCCGGCATCGTTCATCGAGACGTGAAGCCTTCGAACATCTACCTGGCGCGCTCGCCGACGGCTTCTTTCGAGGTGAAGCTCCTCGACTTCGGAATCGCGACCGAAGTTTCGGATCACGAAGAGGAGGATCTGATCGTCGGAACGCTGGAAACCATGGGACCGGAGCAGGCGAGAGGCGAAGGGGCCGACCCGAGAATGGACGTCTACTCGGCAGCTTCGGTGCTGTTTCGCGGCTTGGCGGGCGTTCCGCCCATCGACGTGGTCTCCCTCGATGAGCTGACTCGAGCGCACGAGATGGGCGTGCGCCTTCGATTGGCCGCATTACGACCCGACCTTCCCGCCGACCTCGTCGAAGTCGTCGACCGCGGCCTGGCCTCCCAGCCCAGTCAGCGCTGGCCTTCGGCGGAAGCGATGGGGGCGGCTCTCTTGGCTTGCGATCACCGCGCCCTCGGACGGTGCGAAGGGCTGGGGGTCTTGGAGTCCGGCGTGACGGCGAGTCTCGGCTTTGCCGAACTCGCGGTCGGAGCGCCTACGGAGGCCCTGGTGCCGCCTACGGTGGTGCGGAGAAAAGGCGCAGCCGCCTGAATCGGCGTTCGGCTTTGCCCGATGATCCCGGCGTGTGTTCTCTAGGGGGGTGAACCCGCCCCTGGTACGAAGCTTCAAGGCCCATCCCTGGCACGGCGTGCCGATTGGGCGGCGAGCGCCCGACGTCGTCACCACCTTCATCGAGATGACGCCCAGCGACACCGTGAAGTTCGAAATCGACAAGACCAGCGGCTACCTTTGGCTCGATCGGCCCCAGAAGTACTCCAACGTCTGTCCAGCCCTGTATGGCTTCGTCCCCGGAACCCTGTGCGACACCCGGGTCGCGGCTCGCTGTCGCTGGAAAGACGAAGTCGTCGGCGACCAAGACCCCTTGGACATCCTCGTGCTCACGGAAAAGCAGGTCATCCATGGGGACATCCTGCTGGAGTCCAAGCCCATCGGTGGCTTTCGAATGATCGATGGTGGGGAGGCGGACGATAAGATCGTCGCAGTACTGGAAGGCGATTTCGTCTACGGCGAAATCAACGAACTGCACGCGTTGCCCAAGATCCTCGTCGACCGACTGCAGCACTACTTTCTCACCTATAAGACCGGACCCAACGATACGAATCGTTCGGTCGAAATCGTGGAGGTCTACGACCGGGCCGAAGCCCGCGCCGTCGTCAAGGCGAGCGAGGCAGATTACAACGAGCGTTTCGGTGAGGCCCACCTGTCGGCCGTCAAGGCGGACCTCGACTGAGGCTCGAGCTCTGCTCGACCGAAGTCAGTGCAGACCAACGTCCATCAGCATGGAGTGGGCCATGGCGAAGCTCGGCCCCTGATCGAGAAAGCGGCGCTGCTGCCAGAACCCCCTGGGATCACGCTCAAGACGCAAGAGGCGGCCGTCGGCGCTTCGGCTGAGCTCGAAGCGGGTCTGGGTGCGCTGCCTCATGAGCTCGAAGTTGAGCTCCAGGGTCTGACCGCGCTTCACGTAGTTCAAGCTCTCGGTCGTCCATTCGTCGTAGTCGCCGTGATGAAACCAGCCGTTTCCTCGGCCCGAAGCGTCGGGCTTCTGAAACTGGTACATGGCGAAGGCATCGGCGCCCTTCTGGGAACGCAGCGTGTGGATCCACATGCGGTCGAACCCAGTGGGCGCGGCGTCGAAATCGAGGTCCTGCGCGTTGGGCATCGGGCGTCGGCGGTAGCTCATCGCTTTGCCGCCTTCCCGAGGGTCGTCGCTGAGGGTGATGAAGCTCGCGTCACCCCTGCGCCGCTGGCTGACGGTCATCTCATGGTGCTCACCGCTCCGGGAGAAGACGATGGCCAGCTTCGAGCCCGCCTGGACGTAGCGGAACATGTGGGTGTGGTTTAGGCCCAGCTTGCCGAAGCGGTAGAGTCCGATGCCGCTCGGATGGAAGAAGTAGAAGCGGACGTCGTCCTTCTCCGGCAGGTCGGTGCGTTCCCACAGCCCGGAGAGCTGAAGCTTGGCCTCGGGGACGGCCGTCGGCGCAGAGGCGACCGGAGCCGGTTTTTCGGCTTTGGTCTTCTTGGGCCAGGGATGGCCGGGCCAGGGCATCCAAGCGATGCTGCCTCCCGCGATCAGCAGGAAGGCGGCGGCACTCATCAAGCGCATGCTCGGGGCGTAGCACGAAGGCGTAGCGTCGCCCTGCGACACGCTACTTTCGGCGGCACAAGCCTGCGAATTATTGCTCGGAATTCGGGTTGTCCCCAGAGTGGGACCTTGAGGCTCCTCAGCGCTTTCCCGCAGCGTGCGGGCATGGCGAGACCTCCGGTACCGCTCGCGCTCCTCATCCTGCTCGCGTGCCCGCGAGCGGACGGCCAAGAGGGCGCCCAAGCACGAGCTGACGCGGGGGTCCTCACACCGAGAGTCGAGGAGCAAAGCCTGGCCCCTCAACTAGGCGACCTCCCTATGATCCGGGCCCGAGGCTCCCTGCGGATACTGGTGTACGGACGCGCACCTTCTCTCCTGCCCCGAAGCGGCAACCCCGTTCTCCAAGACGAATCCATGGCTCGGGCCTTCGCGCGAAAGCTGGAGTTGGAGCCGGTGGTCGTAGAGGTCGACGCCCAGGACGCACTCATTTCAGCTTTGAACGAGGGCAGGGGAGACCTCATCGCCGCCCAGCTCACGGTGACCGAAACCCGAGCTGAGCAGGTGGTCTTCGCCCGAGCAGGCCAAGCGGTGCGGGAGATGCTTGTCGGGCCCACTGACCTGAAGAAGCCCATCGAAGGGCTCGACGATCTGAAGCCGGGCGAGGTCCACGTTCGCGCCTCCTCCTCCTATGCCGAGTCCCTAAAGGCCCAAGCGGTGCCCTTCGTCGCTGCCGACGAAAGCCAGACGACGCCGGACCTCTTGGAGGCCGTGGCCCGAGGTCGGATTCCCTTCACCGTCGCCGATGAGCACATTCTGGAGGCCGTCCAGGGCTATCGGCCCGGACTACAGGCCATCCTGCCGGTGGCGGAAGGGCGTCAGCTGGCCTGGGCCCTGCGCAAAGACACGCCCGAGCTTCAGGCGGCGGTCAATCGCTTCGTCCTCGAGCGCGCCCTCACCCACCACGCTCGGGCGAGTTATCGAGAGGACCTGCCAGCGATTCAAGAGCGCGGCGTGCTGCGGGTCCTGACCCGAAACAATCCCATATCCTATTTCCTCCATCGTGGCCGGCCCTTCGGCTTCGACCACCGACTGGCTCAGATGCTGGCTGACGACCTGGACCTGAGGCTGCAGATGGTGATTGCGCCCTCTCGAGACGACCTGATCCCGTGGCTGCTGGAGGGGCGAGCCGACCTAGTGGCTGCGACCCTGACCGCTACGCCGGAGCGACGGGCGAGGGTTCGCTTCAGCGAGCCCTACCTCTTCACGCGCGAGCTGGTGGTGGGCCAGAGGGGCGCGAAGCTGCCCCGGAATTTGGAAGAGCTGGCGGATCGGACCCTGCACGTTCGCGCTTCCTCTTCCTACTTCGAGACTCTGCAAGCCCTCCAATCCCAGGGCGCCAACTTCGAAATCGCTGAGGTGAACGAAGAAATGGAGACCGAAGCCATCGCCGACGCGGTCGCGGCGGGGCGTTTCGACCTGACGGTCATGGATCGCCACTTGCTCCAGGTCGAGGCAGCCTTCGGCACTGCAGTGGTCGAAGCCTTCCCGCTGCCCGTGCTCCTCGAAGTGCAAGAGGATGAAGAAGGAAAAGAGCTGCCGATCGCCTTTGCCTCTCGACCCGCTGACGAGGCCCTGGGGCGTGCCCTGGATGGCTTCGTAGAGCGCGTGTACCGAGGCCTGAACTACAACATCGCGAAGAAGCGCTACTTCGAGGACCAGCGGCGCTTCGCCAAGGCCAAGAAGGCGAGGACGGGAAAGACGGGAACGCTCTCCCCGTACGACGAGCTCATCAAGAAGTACGCCCGACGCTACGAGTTGGACTGGCGCCTGATGGCGGCGCAAGCCTACGTCGAGAGCGGCTTCGATCCCAAGGCCAAGAGCTGGGTCGGCGCGCTCGGGCTCTTTCAGGTCATGCCGAGGACCGGACGGTCACTCGGCTTCACTCGGCTGGAGAGGCCCGACGAAGGTATCCATGCCGGCGTCAAGTACATGGATCGACTGATAGGCCGTTTCGATCCTGAGGTTCCCCTAGAGGAGCGGGTTCGCCTGGCGATGGCCGCCTACAACGCGGGGCTCGGACACGTCTACGACGCCCAGCGCTTGGCCGCAGAGTTGGGCAAGGACCCGAACGTCTGGTTCGGGAACGTCGAGGAGGCCATGCTCCTCTTGGCTCAGCCCGAGTACGCTCGAAGAGCGCGCCACGGCTATTGCCGAGGTGGACAACCGGTCGCTTATGTCCGGCACATCCAGGAGCTGTACGAGGCCTACGCCGAACTGACGGAGGATTAGGGCTCCCGCACGTCAGCTTCTGTTCCGATTGTGCTCGCAGGTCTTGGGGTTCTTGCAGGTTCCGTACATCTCCATCCGATGGTCGTGCACCTCGAAGCCATGGGACGCGGCGATGGCCTCCTGTAAGGTCTCGAGCTGCTGGTTGAAGAACTCGATGATGTGGCCGCACTCAGTACAAATCAGGTGGTCGTGGTGCTCGTCTTCAGCGTCCGAGGGCTCGTAGCGCGTGTGGCCATCCCCAAAGCGGTGGGGTTCGGCTAACCCACATTCGGTGAGGAGTTTCATGGTTCGATAGATGGTGGCGAGGCTGACCTGTGGGTCCTCCTTGCGGACCTCTTCCAGCAAATCCTCCACCTTGAGGTGGCCCCCCGCCCGAAAAAAGACGTCCGCGATAAGCTCCCGCTGCCTGGTGAACTTTAGGCCGTTCTTCGCCACGTAGTCTCGGAGGATCTCCAAGGGCTCGGCCGAGGGGCTGGCTCCTGCGTTGTTCAACGTCCATGGGATAGCACAGCCGTTCCTCGCTGGCAGCGTTCCTCGGCCATACGCAGGAAATTCCCGAGAATTCGAGGGCCCTCGGGCGACCCGATGCTCTCGGGATGGAACTGAAGACCGTAGAGGGGCGCCCGCCGGTGGCCGAAGGCCATCAGGCAGCCGTCTTCGGCCCAAGCCAGAGCCCGGACGTCCTCCGGCAAGTCTTGTTGCCGGAGGGCCCAGGAGTGGTAGCGCATCGCCTCAAAAGAGGAAGGAACGCCTTCGAATAGCCCATGGTCCACGCGATGAAGCCGGCTGGTCTTCCCGTGCATGATCCGCTCGGCGCGCACGACTCGGGCGCCGAAGGCCCGGCCGATGAGTTGGTGGCCCAAACATACCCCGAGCATAGGCAAGCGACCCGCAAACCGCGCGATCAGGGCGGGGCAGCGCCCCACGTCCCTGGGCGTCCACGGGTTTCCGGGGCCGGGCGAGAGGACAACGGCAGCCGGTGGCGACGCACCAAGTCGATCAAGGTCGACACGGTCGTTCTCCGTGACCTCGACCTCGGCCCCCTCCACGGCGAGGGCCTGGGCGAGGTTGAAGGTGAAGGAGTCGTAGTTGTCGACCAGCAGGACCCTTGTCCCCGGCATGCGGGGGCCGATAGCAGGAATCGGGTGCGGGTGCTGCTCCAAAGGGTCACCGAGGCTCGGGTCCAGGTCGCAGGAGAAACCGTAGGGGACATTGGCCCCGGGCTCCTACTCCTAGTCGGGATTGGTCCGCAGGATGGCGAAGACGAGCTGGCCTGGATGGCCAACAAGTGCGCCGCCCTCCGCGTGTTTTCCGACGCCGAAGGGAAGATGAACGCTTCCGTGGTCGACGTAGGGGGCGCTTGCCTGGCCGTCAGTCAGTTCACGCTCTACGGCAGCACCCAGAAGGGCAACCGACCGAGCTTCGTGGGGGCCGCCGATCCGGCTCGAGCGGAGCGGCTCTTTGATCGCTTCTGCGCGCTGCTTTCGAACCACATCCCGGTCCAAACCGGACGCTTCGGCGCCGATATGCAGGTCAAGTTGACCAACGACGGGCCGGTCACGATCTGGCTCGAGCGCGGCGCTTAGCTGAATTAGAGGCGGTCCGCGACGTCTCTTGCCGCTCGCATCGAGGCCGAGAGCTCGGTTCCTGCTGGCTTCCAGCCAGCATCGGGGTGCTGGCGAATGGCGGCCCACACAGCCTGCTGGCTGGGGCTCAAGAGTTCGTCGAAGCCCTGCCCCGCGGCGATCCGGGCGTTGACCCTGGTCGCTTGGCCCTCGGTCAAGGGGAGAAAGCGGGCCGGCGTTCGACGCAAGGCGTGCTTGTCGTCGCTGGGCGTGGGTCGGAGGGAGCCGCTCACGGTGACCCGGGAGAATACCTGTCGCGCGACCCGGGCCTCTTCTTCGTTCTGGACCAGGGCATGCCTGCTGCACCCGTGCGCGAGCACGGTCCGATGGAGCTGGAGGGCCGAGATAGTCTGGGGATCGTAGCGAAGCTCGACGACTTCCCGGCCGGCCGCGAAACCCGTACGGCTTGATCGAACACCTTGGATGTTGCCCAAGCAGGCTTCGCCCGACCAGAAGCAGCCCATCGCGTAAGTGGCGAGCTCGGTCCTTTCGTCGAGGGCCTCCCGAAGATAGCTCGGCACGGGACGGCCAAGCTTCGTCAACGCTCGCTCCATGCGCTCGACCAAACTTCGGCGCTGGTAGTCGTTGGCCAGCCGGGGAGCGAGGGCTTGGCCTTCGGCGTCGACGATTCGAACCACCGGGTTGTTCCAGGTTGGTTCGCCGAAGCTCTGCAGCACCTGACGGTCCGCCCCCCCTCGATTGTTGTAGACGGCGACCGGCACGAAGGAGGCCTCGATGGCGTCGGCGATGAGTGGGTGGCTGAGCACGCTCTGTCCGTAGCGGACGCAGGTCGAGCAGCCCGGTACTTCGTCGAAGAGGATCAGGAGTGGCTTTCCCGAGCGCGCGGCCTCCCGCCGTGCCGCGTCGTAGTCTCGCTGCCAGGCCACGGTTCCGAGCTCGGGAGGCGTCTGTACGACCGAGCTCAGGGTCATGAGGGCGAACATGAGGCGCATGGCCGTCCTACGGGGCCAGAAGGGGCCCCGTTACCCAGTAGGACCCGAACTGTCGCCCCCCCGGAGACCATGCTAGCGTGAAACCCGGTGGCTTCGGGAAACGACGGCGGCAAGCGGCAGCCGCCCACAGATGATCGAACTCTGCTCGACCCGCTGAGCAATGAGGAGCTCAAGGCTCTGCGTGAAGCGAGGCAGCGGATGCAGGCCAAGCGCAAGCAGGGGAACGCGGGCGCATCGGCCATCAAGCATCAGATCGTCATCGGGCCTTCGGCCTCGGAAGAAGACGGCGACGCGCCGACGAGGGCCATGCCCTCGCTCCCGAGCTTCGATGGAGAGGTCACCCTCGACAAGCTGGATCTGGGACCCAAGGCCGAGGCCAAGGCCCCGCAATCTCCAGCCCCGACCCCCGAGGCGCCGTCCGCGCCGAAGGCTCCCCCCCGCAAGATGTCGGCACGACCGGTGTCCGAACGGAGAAGACCGCCCAACCAAGTGACCCAACCCGGCGCAGACCCCCGGGCTCAGGTCGAGTCCCCGGTCGGAGCTCCGAGCGGGAAAGCCGGCCCGACGGGCTTCGGCGAGAACACGATGATGTGGATGCAGCCGGCCAAGGCTCCGACCGGAGTCGTCTCGACTGCGCCCACCAACACGACGCTTCCCATCCCGACGCCGAAGCAACAAGGCATGGCGTGGGCTCAGCGAATCGGTGTGCTGGCTCTCCTTTTGCTCATGGCTGGCGTTGTCACCTTCATCCTCTGGCCTCGACAGAAGGGGACGCTGGAGCTCTACACGACCCCGCCCGGAGCCAGCCTCTACATCGACGGTTCGGCCAGGGATGAGCCTACGCCGGTCAAGTTGACGCTCGGCGTGGGGAGCCACTCGCTGCGATTGGAGAAAGGAGGGTACGAGAGCGCCACCCTCACCGTCGAGGTGCTCGCCGACACCGAAGCTCGCCAAGATGTCGATCTCGTTCCGCTCAGCCAACCTGGCCTGCAGACGGTCGGTGTCAGAGTGGAGCCAGTGAAGGCGGATGTGACCTTCGACGACACCAAGCACGCCAGTGTGCGCTCTCTCCAGCTTCCGAACGTCGACCCCAACCGTGAACACGTGATTCGCGTGGAAGCGCCGGGCTTCCTCAAAACTGAACAGCGCATTCCGGCCGGTCAGCTGCAGAAGGCCTACACCTTCACTCTGGAGCCGGACGAAGAGTGACCCATCCCCACTGCGGGGGATGGAGCTCCAGGCGACTTCATGTCAATTTCACCCATCGTGGACGTGGGATCGGCGTTGCCATCCATACGCTACCCCGACGATTCGGGCCGAGCGTTGCAGGACGTGATCGACTCGGCGCCCGAAGGGGCGGTCGTCGAGCTCGCGCCGGGTCGCTTTGAGGGGCCCATCGTCCTGCGCCGTCCCATGACGCTCAAAGGCGCGGGCGACCTGACCCGAATCGTAGGCGGTGGTCGCGCGCGGCCCGTCATCGAAATAGACGCGGGAGCTTCGAGGCTCATTTTCGTCGAGTCGGTCGCCATCGGTGGGGCTGAGTCCGATCGGGGCGCCGGTGTCCGCGTATTGAATGGGCGCGTCCGGCTCTACAACGTTCACGGAACGAGCTGTCAGGCTCGAGAGGAGGGCGGCTTTCTGTGGGTGGGCGGAGGGGAAGTCGAAGCCTCCGTTCTTCGTATCGAGGCCTGTCGCGCCAACCGCGGGGGCGCCATCTACGTTCGAGAATGTGAGCACTTCGTGCTCCGAGACTCGGAAATCCATGACTGCGAAGCGGTGGCTGGCGGCGGGCTCTTCGTCGCGGGGGGTCGACCGCGGCTGAGTCGGGTCCGCTTCAGCCGCACCCGAGCTACGGCGCCTGGAGGCGGGCAGGCTGCTCGACAGGAGGGCGGCGTCCTTCACATGGAGCGCGTGCTCTTCGAGGACCCGCCCATTGGCCAGCCCTTCGTCGGGGCGCGAGACGCCAAAGCCGTCTTCAGCCACTGCGACATGCCCTCTGACGTCATGGACAACGAAGGCGTTCACGACGAAGGCGGCAACCGCTGGCGCTGACTCCCATGCGGGATATCACCCTCGACTCGGTCGCAGCCGACGCTCAGAAGCGCTTCGGCACTTTCCTCGGCGTGTTCACGCCGTCAATCCTCACCATCCTCGGCGTGATCATGTACCAGCGCCTGGGGTGGGTGGTCGGACAGGCCGGCTACTTGGGGGCTCTCGGCGTCGTCGTGTTGGCCCACGTCATCTCGGTCACCACCGGCCTGAGCGTGGCCTCCATCGCGACCAACCATACCGTTCGAACCGGTGGGAACTACTACATCATCAGCCGTTCTCTCGGGCTTTCGGTCGGGGGCGCCATCGGGTTGGCTTTGTACGCAGCTCTGGCCTTGGGCGTGTCGCTCTATCTGATCGGCTTCGCCGAAGCCTTCATCGCGGCGACGGGCTGGTCGCCGACCCAGGATCCAGCGAACGACATCCGTCTCATCGGCTCCGCAGCCTGCTTGTTCCTGGCCATCATCACTCTCTGGTCCACCGAGATCGCGATCAAGTCTCAGCTCTTCGTTCTCGCCGCCATCGTTTTGTCCCTGTTCGCGATCGTCTTTGGTCGAGGCATTCCGGCGGAAACGGCGGCTGCGGCGCCCCAGGTCGCATCGGTCCCCTTCGCGGCCGTCTTTGCGGTCTTCTTTCCGGCCGTCACCGGCTTCACGGCCGGAGTCGGCATGTCAGGTGACCTTCGTGATCCCAAGCGCTCCATTCCGCTGGGGACTATGGCGGCCATCGGGGTCGGCCTGCTCATCTACGTCGGGTTGGTATGGTTGCTGTCCACCCGTGTTCCGCCGGAGGTGCTGCGCTCGGACTACAATGTGCTGCGGCGAATGTCGGTGGACCCGCGCTTCGTCACGGTGGGTGTCTTCGCCGCCACGCTGAGCAGCGCGCTCGGCAGCATGCTCGGCGCGCCCCGCACCCTGCAGGCTCTCGCGCTTGACGGCATCGTTCCCGAGTTCCTCGGCCGAGGAAAGGACGAACCTCGCATCGCGCTCCTCGTCACTTTGCTCATCGCTGAAGGCGGCATTCTGTTGGCGCAGCTCGACGTCGTCGGCGCCATCATCTCGATGTTCTTCCTGACCTGCTACGGCTTCTTGTGTCTGGCCTGCGGTCTGGAGCGTTGGGCCAGTCCCGACTTTCGGCCTCAGTTCCGGGTGCCGATCTGGGTCAGCTTGGGTGGGGCTCTGGCCTGTTTCTTGGTGATGTTTCAGATCGATGCCCTCGCCATGTTCGCGGCCATCGCCGTCATGACCGTGATGTACGCTGGCCTGAAGCGCCGCCAGCTCGTTCTGGGCACTGGCGACACTTGGGGCGGGGTGTGGTCGGCGGTCATTCGAGCGGGCTTGATGCGTCTGCAGTCATCGGCCAGCAAGAGCGCGCAGCGCAACTGGCGGCCGAACATGCTGGTGGTCGGTCGCAGCCGGGCCCAGAATCCGCTGCTCGACTTCGGACAGGACTTGGTCGGAGATCGAGGCCTTCTCACGCACGTGCACTTGGTGGAGGGGGAGCCTCCCCGCCCCCGCAACGACGCCGTCCTCGAGAAAGCGTACCCCGGAATCTTCGCTCGAATTCAGGGCTGCGAAGATGTTTATGACGCCATCCCTCAGATGGCGGCGCACTTCGGCCTCGCGGGCATGGAGACCAACACCATCCTCCTAGGCTGGCCCCGAGAGGCGGCGCAGCGACGGCGCTACGGAGAGATGATCGATCGGCTGCTCGAGCTCGACTTGAGCGTCCTCATGCTCCGACACGATGAGACCAGGGGTTTTGGTCGTCGAGAGCGCATCGACGTCTGGTGGGACGGTGAAGCTTCGACCGGTCCTTTGATGTTGACCCTCGCTCACATGGTGACCAGCGCCCCAGGCTGGAAGCACGCCAAGGTTCGGGTGTTGGTCAACGGCCGGCCCGGTCAAGACGACGAACGGGCAAGGCGCGCTCTGAACGGCATCATTCAGGACGCCCGGGTCCGGGCAGAGGGGGTGATCTTGGCGCCGGTCTTCGACGACGAGGCTTTGGCCTCGCGCATCCGAACCGAGTCAGCCCGATCCGACCTATTGATCATCCACGCTTTGGAGGCCGGTCCCGACAGTGGTTTTGTGCCCACGAACGACGGATTCATGCGTTCGCTCGGAACCACGTTGCTGGTTCGTCCTTCGACCTTCTTCGCCCAAAAGGCTCGGGTCTTCGATCCGGGGACCATCGATCTCGGGCGGGTCGACGAGAAGCTCAGCGTGCCCACTCCGGTCCCAGCGTTGGTCGAACCTCTCCAGCGTCTGGAGCAAGACCTTTCCGAGCTGACGGAGCGCTTTCATCTGGCCGCCGACCAGCCCTCGGCTGACGAGGAGGCCGCCTTCCTCGCCGAGGTCGTGGGGGCGGTCGACGAGATCCGACAGCTGGAGCGGCGGATAGAGCGGCGGGGTAATCGAAGGGCGGCGGCGCGAGCGTTGGTCGAGTGGGCTCGTTCTCGATTCACGGCCGCAGTGGCGGACCGCGCCCGAGTGCCCTTCGGCACACGAGGTGCACCGTCCCACCGGGACACAGGGGTTTGGGAGAAGCGACTCCAGCAGGCGAGCCAGCGTCTGCAGGAGGACCTGGCCAGCTGCGTAGCCAGGCTGCCGGAGCAGGTCGAAGTGGCTACGGACCACTCCGACTGGTTCCGACGGGCTGATGACGGACCAGCGACACGGACATTCAAGTCCTGGGTCCGCTTTTCCCACCGGTGGCTGGCCCGCCCTTTTCCTCCCAAACAGATCAAGCTTCGGGAGCCGGCTACGTTGGTCTTGCGCCCATTCATCGACCGGGAGTTGGCCGAGCTCATCGAAAAAACGGGCGAGCGCCGCCGGCAGGCGCTCTTGCGCGTTCGGAGAATCATCGAACAAGTACAGCGCTTCTTCGACCTGCTCCTGGCCGAGCTCGACCAGGAGCGCGAGGAGGAGATCGACGTAGAGGCCTTCTCGCGTGTGCTCGGCCAGCAGCTCCAGGGCCTGGAAGACGTGGTCACTACACAAGAGAGCAAATGGAGCGAGCGGCGCGACGAACCTCGACTTCATTTGAAGGAGCGCTTGCAAAATGCAGCGGGCCGCCTCGGGGCCTTCTTCGATGGCGAGTCCCTGCACCGTAAGCGCGAAGCGCCCAAGCTACCCGAGTTCGCCCGAGCCTCCGAGCGCACGCGGACCATCCTCGACGCCATCCGCCTCGATCTGCAGCTGGAGGCCAGTGCCTCCGAGGCCCGACGGGCGCTGGCGACGCTGGCCGAGCGAATCCGACGAGAGGTCCAGCAGGGCCCTCTCGAGTCGATCGAACGGGCTCGGGCCGTCATGCACCGAGTAGTCGAGCTTCGGGAAGAGTACGAGAGCCGAGAGCCGGGCGAGGACGAGGGCTGGCGAAGCGCCTTCTTGAGCTCGGCCGACGAGCTTCGCGCGGCCTACGACAGCATCTACAAGCCGGACGTTCAGGATATGACGGACGGCCTGGTCGGTCAGCTTGGACGGGGCGTCGACCGGATCCCGGCCCAGGTCAGCGTCCCCGAGGCGGGGGAGGAGAACCAGGGCGGCGAGCGGAGCGTCGCCGCTCGCCGTTTGGCCCAGAGCTTCTTCGAAGTCCGAATCGCCGCGCCAGCACGAAAGAGCCTGGATGGGCTACAGGCTGTCGTTCGGCGAAGCGAGCAAACCTTGGTCGACGCCGTTCGGCTGGTGGCGTTCGAGCTGGAGCAAGCGGCCGCCGTGGACGAGGAGCGGGGTGAGGCCGAAGTCGAAGAGGCGGGAACCCTGGCTCTAGGGGGAACGCTCGAGGACCGTATCCGACGGCTGGAGGATGCGTCGAGTGAGCTCTCCAAGTTCGTGGACGACGAGGAGTCCTTCCTGCTCGAGGAGTCCGCTCGGGCTCTGGACGAGCTTCACGCCAACGTATTCGGTCGAGCCACGAGCGCGACGCGAGCGGCGGGTCTTCCAATCTTGGATACCCTGCGTCGCTACTCCGATCGAGTGCGCTCGGCGGGGCGGGATGCAGCGGAGCGCGCCCTTCGGCTGACCGCCGAAGCTCGGGCCGTTCGGGATGAAGCCAGCACCCTCGTCGACGAACTGCTTCGGCTCCGGGACGAGCTCCTGCCCAACCCCGAAGTCCAGGCTCAACTTCCCTTGATCTACCGACGTATGTTTGGCCGAGCCGCCCTGGAGACGCCCGATTTGGTTGTCGGTCGGACGACGGAGCTCGCTCGGCTTTCCGAGCTCGCCGAACGCTGGGGTCGAGGCCGAGGGGGGCCGGTAGGCCTGATAGGCGAGCTCAGGACGGGCCGTACGACGCTCATCAACACGTGGCTTCGAGGACAGGACCGTCCGGTCATCCGGGTCACGGCACCCCAAGTGGGCGCGCACGAGCTGGAGGGCCTGAACCAGGCCGTCAGCAAAGCGACCGGTGGCCGAGAAGGCCAGTCGGCCGAAGGCGCACTCCGAAACCTGGCGCCAGGGGCGGTCGTCGTGGTCGACGAGCTCGGGGCCTGGCTCGAGCGAAGCCCGGAGGGTTGGGCCAGCACTAGAGCTTGGTTTCGACTCTTCAGGAGACTGGGCGAGCGCCATCTCTTCGTTCTCACTGGGAACCCCATGGCCTTCCGGCTGGCCGAGCTGGGACTGGGCGTTTCGAGGCTCTTCCTCGGAACGGAGCGTACCGGTCCCCTCGACCGAAAGGCGCTAGAGGCCATGCTCCTCCTGCGACAGCGGACTTCGGACTTCGACGTCGAGTTTGCGAGTCGCCGGCGCTTCGGAGGCGAACGGCCTTCTGCTCATTTCGACCGTCTGCACGCTCGGAGCCGAGGGAACCCGGGGGAGGCCGTTGACCTCTGGCGACGCTCGGTGGTGGCAGTGACCGAGCAAAAGGTGAGGATCGACGTTCGGCAGGATCCAGACTTTACCGTTCTGTCCCGCCTCCCGGCCCAATGGTCGGCAGCCCTGGCCACGCTTTCGCTTCATCGCAGCGTCAGCGCCGCTCGCTTGGGACGCACGCTCCGCATTTCACGGGAAGAGGCTCAGAGCCTTCTCGGAGACCTGTCTCGAGCAGGCCTGGCTCGCTCGGAAAAAGGTCTCTCCTGGGATATGGACCCCTTGTTTCAAGGTCCCATCACCCGTGCACTCCAGACGAAAGGCTATCTGCCATGAGCGCGTGGGTACTTGGTTGCCTCATGGTCGGCCAAGTCTCGGTGGAGGGCGCGACCCTGACGGTGTCGAGCTCGACGCCCACCGTCGCCACGTCGAGCCTCGCACAGGCCGAGGAGGGATCTTGGACGCCTCGGGATCTTCTGGACCTCTTCGACTTCGGATTGCCGGGGCCCGAGGGCAAAGAGGTCCAGCCCTCCCCCCCCGAGCAAGAGGCCTCCAGCCCTCGACCCCCACAGCTACCACCGCTGTGGACGGCCGTCCTCTGGGCCTTGCTCCTGTTCGGCCTAGGGCGATGGGTACGGACCTGGTCGCTCCCCTCGTCCGTTCGTCGGTCGCTGCCGCTGGTGGAGCTTGGACTGTGGACTCTTTGGCTGGGAGTGTTCTCGAGTTTGGCGTGGTCCCGGGGTCGCTACGTTTGGGTCGCCATCTTGTGGGTTTCCAGTCTTCCGCCTCTGCTGTCCGTCGGACGGCGAGTGGCGGCCGGGCTACAGTTTTGGCTCGGAAGCGGACTTCCGGAAGGAGCAGCGGTGGAGGTGGACGGGAACCCGGGAACGCTTCGCCGCGTTTCGGCCTTCGAGCTGGAGGTGGAGACCGAGGAAGGATGGCTCGTTCGGGTCCCTTACTCGAGCGTGGCAAGTCGTGTTCGCGTCCGGAGCCAGGCCCGAGCCCATCGAGTCAGCTTCGAGGTTCGGCTGCATGAGCACCAGGACCCCAAGGTGGCTCGGGCTCGCATGGTCGAGCTGGTGCTATCGTCGGCATGGAGCCGACTCGAAGGGCCGAGTGTGGAGCTGATGGGGGAGGGAAGGCTACGGGTGGATGCGAGCGTCGTCGAAGACGAGGCCAAGTCGCTCCTCGTCTCGGACGTCAAGCGGGCTTGGGCCGACCTCAGGCCGCCAGGGCCTCGATCTTCTTCTGTCCCTCGAGGACCTTCTGCTGCTTCTTCGTGAGGGGCCAAACGGACATCTTCCTCTGTGCGATGTCGAGCCTCATTTCGAAGTGGGCCATTCGCTCCTGGGCATCGACCGGGTCTACGTCGATGATCTCCCGAATCTGCTCCAAGAGCTCTTGGATTCGCTCTGCCGTGAGCTGTGCGGCCGTGCGCATGTTCGCGTCCGTGGCCTGTTGGCCCACATTCTCGATGACGGCCGAAACCCGATGGGCGCGGCGCTCCAACTCTTCGAAGTGCTGTCGGTCGATGGTCTGCTGATTCATGGCGTCCTCAATTCCAGCATCGGCCGCTCGGGACCGAATTACAGGGCTCGTAAAGAAGACGTTCGAGGCGCAGTAATTGTTTCCTCGAGAATCGGCATTTCTTTCGAAGCGAGGCCGCGCTCACACGTGAGCTGGCTTACGGCTTCGGCCAGAGACTGCTGACGCTTGAAGGTCTCGAACATGTGGGCAAAGGCAGCGTCGGCTTCGCCCATGGCTCGGACCCAGCCCTTCAAACGGTTCAGCGCCACTCGCTGGGGTCGGTCGGCTCTAGAATCCTGGAGCACCCGCTGGGCGAAGCGTAACAGAAGACCGAGCCGGGCGAAGGCAGATGCGGGCCCGGCATCGATACCCCGAAGCCAGCGAAAGAGGTTGGGGGTCCGGAAGGCACCGCGACCCACCATGAATCGGTCGCAGCCCGACACCTGGCGACACAGCGCAAGGGCCTGAGGATCCAAGACGTCGCCGTTGGCGATCACGGGAAGGGACACAGCGCGGCGAGCTCGGGCGATGGCGCCCCAGTCGGCCTGTCCCCTGTACATCTGGACCTTCGTCCGTCCGTGAATGGTCAGCCAATGGGCCCCTCCGGCCTCAGCCGCCCGGGCCAGGTCCTCGACGCCCTCCGAACTGTCCCAGCCCAAGCGGATCTTGGCCGTCACGGGGACCCGCACCTTGGCCCTACATGCCCCCACCATGCGTTCGATTCGGGCTGGGGTCCGCAAGAGGCTGGCGCCGCCATCATGGCCGTTCACCCTACGGGCGGGGCAGCCGAAATTGAGGTCGATGCCGGGCGCCCCCAGGCTTTCGGCTCGCACGGCGGATTCGGCGACCAGGTCCGGGTCTCCACCCAGGAGCTGCACGTAGACCGGCGTCCCGGCTGGGGTTCGGCCACCGTGAAGGAGCTCAGGGCAGTCCCTCAGGAGCACCTTTTCGCTCACGGGCTGGCTGGAGACCCGAATGAATTCCGTGACGCAGAAGTCCATGCCCCCACCCTCGGAGAGGAGGTCCCGGACCAAGCTGTCCGAGATGCCTTCCATGGGGGCCAGGGCCAGCAGCACGGGCGCAGCCTAGCCCGTCTGGGGGCCCCCAAGGAGGCTTTCTTGACCTGGGTCTGGTTCCTCCTAAACTCCGAGCCCATGCGCGCTTCGCTCGCTCTGTTGGTGTTGGGGACGACCTCGGCGTGCGCCCATGAGAAAGGCCTCGAGCAGGAACTTTCCCGGCTCCGTCGGGAAGTCCACGCTCTGCGGCGTAGCGTCGAAGAGACCCGAGCCGACGTGGAGCGGGTCGAGCAACAGGTCGACGTGCTTCAGGCTCGAACCCCGGCCGCCCCCTCCAGCGCCCCTCAAGCGGGCAGGGGGCCGACTCCCTCCGCGCCTTCGACGCCGAGCCTCCCCGTCGTCCGCATTTCGCCCGACGGCGCAGCTCTGGACGTCGATGCCGGCGCGATCGACGACGGAAGCCCGCCCATTTTGATCAAGATGGGGCCCGATCCGAGCCCGAGAATCCCGGTCAACAAGAGCGTGCTCCGAAGACCGGATCCGGTTCTCGATGCGCGAAGCGACGCCACGCCCAAGGACCAGTACGAGGAGGCCCTTGCCACCCTTCGCGAGGAAAACCAGCCGGCCCGGGCACTCGCGCTCTTTCGCGCTTTCGAGCGGGCCCATCCCGACTCGAGCTACGCCGACAACGCGGCGTACTGGGCCGGCGAGGCCTTGATGCGGATGGAGGACTGGACGGGAGCGTCCGAGAGCTTCCTCCGCGTCTTGGAGCGCTATCCACGTTCTTCGAAGCGTCCCTATTCGCTGCTGCGTCTGGGAGAGAGCCTTCGCGCGCGAGGCAACGAGGATGAGGCACGTCGGCGCCTGCAAGAGCTCGTCGACGACTATCCCGGTACCGAACCGGCCGAACAGGCCCGGGCGCTTCTGGACGGCGCCAACGAGAGGAACCTATGAAACACGGACACGCGCTACTCCTCCTGGGGCTGCTGGTCTTCACCCCTGCGCAAGCTCAAGAAGGAGAGTTTGAAGAAGAGTCCTTTGGTGAAGAGGCCTTCGGTGGCTCACCAAGCGAGGCCGCTACAGGCGCGCCGACGACGGGCGAAATCCATCGCGTCGAACAGGGCGATACCTTGTGGGACCTCAGCAATCAGTACCTCAACAACCCTTGGTACTGGCCCAAGGTGTGGAGCTACAACCCGCAGCTCACGAACCCCAACTGGATCTATCCGGGCAACCGACTGCAGTTTTATCCGAGCGACGAAGACCTCCCGACCGCGGTCGACGTGGCGGCCGAGGGCTTCAACGAGGAAGACTTGGAGATCCCGGGCCAGATCGACGACGAAGATCTGGTTCGAACGGTCGGTAGCATCGTCACCGCCACCCAGTTCGGAGCTTCGGCATGGGGAGCCTTTCAGGGGTTCATGGCTCCGGGTGACGCCATGTTCTCGGGCCTAATCGACTCGTCCTTCGCCGAGGAGACCCTTCTCACCGAGTACGACCGCGTCTATCTGCGGCTGGACGAACCCAGCCAGCCCGGCGACCGACTGGGCGTCTATCATCGCTCGCGGAAGCTGATGCATCCTGTCACCGGACAGTTCGCCGGCTACGGGGTGGAGCTCGTGGGACAGGTCGAGGTCGTCGACGAAGGGCCTCAGCTGAGCGTGGCCACCATTCAGGAGACCTACAAGCCCATCCGCCGGGGTGACCTGGTGGGGCCGATGCCTCAGAACTGGTCGGCCCGGATCGCGCCCCAGCCCAATCGAAGCGAAGTCACGGGATACGTGATCGAGGTCGTAGTCGACATCCTTGACCTCGTAGGGGAGCACCACTTCGTCTATCTGGACGTGGGTCGCCGGGACGGGGTCCTGCCCGGCAACACCATGGCCGTCCTGCAGCGGGGCGATGGCTACACCGGAAGAGTGCAGGGCCTTCCTTTCGAGCAGGTGGGTACGATCATGGTGACCGACGTCAGTGAGACCGGCGCCACGGGCGTTGTCGTCAGCTCCTTGAGGGACCTCCAGCCTGGCGACCGCATCGCCATGATTGCGGACTAGTGCGGTCAGCTCTGGGCGAGCCGCAGTTGCCCTCCCGTGGTTCTCTTCAGGCGGCCCAAGATCTCCTCCCGACTGGCCCAACGAAGCACCTCACCCGCATCGAGGCCGAGGGCCTGGGCCATGTCTTCCGGAAAGGCCTGGCCCTGGCTTCGTAGCCAGGCCCGGCGAGGGCAGAGCTCGCGACGGGCTCGGGGGGCCGCAAGACCCAGCGCGTCCGCCAGGTCCTCAGGACCGCGAAGCAGGCGTGCGCCCTGCTTCAGGAGGTCCAAACAGCCTTCGGCCAGGGGGGACCAGGGGGCACCCGGGACAGACCACAAAGGTCGTCCCAGCCGGAGCGCCAGCCGGCCGGTCTGAAGGCTCCCCGAGCGAGCGCCGGCCTGGACGACCACGACGTGGTCGGCCAGGGCCGCCACGAACAGGTTCCGCTCTACGAATGCGCCCTTGCTCCGAGGAAGGTCACGCGAGGCGAGAAGGCTCCCGCCCTCGTCGAGCATCCGGCGAAAGAGGCTCCGGTGCCGGGCAGGGGCGGGTCGCTCCAGCGGGGCCACCAGGACGGCGGCGGTGCGACCACTGGCTTCGAGCGCCCCTTCATGGGCCGCGCCGTCGATGCCGAGGGCGCCGCCCGAGAGCACGAGGACGTCCTGCTTGGCCGCCCAGGCTGCCAGCTCTCGGGCGAAGCGAAGGGCCTCGGGAGTGGCCCGCCGACTTCCGACGATGGCCAGGATGGCGCCGCTGAGCTTGGGCCCCGCCCACTCCAAGGCGGGTGGCGCTTCCAGAGCGCGCAGGGCCTCCGGGTAGTCGGGCTCGAGAGGTTCCACCAGGCGAATCTCCATCCAAGCAGGCTCCGCTCTGGCCGGTCCTCGGCGCAAGAGGGGAAGTGCAAAGGAACGAATTGGGAGTGCTTGGGATGATCGCTTGCTCGCTTGGATGGCCTCCCCCTATTTCTGCCCGGTGAGCGTGACGATCATCGGGGCTGGCTTGGCCGGCTCGGAGCTGGCTCTGCAGCTGGCAAAGCGCGGCGTTTCGGTGCGCATTTTCGAGAAGAAGGCCTACGCCCCAACGCCCGCCCAGGTCAGCACGGACTACGCGGAGCTCGTGTGCTCCAACTCTTTTCGCGCAGCCTCCCCCGACAACGCGGTCGGGGCCATCAAGGAAGAGATGCGGATCTTGGGGTCCGAGATCATGGAGGTCGCGGACGCCTGCGCTGTTCCGGCCGGCGGTGCCCTTGCCGTCAATCGGGAGCGATTCGCGGCCGAGGTCACTCGGCGGCTGCTCAGCCATCCCCTCATCGAGATCATCGAGGCGGAGGTCGATGAACTCCCGGCCGCGGGTGAGACGGTGATCGCCACCGGGCCACTCACCGGCGAAGGCCTGTCCGGCGCCATCGCTCGCGCGACCGGTGCCGAGAAGATGTACTTCTACGACGCCATTGCGCCCATCGTGGCGGCCGACAGCATCGACCAAAGTCTGGTCTTCGAGGCCAGTCGCTGGGGCAAGGGTAGCGCCGACTACCTGAACTGTCCTTTGGACGAGCCGGCCTACCGCGCCTTCTTGGAGGCCGTGGCCGCAGCCGAGAAGGTCACGCCCCGAGACTTCGAGGAAGAGCGCTTCTTCGAGGGCTGCCTTCCCATCGAGGTCATGGCGGCCCGGGGACCCGAGACTCTTCGATTTGGCTGCATGAAGCCGGTGGGCCTCGATGACCCTAGGACCGGACGTTGGGCCCACGCCGTGGTGCAGCTGAGGGCCGAGAACCGAGAGAAGACCGCATACAATATGGTCGGCTTTCAAACCCGGATGAAGTGGGGGGCCCAAAAAGAAGTCTTTCGCCAGATCCCGGGTCTGGCCGAGGCCGAATTTCTTCGATTCGGCTCCATTCATCGCAACACCTACATCGATTCGCCGAGCCTCTTGGACGAGGGTCTCCGCCTCAGGTCGGCCCCCCATCTTCGCTTCGCCGGGCAGATAACCGGCGTCGAAGGCTACGTCGAGTCGACCGCATGTGGGCTCAACCTCGCCCTCATCATGCTGGGGGAGCGGGCGGGCCTGGTCCCTTCGCTGCTTCCCCCCGAGACGGCCCTGGGTGCGCTTCATCGCCACGTGCTCGGAAGCGAGCGCACCGACGAGCGCCATGTCCCCAGCAACGTTCATTGGGGCATGGTGCCCAGGCTTCAGGTGCGGGCCAAGAAGTCGGAGCGCAAGCGCTTGATGGGGGAACGGGCCCTGGCGGCCTGCCGAGCCTGGTGGTCGGTCCGCCGGCCCCTCTTGGACGCCCCGCCAAGTCTCGAGAATGACAGGGGCCGAGCCACGGTGTAGAAGAGGGTGTGCAGGCGGCCCTGCGTTCCTTTCTCGACCACCTGGAGCACGAGCGCCGCCTTTCACCGCGCACGCTGCAGGCCTACCAAAGCGACCTTCGGCCAATCCTGGCCCGATTCGCCTCTGCGCGACGATGGGACGAGGTGGATGCCGAGGACCTCCGCGAGGTCTTGGACGAACTGGGGGTCGAGTGGTCGGCCCGAACCCGGGCCCGCAAGCTGTCTGCCCTACGGAGTTTCGGACGTTGGGCGGTGCGGAGGCTGGGCTGTGAACGCGATCCGAGCCTGGAGCTCAGCCGGCCCAAGGTCACGCCTGGCCTGCCTCGAAATCTGACGCCCGATGAAGCGGTGGGCCTGTTGGACGTGGCGTGGGGTGACTCGAAGGCGGCCCGTCGGGATCTAGCCCTCTTGGAGCTGGCCTATGGTGCGGGACTGAGGGCGATGGAGCTCGTTGGCCTGGACGTCGAGGATCTGGATATGGGTCGGAGAGAAGTTCGGGTGCGAGGCAAAGGGAACAAAGAGCGGGTCGTGCCCTTTGGTCGAAAGGCGGGGCAAGCACTGACGAACTGGCTGGACCGAGGCGGGCCCAAGGAAGGTCCGCTGTTCACGTCTCGACCTGGCCAGCGAATGTCGGACCGGACGCTTCGTCGCCGGCTTCATCGCCGCGTCCTCGAAGTGGGCCTCGGACGTCGCGTCACGCCCCACATGCTTCGCCACAGCTTTGCCACTCACCTCCTGGAAGGTGGTGCCGACCTTCGTGCGATTCAGGAGATGCTGGGCCACGCTTCGTCCAGCACCACCCAGCGCTACGTGGCGGTCTCCGTCGACCATCTCCGGGCGGTCTACGATGGGGCGCATCCTTGGGGACCCGGGGGCGGGGGTGGCCGCCCCCCCCCCGCAGACCGCCCCTAGGGCCGCCAAACCGTGTGGTTGTGGGGGAGAGCGGGAAGGGCCCGGACGACCGCCGCGAAGGGGGCGGAGGGGGGTTGGGCGATGGGGGCCCGGGGGGG
>JBCCQA010000026.1:0-78119 GCA_039024635.1 Myxococcota bacterium | reverse complement strand
GGCGTGAGTCCGCCCGCCGAAGGCGGCTCAGGTGGTGGCCCGAGCGCCGGGGACCAAGTCCTCTTCCTCGCCCAGGAAGTAGTTGAAGTCCTCCGCTTCGTCGGCGTGAAGCAGATGGTAGGCGTGGGCCGGTGATTGGGCCTCGTAGAGCTGGTGGCGGATGCTCTTGTCGCCGGCAATGGCCCGAGCGAAAGCGGCGAGGACCTCGAGATGCCGGTCCCTCTGGCTACCCGGCGTCGCTAGGAGGATGACGCAGTGGACGAGCTCGTCCGTGTCGCCGGAGCGAATGCCGTCCTTGCTCAGGCCCATGACGCCCACGATCTGGTCCCCCTCGACCAGCTCGCCGTGCGGAATGGCCAGACCTTGGCCGAGATAGGACGAGGCCTCGTCTTCTCGTTGTCGAACCGATTCCAAGTAAACCTCTCGACCGGTCGGATCCAATCGATGGGTCGACCACATCTTAGCAGCCAGCTCATCGACGGCCTCACTCACGGTCTCACCCTCGATTCGAGTGACGATGTTCTCTTCGTGGAGGAAGTCGATGACTCTAGGTCGATCCTTGGCCACTTCGCCCGATCGCTTGAGCGCCATTCGAGCCGTGAAAGGTCCAATGAGCTCGTTGAGAAGGACCGAGGTCAGCCCGACTGCGAGCAGAAGAGAGCGAACCGGTGCGAAGGCCTCGTCGGTCTGCAGCGAGAGAAGAAGACCGACCGAGAGTCCAGCCTGGGGGATGAGGGCCCAGCCGAGGTAGCGCTGAACCAGTTTTGGGGCACCTGCGATTCGCATGGCGATCCGGGCGCTGCTCAGTTTCCCGAAGAAGCGGGCCACGAACAGCGCGAGGGTGAGGAGGCCAGCCGGAACGAGATAGGAAAAGTCCAGCTCTGCCCCGGCCAAGGTGAAAAAAACGGCGAGGATCGCCGACTCGAAGTTCTTGAAGACCCGGTCCCCTATTTCCTCCTTGTCCGGCGTGACGTTGGCGAGAACGAGGCCCAACACGAGGCAGGCGAAGATGGACGAAAGCCCCCAGCGTCCGGACAAGCTGATGGTCAAGAGGATCGCGATCATCGAGGCTGTCGCCAAGTGATCGGAGCGCACGATGCGCGTGGTGGCCAGGATCAGGGCCAAACCGATGCCTGCCCCGAGAAAGGCGCTGCCTCCGATGGTGGCCAAAGGCCCCGACAGCGTACTCAGGACCGAGCTTCCGCCCTGAGCGGACGTGCTCCGAGCCAGGGCGTGGCCGAGCTCGAACAAGCACAAGGTCGCAATATTGTTCAGGGCCACGGCCGCCATCAGCGTGCGAACGAAGACCCCCTTGGCCCTGGCCTCCCGGACCAGGGAGAGGATGGTCGCAGGGGCGGTCTCCACCGCGAGGGCTGCCAAGATCACGGCAATGACCCAACTGACGTCCAGGAGCAGATACAGGGTCGTGAAGACCACAACCGGTGTCACGGTGCTCTCGAACAGAAGAAGGAGAAAGAGCCGGCGCTTGGCGACCAGGATTCGAGTCAGATGAAGGTGGCTGCCGACCGTGACTGCGATGAGGCCCAGTGCGAAATGGGTCATCGGCTGCAGGGTCTCGAGCTCGGGATGATGAAAGAGCCCCAAGACGGCCGGCCCGAGCACAATCCCGGCGAGGATTTGGCCCGTAACCCCAGGCAAGCCGACTCGCTTGGCCACCTGGCCCCCCGCAACGCCAGCGACGAGGAGCAGCGCCAGCGTGAAGAGGGGATCCTCTGTCACCATTCGGCGGAGCTTTAGCCCATGCTCAGCGATCGGGCGACCAGGACCCGCCTTCTCGAATCCCAAGGGGCCCCGGGGGGGCGAGGCGACCAGAGTACTTGGGCGGGACGAGCCGCAGCGACGCTCACGCCGTGATCGCGCGTGGACCGCTCATCGCGTCGAGGCGATGTTCAAGCCTGCAGACGGTCTCGGTTGCGGGCGAGGAAGGCAGACAAAGACTCGCCGCTTCGTCCGAGGATCCGCTCGACGACGGGGGACACCTCTTCCGCGTAGCCCGCCGCCTTGACGCCTTCGAGGCCGACCAGCGCGTCGATCCGCCACTGGGGGAAGCCGCCGCTTCGCAGCCCTTCGGCGAGCGCCTCGGCGCCGATGTCGATGTAGCGAATCTCTCGTCCCAGCAGTTCGGACAGAAGGCCGGCGATCTCGGCGTCGCTATGGGCGCTGGGTCCGGTCAGGACATAAGTCTGATCGCGATGGGAGCCCGGGTCGAGAAGGACTTCTGCCGCAAGCTCAGCGATGTCGCGTGAAGAGATGTAGCTCGTCTTCCCGCCGGCCGAAGCGCCCACCCACTGACCTTGGCTGGCGATGGTCTCCCCCGCGAAGTTGAGGATGTTGTCCTGGAAGAACGTGGGCTGAAGTATGGTCCAGTCGATGCCCGAGGTCTTGACCACCTCTTCGCAGGCCGCGTGCTTACGGCCCAAGGCCAGAGGGGAGTCCGGACTGGCGCCCACCGAAGAGCTGCGGACCACGTGTTCGACTCCGGCCGCCTTGGCGGCGGAGACGGCGGCTTGAACCTGTTCGACGTCGTCCTCGACGAACGCGGTGAGAAGAAAGACTCGGTCTACGCCCTCGAAGGCCGAACCCAAAGTCGACGGATCCGAGAAGTCGAGCTTCACCAACTCTGCCCCTAGCGCCCGCAGCGCCTCGGCTTTCTCGGGGCTTCGCACGCCGGCTCGCACCCGGAGACCTCGAGCGCGCAGGGCCCCTACCACTTCGGAGCCCACCGTTCCCGTCGCTCCAGTCACCAAAATCGTCATGTTTTCGTTCGTGCTCATCCTCATTCGTCCTTTCGGAAAAGGAGACTGGGAGAGACGCATGGATGAATCCAGTGCATTGTTGACACATACTCCATGCATCTGATGCATCTACGTCATCGAACTCTCCTCGCTCGATCTCAACCTGCTCGTGGTCCTGGACGCCCTGCTCGACACCGAGAGCGTCAAGGCTGCTTCGGCGAGGGTCGCCCTCAGCCCTTCGGCGACCAGCCATGCGCTGGCTCGGCTCCGCGAGCTGCTGGACGATCCCCTGCTGGTCCGAGCCGGGGCTCGGATGGTCCTCACGCCGCGGGGGGCTCGCCTACGTCCCAGGGTTCGAGCTGCTCTCGACGCCCTGCGAAACGCCCTCACTCCGGAGGTCGAGGTGGAGCCCGAGCTCATCGACCGGCGCTTTCGCATCGCCACCAACGACTATGGAGAGCTGTGCGTGCTCAGCGTCCTATCGCAGGAGCTCAGTCGCCAGGCCCCGAAGATCGACTATGGCGTCGTCCCAGCCCCCGACCTATTGGAGGCCCTTCGCCGCTCCGACGTCGACTTGGCCATTGGCGTGTTTCGAGAGCAGGCCGAGGATCTCGTTTCCGTCCCCCTGTGGCGAGACAAGTTCGTGTGCGTCGTGCGCGGGGACCACCCCATCGCTCGCCGACGCAAGCTGAGCCTGAAGAGCTTTCTGGAGCTGGACCACATGCTCGTGGCGCCACGTGGGCAGCCTCGGGGCGTCGTGGACGAGAAGCTGGCGGCCATGGGCCTCCGTCGACGGGTGACTCGAACCGCCTCCAGCTTCTTGGTGGCGCCCTACTACGTCGCCAGCTCTGATCTTGTCCTGACCGTGTCTTCCCGCATCGCCCATCGAATCGCCGAACCCTTGGGCTTGAAGGTCTACACGCCGCCCCTCGAGCTGGAGGGCTTCCTCATCCGCCTGCTTTGGCATCGAGCGGCCAACGAGGATGGCGAACACCGATGGTTTCGGGAGCGCTTGGCTTCGCTGATGTCGCTGAAGGAAGCCCGAGTCTGAGCTTCAGTCCAGCCAGTCGACGCCAGGACGACGACGGTCGACGGAGAGCCGAAGGAGCTCGGGTCGGGCGTAATGCCCGGCCGGGTCGAAGCTCTGCCGCTCCTTGCGGACCAGCTCGGGGTCGAGTTCGGCGAACAAGAGCGCTTCTCGCCCGACGCAGGGTTCGAGGACCCACTCTCCTGTCGGGCTCGCCACGCACGAGCCCCCATCGGTAAAGAAGTCTGCAACCTCGGACACCATGAGGCTGCGGTCCGGGACGTTCTCGGGAACGTCCTCCGGTCGAAGGAGCGAACCCACCGAGACGACGTAGCTTCGCCCCTCGCGAGCGAGGAAACGGGTGATGTCTTCGGTATTGCGCCGAGAGCCCGGCCAGATGGCGACGTGCAGAGTTTCGCCCTGGGCGTAGAGAGCGGCCCGCGGAAGAGGCATCCAGTTCTCCCAACAGTTGAGGGCGCCCACACGAAAGGGACCGACCTCGTGGACGCGAAGCCCGTGAGCGTCGCCCGGCGACCACACGAGTCGCTCCTCATAGGTCGGCATCAGCTTTCGATGATGGGCGACGATGGTCCCCGTCTGATCGACGTGGAGCAGCGTCGCGAACACCGATTGACCACGCCGCGGATCTCGTTCGATGACGCCGAGGATCACCGAAAGCTCTCTCTCCCGAGCCGCAGCTCGCACTCCGTCGAGATCAGAGCCTTCGACTTGGACGGCCTGGTCGACGTAATGGGCAAAGAGCCTCTTCTGCCGCTCGGACTCGAAACGAGCGCCCTCGGTCGGCTCGAGCCACACCGGGTAGCCCGGTACCAAGCCTTCCCCGAAGGCCACCAAGGAGGCGCCTCCCTCTGCCGCCTCTTGGATGGCCGCGACGACGCGCTCGAGCGTGGCGTCGCGGTTCAAGAACACGGGCGCGAGCTGGGCCAATGCGACCTTCATGGCTCATGCTCTTCGCCCACTGCGACCGGCCAGTCACCTGTTGATTCCTGGTCAGGGTCCGTCCCTTGTGGGCAAGCAAGGGGAGCTCATGCTCGAAGGACCGAAGAACATCGACCGACGACTCGCTCTCCTCGGCGGTCTTGCCATCACCGGCATGAGTCTAGGCTGTCCCGAGGTCGTACCTCCGAACCCGCCGGTCAGCCGGTGTTCCAAGCTCTTCGAGCGCTGTCGGCTACCCGAGGGTCCACTCGGCGTTTGCGAGCAGAAGAGCATCGATGACGACCGTCTGGTTTGCAACGCCCAGCACTGAGTCGACCGCCGTGGCGTGATGGATCAACGGCCTTCGTGGATCCGGGGGAGCCTTTCCAGGGCGCGCTCGAAAGCTGTGGCGCTGGGGAGACCTTTGTAGCTTCGGACGTCTTCCGGCATGACCGCAATGGCCTGGCGGAGGCGCTCGAGCTCCTGGGCGCGCAGGCTGGAGATCGGCGTCATGTGGACCCGTATCAAGAAGAGCCCAGCCCGGGCGCGAGCCAGGGGCACCGTCACCTGTCGCTCGACCCTGAGCCAGAGCTCGGAGCTCGACGTCCAGGCTGCGCCCCGGTCCAGTCGATCCGGGTGCTGGTCGAGGTCCGGCACCGGCGACACCGTCCATACGAATCGAACGTAAGGCCCTCGTTCGACCATCGCTTTGACCATGGCCCGGGCCGCCTTGTCGCGATCCGGAAAACCGGGCACGGGCCCGTGGATGGTGGTGAAGTCGGCTTCTCTCAAGCGCTCCGGTCGCCATCCGCTGGGAAAGCAGACGTCGACGAGTAGCGTTCGCCCCCGGTCGTCGTCGCCTGCCCCGAGGAGGGCGAAGTCCTCCTGAACGACCCCAGCCAGTCGGGCGAAGTCCTCGGCGAGCTCCCCTGATTCGGCGGGGAGCGAAATCGGGGGATGCTCCCGAGCCCAGGTGCTTCGCATCCAGGATAGCGCATCTCGCCGCGCAGCCTGCGCCTGGGTATCAACCCCCGAAACGAAGCGGACGCTCGACGGCGCCCGCGCCTTGAGGCGACGAAACTCCTCGTACCGGTCGTCGACCTGAAAGTAGCGCTGATCCTGGGTGCCCTGGCCGAAATCGCTGCCAAAGCGGGCTAGGCTAGGCGCCATGCGAAGCGGCGCTTCGGCCACCGGGAAGTAGCGCGGCGGCGCTCCCATCATCACCCTTCGTAGCACGGGGAGAGAGACTTGGCAGTCGAAGGGCCAGCATGAGGCTCCCAGTCCGTTTCGATGGGGCTCGGCGCGGGATTCACTTCCTGTTCGGCTCCATGGTCAGAGCCTGCTAAGGGCCCACGGTGCGCGCGCAAGCAGCGCTGCTGGGCTTGGTACTCATGGTCTCCACCGCGGAGGCGGCACCTCCTTCTCTGGTGGCCGCCCCTCGGATGGGTCCTATCGTCGTCGACGGCCGACTAGACGAGCCCGACTGGGCCCGGGCTCAGCCCGGCCTGCGTTTCATCGAACGGGTGCCGACACCCGGTGCACCGGCACCTGACGGTCACGAGCTCCGAGTCTTGGTCGATGACGAGGCGTTATACGTGGGTGTCCGATTGCCCCTACCTGAAGGCCGTCCTCCCCGAGCCCTTGAGCTCACCCGAGACAGCTTCGACGTCTTCGATGACGACGCGATCTCGCTGAAGCTCGACGTTCGGGCCGACCAGCGAACGACGGTCGGCTTCGTCATCAATGCCGCCGGTACTCAGCTCGACTACCTCGCCCTCGAGAGCGGCAAGCAGTTCCGACGAGAGTACGACGCCGTATGGACGGCCAAGACGACGGTGGAGGCCGACGCCTGGGTCGCCGAGTTCCGACTTCCGGTCGCAGCCCTCGGGATCCCGAACGCCCGAAGCGACGTCATCGGCATCAACGTGACCCGAGACCACAGCGCTCGGGCCGCGACCTACGACTGGGCACCCATGCCTCCCGAGCTGGGCGCCTTCAACGCTCTCTACTACGGACAGCTTCAGGGCGTAGATACCTTGGGAGGTGGGCGACCCCTGGTACTGATCCCCTATCTCCTCGGTAGTTTGGCGTCGAATGAGCGCCTAGGCGACATGGGCATCGAGGGCAGTCTGGGCGGGGACATTCAGCTACGACTGCTCGACGATCTGTGGAGCGAGCTCACCATCAACCCTGACTTCGCTCAGGTCGACCTCGACGATCCGGTCGTGAACTTCGATCGCTTCCCGCTGTTCTTTCCCGAACGACGCCCCTTCTTCCTCACCGGCCTTCAGGTCTTCGACTTCGGCGTACCTCAGGTGAATCAGCTCTTTTTCTCTCGTCGCATCGGACTGGACGCCACAGGGGGTGAGGTTCCGGTTTGGGGTGGCTTCAAGCTCTACGGAACGATCGGAGACTACCAAGTGGGCCTTTTTCAGGTCCTGACCGGCGCCCAAGACGAAGGACCCGGTCAGTCCTTCACCATTGCCCGCTTCCGCCGCAACTTCGGTCGTATCGCTCACGTCGGCATCCTGGGCACGCTCCGTGGAGACACCTCGCTCTTCGAAGAAGAGAGCGTCGACTTCGAACCGGACTGGGCATTGGGTATCGACGGAAGCCTCCGACTCATCGACGGGCGGCTTCAGTTCGAAGGCTTCGGAGCTCTCAGCGACAACTCGGGTGCGCCGCAGGCGGCCACGGCCCGGGCATCTATGAGCTATCGAGGCCGCATCGCTCAGCCATCGCTTTCGGTTCTCTTCGTCGACGAGGACTTTGACCCCGCCATCGGCTTCGTTCGCCGGCAGGACATCGTGCTGACCCGAGCAGATCTGAACTTCGTTCGGCGCCCTCGATCCAACCAAACGCTCCAGGTCGACATCGGGCTAAATACCGAGCGGATTCAGGCTGCCTCTGCGGCTCGCAACGTCGGCCAGTCGACCGGCGCTAGTTTCGATCTCCGCTGGCGCACTGGCTGGTCGACTGGAGCCAGCGCTCGCTTCGTGGAAGACGTGGTCGACGAGCCCTTCGATTTGTTCGCCGTTCGAGAAGTCACACCCGATCGCTACCGCGGTTTCTCGGGAAACCTCTCGGTGTCCTCTCCTTCCGTCCGCAATCCCACCTTCAACGCGGAGTACATTGTCGACAGCGCCTTCTTCGGCGGCGTCCGCCACGGTCCGAGTATCGGTGGTACGGCGAGCTTTGGCGCCCACTGGGCCACTTCGACCACGGCCGGACTCTCCTTCGCCGAATTCCCGGACGGCTTCCAAGCCCGGGTGCTCACGGGCATCGCTCGGCTTCGCTACGCCCCCAACACCCTCGTCGTCACCAACCTCATCCTGCAGCATCGCTCGGTCGGAAGCCCCAGCGTCGAGACTCCGGGACCCTTCGCCTTGACGAGCATCCAGACCGGCCTACTTCGCGTGCGATGGCGCTACCTGCCGGGAAGCGACATCTTCTGGGTCACCCGCTTCGAGAGAAACGCGGTGCGCGGAGAGCCCGAAGCCCTGCGCTTCGACACCACCCTCAAGCTTCAGTTCCGCTACGACCTGCTTCTCTGATAACGCTGGCTTGCCATCAGCTCGAATCCCGGAGCGCGAAGTCCAGCGCTGCACGAATGGCGGCCACTTGGGCCGCGTTGCAGCTGGCCGGCGTGGCCCGCTGGCTGTCCGGGTACACCTCGGTCGTGGTCTTCAAGCGAGCCTGCGTGAGGCCAGCGCAAAGCCCGAGCTTCCGATAGGGATACTCGATGACGCCGGCCTGCTGCAGAGGCGCACCGATGATCTGGCCCGTATCGTCCGCCGGAGCGATGTGGGTGAGCTTCTGGACGGCCGCGATGATCGTGGCCTGGAAGTCCGGCTGAGGCAGCTCCGCGTCCGCAACCAGATAGAAGCCGTCCGGGATGGTTCCTGGCTCAAAGGCCTTGCCATCTCGCGCCGCGAGGGCCGGACGAAACTCCTCCTCGTCGCTGTCGGTCGTCTCGTGGAGATCGATGTGGAGAATGAACGATTCATCTCTACGACGTACCTTCGAGTCTGTCCGCGGTGAACGACCCCCATCAAGTGCCAATCTGGTGGGTAGAGTGGGCCCGCGGGACTGGGCACGCCACGAGCCCATGAGGGCGACGGAACCCCGATCTACGCTCGAGGACCGTCGTCTCCCGGTACCACGGGTCGCATGATCTGATTGTCGAACTTCGAATCGCCGGGCAGGCTGCGGGTGTGCGTGGCGTGGCGACAGCCTTGGGGCTGCTGTACTTTGGGCTCGCGGGTTGCGAAACGGAGTGCGACCGCTTCGACGTCGTGCGCGCAGACGCCGTTGGGCGGCCAGATCCACTGGGCGAAGACGTAGATCTGTTGGTGGGCGTCGGATCTGGAGGACTGGTAGTCGACTCGAGCGCTCGAGACCTGTCCCTGTTCGAGCCCGTTCGGGGCCACGTCATCTCGGGGACCCCAGAAGAGCCTGGGATGTTCCGCTGGAGCCTCATCGCCCGACGAGAGCTGGTCTTGGTCGTCGAACATCGACTCCCCTTGGAGCGAAACGACATTCTCAGCGTGGACAGCGTACTCGACGACTTGGTCTTTACCGGCGGCAGGGGGACCACAACCTGGTGGGATGCCGGTTGGCAGTGGACCGAAGGCAGCACCTTGGCGGCCAATCGAGCGGTCCTCACCGAGGCCTTCGAGCGCGCGCTCTCGACCCGCTCGGTCTCGGGAACCATTGAGGTCCGTGAAACCGCCCCGATGTCGCTCCGCGTCGGACTCCGCTTCGAGAACGGCGACGGCAGTACCTCGGCATTCTGGTCCGACGTTCGCTTCGACGCCGAGAATGACGTCGAGGCTTGCCCCTAGTCTACCGGTCACTGAGTCGATCAGTCTCCCGTCGAGTAATCGGCCGTCCTGGTGGACCAGCTTCAGAGGGGGTCGGGTGGCCCACGCACTCAGAAGCCAGGAAGGACGGCCCGGGCCGCTGAGCCACCAGGGCAGTCACTGGCCGGTGGCAAGCGAGCTCAGCTGTTGGACCGGCTGACTAGAGGAGCTATCCGTGGCGAAGAAAGCCGGACCGAACTTGGCCTTTGGACGCACCCGCCGCACCATGGGGTATGCGCCTCCTCCTCTTGACGGCCCTTCTCTGGCCCGCTGCGGGCGAGACGGCCGAGATCGACATCGCTGACCCCAAGCTCGACGACCGGGGGCCGGGCCACTACGTCTACCCGAACCATCCGATCTTCTTTCGTCGAGGCGTCTTCGACCTGCGACGCTTGATCATCGAAGACGCGGGCAAGGACTGGAGCATCGAAGTTCGTATCGAACGCCCCTCACCGGATCCGGTAGAGCTCCGTGGCACGCCCGTTCGCTACGTTCGGTTTCCCAACGAGCTCTACTTTCAGAATTTCGATCTCTACGTTCTGACCCCCGATGCCATGGAAGGCGAGCTCCGGACCGACGCTGTGCCCGGGCGCAACGTCACTTTTGCAGAAGGGTGGAACCGGGCCGTCGTGATCACGCCCTATCCGTTCCAGGTTCGTGGGCTAATTCAAGATTGGCCAGGCCACGCCCAGGCTAGTCTCCCGGGAACGGTTCGGACCATCGGGCCTCGATTCTCGGTCAAGATTCCCAAGGAGTTCTTTGGCCCGTCCAAGCCAAGAGAGTGGAGATTCGCGGTGATTGTCAGCGGCGCCATTCCTCTGACTCAGGACTACCGACGAGCCGACCGTAAGCACGTCAACGCGCTCACTATGCCCGTGCGCCCAAATCCGGGCATCATGAACTTCACTGGCGCCGACCTCAGTCCATTCAACCCCTCGGTCATAGACATCCTGGCTCCGACACCCGAGGCCCAGTTCGAAGAGCTCGCTGCCGACGACGAGTTCGAACGGACGAAGCCCGTGAGTCTTCGCCTACGAACGGCCGCGGACTTCATCCCCGAGAGCTAAAGAGTCAGAAGAGGTCGACGAAGGAAGCTCGAACCTTGGAGAGACTGCTGCCTGCGATGGCGCCCATCTCGGTGCGATCAGCCACCTTACCCTGAAAGAAGTAGGGCTTGATCGTAGCTGAATCGACGAGATCTTCGGGAAACGCGAAGTACAGCTCAAAAGCTTCGCCACTCAGGTAGCTCGAGATGGCGGTCATGACCATCGCATGCTCGATGCTGTGATAGCCGTTCTTCCACTGGTTGCACTTGGCCGTGTCGCCGACGGGCCAGTCGTAGACTGGGCTACCGTCGGCCCTGATCCCGGGGATGACTTCACCGAAGCCATCTGGGTCGACAAAGTCCGTGATCCAGTTTCCGGCCGTCCGTCCGAGATCCGGCCCGGACTCTGGAGCGACGTAGACCCCGCCAGCCAGCGAAAGGGTCGCGGCGATCTGATCGGCCTCGGCGTAGATCCACCAGTCCGGATTTCCGTTGGCCCCGCCGCCTCGACGAGGGCTATGGCGCCAGCGGCCGTCGCCGTAGGCGAGCTGTACCGCCCTCTCGAGGTTGCTCCGACCCAGGCTATCGTCAGGAATGGGAGCCATGAGTAGGTCATGAAACGGGTGATCTTCGAGGCGTTTGTCGATCTGGAGGACCATCCAGTAGGCCTTCAAACTGTGGCCGAAGTCGACGTGGCGCGTGCCGCGCTCCCGCACGTTGTGAAGTCCCCAGAAGATACCATCCTCGAAGAAGTCATCGACCATCGTCTGGCTCAGAGTGCGGAGGTCACTCAAGAACTGCGCCCTCCGCTCCGCCGTCGAGAGTACAGGCTGCGTAAGCAGCATGAAGGCATTGATCGGATCGAGCTGCGCTACGAGCTCCCACCCGCCGTCGGGAGAACAAGATCCGTTGACGTCGATCTCCGTCGAGAGATCATCATGGGCAACAGCGTCACGAATGCGCTCGTTCTCGGCGTCCCAATAGACGTCGGGGTCGAAAAGTAGGTCGCGGCCTTCGAGAATGAAGGCTTCAGCCTCCGGATCTCGGGTGATGAAGTAGTAGGCACCGACGCCCAGCATCACGTAGGCCGCGTCTTGGGCGGTCTTACACTCGCTGCTCGCCCCCTCTCCCGAGGCATCGAGGACGGCATGGTAGCCCCCGTTGGCTTCGTCGGGCGCGTGGGTCATCAACCACTCGGCGCCAGCCTGGGCCAGCGCTAGCAATTGCTCGTCCCCTGTGAGGGCGTAGCCCATGGCGTAGGCATAGGTCTGTCGAGAGAGCATCCGAGGCCGACGGGCGCTGTTTGCGGTGGGCTCGCCACGCATGTTTCGATAGGTGGGGAAGTTGCCGACAGGCTCGCCCCGAGCGTACTCCATCAGCCAATAGGGCATGAGGTCGTCCACTAAGTGGCTCTTCCAAGTGTCGACCTGAAGGCTGGAAGGGAGCGTATCGAGCTGAGGAGCTTCGACGAAGCTATAGGTATCGTCTCCGACGTCTCCCTCGATCGGCGCCGGACCGCCCGTGCCGTTCGAGACGGATTCAGCGCCACACCCAAGGGCGCCTCCAGTCCCAATGAGGGCCGCGGCCAGCGCGATGGTTCTGTGCAGCATGGGTCGTCTCAGCCTTTCACTCCGCCGGCGGTCAAGCCTCCGACCAAACTCTTCTGTAGGGCGAAGAACAGGGCCATGACCGGGATGCTGACCAAGATAGCCCCCGCCGCAAAGTAGCCCCACTCAGTCGCAAATTGACCAACCATCTGCTTGAGACCCACGGGCAGGGTGTACTTGTCTTCGTTCATGAAGACGGCTGCAAGGATGAACTCGTTCCAGGCCGTCATGAAGGAGAACAGAGCAGTCACCGCCACCGCGGGGAGGCTGAGGGGCAGGATGATTCGCCAGAAGATGGTGCCGGTGGACGCGCCGTCCATCAGCGCAGCCTCTTCGAGCTCCTTGGGGATGGTGTCGAAGTAGCCCTTGAGCATCCAAACGCAGAAAGGGATGGCGATGGTCGAGTAGACCAGAATTAGCCCTAGCAGCTGGTTGAGCAGCCCCAGAGTATCCATGATCAGATACAGCGGGATCATCATCAACACTCCCGGGAACATCTGAGTGACCAAGAAAGACAGCATCGCCGGCGCTCGTCCAGGGAACCGAAAACGGCTCAGAGCATAGGCACTGGTGCAGGCCAGGAATACGCCGAGAGCCGTCGTGACAACGCTGACGATCAAGCTGTTCAAGAGCCAGGTGAAGAAGGGCAGCTCGAACAGTACATGTCGGAAATTGTCCAAGGTTGGATCGGTCGGGAATGGGTTCGGGGAGGCATCGAAGCCCTGAGACGGAGTCAGTGCCATCTTGATGACCCACAAGACCGGGTAAAGGGTGGCGAAGGTCATGATGGTCAGGAAGACCATCTTGAGGATGCGACCAGGTGACCAGGGGCGGCTGTCTCCAATGATGCTCACTCGAAGGCTCCTTTCGTGGCTCCGGTGAGCCGGTTCGTCGTCACCGTGAAGACCACGAGGATGACGAAGATGATCGTGGAATACGCGGCGGCATAGCCATAGCTGTCCCGCTCAAACGCCCAGCGGAATGCTTCCGTGATCAATATGTCGGTGGCCCCGTTGGGCGCACCCCCACTCACAAGATAGATGATGTTGAACATGTTGAACGTCCAGACGGTGCCCACGATGACCGCAGGTACCAAGGCCGGCATCAGTAGAGGCAAAGTGATGTTCTTGAACCGCTGCCAGCGGGAAGCTCCGTCTACGTAGGCTGCTTCGTAGAGGTCCGTCGGGATTGACTGAAGCGCCCCCAAAGACACTACCATCATGAACGGGAAGCCGAGCCAGGTGTTGGTGGCCAAATTGGTGAAGAAGGCGGGCCAGAATGTCTGGAACCAGGAAATTGGCTCCAGGCCAACTCCAGCCAGGAAGAAGTTTATGGCACCAAACTCGTTGTGGAACATCTGCTTCCAGATCAGAGCGGTGATGTAGTTGGGCACGGCCCACGGGACGATGAGAAGCACCCTATACACGCCGCGGGCCTTGAGCATCTCGTCGTTGAGAAGAAGCGCCAGGAACAGCCCGATACTGACGTGCAAAAACACGTTGAGTACCGTCCACATGATCGTCACCCCAAGCGTGAAGTAGAAGTTCGTAGGGGCAGCGATGTTCGTGTCCGAGAGGATGCCGACGTAGTTGGCCAAGCCAGCGAACTGGAAGTCATTGTAGACCCGGTTCATGAAGCCCAACACGATTCCGTAGGTCACGGGAATGAAGACGAGGACGCCCAGGCCGATCATGGCGGGGGCCAAGTAGGCATAAGCCCGACGGTGGCTCACGAGCTCTATCCAGGCCCGACCGGTGAGGCCCATGAAGCCCAGTGTGAAAAGCAACATGGCGAGCAAACCGATGGGTATGGCCCACTTAATCGCAGCCATGGTATCACCCTTCGTCTGGGCCTCGGCGAACTCGGCATTGAGGGTCGGTGCTCCGTCGGACCCGAGGTCGCTCAGCACCGGCAGGCTTCGACCCCGAGGATCTAGGCCGAGCTGATAAAGAAGCTCTGATCGCTGCTCGGGAGGCGTGACTTCGTCCAGGCCGGCCTCCAAGAGACCGCCAACGAGGGAGACTTCAGCATCACCATCGGTGGCGCGAGCATCGCCCCTCCAATTAGGTAGGACCGAGAAGCCCCCGTACAGCGCGCTGCCCAGGAGCAACACGTTGCCCACGGCCACGAGCGCTCCTCCCGACACAGCCCTTCGCGCTCCAGCGTACATCGCTATGGACAGCACCATCGCGACGAGGAGCCCCCACGGAAACCCTCGAGGAGCGGGCGTAGGCGTGCCCTCGAGCTGGACGAGGGCCTCGTAGTCACCATCGACCTTGGACGGAACTTGTACTGTGAGAACGCCCTTCTTCCTCACCAACCGCGACTCGGGATAGGGCTCGAACTTCAAGTCGGGGCTCTTCTCTCGTTCCTCCAGGTTCTTGGCCACGTCCGACTTCATCTGCCGACCGGCGTCGTAGATCGCCTTGTCGCTGAGGGAGTCGCGGGAGAGGTTGGTCCCCTCTCTGCTCGGATCCGAATGGGCCTTTATCTTGGTCTTGCGAAGGACGAGGGCACCTTCAAGGCCAGACACTTGTGGAGGGAGCGCTTCGAAGAAGGCTTGCGTCGCCCCCTCGTCGACTTCATCGACCGTCTGCTCTTGCCCGTAGACGAAGGCGGCTGCTCGGGCGGCAACGAGAAAGCTTCGAGCCTCTGCCTTGGCCCGGTCCATGCCCGCCACCACCACAGCCACCCCACTCAGGCCCAGGGAGAGGATGACGGCCGCTGCGATGAAGTGCCTGAGATCCTGCTTCATGGCTACAACCCAAGCGCGAGTCCAGTTGCGCGCACAAAGAGATGCATGTGTTCTCGATCGACCCTCATCTGGGGATTCTCACCGACTTTGACTTCAGTCGTCGGCTCGAGAGTTGCGGTCACTGGCCGACCACCCACGTTGCCCAGGACGTTGACCTCCGAGCCCAGAGGCTCCAGCACCTCGACATTCACCGGTACGTCTCCTTCCTGACCTGGCTCTGGCTCACCAAAGTGCTCCGGCCGAATACCAAGGACGAGCTCGGTCTCATCACCGAGTTCTCCTCGGAGCCGTTCGGGGACAGGAAAACTGAAGTGGGGGCTATGCAGGTAGGGCTCGCCATCCTTCTCGAGCAGGTCGCAGTCGAGGAAGTTCATCGAGGGACTTCCGATGAATCCCGCCACGAAGATGTTGACGGGGTGCCGATACAGCTCCAGAGGAGCACCGACCTGCTGAATGAGACCATCCTTCATTACGACGATGTGCTTGGCTAGGGTCATGGCCTCCACTTGGTCGTGGGTCACGTACACCGTCGTCGTCCCTAAGCGCTGGTGAAGCCGGGCAATCTCGGAGCGCATCTGAACTCGTAGCTTGGCATCGAGGTTGGACAGAGGCTCATCGAAGAGAAAGACCGAAGGCTGACGAACGATAGAACGCCCCATGGCCACGCGTTGCCGCTGGCCACCAGACAGCTGCTTGGGCTTTCGATTCAGAAGGTCTTTGAGGCCGAGAATCTCTGCCGCTTCGTTTACGCGGCGGTCGATCTCGGCGCTATCCATCTTCCTCAGACGTAGACCAAAGGCTATGTTCTCCTTCACCGACATGTGCGGGTAGAGGGCGTAGCTCTGAAACACCATCGCCACGTCCCGGTCTCGTGGCGAAAGTTCATTGACCACCTTCGGTCCGATCTTTATGGAGCCGGCAGTAATCTCTTCCAAGCCCGCTACCATCCGAAGGGTGGTGGACTTGCCGCAGCCACTTGGCCCGACCAACACGACGAAGTCACCGTCCTCGATGTCGAGGTTGGCGTCCTGCACGACCTTGGTGGGACCAAAGGACTTGTAGACATGTTCGAGCGTTACGCTAGCCATGGTCAGCGCCTAGCACTCTTGACGAGGGCTTCGAGTTTGGTCTGGGCTTCGCTCATCGCAGCAGACGGGTCGGCCCCGCCGTTGATGACCTTGTTCATCGCCGTGGTGGCCGGATCCCACACCATCTTCATGGCCGGCGTGTTGGGCATGGGGCGGCTGTTCCTGAGCTGGGTCCGGAACACCTTGAGCACGGGGTCGTTTCCAATGCTGGGGTCGGCGTAGACGCTCTTGTTGGCTACGGTCTGGCGTCCCTGCTTGGCCATGACCTTCCCTGCCTCGGGTCCTGTGAGATGGGTCATCACATCGAAGGCAGCCTTCTTCTTCTCGCTGTTGGCATTCATGATGAGGCCCTCCGACGTGAGAAAGGGAGTAGCAGGCTTGCCCGTGGCTTCGATGACCGGAAGGGGAGCCACTGCGTAGTCGACACCCTTCTCGATGCTTCCAATGGCCCACGGGCCGTCGATGATCATGGCTGCTTGGCCACTGTTGAATAGGGTGGTTACGAGGACGCTCGAGACCTCCTTCGGCATGATGCCCTGGTTCCGCGCCAGGTCCTGAGCGAAGCTCATCGACGCAACAGCCTGGGGACTGCTGAGCATGGGCTTGCCGCTCTTGCTGAAGACGCGACCGCCAAAGCCCTGAAGCCACGCCCCTTGGTAGTAGAAGTTGGCGTTCTCATAGACCAGACCGTACTTCTTCTGCGCGGGCACGGTGTTCCTCTTGGCCACGCTGATGAGCTCCCCCGTGGTCTTGGGCGGCGTGCTCACCATTTTCTTGTTGTAGATGAGCGCCACCATCTTGAAGCTCATGGGGAGACCGTAAACGGAGTCGTCATAGGTCAGCGCATCCATGGTAGGAGGCAGAAAGGCGTCCCGCATTTCGTCCGTGAGCCAGAAGTCCAAAGGCTCGATGAATTCAGACACAGCCCAGTCGCCCACCCGATCATGAGCAAAGATGAATAAGTCCGGCCCCTTACCCCGGGGGATGGCGGCCGTGATCTTGTCGGGAAAGGCGTCGTAGGGAACGTAGGACAGTTCGACCTGAACGCCGCCCTTTGCATTGAAGTTCGCGACCGCGGATTCAAAAGCTGCCCGCTCACGACTCCGGTAGGAGTGCCAAAGGGTAACTGTTTCGGCGGCCCACGCCTCAGGGATGAGGCCCAGGTAGAGGGTTAGCGCAAAGCAGCTTGCGATCCATTTTTTGAACATCATTGGCTCTCCAGAGGGTTCTTGAATCGGATGCTGGACCCAACTCGAATTCGATCCAGGCCTTTGACGACCGTGACCTCCATGAACTTCGGATAGGTACCCGTCACAACGACCCGTCCAACGACCTCACCATTGGAAAGGACCTCTCCGAACTTGAAGTCGGGAATGGTGACGGAAAGTGGCGCCAGGACGGCGTGCTGACCGCTCACGTCGAGGACTTTGGTGATTAGGTAAGGGCTCGTGGGCGTGGGCGCGGTCGATGATGTCGATGGCGCCTGGAGGGTGGCTTCGAGCCGGGGCAAGACCGGGCCCTCGTCTGTAGTCGGCGAGCCCGTCCCAATGCTAGGCGCCGGGGCCGCCTTCTCGGGTGCCAACGGTGCTCCGGCTCGGACCATGGGCAGGGCCGCGAAGTGCTCGTCGTTCCAGTTCTGAAGCAGCACGAACTGACTCCGGTCGGGTGGATTCAGGATGTCGACGGCGCGAGGCTGTCGACGGTCGAGCTCGCCTCCACCGAACGCTTGAACCTCGGCCACGCCATAGACCGGCATGGTGAGGGCGTTCGCTGCCACCGCGTTGGTGACTCGATCGAAGACCTCGAAGTTGGTCTGAAGAAGTGCGCCGGTCACCACGACCTGATAGCCCCAGTCCGACCGAGGATAGCTTCCTAGCCAATGCACCGGGACGCGAACCCACACCTCGGGTCCGCGGGAGCGAATAGTATCTGGTACGACCCATTCGGCAGCGGGCTTCCATTTCCGCAGAGACTGACGAACGACATAAGGCTGGGGCGTCAATACGATGGCTCGATCCCAGGCCTCGTGGGGATGGAATTGAACGTTGCGTCCAGGTACGCCTTCCGTCTCGCCGATGGTTGGACTCGTATCGATGTAGATGTCGATGTTCTGGACGTAGATCTCGGTCTCGTACTCCAGCGCACGGTGCTCGGTCAGCTGGACACGGCTTGGTCGTGTGAAGGGACGATCCATTCGAACCTTGAAGACGACGAAGTCACCGTCTTCCTGAACGGTAAGTGCTCTGAGATCGAAGTCGCCGCGCTGGTACCAAGTTCCGATGGGGTAGACGTATCTGCCAGTGCCTCGGTCGTCATACCGTGGATCCGAAAAGGTCACGGAGCCAGCGACGGCCATCAGCAGCACGGTGGCGGCGGCACTCATCATACGTCCCGTAGGAATAAGTGAGCGCCGGCCCCCCTGGAGGGCCGGCGCTTCAGCCAATCAGTTCGCGGTCGTCACGGCCGTATTGCCGTTGCCTCCCACGATGTCGATGTTGGCCATGTCCCAAGTCTCGCCGCCGTTGCTGCTCAGCTCGACGGTGATGCCCGTCGTCTCGGCTTGGCTGGCGTCCTCGGTCTTGTACTCGACGTTGTCAATCGGGTTGCCCATGAAGTCACAGTTGTCGAACTCATAGACGAACTCGGCTGTGACGCCGCCTGAGAGCAGGCCTTCGTGCTTACGGGTGGCCACGATCTCACCCAGAGTGATCTGGAAGATGCCGTTACCGAGGTCGTTCATCTCTTCGATGTTCCAACCCCATACCGACGACTTGATGGTCGCGGTCGTGCAGTTGAACCGGTTGGGGTCGACCTGATTGAGGTCGATCGTGTGCCGGATGTCGTTATTGCCGAAAGGCGTGATGGTCAATGGAACAGCCACGACCGACCGGGAGCCGTTGGGGCTGACGGTGAAGGAACCATTGGCAGGCTGGTTCCAAATCCACTGGCCGTCTGCGTCGACGGTGTTGGCGTCGATCTCCGTGTTGCCGCGAAGAGCGCCGTATTCACGGGTGATCTCTTCGTCGAAGGCATCCTCCGGGATCTTGAGCTCTACCGTCCAGATGCTGTCGCCGGCAACGGCGTCCCCGTGAGTTCCATCATCGAAGAGTCGAGGACGATTGCCGCCCCAAGTGCCGTTCAGGTCCATCTGATCCACACCGTCGAAGCCAAAGTCGCCCTGCCAGGCCAGATTGTCGGTGGCGTCGTATGTCTGGTTGGCCGAGTCGTCGATGCTGAACGAGACGCGGAAGAAGTTGTCGGGCGCCATGCCCCCCGTGGTCACGGCGGTGTTCCCGTTGGCATCGACGACGTCGATAGTGGCAACAGTCCAGTTCGCGCCGCCATCGCTGCTGAGCTCGACCATGACGCCAATGGACTCAGCCTGGCTCGCATCCTCGTTCTTGTACTCGACGTCGTCGATCATGTTTCCCATGACGTCGCAGTTGTCGAACTCGTAGACGAACTCGGCGGTTACGCCATTGGACAGCAGACCTTCGTGCTTACGGGTGGCCACGATCTCTCCCAGCGTGATCTGAAAGACGCCGTCGCCGAGGTCGTTCATAGCCTCGATGTTCCAGCCCCATACCGACGACTTGATGGTCGCGACCGTGCAGTTGAATCGTGCTGCGTCGACCTGGTTCAGGTTGATGGTGTGGCGAATGTCGTTGTTGCCGAAGGGCGTGATGGTCAAGGGCGCGGCGTCGACCCGGGTGTCACCCGGGTTGATGGTAAAGGACCCGTTGCTTGGCTGGTTCCAGATCCACTCGGCTCCGTCCGCCGAAGCAGCCAGGTCGGTTCCGTCGATTGCGCCTGCGTTACGAAGCGCACCGTACTCACGGGTGATGGCCTCGGATACATCGTCCGAGGGGACCAGAATGCCGACTGACCAAATTCCATCGTTGGCGGTGGCGCCGTCGGGCTCGTTGCCGCCCTCGCTCTCGGGGCCGTTGTCAAAGAGCTTGGGACGTGTGCCGCCCCAGGTTCCACTCAGGTCAATCTGGTTGGTCATCGGGTCGTAGCCAAAGTCACCCTGCCACACCAAGTTGTCGGTCGGGTCGTAGGTCTGGTTGGCGGTGTCGTCAATCGTGAAGGTGAGGAGGATGAAGTCGTCCATCATCCCGCCGTTGCCATTGCCACTTCCGTTGCCACTTCCGTTGCCCGACCCGTTGCCGCTGCCGTTGCCGCTTCCGTTGCCGCTGCCGGTTCCGTTGTCGCTTTCGCTCTCGCCGCAGGCCAGCACGAAGGTGCACAGGCCAGCGACCATCATGGTTCCAATCTTTTTCATCTTTCTTTTCCTCGCTTCTTTCAAAGAACGAAGGTCATAGCCTTCGAGTTCAGATCTCGGGGCACATGCCCGGCTGGGCGGTCTCGTCCAGCTTGGGGCCGATGCCCTGGGGGGATGCAAACTCCGCGTAGCAGCCCGAAGGCTCCGCGCTCGTGTGGAGCGGCTGCTCGTAGGTTTCGGGAATCCCGTCGTTGTTGAAGTCATCGCCCCAGTTTACGTTGCCGTACTGGAGGTTGCCGATGTCTTTGTTCGAGCGCTCGTCTCCGAAGGAGTCCCGTCGGTAGACGAAGTTGTCTCCGTTGACGTCGACGATCTCTAGAATGCGTTGGTTGCCCGGCCACTCTTCAGTGCCCGTCCAGCGGTCACCCTGCAGACCCCAGGTGAACTTGTAGCCGACGCGCATCGGCTCGGGGTTCTCGGCCGTGCCGCCCGGCCGAGGCATGTCGAAGGTCAAGGTCCATATGTTGTCGTCGGCCACGGCGTCTCCGTTGGTGCCGTCGTCGAACATGGGAACGGTGTTGGGTTGCCAAGAGTTTCCGCTGTTTCCCATGGCTTGGTCGATGATTGCATCCTGGATGAAAGATTCTTCGTGCACACCGCCGACGAAGAACATCCGTGCATTGGGCTGGTCGGTCACCCAACGACTGTAGGTTTGGGTGATGGGCGTGCAGCTGCCGTCGAGCCGGGGCTCCGCCACGACGACCTCCAGCACGACTCTGATGAGCGTTGGGTCGATGCAGCCCTCGAAGTTTACGACTTGGGCGGCTCCCCACAGCGCAGCATCGAACTCGCTTAGACTCTGGGTAACCTGGTCGCCCTTGTCGGCCCACCAGGTGGGATTCATGGCGCTGACGCTCACGGCCCCGCTCGAAGTGTAGACCGGCGTCACCCAGGGGTTGCCTTCGCCCAGGCCATCGGCAGCGTTGATGACAGCGTCCACGAAGTCGACCACCGGTTGATTCTCGGCGTTGGGCGCCTCGACGTCGTCGAGAAAGGCCTCGACCAAGCTTGCCTCGAGAGTCTGAGGCGCCTTGTTCTGAGCCGACATGGCGGTTTGCAGGATCAAGGTACCAGCCGTGCTGACCGAGTTCAGGTTGATACCTTCGATCCGCTCGTTTGGTTCAATGAAGGGTATGTAGCGCATCAAGCGCTTCTCGCCTTCGGCTGCAACCAAGAGTGCGTTGCGTTGAGAGATGGCTTCGAAGTTGAGCTCGAAGGTTCCTGCCGCCCGGTCGATGTCGGCCGCAATGGGAAACAACTCGCCGCCGTCTGCCGTTATCAGAAAGAACTGATCGTCGGTTGGCATGTTGTCCATGTTTCCCTCGATGACGGTGGCGAGCGGTTCGTGCTCGGTATCGAAGATCTCATGAATGGCCCCCTCTAGACCGCAGGCAGTGAGGCTAAAACAGGCGAATGCGCCGGCTGTGACGATACGATGCATGTCGTTTCGATTCCTTTCTCGATTGTCGTTTCTCATCAGAAGCTCACCTCCACGGTGGCTTTGGCTCGCCAGACTCGCCACTTCTGATCGGACAGCGGATCAGGACCCAAGCTGACCACATCGGCCGGGGCGTCCCGGATCTGGTCCTTTCTGTAGTGCTCGATCAGGTAGTTGAATGTCAGGCCTCCGAAGTTGTAGCCCAGCGTCGCTCGGACGACGTGGATATAGGTCTCGTAGTCGGCGAAGAAGGTCTCCTGTGTGCCCGAGCGATTCTGCTCGTCCCAGTACGAAAACTCGTAGCCGAGCCCGGTGCTGAAGGCATTGGTCCACTGGGCATCTAGGAAGGCGAAGCCCAGAAGCATGTTGCCCATATAGTCATCGCTCGTACGCTCGGAACCATCGTTGTTGGTGAGACGCCGCCGGTCCGAGTCATGAATGAACTTGAACTTGGTCCGTGCGACGAAGCGCTCCATGAAGGGGATATTGGGAATGAGGTACTCGGACTTCAGGACACCAATGAACGACTCCCGTTCCTGAAACTCCGCGTAGACGCTGCGAGGGTCGGCTCCTCGATCGAAAATGTTCGCGTAGTCGCGATCCGCGGTGAAGGCGTAGGGGTCGAGGAAGCCGTCAGTGAAGAGAAAGTCGGGGTACTGATTGTCGACATCTCTGTTTTGGGCGTCGGTGTTGAACTCCACGAATGTGCCTTCGAGGCTGGAGGTAAAGCCGCCCTGCACGAACTCGAAGAGGCCCGTTGCCCCGTGCCAGCCGATGACCGACTCGTACCAAGGCTCGTCGAAGTCGACGAACTCGTTGGCGAGATTCAAGGTCGGTAGCTGGCCGCCATCGATGAAGCCTCGGCCAACGAAGCCATCGGTCAGCAGAACGTCAGCCTCTCGGCGTGACCCGAAGACAGCGTTGAAGTTCTCGCCGATGTTGAAGTACTCGGCCTTGAAGGACAAACCGATGTCGAAAGGATCGTAGAGTTCAAGCAAGGCCTTGACGGCAAAGCTCGTGGCCCAGATGGACTCGCCGTTCTCGTCCTGCAGATAGAGAATGGGGCTGAACCCCTGGTCATTTTGCACAGCGTTGGTGGCGGTCTCGAAGTTGGGGCGGGTGGCGGAAAAGGCACCAAGGCCGGTCAGGCTGAGGAAGTCGGCGAACTCCGGCGTGTATCGAAAGTCGACGGTGGAGTTGAAGGCCTGGAAACGCTCGACCCAGTCGATCGCGCGGTCGGTGTTGCGAAGCTCGTCCGACTCACCGGTGAGATCGGGATCGTTGGGGTCGGCTTCCCAGTCGTGGATGTAAGTGAGGATGGTGCGGACAGAAAGGTCGTCGGTCGGGTCGATCTCCACTTTGCCGCCCCAGGCCCAGTCAGCGCCCCAGAAGCCTGCCAGCGGATCCGCATCCCTGAGACCCGTCGTCCACCGGGGGCCAACGAAGAGCTTGGGCAAAGCGATGGCGCCAAAGTGGTAGCGTGCTCGATTGCCGAACTGTCCGTTTACGAAGACACCGTTGCCGTTGTCGCGGTCGATGAAGCGAGCCTTGCCGATGGTCCACTCATTGAACATGCTGAAGTCGGTCGAGCCGATGTGGACGTAGTTGACGGTCGGGAGGGGGAGGTTTGCTCGAATGTAGGCTCCGCGCAGCTTCATGTACTGGGCGTGGTTCATGCCCAGCGACTCACCCGAGGTGTCTTCCCGAAACAAAGTGTCGTTTGGGAAGTCCCAGCGAGTGTCACCGTTCTCCCACCAGCCCTGCCACAGGGCGCCGAAGCGGCTCTTAAGGCGAATGCCCGTCGTGACGTACTTGGAGACGCGGCCGAGGATATTGAGCTCAAACTCGGTACACACGCCGTTGCCGCCACCGATGTTGTCCGGCCAGAAGGGGTTCGACAGCGAGAGACAGCCGCGGGTGTTGTCGTTCTTGTACAGGTACTTCGTGTAGACCCGGCCGTTGAGCTCGAAGTTGTCCGAGTCGGCCAAGGCCGGGGACGACCCCACGGCGGCCACGAGCGCGGCACCAAGCAAGGTCGTGCTGAGTCGGTTCATTGGATCGTGTCCTCGGGATAGTTCTGAGGGACCCGATCAGGAACCGGGGTAGATCATGGGGACGACGGCGAGGTCTTCAGCCGTCGCATCCTCTCCCGCGTCGGAGTTGTAGGCCGCCAAGGCGTCGTACTGGGCCTGGACCTCGCCCGCCGCGCCCTTGGCGCTGCCCGCGAAGATGTCCATCACGTGGGGGTCGTTGTCGAAGTCGGTGCCGCCGCCGAAACGATGCTCACCCTCGAACTCGTTGACCTTGCGGGTGAGGAGATCGGTCTTGCCCGGAAATCCCTCGTTGGACTGCATCAACACCTGGTAGCCCCATCCCTCGCTGGGCAATCCGCCGAGGTCCTCGGTAGAGACGACCGCGGTCAGGGTACGACCACGGGCCCTGGTCAGCTTCGGCACGATGACGAGGTCCTTCACGTCCGGAGCCTTGGCATCGACCTCGCTGTTCACCCGCGTCGGACCCTGCGGGCTGATGATGACGACCTTGTTCCATGCCTGGTCCTCGGCAAAGCGAACGTTCGTTCCCGGCATCCCAGTCGTCGCGCCCCCTTCGCCTGTGTCGATGTGGATGAAGGCCATCTGAATGGAGAAGCCGTTGCCGCCCCAAGCCTTGCTGTCCCAGGCGTCGTCGATGCGCTGATCGACCTCCACGCGAAACTCGACCGTAGAGCCCTTCGCCTCGACTTCGAGGGAACGAAGGTCGAAGGAGCCAGGGGTGTACACGGGGTTGGACGGATAGGTGTAGGTGCCCGGCCCCTTGTCGTCGTTGGCGGGGTCCTGAAGGACCACCATGTTGCTGTCAGAGGTCGAGTTAGTTACGGCTCCCCCACCTCCGCTGCTGCAAGCGGTAATGAGGAGAGGAACGATGCTGCGGAGAACAGAAGAGCCAAAAGGGCAAGTACGACCAAACATGGGGCTTAGAATGCGGAATTTCTGCCGTTGGACGCGGTTTTTCAAGCCTTCGATTTGGGGCAGAGCACTTTTATTCTTGACTGGTCTGGACGTTTTTATCCGCGCGAGGTCCATTTTTTCGACCAAGTCGACCGCAGCCCGCGTCGGACCCTGGGCTTGCTGCACCGCGCTAGGCGGGCTCGTGGGAAGCAGTCTCTCCTGCGGTCATCAAGCGGTGTCCAGCACCCCTGACGCCTCGGAATCCATCGAGCAAGAAACTCCCGCCGGAACGGATTGGTGGAAGGACGCCGTCTTCTACGAGATCTTCGTCCGGAGTTTCGCCGACAGCGATGGCGACGGCGTGGGCGATTTCGTTGGGATGACAGAGAAGCTGGACGTCCTCAACGATGGCGATCCGTCGACCAACACCGACCTCGGCGTGACAGGCATCTGGCTCATGCCCATCCACCGATCGCCGAGCTACCACGGCTACGACGTGCTGGATTACCGGAGCGTCAATCCGGACTACGGCACCCTGGCCGAATTCGAAGCCTTCCTCGAGGCGGCCGAGGCCCGAGGTATCCGCGTCATCATCGACTTCGTGATGAACCACTCCTCAGTGCAGCATCCGTGGTTCACTTCGGCCCGAACCGGACCAGACAGCCCCTACCGCGCGTTCTATAGCTGGCGCGACACCAACCCGGGCTGGACGCAGCCCTGGGGCTCAGGACCCGTCTGGCACCAAACGAGCTCTGGCTACTACTACGGGCTCTTTTGGAGCGGCATGCCGGATCTCAACCTCGCCAACCCCGAGGTAGAAAGCGAGCTCGTCGGCGCCATGGACTTTTGGCTCGACAAGGGCGTTGCCGGCTTTCGCGTCGACGCGGCCCGCCACTTCTTCGAGAGCGAGGACGGCGTCCTCTCGGACCAGCCGGAGTCCCACGCCTTCTTCAAGAGCGTGCGCCGGGGTTTGGCCGAGCACCCAGAGGCGCTCTACGTGGCCGAGGTCTGGACCAACAAGCGCACGGTGAACGAGTTCTATGGCGACGGAGGCGACGAGTTTCAGCTCGCCTTCGGCTTCGACACCGCGGGCGCGATTCTGGAGTCGGCCAACGACGGCACCCGAGCTGGTTTCGAACAGAATCTACGCTCCGCCGCCAGCATCTACGACGACCTTGCCTTCGAAGCGCCCTTCCTCACCAACCACGACATGCCGAGGGTCATGAGGATCCTGGGCGGTGATCCTGGTAAGATGCGAGTGGCTGCAGCCGCCCTCTTCGCGGTGCCCGGGACGCCCTTCGTCTATTACGGCGAAGAACTCGGCATGTTGGGAGGGCCGAGCGATCGAGACGAAGACAAGCGGACGCCGATGCGCTGGGACGCGGCTGCGCCAAACGGCGGCTTCAGCTCGGCCACGCCCTGGCATACGGCCCAGGAGGAGGACGGGGTCAGCATCGCCGCCCAGCGCGACACCGAAGGTAGCCTCTGGACGCTCTATCGAGACCTCATTCGGCTCCGGCGCACTCAGGCCTCCTTGACCATCGGGGACATTGAGCTCCCACCACGAGAGGGAGGCGGTAGAGGAGGCACAGCAGTTCTTCGGAGCTTTGATGGTCGGCGCGTGCTCTTCGTGGCCAACTTCGATGGGTCGGCCTCGGGTCCTATGACGGTCGATGTCGACGGCGCGGCCAACAGACTCCTGGGCGAGGGGCTGACGCGGGTCGAGGCCGAAGACGGTGGCCTTAAGGTCGAACTCGAAGCCCACGGCTTCGGGTTTTTGGCCGTCGACTAGAGGCTTCTGAATGACGCTCCCTCCCGACGGATCGGGAGGGAGCATAGACTCACTGGTTTCGGGTGTTGCATGGGACGACATCACCCTGGGCGCCCTGCTGGGGGAACACGAAGACCGCCGCCGACAAGGCCGGGATCGTGAGCGTGTTGCCCTCGATCCCTGCCCCCTGGAGAGCCGGATCCGAAGATGTGCCGAGCACCGGATGAAGCTGAGCACCCGCAGCAAAGGGTAGGTCGAAGCTGAGTGCCTGGTCGTCCGAGTTGAGCATCACGACGACGCCGTCGAGACTAGGATCCATGTCTGCACCCGCGCACACGCCGTCCGATATCGACTGCACGATGAGCCCCGGCTCCTGCTCGGGTCCGACGTTGTGAAAATCGATGCGGCTCTCGATCTGCTCTTTGTCTCGGAGACGGAAGAGCACCGAGCTCGAACGCAGGGTCAAGAGCTCCCGGAAGTGCTCCACACTTCGCACGATGTGCTCGTTCTGAGGTGCAATGGCCGTGTCGGCGACGACGTCCAGAATGATCGGCCAATTGGTCTCGTCTTTGTCAGCTCGGGGCAGCCCCACGTTCCAGTTGTTGGTCTGGTAGGTGAAGTCGATCCGGTTGAACCAATCTCCGGAGTCGAAGCTGTCGCGCTGCATCGACTTGGAGCGCAGCATGTCTGAGCCCGCGTGGAAGAACGGAATGCCCTGCCCAAGGGCGACGATCGACATTCCCAGGTTCTGCATCCGCACCCGGTCGGCCATCGATGTCCCCGTCGGCGCCTTGTAGGCGTTGATATCGAAGAGGGTCTGGTTGTCGTGCTTGGAGACGTAGTTAACGACCTCTTGGGGGTCGCCTGTGTAGGCGGCGGGCGACCCGCCGTAGTCAACCTTGCGGCTCGCCTGCACCTGACCGTCGGCCGTCACCAAGAAGAAGTTCGTGATGTTGCCAACCATGCCGACCCGGATCTGGTCCTTCTGTAGAAGGAGCGTCTCGAGGTCCTTCACCATGTCTCGCGTAGGACTGTTGGGGACGGTGACCATTCCGTTGATGTAGCCCTGGTTGTTGCGCAGCGAGATTTCGGAGTCGAAGGGTCCGCCACCTCGGGCTGCGTCGCGCAGACGGTCGTTGAAGGTACCGATGCCTGTACCGATCAGGTTGGCCTGGGTAGCGTTCCGGCCCCGAGCATCATCCTGCACCTCACCAAAGTTCCATCCTTCGCCATAGATGTAGATCTTGCTCCCGTCGACCCCATCGGCCTCCATCGTCAGGGCCTCGAGAGCAGCCTTGGACAGCTCCATGTTGCGAACCATGTGGTGGCCCATCAGGTCGAAGCGGAAGGCGTCGACCTTGTAAGCGGTCGCCCAAGTGACCAAGGAGTCGACCATCAGCCGCTCCATCATCAAGTGCTCTGACGCGGTGTTTTGGCAGCAGGTCGAGTTCTCGATGGCCCCAGAGCTCGGGTTGAGCCGGTGGTAGTACCCGGGCACCACCTTATCGAGGACCGACTTCTCCGAGAGTCCGGCCGCGTTCGTGTGGTTGTAGACGACGTCCAGGGCGACACGCAGCCCTACGCTGGCGAAGGCCTGCACCATGGCTCGGAACTCACGAATTCGCGCCGGACCCGCAGGGTCGGTCGCGTAGCTGCCTTCGGGCACGGTGTAGTGGAAGGGATCATAGCCCCAGTTGAAGCCATCGAGGCCACGGAGGTAGCCCATGATCTCTTGGGCCTCGCCGCTCGCCGGGTCCGCTTGGGCAAGAACGCTTTCGATCGAATTCGTGCCGTGGGCGGCACAGTCCTCGGCTGGAACCCGGCTATTGAGCGCGCACAGACGATCGAAGCCATCGGAGAGCTCGACTCGATTGTTCACATCCTCGTCCACGGTGGCGATGTCGAAAGCAGGGAGTACGTGAGCCACGGTCAGGCCTGCTTGGGCCAGAGCCGTGAGGTGCTTCATGCCGTCGGACTCCAGCTCGGTGAAGCCCATGAACTTGCCTCGGTTCGCCTCTGATACAGTCTGATCGAAGATTGAGTGATCCCTGACGTGCATCTCGTAGATGGACACGTCCTCGGGCGCTTCGAGGTCAGGCTTGACCAGCGCGTCCCAGCCTTCGGGCATGGTCGACAGATCATTCAGGCTGATGATCTGGGTGGCACGGCTGTTGGCGCTCAAGCTCACGCTGTAGGGGTCAGTCACCTGGGTGGTTTCGATGTTGCCCGTGGAAGGATGAAAGACCTCGACCTCGTATCGGTAGTAGGTGCCGTACCAGTCTTCAACACCCTCGACCGACCACGCCCCTTGGGCGTTCCGGGTCATGGGGACGCGGACCTCATTGCCCTCGCCATCAGTGCCGAGACGAATGAGGGTGACGTTTTGAGCGGTCGGAGCCCACACCGTGAGGGTCGGAGCGAGTCCTTCGAAGGTCGCACCGAGAGGTCCCTCATAGTAGTAGGTCTGGTCGATCACGCCGGAGGTCTGAACCCCCGTCGCGTCCACGATGGAACCATCCTCCAAGGTGGCGACCACGACGAGCTCCGACTGGAGGGCGGCGTCGATGTCGAGGCTATCCGGCACATCGAAGCGGGCCAGCTGGGCCAGATGGGGGTAGGCGGCCCGAATCTCGATGGGGAGCTGTTCCGAGTTGGGGCTCAGCTCGACGACGGTGCCGCCCTCGACGCCGCTTTCGGTGAGTGCAATGGCAGCCTCGGGGTCGTATCGAAGCTCGAAGCGCGACACGCCTTCCGTACCGACGCCCCAAACCAAGGTGGTAGCGTCGAGCCAGTGGGCGCGAGCACCGGTAATCGCGCCCGCGATCGGGAAGCTGGTGATCTCGGCCGAGCCCGAAGTAATGAAGCCGAAGCGTCCCTGCTCGCTGATGTCCCAACCCATGTCGGGGCCTGGGTCCTTTATGTCGCCGGCATGAACGATAATGTTCACCCGATCGCCGCCAGGCATCATGTCGACGACCCAATAGGCGCCGAGCTCTTCATCGATGCCATCCAGGACGTCCGGCTCGGTCCAGCGAGTCTCCGTGGCGACGTCGCCCCATAGGTGGAGGCCCCAGGGCTGATAGTCCCCATCAGCTCGGTTGTAGTAGACCGCGACCTGGTCGGGGCCAGGGATGGCCGGAGGCTCACGGGTGAGTGGGTTCGGCGCGCCGGAGAAGTGCCAAAGCTCGGTCGAGACACTTGGATCCAGGGCGAAGGCCTCGTCGAACTCCTCGCCGGCTGCGCTGCTGATCTGGACCATCACGGGCTCTGAGAGGAGGCTGGGATCAATCTCGAGCTCGAACACGGCGCCGAAGTCATCGGTTCGGGCGACGGTTAGGCTGTCGTCCACAGCACCACCGAGGGTCACGGTCCAGTCGTCGTAGCTGGCGTCGACCCGGTTATAGTGGATGCGGAGGCCTTCGAACTCGATCGTACCGTTCCCGTTGCCGCTCCCATTGCCGGTGCCGTTGCCGGAACCATTCCCGGTGCCATTTCCGGTTCCGTTCCCCGCTCCGGGGTCATTCTCGGTTTCGGTGCCGCACGCCGAAGCCACCAGGAGGAGGCTCGCGCCCAAGCGAAGGATGGTCTTCATAATCTCCAGCCCTGCCAAAGCGAGCGCGAGATCTCCAGCGCCGAGCACGACGGTCCATTCAATACTCGCTTTTTCATGGCATTGACGCGGCCTGTCACAATTTCTGCGGCCGGAATGGGCGGAAGTCGACGCAATAACGGCGCTCGACGCCAAGGCGACGCTCGGTGCGGGAGGAAATCCGCCCCTTTTTTCGCGCGCGGACTGTAAGTTCGGAGCCCATCATGAAGACGCCTCGGACCATCGCCCTCACCTTCGCCGCCGCACTGGTGGCTTGCGGCGACGACAGTAGCGGGAACGGTACGGCCGGAAACGGCTCGGGCGGCAACGGCGTGTGCGGACAGGCAGAGCCGACCGGCGGCACGCTGGTCGACGTCTCAGGCGTCTTCGAGCCTTGTGATGCCGTGGTCGATGCTGTCTCCGGCACCACCTACACCGTGAGCGCGACGGGCCAAGTCGGCGTGGATGCCGGAAGCGAAGACCTCGTACTCCTCGAGGCTCAAGACACGACGGCAGCCGACTTCGCCTGGGACAACGCGTCCGTCTACTTCGTGATGACCGATCGTTTTGAGAACGGAAACCCGGCCAATGACAACAGCTATGGGCGACAGGTCTCGCCCAACAGCCCCGACTTCGGCTCTTGGCACGGCGGTGACTTCGCCGGACTCACGAGCAGGCTCGACTATGTCGCCGCCCTCGGAATGGACGCGATCTGGATCTCGCCTCCGGTCGAACAGATTCATGGATGGGTCGGCGGCGGAAGCATGGGCGACTTCCAGCACTTCGCCTACCACGGCTACTGGGCTGTGGACTTCACCAAGCTCGACGCCAACTTCGGCACCGAGGACGAGCTTCGGACACTGGTCCGAGAAGCCCATGCTCGGGGCATCCGGGTGATCTTCGACGTCGTCCTCAATCACCCGGGCTACGCGAGCATCGCCGACCTCGTGGACTCTCTGCCCGAGGTCCTGAACCCAACCCATACCCGGTGGCTGGAGCCAGACGTGGCCCTCGCCCCCGGAGAGAACTGGCACAGCTTCAACGACGCGATTCAGTTCGGCTCCAACGTCAACTGGATTAACTGGTGGGGTCCCGAGTGGGTTCGTGTGGCCGACTTCCCGGGTCATGACGATCCTGGCTCGGACGAGCTGACTTCTCAGCTTGCTTCCCTTCCCGACTTCAAAACCGAGAGCGAGGACTTTGTCGGCCTGCCCCCTGTTCTCACCGTCAAGGATGACACTCGGGCCGAGGCCCTTTCGGATGCGACGGTGCGAGACTACTTGGTCGCCTGGCACACCGATTGGATTCGTCGCTTCGGCATCGACGGCTTCCGCTGCGACACCGCCAAGCATGTAGAGCTCGAGACTTGGACGGCGCTCAAGACGGCCGGGACGGAAGCGCTGGCCGCCTGGCGAGCAGAGAACTCGAACGACCCGCTCGTGGGCGACACCGACTTTTGGATGACCGGCGAAGCCTTTCCTCCGGTGAGGGACCGCGATGCCTACTTCCCAGCTGGCTTCGACTCCCTGATCAACTTCGACTTCAATCGCGACGCAGAGGATCTGATCGAAGACTTTGACGAGCTGGAGACCTACTTTGCCGATCTCGACGCCCTGGTGAACGACGACCCGGACCGCAACGAGCTCACTTACGCATCCTCCCACGACACGGAGTTGTTCTTCGGCGAGACCGGCGGAGACTTCGAGGCGCAGGCGTTGATGGGGACCGCCCTGATGCTCAGCCCCGGAGCCGTTCAGGTGTTCTACGGCGACGAGTCGGGCCGAGCACCAGGCCCCGACAGCAGCGATGGCGAGAATCCCACCCGGAGCGACATGAACTGGGATGAGCACAGCCAGCCCGAGAACGCCTCCCTGATCGACCACTGGCGGACCCTGGGGCAGTTCCGAAAGCGTCACCGGTCCGTGGGTGCGGGGACCCACACACGGATCCAGGTGGGCGCGGGAGCCTACGCATTCTCCCGCACGCTCGGTGACGATGGCGTGGTCGTCGTGATGTTCGAATGAGATGAACTTGCGCAGGGGGCCCAGGTCCGCGGCCTCTCGTTGACAATCGTCGAGGCGCACGGCGTCGTCACACACGAGGGCTTCATGCTGACACGATGGCTTCTACTCTCTGCTTCTCTCGGCGGTTGCCTGGCTTGCGACAGCTCGGCTGGCGTGCCTGGCGACCCCCAGGACTTCATCGGCGAGTGCACGCTCGTGTGTGATCGATACGGCGAGTGCGGCGTCGACCCGACGACCGTGCAGGCCTGCCGCACGAGCTGCCTCGCTGCCACCTTCATTCAGGACGCCGAGACCTGCGGGGCTTTGTTCGGGCAGGCTCAGGCCTGCGCCAATCAGGCCAACCAGGACGCCCCCAGCATGTGCGACGATCAGCTGGCGACGGCATGCGGAAACCTGGTGAGCGATGCGCTCGAGGGGTGCGCTGCCGACCTGCCTGACGAATGCGTCGAGTGCAATGCCTGCCCGATCAACCTACGCAACCGGTGCCGCGTAGAATCCGGAGCGTGCGCCGAGGGTGGACCCGGCATCCCGGGACAGATCTCGGACTGTTGTGCCGCCGCCTTCGCAGTGGCCGACTGCAGCTGAAGGTCCTTCCTCAGGTCATGGACGCCAAGGCCTACGGTACAAGCGGCCTTTCGGTATCGCGCCTCGGTCTCGGAACCGGGGGACTCGACAGGCTCGATGCGCGCGAGGCAGAGGGGCTCGTCAGAGGGGCCCTGGACCTGGGCGTGACTCTCTTCGATACCGCGCCCAGCTACGGGGCGGCCGAGTCCAAGCTCGGCGTCGCCCTCGGGCCCTTGCGTGACAAAGCGGTCCTTTCGACCAAGCTCGGCTATGGCGTCCCTGGTGTAGAGGACTGGACAGGTCCTTGTATCCAAGGGGGAGTCGATCTGGCTCTCACGAGGCTGGGCACGGACCGAGTCGACATCGCCCATCTGCACTCCTGCTCAGCCGAAGTGATAGAGCGAGGAGAGGTCGTCGAAGCCCTTCTGGACGCAAAGCGCGCGGGTAAGGTCCGGTTCTGCGCCTACGCCGGCGACGGCCACGCGCTGCACGTGGCCTGCTCGAGTGGAGCCTTCGACGGCGTCTTGGCCACGACGTCCGTTCTAGACCGACACAATCTGACGACCCTCGAGCTTGTCCCCCATCTCGGCAGGATTGCCAAACGCATCCTCGCCAACGCACCGTGGCGCTTCAGAGAGGCACCACGCGAACCGGACTTGGCCGAGAACTACCGCCGCTGGAACATCGCCGCCCTCGCGCTGGAAGATCCCGCCGACGCCTTTCTCCGATGGGCGGCCTTTCACACGGGCTTCGACGCAGTCCTGCTCGGGACGACCGGACTCTCTCGACTAGAGTCCGCGGCCCGGAGCCTTACTGCAGGCCCTTTACCCGAAGAGCTTCGTGCCCTCTTAGACGCAGTATGGGTCGCGCACGGAGCCGACTGGTCCCCGATCATCTGAGTCGAACCCCTCAGGTGTACCAGACCTTGGAGGAGTCCGCCTGCGCCAGGGCCTGGGATCGACGCCGACCCTTTGCCGGAGTGTACCGATCACAGAGTCAGATCGCTTCCGCCGGCCCTCGACCACCCTGCCGGCCCAGCGGCCTACGGCCGCCCTTTCGGGCTTCTCAGTCCCTGGGGCCCACCCAACTCCATCCGAAGCTGGTCCACCAGGACGCCGATGACTCGACGGGAAACTGATCGAACTTCATGACCGGCACACTAGTCGTCGTCGGTGGGCACTTCGAGCTGCGCTATGACCTCCAGGATGAAGAGACCAACCCTGATTTCTCTGTCTGTGTGCGTGCTCGGCACGGGATGCCTCGAACGGACCGGCCCAGCTGCGAATAGGACCCCCGCACCCAGCTTGCCCGAAGTTCTCTGCCACACCCCCCGGGCAGACGCAGTCGTCTTGGACATGGCCGAAGGTAGGTTCGACGCCCGGAAGTCTGAGCGTCCCATCGATATCGATGGATGTAGTCGTGAGCCAGTCTGGGCCGCCCAGGACTGGTACGGGCTGAACTACGTATGGATGGGCGCGGTCCCGAGCCCAACCGACTACCAAGGCCGATTCAAGGTGGCCTGGACCCGCGACTCTGTTGCGCTACTAGTCGAAGTGATCGACGACGTCCTCCATCCCACGCTCGCCGACGGCTTGGACGACTACTGGAAAGGTGACTACGTCGAGGTTTTCCTCGACGAGGACCGGTCTGGCGGCGACCACCAGTATGGCCACCAGGCCTTCGCGTATCACGTCTCGACCGAGGGTCACGCCATCGACAAGAGCACCGCGCAAGAGACGATGTTCTTTGACGATCACGTCGAGGTCGCCCGTACCAAGGAAGGCAAGCGCCATCTGTGGGAGATGAAGATCCGGGTGTTCGGGGCCGACTTTCGCGAAGGCGAAGATAATAGCCCCGTCCTACTAGCTCCGGGCAAGGTGCTCGGGTTCTCGTTGGCCTACGGCGACAACGACGGGAAGCAAAGCCGAGAAAACTTCATGGGTTCGCGGAAGACCCACGGAAAGAACAACGACGAAGGGTACGTCGACGCGGACGTCTTCGGAAGCCTGCGGCTGCTCGAGTAGCGGCTCTTTCCGCAGCCCAACGAAAGGGGAGCGCCATCGTCGTCAGCTCACGACATAGACGAGGATGGAAACGCAGTGACAGACCGCAGCAGCCAGGACGAAGAAGTGCCAGACTTCATGATTACGCGGTATCTTGTCCGACACATAGAATACCGCACCGATCGTATAGAGGACGCCTCCCACCAAGAGCCAGGCGAAGCCCGCTGGGTCCATCCTCTGATACAGGGCAGAGATGTCGAGCAGGATCGTCCACCCCGCTGCAAGGTAAAGAAGCGTCGAAGCATGAGAGTAGCGCGGGCCGAAAACGCTCTTGAAGAGCGTACCCAGGACGGCAATGCCCCACACGATGCCGAAGAGCAGCCAGCCTCGCTCCTCGCGAAGGGTGACGAGGCAGTAGGGGGTGTAGGTCCCCGCGATCAGCCAATAGATGGCGACATGGTCCAAGCGCTGGAAGACTACTTTCGGAGTTCCTCGTAGGCTGTGGAACAAGGTCGAGAACAGGAACATCAAGAAGAGCGTCAGCCCGTACACGAGGGCACTCGTCAGCTTCCAGGCGTCCTGACTCACCGCCGAGAACACGGCCAGCAGGACCAGGCCGACGAGGGCCAAGGAAGCCCCCACCAGGTGAGAAATGCTGTTGATCCGCTCACCACGATACATCGCAGCCCCTCCCTTCAACGGCACGTCTGGCCTCAGGCGCTCTCCGCGTGTCAATCTCTAGACCTACGAAACCGTAAGCTACTTTATCGTAACCTACGGTATCGTAGAAAAGCTGTCGAGCTGCCGCCCGAAGAAGGACAGTCACGGCCAACAGAGCAGGCCATCCCCGAGCCTGGGGACGACGACCAGCCGAAGCAGCCCGATGACCCACCTGCTTACCCTATGAATGGGCGATCCTCCTTTCTTTCCTCGATGGACGCCGAGTGGCCGCGAACGCGGTCTTTCATCCTTCGTTAATGGACGCAGGCCTGCTGTACGTGCTCAGCAAGACGGCCTGGTGGCAGGGCTTCTGGAACCTAGCGAGTCGGCTCACGCCTCATGCTCGTATGAAGACCTTCAAGAGCCTGTCGGTACGATGGAGGCGGTCTCGACCATGAGAACGGTCGCGCCTTTGAGGGCAACAGGTCGATGTCTCACCCCCTTGGGCACCAGCGTCCCTTCGTTTGGACCGAGGCGAATCGGCCCGCGACCCTCGATCTCGATGTCGAGCTGCCCGTCGACGACGTAGAAGAACTCGTCTTCGCGTTCGTGGGCGTGCCAGTGGAATTCGCCCTTGAAGACCCCAATCCGCACGAGGCTTTCGTTGACCCGGCATAGTGTGCGGTTGAACCAAGGGTGGTCGCTGAGCTTCTTCGCCGACTCGACAGAGATCGTCTGCAGCCCTTCAAACAACGGCGCGAGCTGGATGTCGTACTCTTCGTCGGCACTCATCTCGATGAAGCCGAGCCTAGAATGCTTCGCTCATCCGGTCACGTCTCGAGGGCGGCCTTTCAGTACCTCCGATGAGATGCCATGGCGACCTTCCAACTGATCGGCCATCGACTTCGACCGGCAAGGAACGTCGGCCGCATAAAGGCCTGTGGCAACGCAGCCAGCGGGCACCGCAACCTCCAATTGCGGCAGACCCATGGACTCCCGTTGATCGCAGCGACCCGGGTTCGCGTAGAGCGGGTGGGTCCGGCTTCGCCGGCCCTGGAACCCGTAAGTCGGGGTGACAGGATTTGAACCTACGACCTCTTGATCCCGAACCAAGCGCTCTAGCCAAGCTGAGCTACACCCCGGAGGCGGCCTTCCGGATGGCCGCGATGGCCTGCCGGTAGTCCTTCTGGCCGAATACCGCCGAGCCCGCAACGAAGAGATTCGCTCCGGCCTTGGCGACGTCGCCAGCGGTGGACGGGGATATGCCCCCGTCGACCTCGATGTCAACGCTGGAGGCGCGTTCGGCCGAGACTAGCGCCTCTTTGATTCGGCGGATCTTGGGCAGCATCGTGGGGATGAAGCTCTGGCCCCCGAACCCAGGGTTCACGCTCATCACGAGCACGAGGTCGATGTCCTCCAGGACGTAGTCGAGAACCTCGGTCGGCGTGGCCGGATTGAGGGACACGCCCGCGCGGCAGCCCAGGTCCCGGATGCGCGTCAGCGTCCGATGCAGGTGAGTACAGGCTTCGGGATGGACGGTCAGGGTGTTGGCGCCCGCTTCGGCGAAGGGCTCGATGTACTGGTCCGGATTCGCGATCATCAAGTGGACGTCGAGGGGCTTCTGGGTGACCTTCCGAACGGCCTTCACCACCAAGGGGCCGATGGTCAGGTTGGGTACGAAGTGCCCGTCCATGACGTCGACGTGGATCTCGTCCGCCCCCGCTTCGTCTACGGATCGGATCTCTTCGGCCAGACGGCCGAAATCTGCGCTCAGAATTGATGGCGCAATCCGGATGCTCATCTGGTCTCAGGGTAGGGTGCGGGGCCTGCCCTTGGCCACGGCAAAGCCGGCATTGGGTCCTGACATTGACCTCGGTCGTCGGACCTGATGCCTCAGCGCGTGGCTGATGCCCGGGATGTCGCGCTGGAGGTTTTGCGCAGGGTCGACGCCGACGCTGCCTTCGCCTCCACGGTTCTGCGGGCCGAGCTTCAGAGACGGAAGGCAAGCCCCGCCGACGCCGGCCTGGCCACCGAGATCGTCTACGGCCTGCTCCGCAAGCGAAGCTTCGTCGACGCCGCCCTAGCCCATGTCTCGGGTCGGCGGATCAAGGATATCGACCGCCGGCTTATCGACATTCTCCGTATCGGGGCCTACCAGCTGATGGAGCTGGACCGCATCCCGGACCACGCCGCGGTCGACCTCGCCGTGCGCCAAGCCAAGCGCCGAAAGGCCCACGGCGGCTTCGTGAACGCCGTCCTCCGCAAGTTGGCTCGGACACCGGCCGAAGAGCGTTTGCCAAAGGGGCCCGACCCTGACGCACCGGCCGAACGGCAAGTCTCCTTTCACGGCGGCGTCCCCCTCGCCCTGGCCAAGCAGCTGGTGGACGACTTGGGCCCCGAAGAGGCCCTGGCTTTCGCCCGAGCGAGCCTGGCTTCAGCCCCGCTTACCCTCCGGGTCCATCCCCGGGCCGAGCCCACGGCCATCGCAGCCGAAGTCGGTGGCGCCATTGGCGAACTGCCCTACGCCGTCCACCTGCCAGGTGGCGGACTTCCGGCCGACCTCGACTGTGTTCGACGAGGAGACGCTTCCCCGCAGGACGAGGCGGCCATGCGGGTGGTCGAGCTCCTGGCGCCCGAGCCCGGAGAGACCATCCTCGACCTCTGTGCCGCTCCCGGTGGCAAGACCACCCACATCGCCGAGCGATTGGCGGGAAGAGGCCGGGTGTTGGCGTACGACCGCCTACCCCGACGACTGGCGCGGGTGGCCGAAAACGCGGCACGACTCCGGCTCGATGAAGTCGAGACCATCGACGTTCTACCGGCGGAGACCGAGCGCTTCGACCGGGTCTTGGTCGACGCCCCCTGTTCGGGACTCGGTACCCTGCGTCGACACCCAGAGCTCCGCTGGAAGTTCGACCCAAATGGGCTGGCTGAGCTCACCCGGACCCAGGATTTGGTGCTGGGCCAGGGTCTGGCTCGGCTCGGGCCTGGCGGCGTCCTGGTCTACTCGGTGTGCACCATCACCAAGGCCGAAGGCGAGAATCGGCTGGCCCATCTGGGCCCGGACTTCGAAGTGGAACACAGCCTCCGAACGGGGCCTCATGAGTCGGGGGCGCCCGACGGCTTCTTCATGGCCCGAATACGGCGCGCCCACTGAGCCTAGCTCGCCTCCCGATGTCTCGAATCGAAACATCCTGGCGGCTGAACCCCGAAGCCACACTGGACCCTCCTTTTCCTCATGAGTCCGCTTTGGCGACCGATGAAGGATACGGACCGTGGCCTCCAATGAGACTGAGCTCCGTGAGCGAGACTTCTCGCCCGCTACAGAAGCCGAAAGGCTGGGGCAACTATCTAGCATCCTGTCCGACACGGTCGGAAACCTCCAGACCACCATCTTAGCCCTGAGCAACTCGGCGCAGAGTCAGCGACAGGAGATGCAGCGGCTCATCGAGGCGAAGGATGGCGAGCAAGAAGGCGAACTCGACTTCCGTCGGTTCTTGGACCACACCGCCAAGTTCATGGGGACCTTCGGGGACCTCATCCTCCACTTCAGCACGCACTCCATCGAAGTCGCGTACAGGGTCGACGACATGGTGACCCATTTGGACTCAATCTTCGCGGTGCTTGAGCGAATCGAGGGAATATCGGACGATTCCCGAGTTCTAGCCGTCAACGCAGCCATCGAGGCCGCCCGCGCGGGGGCAGAAGGTCGGGCCTTTCAGCTCGTAGCCGAGAGCATCAAATCCCTCGCTACCGAGGTCGACAGTCTCAAAGACGAGATCTCGAACCACACCAGCGAAGCTCGTACAAGTATCGATACAGTATGGTCGCTGATCGCAGCTATGGCCTCCCACGACATGTCAGACGCGGTGAAGGTCCAAAAGAACGTTGGATCCATGGTTGAGCTGCTCGAGCAGACATCCGACAAACTCGAAGCCGCTCGCGCCCACGCCGACCAATACACGGCCGAGGTAGAGAAGGGCGCTTCGGATGCCATCCGACTCCTTCAGTTCGAAGACATGTGCCGCCAGCTCATTGAACAAGTGCGAGGCTCCCTCGACCGCTTGGACGCCGAGCTGGCGATCGGGCCTGTACTCATCCAAAGGGGACAGGCCGAGATCAGCCGCTCACCGGTCGAGCAGTGGGACCTCGACGAGGGTACGGCCGAACTATTTTGAAACTATTCTTATGAGATAGCCATATGAGAGTACGTACTAGACCAATCAATGACAACAAGGCCTATGTCGCGGTTCTGGGTCCCTTCGACTTCTCACTCCACCAGGAGTTCCGTGCCGCCATCGACTCCCTGGCCCAGGCTGAGATCTGTCAGATCGATCTTAGAGAGACCTCTTCACTCGACTCCTCGGCCCTCGGGATGCTCAGTGTGGCAAAACGCCAGTTCAAACGGCTCGAGATTACCGACCCCAAACCGGAGATCCGAGACACGCTGATCATGGCCGGCTTCTCCGAGTCCACGGGAAATTGAGTCGTGCAGGCACTGCTGGTCGAACGAGACCCGCTTCAGGCCAGGACGCTCTCGGGCTACCTGAGCGACGGCGGCTTCTCGGTGGCCCACTTCGAAGAGTTTCCGGAACCAAGCGAGCGCTTCGATCTACTGGTCGTGGAGTATGGGCTGGCTCGCAGCTTCGACTACGCCCAACGCCCGGTCATCCTCCTCGTTGACGATTCGCATGGAGAAGGGGAAGTAGAAGGGTCCTCCGGGTCCACGGGGTACTACACCACCCGTAAACCGGTCAGCAAAGCCAGGCTCTTAGCCCTCGCCGATCGTGCCCTTCGCGCCCACGCCCGACTACGGGCGCTGAACGCAGAGCTGGCTCGGGACCAAGACGGCTTGTGCCACTTGACGGAGGCTCACTTCTCTTTTCGAACACGTAGCCAAGCCGTCTCCATCGCCGGAAGCTTGAGCCGCATGTATCCTCGGCCCAGCACAGCTGGGGTCGGGATCCTCGAGTTGATGATCAACGCAGTCGAGCATGGGAACCTAGCCGTCGGGGGGCCGACAAAGCAGCTCTTGATAGAGAAAGGTAAGCTGGACCAGGAAATCGAGCGTCGTCTACGAGATCCGAAGCTAGGGAGCCGTCGCGCCTCGGTTTACGTGCAGCGACTGGAAGATCGTATTGAGCTCACGATCGAGGACGAAGGCGCGGGCTTCACATGGAATGAGGTTCACCAGGACGACAACGGTTACCAAGGTCGCGGTATTCAGCTAGCACGAGCGCTGAGCTTCACCCACATCGACTATCTGCCGCCCGGAAACCGAGTCGTCGCCACGCTTCGGCTCTAGCCGATCTGGGAAGACGTACGCTCCTTGAAGGCAGCCAGCAGCGCCGTTGGGACCTGGTCCAAGGATAGTATCCGGTCGGCAGCTCCCATGGTGGCCGCCTCCCGGGGCATTCCGTAGACGACCGAGCTGGCCTCGTCTTGGGCGATGGTCTTTCCCCCTGCTTTCCGAACCTGGAGTAGGCCCGCTGCACCGTCGGCCCCCATTCCGGTGAGGATGGCGCAGACCGCGTTGCGTCCGACCTGCTGGGCAATCGACTGGAACATCACGTCCACCGCGGGCTTGTGGAGGTTCACGGGCGGTCCATCATCGAGGCGAACATGATAGCGGGCACCCGAGCGGACCACCCGAAGGTGCCTGTTGCCAGGAGCCACGAAGGCGAAGCCGGGCTTGATTTCTTCTCCGCCTTCGGCCTGCAGGACCCGCATGGCCGACGCAGCGTTTAGGGTTCGGGCAAAGGCCCTGCTGAAGGTCTCAGGGATGTGCTGGGTAATGACGACGCCGGGTGCGTCGGCCGGCAGGCGCTCGAGGACAGATCGAATGGCCTCTGTCCCACCCGTGGAGGCACCGATCCCTATCACGCCATGAGTCGTCTTGATGGAGGTGAGGACAGGCTTTCCGACCTTGCGCTCGATACGCCGGACTTGGGCCCTTGCGGCTGTCCGGAGCTTTTCCAGAACCTCTTCCTTGTAGAGTGGGAGCGAGCGAGCCAAGTCTTCCTTGGGCTTGGAGACATAGTCGACAGCGCCAAGCTCCATCGCCTTCAACGTGACGTCAGCCGACTTGTCGGTCAGGGAGGAGACCATCAGGACCGGCATCGGCCTCAATCGCATGAGGTTTGAGAGGAAAGTGACACCGTCCATGCGGGGCATCTCGACGTCCAGGGTCAGAACGTCGGGGTTGCATCGCTTGATCAGCTCCCGCGCCTCGTAGGGATCTCGAGCGCTGCCTACGACGGTGAAATCCGGGGAGCTCTCGATGATATCGCTGAGCAGCTTCCGGACGAGGGCAGAGTCGTCGACGATCAGAACTCGCTTCATGAGGCTCGCCTATAGGTGGTACGACCCAAAGACTCGAGGGGGACATCGACCCCTTGGGCCGACTCGGAGTGGCCGAGGAATAGTAACCCGCCTGGGCGCAGTTGGGCGACGAAGCGCCGGATGAGCTCAGCCTTCTCTTTGCTGTCGAAATAGATGAGGACGTTACGACAAAAGACGACGTCGAAGCTCCTCTGGAAAGGCCACTTCGCCATCAGATTGAGCTGGTTGACGGTTACGAGGCTGTGGGTTTCGGGTTTGAGCTTGGCTTTTCGTGCGTTCGCACCGCCTCCCCGAACGAAGTGACGCCGGAGCCGCTCTACCGGGACGTCGCTCAGCACGTCGAGCTCGTAAACACCAGACCGAGCGATGGAGACAGCCTTGGAGTCGACGTCGGTGCCCAGGATCTTGACCGGACCGGCGCCAACCTCGCGCAGGGTCATGGCAGCACTGTAGGGCTCCATGCCCAAAGAGCAGCCCGCGCTCCACAGGCGCACGCCGGCCGTACCGCGCTCTCGGGCGAAGTTAGCCAAGAGTTCGAAGTGATGGGGCTCTCGGAAAAAGCTGGTGACGTTGGTCGTTAGTGCGTCGATGAAGGCCTGCTCGAGATCCCTTTCCTTGACCGCGGATCGCAAGCTCTCGAAAGAGAGCTCGTGGCGCCGGAGAACCGGCGCCAGACGACTATAGACAAGGTCGCGCTTGTCATCGACGATGTGCACCCCGAACACCGACTTCGCCGTGGATTGTACCCAACGAAAGTCGGCGTCCGAGAACGGGAACTCCCGAGCCCGAGCTTCCATGGCCTAGAATCAGAACTCCTGCCAGTCGTCGGATTCTTGAGTCCGCGACGCTGCGACCGCAGCAGGGACCTGCCCAGCCGACGGCTTGGCGCGAGTCACAGGCGGCGCCGGCGCCACCGACATGGGCTCGTCAGCCACGACCTCGAGCTCGCCCTCGCCCATCTTGAAGAAGGCCATCATCTGACGCATCTGCTGAGCTTCACGATTGACCGACATGCTGGCCGCCGCGGCCTCCTCGACCAGACCCGCATTCTGCTGGGTGTTCTGGTCCATCTGACCGACCGTGGTGTTCACTTGCTCGATGGCAGTCGCCTGCTCGTTGCTGGCGGCCGAGATCTCCGCGATGATGTCGCTGACCCGGGTGACGTTCTTGATGATGTCGCCCAGAGTCTCGCCAGACTGGTCGACCAGCCGTGACCCCTCTTCGACCTTCTCGACGCTGTCGTTGATGAGGCCCTTGATCTCTTTGGCGGCTTCGGCGCTTCGCTGGGCCAGGTTCCGGACCTCGCCCGCCACGACCGCGAAACCGCGGCCCTGTTCGCCAGCTCGAGCCGCTTCGACGGCGGCGTTGAGGGCAAGGAGGTTGGTCTGGAAGGCGATCTCGTCGATGACCCCGATGATGTCGGCGATCCGCTTGCTCGACTTGTTGATCTCCTGCATGGCGCCCACCGCGCTGCCGACCACCTTGCCACCGTCCTCGGCCGCCGAACGGGCGTGGACCGCGAGCTGCGTCGCCTCGCCGGCGTTGGTCGCGTTCTGCTTCACGGTCCCCGTGAGCTCCACGACCGTGGCCGCCGTCTCTTCGATGGCTGCCGCCTGCTCCTGGGTACGGGAACTCAGGTCGTTGTTGCCGGCGCTGATCTGAGAGACGCCATCGCCGATGCCGGCCGCCGCCTTGAGGATCTTGCCAACGGTATCCCGCAGGGTCTCGACGGTGTGGTTGTACGAGCTCGCCATCTGGCCGAACTGACCCTGGTGATCCCTGGACATCTCGAAGTCGAGGGCACCTTCGCTCAGCCGACCCAGACCTTCTTGCACCTCGGCCAAGGGCTTCACGACCACGTCGAGGAGCTCGTTGATCCCCTGTCCGACCTTGCCCAGGAAACCCTCCCAGCTCGATGCTTCGAGTCGACCCTCGAGCTCACCCGAAGAGGCCTGCGCGATGAGCCGACCGATCTGGCTCTCGGCGTCCATTTGACTGGTGACGTCCTCCAGCTCCATGGAGTTGCCGATGTACTCTCCGTCGGCATCCACGATGGCGGCCACGTTGATGTAAAACTTGAGGCCTTCAATGTCGATCTGGTGCCGCATGGGCAACTTGCTCGGGTCATCGAGCATGTTCCGCTGGTGGGCCGGGTTCTTGTGAAAGAAGTCCACGCTGGAGCCCATGACGCTGTCGACGTCAAAGGCGGGCCAGCGGTGACGGAATTTCTCGGAGTGCTTCTCGAGCAGAGCTCGAGAAGCCTGGTTCATGAACTGAACCTTGAAGTCCCGGTCCACGACCATGAAGAATCGTTGTCCATTGTCGACCGCGCTCTCTAGCATATCGGCTCGGGTGACGATCTCCTTCATCGCTCGGGCGGCCCGAACCCGCTTCAAGGCGACGGACAACGCCGAGGCCATGTCACGGAGGCAGTCCTGTCGATGCTTGGACACCGCCTCGTAGCGCGTCATGAAGAAGTCCATCGTGGCGACAATCTCCCCGTCCACCTTGATGGGCAGACAAACGCCACTTCGGACGCCGGCCGCCTGGGCCGACTCGCGACGGCAGCAGTCCTGGAGCTCGCCCAAGTCCTCGACCGCTACGACGTCCCCCTTTGCCCAAGTCCGGCCACTGAGCCCGACCCCCTTGGCGAAGCTGGCCGACCGCGTGACCTGCTTGAAGGCCTCCGAGACCGTCCCCGACTCGCGGGCGAACACGAGGGCCCCCTGGGCCTCGTCCACGGTCCAGTAGGATCCGTACTCCCATCCAAAGTTCTGGCAGATCGTGGAGAGCGCGGCGTCGACCATCTCATCTTCGGTCTGGCCTTCCTGGACGGCGACGGTGGCCCTCCGAGCTGCATCCCCGTTCGTGACCTGGTCTTCGAAGTCTTGCATCCGTAAGGCCGAGGCCAGAGCAGAGGCGTGGCTCTCGAGGAAGTCGCTCAACTTCTTGGAGACCGCGGCCGAGACCTTGGCCGCCATCGGCCGAATGACTTCGACCACGCAGCAGACCTCGTCTTGCCAGACGACAGGATGACATACGGCGCGCAGGCCTCGACGGCTGAGGACTTCGCCTCGACGACCCAAGCTGGTATCGGAGCTGACCGGCGCACGCTGGATCCATGCCCGCACAACGTCGTCCGGCGCCCGGCGATCCAGGACGCAAGGGAAGTCGAGCTCTTCCACGTGGCCGGGTCCGGCGCCGACGACCAGCGTCAGGCTATCGTCGCAGGCCCAGACGTGAACGGCGCTTGCCCGGCTGTCCTCGGCCAGTGCCTCGGCGAAATGGTGGAGTGATTCCCGAGCGCTTCCCTTCATGGAGAGCGCTTCGGCCGCCTTGAAGTTCGGCTGCTGGGGCCGTCGGGCCCGGTTGGTGGTGTTTCTCGTCTTGGTCGCCATGTCTAGGTCTTTCTTCAGTTGTCGTGGCCAAGCATCTCGTCGACGTCGATGACGATGAGCATATCTTCGGCCTGCTTCACCATGCCCGTCACAAAATCGAGCCCACCTGGGACACCGATGTCGGGACAGTCGTGAATCTGCTCTTGGTTGGTGGTGAACACATCGAGGACGGCGTCCACGACGACGCCCACGATTTTCTCTTTCGGCCCGTTGAGGACCCTGACGATCACGATGACCGTCGTAGGTAGATAGCTCGCCTCACAGCCGAACCGGAGACGAAGGTCGACCACCGGAACGATGGCCCCCCGCAGATTGATGACGCCGCGTACCTCTTCCGGGGCGTGGGGCAGCTTGGTGCACTGCTCCCAGCGTCGAATCTCCTGAACCCTCAGGATGTCGAGAGCATACTTCTGCTCTCCCACTCGGAAGGAGAAGAGTTGGGTCACGTCGGCGCTCTGTGTGTCGAGCGAAAGGGATGATGCTTCAGCCGTCATGCTGCTACCTCGCTGGGTACGACGCGGAGGCCGCCCAGCTCACTTACTTCGAGAATGAGGGCGACTTTTCCGTCGCCCAGAATGGTGGCGCCCGAGATACCGTGGACGCGCTCGAAGTTTTCTTCGAGGTTCTTCACGACCACCTGCTGCTGCCCGAGGAGCTCGTCCACGCCTAGGGCCAGGCAGCGCCCACCGTCTTCAACGATGACGAAGGTTCGCGCTTCGTCGGTCTGAGGCGCAAATCGAAGGCCCAGGGCCTCGCCGCCGTCGACCACCGGCACCTGCTGTCCGCGGAACTCGGTGACGAAACGACCGTTGGGGAGCATCGTGAAGTCGACCCGGCTTCGCTGAACCGACTCGACGATCGAGAGGACCGGTACCACGAAAGTCTCGTCCGAGATGCGGACGAGCTGGCCGTCAGTAATGGCCAGGGTCAGGGGGAGCTTGAGGGTAAAGGTCGTGCCCGTGCCTAGCTTGGAGTCGATCTCCAGGGTCCCGCCGATGGCCTGGATGTTTCGACGGACCACGTCTAGGCCCACCCCCCGACCTGACAGGTCGCTCACCTGAGCCGCGGTCGAGAAGCCTGGTTCAAAGAGCAACTGGAGGATCGAATCCCGAGGCAACTCCTGATCGGGCTCGAGGAGGCCCTTCTCGATGGCCTTGGTTCGAACCCTCTCGTGGTCGATGCCTTTTCCGTCGTCTCGGACCTCGACGATCATCTTGTCGCCCTGCTGAAAGGCCCTGAGGCTGATCTGCCCCTCTTCCTTCTTTCCGGACGAAGCCCGTTCGGCCGTCGTCTCCAGGCCGTGGTCGATGGCATTACGAACCAAGTGGACGAGAGGATCCGAGAGCTGTTCGACCAGAGTGCGGTCGAGCTCATTGGTCTCGCCCTGGATGAGGAGCTTGACCTTCTTATCGAGCTGAATGGCGAGGTCCCGAACCATCCGAGGGAAACGGCTGAAGAGGAAACTCATGGGCACCATCCGAATGCCCATCACCGACTCCTGAAGGTCCCGGGTGTTGCGTTGCAACTGCGACAGGCCCTGCAGCCAGCGCTCAGAGCTGCGGCCGTCGTCGGAGGCCGTGAGCTGACTGAGCATGGACTGGGTGATGACCAGCTCTCCGACCAAGTTCATGAGCCGGTCCACCTTGCTGAGCTGGACCCGGATGGAGGAGGACGTGGCGCCCGGCGCCGCGCTCGGTCCCCCGGCGGCGGCGGCAGCGGTCCGCTCCCTCTTTTGAACCGGGATGGGGCCAATTTCGATCTCGGCCAGGTCGTCAATCCAAGAGAAGATCTCCGCGACTTCTTCGGTTTCGATCGGCGCCTTGGTGTCGAGCTCCCAGCTGAGGAACAGCTCACTGGGGTCGAGATCTCGAAGCGGCGGTAGAGCCGCGTGGTCCACCCGGACGTCGAAGCCCACCATCTCGTCCAGCTCGAGAAGGAGTCGGTAGGGATCGTTGCCCGAATCCATCAAACCAGGCTTCGGATTCAGGCGGACACGTAGACGCTGCTTACCTTCGCCTCCAGCCGAGCTCCCCTTACCGATTGGCTCCCCGGAGCCACCCCCCAGCTCTTCGGCGAGGGCAATGCCCGGCGCTTCGTCAGCCTCTTCGCCCGTCTTTGCGGCCTGGATGAGTACGCCAAGCTCGTCGAGGATCCGCAGCAATCGGCTTCGGTCCTCGTCGCCGATCTCCACCTCTCCGTCTCGCGCGTCATCGAGAAAGCTCTCCGCCGCATGGGCCACGCGAACGACGCCGTTTAGGCCGATGGTGCCCGCGCCGCCCTTGATCGAGTGCATCACTCGAAACATCGAGTTGATGTCTTCGGCGGCCAAAGGCTGACCGTCGGTCGCTTCGACCAAGATGGCCTCCATCCGGGCCAGGCCTTCTTCGGATTCCTCGAAGAAGACCTCTCGCAGCTGCTGGAGGAGGGCGTCGTTTCCGAAATCTTCCACCTAGGCCTCCTCGAGTCCCAGACCAAGGATGCGGCTTCCACGGGACAACACTTCGGGTGTCGTCTCCAGCTCGAGCTGGACGCCGCTCGCGGAGCAAGCCTGGCGAAGAGCGTACAGGAGCTGAAGGCCTGTCGCGTCGACGTCGGAGACTTCGGAGCAGTCGAGCTTCAAGACGTCGTCTCGTGAGAGGTCTTCGAGGGCCGAGAGGCAAGCATCCCGGAGCGCCGACACGGCATCGACTCTCAGCTTGGACGGAAGGGCTACGCTGCGTTCGGTCATGACTCAGATCACGCGGCCGATGGTGGCGAGCAGCTTGTTCGGGTTGAAAGGCTTGGTCAGCCACCCGGTGGCGCCAGCCGCCCGACCTTTTTGCTTCTGCTCGTCGCTGACTTCGGTGGTGAGGATGAGGATGGGGGTACGTTTGTAGGCCGACAGCTTCCTGAGCTCGGAGGTCAGCGTGATACCGTCCATGTTCGGCATGTTCACGTCGGCCAATACGAGGTCATAGCTATCCCCTTGGGCCTTGCTGAGGGCCTCGACACCGTCTTCGGCCTGCTCGACGTCGTGGCCGGCGTCGGCCAGGGTGACTTTGACGAGCGTCCGCATGGATGGGGAATCATCGACGGCGAGGATACGTGCCACGCGGATTTAGTCGGCCGATTCCCCCACGACTTGAGAAAGACGAAGCCAGGAATTCAGACCGGGCACCGACGACCGAGTATCTCGTTCATGATAGGCCCATCGATGGTGATGCAAGAGGTCGATGAGATGGCCCGAGGTGCGATCCGCATCGCTCCAGGCGAGTTCGCCATCAGCAACAGAAAGCCCCTGTACACCCTCCTGGGCTCCTGCGTATCCGCCTGCCTTTCCGATGCCGACATTGGCGGCGGGGGCATGAACCACTTTCTTCTGCCCGAAGACCCGGGGGGCAGCCCCAGCGACGCCGCTCGCTTCGGCGCCTTCGCCATGGAACAGCTGATCAACGACCTGCTTCGAAAAGGGGCATCCAGGGAGCGTATGGTGGCCAAGATCACGGGCGGTGGACGGATGTACGAGGGCGGGCTGGATATCGGTCAGCGCAACATCGCCTTCGTCCGTCAGTTTCTCCGAACGGAGCGCATCAAGGTGGTAGCCGAACACCTCGGCGGAACCCAAGCGCGCAGGGTGCTGTTCAAGCCCGACACGGGACAGATGTTCGTCCGGCCCGTGACGAGCGCCCAGTCTTCCTCCATCCATCAAGAAGAGGTACGTCTGTCTCGGGCCTCGGCCGTGGTGGAGGGTACCATCGACCTGTTCTAGGAAAATCGCCCCACGCTCAGAACATGGCCTCGAAGAGGCGGTAGTGCCCCCCGTCCATACCTAAGCGTTCGTACACCTGTTGGGCCGACTGGTTCCGAAGGTCCACGTACAGCCGCAGTCCGGCCGCCCCCGCGGCCTTGGCCTCCTGGTCCACATGGGCGTAGAGCGAGCGAAAGACCCCCCGTACCCGAGCCTCCGGCCATACGTACACCGACTGGATCCACCAGACGGGGGCATTGCGCCAATCGCTCCACTCGTAGGTTACGAGCAGCTGGCCCCGGGTCGCACCGTGGAACTCCTCGATCCAGTAGCGGCCCTTGCTGGCGTCGGCGAAGACGGCTTCGACCCCAGTCCTCATCCGATCCGGGTCGAGCTCCAGGCCCTCCGTCTCTCGGGCCATGGCGCAGTTGCCCCGTACCAAGGTGTTCACGTCGGTCAGGCGGGCGTCTCGGACCGGCATCCATGAGAAGCTGTCTCGTTTGAGCGGACGGGTCCAGGGGGGCGTGCTAGGACTTGGGCGTGACGCCCTACGATGCCATGGGCGGCGAAGCGACCCTCCGCCCCCTCATCGACGCCTTCGTTGGACGCATCCGACGAGACTCGATGATCGGCTTTCACTTTTGGAACGTGGATCCCCTCGTTCTGGCCCAGCGAGAGTTCGAGTTCACGGCCCGTTTCTTGGGCGCGGACGTGGCCTACAGCGGACGAGGGATGCGCCACGCCCACATGCGTCACCGGATCATGGGGGGCCACTTCGATCGACGGCGGCAGATCTTGGTCGAGCTGATGGAGGCGCACGACGTACCGGCCGAAGTACGAATCGCCTGGCTGGGCCACATCGACAGACTTCGAACCACCATCACCCAGGATGCGCCCGGCGAGTGTACGCCGCCCGAGTCCAAGGGCTCGGGTCCCCTGACCACCGGTCAGCTGCGCATCATCGAGTAGGGGCGCTCGAAGAAGAGCCTCCAAGCCTGTAAACGGTCCACAAGGGCACGCCGTCCCGTCGGTGGGTATGGAGGACCTCGAGGCCCCTCGCCTCAACGAGGGCCGAAGGATAGGTGGAGAAACGACGCTCATGGGTGAGGACTAAGAGGTCGGCCCGGATGCGGCGCGGGCTGGCTCGGACGTCTCGTCTCAAGCTGCCTTCCCGATGGGCCCAACGAAAGGTCCGCGCATACTCCTTGTGGTTGGGCATGAAGTGCACCTTGGTGTTGGGCGGCGCGTGGGCGTCGAGCCACTTCAGCTGGGCTCGAGATAGTACGTCGTAATACTGGCGCTCCATACCGGCCGCGGTCGCACCTCGGAGACCCCCAGCCAGCCCGGCATAGGCGCTCAGGCCATCCTGGCCGAACTTCAGCTGCAGACTCGCGGCGGCCAGAAGGCCGACGGCAGCTGAGCCCGACACCGCGCCCCTGACGGGGATTGCCTTCAGCCGCTCCCACGCCGCAAGACGCTCGCCCATCCTTAGGATGCCGAAGCCGGCCAGCAGGCAGAAGAAGGGAAAGAAGGGCAGGAAGAGCTTCACCCCGCCATACTTGGGACCGGCAAGGAAGGAGACGACGGCGATGGTCGCCGCTGCGTTTAGAAGGAGAAACAGGGCGAGATCGCCCTCGGGGCGCTGAGTATCGAAGGTCTGGTCTCGGCGGAGGATACGGCGCAAGCCCGAAATCCCGGCCTCGACGGTTCCATAGAGGCCGGCCACCACCGTGGCCACGGGCGTGGTCCAGAGCGCTAGCACGAAGGGCGCATGCCAGGGCGGGAAGGGCCCGGCGTCGTAGATCCGTCCGAAGTACAGCAGGTAGATGGGATAGTGGTTCAGGTGAAAGGAAACATAGGCCTGGACGCGATCGATGGTGTCGAACCAGAGCCAGGGCCAAAGGACCAAGAAGGTCAGAGGACCAAGGACGACCATCGAGAGCACGGTCAAAGGTAGGGGCGGCAGACCAAGGCCCGAGCGTCGCTCCTCCTTCCTAGGCGTTCGCCGGGTGAGAATCCAAAAGAGGAGCATGGGCCCGAAGAGGAAGGGTCCGTTGAGCTTCGTCGCGGCAGCCACGCCAAAAAGAGGCCCTGCCCAGAAAGCAGCCTGGCGAGAGCGTTCGCCCCACAGGGCGAAGCTACCTGCCAGCAGGTAGACGGCAGCAACCGGCACGTCGAGAGTGCCGACCCGAGAATGGAAGGCAAAGCGTGGCAGGCCAAGTAGGAACAGGATGGCCAAGCCACCGGCCCAGTTGCCTCTTCGAGGTCCGAGGTGACTCCGCGCCAGAACGAGGAGGAGGGCGGCGGTGAGAGTTGACCATAGAACCGTCGCCACCCGTGGCCCATCGACGGGCCCAAGCACGCCGCCGAAGAGCTTTGCCGCCAGACCGAGGGCATACTTCGCCACCGGGGGGTGCTCGTGGTTGATATCGAAGGCGGCGTCGATACCCTTTCGGGACCACGCCCGGGACGAGAACTGCGCCGCCTCCAGGATCCAGCTGGCGTAGCTTTCCCCCGCTGGCAGATAGAAGTCGTCGTCATCGGTCAAACCGGTGGCAGGGAGGAGGCTGAACAAGACGAGCGCGTAGAGAAGTAGCGCGCCCCCAGCGAAGGCCCGGCTCACGGTGCCTGGCCTTGGGGCATCGCAGGCGACTCGATGCTGGCGTCGATGCACAAGTGCCGCATCCCATCGTGACGGGTCTTGATTCGAAGCTCGATGCGAGTGCCCGCCTCAACGCCGACCCTTCGCTCGCGCCATCCTCTTCGGTTGGGAACGCTGATCTTGGCCAGGCTTCGGCCTTGTCGGACCTCGACTTCGACCGGGGCACCGTCCTTCATGGTGACCGCACCGTCCGACAGCCCCGCCCCGACCCGGAGGCGACCCGGCGCATCTGGGGCCGGAAGATCGAAAACCAAGCTCAGGTCGTTTCGAGGGTGAGCCCACACACAGTTGCGGGTCGCGCCTTCGATGATGAGCTCGGTCGGCGCCGCGTACACCCACTCTGGTTGACCTGGACAGTCGTAGCCCCCGGCGCTCCTCGGGATTCGGCACCGGCTGACCACGCCACCCTTCTTGTCCTCGAGCCGTAGACTATCGGCGCGAAGCTCTCGAAGAAGCTGGTAGCCCCCCTCTTCCGCTGTCTTTTCGATCTCCATCCGCCGCAGCACGAGCTCGCCGAATCGGATCCGCTCCATCTCCCGCCCCGGGGCATACATGGGCTGGCGCGCGTCATCCAAGACCCAGCTTTGGCCCCAACGCACCGGGGTCGGCGTCGCACCGAGATCACCGAGAAGCTTCAGATCCTCGGGCGACAGAAGCGGACTATGCACGAGCACCGCCCCCGGACGAGTCTCGGCCCGAAAGTGAGCGAGGGCCGATCGTAGATCCTCCGCCCGAATGGGGCTCGGCTCCGGCCGAAGTCCGACCCAGACATCGAGACCGGCTCCAAGCAGGAGGGCCACGAAGGCGAGTGAGGCCAGGCTCCTCACCCAGGCCCCCAGCGATCCCACCACAGCTGAAGGGCCAGCAAGGTCCACAAGGGCTTACCGTGGTTCGCCCCCCCCGACTGATGTTCATCCCAGAGCTTGCTCACCCGCCCTGGATCCAGCAGGCCCTGTCGAGCGAGCCGCTCCCGCGACAGGAGATCTCCGGCCCGCTCTCGCAGTGGGCCCCGAAGCCAGGCTGCGATGGGAATAGCGAAACCCTGCTTGCGCCGCTCGAGGATGGAGGCGGGCAGCCAAGGCCGGGCGACCTCCTTGAGAAGTCGCTTCAAACGACCGCCCGGGATGAGAAGCGCCGAGGGCAGGCTCCGAACGAGCTCTACCAAGCGGCGATCCAATAGGGGGGAGCGCAGCTCTAGACCGTGGGCCATCGAGGCTCGGTCGACTTTCACCAAGACGTCGGGCGCCAGGTAGAGCCGGGCGTAGTGATCCGTCAGATCCGAGAACGGGTCGGCGCTCCGCGGCAGCTCCCGGTGCACCAACGCATCCGGAAACTCTCGGGCTTCGGGCCGGCCCAAGAGCCCAGCAAGCTCCTCGGGGAGAAAGGAGCACATCCATCGGACGTGGCGCTCACGCAGACCTGCGCCCAAGCCCCGGGCGAAGCGCTTGAGCTTGAAGTCGAGACTGAAGTAGCCAGTGCTGGCCGGAAGTCGATCCACCAGCTGGCGGAGCTTCGGTCCCAAGCTCCGGGCCAAGGCGCCATCGGCCCAGGCTCCGAGGCGCTGAAGCCCGTACTCGGCAGTGAAGGTCGGATAGCCCAGGAATAGCTCGTCGCCGCCATCGCCCCCCAAGGCCACCGTCACCTCTTCCCGGGCAAAGGCCGACAGAAGATAGGTCGGAATGATGGAAGCGTCTCCCAGGGGCTCGTCCATTAGGGCCGCAACCGGGTCTAGGACCTCGAGCATCTCGGCCGGGGACACCACGCGCACGTGATGCTGGGTGCCCAAATGCCGAGCGACCGCTTCGGCGTGGCTGCGTTCGTCGTAGCTCGCCTCCTCGAAGCCGATGGAAAAGGTCTGGATCCCTGAAACCGGAACGGTCTGGGCCATGGCGGCGGTCACCAATGACGAGTCGACGCCGCCGCTCAGGAAGACGCCGAGCGGAACGTCGGACACCAGTCGGTCGGCGGTGGAGCGCACCAGCTCCGTCCGGACTCGCTGGACCGCATCCTCGAAGCCCGTCGGTGATTCGACGGGCACCCGAGGTCGCCCGAGAGTCCAGTAGCAGCGGGTCTGCCACTCGCTCCGTCGCGCATCGAAGCTCAAGAGCTCGCCTGGACCGAGCTTGTGAAGGCCGGCGTGAATACAGGCCGGAGCCGGGACCGACTCGAAGACCAAATAGGCAGCGAGCGCGTCCGGATCGACGGCGCGCTCCGCATCCGGATGAGCCAAGACCGCCTTGGGCTCCGAGCCAAAGACGAAGCTCCCGCCGGACCAGCGACCGAAATAGAGGGGCTTTTGGCCCATGCGATCCCTGGCGAGGAGCAGGCGGCTGTGGCCCTGGTCCCAGATCGCAAAGGCGAACATGCCTTCCAGACGGTCGACGAGGGCCTCGCCCCACTCTGCGTAGCCGTGCGCGATGACTTCGTTGTCGGAACCGCTTCGAAAGGCGTGACCCGCCTTTTGGAGCGTGCGGCGCAGCTCCCGGAAGTTGTAGATCTCCCCATTCGCGACCGACCATACGGTGTCTCCCGCGGCGCTGAAGGGCTGTCGGCCTCCGGCCAAGTCGATGATCGAAAGGCGGCGATGGCCGAGGGCGCAGCGTTCGTCCAGATGATGTCCTTCGTCGTCCGGGCCCCGGTGACGAAGCTGGTTCATCATGCCCTTCAGCGTATCGATGGAGGGCCTCGCGCCCAATGGCGCGACCCAACCCGTGATCCCGCACATCAGACGGTGGAAAGTCGACGCCGCCGACTGTTGGGCTCGGCGTTGCGAAGCTCCCGAACCATGTAGATCGGGCGAGACTGGCTCTCGTGGTAGGTGCGGATGGAGATCTCGGCCAACAGACCGAGGAAGAGGCTCTGAATCCCCGTCAGACCGAGGAAAATGGCGATGAGCAGGAAGGGGTTTCGGTGGGCGTACACGCCGTAGATGAACTTATGGATCAGGACCAAGACGCTGCAGGCCACGGCGCCGCCGAAGAGTAGAAAACCGAGACCGCCGAAGAAGTAGATGGGCTTGGTGCCATAGGAGCCCAGAAACTTCACGACGAGCAGATCGAGCAAGACCTTGAAGGTCCGCATGATGCCGTACTTGGATCGGCCGTACTTGCGGGGGCGATGGTTGACGACGACCTCGGTCACCTTGGCACCGGACCAGGAAGCGTAGATCGGGATGAAGCGATGCATCTCTCCGTACAGCTCCACGGGCTCCAGGACTTCTCGGCGATAGGCCTTCAGGGTGCAGCCGTAGTCGTGAAGGTGAACGCCGCTGACCCAGGAGATGATGCCGTTGGCGATCTGGCTGGGGAGCCGACGGGAGAGGAAGGTGTCCTTCCGATCTCTTCGCCATCCCGATACGACGTCGTAGCCCTCCCGAACCTTGTTCATGAGAGCGGGGATGGAGTGAGGGTCGTTCTGGAGATCGGCGTCCAGGGGAATCATGACCCGGCCAACCGCGTGGTCCATGCCGGCCACCATGGCCGCCGTTTGGCCAAAGTTTCGCCGGAAGCGGACGAGCTTCAGTCGCAGCTCGGCTTGGGCGTAGGCTTCCAACTTGCTCCAGGTCCCGTCGGTCGAGCCATCGTCCACGATGACGACCTCGGCGTCGTAGCCGGACGCGTCGAGGACCGAGAAGACCTCGGCCACCAGCTCGTCCACGCTCTCCTCCTCGTTGAAGCAGGGGATGATGAGCGAGAGCTCGGGTCCTTCGTCAGGGGACTCTGGCTGGGGGGCGGGGTCGCTCATTGTCTTCGCCATCGAGCCGGGGCAGGCCCGCGCGCACCTGAAGCTCTCGACGGAGCCGGTCGACGCTCCGGAGCGTACCGTCGGCGCCCTGGCGCTGAGCGCCCGGGCCATAGAGCGTCCGAAGCAGCTCCTTCACCTTGGATGTGCACGATGGGTCTTCGTCTGCCAAGCCTCGGTGGCGACGCTCCTGGAGAATGTCCTCCTGCAGGGCCTGCAGCTCGACCAGGGTGAGGGCCCAAGCGCTACGCTCCTGACGCGGACGCCCTCTGGTACGGAGCTCGAGCTCCGCGTGGGCCTCGTCTTCGGCCAGGAGACAAAGACTGGTCTCGAGAAGCTCTCGAGGAGTAGGCCCGAAAGCCGGACTCTGTGGCGGGGCGGCCCGGGTCTCGGCTTCGGTTTCAGGGGGTCTCGGAGGGGAGCGGGGACGAGGGGCACGAGCCTGGGGTCCCAGAGCGGCTAACTCGGCGGCCATCTCCGTGACCGACTGCTCGTCCTCGTCCTCCGCCGCCGGATTAGGGCTTTCCTGCGTCCGGGCTCGAAAGCGGGCTTCCTCGGCTTCGCGCAGGGCCAACAGCCGACTTCGAAAGGCCGCTTCCCGACGGGCGGCTTCAGCCTGTTTCACTTCCGCCTTGGCCTCGCGCGCCTCCAAATCATCACTTTGGGCCAAAAGAGGCCCGCAGTTGGCCCCCTCGCAGTCTTCAGCTCGGCGCTCAGACTCGGGCGCGACCTGAGCGCCCGCGCAGGCGCCGAGCAGCAAGAGACACACCGTCGCTCCGCGCATGTTCGGAAGCTAGCGGAGAGCCGGGGTGGGATACTAGCCGCCCTGCCCCCTCGCCGATTGGATGGGACTGTGGCAGTCGAGGCTCATGTCCTCCCCTGCCCGCGGCCCAGGCCGACGCGCCAAGATCGTGTGTACGCTCGGTCCCGCCGTCGATGGCCCCGACGCGACCCTCCAGCTGATGCAGAACGGGATGGACGCGGCTCGCATCAATATGAGCTTCGGCAGCCCCGAGGAGCACGTGCGCCGCATCCGAGACGTACGCAGCCTCATGGGCCCGACCCAACGTCCGGTCGCCGTGATCGCCGATCTGCCAGGCCGAAAGATCCGCGTAGGCCAGCTCCAGGGCGGCAGCGTGCAGCTCGAGACCGGCGACACCGCCCGCTTCGTAGTCGACGAGGGCCAGCGTGGCGACGCCCGACAGCTCCCGGTTCAGCTCGGCTTCTTTCACGAGAACATGTCCCGCGGTGATCCCATCCTTCTCTCGGATGGCGTGGTCGAGCTCGAGGTGGCCGACATCAGAAGGAACGAAGTCGAAGCCGAGGTCATCTATGGGGGCCAGGTCGGCGAGAAGACGGGCGTGCACTGCCAAGGCGTCCCGACTTCGGGACCGCCCATCACCGAACAAGACCGCCCCTTACTTCAGCTCGCGATCGAGGAGCGGGCGGACTACGTCGCACTGAGCTGGGTGAGCGATGACCGAGACCTTCTGGTCGCGCGGGAGATGATGGCCGAGATGGGTCGCGAGATACCGATCATCGCCAAGATCGAGCGCCCCGAAGCCTTCGCCCGCCTGGACGGCATCCTTCGGCGAGCGGACGCGGTCATGATCCGAAGAGGCGACCTGGGGGCGCAGATGGAGGTGACCCGGGTTCCTTCGGTTCAAAAAGAGATCCTACGACTCGCGAACCGAGCCGGGGTCCCGGTCATCATTGCAACCCAGATGCTGGGTTCGATGATCGAGGCACCTCGACCGACGCGCGCCGAGGCTTCGGACGTGTCCAACGCCATCGCCGATGGCGCCGACGGCGTGCTCCTGAGCGCCGAGACCGCCATCGGTGACTTCCCCGTCGACTCGGTCGCGATGATGGCTCGCATCGTTCGCGAGACCGAGCTGGAGGGTGTGGACCGACTCCAGACTCCCATTCTCAAGGAGGGCGCGAGCTTCGCCGAGACCACGGCCTCCATCGCCGTCGACGCAGCCAACCGAATCGGGGCCAAGATGATCGTGTGCTTCACCGAGTCAGGGCGGACGGCGGAGCTGGTCGCGCGCAGCCGGCCCCGGATGCCCATCTTGGCCTTCTGCCGCTCCAACCGGACCCGGCGGCGCCTGGCCCTCCCTTGGGGGGTTCGCACCGATCGGATGGTCGGGGCCGAGGACGTCGAGTCCTTGGTCGACCAGGTCGAGGACCGGGTCACGGGTCGGGGTTTGGCCGAGGCCGGCGATCGGCTGGTGCTGGTCTTCGGCTCTCCGATGGGTGCTTCCGGCCGAACCAACACGGTCCGGCTCCACCGGGTGTCGGGCGGATCTGCTGGCAGCCGCTGAAGCGGCGTGCTACCGACCCCAGCTCATGGCCCGGGTTACCGTCGAAGACTGCCTCGAGAACGTCCATAACCGCTTCGCCCTGGTTCTCCTGGCGACGAAGCGCACGCGCCAGCTGCTCAAGGGGGCGACACCGCTGGTCGACAACGCCAAGAACAAGGCCCCCGTTGTGGCTCTCCGAGAGATCGCCGCGAGCCGGGTACGCTTCGACAAGGACGTCAAAGAGATCATGGCCAGCACTCCGGACGAGCTGAAGGAGAAGTACGGGGAGCCCATGCGCGACCCTCTCGATCGCCCTCAGGCGCCGGTGTCGGGTACCCCGCGCTTCTTCTAATTCCCGGAATCGTCCGTTTCAGGGTCGAACATCTGCTGCTGAGCTGAATTCCCCGTCCGATTTGGACCTGCGTGAAGGTCCGTCCGCACCACCGCTTCGTTCTCGGCCTGCTTCTGACGGCGTGTGGCGACGGCGAAGACCCGGTTCCCTCCGAGCCACGCCGAATCGGTCTCGAACTCGACCTTGGTTGGCCCCCACCCTCCGAAGGCCCCGACGCAGGGGTCGACGGCGGTGACCCTCCGCGGCCGGACGGAGGTGTGACTCCGGGAGACCTGGGTCCCGACGCGGGCGTCGCGGACGTCGGCATGGACTTCGGTGAGGTCGACATCCCGGACAGCGACGGCGACCGGATAAGTGACGTCCACGAAGGCCGAGGCACCATCGACACCGACGGCGACGGAACGACCGACGAACTGGATCTGGACTCGGACCAGGACGGCCTGCCCGACATCGTGGAGGCCGGAGACGAGCGCCTCACAACCCCGCCTGTCGACACGGATCGAGACCGGGTACCCGACTACCGAGATCTGGACTCGGATGGAGACGGCATCCCGGATTCGGTCGAAACCGCTGATGACTTCGACGCCGATGGCTTCCCGAACTTCCGAGACGTGGACAGCGACGGCGACGGAGTGGAGGACCGCGTCGAGGGCATGGACGACCCAGACGGCGATCTGGTGCCCAACTACCTGGACGCAGACAGCGACGGCGACGGAATCGACGATTCGGTCGAAGGTGAAGCCGACCCTGACCTGGACCTGATACCCGCCTTTCTGGATCTCGATAGCGATAGCGACGGCATCCTCGACAGCGTGGAGGGCGTCGACGACGTGGATCTGGACGATCAGCCGGCCTTCTTGGACGTCGACACGGACGGGGACACAGTCCTCGACGCCGACGAAGGCGTCGACGACTTCGATGGCGATGGCGTAGGCAACTGGCGAGACACGGACGCAGACGGCGACGGGATCGGCGACCTATTCGAGAGCAGCCTCGACGAAGATGGCGACAGCCAGCCCAACTTCTTGGACCTGGACGCCGATGGGGACGGGATCGACGACGAGCTGGAGTCGGGGGTCACGGACGTGGAGCAGGCCCCCCGGGACATCGACGCCGACGGCCTTCCCGACTTTCTTGACGTGGACTCGGACGCCGACTTCATCCTCGACGCGGTCGAAGGCCTGAACGACAGCGACGGCGACGGCCTCTTCGACTTCGTGGACCTGGATTCGGACGCCGACGGCCTTCTAGACCGAGAAGAAGCAGGCGACGAAGACCTGCTCACGGCGCCCTTCCAGAGCGACGCTGACGGTGTCCCCGACTACCTGGACCCAGACTCCGACGGCGACACGATCTCGGATCTGGAGGAGGGCAGGGCCGACAGCGATCAGAACGGCGTGCCGGACCGCCTGCAGCTAGACGCCGACGGGGACGGCTTCTCCGACCTGCTCGAAGCCGGAGACGGCGACCTCTCCACTCCGCCCGCGGACACCGACGGCGACAGCGTGGCCGACTACCGAGACGCCGACTCGGACGACGACGGACTTCTGGACGAAGAAGAGCCCGGCTGCCCGGCCGGTTCGGATCGGCTACTCGTCGACAGCGACGGCGACAGCTTCCAGGACACGGCCGAGCGTGGCGTGGGCAGCGACCCCTGCGATGCAGGGAGCGGAATCGACGCCTTCTACTTCGTCCTTCCGGCCAGCGGAGCCCAGGACTCCGATGTCCTCGTCTTCGACGACACCGAGCTCGACGACGCCGATATCGTCCTCAACGTGGACACCACCGGCTCGATGGGCGGCGAGATCACCAACCTGCGCAACTCGCTCTCCAGCATCATCGTTCCTGGGGTGCAGGCCGTCATTCCGAACCCCGGTTTCTCGGTCTCGACCTTCCAGGACTTCCCGATCGCGCCCTACGGGTCTTCGACCGATGCCGACGAACCCTTCTCACTGGAGCAGCGGGTGACGACCAACACCGCCAATGTCCAGACCGCGCTCAACGGCCTCGCCACCAAGAACGGACAGGACACTCGAGAGTCGGGCTTGGAGGCGCTGGGCCAAATTGCCACCGGAGGCGGCGTGACCTGGAGTGGCGGCTCGGTTCCGGCGTTCAACCCGATCCAAAACCTCGTCTTTGGCGTGGCTGACGGGACCGGTGGCGGCGTAGGTCTGAGGAGGGACGCGCTTCCCATCATCGTCCACGTATCTGATGCCCCTTCCCACGTGGCGGCCGACTATCCTTCCAGCATCAGCGCGACTTCGGCCCAGTCTGTCCGGCAGTCCTTGCTCGACGAGAGCCTCCGAGTCCTCACCATCACGGGACAGAATCAGCCTCGACCCTGGAGTGAAAGCAGGTTTCGCGATCGCTTCGGCGACTGGTGCCAGGGCCTCGACCAGCCCACCCTGGCTGAGATCGAAGGCCCACAGGGTACGGATCCAGACTGGTTCGAGCTGGTCGGTGTAGGCGCGGGCTCAACGGTCCAGGTGACGGCGACCGCCTTCGATTCGGGCTCGGCGCTGGACCCGATGGTCGGCATCTACGACGGCGTGGGGAACCAGCTCGGCATGAACGACGACCGTGGCCCCAACGATCCGGACAGCAGCCTGTCCCTCGTCTTGAGCGGCGTCGGACCCTTTTACGTCGCGGTCTCTGCCTTCAACGATACGGACTTCAACGGCAGCGGTGCGGTGAGCGCAGGCCACTACTTCTTGGACGTCACAGTCGACGGCGACGACTACGCGCCTTCAAACCTCCTGTGCCGCAGCACCGATGAAGGCGACCGGCGCTTCAACGCGACCCCTTGGGTCCTGCGATCGACCGCCACCACGAGCAGTAACCTGGTCAGCTGCGAGGACGACTGCTTCACCCGAGTCGAAGACGAAGAGCTTCGGGTGCCCTATGGAATCGCTCGGACCACCGGGGCCCAGGTGCCGGCTTGCGCGTGGGACGAGTTCGGAAGCGCACGCCCCCTCGGCTGCGCCGCCAACGAGTGCTGCACCGGGCTCGGCGGTTCGGGCGTCCCGGTGGATGCCAATGGAAACTGTCCACTCAGCTTCGAGATCAGCGACAACGGCTCCGGCATCGACCAGGCGTTGGTCACGGGCATCGAGGCTCTGGCAAACTTCTCGGAGCTCGAGATTACGACCCGAGTTCGACCCGACCCAAACGAGCTCCCCTCCATCGACACATCCTGCTTCGTTCAGCGCGTGACGCCGGTGTTGGGCACCGCCCCCAATGGCTGTGCGCCCGCCCCGGTGGCAGTCAACGGCAGCACTCTGACCGTCGGGCTCGACACCTTCGAACGGGTCGTTCCCGGCGCGACCCTCGAGTTCGAGGTCGTCGCCGCCAACATCGCCCCCAACGGCCAGCCTTGCGTGCCTGCTTCCCAGAACTTTCAGGTCTTCCGCGCATTCATCGACGTCGTGGGCGACGACGTCGCCCAGCTATCGACCCGGGATGTCGTGATCGTCGTTCCCCCCGGCCAAGCCCCCAGCGGCAACTGAAGTAGCCAGGGGGCTTAGTCGTCTCGGCAGTTCGCGACATCATAGTGCGCCGTGACGGGCTGCCCAGCCTGGGGCGTGCGCAGGATCGAGAAGAACAGGCTCTGGATGCTGGCGTCGTAGGTCCAGTTGACCTGTCCGTTGGGCTCGACCTTGACCAACGGCTGGCCGTCGACCTCCACCTGTAGGCTGCCTACCACTGGATGACGAGAGAGGAAGAAGCGGCTTCTCCGACCCGGCGTTCCCTGGACCCGGTACTCCAGGTTTCGGGACCAATCTTGAAAGCAGATGCTGGCCTCGTGGCCGCCGCTCCGACGGGCGAGCTCGACAGGCGATGCATTCAGACAGCCCTCCCGTTCACCGGAGAACGTCATCACGCGACAGAAGCGAGTGCTGCGAAAGCCCTTTCGAGCAGCCAGGGCCTCCAGGACCCGATCCACCGAGAGCTGACTGTCGTCCGCAGCGTGGCTGTAAAGGACGACTTCGAGGTCGGTGTTCTCGGCCTGGGGCAGCAGGTCACTATCGAGGTCTCGGGCCAGCCGGTCCAGGAGTCCGTCGTCTGTCGGTCCCTCCATCTGAGCCGTCGCCTCCGCCGCGAAGTCCGAGTTGGAAACGAGCCTGGGCACCGAAGGCCAGTCGCTTCGCGCGACGTCGAGCCACATGCCGCCCGATGGCTTCGACCAGCGCCGAGGCCTCCCAGGTCGCTGGCGCCGCCGCCGTGAAGCGGGCAAAGAAGTCCCGAGACTCGAACCCGGGAATCCGAAGGCCCGTACCCTCGGCCTCGAAGCCCGGGCCATCAACCAAGAGACGAACGTCGAGGGCTTCAGGCCCCAGGTTCGTCACGGTGACCGACCGAGGCACCGGACAGTCCGGCCCCACTTGGCCGAAGTCGATGAAGCTCGGCTCGACCACGATCTCGGGGCCTGATCCCAGGTCGGAGAAGGATGGCCCCATGTCTGACCGCACTTCAGAGCCTGCATCCCCGCCGACCTCGGACGGGCTTCTCTCAGGCAGGCGGGCGCCCTCTCCAGAACACCCAGCGATCACGGCGGCGGTCAGCTCCCAGAGGGCGTTCCCGCCTGGAATGTCGCTGGTCGCCGCGAGCCCCCCAGCCGCCAGATGGACACCGAAGCCGCTCTTCGAACCGTCCTCTAGCGAAGCGCTCTCGAAGAACAAACGCCCACCCTGAACACCAGACTGGGGCGTAGTCTCGGTCATGTCGTGGAAGCCAAAGGGGGCAGCCAGGGTCAGCTGGTCCTCTCGTCCACGACACCGATCCGAGCAGCTTGGCCCGTCTGAGCTGGAATCTCTCCCTGGCTCCGTATTCTGGGACCCAACGGAACTCCGTCGGCAGTTCTGAAGACAATCGAGCTCGGCATCGACGGGAAGCCGCCGACATGTGGACGTACAGTCAGCAGCGGACGAGAGGAGCAGACCCAGCATCAAGGCCGTCACGCGAGAACGCTTCCACGTCGAATGATACGAAACCAAGCAGACAGCGATTGGACCTCGCGGGGACCCCTGAGGTCATGGATGATTCGACGGGTGGGAGGCCCATGTACTAGCCTCCAGCTGAAGGCCGGGGTTTGGTCCTGGCCCTCCGGTCGAAGAATGGATGCGGGGCTTCTGACCTTCATCGGATCATCCCTCTTCGTGATGGGGCTCAGCGTACCCCTGGTCCTGAGGAAGGTGCCCAGAAACAGCTTCTACGGCCTGCGCACGCCGAGCGCTCTGAGCAGTGACCGAGTGTGGTACCCTGCGAACGTCGTAGCCGGCCGAAACATGCTCGCCGCGTCCGCCGGCGCGATCGTCTTCGCCTTGGCTCTTCGCCTGAGCGGACTCGTTGAAGGCGACGCCGAGATCCTGATCTCGACCTTCGCCTTCGTCGTATTCGTCGTGGCGGCCACCATCCACGCCTGGCTCTACGCCGACCGCCTCCAAGACGAAACCGAAGCCGAAGAGGACAACTGAGACTGGGACGCCAGTGACTCGTACCTGACCTAGTTACGACGTCATGGGGACGGCCTTCGCCCAACCCCACTCATCGTCCATCGAGCCAGGGAGCAGTGTCTCGATCGACGAAAACCACTATGTCCGACATGATCCGTTGACGATCTGACTCAATTATTGCCTAATCAAAGTGTGAAGCGGCGGAAGCGGCAGCTGAGCTTGGAGCTTCGTCGAACGAGGAAGACGGGGGAACGACGGGGTGGTTTCCGCCCGAATGCGGGACGTAAGCCCACCGCAGCACGGCCTCTCGTTCCTCATGGGCGACGAGAGGCGGTGCGCTCGGGAGAACCTCGACATGTGACGCTGCGACTCCGACGAGACCTTCCAAGTCTTCGCCGGAAGAGGGTCTATTCCGTCGTGAGAGGCGCCCTGCAGACGGCCCGGGACCGACTCGGGATGCGGGTCGTACACTGGTCCGTGATGTCGAATCACCTCCATCTCATCGTGGAAGCCAAAGATCGGTGGGCCCTTTCACGGGGCATGCAGGGTTTGAAGATCCGAATGGCCAAGGCGCTCAATCGGCTTTGGGATCGCTCAGGCGCGGTTTTCGGCGATCGCTACCATGCGCGGGCTCTGCGAACGCCTCGGGAGGTCCGGAACGCCCTGCTCTACGTGCTCAACAACTACAGAAAGCACGAGAAGGCGCGAGGTCGGCTTCTTTCTCCGGACTTTGTCGACCCCTTTTCCACGGCCGCTGGCTTCGACGGTTGGCGATCCCGAAGGGCCCATCCCATCGTCGCCATGATTCCGGCTCGGCCCAAGACTTGGCTCCTCCGGGTCGGATGGAGGCGCCGCGGCTTGCTCGAGCTCCACGGGCTGCCGTCGGGCTGAACGCCTCGGACGTGGGGCGTGTCAGTCGAGGTCATCGCGCCGGAATGACCCATGGTTGAATGCGCACGTGGGCGCCGTCGGTTCGACTCGGGACCGGTTCCAGTCTTTGACCCCATGGGCCTCGAACGGCAGGGTCGGGGCGTGGGCTTGCCCAGGGTCAGATTCTCGCTCTTACTCTGCGCTCTGACCGCCTGCTCAGGCGAAGCGGGGCTGCTCGAGGACGTCGGCCCCAAGCCGGTTCTGAGTCTGGATCTGCCGGCGCCTGCGTATCTGGCGGGCCACACCGAGGACCGGGCCTTGGTGTTTGCCGGCGGCGAACGCGAGCTGTGGGACCTGGACTTCGCGTCGGGGACCACGGCCCGGGTGGAGCTGAGCGTGCCGCCCGCCCCGTACTTTCCACAGAACGAGCCGAGCGTACGCTTCGTGGGCGACGCCATCCTCTACGGCGAGGATTACGCCCGGAAGCTCTGGGTCCGAGGTCGAGATCCGGTTCAGCTCGGTCCCGACATCACACCTTCGGTGTTCCTTTGACGAGGGCGTGCTCTTCTTGGACGAGGCTGGCGTTCCGACGTGGATCGACGAGGCCCACCTCTTCCATGCTCCGTCCCTGGCCGTCTCGCCCCTTCCGGGCCGAAGCAACGGGCGAAGACCTCCGGTCGTCTATCCGGGCGGGACTTTCTGGGGCGGCGTCCTGCACGATCTCGGCAACGCCCGTAGCCTGCTGGGTGGCGCGTGGTCGGGCGACGGGATGATGGCCTTCGGTCGAGAGGTCGTCTGTGTGAGCGACGGGGCACAACTCATCCGACAATCGTGGGCTTTGGAGGAGCCACCGATGAGCGCCCCTTCGTCGGAAGCCTTCCAGAGCGTACACGCGATGGGCGCCTGGTGTTTGTTCAGGCCCCAGGCCTTCGAAGACGTCCTCGTCGCCCTGGGTCCAGACGGGAACACGGAGCGCATCGAGGGGGAGGTCTTCGTCCAGCCCGCAGCCCCCCCTCGAAGAGACGACTACCTTCAGGTGGGGGACACCCTGTTCATCCACGAGGCTCGCTTGGACCTGTCGGCGTCGGCCATCCCTCCCACGACTCGGCTCTATCTGCTGGAGCGACCGGACGCGACCTTCCTCTTCAGCGGAGGACGGACCTTTCAACTGGATGCCGATGGACGTCTCCTCGAGAAGGACTGCGGCGTTCTTCGAGAAGGCTTCGTCGGCTCGGACGGCCGCTGGTGCGTTCATGTGCGTCTCGGCGAAGAGCGAGCTCAGCACTGGGTGACCCATCTGGATTCGGGGACGCTGGCCTTTTCGACTACCTCGACCATCCTCCCGAATCCCTTCCTCGACAGCGGAATCCGCTTCCCCACGAAGGGCCTGCAGGTCGCCGACGATCGGGTCTTCGTCTTCGAAGGCGGCCCAAACGCCAGGCGCGTGCGGCTCGAGGTCTTCGAGCTGGCTGACTCCATCAGCCCATGAGCAACAGGTAGGCGGCGCCGCCGAGGAGGAGGCCGAGGATGATCCATGTCCAAAGACGGCCGCCCTGGCCTTCGGCCGGCATGAGAATGCTGTCGCCCTTGGGGCTTCGGGGTGCAGCACTGCGACGAGCTGCAGGGGCGCGAGGGATGGAAACGGGCTGTTCTCGAGTCGACTCGTGACGGACGATGGTGCGCGCTTCGTCTCGCGTGTCGCCCTCCGTGCCCAGCCGCTCAATCTCGGTCCCGGCCGCTTCGTAGGCCACCTTCTCACCTAGATCCATGCTCCCCTCACCGGTCGGGGGCTCGGTCGCTTCGGCCAGCTCCGGCACCGGAATGCTGGGCAGACTGGAAGAGGAGGGGGGAGGTCGCGGGCGCAAGGACGATATGACGGAGCTCGACTGGGTTCGGGGCCGAGGCGCCAGAGTCGGAAGCTCCGGATCCAGGGGCGAGGAGGCGCTGACGCAGTCACGGACCTCTTCCGCGCTGGCCAACGGGCCCAGTTCGGACCGAAGCCAGCTGCGCAGGGCGTCTCGGCCGTCAGCCTCGTCGCCGTCCCAATCCCGGAATCTCTCCAGGCCAGCTCGGGAACGAGGGGGCATAAGGTCCCCAGTCCGACCGGGGAGCAACCCGTGCAGGCCGAGCTCCAAGAGCTCGATCAGTGAAGAAAGGTCCGGGGGGACCTCGGCTTGGACCTCCCCTTCCGCGCCGATGTCGATCTGCTCAGCTTCGAGTTTCCCGACGTCCTCGTTCTCATGGTTGGCCAGCTCATAGATGACGGCCGCCACGATGCTGACTGGGGGCGCTTCCCCGGCATCACTCCAGGCCCGAAGGACGCTGGCCCAGCAAACCGGCTCACTCACCCGTGCGCTCTCCCTGGGCCATGGCGCGTACCCAGCCCGAAAAGCGCTGCAGCGCCTCTTCGTCGGCACCTTCGAATGCCAGGGCCATACCTCTATCTCGTTCGGTGGTAGTCGAGCCCGTCTCTCCGGGATCCTCATGGACCCGAACCACCCTCGCCCGCAGCTCGATGGGCCGACCCCGCATCCCGGGGTCCACCCGCAGGAGGACGGGCGTCCCGATGGGGAGGGTCACGCTCGTGGCGACGAAAACACCCCCCTCGCTGGCATTCTTGAGCACCTCGGCGAAGCTCGCATTCGGCCGACGGACATCCTCGATCTGAACCCGCAACTCGGCCTCCACCCTCGGATTCCGCCGTCGCTCCGGTCCGCCCACAGCGCCATGCTAGCGGTCCCGGGACCCGAGGGCGAGCTTTCCCCGTTCTGGGCCGAGGCACCCGTAGGTCGGGAATCGGCGCCCTAAAGAGGCCGACTTAGGTATACCGGCTCCTATGCGCGTTCTCCTGGCGCTCTTTCTCCTCGGGACCACCGCCTGCGACGAGACCCTGCTCGGTCGGACGCAGGACCCGTCGCCCGTCGTGGACATGGGGATGGGCTTTCCTAGTCTCCCTCTCCAGGTCGGGGAGAGCTTCGTCTACGACGCCCGCCTGACCCGACGGCCTGGGCCCAACGTCGACGACGTCAACAGTCGGTACCGGATTCGCATCACCATCACCGACGTGTTGGACGCCGGCGAGGATGGGATCAGCGAGGTCAGCTACCGAGCCGAACGTCTCGACGATCCGAACGACCCGAATGACCTACTCGCGGACCCTGACTGGGTGCCCCAGTTCGACGCCGACAGCTGGGTCGGCCAGCTCGGTCCCTCCCAGACTTCGGATGCCGTCGCCGGCCAGCCCACGACCCTCCTCTTGGAGGGCGCCCCGTCCATGCCGTCTGGACCGAAACAGATACCCGCTGCCACTACCTTCTTCGTCGACCTCCGTTTTCCGGTCGAGCTCCAGGAGGATTGGCGAGCGACGCAGAACGGCGACTTCAGCGCGGTGGACGCCCTCTTCAGCCGGAGCGGAGCCGACACCAGCATTCGCTTCCACGAAACGAACCAGACTCGAAGCCTGACGATTCAGTACGACGAGCGAGGGGTCCTCTGTCGAATGAACGAGACGATCGGCGATACGACCCAGACGCCGAACAGCAACATGTTCCTCGATGTCGAGGGGGGCTGTCCGTGAAGCGGCCTCTTTGGATCCTCTGTGCCTTCGCTCTAGCTTGTAGCGAAGACAGCGGTACGAACGGAACCACCCCAGACATGGGGCCGATGGTCAGCTGCGTCGACCGCGAAGATTGCGAAGAGGGCGAGCGCTGCGAAGACGATGTCTGCGTGGCCGACGTCTGCGTCGAGGACGGAGACTGCGGGGAACTGACTCGGGTGTGTGGCGAAGATCAGATCTGCACATTCCGATCGGGATTCGCCGACGAATGCGACGCCGAGCGTTCCTGCCCCTTCGGTCAGTTTTGTTCCGAGCTTCTCGGCCGCTGCCTGGACAACCAGAGCGCGCGGGATTGCGTCCGGCGAGAGCAGTGCCCCGACCGACAGATCTGCGACCGAAGCGCCAACAAGTGCATCCCGGACCCTGGCTGCCTGTCCGACGCTTTCTGCGAGCCCGACGAGATCTGCAACACGGTCCGTCGGAGCTGCGAGGCGGACACCCGGATCGACTGTTCACCCTGCCTCGGTGACGCCGATTGCGGTGATGCCGAACTGTGTGAGCCCGAGACCTTGAGCTGCTTGGCCGACGGTGAGGAGTCCCCCTGCCCGACCGGCCAGTTCTGTAGCATCGTTCGCTTCTGTGTTCAGTGCGAGAGCAGCACCGATTGCGGAGAAGGCCTGTTCTGTAACATCGGAACCGGCACCTGCGACAGTGCCCAGCAGTGCGCCGACGAGGTTCGGGACTGTCCGAACGACCCCTCGGTCCAGTGTACGGTCTGCGAGGCGCCGCTTCAGTGCAACCGACGCACACAGCGCTGCGAAGCCCCACCGGAGCCCTGCACAAGCGACGTCGAGTGCGCCGAGGGAGAGTTCTGTGACCTGACCCTCAGTCCACCGGTGTGCGCGATTAGGCTGCCCGAGTGCCTGGACGACATCTTCGACGAGGCGGGCGATAACTCGGACTTCGCTACACCGACTGCCATCACGCCGGGCCGCTTCGAGGAGCTCATCCTCTGCCCCGGTGACCTCGACATTTACCGGCTAGAGGTCGAAGCGGGGACCATCGTGACCTTCGATGCCCGCTTCTCCCAGGCCGCGGGCGACGTGGAGATGCAGCTCTTCCTCCCGGACGGCGAGACCCTCATCGCCAGCGCTCGGAGCGCAACAGACAACGAGCGCATCCGGGTCGAGCTCGGGAGCCCGACGACCCTGCTGCTGCGGGTCTTCCTGGCCCGACCCGAGCCTCGGGCCATCGACTACAGCCTCATCGTCACCACAACGGAAGGGGAGGCCTGTATCGACGATCCACTGGAGCCCAATGACGCCCCGAACCAGACCGCCGAGCTTTCGGTCCAAGGGCCGATCGAAGGCCAGGTCTGCGCGGCCAACCCCGACTGGTTCACGCTCTCCGACGTCCCGATCGGCAGCCGGGTTGAACTGGAGCTCGACTTCGCACCCTCCCTCGGCGACCTCGATCTGGAGGTCTTTCGCTCCGGAGAGCCTACGGCTATCTTCCGCTCGGCATCCTTGGACGGACCGGAGGCCTTGAGTTTTCCGGCCACCTTCGGCGGCGACTTCCTGATCCGAGTCTCAGGCAAGCGAACCGACCAGAACCGCTACTCCCTTCGAGCCCGCGTCTTCCCTGACGACCCCTCGGCCGTCTGCCCGGACGACGCCGAAGAGCCTAACGACGGACCCGCGACCGCATCCGACGTCGGCATGCCGGGTGAAGGCTTCCCCTTCTTCATCGACGGGACTCGAAGCCTCTGCCCCGGCGACGAAGACTGGTTCCAGGTGCCATTCGACGGAGGGGGCCGAGTCCTCGCCGTGGAGCTCAGTCATGACCCAGGCATCGACCTCGACGTCCTGCTCTACGCCGACGGCGAAGACCCCTTGGCCACGCCCCCGCTGGCTTCGGGTCGGTCCATCGGAGGCCGAGAGTTCTTCACCTTCAGCGACTTTCAGCCCCAGCCGCTCTTGCTTCGCGTGGTGGGCGTCGGCGCCGACTCGGTGGGCAACTACCAGCTGCGGGTGGTCCGAGAGGACGCCTTCATCTGCTCGGGGGACGCCTTCGACGTAGCCGGCTTCGGCAACGCTCGCGGAGACGCAGTGGACTTGGGTTCGGCGCCCGTGCGTCAGAACGGCTTGACCCTCTGCTCCGGTGACATCGATTTCCTCTCCGTCTCTCTTCCCCCCGGCTTCATCTACGACATTCGGCTGGAGTGGCGGCGCCAGAACACCCGCTTGGAGTTCGTGCGGACAGTAGCAAACGGGTTCGGTAACCTGCCGACCCAAGTCTTCGAGACCAATCCCAACGCCTCCGTGCTCAGGGTCGCGCCGCCTGGCGGGGCCCCGACCCGCCTCACCCTGGAGCCCGTCCTGACCCTGGGCTTCAGCAGCGACTACCAGATCGTCATCGAATCCCGGCCAGCCGTGGACTGCGGTCCCGACGCCTTCGACCCCAACCAGGACGAGACCGAGGCCGCCTTCCTTACGCCACCGCTGAATGGGCAAGGCTTGGTCTTGTGCCCAAGCAACCGGGATCCCACGACCGCGCTGGGAGACGAAGACTGGTACGAGGTACAGGTCGACACGCCGTCCAGCCGACTGGAAGCCGAAATTCGCTTCGACCGCTCGGACCTGTTGCTCGAACTCCTGGGGCCCAACGGCACCAGCCGGGCCTGCCTGAATCAAGGGAACGACCGCTGCTTTTCCGACGGCTTCGATCTGACCGAGAACATCGGGCTGACCGTCACCGCGACCGGCACTTATCTGTTGCGGGTCTCCTCCTTCTACTCAGACTTGGGGATCCCCGTACCGGACGACGTGGAGATCGATACGAACTACGACTTGGAGATTCGGGTCGCGACGCCCTGAGCAGCCTGACTGAGAGCCTCGGCCCAAACTCGACCCAGCCGCATCCATCGCTCGGAAGCCTCTCGAGCTCGGGTGCGCGAAGCACTCGTGTTCGACGCCAGGACCACGATGGCGCTGGGAACGGCCAGGATCCTGCCCAGGCCTGCCGCAAGATAACCTTCGGTCGACAGGCCAAAACCAAGCACCGAGGCGGGCCGTGCCGGTGCCGGCAGCACAGGTCCAGGGGCGAGGGTCGCGCCCGCCGCTGGTTCTTAACTAGGCGAGGACCTGTCAAGCGTTGCTCGCCCTCGAAGGCCCGTGCTACCCGGCGCCTGATGCGAAGTCACGCGCTCTGCCTCCTTGGGCTCTTTGCCTGTGCCCCCGCCGAGACGAACCGCCCCTATCCGGAATTCGAGTTCGTTCCAGAGGGAGAGGTGATCGCGACCGTCGGTCCGGTCCAGATCACCACTGGCGAGATCGAGCGACGGTTGGCGAAGGTCAACCCGATCACACGGCGTCAGTTCCGAAGCGCCGACCAGCTAGAGACTTTCGTTCGCAACGAAGTGGACAACGAGATTTTGGCCCGAGAGGCTTTCGACCGAGGCCTGTTCGAACATCCCGACGTTCAGGCCGCTCTTCGGCAAGCGGCGGTCAGGGAGCTGCTGGACCAGAAGGCCAAAGAGCTCGAGAAGGACATCGAGCCCACGCAGGCCGAGATCCTCGACGTCTACAAGCAGCGAGAAGACCGCTACTTTCAGCCCGAGACGATCCGGATCGCCCGACTGGCCCTGGCCTACGAGGGCGGTGCCGAGGCCAAGGCCAAGGAGCAGCGTCTGCAGGGCCTTCTGAAGAAGATTCAGCGCGGCGAGCGCGGGGGCGATCGCTACGCCTTCGATCGGGTGGCGCGCGAGATCACCGGCGAATCGGGGGCCTCCCGAGACTCGGTCGACATGGGCTTCAAGAACGAAGTCCAGCTCGGGAACGAAGTGGGGGCCGAGCTCGCCAAGCAGCTGTTCGAGAAGTCCACGGTCGGCGACATGTTGGTGGGACGGACGGAGCAACAGGTTCTGCTCCTGAAGAAGACCGGTCGCCGCAAAGAGGTACGTCGCTCCTTCGAATCCGTTCGGGCGGGCCTGGCCAAAGAGGTTCGAGCCTTCAAGCGAACGAAGGCCCTCCGTAGCTACGTGGAGAGCGTCGCCAAGGAGCGGGGCGTCGACGCCGAGCTGCAAAACCTGGACGCCATCGAGATCCCGGGACTAGAGCCCAAGGACGAAGCGAAGGAGCCGGCCCCGAACCCATGAGCCGCCGTCTCCGCGTCTTCTTGCTCTTCGCCATGGGGGCCTGCCGGGAGCCCGAGCCGAGCGCCGTCCTGCTACGTTTGGAACCGATCGGGGACGACGGCTATGAGGCCCGTCAGCTCACGCAGGCCGATTTTCAGTCCATGCTCGCTCGACGTCGGCTGGAGCAGGCGGGCAACATCGACGCCGAGCCTCTCCGTCCGGAGATCCGAGAGGCCATCCTCGACGAGCTCATCGACACTGAGCTGCTCTTGGCCGAGGCGGACCGAATTGGGATCACCTCCAGCTCCACTCTGGCCCAAAGCGAGCTCCAGAGCATGAAAGCCGGGATCCCGCCCGACCGCTTTCGTCGCTACCTCATCGACACCTACCAGAGTGAGGCATCGCTCCTCCGGGCCATCAAACAGCGGCTTCGAATAGAGCGCCTGGTCGAGCGGTCGACGCCGAAAGTCGGGCGAGCGGAAATCGAGGCCAGGTGGCAAACGACGCCTCCCAACGAGAAAATGAAGCCGGCCCGAGTCAGAGCAGCTCAGATCCTGGTCTCGAACGAGGTGGCGGGTAGAGAGGTCAAGAAGCGGCTCGACAAAGGCGAGGCCTTCGAAGCGTTGGCTCGATCCCACTCCATCGCGCCCAACGCGGCCGCAGGGGGCTACCTGGGCTGGTTCGCCCGGGGCGAGATGCCCGAAGTGATCGAAAGCGTCTGCTTCCGCCTCGCGCCGGACGAGATCTCGGAATTGACCCCATCCGAGTACGGTTATCACCTGTTCAAGGTGTATGAACGGACCGAAGCCCGTCCTCTGACGTTGAAAGAGGCGGCACCTCGCCTGGCCCAGGACCTCCGGGACGCCCACGGTCGAGAAACCTCGGAGGCCCTTTTGGCCCGGGTGCGAAGCCAGATGGACGTGGTTCAGGACGAGGCCGCCATCAAACGACTGATTCGAGAAGGTCTATGATCGAAGGGATTATGCTCTGCGCCCTGCTTGGCGCACCTGAAGAGAGGGGAGAGCTGGTCGACCGCATCGCGGCCGTAGTCAACGAGGACGTCATCACGCTCTCGGAGGTGAGCGAGGCCGCCGAGGCGGCCCAACCCGGCCCCTTGAGTGAGCGAAAGCGAGAGCGGCTCTTCAAGGATATCTTGGATACGCTGATCTCGGAGCGATTGATCGAACAGGAGATCCAGAGCTCGGACATCGAGGTCACCGAGCAAGACGTGGACCGGGCGGTGCAGGACGTGCTCCAGCAGAATGAGATCACGGAGAACGACCTGCGTCAGATCCTTGCTTCCCGCGGGATGGCCATGAGCCAGTACCGACGAGACCTGGGCCAGCAGCTCAAGCGTCTGAAGCTGGTCGACATGAACGTTCGCGTGAAGGTGAACGTCTCAGAGAAGGAGATTCGAGAGGAGTACGAACGTCGGGTGCGTCAGGAAGGTCAGAAGCCCTTCGTGGAGATCTCTCACTTTCTTTTTACGGGTGAGGACGCGGCCGAGAAAGCCCGAGAAGCCCGAGCCCGGGTGGTCGGCGGGGAAGCCTTCGAGAAGGTGGCGCAAAGCGTGTCCGAGGGTCCGACCGCCGCTCAGGGCGGAAGTCTGGGTAGACTGGACCTGGCCGGCCTGCTGCCCGAGCTCGCCCGGGCCGTGGAAGGGCTGGAGCCTGGGCAGCTGTCGGCCCCGGTCCCCACACCCAACGGGGTCCACGTGCTCAGGCTCGACGGCCGGGGCTTCGAAGCCTCCACGCCCTACGAGCAGCTGGCGCCTCGAATCCGAGAAGAGCTGTTCCAAAAGCAGCTCCAACAGAAGATGCAGATCTGGGTCGAAGAGCTCGAGGCCCAGGCCAACGTCGACCGACGGCTCTAGGGGGGTGGGGGCTCCCAACGCACGATGGCGTGAGGGATGAGCTCGACGTCGGTGACCGCCGCCCGCCCCGTCGTTCGGGACCAGTCCTCGACCCATCGGGCCCAGCGAGCTCTGCTTTCGACCCCGGTTCGCATCTCTACTAGCAGGCCAGGTGGAACCTCGGCCGTGAAGTGCTCGGCCAGCTCGCTGGCCTGGTACCAGCGCGTACCTGAGGGGTCGTCCAGTCGCAGGACGATCCGCGCTTCCCCTAGGTCCGGCGGCGCGGGAAGGACGAAGCCCGTCGTCTCGTCCGGCCGAAGTCTAAGGCTCAGGTCGATGGCGTCCGTCGCTGCCTTGTCCAGGGCTTCGGCCTCGATGGGACCGTGCCGACGAACGAGCTGACGACGATGCATCTGGGCCAGACGATCCACCATGCCTCGATCGAGGACGCAGTGGGCCAGATAGGCATCCAGCTTCTCGAGCGCGGAGTGGGCGTGCTCTAGCGCTTCGGTGAGGGCCCGGCTGCTCCGGACCAAAGGAGGGCCGAAACCGACCTGAAAACTCGATACCCACGGGTGCTCGAACACGCTCCGCAGAAGGGCGGGCAGCTCCTCGAGATCACGCCCCAAGAGGATGAAGCAAAGCTTCAAGAGCCCTTCCGTTCGACGGTGACGAGGGCGAGCTCCAGGTCTCCGATAAGCGATGCTGCGACCACGCCCGCTTCTCGCAGGCTCGTCGGATCCGACTGCCCAACCGCGAACTTGATATGAGTCGGGTCGGCCGAGAGCTGATTGAAGGTCGGGTCGACGGGATGCCAGCCGCTCCCGGTCCAGACCTCGGCCCACTCGTGATAGCCAAACTGATTTCGTGCGCCGCCGACGTAGACCAGCCCCGTAACCAGGCGAGTCGGAATGCCGACGATCTTGGCCAAGGCCGAAAAAAGCACGGCGTGCTCGGTGCAGTCGCCAACCTGGCTCTGCCAGGCCTCGGTCGCGCTGGTGAAAGCCCGACTCAAACTCTTCTCCGTGATGTGGAGGTAGACCAGGTCGACGAGTTTCGCCGCCGCCCTGATGACCTCGGTCTCACCCTTGATGGCCTCTTTGGCGGCCGCCTTCAGCTCCGGATCTTGAAGATCCTCGTAGGGCGTCGCCTGGAGGAAGGTGCGCAGCTCGGGATCGGCGACGGGGATCTTGGCGCTCTTGCTGGGCGCGGTGACGGCGCGGAGGGTGAGATTTGCGCTTTCACCCTTCCAGGCTACCTCTTGGCGCGCATCTTCGATCACTGTCGGCTTGATGCCCGAGCGCGTGGACAGGCGAACAGTCAGAAGCTCGATGCTTCGGTTGGGAGGGAGGGGCTCGGGCAGTGAGAACAAGGCGGCTGAGAAGATGTCGACCCTGTCCCCGAATCGAAGCGCCTTCTCTCGAGTCGTTCGCTCGAAGGAGGCCCCCATCATGGGCAGCTCGGTCGAGATGATCTTGCCAGACGGATCCACCACCGATCGGCTCTTGATGCCCGCCTGAAGCTCATCGACGAGGTATCGAAGCTGGTCCCCCTCTTCGAGGACTTCGACCACTTCAGCCCGATAGGGCTGCACGTCCCCCTCGCTTTCGCTGATGGCTTCCCCCTCGATGACCTTTCCCAGGGAGAGCTCGCCGTAGTGGACCACGTCCAAGGTGCTGGCGAGCATCAGCCCCGGCCGAAGGGGATAGCGTTGCTCCGATACGCTGTCTCCGATGCGAGTCGTGACCACGAAGTCCTTGCCCACGACCTCACCCCGGAGCTCTCGCACCTGCTCGCCCTCTCGCCGGGTGTGGACGAAGGCGAGAGGTGCCCCGTCAGGACGGCACCAGGACTGAATGGTGGACTCCATCCGAATGTCCTGGTCCCGACGACCGACCTTCATGACCGAAGCCCGGGTTACGTGGAGGGCTGGTCCACCGTCCCGCGTGGTCTCCTCCTCCCTGGCGTGGAGGTAGCCGATCTTCTGGGACTTGAAGGCAAAGTCGTACCAGCGGTCCCCGCTGGGCTCGGCCGGGACGGCCTGCCTCGGCATCGAGAGCTTGGCCGGAACAGGGGCCGGCGTCTCCGCCCGTGCGGTGGGCTCCGGATCCTTGCAGCCGGCAATTAGGAGGGCGGCGAAGAGGAGCCGCCGTCGGTAGTGTTCCATCTCCGAGCAATGAACCAGATGAGCAGCGCCAGGCCTACTCCTCCGAAGATCCAGAGCTGGGCCCGTTCGAACATCGACAGCAAGAGATCCACGTTGTCCCCGACCCAAACGCCCAAGGCCAAGATGGCCGCCGACCAGAGCGCTTGGGAAATTCCGCCGTACAGCCAGGCGACGGGCAGGGAGACGCCGGCCGCGCCGACGGCAAGGAATGCCGCGCCCCGGATCCCAGGCATGCCGCGATTGAGGACCAGGATGGCAGGGCCGTATCGGCGGACTTGATCCGCGAACGCCTGAACGTGCCGCTCCGGAATCGCCCGTTCCAGGATCGGATGCCATCGCAGGCCCCCTTCGGGACGACGAACTAGACGGCCAATGCCCCACTGGATGGTCCCACCCAGCAACCCTCCGACGACGGCCGCCGCCCACACCCAAGAAAACGAGGCGGTGCCGGCCACGACCAAGAGCGCGCCTCCGAGAAGGACGCTGTCCGCGGGCAGGGGAGGGAGGAGGTATTCTGAAGCCGCTGCCGCGCTGAGGGCGAGAAGCGCCCACATCACCGGCAGCTCACGAATCCAGGCCATCAGGGCCTGCTCGTCGAAGCTCATCGGACGGTCTCCGGACCGTGTTGGCCAAGTAGGCGCTGAAGGCGCTCGGCCTCCAGCGTGACGAGGAGGGTCCTGGACTGGGCGACGCCGACGGCTCCCGCCGCAGCGCCCTTGGTCTTCTTCACGTGACGCGCCTCGGTGAGTATGACCTCGGCTTTGGCCTCGGACTTGGCACTCGAGAAGTGGAGGGCCAGATGGGCCGCATCGAGGACGGCTTCGGGTCTCGCCTCCCGGCCGGGCTCGGTCCTGAGCACCACGTGGGCTCCGGGAACCCCGCGAGCGTGAAGCCACAGATCCTGGCCTCGCGCCCCCGTGGAAAGTCGATCGTTGCCTTTGGCGCTCTTGCCCACACGGATCTCGGAGCCGTCGATGGCCTTGTAGCGTCGAGACCAGCGGTCCATCTCCTTGGGTCTTCGCTTGTCGACGGTTCGAGCCTGGGCCGCCGGCGTCTCGGCCTCGAGCTGGATCAAGGCATCGGGATCAGCTTCGACCCAGCGTCGAATCGCCTCATCGACGGCCTCCACCTTCTTCTTGGCTTCTCGGGCTCGAGCCTCGGCGATGGGCCGCCCCCGGGCCCCTTTCTTGGCTCGGCGGAAGAGGCGCTCCAGATTCTGCTGGGGGCTCAGGGCGGGGTCGAGCGTCACCCAACGGGTCTGACCCTGGACGTAGTCGAAGACCTCGAACCCACCGGTCCCCCTCGAGAGCCGGTGAAGGTGGGGCTTGAGGAGCTCCCCGTCCAGCGACGAGCTCTCCAGTGCGATGAGGCGCTCGACGTCCTTTCCAACCCGGCCCGCCAACCGAAGAAGCCGCTTTCGTTCGGCGCGGAGACGCTTCAGATGGGCGTCACGCTTCAGCTGAACGGTGGGCGCCGAGACCGATTCGAGCTCGGGGACGGCGTCGGGGGCTTCGGCGCCGTCGGGAACAGGCCAGCTCGGCTCGGCTAGGAAGCGCAGCCACTCCTTGGCCCGGGGATCGAAGTGCAGAGTTCCCCGCTCCAGACCCAGCCGAAGGATCCCCTCCCGTCGCTCCACGCCACACAGGATGGCGCCCATGAGTCGTTTTCGGAGATAGCGCTGAAGCTCGGCGCCTTCCACCTGCTTTGCCGGGCGTCGGGGCGTGACTTGGATCGCGCCGGCGCCCCGCCCCTCGAACAGGAGATGATAGGTCCGACCTGGGAAGCGCAGCTCGAGGTGGACGGCCTGGTCATCGTAGCGGTCGAGCCGCTGGATTCGTCCTCCGACGAGGCGGCGGAGGCCCTGCACCCAGGGATGGGCATCGGATCCTGTCACGCTGCCGGCCATGGAAACAAAAAAGCCCGCCTCCCAAAAGGAAGACGGGCCTGAATCAGGAATTTCTTGGCGTCAGGACGAAGGTGCGTCGGACGAAGGCGCAGCCGCCGCCGGAGCTTTCCGACGGCTGGTCTTCCGCTTGGTCGCCTTACGCTTGGTGGCCTTCTTCTTGGTCGCCTTGCGCTTGGTGGCCTTCTTCTTGGTCGCCTTGCGCTTGGTGGCCTTCTTCTTGGTCGCCTTGCGCTTGGTGGCCTTCTTCTTGGTCGCCTTACGCTTTGTGGCCTTCCGCTTGGTCGCCTTGCG